>NZ_CP196042.1:1200000-2400000 GCF_051549805.1 Microbacterium fluminis
CCATGCGCAGGCGCGTCTCGTACACCGAGATGCCGTTCATGATCGAGTCGGGGCGGGCGAGGTAGACGTACTCGAAGGAGCACGGCGCGAGCACCGGGCTCGCGGCGCACTGACGCGTGCGCAGGTGACCCTGCAGGTCGATGAAGACCGCCTCGCCCGGCAGCACGTCGCGCACGACCTCGAAGCCGGCGTTCTCGAGCACGAGGGACTCGGATGCCACGACCCACTCGTAGCCGCCCGGGACGTTCGCCGACGGGCGCGTGCCGAGGATGAGGGGACGGATGCCGAACGGGTCGCGGAAGGCGAGCAGGCCGTAGCCGGCGATCAGGGCGATCGCGGCGTACGACCCCTCGACCCGCTCGTGCACGCGCGAGACCGCGGCGAAGACCTGCTCGGGGTCGAGCTCGACGCCGGCCATCTCGGACTGCAGCTCGGAGCCGAGGATGTTCACCAGCAGCTCGGTGTCGGAGCTCGTGTTGAGGTGGCGGCGGTCCTTGTGGAACAGCTCGTCGGTGAGCTCGCGGGTGTTGGTGAGATTGCCGTTGTGCACGAGCACGATGCCGTAGGGGGCGTTGACGTAGAACGGCTGCGCCTCCTCCTCGCTCGACGCGGTCCCCTTCGTGGCGTACCGCACGTGGCCGAGGCCGATCTCGCCCAGGAGCGCGCGCATGTCCCGGGTGCGGAAAGCCTCACGCACCTGCCCCTTCTGCTTGGCGATGTGGAAGACGCCGCTGGACTCGGCGGTGGCGATGCCGGTCGAGTCCTGCCCACGGTGCTGGAGGAGGAGCAGCGCGTCGTAGATCTCCTGGTTGACGGACCCCTGGCCCACCATGCCGACGATTCCGCACATATGGTCTTACTTCGCTCCTGCGTACGTTCCGACGAGCCGGACGGCGCCGCCGTCGACACCCTTGGCACCCTGCTCGTAGTCGCCCTCGGGACGCGCCGACGTGGAGACCACGCCCACCTGCCAGGAGTCGATGCCCTCCGCGACGAGCGCCGTGGTCGCGGCATCCGCTCGATCCGCTGCGACGACCGCGAGGAATCCGATGCCGAGGTTCCACGTGCCCTCGGTGCTCTCCAGGGCGAGGTCGCCGATGTCGGCGAGCACACGGAAGACCGGGGACGGCGACCACGCGGCGCGGTCGACGTCGACCCACGAGCCGGGAGGGAGCACGCGGGCGAGGTTGGCCGCGATACCACCGCCGGTGACGTGGCTGAGCGCGTGCACGGCGCCGGGAACGGCGTCGAGCAGTCGCAGCAGCGGCGCCGTGTAGAGCCGCGTGGGTTCGAGGAGCGCCTCGCCCCACGTGGTGCCGAAGTCTGCGGCGTTGTCGCCGTAGGAGATCCCCGCGCCGGCGACGATGTGGCGCACGAGGGAGTAGCCGTTGGAGTGCAGTCCGCTCGAGGCGAGCGCCAGCACGACGTCGCCGTCGCGCACGCGGTCGGCACCGAGGACCGCGGATGCCTCGACCACCCCCGTGGCCGCGCCGGCCACGTCGTAGTCGTTCAGGCCGAGGAGGCCCGGGTGCTCTGCGGTCTCGCCGCCGACGAGCGCGGTGCCGGTCTCGTGCGCGCCGCGGGCGATGCCGCCGACGATGTCGGCGATGCGCTGCGGGTGCACTTTGCCGCACGCGATGTAGTCGGTCATGAAGAGGGGCTTGGCGCCCACCACGACGATGTCGTCGACGACCATGCCGACGAGGTCGAGGCCGATCGTGTCGTGCTTGTCGATGGCCTGGGCGATCGCGACCTTCGTGCCCACGCCGTCGGTGCTGGTCGCCAGCAGCGGGGTGTCGTAGGCCTTGAGGGCGGAGGCGTCGAACAGTCCGGCGAATCCGCCGACCCCGCCGAGCACCTCGGGGCCGTGCGTGCGGCGCACGGCCGACTTCATCAGCTCGACAGCGAGGTCGCCCGCGGCGGTGTCGACGCCGGCGGCGGCATAGGGATCAGGGGTGGGGGCTTCAGCCACCTGTCGATCCTACCGGCGGGCTCGGGGCCCGGATGCCGCGGGGCCCCGGTGGGCGGCGCGGGGACCGACCATCCGCGGTGCCCGCGGGTACCATGGGCGCATGGTCGGCGCTGGGGCACCGGAATGGGTGATCCGCGAGGACGCGGCACAGCCCGTGCTCCTCGCGCTTCACCTGCGCCAGGTGCTCGGCATCCGGTCCCCCGACGAGCTCCCGCAGCTGCGCGGCATCCCGTCGTACGAGGTGCCCGTGCGCACCGAGGAGGAGCAGGCGCTGCTCGAACGGCAGTGGCGCGAGTACTGGGCGATGACCGTCGAGCCGCAGGCGCATCCGTCGCCCGTCCCCCTCGAGCTGGTCGACGCCTTCGAGACCCTGGTCGCGCTGCCGACCACCGGGTTCGACGTGCTCCGACGGGCGATCGTGCCCCACGCCGCCGAGGCGCTGGCGTACTCGCAGTCGGCGCATTCGCGGTACGCGAAGGATGCCTCGGCCAAGCCGGGCGTCTCGTACCGCGCCTATGCGAGCGCGATCGCCGAGCACGAACGGCAGGTGGGCCGCCGGGCGCACTCGTTCGAGCTGAACGTGCAGGTGCTGCCCCTCGCCCAGCGCGGCGTGTGGTGGATCGGGTCGCTCACGATCGCGGTGACCGACGGGTTGCGGGGGGACATCGTCGCCTTCGACGCCGCGATCCACCCGATCATCGCCGAACTGGCGTAGCCGGGAGTCAGTCGGGCAGGCGCGTGGTCTCGAGATCGGCGGCGACCTCGCGGGTGCGGCGGCCGACGGTGCGATCGAGGATCAGGGCCACGGCGCCCCCGAGCAGCACCCCGGCCGCGATGCAGACGAGCGCGACGAAGCCGAACACCTGCATCGACGTGTAGACGAGACCCGTGTTCGGGCTCTTGTCGTCGGTGCCGTGGAACGCGAACGTGAGGATCAGCGCGACCAGCAGACCGAGGGCGGCGCCGAGCACGAGGAAGACGGCGAACTTCGGCGCACGCCGCACGCGCACGGTCACGACCTGGTCGTCGACCACGGGGTGCGGGGCATCCTCCGGTTCGGGCATGCCTCCATTGTCTCATCCGCGCCGGGCGGCCGCGCCGGGGGTGAGTACGGTCAGGGGCGCAGCGGCAGGACGGGAGTGAGGTCGGCGCGCACGCCCGAGGCGAGGACACGACCGGATGCCGCGGCATCCGCCCACTGCTCCGCCCCGGTCGCCAGCGCGATCCAGGTGGCGGCGTCGGTCTCGACCACGTTCGGCGGGGTTCCGCGGGTGTGCCGAGGGCCTTCGATCACCTGCACCGCGCCGAACGGCGGCACGCGCACCTCGACCGCATGCCCGGGCGCCTTCTCGGCGAGGAGCTGCAGGAGGTAGCGCACGGCCGTGGCGAGGTCGGTGCGCGCGGGCGCCGCGTCGGCGGAACGGGCGGCGTCGACGGCCGCGAGGGCGGCGCGACCCTCGGGGGTGTCGATGCGACGGGGCATGCCCCCACGCTACGCCGGGTCGTCGGGGCGGCCGCGCGAGGAGGGCATCTCGTCTCGGCGTGGGCGCGGGGGCGCGGGGGCGAGGTCGTCGGCCTGCACCGCCCAGCGCGGCACGACGTCGTCGACGGGGGCACGGAGGTCGTGGACGAGAGTGATGTCGTGGCGAGCCGGCCCGATCCGGCGACTGCGCGCAGCGGGCCCGAGGGCGAGGGCGAGCACTCCGGACAGCAACAAGCCCGCCCCGACGAACACCACGGCGTAGACGCCGAACACCCAGATGGTGCCCGACAGCCCACTGGAGAAGCGTCCGCCCGCGCTGTCGGCTGCCGCCGATGCCGCGGTCATCGCCACCGCGCCGACCAGTCCGGCGATCACACCCGCCCACAGCAGTCGACCGTAGCGGGGACGTCGCCGCACGACGACACCGACGACCTCGGTGTCGACGACGTGCTCGTCGGGCGAAGGAGGCGGTGGAGCGCCGGGGCTGGCTGCCATGCGGTGATTCTCCCACCGCAGAGTTCCCGCCGACAGGGCCACCGCGCGCAGAACTCCACGGATTCGCGTCAGCGCATCGGGGGTCCGCGCGGCTTCTCGCGCCGCGAGGTGGGCGGGACGGAGGAATCCGTGGAGTTCTGCACCGAGCCAGGACGCGATCGGCGAGCGGGTCGTCATCCCGCCGGCGCCGCGGAAGCCCGCCGGTAGGCTGATCCGGTGAGAATCCTGGTCCTCGGCTCCGGCGCGCGCGAGCACGCCATCCTCCTCTCGCTGCAGTCCGAGGAGGCCGGGCACGAGCTGTTCGCGGCCCCCGGCAACGCCGGCATCGCCGAGGTCGCGACCCTCGTCGACCTCGACGCGAACGACCCCGGCGCCGTCACCGAGTACGCCAACGCCGCCGACATCGACCTCGTCGTGATCGGCCCCGAGGCGCCGCTGGTGGCCGGAGTGGCCGACGCGGTCCGCGAGCACGGCATCCCCGTATTCGGTCCGGGCAGGGCGGCCGCGCAGCTCGAGGGCTCGAAGACGTTCGCGAAGCGGATCATGGATGCCGCGGGGGTCCCCACCGGTCGCGCCGTGCGCGCCCGCACGCGCGCCGAGGTGGCCGCCGCGCTCGACGACCTCGGCGCCCCGCACGTCGTGAAGGCCGACGGCCTGGCCGCCGGCAAGGGCGTGATCGTCACCGCCGACCGCGAGGCGGCGCTCGCCCACGCCGAGACCTACCTGCCGTCGGGGCCGGTGCTGGTCGAGGAGTTCCTCTCCGGCCCCGAGATCTCGCTCTTCTTCCTCAGCGACGGCGACACCGTGCGGGCGCTCAGCCCGGCGCAGGACTTCAAGCGCCTGCGCGACGGCGACGAGGGTCCCAACACCGGCGGCATGGGCGCGTACTCGCCGCTGCCCTGGCTGGCCGAGCGCTTCGGCGGCGAGGCCGAGTTCGTCGCCCAGGTCACCCGCGACGTCGCCGAGCCGGTGATCCGACGGCTCGACGCCGAGGGCACGCCGTTCATCGGACTGCTCTACGCCGGCCTCATCGTCACCGACGCCGGCGTGAAGGTGATCGAGTTCAACGCCCGCTTCGGCGACCCCGAGACGCAGGTCGTGCTGCCGCGGCTGGTCGAGCCGCTGTCGCAGCTGCTGCTGGCCGCGGCATCCGGAACCCTCGAAGACACCGCCGCGCCGACGTTCTCCGACACCGCCGCCGTGACCGTCGTGCTGGCGAGCGAGGGCTATCCCGAGAAGCCGATCACGGGGCGACCGCTGAGCGGACTGGATGCCGCGGCATCCGTCGACGGCGTGCACGTCGCGCATGCCGCCACGGCCACCGGCGCCGACGGGCTCGTCGCCACCGGCGGACGGGTGCTGAGCGTGGTCGCGCTCGGCGCGGACTTCGCCGAGGCGCGCGACCGCGCCTACCGCGCGGTGGACGCGATCGCGCTCGAGGGCGGGCAGTTCCGCACGGACATCGCCGCCCGCGTCGTCGACTGACGCGGACCCGCAGGCTGCCCGCGGCCCCGGACGACCCCCGCGGGCTGCGCACAACTCCGGTTACCCGTCCGCGCCTCGCCCCACACCCCGCGCTATTCCGGGCCGACGCGCGCCGCGCGCCGGCGTCCAACCGGAATTGTGCACGCCTGCACGCCGGCAGCCCCTGGGTGAGCGCCGTCTGAGCGGATTCTTAGAGACCGGGAGTCAGGCTCGCGGGGTGACCCGAGCCACCAGCACCACCGCCGCGCCGTCGCGCGTGCCCGATCCGACGGCCGCGTTCTGGATCGCCAAGGGCGTCTCGACCGCGCTCGGCGAGGCCGTGTCGGACTACGCGATCCGCGCGATGGCACCCGAGATCGCCGTGATCGCGGGCTTCGTGATCTTCGTCGTGGCTCTCTGGCTGCAGGTGAGCCGGCGCCGCTACTCGCCGGTGGCGTACTGGTTCGCGGTCGCCGCGATCGGCGTCTTCGGCACGATGGCCGCCGACGTCACGCATGTCGTGCTCGGCATGCCCTACGCCGTCTCGGCGCCGCTGTACGCCCTCGTCCTCGCGGCGGTCTTCCTCCTCTGGCGCCGCACCGAGGGCACCCTCTCGGTGCACGAGGTCACCACCACGCGCCGCGAGCTGTTCTACTGGGCGGCGGTCGTGGCGACCTTCGCGATGGGCACGGCGCTCGGCGACCTCGCCGCCGTCGGACTCGGGCTCGGCTACCTGCCCGGCATCGCGGCGTTCGCGGTGCTGATCCTCGTGCCCGCGCTCGGCTACCGCTTCCTCGGCTGGAACGCGGTGTTCTCGTTCTGGTTCGCCTACGTCGTCACGCGTCCGCTCGGCGCCTCCGTCGCCGACTGGCTCGGCAAGCCCGTCGCCGAAGGCGGGGTGGGCGTCGGGTCGGGCTGGGTCTCGCTCGTGCTCACGATCGTGATGATCGCCCTCGTCGCCGGCATGGTCGTGGCGCGCGGCCGCGCCCGCAGGCCCGACCCGCTCCTCGCCTGAGCGATGCGACCCGCGGATGCTGCGGCATCCGCCTCCGCGGCCGCACGCGGGGTCGTCACTCCCGCGCCGCGAAGCGCGTTCCGGGCCGGCCGCTCGTGGCGTAGTCGAGGCGGCGCTCGGCGACCCCCGTGGTCACGAGGTGCTCGAGGTAGCGGCGACAGCTGACCCGCGAGAGGCCCACGCGTTCGCCGAGCTCCGACGCCGATGACCAGGGGGCGGCGGCGAGCGCGGTGCGCACGCTCCGCAGCGTCTCCGCGCTGAGCCCCTTCGGCAGGGGCTTCGCACCGCAGCGGATGAGGTCGTCGATGCGGCCCTGGTCGAGCGCACCGGCGTCGCTCGCCTCGGCGAGCTCCCGGGCGATCTCGGCCACGCGGTCGTGCAGGTCCTTGGCCGAGAACGGCTTCACGAGATAGTGCCGCACGCCCGCGAGCCGCGCGTCGCGGACGCTGCCGAAGTCGCGCGCGGCGGTGACGGCGATGAACTCCGGCTGGGGTCCGGCGGCGGCCCGCACCGTGCGCAGCACCTCGATGCCCGAGAATCCCGGAAGGTGCAGGTCGAGCAGCACGAGGTCGGGCCGGTGCTGCCGGATCGCGGCCACCGCGTCGGGCCCGGTGCCGACCGAGGCGACCACCTCGCACGCCGGGTGCGCGGTGAGGAACCGCACGTGCAGCTTCGCCACCGACGGCTCGTCGTCGACCACGACGACCCGCAGCGTCGCGGTCATGAGCGCACCCCCGCCCGCACCGGCAGCCGCACCGTGAACCGTGCCCCGCCGAGCGGCGAGGAGTCGAGCGCGACCGACCCGCCGCGTCGTCCGACCACGCGCCGCACGAGCGCCAACCCGATTCCGCGGCGGTGCGGTCCCGACGGTGCGGCGGGCTCCTTCGTGCTCACCCCTTCGATGAACACGCGCTCGCGCAGCGTCTCGGGCACGCCGGGGCCGTCGTCCTCGACGACGACGGTGACGGATGCCTCGTCCGCGGCCGCCGTCACGACGATGCGGTCGCCGAGCGCGCACGCCTCCATGGCGTTGTCGACGAGGTTGCCGACGATCGTGACGAGGTCGTGGTCGGACTCCCCGTCGGCCCGCTCGTGCCGGCCGGCCTCGTCTCGCACCTCGAGCCCGATGCCCAGTTCGCGAGCCTGCGCGGACTTCACCGCCAGCAGCGCGGACAGTTCGAACTCGCCCAGCAGCGGGCGGGTCGTCCCCGAGCCCATCGCGCCGCCGGGAACCGCGCCGGCGATGAACTCGCGGGCCTCGTCGTGCAGGTCGAGCTCGAGCAGCCCCGACACGACGTGCATCGTGTTGGCGAACTCGTGCGCCTGGGCGCGCAGACCGTCGGTGAGCGACTGGGCGCCGTCCATGTCGCGCAGCGCCGCGTGCAGCTCCGTGTGATCGCGGACGAGCAGGGTAGCGGCGGCGCGGGCGCCGTCGACGGTGGTGCCGGTGCTGCGCGCGATCAGCACGCGCTCTCCGGCGAGGACGAGCGAGCCCTCGGGCTCGCCGCGGTCGAGCACGTCGACGAGCGCCGGTTCGAGGGCCTCGGCGGCGGGGCGGCCCAGCAACTCCGCCTCGGGCACTCCGAGCAGGCGGGTCGCGGCGTCGTTGACCACCGTGATCACTCCCGACTCGTCGACCGTGATGACGCCCTCGCCGATGCGGTGCAGCATCGTCTCGCGCTGCTCGACGAGGGTCGCGATCTCGGCCGGCTCGAGCCGGAAGATGCGCCGGCGCACGATCGAGGTGACCCACGCGGCGCCGAACACGCCCACCACGGCCGACCCGACCACGGCCAGCAGCAGCCACGGCACCGTGCTGAGGAAGTCGTTCGTGAGCGTCGATTCGAGCGTGCCCACCGAGACGGTGCCGATCACGCTCACGTCGTCGGGCGCGTAGATCGGCACCTTCACCCGCCACGACTGCCCGAGGGTTCCGGTCTGCGTGCCGACGTAGATCTCGCCCGACAACGGCACCGACGGGTCGGTCGAGACGCGCTCCCCGATCCGGGCCGGGTCGGGGTGCGAGTAGCGCAGGCCCTGCGCGTCGGTGACGACGACATAGGTGACATCGGATGCCTCGCGGACGACCTCCGCGATGGGCTGGATCACCGCGGCCGGGTCGACGTCGTCCATCGCGTCGCGGATGGCGGGCAGCCGGGCGACCGACTGGGCCACGGCGACCATCCGGTCCTGATACGCGTCGCGGATCGCCTGCGCCTGCAGGGAGGCGGCCACCACCCCTGTGCCCAGGGTCGCCAGGCACACGATCACGGCCTGCAGCAGCAGGAGCTGCACGCGCAGCGACATCGGCGTCACCGCACCAGTGTAAGAGCCGCGCGACCGCACGCCCGGGCCGCAGGCATCCGTCGTCGCGACCATTAGTTACCGAAGCCCGATCGGCCGCGGGAGCGGTCCTAACGTGACAGGCCACAGCTCTACGGGGAGCAACAGGGCTTCCCGGAGCCACTCGAGGAGGAGTGGAATGCGAAAGTTCGCGATCACAGCAGTGGTCCTGGCGGGTGCGCTCGCCCTGGTCAGCTGTTCGTCCCCGGCGTCGTCCGGCTCGGGCTCCACGGCCGCGGCGAAGGTCGACAAGGTCAGCATCATGGTCCCCGCCGATCCCGGCGGAGGATGGGACCAGACCGGTCGTGCCGTCAGCCAGGTGTTCACCGACCAGAAGATCGTCACCTCGGCGCCCGTCACGAACGTCGGCGGCGCCGGCGGCACGGTGGGCCTGGCCAAGCTCGCCAACGAGCGCGACCCGAACACCTTGATGGTGACCGGGCTCGTCATGGTCGGCGCCGTCGAGACCAATGCCGCCACCAAGCGGCTGGAGGACACCACCCCCATCGCGCGCCTCACCGAGGAGGCGCTCGCGATCGTCGTGCCCGAGGCGTCGCCGTTCAAGACCCTCAAGGACGTCGTGGAGGCCATCAAGAAGGACGGCCAGTCGGTCACCGTGACCGGCGGCTCGGCCGGCGGCGCCGACCACATCCTCGCGGGTCTGCTGCTCACGGATGCGGGGCTGTCGTCGTCGGATGTCACCTCCAAGCTCAACTACGTGCCCAACTCGGGCGGCGGCGAGGCGGTCACGCTGCTCCTCGGCGGCAACGCCCAGGTCGGCATCTCGGGCATCGGCGAGTTCGCGGAGTTCGTCAAGGCGGGCCAGATGCGCGCCCTCGCGGTCAGCTCCGAAGGCCCCTCCGAGATCCTCCCTGACGCGCCGACCATCAAGGACGAGGGCTACAACGTGACCCTCACGAACTGGCGCGGGCTGCTCGCCCCGGGCGGCATCAGCGACGCCGAGCGCGCCGGACTGGTGAAGGCCGTCACCGAGCTGCACGCGTCGGACGCCTGGAAGAAGACCCTCGCCGACAAGGGCTGGGCCGACGCGTTCCTCGCGGGTGAGGAGTTCTCCACCTTCCTCAACACCAACATCACCGACGTCACCGCCACCCTGAAGACCATCGGGCTGGTGTCGTGACCACTGCGGATCCTTCCGCGGTGCCCTCCTCCGCTGCGGCGGAGGGGGGCACCGCTCCCCGTCGCTCCCGCGTCGGCGAGCTCGTCTTCGCCGGCCTCGTGATCGCGCTCGGCGTCTTCGCCCTGGTCGGCTCGTTCGGCATCAAGGTGCCGGTCGGCAACCGCGTCGGCCCCACGGTCTTCCCGATCGTGGTGTCGGTGCTGCTGCTGGTCGCCGGAACCGCCGTGCTCATCGGCGTGCTGCGCGGACGCCTGGGCGCCGGCGAGGAGTCGGAGGACATCGACCCGAACGCGCGCACCGACTGGTGGGCGCTGGTGAAGATCTCCGCCATCGTCGTCGGGCACCTGCTCATCGTCGACTACGTCGGCTGGGCCCCCGCCGCCGCGCTGCTGTTCGGCGGCGTGGCCTGGGTGCTCGGCGCCAAGCGCTGGTGGATGGGCTTCGTCATCGGGGTCGTCGTGGCCCTCGTCGTGGCCGTCGTCTTCGGCGAACTGCTCGGCCTCTCCCTCCCCCGCGGCCCGCTCATGGCGTGGCTCGGCTACATCTTCCCCTGAAGGATCTCGACCACCCATGGACAGTCTGCAACTGCTGCTGGAGGGCTTCTCCACCGCGTTGAGGTGGGATTACCTGCTCTTCGCGTTCCTCGGCGTGTTCGTCGGCACCGCCGTCGGCGTGCTCCCGGGCATCGGCCCGGCGATGACCGTCGCGCTCCTGCTGCCCCTCACCTACACGCTCGACCCCACCGCCGCGCTCATCACGTTCGCCGGCATCTACTACGGCGGGATGTACGGCGGGTCGACCACGTCGATCCTGCTGAACACACCCGGTGAATCGGCATCCATCATCACCGCCATCGAAGGCAACAAGATGGCGAAGCTCGGGCGCGGGGCCACCGCGCTCGCGACAGCGGCCATCGGCTCCTTCATCGCCGGAACGATCGCCACCGTGCTGCTGACGCTGCTTGCCCCCGCGATCGCCTCGTTCGCGGTGTCGCTCAGCCCGGCCGACTACGTCGCCCTGATCGTGGTCGCGTTCGTGACGGTCGGCGCCCTGCTCGGCTCGTCGGTGTCGCGCGGACTCGCCTCGCTCGGCGTGGGCCTGTTCATCGGTCTCATGGGCACCGACGTGCTCTCGGGGCAGCAGCGCTTCACGCTGGGCCTTCCTCCGCTCGCGGACGGGATCGACGTCGTGCTGGTGGCGGTCGGACTCTTCGCCGTCGGCGAGACGCTCTACGTCGCCACCCGGCTGCGGCACGGCGCCATCCCGGTGATCCCGGTGACCGGCTCGTGGCGCAAGTGGATGAGCAAGGACGACTGGCGGCGCTCGTGGAAGCCCTGGCTGCGGGGTACGGCGATCGGCTTCCCGATCGGCACGATCCCCGCCGGCGGCGCCGACGTGGCGACCTTCCTGTCGTACGCGGCGGAGAAGAAGGTGTCGAAGCACAAGGCGGAGTTCGGTCGCGGCGCGATCGAGGGCGTCGCCGGTCCGGAGGCGGCGAACAACGCCGCCGCCGCCGGTGTGCTGGTGCCCCTGCTCACACTGGGTCTGCCGACCACCGCGACGGCCGCGATCATCCTGTCGGCGTTCCAGTCGTACGGCATCCAGCCCGGCCCGCTGCTGTTCGAGAACCAGCCCCAGCTGGTGTGGGCGCTCATCGCGAGCCTCTACATCGGCAACCTGATCCTCATCGTGCTGAACCTGCCGCTCGTGGGCATGTGGGCCAAGCTGCTGCAGATCCCGCGGCCGTACCTGTACGCGGGCATCATGACGTTCGCGGCGTTCGGGGCGTATGCGGTCAACTTCCAGCCCGCCGACATCCTGATCCTGCTCGTGGTCGGCGTGCTGGGCTTCTACATGCGCCGCTACGGCTACCCGGTCGCACCGCTCGTGGTCGGGCTGATCCTCGGCCCGATGGGCGAGGACTACCTCCGCAAGGCGCTGCAGCTGAGCCAGGGCGACCTGACGTCGCTCGTGATGCACCCGTTCGCGGCGAGCGCGTACGGACTGCTCGTGGTGTTCGTGGTCGTCGGAATGTGGCTCAAGCGCCGGCAGCGCCGGTTCGAGTCGCGCATGGCGGCCGAGCTGGCCGCCGACCCGGCGCCCGTCGCCGCGGAGCCCGCCGACCGCTGAGACGACCCGAGGGGACGGATGCCGCGGCATCCGTCCCCTCGTCGTGTCGCGCCGGGTCAGCGGGCGCCGGACGCCTCGGCGGTCTGCGGGTCGGCCGCGGCCTTCGGCGCACCGGCGGCATGCCAGTCGGCGTTCGCCTGCGGCTTCGGCCGGCGCAGGAACAGCACCGCGACCACCCCGACGAGCATGATGCCGGCCGGGAGCAGGATCGCCTGGGCCATGGCGGTCGAGAACCCGTCGATCACGAACGGCGGGAGCGCGCCCTGGCCGAAGCCGCTCGAGGAGTCCGAGGCGCCCGGCAGGTTCGCCTGGAGGCGCCCCTGCATGAACGCGGCGATCGCGGCCGAGCCGATCACCGACCCGACGGTGCGGGTGGTGTTGTAGATGCCGGCGCCGGCGCCGGCCTGCCGCGGCGGCAGGTTGCGGGTCGCGGTGGTCGCCAGCGGACCCCACATGCCGGCGTTGCCGATGCCCATCAGGGCGGAGGGCAGCAGGAACATCCAGATCGGGGTGTCCACGTTCATCAGGGTGGAGTACCAGAACAGCGATCCGGCGACCATCAGCAGCCCCGGCACGAGCAGGGCGCGGGGGTCGGTGCGGTTGAGCAGGCGTCCCGCGAAGGGGGCCAGCACACCCGACAGCAGGGCCATCGGGATGAGCAGCAGGGCCGACTCGGTCGGGGTGAGGCCGCGCGCGAGCTGGATGAAGAACATCAGCGGCAGCGACATGCTCGTGACGGTGAAGCCCACCATCGCGATCCCGAGGTTCGACACCGAGAAGTTGCGGTCGCGGAACAGGTCGAGCGGGACGAGCGGCTCGCTCTTCGTGCGTCCCTGGGTCCACACGAACACCGCCAGCACGGCGACGCCGGCGACGATCATTCCCCACACCCAGGGCGCCCACGCGTACTTCTCGCCCTCCTGCAGCCCGAACACGATGAGGAACAGCGCGACGGCGCTGAGCACCACGCCGAGCACGTCGAAGCGGTGCGGGTGCGTCTCGAGCTGGGGCACCAGCATCCACGCCAGCACGAAGGCGATGACGCCGACGGGGATGTTGATGAAGAAGATCCACGCCCACCCGAAGCCGTCGACCAGCAGGCCGCCGGCCAGCGGTCCGACGAGGGTGGCGACACCGGCGGTGGCGCCCCACAGGCCCATCGCCGCGCCGCGGCGGTTCGGCGGGAAGGTGCGCGTGATGACCGCCATCGTCTGCGGGGTCATCAGCGCGGCGCCGATCCCCTGCACGGCGCGGGCGATGATGAGCATCTCGAGCGTGCCCGACAGCCCGCACCACAGCGAGGCGAGGGTGAAGATCGTGAGCCCGATGAGGTAGATGTTCTTCGGGCCGAACCGGTCGCCGAGACGCCCGGTGATCAGCAGCGGCACCGCGTACGCGAGCAGGTAGGCGCTGGTGACCCACACGACGTTGTCGAGGTTGTTGGTGTTCGGATCCAGCGCCGCCTTGATGGCGGGGTTGGCCACCGAGACGATCGTGGTGTCGACGAGGATCATGAAGAACCCGATGACCAGGGCCCAGAGGGCCGGCCACGGGCTGCGTGCGGGAGCGGAGGGAGAGGATGCCGCACCGGCCGCCTCCCGTCGGGTCGTGGGGGCCGCGCCCCCGGTCGCTGAGCGTGTCGAAGCGTCGGTCACAGCCGCGCCGCCTTTCGTTGTTCGAGGTATCGATCGGACGGCTCGTGGACGCCCCAGGGCATCCCGTCGCCGTCGAGTCTGAGGAGGAGTCCGTCGAGCCAGTCCAGATCGGCACGGAGCAGGAGCGTCTGCCGCTCGATCTCGACGAGGTACTGCTCGGGCACGCCCTTGTCGACGGCGCCCGAGTGACCCCCGGCGTGCAGCGCGAGCTCGGCGAGGAGCGCCGTCCGGCGGGTCTGCAGCAGCGCGACCACCTCGTCGCGCTCGAGGTTGTGCGCTTCGGCCAGGGCGATGCGGAACTCGGCGGGCCGATCGACCCGACCGAGCTCGCGCCGCACCCACTCGTGGGCGGCGGCGGTGCCGTCGGACGTGACGGCGTAGGTGGTGCGCTCCGGGCGGTTGCCGTCGCGGTCGACGCCGACCTCGGCGACGAGCCCCGCCCGCTCGAGCCGCGCGACGGTGTGGTACATCGTGCCGTTCGTGATCGCCACGAGCCGGTCGTCCCGCCGCAGGCGCAGCAGCCGCATCATCTCGTACGGGTGCATGTCGCCCTCGCTCAGGAGGGTGAGCAGCATGAGCCCGAGCGGGGTCAGGCGGTCCACGGCGTCCTTCACGGTCGCTCCTCGATTGGTCGATGCGGGATAGTCCACGTGGACTATACACCTTCTGTGGGTCGCGTACGCGTTCGACGTCGACGAGGCTCCGGGATAATGAGCGGATGAGCTCCCCCCTCGACCTCCCCGGCTGGCGGCACGTCTACTCCGGCAAGGTGCGCGACCTCTACGTGTCCGCCGGCGCCGCGGCGGACGGGGGCGGACGGATGCTGGTGGTCGCCAGCGACAGGGTGAGCGCGTTCGATCACGTGCTCGAACCCGGCATCGCCGGCAAGGGCGCGCTGCTGACGACCCTCAGCCTGTGGTGGTTCGACCAGCTCGCCGGAGGGGACGGCGGGCGCAGCATCCCGAACCATCTCGTCGCCGACCACGTGCTCGAGGGCGACGACGCCGTCGAGCTGATCCCCGCGGAGGTCGCGGGGCGCGCGATGCTCGTGCGATCGCTCGAGATGCACCCCATCGAGTGCGTCGTCCGCGGCTACCTCACCGGGAGCGGCTGGGCGGAGTACCGGGAGAGCGGCACGGTGTGCGGCATCCCGCTGCCCGAGGGGCTGCACGACGGCGACCGACTGCCGGAGCCGATCTACACGCCGGCGTTCAAGGCGCCGATGGGCGCGCACGACGAGAACATCTCGTACGAGCGCAGCGTCGAGCTGGTCGGGGGCGGGATCGCCGAGGCCCTGCGCGACACGTCGCTGGAGATCTATCGCCGGGCGGCGGCGCTGGCCGAGGCGCGCGGGCTGATCCTGGCCGACACGAAGTTCGAGTTCGGCACCGACGACGCGGGAGTGCTCACCCTCGCCGACGAGGTGCTGACCAGCGATTCCTCGCGCTACTGGGATGCCGCCGCCTGGCGCACCGGCACGACCCCGGCCGAGCGCATGGCGTCCTTCGACAAGCAGATCGTGCGCGACTGGCTCGCGGCGCACTGGGTGCCGCGCGAGGGCACGCCGCCGGAGCTGCCGGCCGAGATCGTCGAGCGCACCCGTGCCCGCTACGCCGAGCTGCTGGAGCGCCTCACCGCGTGATCACGCGTTGGCCATCGCCCGCAGGCGGGTGAGCAGGACCGGGGCGGAGCGGTCCAGCATCCGTCCGCCGACCCGCACGCCGACGGTCACGAGCACGGACCCGAGCCCCACGGCTCCGGCGACGATGCTCAGCACCGCGTCGGCGGTGAAGAACGCGATCATGCCCAGGATGATCGCCGGCGACGACAGCGCGATGGCGATCAGCCAGATCAGCAGGAACGACAGGCCCTGCAGGTACGTGGTCCCCGGGACCCGCTTGAACGGGTTGTCGCCGGGGGATGCCACGGGGACGACCAGCTGGGCCGAGGTCACCGCGCACACGCCGTAGCAGGTCAGCAGGATGCCCAGCGACATGCCGAGGATGCCCGGCAGCTGCTCCCACCGGCCCGAGAAGAAGAACGGCAGCACCGCGGCGACGAGCACGATGGGCACGGCGATCACCGCGGCCGCGAGGATGCGGCCCCGCCGGTCGGCCCGGCCCGACACCCCGGTGGCCACCTCGGCGGCGAACGCGGTGCCGTCGTAGGAGATGTCGGCGTAGATGACGATGCCCACCACGAGGGCGAGGATCGGCGCCGTGAAGCTGAGGCCGACGGCCGGGTCGCCTCCGCGCAGGTAGAACCACAGCAGCACCGGCACGAGGGGCACGCCGATCAGCTGCCGGAGATACCTCGGGTCGCGGATCCAGTAGGTGAGGGAGCGCGCGAACACCGCACCGCCGGGGGTCGTCGGCACGCGACCGAACCACCCGAGCCGCCCCGGCCGTGCCGTGGCGGAGGCCTGCTGCCGCGGGTGGGCCAGGGTGTTGCGCAGCGACCACCCCCACAGCATCCACAGCAGGGCGAGCGTGGCGAGCGCGATCACGAGCTTCGCCCCGACGGCGAGCCAGTCACCCGCGGCCGCGTCGGCCGGCGCCGCCCAGGCCGCTCCGATCGGCGTCCAGCCGAGCACGCGCACCACGACCTCGATCGTGTCGAGATTGAGGGCGAACCCCGTCGCGAGGCCCCCGATGATGGGTCCGGCGAGGATCAGCGGAACGAAGACGAGGATCCCGGACGCCTCGCGCAGCCGCCGCTTGCCGCCCATCCCGGACGCGAGCGTCGTCATCGCCCGCGAGGCGACGACCGCGGTGAGGACCGCGATCGGCACGGAGACGATCGAGACGGCGATCGCGGCGGGCCAGCGCACCCACGTGACGAGGGTGGCGAGCGCCGCGACGGAGGTGACGATCCCGGGGATGCCGCAGACACCGGCGAGCGCGATGGCGATCATCATGCGGCGCAGGGTCAAGGGGAAGACCACCAGGCGCGCCGGGTCGAGGGTCGTGTCGACGCCGATCAGCGAGCCCAGCACCCACCCGAGGGTGACGAGGCTGCCGACGCCGACGATGACGGGGCCGGCGAGCCCGGTCGGGCCGAGCCCCAGGAAGACGAGACCCGCCACGGCGGCGGCGAGCATCCCGAGCCCGTACAGGGCACCCAGGATGAAGCCGATCAGCTGCCAGGGGCTCCGCGACAGCTGGTTGCCCAGCACACGGAACCGCAGCCTCAGGAGCGTCGCAACCATTCCGGTCCCTCCGAGTGGCGACGGCCGCCGACCAGGTCGACGAATCGGTCCTGCAGCGACTGCCCCTCGCGCACCTCGTCGACGGTGCCGGCGACGATGAGCCGCCCGGCCGAGATGATCGCGACGTGGTCGCACAGCCGCTGCACGAGGTCCATCGAGTGGCTCGAGACGATGACGGTGCCGCCGCTGCGGACGTAGCCGCTCAGCACGTCCTGGATGTTCGCCGCCGAGACCGGGTCGACCGATTCGAAGGGCTCGTCGAGGACGAGCACCCGCGGGGCGTGCACGAGCGCGCACGCCAGGGCGATCTTCTTGGTCATTCCGGCCGAGTAGTCCACGACCAGGGTGCCCGCGGCATCCGTCATGTCCATCAGCGCGAGGAGGTCGGCGGTACGGCGGGCGATCTCGTCGTGGGGGATGCCGAACAGCAGGCCGTTGTAGGCGACCAGCTGCTCCCCGGTCAGTCGGTCGAAGAGCTTCACGCCGTCGGCGAGGTTGCCGAGCATGGCCTTGGCCGGGACCGGATCGCGCCACATGTCGACGCCGTGCACGAGCACCCGCCCCGCATCGGGCACCAGCAGCCCGGTGGCCATCGAGAGGGTGGTGGTCTTGCCCGCACCGTTCGGGCCGACCAGCCCGTACAGCGATCCCGACGGCACCGTCAGGCTCAGCGCGTCGACGGCCACCTTCGCGCCGAAGCGCTTTGCCAGCCCGTCGATCTGCAGAGCGGCCGTGCCCGGCGCCGTGGCGGTCGCCGGCGCGGGGATGGCGGCGTCGGCGGCGCGGGGTGGTTCCGGGTGCGGCTGGGTCACGTCGGTCTCCATCTCGGATGGTGGTTCGGCGGGCACGTCGTCCCACCCTTCCCGAATCGGATGCCGCGGCGCAATCGCTTGACGGCAGGTCCCGGGCGCACCGCCCCACCGCCGCTATCGTGAGGCGAGCACCGCTGTCCTACCCCGAAGGAGCCCCTCATGCCGATCTGGAAGCTGCACGGGAACGGGCGCACGGTCGCCCCCGGAGCCGTCGTGAAGCCCGACGAGCGCCTGAGCTGGGGCGGCACGGTGGCCATCGGCATCCAGCACGTGATCGCGATGTTCGGCGCGACGTTCCTCGTGCCGGTGCTCACCGGGTTCCCGGTGTCGACGACGCTCCTGTTCTCGGGCATCGGCACGCTGCTGTTCCTGGTGATCACGCGCAACAAGCTGCCCTCCTATCTGGGGTCGTCGTTCGCGTTCATCGCTCCGGTGACCGCGGCGACCGCGTCGCAGGGCATGGGCTCGGCCCTCGCGGGGATCGTCGCGGTCGGCATCCTGCTCGCGCTCGTCGGCTTCGTCGTGCAGTTCGCCGGGCTCGGCTGGATCGACCGGCTCATGCCGCCGGTGGTCGCCGGCGCGATCGTCGCGCTGATCGGCTTCAACCTGGCGCCGGTCGCGTGGCAGAACTTCCAGGTCGCACCGCTGGTGGGCACGGTGACGCTGGTGGCGGTGGTGCTGTTCAGTGTGCCGTTCCGCGGATTCCTGGGGCGCATCTCGATCTTCCTGGGCGTCGTGGTCGGATACGTGTTCGCCGTGATCGTGCAGCTCTCGACGGGCCAGCAGCTGATCGACTTCGGTGCGGTGGCGGATGCCGCGTGGATCGGCCTTCCCGAGTTCCACGTCGCGGACTTCGGCTCGCCCGGCACGTGGTCGGTGATCGCGATGTTCCTGCCCGTGGTGCTCGTGCTCATCGCCGAGAACGTCGGCCACGTGCGCGGTGTCGCCACCATGACCGGCGCCGAGGTCAACGCGCAGACCGGGCGCGCGCTGATCGCCGACGGCGCCGCGACGACGATCGCCGGATTCTTCGGCGGCTCGGGCACCACGACCTACGGCGAGAACATCGGCGTGATGGCCGCCACCCGGGTGTACTCGACCGCCGCGTACTGGGTGGCGGGTGCGGCGGCGATCCTGCTGTCGCTGTCGCCCAAGATCGGGGCCGTGTTCAACACGATCCCCGCCGGCGTCCTGGGCGGGGTGACCACCGCCCTGTACGGACTGATCGGCATCATCGGCATCAAGATCTGGGTCGACAACCGCGTCGACTTCTCCCGTGCGGTGAACCAGTACACCGGCGCCGTGGCGCTCGTCATCGCGATCGCCGGGTTCACCCTGCAGTGGGGCGACTTCCAGCTCGGCGCGATCGTGCTGGGCGCCGCCGCGGCCCTGCTGATCTACCACCTCGGCAACGCGATCGCGCGCTGGCGCAGGACCGGCGCCGACGACGGCGGCCCCATCCCGGCCGTGGGCCCCCTCGGCGGCGACCCGCAGTAGCCCGCGGTTCGTCCCCCACCCCCCTCTCGCCGATCTGTGACACGGATCGGCGTTCGCCCCACGAGATTCGTATGGGCGGACGCCGGAATGTGCGGCAACCCCGCGTCGGACGCAGGCGGAGGGAACAACGAGCGGATGCCGGGGGTTGTGCATTCACATGAATGAGACCGCCGATCGGCTCGCCGCCGACACCGCGATGGGCGCCGTGACGCTGCTCGTCGGCGACCTCGACGGGATGACCCGCTTCTACCGCGACGTCGTGACCCTCGAGGTGCTCGCCGCCGAGGGCGACACGGTCTCGCTCGGACGCGGCGGCCGCGGGCTCGTGGTCCTGCGCCACGACCCCGCCTTGCGCCACGCCGCCCGCGGCAGCGCCGGGCTCTTCCACACCGCGATCCTGTTCGACTCGCAGGCGGCGCTCGCCGCCGCGCTCTACAGCGTCGCGCGCCAGGCCCCGGAGACCTTCACCGGCAGCGCCGACCACCTCGTGAGCCAGGCGTTCTACCTCACCGACCCGGAGGGCAACGGCATCGAGCTGTACTGGGACCGCGCCCGCACCGAATGGTCGTGGACCCACGGCCAGGTCGAGATGGCGACCCTCTTCCTCGATCCGAACGCGTTCCTGCGCGAGCACCTCACCGAGGAGGCGGCGAGCGCAGCCGCGACGGCGGGAGCGGCATCCATCGGCCACGTCCACCTCTCGGTCGGAGACGTCTCCACCGCCCGCGCGTTCTACGTCGACGCGCTCGGCTTCGACATCACCGCCGCCCTCGGCGACCAGGCGCTGTTCGTGAGCGCGGGCGGCTATCACCACCACATGGCGATGAACGTGTGGAACTCGCGCGGAGCGGGACCGCGGATGCCGGCGCTCGGGCTGGGTCGCGTCGACCTCGCGCTGCCGTCGGCGGACGCCCTCGGGGCGCTGTCGGAGCGGCTCGTGCACCACGGCATCGCCGTGCGCGACGACGGCCGGACCGTGTCGTTCGACGACCCCTGGAACAACGCGCTCCTCGCGACCATCCCCGGCCGCTGAGGCCGCCGGGATCAGACGGAGTCGCGCTCGACGAGCTCGGTGTCGAGGATCGTCACGCGCTGCGGTTCACGGCCGGCCAGCAGCTCGAGCAGGACGTCCGCCATGTGCTCGCCCTGATCGCGCGAGGGCTGACGCAGCGTCGTGAGCGCCGGAGTCACCGATACCGCCACCGGGGAGTCGTCGAAGCCGACGATCGACACGTCGTGGGGCACGCGCACCCCCGCAGCGGCGAGCACCGACAGCGCCCCGCGGGCCATGAGGTCGCTCGCGATGAAGATGCCGTCGGGCAGCTCGCCGCCCCGCGCCAGCATGCGCTCCATCGCCGCGGCTCCCCCGTCGGCGGTGAAGTCGCCGTCTTCGACCGGGCCCTCCGGCAGCCCCGCGAGGGTGAGCGCCTCGCGCCAGCCCTGCAGCCGGTCGACGCCGGCGGGCATGTCGACCGGACCCGAGATCGTCGCGATGCGGCGGCGCCCGTGCGAGATCAGGTGGGTGGTGGCATCCCGTCCGCCCTGCACGTTGTCGACGTCGACGTAGTAGGCCTCGGCGCGGTCGCGCACGGGGCGGCCGCCGTAGACGACGGGGACGGATGCCGCGATCCGGTCGATGAACGTGTCGCTGGTGTGGTGCGACACGATGATCGCGCCGTCGATGCTGCCGCTGCGCACGTACGCGGTGGTCTTGTCGCCCGGGTCGTCGCTCGCGATGAAGAGGTTGAGCACGTAGTCGGAGCGGCCGATGCGCGCGTTGATGCCGGCGACGATCGCGGCGAAGAAGGGGTCGCCGAAGAACCGCGTGGTGTCCTCGGGGACGACGAGCGCGATCGCGTGCGTCTGCCGGCTCGCGAGCGAGCGCGCCGCGCGGTTGGGCACGTAGCTGAGCTCCGAGATCGCCCGGCGCACCGCCTCCAGCGCCGACGGGCTCACCGCCGTCGATCCGTTGACGACGCGCGACACGGTCGAGCGCGAGACGCCCGCCGCGGCGGCCACCTCCTCGATCGTCACGCTTCCGCGCGCGGTGTCGATGCTCATGTCCCTCCCCGGACTACTGCGCGTCCTGCGTCGCGGCATCCAGTGCCCGCGCAGCGATGATCCGACGGTACTCGCGTCCGCTGTCCTTCAGCGTCCGCTGTTGCGTGGCGTAATCGACGCGCACGATGCCGAAGCGCTTCTCGTACCCCCACGCCCACTCGAAGTTGTCGAGCAGCGACCAGTAGAAGTAGCCGCGCACGTCCACCCCCGCGTCGATCGCGTCGAGGATCGCTGCCAGGTGCAGCCGCAGGAACTCGACACGGTCGACGTCGTGCACGCGGGTCTCCCCGCCCTCGTCGACGGCCACGTCGTCGTACGCCGCGCCGTTCTCGGTCACCGACAGCGCGGTGCCGGCGGGTCGGGCGTACTCCTCCCACACGCGCTGCAGCAGGCGGGTCAGCCCCTCCGGCTGCACGTCCCACGTCATCGCCGTCTGCGGCAGGCCGCGGTCGTGCCAGTACACGTCGTCCGCGACCGGGAACGGCGAGTGCCCCGCGCGCTCGGTGGGCGCCTCGCCGCTGCGCACCGGCGTCGCTGACGGCCGCGCCCCGACGAGCTCGCCGTGGTAGTAGTTCACTCCGAGGGTGTCGAGCGGAGTCGCGATCACCTCGAGGTCGCCCGGGCGCACGGCCGCGTCGAACAGGTCGGCGGCCTCCGGGTCGACGGCGCGGATGTCGCGCAGCACGTCCTGCGGATACTCCCCGCGGAACACCGGGTCGAGGAACCAGCGGTTGAACCGCCCGTCGATCTTCGCGGCCGCGGCGACGTCGGCCGGATCGGACGGATCGACCGGGTCCGCCACGGTCAGGTTGAGCGTCAGCCCCAGGTCGAGCGCGGCATCCCGTGCCCGCAGCGCGCGCACCGTCTGCCCGTGGGCGAGCAGCAGGTGGTGCGAGGCGAGCATGCCCTCGGCGACGCTGTAGTGACCGGGCGCGTGCACGCCGGCGGTGTAGCTGAGGAACGACGAGCACCACGGCTCGTTCAGCGTGGTCCACACCGACACGCGGTCGCCGAGCACGTCGTGCAGATCGAGGGCGTACTCGGTGAACCGGTCGGCGGTGTCGCGCACCGTCCAGCCGCCGCGGTCCTGCAGCGCCTGCGGCAGGTCCCAGTGGTAGAGCGTGAGCCACGGCAGGATGCCGGCACCCAGCAGCTCGTCGACGAGCCGGGAGTAGTAGTCGAGCCCGAGTGGGTTGAGGGGCCCGCCGTCCGGCCGCACGCGCGACCACGACGTCGAGAACCGGTAGGTCTGCAGACCAATGCTCTTCATGAGCGCGACGTCGTCGCGGTAGAGGTGGTACTGGTCGCACGCGGTCTCGCCGTCGTCGCCGTTGATCACCGCGCCGGGCACGCGGCAGAACGCGTCCCAGATCGAGTCGCGGCGGCCGTCCTGCCAGGCGGCGCCCTCCACCTGGAAGGCGGCGGTGGCGGCCCCGAAGAGGAAGTTCTCGGGGAAGGCTCGCGCGAGGGATGCCACGGCGTCGGGGGTCCTTTCGAAGAGGGGGAGCGCGCTCATCCCTTCACCGCCCCGGCCATGATCCCGCTCACGAGCTGCTTGCCCGCGAACACGAAGAGGATGAGGAGCGGGATGGTGGACAGCAGCACGCCGGCCAGCACGATCGAGTAGTCGACGAAGTAGTTCGACTGCAGGAGCGACAGCGCCACGGGCAGGGTCGGGCTGCTGCGGTCGAGCACGATGAACGGCCAGAAGAAGTTGTTCCACGCCGTGACGAAGGTGAACAGGCCGAGCATCGCGGCGGCGGGGCGGGCGGCGGTGACGCCCACCGTCCAGAACGTGCGGAACGAGCTCGCCCCGTCGACGCGCGCGGCCTCGATGAGCTCGTCGGGCACGGCCTGCTGGATGTACTGCGTCATCCAGAACACCCCGAACGCGCTGGTGAGCGCCGGGATGATGATCGCTCCGATGTGCCCGGTCCAGCCGAGCTCGCTGAACAGGATGTACAGCGGCACGACGCCCAGCTGCATCGGCACCGCCATCGTCGCGACGACGAAGATCAGCAGCACCTTGCTGCCGCGGAAGCGGAGCTTGGCGAACGCCCAGCCGGCGAGGGTGGAGAAGAAGACGACGGATGCCGCGATCAGTGCCGAGCTGTAGATGCTGTTCCACAGGGCGGGCCAGAAGTTGACGGCGGGGTCGTTCATCACCTGCGCGGCGTTGGCGAAGAAGTTGCCGCCGGGAAGCCACGACATGTTCGGATCGCGGATGGTGCCCGAGTCGCCCGACCCGATCAGGAACGACCAGTAGTACGGGAAGAACGCGGCCAGGAGCACCACGCCGAGCGAGGCGTAGACGAACCATCCGGGGCGGGCGCCGCGGATGCGGCGCGGCCGGACGCGCTTCTCCTCGGGCGGCACGGCGTCGTCGTCGACGTGCAGCGGGGGGTGGGCGGTGACGGTCATCGCACGCTCTCCTTCGGGGTCGAGTCGCGGGCGGTGGCCGTGGCCGCCGCATCCGCCTCCACGGCACGCCGCGCCTCGCGGACGGCGAACCGGCGCTCACGCCGAGACAACGACCCGCGCACGCCCTCGTCGCGCACGAGCCCGCGGGTGACGAACAGGTTGATCACGCCGATGAGCAGGATGATGAGGAACAGGATCCAGGCCAGCGCCGCGGCGCGGCCGAAGTTCCACTGCCCCCACCCGATGTCGTAGAGCCAGAGCGTGATGGTGAGCCACTGGTAGTTGGCGCCGCCGGTGCCGTACTGGTCGTACATGCGCGGCTCGTCGAAGATCTGCAGTCCGCCGATGGTGGAGGTGACGATCACGAAGATGAGGGTGGGGCGCAGGCTCGGCACCGTGATGGAGAAGAACTGGCGCACCTTGCCGGCGCCGTCGACGGTGGCGGCCTCGTAGTAGTCGCGCGGGATGGCCTGCATCGCGGCGAGCAGGATCAGGGTGTTGTATCCGGTCCATCGGAAGTTGACCATCGTGGCGATCGCGATGTGGCTGGCGAAGGCGTCGGAGTGCCAGGGGATGGCGGGGATGCCGATCCGGCCGAGCAGCGTGTTGATGATGCCGTACTGGTCGCCGAACATGTTGCTGAAGATGAGGGCGACGGCCACGGGGGCCATGACGTAGGGGACGAGCACGCCCATGCGCCAGAACGTCTTGGCGCGGATGTTCTGGTCGAGCATCGCGGCGATGAAGACGGCGAGGATCAGCTGCGGGATGGTCGAGAGCAGGAAGATGCTGAACGTGTTCCGCAGCGCCGTCCAGAACTTGGGGTCGCCGAGCACGTAGGCGTACTGGTCAAAGCCGATGAACGTGCCGCGCCCGCGCACCAGATCCCAGTCCATGAACGAGATGACGGCGGTGTACGCGATCGGGAAGAGCCCGACGACGATGAACAGCACGAAGAAGGGGGAGATGTAGAGGTAAGGCGACAGCTTCAGGTCCCACTGGCTGCGGCGCCGGCCGAACCCGACGCGCTTCGGCGCGCGTGCGGTCTCGAGGGTGGTCATGGGGATTCCGTTCTGCGGGGGACGGGAGGGTGACCCTTCGACAGGCTCAGGGACCAGCGGTCGCTGAGCCTGCCGAAGCGTCGTGAGCGGATGCTGCCTACTTCAGGTTCTTCACTTCCGCGGCCCACTGGTCCCACGAGGCGGTGGCGTCCTGCGTGCCGTCCTCGACGCGGGTGAGCGCCTTCTGCATGGCGTCGTTGATCTGGAAGTAGAACTTCCCCTTGAACGGCGCGACGCTGACCGCGTTGGCGCGGTCGGTGAGGATGGTGCCCACCGGCGCGTTGTTGAAGTACGCGTTGGTCGACTCGAGCAGCGTCGGCGACGTGAGCGCGTCGTTCTGGCTCGGGAAGGTGCCGGCGTTGGCGAAGGCCTTGATCTGCTGCTCGGGAGCGGTCAGCCAGGCGGCGAGATCCTGCGCGGCCGCGACGTTCTCGCCGTTGGCGGGGACGGTCAGGTACGAGCCGCCCCAGTTGCCGCCGCCGCCGGGGAAGACGTTGGCGATGTCCCAGCCGGTGGTGGTCTTGGCGTTGCCCGAGATCACGCCGAGCATCCAGCCCGGGCAGAGCATCGTGGCGAACGCGCCGTTGCTGAGGCCCGCGAACCAGTCGTCGGACCACTGGCCGAGGTGCGCCGACTGCGTCGCGCTGGCCTTCATCACCTGGTCGTAGATCTTCTTGACCTCGGGGTTGCCGGTGGCGGTGATGTCGCCGGACTTCGGGTCCTCATAGGCCGCCTCGACCTGGTTGATCATGCCCTGGTAGGTGCCGCCGGCGGAGTCGAAGAAGGCCTTGCCGGTCGCGGCGACGTACTTGTCGCCCGCGGCGAAGTAGGTGTCCCATCCGCCCTTGAGCATGGCGGCGACGGCCTCGCGGTCGGTGGGCAGGCCCGCGGCGGCGAACAGGTCGGAGCGGTAGCAGATGCCCTCGGGACCGATGTCGGTGCCGTAGCCGATGAGGTTGCCGGCGCTGTCGGTGGCGCCCTTGACCTTCCAGTCGAGCCAGCGGCCCTTGAGGTCGTCGGGCACCGGGGCGAGCAGATCGGAGTACTTCATGACCTCGGGCACCCAGTCGACCTCGATCGCCTCGATGTCGGCGAGGCCCGACTTGCCGAGCTTCTGGAAGTAGTTCGCCCGGGCGTCGTTGGAGGTGGCGGCCTTCGTGAGCTGGACCGTGACGTTCGGGTGCTCCTTCGTGTACGCGTCGACGAGCTCCTGCGTGTAGCCGAAGTCGTTGAAGGTCGCGACCGTCAGGGTGATCTTCTTGTTGGGGTCGGCGGTGGGCGCTGCGCCGCCGCCGGCAGCGCAGCCGGCGAGGACGAGGGCAGAGACGGATACGGCGGCGGTCAGGACCGCGGTGCGCCGCAGTGCGCGTGATTTCACGATCACTCCTTTGTGGTGTGGGTGTGGTGCGGGGTGTCCGGCGGAGCGGGTGGAGGCATCCGACCCGTCCCGTGAGAGCGCTCTCAGCGGATGTCGGATACGGTACGGGAGCGCTCCCACGACGTCAAGGGAGCGCTCCCACGACCGGGTCACGGTTGCATCACGGGAAGGGATGCCACCCCCGGCCGTAGACTGGAGGCAACCGCCGCCCGAGACATCCGGAGCTTGTCAATGCCCACCATCGTCGTCGACGTCATGCCCAAGGCCGAGCTGCTGGACCCGCAGGGGAAGGCCGTGTCCGGTGCGCTCGCGCGCCTCGGCGTGGAGCAGTTCACCGGCGTGCGCATCGGCAAGCGCTTCGAGCTCACCGTCGAGGGCGAGGTCGGCGAGGACGTGCTGGCCAAGGCCCGCGAGATCGCCGACGAGATCCTCTCCAACGCGGTGATCGAGGACGTGGTGGGCATCGAGGTCGTGGAGTGACCGCCCGCATCGGCGTCATCACCTTTCCGGGATCGCTCGACGACCGCGACGCGCAGCGCGCGATCCGGGTCGCCGGCGCCGAGCCGGTCGCCCTGTGGCACGGCTCGCACGATCTCGAGGGTGTCGACGCGCTCGTGCTGCCGGGCGGCTTCAGCTACGGCGACTACCTGCGCGCCGGCGCGATCGCGGCGCTCGCCCCGATCATGAGCGAGGTGAAGGATGCCGCGGCCCAGGGCATGCCCGTGCTCGGCATCTGCAACGGCTTCCAGATGCTCGTCGAGGCGCACCTGCTGCCGGGCGGGCTGATCCGCAACGCGCACCAGCAGTTCATCCGCCGCGACCAGCGACTGCGAGTCGAGAACGCCGACACCGCCTGGACGTCGGAGTTCACGGCCGGCGACGAGATCGTCATCCCGCTGAAGAACGCCGACGGCGGCTACATCGCCTCGGAGTCCGAGCTCGACCGCCTCGAGGGCGAGGGCCTCGTGGCCTTCCGCTACCTCGGCGTGAACCCGAACGGCTCGCTGCGCGACATCGCCGGTCTCACCAACGCGCGCGGCAACGTCGTGGGTCTCATGCCGCACCCCGAGCACGCCGTCGAGCCGGGCTTCGGTCCCGACACCGCGGCGGCGATGCGCTCGGGCGTCGACGGTCTCGCGTTCTTCACCTCCGCGATCGCCGCCGTCGTGGGCGCCGCAGCCTGACGGCGGAGTCCGGGACGCTGAACGCCCTCGGGTGTCGATAGCGTGGAGAGCGTGAGCGACGGCATCCCTCCCCTGATCGTGACGGTTCCCACCGACCTGCTCGCGGCCGACCTCGGCGCGCTGCCGGACGGCGTCGAGGTGCTCGTGTGGACGATGGACGGCCCCGCACCGCGCGATCGGATCGACCTCGTGGTGCCGCCGTACCAGTCGTTCGGAGCGATCCTGCCGCGGCTGGAGGACGTGCGGACGCGGCTCGTGCAGAGCCAGTCGATCGGGTACGAGGGTGTCGCCGAGGCGCTGCCCCCGGGGCACGTGTTCGCGAACGCCGCGAGCGTGCACGAGGCCTCGACCGCAGAGCTGGCCGTCGCCCTCGCCCTGGCCGCGCAGCGCGGCATCCCTGGTTTCGTCCACGCTCAGGCGGCGGGGACGTGGGCGAGCGAGTTCCGGCCGAGCCTCGCGGATCGCCGCGTGCTCCTCCTCGGGTACGGCGGAGTGGGCAAGGCGATCGCCGCGCGACTGGCGGGCTTCGAGACCGAGGTCGTCGCGGTGGCCAGCCGCGCGCGGGACGAGGACGGGATGCCGGTCCGCGGCGTCGACGAGCTGCACGAACTCCTCGCCTCCACCGACGTGCTCATCGTGAGTCTGCCGGGGGGCGAGGCGACCCGGCACATCATCGACGACACCGCGCTGGCGGCGCTCCCGGACGGCGCGCTCGTCGTGAACGTCGGCCGCGGCCCCCTCATCGACACCGACGCCCTCGTCGACCACGTGCGTCGCGGGCGCATCCGGGCCGCCCTCGACGTGACCCACCCCGAACCGCTGCCCGCCGACCACCCCCTGTGGACGCTGCCCGGCGTGCTGATCGTGCCCCACGTCGGCGGGGCGACCACCGCGATGCGGCCCCGCATCGCCAAGCTCGTCCGCGCCCAGATCGACCGCCTCCTCGCCGGCGAGCCGCCGCTCAACGTCGTCCTCGACACCCGCCCCTGAGCCGGCCTCCTCCGCCGACCCGTTCCGCGGCACCCGGCTCTCCGCCGAAGGGACCCCCTCTGCAGCATCCGGTTCTCCGCCGAGGGGACCCGGATTGCCGCATCCGGCCCCGCGGAGACGACGAAGAGCGTCCCCTCGGCGATGAACGGTCGCGACTCGCCGTCCGCGTCGCGGAGCGCGCGGCGTGTTGCGACCGCTCGAGGAGGGGTCAGGCGGTGAAGACGGTGTGCACGTCGCCGACGACGGCGCGGCCGCCGAGGGCCTCGAGCTCCATCAGCACCGCGGTGCCGACGACGGTGCCGCCGACCGCGACGACCAGCTCGTGGGCGGCCTGCAGCGTGCCGCCGGTGGCGAGCACGTCGTCGACCAGCAGCACGCGGGTGCCCGCGGCGATGTCGTCGTGGATCTCGATGGTCGCCTCGCCGTACTCGAGCGAGAAGGCGACGGATGCCGCGGGCCGGGGCAGCTTGCCCGCCTTGCGGATCGGCACGAGCCCCACGCCGGCGGCGATCGCCACGGCGCCGGCGAGCAGGAACCCGCGCGCCTCGATTCCGGCGACCACGTCGAAGGTGCCCGCGAACGGCTCGATCATCGCGTCGATCGCCGCGCGGACGGCGTCGGCGTCGGCCAGCAGCGGCGTGATGTCCCGGAACAGCACACCCGGCTCCGGGTAGTCGGGGATCGTCGCGATGAGGGCTTCGGCGCGGTCGAGCGCAGCGGTGTCGGGCACCGACCCAGCCTAGTTCGGCGGCCCGCATCCGCTCCCTCCCGCGCCCGCCCGCCCGCTCGCCCGCTCGCCCGCTCGCCCGCCCGCCCGCCCGCAGCGAGACTGCACTCCGGCATCGAGACCACCGCGGACCGCACGTGTCTCGATGCCGGAGTGCGGTCTCGCCGAACGCGTCGCGGGGCGCGGCCGGCGAGACCAGGCCGCGCGGCCGGGAGGCCGGGAGTCCGCGCGGCCGGGAGGAGGCGGGGGCGGGCGGAGGCGGGCGCGATCGCACCGCGTGCAAGCGCTTGCAGATAGGCTGGACGCATGACTTCGACCGAGCTGCTCGCCGACACCGAGACCCTGCCGAGCGCCCCCGGCGCGGAGTGGTGGCGCACCGCCGTCATCTACCAGATCTACCCCCGCTCGTTCGCCGACACCAACGGCGACGGCATCGGCGACCTGCCCGGCGTGACCGCCCACCTCGACGACCTCCGAGAGCTCGGGGTCGACGCCATCTGGCTGAGCCCGTTCCAGCGCTCCCCGCAGAAGGACGCCGGCTACGACGTCGCCGACTACTGCGACGTCGACCCGCTCTTCGGCACCCTGGCCGACTTCGACGCGATGCTCGCGGGCGCGCACGAGCGCGGCATCCGCCTCATCGTCGATCTCGTCCCCAACCACTCCTCCGACCAGCACGTGTGGTTCCAGGAGGCGCTCGCGGCCGCGCCCGGCAGCCCGGCCCGCGCCCGCTACATGTTCCGCGACGGCGAGGGCGCGCACGGCGAACTGCCCCCGAACAACTGGGAGTCCGTCTTCGGCGGCCCCGCCTGGACGCGGGTCACCGAGTCAGACGGCACCCCCGGTCAGTGGTACCTGCACCTGTTCGACTCCTCCCAGCCCGACTTCGACTGGTCCAACCCCGAGGTGCGCGCCGAGTTCCGTCGTGTGCTGCGCTTCTGGCTCGACCGCGGCGTCGACGGCTTCCGGGTGGATGTCGCGCACGGCCTGATCAAGGCCGAGGGACTCCCCGACTACACGCCCGACCCGGCCGGCGGATCGATGGGCGGCAACGAGGCATCCGTCCCCTACTGGGCACAGCCCGGCGTGCACGAGGTCTACCGCGACTGGCACGCGCTGCTCGCCGAGTACGACGGCGACCGCGCACTGTGCGCCGAGGCGTGGCTGCCGACAGTCGAGAAGACCGCACTGTGGGTGCGCCCCGACGAGATGCACCAGGCGTTCAACTTCGCCTACCTCGAGACGGCGTGGGATGCCTCGGCGCTGCGCGACATCGTCGCCGAGTCGCTGCGCGCCTACCCCGCCGTGGGCGCGCCGAGCACGTGGGTGCTGTCGAACCACGACGTGGTGCGGCACGCCTCGCGGCTCGCGCTGACGGCCGAGAACCCGCAGGGCGCGGGCATCGGCCCGCTCTCGCCGGGCCAGCCGATCCCCACACTGGGCCTGCGCCGTGCCCGCGCGGCGACGACCGTCATGCTCGCGCTGCCGGGGTCCGCCTACCTGTACCAGGGCGAGGAGCTGGGCCTCCCCGAGGTCATCGACCTGCCCGACGGCGCCCGGCAGGACCCGACGTGGTTCCGCACGCACGGCGAGCGGTACGGGCGGGACGGATGCCGCGTGCCCATCCCGTGGTACTCCGCCGCTCCGGCGTACGGGTTCAGCCCCACCGGCGCCTCGTGGCTCCCGCAGCCCTCCGAATGGGCCGGGCTCGCCCGCGACGCGCAGGTCGGCGACCCGCTGTCGACCCTCACCCTGTATCGCGGCCTCCTCGCCGAGCGCCGGACGCACCGACTCGGCGCGGGCGCCCTGGAGTGGCTGGGCGGCTACGGCGACGACGTGCTCGCGTTCCGCAACGGCCGGGTCACGGTCATCGCGAACCTCGGCGCCGCGCCGGTTGCGCTCCCCGAGGGGCGCATGGTCGCGGCGAGCGAGCCGGTGGACGGACGGATGCTTCCGACCGACACCGCGGTCTGGATCGAGACCGAGTGATCACGCCCGGGATCGGCTGAACCGAGGCATCCGCTCGCCATGGCCGGAATCGACGAGGTCGCGAAAGCCGCGGGGGTGTCCACCGCCACGGTGTCGCGCGCGCTGAGCGGGCGCGGGCACGTGTCGCCGCGCACGCGGGAGCGGGTGCTGGCCGTCGCCGCGGCGCTGGGCTACGTGGTGTCGGCATCGGCGTCGAGCCTCGCATCCGGCAGGGCGCGCAACATCGGCGTGCTCGTGCCGCACGTGGACCGCTGGTTCTTCAGCACCGTGCTGGGCGGGATCGCCGACGAGCTCGCCCGCGCGGGCTTCGACCTCACGCTGTACAGCGTGTCGGACGACCCGGACCAGCGGCTGCGGGTGTTCGAGACCTTCCTTCGGCGGCAGCGGGTCGACGGGGTGATCGCGGTGTCGATCGCGCTCGGCCGCGCCGAGACCGAACGCCTCGTCGGGCTCGGGTTGCCGCTGGTGGCGGTCGGCGGCGCGCAGGAGGGCATGACGAGCCTGGCCGTCGACGACGTCGCCGTCGGGCGCGCGGCCGCCGAGCACCTGCTCGCGCTCGGTCACCGCGACATCGCCCACATCGGCGCGCGTCCCGAGAACGACCGCGACTTCCGGATCCCGTCGCAGCGCCGGCGCGGGATCGAGGACGCGATGACGGATGCCGGAGCCAGCCTGTCCCCCGCGCGCTTCGCGCCGGCCGACTTCACGATCGACGGCGGTCATCGCGCCGCCGGCCGGCTGCTGTCCGGCACGCCTTCGACGGCGATCATCGCCGCCTCCGACGAGATGGCGATCGGCGCCGTGCTGGCTGCGCGCGAGCTCGGCCGACGCGTGCCGGAGGACGTGTCGGTGATCGGCGTGGACGGGCACGAGATGGGCGCCTTCTTCCGGCTGACCACGATCGACCAGTTCCCCTCCGGGCAGGGGCGGCGGGCGGCATCCGTCATGCTCGCCCTTCTGGACGGCGTCGGCCCGCCTACTCCCGCTCCGCTCCCCTTCAGCCTCGTGGTGCGCGCCACCACCGCGCCTCCCCCGCGCTGAGCCTCGCCCCGCCCGCCGAGCCTCCCGGTCCGGCGGCACCCCGAGAGGGGCGGATGCCTCGTGGGTAGGCTCGTGCGCATGGGCCTCGACCTCGAAGCGATCTACACCGACCTGCACCGCCACCCCGAACTGTCGTTCCAGGAGACCCGCACCGCGGGGGTGATCGCCGCGAAGCTCGAGGAGCTGGGCGTCCCGTTCCAGGAGGGCATCGGCAAGACCGGGATCGCCGCACGCATCGACAACGGCGACGGACCCGTCGTGTGGCTGCGTGCCGACACCGACGGCCTGCCGGTGGCCGAGCAGACCGGACTCGCGTACGCGAGCACGGCGCGCGGCACCGACCCGGCGGGCAACGACGTTCCGGTGATGCACGCGTGCGGGCACGACATGCACGTCACCGCGATGCTCGGCGCCGTCGAGCGCCTGGTCGCGACGAAGAGCGAGTGGTCGGGGACCGTCGTGGTGGTGTTCCAGCCGGCGGAGGAGTACGGCGCCGGCGCGCAGGCGATGATCGCCGACGGCGTGCTCGACCGCTTCCCGAAGCCCGACGTGGTGCTCGGCCAGCACGTCACCCCGCTGCCGACGGGCGTCGTCGGGGTGCGTCCCGGTACGCAGATGGCCGCCTCCGACGGGCTCACCGTGACCCTGCACGGCCGCGGCGGACACGGGTCACGGCCGCACTCCACGATCGACCCCATCGTGATGGCCGCCGCCACGGTCATGCGGCTGCAGACGATCGTCTCGCGCGAGATCGACCCCCGCGACGTGGCGGTGGTGACGGTCGGATCGATCCACGCGGGGCTCAAGAACAACATCATCCCCGCCGAGGCCACGCTCGAGCTCAGCCTGCGCTACCCCGACGACGCGGCGCGCGACCGGGTGCTCGAGAAGGTCGACCGCATCGTGCGGGCGGAGGCCGCGGCATCCGGCGCCGAAGAGCCCACGATCGTCACCGTCCACACGCTCCCGCCGACGATCAACGACGACGAGGCGACGGCGCGTGTCACCGACGCGCTGCGTCGCGCGTTCGGCGAGGACTCGGTCCTCGACCCGGGCATGTTCACCGGCAGCGAGGACGTCTCCTGGTTCGCGCGCGAATCGGGCGCGTCGCTCGTGTACTGGTTCTGGGGCGGCGTCGACCCGCAGCGATTCGCGGATGCCTCCGCCGCCGGCACGCTCGAGCGCGACATCCCGACGAACCACTCGCCGTACTTCGCCCCCGTGCTGCAGCCGACGCTGGATCGCGGCGTCGAGAACCTCGTGGTCGCGGCGCGCGAGTTCCTCGGCGTGGTGCAGTGAGGTGATCTCTGGCTCTCGCCGGCGGCCCCCCAGTGGCCGCCGGCAAGAGCCGGAAGTAGCTCAGCGCCCCAGCTGCGATGCCGGCCGTATCCCCCCGGATGCCGGCCCCGCAGCGACTGCGCTACCTGTACACAAGTATGCAGGAAGGCTCCGACACCGCATCCTCCGCGGCGTCATCTTCACATTTCCTTGAGGGAGCGTGGGGAGGACGTTGAGGTTGGCCTCGGCCCTACGCGTCCTCGACGAGTCGGAAGCCCGCAGCGGCGCCCACCGCAGCCTTCGCGGCATCCGCATCGCCCGCCGCCAGCGCGTCGACGAAGGCGCGCTGGGCATCGGCGAGCAGCCGGCCGTCGATCCAGCGCGGCAGTGACAGCCCGCCCAGCCGCACCACGTGCACCGTGAGTGCGACGGTCTTGACGAGCATCGGATTGGTCGAGCGCGCCACCGGCACGTCGAACAGGTCGTAGTTCGCCTGGGCCGCGGCGACCGCGTCGCTGCGGCCGACGGCGTCGAGGAACTCCTGCGCCGACCGCTCCATGAGCTCCAGATCGGCGGCATCCACCCGGTCGGCGACCTCGTCGGCGACGGCGGCCATCAGCGCCTGCCAGACCACGAGCGAGTGGCGCAGCTGCGCCTCGGTCACGAGCACGACGCGCGACGTGCGACCGGCGGATGTCTCGACCAGTCCGAGTTCGCGCAGCCGCTGCACGGCCTCGCGCGCCGGGGTCCGCGAGAGCCCGTACCGTCGGGCGATGTCGTTCTCGCTCACCGGGTCGCCCGGCCGGAGCGTGCCGTCGTAGATGGACGCGAGCACCCCCTCGAACACCTGCACCGCGGCGCTGTTCGCGAACGTGTCGAACAGCGGGGCGGACAGTGCTCGACGCCGACGCTCCATGCCCCCACGGTAGCCCACCGGGGCCGGCGCGTCCCGGCGGGCGTCGCCGTCAGGAGAACGTTAATGAAACGCTCCGACGGCCAGATTGATTCCCGACCTGGACAGGCGTAGTGTCGCCCGCCGTGACCAATGAGAGTCGCGAGGCCGGCGTCGAGACGCCGATCGCGAAGCGCATCCTGATCGGCGAGCCGCTCACCAGCGAGAAGCTCGACGACCAGCTCCTGCCCAAGAAGATGGCCCTGCCGATCTTCGCCTCCGACGCACTGTCCTCCGTGGCCTATGCCCCGCAGGAGCTGCTCATGATCCTGATGCTCGGAGGGCTCAGCTTCCTGGCGTTCAGTCCCTGGGTGGCCGTCGCCGTCGTGGTCCTGCTCATCGTCGTGGTTCTGAGCTACCGTCAGCTGATCAAGGCGTATCCGTCGGGCGGCGGCGACTACGAGGTCGCGTCGAAGAACCTCGGAGAGATCCCCGGTGTCGTCGTCGCCGCCGCGCTGCTGGTGGACTATGTGCTGACCGTGGCGGTGTCGGTGGCCTCGGGCGTGGACAACATCATCTCGGCGCTGCCGTTCCTCAACTCCTTCCGCGTCGAGCTGGCCGTGCTGTTCGTCATCGTCATCGTGATCGTGAACCTCCGGGGCGTGCGCGAAGCATCCACCGTGTTCGCCGTCCCGACCTACCTCTTCATCGGGTCGGTGTTCCTCATGATCGTGGTGGGACTGGTGCGCACCGTTCTGGGCGACCCGCCGGTCGCCTCCAGCGCGCAGTTCGCCGTGCAGGCCGAGAGCTTCACGCAGGCCGGTGTGATCCTGCTGATCCTGCGCGCGTTCTCCAGCGGCTGCTCCGCGCTCACCGGTGTCGAAGCGGTCTCCAACGGCGTGCCGGCGTTCCGCAAGCCCAAGATCCGCAACGCCCAGATGACACTGACCCTGATGGGCAGCATCGCGATCATCCTGTTCGCCGGGCTCACGCTCCTCGCGCTCGTGTCCGGTGTGCACTACGCGGAGGATCCCTGCCACCTCGTCGGCTTCGACTGCGCGAACAACCCGCAGCCGAGCCTCATGGCGCAGGTCGCCTCGGCGACGTTCGGAATGGGATCGATCCCCTTCTACGTCATCCAGGCAGCGACCGCGCTCGTGCTCCTGCTCGCCGCGAACACCGCGTTCAACGGCTTCCCGCTGCTCGGGTCGGTGCTCGCCCGTGACGGCTACGCGCCGAAGGCGCTCAACACCCGCGGCGACCGCCTCGTCTACTCCAACGGCATGATCATCCTGGGCCTCGCGGCGATCGCGGTGCTCGTGATCTATCAGGCCAATCTCACGACGCTGATCCAGCTCTACATCATCGGCGTGTTCGTGTCGTTCTCGCTCGGTCAGATCGGCATGGTGCGGCATTGGCGGCGCACGCTGCGCGAGCTCAGACAGCTGCCGGAGGATGCCGCGGAGCAGGAGTCCGGCCGCTACACCCGCAAGAGCGCGGTCAGCGGACTCATCATCAACAGCGCCGGCGCGAGTCTCACCGTGCTCGTGCTCCTGATCGTCACGATCACCAAGTTCACCCACGGCGCTTGGCTCGTGTTCATCGCCATCCCGATCCTCGCCGTGCTCATGGTCGGCGTGAACCGGTACTACCGCGACGTCGAGCATGAGATCCGCGTCGATGACGAGACGCATTTCGGCTCCTCGGGCGACGTGGCGATGATCCTCGTCAACCGCCTGCAGAAGCCGGTCATCAAGGCGATCGACTACGCCCTCGCGGCCAAGCACGAGAAGACCTTCGCGGTGCACGTGTCGGTCACCAAGGAGGAGACCGACGAACTGCAGCGGCAGTGGCGCGAGCACGAGATCCCCGTGCAGCTGCTGGTGATCGACTCGCCGTACCGCATGTTCGCGAGCCCTGTCGCGTCGTTCATCGAGGAGTACCGCCGCAAGCACGGCAGTTCGATCGTGACCGTCTATCTGCCGCAGTACATCGTCGGGCACTGGTGGGAGTCGGTGCTGCACAATCGCCGCTCGCGGCGCATCGCCAACCAGCTCATGCTCGTGCACGGGGTCTCGATCAACCTCGTGCCGTGGCTGCTCGACTCGTCGGAGCTGATCTACGGCCGCCGCTCGCGCCCCCTTCCGGGCGATCAGCGCGCCGGACGCATCCCGGCGGGCGCGAAGCCCTCCCACGATCGCGTGACGCGCCCCGCCGGGCCGCCCGACGCCCCCTCCGCCTGACGCGTCGCTCGCCGGCCGCCGTCGATCGGCGGTCCCTTCCCTCACCGGCCGATCGGCCGCTCGGCCGTCCCTTTGCTCGCGAAGGGACGCGGATCGTCGCCTCGGCACCGCGCGACACCGCGATCTGCGTCCCCTCACGAGCGAACGTCAAGGATGCTGCAGGGCGGCCACGGCGAAGGAGATCGCCGATTCCGGGCTACTCGCGACATCGACCCGCATCCCGGCCTCATCGGGCTCGAGCGGCTCGAGGGTCGCGAGCTGCGAGTCGAGGAGCGCCGGCGGCATGAAATGGCCGGAGCGCGCGGCGATGCGGGCGCGCAGGATCGCGGGATCGGCGTCGAGGAACACGAAGAACGCGTCGGGCGCGGCATCCCGGATCCGGTCGCGGTAGACGCGCCGCAGCGCGGAGCAGGCGACCACGACCCCGTCGGAGCCGGCGAGCGCGCCACCCACAGCGTCGAGCCACGGCGCGCGGTCGGCGTCGGTGAGCGGCACGCCCGACGCCATCTTCGCGACGTTGGCGGCCGGATGCAGGTCGTCGGCGTCGATGAACGAGAAGCCGAGGGCGGATGCCACGCCCCGCCCGACGGTCGTCTTGCCCGCCGCCGAGACCCCCATCACGACGATGCGAGCGGGAGCGGTGTCGGTCGACATCCCTCCATCCTCCCCGATGCCCGTCCCCCCTCCCCCGCCCGGGTGAGACCGCGTTGCCGCATCGAGACCCGTGCGGACCGCGGTGGTCTCGATGCGGCGGCGCGGTCTCACCGGCGCGGGCGTGCGGAGCGCGGCGAGGCGTGCGGGGCCGGGCACGGCGCGGGCGTGCGGGCCCGAGGCGGCGAGGCGTTCGGGGCCGGACGTCCGCCGGGCGTGCGGGAGTCGTGAGGGTCCGCGGGCGCGGCGCATGGATTCCGTGAGGACGGCGGTCGAGGCATCCGTCTGCGGGTTGCATCGGATGTCGTGCCCCGCCGTCGGCGGAGGCGCCCGCGCGCACAGCAGTCCGCGCGGCCCGCGAGTCCCAGGAGTCCGAAGTGCTGGATGTCATCTACGTCGTCGCGGCCCTCGCCGTGTTCGCCGTCGTGGCGCTGATCGCGAAGGGGGTCGAGAAGCTGTGACCGTTCTCTCGATCGTCGGCGCGGTGCTCGCCGTCGCCGCCGTCGTCTATCTCGTCATCGCCCTCGTACGGCCGGAGAAGTTCTGATGAGCGCGGAGCAGATCTGGCTCGCCGTCGCGCAGGCCGCGACTCTCATCGTCGTGCTGGGGCTCCTGTACCGCCCGCTCGGCGACTACATGGCCCGCGTCTACACCGGGACGAAGGACCTCGCGGTCGAACGCGGCACCTACCGTGTGATCGGCGTGGACCCGCGGTCGCAGCAGTCGTGGCGGGCCTACCTGCGCGGCGTGCTGCTCTTCTCCGCCGTCGGCGTGCTGTTCGTGTACGCCCTGCAGCGGCTGCAGCAGTTCCTGCCGTACTCGCTCGGCCTCGGGGCGCCCGGCGAGGCGCTCTCGTTCAACACCGCCGTGTCGTTCGTCACCAACACGAACTGGCAGTCGTACTCGCCCGAGCTCACCCTCGGCTACACGGTGCAGGCCGTCGGTCTCACCGTGCAGAACTTCGTGTCCGCCGCCGTCGGCATCGCCGTGGCGATCGCCCTCGTGCGCGGATTCGCGTACCGCCGCACCGGCACCCTCGGCAACTTCTGGGTCGACCTCGTGCGCGGCACGTACCGCCTGCTGCTGCCGCTGTCGGTGCTCGCCGCGGTCGCGCTGATCGCCGGAGGCGTCATCCAGAACGTCGCCGGATTCACGGATGCCTCGACCCTGGCGGGTGCGACGCAGTCGCTGCCCGGCGGTCCGGTGGCCTCGCAGGAGGCGATCAAGCTTCTCGGCACCAACGGCGGCGGCTTCTTCAACGCCAACTCCGCGCACCCGTTCGAGAACCCCGCGCCGTGGACGAACCTCCTCCAGATCGTGCTGATGCTCGCGATCCCGTTCTCCCTGCCGCGCACGTTCGGCCGCATCATCGGCGACGACCGCCAGGGGTACACGATCCTCGCGGTCATGGGCGGGATCTTCCTCGCCTCGCTCACGCTCCTGAGCTGGATCGAAGCCTCGGCCGGCGGTGCGGCGGCGCAGCTCGCCGGCGGTGCGATGGAGGGCAAGGAGGTGCGGTTCGGCATCTCCGGCTCGACGCTGTTCGACGCGACCTCCACCCTCACCTCGACGGGCGCCGTCAACTCGATGCTCGACAGCTATACGCCGCTGGGCGGCATGCTGCCGATGATCAACATGATGCTCGGCGAGATCGCCCCGGGCGGGGTGGGATCCGGGCTCTACGGGATGCTCGTGATCGCCGTGATCGCGGTGTTCGTCGGCGGTCTGCTGATCGGACGGACTCCGGAGTACCTCGGCAAGAGGATCGGGCCGCGCGAGATCAAGCTCGCCTCGCTCTACATCCTGGTCACCCCGACCCTCGTGCTCGCGGGCACCGCGCTGAGCTTCGCGATCCCCGGGATCCGCGCCGACGTCGAGGCCACCTCGATCCTCAACCCGGGCGTGCACGGGCTGAGCGAGGTGCTGTATGCCTTCACGTCGGCGGCCAACAACAACGGCTCCGCGTTCGCGGGCCTCACCGCGAACACCCCGTGGTTCAACACCGCGCTGGGGGTGGCGATGCTGCTCGGCCGCTTCGTCCCGATCGTGTTCGTGCTCGCCCTCGCCGGATCGCTCGCCGCGCAGGACAGGGTGCCGGCCACGGTCGGCACCCTGCCCACCCACCGTCCGCAGTTCGCGGGGCTGCTCGCCGGCGTCGCGATCATCATCACCGCCCTCACCTACTTCCCGGTGCTCACCCTGGGCCCGCTCGCCGAAGGACTCGCCTGACATGTCCACGTCCACGCTCACCCCCGATCCCGTCGCGGCCCCCGCCCCCGGCCGCACCGCCACGCAGCGCGGCTTCTCCGCCGCACAGATCGTGCAGGCGCTCCCGGGCGCCGTGCGCAAGCTGCACCCCGCCGCCCAGTGGCACAACCCCGTGATGTTCCTGGTCTGGGTGGGAGCGGCCTTCACCACGGTCATCGCCATCGCCGAGCCGTTCCTCGGCGGGGCGGAGTCGTCGGGCGGGTCGGTCGTGCCCGCCGGCTTCACGTGGGGCATCGCGGTCTGGCTGTGGCTCACGGTGCTGTTCGCGAACGTCGCCGAGTCGGTCGCCGAGGGTCGCGGCAAGGCGCAGGCCGCGACCCTGCGCAAGACCCGCACGACGACGCCCGCCCGCCGCGTGGTCGGGGACGAACAGGCGCAGGATGCCGCGACCGCCGCGACCGAGGAGGTGGCGTCGGCCGACCTCCGCGTCGGCGACGTCGTGATCGTCGAGACGGGCGAGCTGATCCCCGGCGACGGCGACATCGTCTCGGGGATCGCGACCGTCGACGAATCGGCGATCACCGGCGAATCCGCTCCCGTCGTGCGCGAATCCGGCGGCGATCGCTCCGCCGTCACCGGAGGCACCCGCGTGCTGTCGGACCGGATCGTGGTGCGCATCACCTCGAAGCCGGGCGAGACCTTCGTCGACCGGATGATCGCCCTCGTCGAGGGGGCATCGCGCCAGCGCACCCCCAACGAGATCGCGCTGAACATCCTGCTGGCGAGCCTGTCGATCGTGTTCGTCGTCGTCGTCCTGGTGCTGAACCCGATCGCCTCGTACGCCGCCTCGCCCGTCAGCATCCCGGTGCTCGTCGCACTGCTCGTGTGCCTCATCCCGACCACGATCGGGGCGCTGCTGTCGGCGATCGGCATCGCCGGGATGGACCGACTCGTGCAGCGCAATGTGCTGGCGATGTCGGGCCGCGCGGTGGAGGCGGCGGGCGATGTGACGACGCTGCTCCTCGACAAGACCGGCACGATCACCTACGGCAACCGGCGGGCGTCGGACCTCGTGCGGATGCCGGGGGTCGTCGAGCGCGAGCTCGCCGACGCCGCCGCGCTGTCGTCGCTGGCCGACCCCACCCCCGAGGGCACGTCGGTGATCGACTTCGCCGCCGCGCAGGGCGTGGTCGTGACGCTTCCGGCCGGTGCGGTCCCGGTGCCGTTCACCGCGCAGACCCGCATGTCGGGGATGGACCTCGCCGACGGCACGCAGGTGCGCAAGGGTGCGGGGTCGGCGGTGCTGGCGTGGCTGGAGGCATCCGGCTCCCCACTCGCGCCCGCCACCCGCGCCCACCTCACGAGCGAGACCGACGCGATCGCTCAGTCGGGCGGCACGCCGCTGGTCGTCGCCGTGCTGGCCCCGGCCGACGACGCGTCCACCGGCGCACAGCGCGGGCGCGTGCTCGGGGTCATCCACCTGAAGGACGTCGTGAAGGACGGCCTGCGTGAGCGGTTCGCCGAGCTGCGCACGATGGGCATCCGGACGGTGATGATCACGGGCGACAACCCGCTCACCGCCGCCGCCATCGCGAAGGAGGCGGGCGTCGACGACTTCCTCGCCGAGGCCACCCCGGAGGACAAGCTCGCGCTCATCCAGCGCGAGCAGCACGGCGGCAACCTCGTCGCGATGACCGGCGACGGCACGAACGACGCGCCCGCGCTGGCGCAGGCGGACGTGGGCGTGGCGATGAACACCGGCACCTCCGCCGCGAAGGAGGCCGGCAACATGGTCGACCTCGATTCGGACCCGACGAAGCTCATCGACATCGTGCGCATCGGCAAGCAGCTGCTCATCACGCGCGGTGCGCTGACGACCTTCTCGCTCGCCAACGACGTCGCCAAGTACTTCGCGATCATCCCGGCGATGTTCATGGGGGTCTTCCCGGGCCTCGCCGCCCTCAACGTGATGGGCCTGCACTCGCCCGCGTCGGCGGTGACGAGCGCCATCGTCTTCAACGCGCTGGTGATCATCGTGCTGATCCCGTTGGCGCTGCGCGGAGTGCGCTACCGCGCGGCCGGGGCCTCGAGCATCCTGAGCCGCAACCTGCTGCTCTACGGGCTCGGCGGGATCATCGCACCCTTTATCGGCATCAAGCTCATCGACCTCGTCGTGAGCCTGCTGCCCGGCTTCTGACCCCTCGATCTCCAGGAGAGAGAACATGTCTTCCCCCCGCACCACCCTGCGCACCGCCGGAGTCGCCGTGCGCGCGATGATCGCCTTCACCCTCGTGCTCGGCGTCGGCTACACCGCACTGCTCACCGGCGTGGGGCAGCTCGCCTTCCCGGCGCAGGCGAACGGCTCGCTCGTGCGCGGCGCCGACGGCACGGTCGTCGGATCGTCGCTCATCGGGCAATCGTTCCTGGATGCCTCGGGTGCACCGTTGCCGCAGTACTTCCAGTCGCGCCCCTCCGCGGCCGGCGACGGGTACGACGGCGGCGCCTCGAGCGGCTCCAACCTCGGCCCGAACAACGCCGACCTGATCGCGGCGATCGGCGAGCGGCAGGCGGCGATCGCCGGGCTCGACGGTGCGGGCGGCATCCCCGGCGACGCGGTCACGGCGTCGGGCTCCGGCCTGGACCCCGACATCAGTCCGGCGTACGCGCTGCTCCAGGTGCCGCGCGTGGCCATGGAGCGCGGTCTCGCGGAGGCCGACGTGCGCGCCCTGGTCGAGGCGCACGTGACTCCGCGCGACCTCGGCTACCTCGGCGAGCCGCGCGTGAACGTACTGCAGCTGAACCTCGCCCTCGACCGGCTGCGCTGATGTCTGTCGACCACCGGTCGTCGAGCGAGGGAGCGTCGGCGACCGATGCTCCTCGCTCGGCGACGGGCGGGAACTAGGGTGATCCCGTGAAGCGCGGGCGTCTGCGGGTGCTGCTGGGCGCCGCTCCCGGCGTCGGCAAGACCTACGAGATGCTCGAGGAGGGCCGCCGGCTCCTCGACGAGGGCCGCGACGTGGTGGTCGCCGTCGTCGAGACGCACGGGCGTGCGGCCACGGCCGCGCGGGCCGAGGGCCTTCCGCTCGTGTCGCGGCGCACCGCATCCCATCGCGGCGTCGCGCTCGACGAGATGGACCTCGACGCCGTGCTCGCCCGCCGCCCCGATCTCGCCCTCGTCGACGAGCTCGCCCACACCAACGCCCCGGGCTCCCGCAACGGCAAGCGCTGGCAGGACGTGGAGGAGCTGCGGGATGCCGGGATCGACGTCATCACGACCGTCAACGTGCAGCACATCGAGTCGCTCGGCGGCGTCGTCGAGCAGATCACGGGCATCGCGCAGCGCGAGACCGTGCCCGATGCGGTCGTGCGCGGGGCGGACCAGATCGAGGTGGTCGACCTCGCGCCGCAGTCGCTGCGGGACCGCCTGTCGGCCGGGTTCGTGTATCCGGCGGAGCGGGTGGATGCCGCGTTGTCGAACTACTTCCGCCTGGGCAACCTGACCGCGCTGCGGGAGCTCGCCCTGCTGTGGCTGGCCGACGAGGTCGACAGCGCGCTGAAGTCGTACCGCGCCGAGCACGACATCCGCGGATCGTGGCAGGCGCGGGAGCGCGTCGTCGTCGCGCTCACCGGCGGCCCGGAGGGCGAGACGCTGCTGCGCCGCGGCGCCCGCATCGCCGCCCGCGCAACCGGAGGCGAGCTGTTCGCCGTGCATGTGTCGAGCCAGGACGGCCTGCGCACCGGCAGCCCCGGGGCCCTGGCCGCGCAGCGCGCGCTCGTGGAATCGCTCGGCGGCAGCTATCACCAGGTGGTCGGCGATGACATCCCCCGCACGCTCGTGGACTTCGCCCGCTCGGTCGACGCCACCCAGCTCGTGATCGGCGTGAGCCGACGGGGACGCCTGGCCGCCGCGCTCACCGGGCCGGGCATCGGCGCCACCGTGACACGCGAGTCCGGCGACATCGACGTGCACATCGTCACGCACGCCGCCGCGGGGCGCGGTTTCGCCCTGCCGCGGCTGCGCGGCGGGGCCCTCAGTGTGAAGCGCCGCATCCTCGGCTTCGTCGTCGCCCTCGTGGGCGGACCGCTGCTGTCGCTCCTGCTCGTCGCGCTGCGCTCCCCCGACTCGATCACCTCCGACGTGCTGTCGTACCAGCTGCTGGTGGTGGTCGTCGCGCTCATCGGCGGGATCTGGCCCGCCCTGTTCGCCGCCGTGCTGTCGGGGATCACGCTCGACTTCCTGTTCGTCGACCCGCTGTACACGGTCACCATCGCCGATCCGCACGAGGCGATCGCGCTCGGCCTCTACGTCGTCATCGCGATCCTGGTCAGCTACGTCGTCGATCGGGCAGCGAGAGCGGCGCGGGTCGCCCGCCGGGCCGCCGCGGAGTCGGAGCTCCTGGCCACGGTCGCCGGCAGCGTGCTGCGCGGCGAGAGCGCGGTGCCGGCGATGGTCGCCCGCACGCGCGAGTCGCTCAGCCTCACCGGGGTGCGGCTGGTCGCGGCCGACGGCGAGGTGCTCGCGACCGACGGCGAACCCGTTCCCGACGGGCGCTCGACGACGTTGCCGGTCGGCGCGCTCCCCGGCGGCGGATCGCGCGCGACCCTCGAACTGCACGGCCGCGACCTCGACGCGTCTGAGCTGCGGCTCGTCGACGCGATCGTCGCGCAGCTGTCGGCCGCGCTCGAGCACACCGATCTCGCCGAGACGGCGCGGGCGGCGGACGTGCTCGCCGAGACCGACCAGGTGCGCTCCGCCCTGCTCTCGGCCGTCAGCCATGACCTGCGTCGCCCCCTCGCGGCCGCGGTCGCCGCGATCGGCGGGCTGCGCGCGGCATCCGCCCTCTCGCCCGGCGACCGGGCCGAGCTGCTCGCGACCGCCGACGAGAGCCTCGCCACGCTGTCGCGCCTGGTCACCGATCTGCTCGACGTGAGCCGCGTGCAGGCGGGGGTGCTCGCGGTGTCGCTGACGCCGACGGATGCCGCGGGATCGGTGCTCGCCGCGCTCGACGAGCTGTCGCTCGGCCCCGGAGAGGTCGAGCTCGCCCTCGACCCGGAACTGCCGCCGCTGCAGGCCGACCCCGTGCTGCTGCAGCGGGTGCTGGTGAACGTGCTGGCCAACGCGCAGCGTCACCGCGGCGGCGCCGCCGTGCGCGTCTCGACGAGCCGGCTCGGCGAGACGGCCGAGATCCGCATCGCCGATCGCGGCGAGGGCGTGGCGCCCGAGCGGCGCGACGACATGTTCGCCCCGTTCCAGCGGCTCGGCGACATCGACAACACGACGGGCCTCGGGCTGGGCCTCGCGCTGTCGAAGGGGTTCACCGAGGGCATGGGCGGCGCGCTCACCCCCGAGGACACCCCCGGCGGCGGGCTCACGATGGTGATCGCCCTTCCGGTCGCGGGCAGGATCGACGCATGAAGGTGCTCATCGCCGACGACGACCCGCAGCTCGTGCGGGCGCTGCGCATCACGCTCGCCGCGCACGGCTACGACATCGTCGCCGCGCCCGACGGCGCCGCCGCGATCGCCCTCGCCGCCAAGGAGCACCCCGACATCGTGCTGCTCGACCTCGGGATGCCTCGCCTCGACGGCGTCCAGGTGATCGAAGCGCTGCGGGGGTGGACGACCGCGCCGATCATCGTCGTGTCGGGCCGCACCGGGTCGGCCGACAAGGTCGAGGCACTGGACGCCGGAGCCGACGACTACGTCACGAAGCCGTTCCAGATCGACGAGCTGCTCGCGCGGCTGCGCGCCCTGTCGCGGCGGGCGGGCGCAGCATCCGATGTCCCGCTCGTGACCTTCGGGGACGTGTCGGTGGATCTCGCCGCGAAGGCCGTGACGCGCGCGGGCCAGCGCGTGCACCTGACGCCCACGGAATGGCGGATCCTCGAGTTCCTCGCGCGCAACCCCGGCATGCTCGTGACACGGCAGGCGCTGCTGCGCGACATCTGGGGCACCGAGCAGGTCGCCGACACCGGCTACCTGCGGCTGTACCTGTCGCAGCTGCGCAAGAAGCTCGAACCCGACCCGAGCCACCCCGCCCACCTGCTGACCGAGCAGGGCATGGGCTACCGCCTCCTCCTCGAGCCCTGACCCGCCCCCGCCCCCGTCCCCCGCGCCTTACGGGCGAGACTGCACTCCGGCATCGAGACCCCTGCGGTCCGCCGAGGTCTCGATGCAGGAGTGCAGTCTCGCCCTGCTTTGGGGTCAGGCGAGGACGAGCGACTCCAGGCGGGCGTACGAGGCCTCCATGCCGTCGGTCATGCCGGTGGCGAGGATCATGTCGCGGGTCGCGGCATCCGGGTACTCGACGAGCAGCGTGAGCAGCGTCGCGCCGTCCTCCTCGTACAGATTGAGGTCGTTGAGATTCTGGATGCCGTCCATGCCGATCATGCGCTCGGTGGTCACCGAACGCCGGCCCTCCTCCGCGTAGACGAGCTCGCCCTCGAACCCGAAGGCCTGGCCCTCGGTGCCATCGGCGGGCGCCCACTCGTAGCGGTACGAGTCGCCGACCGAGGTGGCGATCTCGCACACCGGCATCGTCCACCCGTCGGGTCCGAGCAGCCACTGCTTCATGAGCTCGGGCTCGTGGTGCGCGCGCCAGACGAGATCGGCGGGGCCCTCGATCAGGCGCGTGATGCGCACGTGCTGGTCGTCGAGGATCTCGGTGCGGGTGCCCTTGCCCTGCGCGTAGTCGCGCAGGCTCTGCAGCACGACGTCGAGCTGGTTCATCGACATCGTCGCGCCTTCGACCATGCCCATGCCCACCAGCTGCTCGAGCGCGTCGGCCGACGGGAAGTAGGTCACGCTCTGCAGCTGCGAGCCCTCCGGCGTGGCCGAGACCGTGAAGCTCATACGGGCGGCGGGCATGTCGGTGTTGGGCGCGCCGTCGGCGTCGGCGAAGGCGTCGAGCACCTCGAAGCTCGTGCCGGGGTCGATGCGCGTGAACTCCCAGCGCCCGTGCGAGGCCTCGCCCTGCGGGCTGGTCATCGTGTAGTGCGCGATCCCGCCCGGGGTGAAGTCGAACGCGGTGAACGTCGACGGGTACCCCGGAGGGCCCCAGAACCGCTGCAGCTGCTGCGGGTCGGTGAACGCCTTCCACACCCGCTCGGGCGCGACGGGGAAGTCGGCCACGAGCGTGAGGGTGAGGGCCTCGGGATCGGTGGTGACGGATGTGACGGGCATTGCTCTCTCCTTCGAAATGGCGGATGCCGCGGCATCCGGTCCTGCGTCGTGTTCAGTCGTCGTCGTTCTCGGCCAGCAGCTCGTCGAGCCGGTCGATGCGCGAGCGCCAGAGACGCTCGTACTCGGCCAGCAGCGACCGCGCTCGCCCGATCGTTTCGGGATCGGCGCGCACGAGGCGCTCCCTTCCTTCGGCCCGCTTCACGATGAGGTGGGCGGCTTCGAGCACCGCCACGTGCTTCTGCACGGCGGCGAAGCTCATCTCGTACTCGGCGGCGAGCGCCGAGACCGACTGCTCGCCTCCGAGGGTGCGCCGCACGATGTCGCGGCGCGTCGCGTCGGCGAGGGCCCGGAAGATCCGGTCCACGTCGGCGTCGCTGAGTTCTCGTTGTACAACCATTTGGTTGTACGTTAGCGCGACGGGCCCGCCTCGTCAACCCCGCTGTCGGGAACGCGTTCGGGTGACACAAACCGGCCTTGCGTGACACAGACATGCGGTCGAATGACATCGAGTGTCACGACACGCTGATGACGACGATGGGTTGTTCTTCGCCGGACGCCGTCAAACGGGCTGTCGCCATCGCGAGCTGAAGTGCCAGGATCCCCCCTGCAACACGAGTGACGGGGCGAGCTGGAGGTGTGTTCAGCTCCTGGTTTGTGCCGACAAACTCGGCGACGGCGCCTGGCGTCGCGATCACCCGGCCCGCGTGTCAGTTGGCGCTTCGGGTCTGCGGGGTGTCTGCTTCGCCGGTGGCAGCGATCAGATGCTCTCTAACGAGCGTGATTCCGGCGGAGGAGTTCGCAGATCTGGCGAGCTCCGCTAGCCATTGTTGGTTGAGCTTGACAGGTTCGAGGTCATGAAACACGAACCGTAAGGACATCGAGGGATATTGGATCGGGTCGCTCCAAAAAACGTATGTGGTGGAGCGTCGCGTCGGGCCCTGCTTTGAGCCGTCAGTCGCGTTGGATGGCGGGCAGCTCGCGGGGGTTACTGGGAGAGTTCGCGGTCGAGCCGGTCAAGGAGTACCTCGAGGGACACTTCGAATTCTTCTTCACTGCGGTCTTCGCTCAGTAGGGAGCGGAGCCGTTTCACTTCGGGCGCGTTGTCGAGGGAGAGGTTCCCGTCGCGGTGTGGGATGCTCGCGTCGCCCTCGTCGAGTGGTTCTTCGACCGGTCCGGTTTGGGCTCCGCGGACTGACGATTCCAGGAGGAGTTGTCCGAGGAGGAAGCTGCTGAAGGATCGGTAGGCGCTTACTGCTTGCGCGTCGGTGAACCCTTCCTCGATCAGTGCGCTGAGGAACGTGTTGACGACCTCGATGCTGCGCAGCGGGGGGCGAAGCCACGGCGCCGCGGGATGCCGGGTGGCGACTAGGGGGAAGGCGAGCGGGTGGTCGCTGGCGATGCGGCGCACCTCGTGGGCGACCAGCTGCAAGAACGCTTGCCAGTGCTGCCCCTCTTCTCTTTCCAACGCTGCGGTGAGGTCGCTCATCAATAGCGCCACGACACCCTCGAGAAGGTCTTCCTTGCCATGTACGTACCGGTACAGCGACATCGCTTCCACATCGAGCTGTTGCCCCAGCGCCCGCATCGACAGTCCGTGGGCCCCGGAGCGGTCGATCAGCTCGAGGGCGCTCCTCACGATCAGATCGCGGCTCAGGCGAGGGGATGACGATCCTGCGGTTCCCTTACTCATGCGCGTACCTCCGTGTCAATACTCCCCTGAAAAGAGACCAGCAACGTCAGCATTATCGGAGCAGTGCAACTCACGGTGTACGCTCAGACCAGGCTTACAGCGTAAATACGCGTAGAGCGGTCCCTACTGGTCTGCGAGGTCTTTGGTTGCCCGCAGACCTGCCGCTCCCGCCCCTGCACGCTGTGGGCGTACCTGAACGAGGGGACCCGATGCCAGACAATCGCACACCCAATTCCTTTGACCGCCCCGAACCGATTCCGACCTCTCGCGCGTCCGGGACGGCCGCGCACACCGTGACAGGTGGCGACACCACCCGAGAGCAGGTGCTGGCGCGGGAGAAGGAGCAGTTCGGTGGGATGAAGTTCGGTTCCGCGTTCTTCGGCTGGCTGACCGCCACCGGGACAGCGGTGATCCTGACCGCTCTGCTCGCGGCGACCGGCACCGCGATCGGTCTGGGAAACCAGGTCGATCCGAACCAGGCCGCCGACGCTGCCGCGGACAACGCCGCCACCGTCGGCATCGTCGGGTCCATCGTCTTGGCGGTCATCCTGCTGGTCGCGTATTTCTGCGGCGGGTACGTTGCGGGGCGGATGGCACGCTTCGACGGTGTGAAGCAGGGCGTTGCGGTGTGGCTGTGGGCGATCATCATCGCCGTTATCCTTGCGATCGTCACCGCGGTCGCAGGCGCCCAGTTCAACATTCTGGGCAATCTGAACAGCTTCCCCCGCATCCCGATCAACGAGGGCGCCCTGACGGCCGGGAGCATCATCACCGCCGTTATCGCGGCCCTTGTCGCCCTCGCCGGCGCCATCCTGGGCGGCCTTACCGGGATGCGCTACCACCGCCGCGTCGATAAAGCCGGCCTCGGCCGCTAACACCCTCGTCTCCATCCATCACTGATGTCCCGGGCGCCCTTCCCGGGGAAGAGAGAACCAACATGATCGACACCAACAACCTCAACGACCTCATCGGCGCCGACGTGTACGGATCCGATGACCAAAAGATCGGCTCCGTCGGACAGGTCTACGTCGACGCGGAGGCACAGACTCCCACCTGGGTCACCATCAAGACCGGCCTGTTCGGCACTTCCGAAACCTTCGCCCCCCTGGATGACGCCTCCTTCGACGGCAACGAGGTCCGTGTCGCCTATACGAAGGACAAGGTCAAGGACGCCCCGCGGATCTCCAGCGACGGCAACATCAGCCACGAAGAAGAGGAGGCGCTGTACACCTACTACGGCAACGGCGCACCCACCCCGGCCGCGCCCCTGTATGACCAGGACGCCGACCGACGCCCCGCCCCCCCCCCCCGGAAGCGCACGAACGGACTGACGGTTATGACGTGTCGGTTCCGACCACCGATGATGCGATGACCCGCTCCGAGGAGCAGCTGCACGTGGGCACCGAGAAAGTGGAGACCGGTCGCGCCCGGCTGCGCAAGCACGTCGTGACCGAGCAGGTCACCAAGACCGTCCCGGTCAGCCATGAGGAAGTCACCGTCACCCGGGAAGCCATCACCGACGCCAACATCGGCGACGCGATGGCGGGCGGGGAGCTCACTTCTGAGGAGCATGAAGTCGTCCTCACCGGTGAACGTGTCGTCACCAGCAAGGAAACCGTCCCCGTCGAGCGCGTCAGCCTCGGCACAGAGACGGTCACCGAGCAGCAGCAGGTCACCGCAGACGTGTCTCACGAAGAGATCGAACTCGTCGACCCGGATACAGACGGTCGTCCTTCGCAGTAGACCACCCTGTCGTGCCGGTCAGTTCAGAGCGGGCTCCTGACCGGCACGACTTCACACCCTGAGCCCGCCCCAAGAAATGCAGTCCACTCCTGACCCCTCGAGCCCACTCGGTGTGTCAACCACCTATCTGAAAGAGAGTCATCCTCGTGAATTTCCCTGAAATCCTGCAGAACGCATTGACGGTCATCGTCACATTCGTCCCGCTGTTCCTGTTGTTCCTGCTGATCCTGATCGTCGGTCTGATCGTGGCCAAGCTCATCTCGAAGGGGCTGGAGAAGCTCCTCGAGAAGGTGGGCTTCGATCGACTCGTCGAGCGCGGCGGCATCAAGAGGGCACTGTCGAAGTCGAAGCTCGACGCCTCTGACATCGTGGCGAAGATCGTCTACTACACCCTGGTGCTGTTCGTGCTGCAGTTCGCGTTCGGAGTCTTCGGACCGAACCCCGTCAGCGATCTGCTCGCCGGCATCATCGCGTTCCTGCCCAAGATTATCGTCGCGATCATCATCATCGTCATCACCGCCGCGATTGCCGCCGGCGCGAAGGGTCTCATTCAGAACACCCTCAGCGGGCTGTCCTACGGGAAGATCCTCGGCAACATCGTCGCGATCTTCATCCTGTTCCTCGGTGTCACCGCCGCGCTGAACCAGATCGAGGTCGCCACCACGGTCACCACCCCGATCCTCATCGCGGTGCTCGCGATCATCGCCGGGGTGATCATCGTCGGTGCCGGTGGCGGACTGATCAAGCCCATGCAACAGCGGTGGGAAGCGATGCTGACCAAGGCGGAGGAAGAGGCCCCGAAGATTCAGCAGGAGGCCAAGAACGCCCCCAGCATCACCGAGCAGGCCAAGCAGGCCAAGGATCAGGTCCAGAACGCGACCCGCTCCCAGCAGTCGCAGCGGCCTCCGCTGCCGCCGCGCGCCTAACCCTCTACCGCACGACACTGTGAGGCTGGTCCCGCTCCAGCGGGACCAGCCTCACCCCCCTCGATAGGACCCTTTGCTGATGCGCACGCTGCTCCGCTTCCTCCCCATCCTTCTGCCCCTCGTGCTGAAATTCGTCCGCTCGCGCCGCGCAGGTGGCGCCTCCGGCGCATCATCCCGTCGTCCCTGATGAACGCCCCCACTGAAGACACGGCCGGCATGGTGCGGCATGAGGAGCACCTACACGTCCATATCGAAACCATCCCGCGCGAGGTGGTGCACGTCGAGAAAGTGATCGTCACCGAGCAGCGCACCCTCACAGTTGAGGTGCGGCGGGAGGAGTTACGGATCACCCGCACACCCATCTCCTCGAACAACTCCCCAGACCTGCTGGCCGCCCCACGGACTCGGACACGGCCACCGATCGTGATGATCCTGAGGGAAGAGCGGCCCGTCATCTCTCTGGCGGTGATCCCGGTGGAGAAGGTGACCGTGGACGTCAGGGTGGACACGACCGATCACCATCTCAGCGAGTCGCTGCACCACGAACACATCGACGTGCGACACCCGCCCGCCACCTGACCCGCCCGGGGCCTGGGCGGGTCAGGTGTAGGTCGGGACCCCGATCCGGTCAGGATTCTCCCCCGCCGCCGCACTCGGGTGTCTGTGCGATGGGCGAGGGCGTGGGTTAGCGGATGTGGAGGGCGGCCGGCTGCACAGTCACGGTGAACGCGTGCGTATCACCGATCTGCTCCCCGTCGATCTCGAACGGGCGCGGCTCGGGGAGGGTCACTTCGAGCTTGCGGGCGCGGGCGTGGGTGACCGTGTGGGTGCTGGTGGTCTCCTCACTGTTGCCGATGAGACGTTTCAGACCGTTGTCCCACAGCATCGTCTTGAGCGTTCCCGCCCATTGCACGATCCCTTCCGCGCTGAGCAGCAGGTAGTCCAGTTCCCCGTCGGACGGGTCCGCGTCAGGCAGCAGGGTGAGCCCACCCTGCAGGGTGCCGCAGTTGGCGATCAGCAGGGTATGGCCCTCTTCGTCGCGGGTGGGTTGGTCATCGGCGGTGATGTGAAACGGCACGATATCGCTGGCGGACAGCGCACGGCCGAGAGATTCCACATAGGCCAGCCAGCCGACTTTGTCTTTAAGGTCGTCGTTGGTTTCGTCGATCATGTGCGCGTCGATCCCGAAACCGACCATCACCACGAACCCGTGTCGCTCGTGCCCCGCAGCGAGGTCCACGTCCACCCACCCGATATCCACCGGACGGGCCTGCCCGGTGAGTGCCCGGGCGAACGCGGCCGGCACATCGTTCAAAGGGATGTCGAGGTTGCGGGCCAGCAGGTTCCCTGTCCCCAGCGGAACGATGCCCAACTCCACGGGCGTGTCGGTACCGGCGAGGTGTTCGGCGACCGCGCGGACGGTGCCGTCGCCTCCGGCGACCACGATAAGGTCGGGATCCCACGCGATGGCACGTCGGGTGGCGTCCCCGCCAGGGTCATCCTCGCTGGTCTCCCACCAGGACACCTCGGGGGATGTCGTACCGGCAAGGACTTCAGAACCGGTGCGAGCGTCCTGCAGCCCGCTGCTGAGGGCATCCTGGTCGGTCTTGGACGGGTTCCATACGATCGCCAGTCGACGCATCATCGCGTCCTCTCCTTGTGCGATCCGCCGGACGACGAGGGCGGGTGCAGAATCCAGCCTCGCCGTCCGGCGGTCGGGTGCCTATTCGGCGTGTTCGTCTTCTTCGGGTTCGAAGGTCGACGCGGTGCCGGTGTTGCCGGCGGCGACCCCACCGGGGTGGTTGGGGATGGTGCCGTCTTCACCGAGCCCGTCGGGCTTGGGGGTGCCCTCCGGGTCGTGCGTGGGGACTTCCACGTCCGGTCCCTCCAGAGAGTTCTCGTCCGAGAGCGGTTTGTCGTGTTCGGTCATGATGTACTCCTTCGCAGGGTGAGCCGGTGGTGGGAGGAGGACGCCACATCCGCCTCCCACCGGACGGGCTACTTCAGTTCGTCCTTGACGTTCTCGACGCCCTTTTTCACCTTCGCGTCGGCCTGGTCGGCCACACCCTCGGCAGCGAGCTTGTCGTTGTCGGTGGCGTTGCCGATCTTCTCCTTGGTCTTACCGGTGAGGTCCTGGGCGGCGTTCTTGATCTTGTCGTCGAGTCCCATGAGCGGGTCTCCCTTCTCTCGCAGGCTCACACCGCGGGCGCGGCGTGAGTGGTCACTGACGATCAGTGTCGTCGATGACGGCGTCTTCGGCGGCAGCCATCGCCGCCGCACCCTCCTCGGGCGACTCGGACCCGGCAGCGGCGGCATGATCATCCGTCGTATCGTTGCGATCCTCGGGCGTTGCCGAAGCGTTCTTCTCGCTTGATGTCTCCGTCATTCGGACTCCTCAGTGAATGGTGTCGACGTGGCCGGAAGTCGGCAGGACCGCCGGCGTTGGGGTCTAGCGGTGGGTGAGGCGTCGCAGCAGCCCGACGACGGGGCGCTGCTGCTCACCCTGCTGCGCGCCGAGCACGATGAGTGCGCCGGTGAGGGCGGGCAGCACCCACTGCAGGACCTTCTGCTGACGCTGCACCGCGATCAGCTCGTCCGGCGCGTCCGGGTTCGGTTCGGTGACTCCTTCGCCGCCCGCATCAGCGTGCTTGCTGATCTTCGTGCCGAGGATCCCGGCATACAACGTGGCGGCGGCCGCGGCGATCGTAAGGACGAGTTTCACTTTCGTGTTGGTCCGCGCCTCGGGCTGGGATGCCAGCCTGCTCTTGTTCCCGAGGATCAGCCCGGCCCCGCCGGTGCCGTGCACGAGGATCGCGGCCAGCTGTACTGGCGCCCACCGCGCCCACCCGATCGAGGAAAGCCGGAGCCGTTCGGCGGGGTCGTGTGCTTTCGCCGTCGCCCCGTTCAACCCGACTGCGCCCATCAGGGTTCCGCCGAACCAGGCGGCAAGTCCGAGGTCGTGCATCGAGCGTACGAGCGTGTTGCGTCCAGCCATGGTGGCGTCCTATCTGTAGACGGTGCTGAATCGGGTGAGGGTCAGGCTTTGGACTTGCGTCCGACGATGAGGCCGTAGATGAGCAGGACGAGGATCGATCCGCCGATGGCGAGCAACCAGGTCTGCAGAGAGAAGAAGTCCTGCAGGGGGGCGTTGAAGATCAGCCCGCCCAGCCAGCCCCCGAGGAGGGCTCCGACCACACCGAGGAGCAGGGTGGTCAGCCAGCCGCCGCCCTGTTTGCCGGGGAGGATGAGTTTTGCCAGCGCGCCGGCGATAAGGCCGAGGAGCAGAAAGCCGAGGAATCCCATGATGTGTCCTTCGTGTAGGTGGTGGGGGTAGTTAGTTGCGGCGGGTGAGGGTGGTGATCAGGGCGAGGAGGCCAGCGAGGGAGAGGATGCCGATGGTGACCGTCCGGGTGGGGTTGTGCGCGTACGTGTCCCGCACCCAGCCGACCCCCGCCGCCACACCCTGCTGTGCCCGATCTACAGCTGCCGAAATGGCGGCGCTGATTTCTGCGGTCGTGGAGCCGACTGCTTCCGATGCTCGTTCCCCACTGTTGTAGTCGGGGTCGTTCTCGTCGTGGGTACTCATGGTTGTGCCTGCCTACTTGTTGAGCGCGCGAGTGAGCTTCCGGCTGCCTCGCCTACTTGTTGCGCGGGTTGTGCGGCGTGCGGAGCGCACCCCGGGGCTGTTCCACGCCTTCTTCGCGTTCTTTTTGATGGTGCGGTAGCGGCTGCGTCCGGCGCGCGCGCCGAAGGTGTACGCGCCGAACGCGATCGCCGCGACAAGCAGGATGCGTAGATAGGGCATCGGTGGTTCTCCTTTCCGGGGAGCCGAGGTCAGGCGAGGCGGCGTTCGTCGTGCGCGAGTTTGGCGCGCAGTCCGGAGTGCACGGAGATGTAGGTGGGGGTGTCTTTGCCGGTCAGGGTGGCGAGGTTGGTGACCAACTGGTCCACGTCCTTCACGACTTGCCGGGGTGAGGTGTTCTGCCTCGGGGTGACGCTGATGTGCATCACCGGCTGCTTGCGGATGTCGTTGGCGGTGACGGAGGAGAACAGGATTTCGTCCCGTTGAGTGAGGGAGTGTTTCAGCGCGTCCGAGACGAAGGATTCCTGCACCGTGACCCGTCCCAAAGAGGACTGGGACCCAGTGGACCGCAACACCGTGTGCGTGCGGCCCCCGCCGATGCGGGTGAGGGCGACGATCAGCAAGACCACCAGGAACACGATCAGTGCAAGCGCGGCGATCGCGATCCAGCTGACAGCGGTCGCGCCGATCCGAGTCTGGTCCACGGCGTCCTGCAGCCAGGATTGTCCGGCTTCGGTCGCTCCTGTCCAGTACTCGGTCGCGGTGGGCCAGGCGATGATGGTGATCAGCACCGCACCGATAGCGAGAAGGAGGAGTCCGATTAGGAACAGGAGAATCCTGTTCAGTGCACGGTTGGTGCGATTCATTGCTCATCCTCGTTCTGTTTCGGGCGCTCCACACGAACCCGAGGTTTCAGCGTCGGGGTGAGCTCGTAGGTGTCCAGCTCGGTCTGCACGATGGACTTCAGCGGGGCTTCGTCCAGCGGGACGCCGAAGCCGGGTCGGAGGGTGACATCGACGGTGCGGTGAGACACGCCGACGGTGATGTCCTCTCGGGATAGCCCGGTCTCCTCGCTGAGGTGCCGCGCGACCGACGAGGCGATCACCCCGTTATCGACCAGGACGGCCCGATCCCCGAACCGCATCTGGTGCTTGGGGAGGCGCCCGGGGGCAAGGGCGAAGAACAGGAACACCAACCCGATGACCGCCAGCACCGCACCGGCGAGGACGATGATCCACCCGGGTCGTTCGGTGGGCAGCCCGATCAGGAAGCGTGCTTGCGCGTCAGGAGCCAGAAGCAGCGCCGGCTGGGCGAGGAGGGACAGGACGATCTCCGTGCCCAGGTAGGCGAGCACCAGGATCATCAGCGCCACGGCGATAACCATCGCGACGGTGCGGGGGGAATGGGATTCCCGGCGCAGCACACGCCGGAGTGCGGGGGTACTCATCGGACTCGTTTCTGCTCGGCGATCACGGCGCCTGTGATGGTGACGTTCACCCGGGTGACCTCGCGGCCGGTGATTCGTCCGATGCGGTCGCGCAGCTGCTCCTGGATGCCCGCGACCCGCTGCAGCACCGGGGGGCCAGCGGCGATCGCGGCCGTGTCCTCAAGGTTCGGGATCGGGAGGGGGGTACGGATGGTGACGGCCAAACCCCCACGCGCCTCGGCGACGTCCACCTTCACGTCACCCCGGTCCACCTTCAAGGTGGTCGCGGTGGCCTCCTCGGCGATTTTGACCAGGACGCGTTCTTTGACGGTGATGCGCCCGGGGTAGGACGACCCGCCGGGGGCTGCCCCGGCGGCGACCCGCGTGGGGCCCCCGCCGGGGAGGCCGGTTCCTGCCGCCACCATTACGAGGTGCGCCGGCCGGAGAACGCGTTCGCGAGGCCGCGCACGTCGAGCTTGCCCGACACCGCCCGACCCACGAGCGCGCCGATACCCATGAACAGGGCAACCAGGAGGAACCCCCAGAACCCAAAAAGTAGGATCGACACGGCGAGGATGACGCCGAGCAAGGCGCCGGTCACGGTCGGGCTCATGAGACGCGCGACTCTTCCTCGTGCTTGTCGTCGGAGGGCAGGTGCACGTCGTTGACCTCGACGTTGACCTCGACCACCTCGAGTCCGACCAGCGAGCTGATCGCCCCGGCGACCGCCGCACGGACGTTGGATGCGACGTCCTGGACGGGCATCGGGTACTCCACGACGATGGTGATGTCGGCGGCGGCCTGGGTCTCGCCGACCTCGACCTTGACGCCCTGGGCCTTGTCGTCCGCGTTCACGACGTTGCGGATCGCGCCGAGCGCGCGGGCTCCGCCGCCGCCGAGCGCGTACACCCCGGGGACCTCGCGGGCAGCGATACCGGCGACCTTGGCCACGACACCATCGGCGATGGTGGTCGTACCGGCGGCGGACTCGTCAGCGGTAGGGCGGGGAGCGAAGGAGCGGTCCACGCGGGACCCTGTGGCCAGCTTGGGCGCCGCGGGAGTGGTGGGGTTCATGTCTTCAGCCATGGGGATCCTCTAACGGTAGTGATGGGGCACGCGACGGTCTGGTCGGCCGCGGCGTCAGGGCGAGATGCTCGCGCTTACAATGTAAGAGTCGCCTGCGGGCGCATTCGTCACAAATTCGTCGGAAGATTTTCTGCGATATGAGTTCACGGCGCGACATGCCCTCCCCGGACCTGGCCGGCGTTGCCGACGAGATCCTCGCCGAGCGCGCCATCAGCGGGGATGCGGACGCGTTCAAGGCGCTCATCGTGCGGTATGGGTCACTCATCCGGGTATACGTGGCGCGGATCGTGGGATCGCTGACCGACGCTGACGACATCACCCAGGAAGCCCTCTACACCGCCTGGCAACGGCTCCAGGAGCTCCGCGACCCGGCCGCGGTAAAGCCGTGGTTGATGCGCGTCGCCAGCCGGCACGCGTTCGCCCACATCCGACACCGACCCCCCACCGAGCCGCTGCCGATCCTGGACGTGGCCTACCCCTCCGCCATGGAGCCCGAGACCGTTGCGATCCGCAACGCGCAACTGACCGCGTTAGCGGAGGCCCTAGACAGCCTCCCCGAACAAGAGAGACGCTGTTGGCTCCTCCGCGAAGTCGGAGAACTCAGCTATGACGACATCGCGAAAGAACTCGGCATCCCTCGATCCACCGTTCGAGGCCAACTAGCCAGAGCCCGCGCGAGCATTCATGCGCAGATGGAGGGATGGCGGTGAGCGATCGCAGCACCACCCGCGCGTTGGACTGCGGGAAAACCATCGACGAGCTCAGCGACTACCTCGCCATGGACCGGATCCCGTTTGACCCGACCATCGAAACCTGCCCGGAATGCCTCAACGCTCTGCACGCACTCGATCAAATCGCCCAACTCTCCCGTGATCTCCTCGACAACGACGCCGCGCACCTACCCCCTCCCCCCGCGGGGTGGTTGGACGCGATCATGACCAGCATTCACAACGACGTCCGCGCCGGCCGCTCGCTCCCCCTGCATCACCCCGACCCGCGCGTGCAGCTCAGCGTCAGCGAAGGTGCCGTGCGGGCGTTGCTGCGTTCCGTCGTTGATCAGATCCCCGGCCCCGTGATCGGCAAAAGCCAGATCAGCGGTGACGCCGAACGACTCGGCGCGCCCGTGACGATCAATGTCACGCTCAGTATCGCCTGGGGCACCCCGATGACCCCGACCGCGCACGATGTCCGGCAGCGCATCTACAACGCCCTGACCGAACACACCCACCTCAACGTCACCGCAGTCGACGTCACCATCAAAGACATCCACGGCTACAACACCAGCCGCAGGGAGCAGCCATGAACGCCGAGACCCCCGCCTCCGACCGACAACCTGCGTCCGTCCCCGACCCGAATACACTCACCGAATTCATCCGCGACGTTGACGGTGTCACAGACCTTTTCGCCCCCGCACCAGCGATCACCCAGGTCCCGCATTTGGTCAGCGCCATCGCCACCGGCCAGGACGAACGCTACAACCGTGTCGACATCGCGACCCGCGGCGTGGACACCATCATCACTGCACGCATCGGCGTCACACGCAGGGTCCCCGCCCCCGACACAGCACGCCACGTCGCCGACACCATCCTCGACAGCATTGGCGACTACCCCAACACGACCGTCGCCGTGCAGATCTCCCGTATCGCCTGAAGGCGGATCAACCCACACGCACGGGAAGACGCCGCCGGCCCGGCCGCGGCCGTGACCGTGACGACATCACAAAAACAGCCGAGTGGACCTGTCTAGCCAACGCTGCCGGAACTATCTAGAGGCGCCGGTATCCGCGCGTCTATGGTGGGGTGTCACGGTCGGAATCGGCCCGAACACATCTGGAGGTGCGCATCGTGGCGCAAACCAAGACAGACAAGAAGACGGCGAAAAAGGAGAAAAGAGATTCCGCGAAGGCCGCGCAAAAGGCCCTTGATCGCGCAGAGAAAGCCGTGCGAAAAGCACGGAAGGCGGTAGCTCGATCTTCCGAGGAGCTGCGCACTCGTGCTGAGAGGCTGGCCCATGAATCCCAGCAACTCTCCGCCACACACGCCGCTGCCACCCGACGCGGCGACACTCCCACCTACGATCAGGAAACCGAAAACCCTACGCCATTGCCGACCGCAGCACCCCGACCCCGCACGTCAGTGCGAAAAGTCCGGACCGCGCAGGCGCCGAAGCCTTCGACACCCACGCTGGCCGAACTCCGAACCCAAGCGAAAGAGCGGAAGATCACCGGGTACTACCGGATGAACAAGGCAGCGCTTCTCGCCGCACTTACCCCGCCACCCGTGTAAGAGCAACGCTCATGCCGCCATCACGAGGTACCTAAGCGGCGATCGGCTCCGACAGACGCTTGTCCCCCAAAACTGCTGGCAGCGCCGACGGCAGGATCGCATCTACTCAGGAAAGTGTCACGACAAAGACGCCCCGCACGCACCCGAAGCCCCCGGATGCCGTGACATCCAGTGTCATCTCACGGCGTTCCCGACACCCGCGTTCTGTCGGGAACGCGTTCCGGTGACACAAACCGGCGTTGCGTGACACAGTCGGGCGGTCGAATGACATCGAGTGTCACGACACGCCGATGACAACGACGGCTTGTTCTTCACCGGGGAAGAACATCGGAACTGGATAGAGGAGCGATGGGGCTCCGATCAGCCCATCGTCCTCGCAACGTCAGACACCGACTTCGCTTGCGAGAGGTGATGCGGGTGCTCCCAGTGGCTGGGCCTCAGCAGATCGTCCCCCGACGCCGTACATCGTCGACTGAGCTGCATTGGATTTCGCGCCCGGACGACAGCGCGCATCAGAAGATCGGCCAGCACGAATGGGCTGTCGTCGGACGGGATCTCGGCGATCGAGACTGGACGGCGATCGATCCTCAACCCTTGCGCAGGTCGAAAGGCGTCCGCTTCCGATTCACTCCCAGCCTGTACTTCTGGCAGCCGACCGGGACACACGTGTGGTGCGAGTCTCAGGAAGAGCGCTGGGAGGTCCTCTGGTTGGAGTTCAGCGGACAGGTGGAGAAGCTGTGGGCGCAGTCGGTAGCGATTACCTTCGGGCACGGATCGCGGCTATCGGGATACTCGCACTTTCCGGATCTGCTGGCGCTCTTCACCGATGGCTCATACGGGCTTCTCGACGTGCGTCCCGCCGACCGAGTCGACGGCGCGGCGCGCGTTCAGTTCGGTGAGACCGCGGCCGTTTGTGATGCGCTCGGGTGGCGCTACCGAGTGCTGACTGGCCACGACAAACGTGCGACCGGCAACCTCGACTGCCTGTCTGCTTCTCGCCACGACCGCTGCCGACCTGGCCGCGAGACCGAAGCGCTCATTCTGAGCGCAGCACGCGGAGGGCGAAGCCGCGGCGATCTCTGTCGGATCGCTTCTCCCGACTGCCCGCCACTCGCGTGCGCTTGGGTCGACAACCTTGCATGGCGCCGTCTACTTCACGTCGATCTCGGGGGTGTGTTCAGCAGCGAGACGGTCTATACGACAACGGAAGCGACATCGATAGGAGCGGCGGCATGACCAGCGAGGAGTACAAGCTCAAGCTCGGCGACAAGGTCGAGATAGGCGGTGATCTTTGGGTGTGGGAGCGGGTGCGCCGAGGCGTGGAGGCAACACTTCGACGCGACGGCGTCGAGGACGATTGGCTCGTGATCTCGATGCCCGAACTCATCGGCTTCGCTGGCACCGCTCGTCGACAGTCGAGCACGCCGCTCCGCCCCACCTCAGCGGACTGGCCATCTGACGTGCTCGACATGGAGAAGCACCTGCTCGAGGTCTTCCGCGGCGTGCCGATGGACCCGAGCGCGGTCAGCGCGCGTCCGGGGTACGACCTCACCCAGACAACACAGGAGCAGCGAATCACTGCGAAGGTCGCTGAGTTGGCTGGCACCTCGCTCGCGCGCAGCCGCAAAGCGCTGTTCAACTACTGGAAGGTCTACGAGTCGGAGGGTGTCGCCGGGGTGGATGCTCGGTTGCACCCGAAGGGTCAGAAACGGCTGGTGATCAGCAAGGCGGATCCTCGCCTCATCGCCGTCATAGATAGCGAGCTCGACAGTCGAACCAACCTGCACACGAGCAGCCGCCGTCACTGCGCCGCCTTGGTCCGGCGCAGGTTAGAGGCAATGTATCCAGGCGACGCGATCTGTGACGTGAAGGCGACAACCCTTCAGGGATACATCAACGAGCGCGATGCTGGCCGGTACAGCTTCGCGAAGGCGACAACGCGTCGCAACGCGTCCAATAGTCCGGGTCGAGAGTACTTCTCCGGTAACGCTCACCGTCTCGGACAGGTGTGCGAGATCGACTCGACAACACTCGACGTCCAAGTGTGGGACGAGAAGGGCAACACCTTCCGCCCTACCGTGACGGCGCTCTTCTGCGTGGCAAGCAGAGTCCCATTGGCGTGGGCAATCCATGCCAATCGGCCCAACGGTTTCGACCACGCACTGCTGCTGGCCAGAGCAATCGTTGGCCGCAGGTCCGCGCCCGGCTCGTCCGCAGCCACACTGTCCGGCTCGGCGACCCTGCCCGTCGAGCTGATGACGAGGATTAATCCCTACCTCGACGACGAGTCGCTCGCTGTGCCGTGGATCTTTCCGCACGCGATCACCGTAGACGGCGGTGCCGATTTCCGCTCAGCTACGTTCGAGGCTGCCTGCCGAGCTTTCGGAATCACGATCGTCCTCGCCCCACCGAATGCCCCCGCGACCAAGCCGCATATCGAGCGAAACTTCGGAACGACATCGACGGATTTCGCGCAGTGGCTCGCAGGTTCGACGGGCAACTCGGTCCCCAACCGCGGGAAGCGAGACAACCCGACTCTCACGTTGGACTCGGTCCGGCTCGCATTTGATGCCTGGATCACCACGGTCTTCTTGAACAAGCAGCACGGCGGACTGCGCTCCCCCCTGTTCCCGGGTCGCGAGTGGACGCCGAACCAGATGTACGCGTCCCTATTCGAGGTTGGTCCTGGAGTTCAGCTTCCATTCAGAGCGGAGGACTTCCTCGCCCTGCTCCCCTCCGAAGGCCGGATCATCAGCAACGAGGGGATCGAGTTCCGTAATCGCAAGTACGACTCTCCGTTGCTGTCGGACCTTCGGAATCGCTCGCTTTCAGGCGCTCCCGCCGGCTCGCGTCAGGCCCGCACCTTCGACATACGCTTCGATCCTTGCAACGACAATGCCGTCTGGGTCCAGCACCCTGAAACCGAGGAATGGATCGAGTGCTGGGATAAAGCGATCGACGACCGGGCTGCCTGGATGGCTGCCGAGACCGAGGTCCGCCTGGTCGAGCGCTTCGGAACCGGGGCGCCCGGCGAGATGCCGCGGACGGCCGAGTTCCTCGACGAAATCGAACAAAGAGCTCGAAGCGACAAGCAGGCGCGAAACCGTCAGCTCAAGCCATCCACCGGTGGGTCAGGCGATGTCGCAGCTCCGGTCATTGAACCCGTCCCGTTCGAGCTAGCTGAGTGGGCCACGCCGGTGAACGTCAGCGATATCGACTGGAGTTCCTCTCGCTATGACATCGTCACGATGAAAGACCTGAGCTAGTGATCCTCGACTCGCTCGTACTGGAGCACTCAAGCAAGACAACGCTCCCCGGTCTGCGCGAGGCGCTCGATGCGATGCCCCCTATGCCGCCCGCCCTCTCGTTCGAGGACTATTGCCTGCTTCCCGCGGATCAACGCGCGCTCTATGACCAAGCGCGCGACGATTATGTCCGGCTCACGCTGCGAGTGCCGACACCCGAACAGGATCTCAGTACCGGACTTCTGGCGAGACTCATCAAGACAAACCCCCGCCGCAAGAATTCGCGAAGGGGCCTGATGATCTCGGCGCCACTGTTCTATGGCAAGACCGAACTCGCCCTGCTCCTCGCTCGCTCCGTGGAGAACGATCACAGGAAGCACTTTCCGGATTACGTCGACGCCGGGGAAGTACCTGTCGTATGGGTAGAGATGACCGAGAACGCCACCGGAAAGACGTTGCTAGCACAGGTCATTCGATTCCTCGCTCCTACAGCGGTCGTGGCAAAGTCCAGCAACACCGACGCGCTCCGCGTGGAGGCTCTGAACCTCCTGCACGTCCATCGGACGAAGCTGCTAGTAATCGACGAGGCTCACCATCTGGGTGGCACTGAGCCATCGAGCGTCATCAAAGCCTTACAGAATGAATCATCGACGACGGTGGCGCTCGTTGGGATCAGCCTGGGCAGCGGCAAGGCATTCGGATCCGGCCACGGTATGCAGGTCACGATGAGATGCGACATGGTCGAACTTCGCAGGGTCGACATCTCGGTGGACGACGGGCTGGCGCTTTGGACACGCTGGGTGGCCATCTTCGACCGCAATCTACCCCTCTGCGACCACGTCCCTGGCACGCTCACACTCAACGCTCGCGCTCTCCATGCCGCGGCGCACGGAAGGCTCGCGCTGCTCGCCATGACGGTCGAGCGGCTGGTTGCTTCGATCCTCGACGACCCCGATCGCCCGAACGAACAGGTGACTCGTGAGCAGCTCTTCGCGGTCCTCGACGGACTGCAGCACACCACACCACTCCGGCACAAAGTGAAGTTGAAGGATCTGGTCGAAGCCGCATGAGCGACATTCGGACGTGGCCGATTCGCCCCAAGTGGCATCGTTTTGAATCCCCACGCTCCTACGCCCAACGGCAGTGCCAAGCAGCCGGGGTTCCGTTCGGCAACGTTGAGCGAGGACTCACGTCTCCGACACAGCCGTACATCTACCGGGTGTGGACGGACGAGGCCGCAGCCGCCGTCATTGTCGAGGCTGCTGCGGGACGACCGGAGGGTCACTACCTTCGCTTGCGAGACATCGCACAGCCTGACCCATCCGCGACCTATCCCCCGCGCTTCCTCTGCCGACTTTGCGCTGCTGGCGATCGCGTGGAGCAGATCCCGCACGATCGTGAAAACTGGTGCCTCAGGCATCCGGGCCAGATGGTGTGGATGGGTCCAGGCACGACGCGCGAGACCCAGCTGGTGGCCGAGCGCGGCGATGCTCAAGCGAAAGCGGAGTGGCGATTCCGGCGTTTGGTGGCCTCGGGACGAATAAGCCCCCGACTACATGCCCGGGTATGGGAGATGGTCCGCGATAACGCGTGGCTGACCCGCCCCGCGGGATGGAAACCGGAACTGGTGCCGCTCGTCACCGCCCACGAGACCGACGGACGTGCAGCGCTCTTCCCCGAAACAGTCCGCGTGCTTGAACTGCTCTCCAACTCAGCCCTCATCGACCAGTGGGTCGGACTCTCATCGACACAGCTCCGCATTGCAATCGCGTCGTCACTTTCCTTCGGCCACGCGCCGATCGATGTGCTGGTGGAACGCATCGTGCTTTGGTTGCGACCGCGACGCCGCAAAGTCGAACCGACACGCATCGATCCGGTCGACGTGCCGCTCGACATCGTTGACACTCCCGCGATCATCGACGTCACCGCACCTTACCCGCTGTGGATACAGCGGCGACCGCATTCTGTCGCGGAGTGGAACTTCGGCCGCAATGATCCGAGCCGCGATCCTTGGGAACCGCGCGGAACATCGGTCAAGGCATGGTGGGTCTGCGATGCGGGGCACACGTGGGAGACAACGCCGTACGTGCGATCGGTAGGGGGCTGCCCTCATTGCTCAGGCCAAGCCGTCTGGCCGGGGCACACTGACCTCACTTCACAGCATCCCGCTGTCGCTGCCGAGTGGGACCGCGCTCCTGGAGCGAACGCGGGCGATCCGGACCGTGTTGGCGCGCGCTCCAATCGCCGCGTCAACTGGGTCTGCGATGAGGGTCACCGGTGGGCGGCAACGATCAACAACCGCACACGGAACGGGTCTGGGTGTCCCTTCTGCGCTGGGAACAGGGTCGTCCGTGGAAAGACGGACCTCGCAACGGTGCGACCCGATCTTGCAGCGGAATGGGACTTCGATCGGAACGGCGAACTTACGCCGCAGGTCGTAGGCGCCTTCTCAGCGACGAAGGTCTGGTGGAGCGGGTCATGCGGCCACAGCTGGGACGCTGCGATCAACAACCGCTCTAGCGGAACGGGCTGTCCGGTCTGCGATGGCAAGCGACCCATCAATGGAGTGACAGATCTTGCAACCGTCCGGCCAGACCTCGCCGCGCAGTGGCACCACAGCAACAAGCTGCGGCCGGACGAGATCGTCCCCGGATCCGGCAAGCAGGTCGTCTGGCAATGCGCGACGGGGCACACCTGGACGGCTGCTATATACCGGCGGCACGTCCTCGGCACAGGATGCCCCTACTGCTTCGGAAAGTACGTGATCCCCGGCAAGACGGACCTCGCCACGCGCCGGCCTGATCTGGTCACCGAATGGGACGACTCAAACGCACTCAGTCCTCGAGATGTGCCGGCAGGTTCTAAGCGCCGCGCGACGTGGAGATGCAAGCAGGGACACCGCTGGGAGGCTGTGATCTCGAGTCGAAGCGGCCCACAGAACAGCGGTTGTCCCTACTGCTATGGACATCGCGCGATACCGGGAGAGACGGACCTGGCCACTTTGCGGCCCGACCTTGCCGCGGAGTGGGATTTCAGCAACAAGTCGCGACCCGAGCGGGTGAAGCCAACCTCTCAGTCCAAGGTCTTGTGGCGATGCTCGAGTGATCATGTCTGGGAAGCGACTGTGGTCAACCGCGTGGATGGGCTCGGGTGCCCTCGCTGCCACAGGGTCGTCGACATGCCGGATGGCTAAACGAATCGAGAACCGACACGCTCGGTTGCTCGCATTCGCGCAATCGGCAGCTGTCTACTCGCGACCCGCGGCCTTGGACCGCCAGGCACGATCGGCGATGCGCCGATACGCATCCTCGTCGAGTAGATCAAGGGTGTACGCATACTGCACTGCGTCAAGGCTGTTCGGCCGGGATTCCCAGTCATCCGTGAGGCCCCGAGTTCGGTGCTGCGGTTCGAACTGCCACGTCAGCAAGGCCGCGACGAGATCGTCCTCCGAGATTTCACCGTCCCGGGCACGCCGGACGAGGTCCATGGCCGTCACGGGCGCGTTTGTCACGTCGTCTCCGTCGGTCACGGCGCGCCCTCTTCGCCGGTCGTCCAGGGCTGGCGTGTCGAGGGTCGGGAGCTCGATCCCGAATCGCTCCGCGACTCTTGACAGGGGCGTTTCGTCGCCCGTCGTTCTTTCCCTGACGATCGCGACGATTTCGTCGTCCTCGCGGCGGAGATCTTCAAGCCAGGCGTCAATCATCGAGAACGGGATGGGCGCGTAACCGAAGGCGTCGATGCCGACGTGGAACTGATTTCCTACAGGCCCGTTCCATCGATCGTGGGTGTGGCCGTGCAGCAGTGGAATGCCGTGGTCGATAGGGCGATGTGCCGTGTGCCGGTCTTGTTCCTGGGTGTCGCCGGAGTACGGGTAGTGGGACGCCAGAAGTCGCAAACCACGCCGGGCACCCTCTATGACTTCCGGAAGAACAGTCCAGCCCGACTGTTCGTAGAGTGGCATGAATCGCTCGACCGCGGATCGGGACTGCGTCGCGGGCGACACTCGGTCGTGGTTACCTGGCACGAGGAACTTGCGCCCATTGAGCTGCGCGGTCAGCGGCATCGACTCAGCGATCGGGCCGAGCGCGACATCGCCCAAGTGCAGAACAACCTCGTCGGGACCGACCACCTGATTCCACCGGCGGATTAGCTCGGAGTTCATCTGTTGGACTGATTTGAACGGCCGACCAGCGAGCTCGCTGATGCGCGCGTGACCGAAATGAGTGTCCGAGGTGACGAAGCCGACCTGGTCAAAGTCGAATGTCGGGTACTCCGCGTTCACTTGAGCATTCCTGTCCCTGACTCCGATCCTGCACGCGCTCCACCCTGCATCTCGACTGAGAGTTTCAATTGTCCAACGCGGCGTTGCACGATGTGCGCACTCTTCTCACCCCCGCGGCTCCGCCGCCAGCAGGGCAGGACTGCCTGGGCGAACAACTATGTCGACTCCAGCGACGAAGCTGATCGCGCCCAACCTGCACCAGTAGAGCAGGAGCCAATCACGAAGGAGCTGCAGTTGAGCCGACTGCGCTGACAACGGCCTCTTACGATCGTCGATCACAGCGAGCCAATCAGTCGGCTCGAACATCGAGTCCAGGAGTTCATCGGCGGTCGGGCCTTCTGCGTGCTCATCCCACCAAGCGCAGGTGGCCTCGTAGGCGTGCAGAGCAGTTGGGGCGCCGTTCGGCTCACCCACGAGGCGGATGAGAACTTCGAGGAAGGGATCGCGGACGGCCATCCGAAACGGCTCGACCTCGACGAGTTGCGTCGCCATGTGAGCAGAATGCCAGATAGATCGAGCCATTATCGACAGGCCTCGCCGTCAGCCTGAGATGGTGCGTAGTCCTCTGGCCTTTCCGTCTGGCTGGGACAGGTACGTCGCAGAGATCGGCGCGAACATCCATCGGGTTCGCATTGCGCGCGGATATAGCCAGGATCGCGTCGCATATGAGGCGAATCTCAGCCGCTATACGTACCAGCAGCTCGAGCGCGGACGGTCTAGCCCCGAGCGAACCTCCAATCCCAGGTTGATGACCCTTCTCGCTATCGCGCAGGTGTTGAAGGTTTCGCTCGACGAGCTCCTGCCCGATCAAATGCCCGACCTCACAGCCCGCTGATCGTCTAAACCGGAACAGATCACACGGCCCTCGATTCCCTGGTGGCTCGCCGTTCGATAAGTTCGGGCCATGACTGACGGTACGCAGGGCGCGCTGTTTGGCCCGGACGCCGCGCGACTTGGACGGGACTTGATCGATGAGGGCCTCGCGAGTGACATCGCTATTGTTCGGGGAAGACTGGCCGCGCTGTGGACTGAACCCGCGATCGACGTCTGGTTGACGAGCGCCAACGCCCATCTCGATGGGGCGCGCCCATGCGACGTCCTGGCTTTGGAGGGTTTGGCGGCCGTGGTGGAGGCCGTGGACGTGGAAGTGGCCGGTGGTTCGCGATGAACGGTCCTTTAGAACGTGCCGTCGACACCATGTACGCCGGCGTGCGCGCGCGCCGAGAGCCTCTGGCCGCATGAACCGGGATGAGCTTCAGCACTTTCGCGCGATCACGAGCGAACTCTCGACCTGGTCGGCCCACGCGCAGGCGATCCTCGAGCATCGGGCACGGTCCATGGAAGCTGCCGCATCGGCGGTGGCCTCCATCCGTCAAGATCTTCAGCCCATTGCGATTCGGGGTCGCGTCCAATGGCGGGCGCTGATACTCCGTCCGGCTGATAGCCGTCGACTCGCCGCAATCGCTCACCATGCCGCGCTATCGCCGATCACCGAGGCCGAGGCGGGATGGATGCAGCGGCTTGCTGTGGAAGTGTCTCGAGCTCTGACTGAAGCGAAGGCGGCCAGTGGCCTGCGGCGTATGTTCAGCAACGCGGATACGAAGCAACGAGCGGATAGCGCCGGTGATTATCTGGTCCGCTTTCACTCATGGGCTTCGGGAGCAGCGGTGCCGGCCGTTCTGACACGAGTGGACGACCGTCACCGACAAACACCGGACGTCACCGTCAGCGCAGTACTCGATCCACGAGTCGGGCTGATCGCCCGCATAGCCGACCTCGGCGCACCTCGTCTCATGAGCTTGTCCGTGGTGGCCGAGCTACCGCGATCGATAAGCACCGTGCAGCGCGCCCTTGGGAAAGAAGCGTCACATCGAAAGAGAGCGGTCGAGGCTGGGATCGAAGTCCGCCGGAGTGAAGCGCAACGAATCATTGCTGAGATGCCGATCGATCGGCTCAAGGACGCTACCCGAGAACGCATTCGCACGGCCCCGCTCACCGAGGCGGGGTTCCGCACCGTCCAGGACGTCTTCATACACCAGGATCGCCTTCACCATTTGTCGGGAATCGGCGCGACGACGGCCAGCCGCATCCGGGGAGCCGCTCAGACTCTGTGGCAGGCAACCTATGAGGAGATGCCTATTCGAGTGGACATCGCCAAGCCAACAACGCAGACGTCGGAGCTTCTTCGGGCTCTCAGCACCTGGGACGCAACGCGCAAGACGCGGAACGCCACCGCGGATCTTGCGCGCGTGGAGGCACTCGCGCCGCTCGCGCGCACCTTAGATCGGCAAGCCTCCGAACTACTGGTGATCGCCAGGGACAGCACCCACGACGATTTCGCCGCGGCAGTCAGAGCTGTGGATGCGCGCGCTGAGCTGGTGGCCAAGGCCGAGCGAGCCGCCGTGCCGGCCGATCCCTGGCAGGACTTCATGAGCCGACCAGCCGACTACTTCGCGATGCTTCAGGAACTCGGTTTCCTCACCGAAGACGAAGCAGCGGTCGAGGGCGGACTTCCAGAAGAGGTCATCGAGGCGGTGCGCCGATTCGAGCTCGACACTGAACATCTCACGGCTTCACTCCGCGGCTATCAGAGCTTTGGAGCTCGATTCGCGCTGGTTCAGCGCAAAGTCATCATCGGCGACGAGATGGGACTCGGCAAGACTGTCGAAGCCCTCGCCGTTCTCACACATCTTCGCTCCAAGGGCGCGCACCATGCTCTCGTCGTCTGCCCGGCCGCGGTAGTGACGAACTGGACGCGCGAAGTTCAGTCCAAATCAGCGCTACGCGCGCACAGGCTTCACGGTCAGGGGCGCGACTCCGCTCTTCGATCATGGACACGTCAAGGAGGTGTAGCCGTTACGACCTACGAATCGCTCGGGTGGCTGGCACCGTCCCTTGGCGATCTGGACGAGCTCGCGTGCGTTGTCCTTGACGAGGCGCACTACATCAAGAATCCAGCCGCTCAACGGTCGCAGCGTTCCGCCCGCCTCATCGATAGGGCAGATCGCGCGATCCTCCTGACCGGTACCCCGCTCGAGAACCGCGTCGAAGAGTTCAGAAATTTGGTCGGGTACGTCCGCCCCGATCTCATCGTGGATGCGACGGATCTCCGGCCACGGCTATTTAGACAGCAGGTCGCTCCGGCGTACCTTCGACGCAATCAGGAGGACGTCCTTTCCGAGCTGCCCGAGCTCGTGGAGGTCGATGAGTGGCTGCCGATGTCGAACGCGGACAGAGTTGCCTATCGGGACGCGGTGCACGCCGGCAACTTTGCAGCGATGCGCCAAGCCGCCATGCTTCAGGGTTCTCAATCGGAGAAGGTGAGCCGACTCGTTGAGATCGTCCAAGAAGCGGAGGACAACGGCAGGCGCGTGATCGTGTTCTCACATTTCCTCGACGTCTTGCGTGAAGTACATGCCGCGCTTCCCGGGCGGGTGTTTGGACCGTTGACGGGGGCGGTGCCCGCAGCACGTCGCCAGGAGATGGTCGACTCCTTCTCGGCGGCAGGGCAAGGAGCTGTCCTCGTGTCCCAGATTCTCGCCGGCGGCGTTGGCTTGAACATTCAGGCCGCATCGGTCGTCGTGATTTGTGAACCGCAGCTGAAGCCGACGACGGAGTGGCAAGCTATCGCTCGCGCCAGGCGGATGGGCCAGCTCCAGTCCGTACAGGTACACCGCCTGCTCTCCGAAGAGGGGGCAGATCTCCGAGTAACCCAAATCCTCGCGAAGAAGCGTGAGCTGTTCGCTGACTTTGCGGCAATTAGCGAGATCGCCGACACCGCGCCGGAGGCGATGGACGTGTCAGAGGCCGAACTCGTGCGCGAAGTCGTGGAGGACGAACGGCGAAGGTTGTTCTCTGGCTCGGCCCCGGAGCGTGACACGAACGCACCGGTGTAGGAACTCGCGAGGCTACTCCGACTCGAACTCATTCGTCGAGAACTTCAGCGTCGCGGCGTTCTCGCGAATGGTGCGGCGCTGCTGCTCTGTGAATGGCTCGGCGCCGATGGCGTCGATCGATAGGGAGATCTCGAGCTTTGCGCCCGTTGCCGCGAGGTTGGCGAGGACCTCGGCGGCGATCTTGGCAAAGTCCGCTGAGTATCGGTCAGCGTTGATCTTGACGTTGCCGACATAGCGCTTGGGGCCCGAGGACTCTCGTGCGCCGGGGCCTCTGCCGCCTCCAGACTCAAAATCGGCATCCGATTCTGCGCCGCTACGCGAGCCACCATCGTCCCCCGCTCCAGCGTCCGTTTCCGTGCCTGAAGCTGGGGGCGACTCACGTCGCTGCTTTTCAGCCGCCTCAGGCTTCACGATGAGAGTCGCATCGGTGATCGGACCGCGCCCCGATTCGCCGGGAAGCGAAAGACCGCCATAGTTCCCGGTTGCCTCGTCGAAAGACTCCGCGATCGCAAAGCCTTCGCTCTCCCAGAGCAGCGGCTGGTTGTCGATCGCGTCAATGAGCGCGTTCCGATCACGTAGTCGCGGCATGTAGGGGTACTGGGCGTACAGACTCCACAACGCTCCGACGCTCACGTGGCCGCCATCCCAGGCGGCAGGCACCTTGGATTCGAGGGCAAGCCGAATCGCACGCGCCGCGTGTTGCGTACTGTACGCGCCCGCACTGCCGAGCTTCTTGGCTACGCGATCGGCGAGTGAGGGCGCTTGCCCGTCCGCCTTGATCTCCTCGATCTCGAACGGCGAGCCTGGGTCGGGAGCGACCGGGTGAAGTACCCACTGGTACGTCAGCGCGAGTCGATCTTCGACCGTACGGCCAAACTGATCGCGCTTGTCGGACGCTTGCGCCAACTGTTGCGGGGTGAGGTTGAGCTCGTTCGACTTGTCAACGATCTCCTTCCACGCGAGGTACGACCGCGTCGCCTGGTCAAGTTCGGAAAGGCGATCGTCGTCGGGCGCGAGGAATACGAGCATGTTGCGATTCGTGCGGTTCGCGGTTCCCCGGCGTTCGGTCGCCTGCCGCGCGAACTCAACCGCTGGCGAGTCCCGCTGCTTCCGCTTCTGCGCGTAGCGCGGGTGCAGGATGACGAGGCGTGCATGGTCCGTGTCTGGGATGTCGCCCGAATCGCCCGACCCGACGTGTACGCCTGCGAAGTCGCTCCGCACGCGCTCCTCGCCGCGGAGCCGTCGAATGACCTCTGCCCACACGTCTTCTTGATGTAGCGCCTCCGCAGCATCCTTCGCACGACGACTGATATTAGCTTCGGTGTCGTACCAGTACTTCCCCGCGGAGGAGTAAAAGTACGTTGCCCGATCGCCCAACTGCGTCAAGGCCGAGTGGAAGTTGCCCACGACATCGCCCGGAACAGCGGTTCCGAGAAAGACTCGCTGCGTATCGATGCCCTTGTGCGCCGTGCCGATCGTTGGGGCGGCACCGAAGAAAACGGTCCGCGCTAGGCGCTTCGTCACCGATCGCTGGCCGAGCACGGGCTTCTCGTTATCGATGCGAGTTGGCTCGGAGTTTGTTCCGTCGACGTCTGCGTCAATGACCGCCTTCCACGAGTCAGGCAAGTACTGGGTTAGTTCGGAATTCACTCGCGCAACCGCGAGCGGAACAGAGGCGGGAAGGATCAGCGGCGCCTGATCGTCACCGACCCACAAAGCGTGGATCACCTCGTTCATGAGACGCAGGACACCGCGCGTTCGCTGGAAGCGCTCGAGCGAGGACCAATCTTCGTAGAGGCGATCGAAGAGCTCGGGATGTAGCGGATACGTCTGCTGGATCCGACGCGCATACTGCGGGTCTCGCGCTTCTTTCGGGAACTCACCGGCGTTCACGGCGTAGAACTCGCTGAACGCCTTTGCGGTGGCACTGATCTGAGCGAGTGAGGCAGCATCCTCCGCTTCGAAGAGTCTCTGCTTGACGATCCGGTAGGCCTCATCGGGCGACGCCGGCCGCCATTGGTCTGCAACTCTGCGCACCACGTTCTGGAGACGTTTCAAAGCCTCCTGCCCGTTCGATCCACCGACCTCTTCGTTGTGGCCGACGACGAAGCCCTTCGAATCGTCGCCGTCATGGGATGCCGGAATCGAGATCGCGAGCAGCACACCGGGGGTTGATTTGACTGCTTCTGTCAGTGACTGAGCAAACGTGAATTGCGTATCGAACGTGCCGCCGGCCAGATCGTCTCGACCGTAAAGCTGTCGGGCATACGCCACCCATTCGTCGACGAGGATGACCGCGGGAGAGTACTTAGCGAGAAGGTCATGCAGCACTCCACCCGGGTTGGTCCCGGCGCGGTCGTGAGCCTCGACCATGGCATAGCCATCGGCACCGCCCAGCTGCCAGGCGAGCTCACCCCACATCGTGTTGATGCGAGTACCGTCGTGATCCTCACCCTGCGGAGCGAAGTGGTTCCCCACCAGGGCCACGCGCGGCGCGTCAATGCCCTGCACGGGATACCCAGCGGAAGTGAGGAGTTCTTGCGCCTCTTGCGGAAACTTGCCAATTGGCAACCCGCCCGCGAGATGCCACAACGCGAGCATTGAGTGTGTCTTGCCGCCGCCAAAGTTGGTCTGCAAATTGATGACAGGCGACGCATTTTCGTCTCCTGACAACCGCCTCACCGCGCGACTGACGAGGTCTCGCAGTCCCTCGGTTAGGTAGGTGCGCGCGAAGAACTGGGCTGGGTCAGAGTACTCACCAGCAGTCTGAGAATCATTGCGGGCGACCTTGAACAAATCCGCTGCGAACTCCGATGCATGGAAGTTGCCAGTCGCTACCTCCTCGCGAGGCTTCAGCACCTGGCGCCACGGAGCGAGACCGGACGCCCCAGGAATGACCGTCGACGTGCGGAGCGCCTTCTGATCTTGCTTACCCGTCGCAATCCGTCGAAGGTCAAGCCGAATGGCATCAACCTTGTCCGCGGCATAACCCTGGCCGATCGCAGTCAGGAGCTGGCGGGCCTGATCGAGTGCCCGCAGCGCGGTGTCATCGTCAAATGACTTCATGTGGGCCCAGTCGTTGCGCACGTCCTTGAGGAGAGTGGCGTACGCCTCGTCGGCGCGGGTGAACACTCCCCTAAACGGACGCCAGTTCGCCTTGTAGCGAGCGGTGATGTTCTCAGTCAGCAGCCGAATCTGCACCTGCGGGTCGTCTCGGCTGTACTCCTTGCCGACGATGCCCTTGTCGCCATCCACCGCGGCGATGAGAAACGTCCAGTCCCTCTCCCCTATCTCCGGTCGGAGGGTGTCGCTGATGAACGCATCAAGCGCCTCCGCGACGATCTCAAACATTCTGCCGATGCGGTCACGATTCGACGTCGCCATTGATTAGTCCTCCTGAGGCTCAAGGCTAGCCGGACACACGACGGTCGCCGGAGCCGGTGTCCCGCAATGCCCGCGACCACGTCGTCCTTCCTAACTGCGGTATCCGGGCGGTACAGCGAGCTAAGTGGGGGGGTGAAGCAGTGGCGTCTACTCAACCTCTCGAGCCGGCGCGAGACAGCTATTCGTTGAGCGCATCGAAGTCGAGCGTCGAGGCCGTGACGACAGGGGCGGCTGTCCGCCCGGAGTCGAGCATCTCCGACCACGACGTAGCAATACCGTTGAACGAGATGGCGTCCTTTGGCCAGCCGTTCTTCTCGGCCACCTGGAACAGCAAGTAAGCCAGCTCCTTGACTAGATCCAGATCGACCGCGCCGTCGGATCGGCGGCTCGCATCGTGCAAAAACGCTCCCGCTGCCGGAATGCCCGACACCTCTTGGATGCGGATCGTGTGCTGAAGAGCTTCCCACGCTGACGTGTGCTGGTCAGAGATCACGTCATAGTGCTCGGGCAGGTCAGTAGGTCTATAAAGCCGCACCTTGCCAGCTCGGGCGCTCAGGATGCCTCCCCGCTCCATCGTGGAGACTGCCGTGGCGCGTGCTCGTGCCAAGTTTTCGGCGTCGCCGAACGACCCAGCGTCGTAGCCATTGCTGCGGTACCAGGCGATGGCAAACCGGGTGGTCGCGTCGAAGTCTCCCTCCTGCTCCGTCAGCAGCTCGTCCAACACTTCGTTGATGCGAGCAAGCGCCGAACGCACGGTCATCTCTGAACCGTCTGACTCGATGACTTTCGCATAGCGCGAGAACACCGCCATGCCCGGCCCGATCGCCGATTGTGGGAGATCTACAGGCGCGATTCCTCCCTGCTGCAACTCTCGTAACGCAGGGCCGAGTTCGCGTTTCATCGCGGCGATAAATCCCCGCCTATCGGTAACTGCGGCGTCCGTTGGGCGCGGTCGAAGCGCGAGGACGACGGAGGATGCCAGCGCGTTTGTCCCCGAAGCGATCATCCGGTTGCTTAGCCTCGATCCACCGATGAGCCGTGGGTGTGCCGGGGCGGCATGATCGGGGCGCGGTGACGCGTCGAGGGCAGGGTTGAGTTCCGGGCGTCGCATCCCGGTCGTCCACTTGGTCCTCGGTCGTGCCGCGTTGCGGCGATGGTCAGGTGGTCACCGTTGGCGGTGGCGCGTGCGTGGCTGTGAAGAGCCGGTCGAACGCGGTCTGCCATGGCCAGGCCTCGGGCAGGTGCAGCGTGATTCGGCGCGCGGAGCGCGCCAGCCGTGCGGGGACGTGGATCAGGGTGCGGCGGATCGTCGCGGTCGTTGCTCTCGCGAGCCGTCCCGCTCGGTCGGCGACGAGACCGGCAGCGCGGGTGAGGTTGAATGCGATCACGGCGATGACGAGCCAGGCGCTGTTCGCGGTGAACACCCCGGAGGGCAGGTGCGCGAGCGGCCCCGCTTTGAGGTCGGCGTGGACCTGCTCGATGATCGCGTGACCGCGGTGGGTCTTGTCCGCGGCCACCGTGTCCATCACCTCCTTCGCTGTGGTGGTGAAGAACGCGTGATGCCGGTAGACGTCGAACAGGGTCGGCTGCTCCACCTGTCTCGGGTTCAGATCGGGGATGCGCCGCACCACCAACCGTCCGGCGACCTGTTCCGCCTTCTTCCTCGAGCGGAACGCGGTGAACGGGACCTCGGCGACCTCGGCTTTGGAGATCAGCTGCCCGGTGGTCTCGTCACGGATCGCGTCGGTGTACTCGATCATCTCCCACGCATCATCCGGGATGGTCGCGATCGCGGCCTTCACCGCCGGGTCCATCCTCACGGTCACCGACACGTCGGCGCCCGCCTTGATCGCGGTGCCGACGGTCGCGTGTCCGTAGAACGCGGAGTCCGCCCGCAGCAACGGCCTGGCCCCGGTCGCGGCGCGGGTGCGGCGCAGGGTGGCGAGAGCATCGCCGACGATCCGCGCGGCCCCCTTCGGGGACCCGGTCTTCCCCTGCCGCAACCGCTGGGCCAGGATCACCGGCGCCGACGAGGTGGTCGATGCCGTGGCGAGGAGGGCGTTCAGCCCCCGGACGCCGGAGTACCCGAAACCGGCGCCCTGCTTCTGGTATCCGTGGACCTCGATGATGGTGTCGTCCAGATCCACCATCACCCGCTCGCCATCGCCTGCTCGGAGCAGCGGCGCGTCGACAGCGAGATTCGCGAACACCCGGGAGGCGACGGCGTCGAGCTGGCGGACGTGTCCGAACCGGAACTCCCGCAGGAACGACCCGAGCGTCGACGGCGCATACGTCCGGTCGAACAACCGGCCCATTCCGCCATGGCGGAGCAGGTTCATGTCGTCGATCGAGTCCGCCCCGGCGAGCATGCCCGCGACCAGTGCCATCACCTTCGCACCCGCGTTGGCGCCCTTATCCGTCGGGACGCTCAACCGCTCACGCGCGAGCTCGTCCAACCCCGCGGAACGCGCCAGGCGGAGCATCGGCACCAGCCCCGCGGCCGACACGAGATTCGGATCATCGAACACCGCAGACACTGCGGCGGGGGCGTGCTTGAATTGCATCTACGAGATGCCTCTCCGACCAGACGAACAGAACCCTAAGCAAGCTCTATTCTTCCTGATCAGAGGGGCATTTCTACGTCACGACGCTCGCTCAACGCCCCGTCCATCGGTGGATCGAGGCTTAGCTCTGATCGCACTGGCCACGTCGCTGTTACCGACCACCCAGCGCGAACCATGGAGCCGAGGATCGTCTCCCAGCCGGTCGACGCTTCGCCGCCTGCATCCGTCTCGGATTGCTTGAACGCGTAGTACACCGTGATCGGGTATTCGTCTGTCGCAGTCTCTCGCGCGTGTGCGAACACATGCTCGAAGCCACTCTCGAAGAACTCCTTGGCACCGTCCGTCCCGCCGTGCCGGTATGGATTCGCGACGAGCTCCTCGGACTTTGGCACGAGGATTGTTCCAAGTAGGTCGGGGTGGACGCTCCGAAGCGAGCGTCGCAACCAGACATAAAAGAAGTCGCTGAGATCGGAGTAGCCAATGTTGTCGTAGTAGGGCGGGTCGGTCGAGATTAGGACGCCGGAGTATGACCTGGCCGCCGCGTCTGCGTTGACTGCTTCGGCAGGCTGTCCGGACGGAAGTCGGTCCATCACTCGGTCGACCCATGCGACATCTTCAGCGAAGTCCCCGCCCGAACCTGCGAATGGATTCGCTTCGGCATAGTCCCATGCCATCGGGATTGCCTGACGCGCGAAGAGGCCACGCACCGACTCCATCTTCGGGCTGGAGTCCCAACTACAAAGCGAGGACAGCTTGTTTGCCATACGGCTGATTGGAAACGACAGGTAGGTGACCACTGCGTCCGCATACGCTCCAGCGCCCGTACCGCCTTGTTCCAGCGGCGCACCGTCGGGCGAGTTTGCGGCACGGGCATCTTCGAGTATCCGAGTGCGAGCTTCTGCGATGAGGTCACTGAAGGTCGTCAACGCCACTAACTGGCGACTCGTGAAGAGATCCTGGAACTCGGTGAGCCCGTACCTGTAGACGTTGATTCTCCCCGGCCAGTCAAACAACTCCCCTGGTGGCACGTCGTCGGGACTCGCAACTGCGGCCGCATGCGTTTGGTCGTTCGTCGGCGCAAGGTAAATCCGCGAACGATTTCCTTCGGCTACGACTGCCATAAGTTGAGATCCGAGGCCGACCTGCCGACTGGTCTCGCGAACGTATTCAAGAGCAACCGCGGAGCCGCACGATACGCAGACTGCGCCTGTCCGACGCACTGTTCCGTCGTTGTCCCTCGACGGAGCCGACTTCAGGTCATGCCCGATCTCGAACTCCACACGCCGTCCAACGACTCGCGGGACGACGTAGGCTTCCTTACCCTTCTTCCTCCCCAGCCACCAAGAGCGCACGAGGGGCATCTCGATGCCGCACGCCGGGTTCGGGCAAGTGACAGTTCGCGCCCAAATCCACGCGATGACGGTGGCTTCTCCGCCGCCTGGCAGGTTCGCCTTCGGGTAGATATGCCCGATGCGCTTTTGCGCCTCGCCGCGCATCCATTCGCCGTAACGTCGCACGTCCTCTGCGAGGCCCGTTGCCTTCGGCCAGTCAGTGCGGGTGCTCGCAGCGCCTGGAAACACCGGCTCGCGTCCGGCGAATTTGGGCGGGATCTCGATGAGCGCCTTATTGATGAGCACGGCGACGGGGTTGAGGTCGCTGGCATGGGCTTCCAATCCGAGACGCTGGGCCTCCAACGGGATCGTTCCGCCCCCTGCGAACGGATCAAGGATCGTAGGAGGGTTCCCGTTTGTGGACTTCAGGATCTCGGCACGCACCGCCTCGAACAGCGCGTCGTCGCCGACGTTGTCCCAATTGACCATGCGCGTGATGAGGTCGAAGAGGCGCTCGCGCTCCTGCTTGACGCGATGGTCAGCCCAGCCTTCGGGATCTTCATAGCCCTCTTGCACCGCCTCGGCGATGAACTCATCCTCGCGAACCGAGGGATCATCGACGAGTTGGGCGAACAGCACGGCCCGCGCCGTCGCCAGCGGTCGCCGCGCCCACCACAGATGCAGGGTGCTCGGGTGCCCGTGACGGATCGACTTTTCACGCGCCGACTGTCTGTTGATCTCGTCGAGCGGGATCGAGACCTCAATCAGCTTGCGCTTCGTCGCCACAGCCCCACTCCCCGTTCTCTTCTGCAGCAAGCTGCGATCAACGAGCTTACGGGTGGCTAACGCGCTGACGCGTCAAGGCCACACATAGGTTCCCGCCTCCATCTCCGCCTTGATGCGATCGAGACGCTCACGCTGAGTGACCCATTTGACGGGTTCGTAAGAGATCGCGCCTCTGCCATTGGTCGCCGCGAGAGTCGCTCTGGTGCCATCGAAGTAGATCTTCGTGCGGTAGGCATAGACCTCTACGTCGTGGCCGATCCTCGCGATGTTCCCGTCCGCGTCCCACTTGACTTTGTAGGACGGAGACTTGCGGAGTTGACCGATAACGAGATCAGCATCTGATCCCGAGATCATCTCGAACAGCGCCACGAGGGCCCCCTCAACTCGTTCCCGGGAAGCACGCGACGGGAGTAGCGCGAGCGGATCGCCTTGCGGGGTGCCTGGCTCGTTCTGAGAAGGATAGACAGATCCACGTCCCCAGGAGATGACCCAAGCGCGCGTACGCAGTGATGATCTTCTCCCCATATGGGGAGCTTAGAAGGGTGCCGTCCCCCTCTCCCACCAGTCATCCCATGACAGGTTCTGGGAAACGACGTCGAAGTCGGTCAGCCACGTCGGCTCGACGCCGTCGAACGCGTTGCCGATGTAGCGAACCTGGTCGTGGGCCGCTCCGAGCGCGCTCACCCGAGCGAGCGCGAGCCGATGGTCGGGCGCGGCATTGAGCGCGGTCAGCACCTCAGTGCGCGTGATAGTGAACGTATCGGCGCCCTCGATTCGGGCCTTAACTTCGATGCGGATGCCCGGGCCGCTCGGCACGTACGACAGAACATCGAAGCCGGGGTTGTTCTGCGCCTGCTCATATGGGGTCCGCCCGAGCTGACGCTCGATCGCGAGGACGGCATCGACGCCACGCCGCTCTACCGCGCGCCGCGCGTCGGGATCGGCGCTGGGTGGTCGTGTCGCGGGTGCGGGAGTCGGCACCACCAGCGCGATGGCCATGATGAGCGGCGTGACCGGTGACATCACAAGCTGACGATCGATCAGCGCCAGCCTCGCCTCCCGACGCTGTTCGAGTTCTTCAGCACGACGACGGAGAGTCTCGCCGGAGTACCGCACCTTCTTGCCTGCGGCCGCGTTCGCGTCTGTCTTCAGCGCCTCGGTGAAGAGGCGGTTTACCTCCCTCGTGAGGCGCAGTGATACCCGCTCGCGGATCCTGGTGTACTCCGTCGTTCGTCTCGCAGTTACCTCGGCGGCGAACTGCGGCAACTGCTCCGAGATCACCCAGGAGACGGCATCCTTTTCACGTTCCGCCAGCACAGGGACCGTGAGGTTTGCGTCGACCGTCGCTTCGCTCGGCGGCGCGTAGTCCAAGTACGGAGCAGGCCCGGCATCCCTTGGTGCTCCGTCGGGGCCCACGAACGAGTAGCCGAACTGCTTGCTCACCGTCGAGCCCGTGGAGTCCCGCACCTCGTTGAGGACTCCAACGAGCAGCGTTGGTTCGGTGACTTCCTCAGATACGAGCACGGTGCCGCGGTCCAGGCTGGGTCCGTACTGCTCAATGATGAGCGCCAGCGTCGCGTCGTGGAGGGGGTGGCCAGGTGCGAGAAGCTCAGCTCTGGGCGCGTCCTGAACATCGATGGTCGCGACGTCGAACGTGACGCGCTCGTAGCGTCGAGAGACCGGCGCACGCCCGGCACGCTCGCGGATCGCGGCAGGCACGTGTGTGATCTCGAAGCGACCACGCTCGCGCCGGTCAATCCGCCCCCCAAGCCGTTCAAAAGCTTCGAGGAACGCGTCACGGATGAAATGCGGTTGCAGCCGTTTCGCTTTGGCGTCCTCCATCTGCCGGCGCAGTGCCTCAAGGTCGTTCGGAGCTAGGACTTCGCTGGCGAGCGCGTCCTCTTCGAGCAGCTCTTGGATGCCTGCCGACACCCCCTCGTCGATCACCTGCCACATCTGTGCGCGAACGTCGGGTCGTTCGCCGTAGCGGATGGCTCTCCGCAACTCCTGAGCCAGATTCAAATTGCCGAGGGATGTCCCGAGAACGTTGAAGATCTCGCCGTTGTATGCGGCACGCTGCTCCTCGATCTTGTCGAGCAGGCGAATGAAGACCTCGCCTTCGCGCGTATCCTCCGCGACGAGGTTCCACAGTCGGCAGACCTCCAGCTGACCGATGCGGTGGATGCGGCCGAACCGCTGTTCGATCCTGTTGGGGTTCCATGGCAGGTCGTAATTCACCATCAGATGTGCTGCCTGCAGGTTCAGACCCTCGCCTGCAGCATCCGTCGCCAAGAGGATCTGCACGTCGCGGTTCGTGGTGAACTCCGTGGTGATGCGTCGCCGCTCGTACCTCGGCACTCCGCCGTGAATCGCGACGACCGCCTCATCCCTGCCCAGGAGTTGCACGATGCGCTGCCGAAGATAGTTCAGAGTGTCGCGGTGTTCGGTGAAGATGATCAGCTTGCGGGGCTTGCCATCGTGGTCGGCGAGCACCTCACCGTCGATGACTCCGCGCAGCTCGCGCCACTTCACGTCTTGCTGGGTGGTGAGCACTGCTCGCGCGATCTCGGTGAGCCTGCGGAGGTCCTGGATTTCGGTCTGGAGCTCGGCCGCCGTGCGAGCAGCTGTGGCTGCATCAACGAGCTCCTCCTCGGCCTCCTCGAGCTCGGCGGAATCCAGCTCGTCGATGTCCGGATCGTCTTCAGCAAGGGGCTCTGGAGCGCTCTTTGAGGAAGTATCGACGCCGTTGAGCAGGTCAGTACGAATGCGGTCGAGTCGCTCGGCGCGACGTCGGAGCGACTGGAAGATTGCCTCCGGGCTCGAGGCGAGGCGTCGCTGCAGGACTGTGAGCGCGAAGCCGACGGTGTTCTTTCGCTTGCCATCAAGGCGGTCGGCGAGATTCATTCCATTTCGGACGTACTCGGTGACCTCCTCGTAGAGCTGCTGCTCAGCGGGGGAGAGTCTGTAGGACACGGTTTCCGCGATGCGCTCGGGGAAGAGCGGCTTGCCTTCGAAGGTGACGAGATTCTCTTTCACCATGCGCCGCATCAGACCGTCAGCCGTTCCCGACTGCGCTCTCTTGTCGCCCGGCCCGGCGAAGCGGTCTCGGTCGAGCAGCGACAGGAATGTTTGGAAATCCTCTTCCTTGCCGTTGTGCGGCGTCGCAGTCATGAGGAGCAGATGGCGCGCGCGGCCACTTAGCGTCTCGCCGAGCTGAAACCGCTTCGACGTGCTGAGCTCACCGCCGAACCATGTCGCGCTCATTCGGTGCGCTTCGTCGACTACGACGAGATCGAATTCGGACTGCTCGAGCTGATCCAGGAGAACCTCATTCCGCGCTAGCTGGTCCATCCGTGCTATCAGGAGCGGTTTCTGATCGAAGATCGTGCGCCCTGGAATCGTGTCTTCCGCGCCGGGCGCCAGAATCTCAAACTCGAGGCCAAACTTCAGCGCAAGCTCGTCCTGCCACTGCTCGACTAGCCCGCCGGGGGCAACCACTAGACATGAGCGAACGTCTTCGCGGAGGATCAGCTCCTTTATGTAGAGGCCGGCCATGATCGTCTTGCCCGCGCCCGGGTCGTCCGCGAGCAAGAAGCGTAGCGGTGTCCGCGGAATCAGCTCTCCGTACACGGCACGAATCTGGTGAGGGAGCGGCTGCACGTCGCTGGTTGCAACGGCGAGCATCGGATCATGGAGCCCAGCGAGCATGATTCGCTGCGCCTCGGCCGCGAGGCGGAAGTTTCGCGGGTCGGCATCGAACGGGCGACCGGCGTCAAGATGCCGCTCAACGCGGTCTTCGTCCGAGCGATAGAGCACGACCTGGCCGAGGGTGCCGTTGTCATCGCGATAGGTGACCTCTACCGCATTCGCACCGTGCATCCATGCGGCTAGCACCTCGACGGCGCGCCCGGGAACGATCCCGGCAAGCCGTTGTGGTGCTGCGATTTCCTCGAGACGCACGTTCACTTCCCTCCACTGCTGAGCATGATCGTATCGATCGGGTGCGACGAAGACGGGGACTCAGCCTGGCGGTCAGACCGGACGAGGAGCTCACCGGCGCGGCTCTCGACCGAGGAGCCTGGGTGCTCGCGGCTAACTAGGCGATGCCATCGTGACGGGTGCGATGGCCTACCGCCGAAGGACCACACCCGAAGGTTTCGACACTCTAGCTCTTCAGTGAGCCAGTGGGTCTGCGCGCGATACTCGTGCCTGATCGGTCCGGTGGGAAGTTGGACTCCGTAGGCGAGGAGCACGTCAGACGCGGAGCCCATTTCCAACTCGCGAAGTATGAGCTCCCGCCCTCGAGCGAAGGTAGCCGACGCCGACTGCAAGCTAAGGGCGTTCGAGTCGGTGAGTGCCGCTGGATACACGTTGACGATGGAGAATGAATCGCACCCGAGCGCGCGCTGCGCGATCTCGACTCGACGAGTTGTCCTTAATCCTGTCCCGACCGGAAGGCTGTGAAGGATCGCGAGAAGGTGAGAGGCCATGGCAGGCCAGTGTCTCACTGCACCGCTTCCCGCAATCGGATGCCTGTCGGCCGCGTCACAGACCTTCGGCTGCGAGAGCGGCCATGAGGTTTGCCCCGACTTGGATGCGGTCGACCGCATCCAGAATGTGCCGTTCGGCGGCACGCTGCGGAACCGGCATCAAGCCATCGCGCGCTCCCAGCGTGGAAGCGACCCTTGCGAGAGCCTCCTGATGCTCGCGGCCCGTCGGAGGCGCGATCTCGTACCCGTTCGCCCGGCACCTGAGTCGCGTACCGGATCGACGAAAGGTCAGCCATCGCTCGCCCCATTCGTAGCCGGTGAACCACGGGTCGTCGGCGAGATCGCCGATCCGACTTTCTCGCCAAGCTGCAAGTAGGTATGGGTCGCGGTAGTAGCTGTTGAGTTGAGACTTGTTGAGCATGCAGAGCGAGTATCCGAGCTCGCCATCGCGTCCAAAATAGATACCCGACTTGCCCTCACGCATGGAGTCGTATTTGGTGAGGTAGTAGCGCCAATCGAACTCTCCGGCCATTTCGGCTTCTCGCAAGCTGCGACTCCGAAGCGCAGTCAGTCCCGCTTCGACAGGTTCACCGGGCGCCACTTGATCGAGCACCGCTCCTAGCGCCTCGCGAGTTTGCGAGAGTGCATCACGGCTTCCGATGGCGAGTACGGCGCGCCAAGAGGCGAGGTTGCCGTCTTGTCCGACGCCGAACTGGAACGATCTGCGCTCCCTGTCGCGTGGGCGAGCGTATGGAGCCGCCGCGAGTAGCGCGGCGGTCAACAGGGTCCAGTTGGCGGCGTCGCCGAAGGCTCGGACGAATGCTTCCGCGCGTCTCGGCAGGGAATCCGGATCGAGCTCGAAGGCGACCAGTGATCCCCGAAGGATGACTGTGTCCTCCAGCGCGAACAGCGCGGACTCCATTTCGGGATAGATCGCGCGGATGCGGGCCTTCAGGAGCTCATCGTCGAACTGAGCGCGATTGAACGCGGTGGCCTCGTCGGTCAAGCCATCAACCGCGATCCGCTCAACTTCGGCAAGCATGGCGGGCATTCTGTCGAGACGGATTTCGTTCTCGGACGCGTCTATCAGGTTGCGAATTACGCGCAGGCGTTCCCGCAATTCGGTGTCGGCCTCAGTCGACACCGAGCGGCGATACGCGAGGACTGCGCCAAGGAGCAGTTGCTGCCCGAATGAGAACACGCGCGTTGAGCCCCGCGTCTCCCCGTAGGTGAATACGCAGTTCTCAAAGAGGTCGGTGCGGCCTTCGGTAGCGGCGAACAATGGCATCGGTCCGGCGGAGGTGCGGACTGCGCGGCCGCTTGTGAACAGTTGACTAAAGTACGCCGACGGATCGACTCCTGTCCACGTGTCGAATGCATCGATGACGTAAGCAAGGTGATCGCGAGCCCTCGGGTTGCGCTCGTCGAAGAGCTTTTCGGCGCGCGGCTCAATCGGTCCCTGCTTGATATGACCGTCTCTCCACTCACAGATCTCGATGAGAAATCTGAGGTAACGCAAAAGCTCATCATCGATGATGTCGTCGTCGCCACGATAGGGCCAGAAGGTGTCTGCCCACGCGCCGTCGATCCGATGCGCGAAGGTCTTGCGAGGGTCGATTGGTGCAATGTCGGCTTCGAGCCGGGCCTTGAAGTTCTCGAACGGCGTCAGGGGCTTACCGCGCGAATTCATCTTGATGTAGAGATCTTCAGGGGCTCCCATCTCGTTGATGGGCAGCAGATGGAAGGAAACCGCAGGACGATGTGCGTCTGCGATTCGACGCCAGAGTTGAGCCACGTCCTCGTCGCCGAACCGCTGATGGATGGTCTCGATCATCGTGAGCATCGACTGAATCGTCGGATCGTGACGCCACACGTACTGATACCACGACTGGTCGCGGATCCAGTCCGTGGGAGCGTCGCAGTCGACTGGTGGAGGAAACCCGACCAGTCGCGCGCAGAACAGCCGCGCACTTGCACGCGTGGCGTAGGTGAACTCGGTCCACGCTTGCGACGCGAGATCTACTCCCGCCCGATGCGCGATGTACCAATGGAGGAGAAAAAGTGTTGTCAGGCGTTGCTGGCCATCGAGCGGTCGCAGAGTGCCGCTGTCCGACTCAACGTCCCCATAGACGAAATCAAGACCGATCTCTTGCGGTTCGTCTGCACTCAGCGCTGAATGGAGAACCTCCAGGAAGGCCGAGCGAATCTGCGAGGTCGCAGGGTCCGTTCGTCCCTGCGCGTAATCACGTTGGATGAGCGGGATCTCCACACGCTTAATCGCCCCGTCGCCGCCGCCGATCAGCTGCGCGAAGGTCGTAACGCGGCTCTCATTCATCTTCGCCTCCTGCCTCGAGGGTCAAGTCTGGGAGTAGGTAGGGACGCAGGGCATCCAGAATGGCCTCGAGGTATGCCTGCCTATCCGCCATCCCCCAAAAGTGGAGCTGCTGATCGGCGTTCGGTGTGTAGTACTTCAGGAACACGTTCCTCGTGCACGCCGGTATGTAGTTGCCCCGCTTGTCACGGCGAAGAATCTCCTGGCGCTTGACCTCAAAGACCGCGTTGCTCAGCGCACTATTCGAGCCAGAATCGAGGAGGGCGAGATTCGTGATCGAGTGGATGTCCACATCTGAGCTCTCGCCGAGCGCGGCTACGACCTTCGCCTCGATCCCACGGAATGTGCTCTCCACTAACTTCGGCGAGTTGAGGGCGCCGTCGATATCAGCTTCTAGGCTCTGCCGGGTAGCGGCGGATATTGAGGGAACCGCCGAGATGGCGCCGCGATGAAGGCGGAGCCATTCGAGCCATTGGTCCTGCCGTGTGAGCAGCTCAGCGCTCTGGGCATGGATGTGTTCCAGCGACCATCGCTCCTCAGCGTGAGCATGAAACGAGTAGCGCTCCGACGATGAACGTTGCCGGCGCACAGTCTCGACGTTCATCAGCACGAGTGCACGTTCGGATCGAATCGCGCTTCGTCCCTCGTAGTTGAGTTCTCGGACGCCTTCCTCAGAGAGTGCGAGATGCGCGCTGATCCGATCGATGAGAGCCGCGTCAAACTCGCTCTTGGTCTTCCCCGTCGACAGAGCAACGATCTGGGCAAGGTCGTCACCAGCAGTTACGAGGAAGCCGACTCGGTGGAAGACATCGCGGTCCTCGTACCAGCCCGTGATGAGCGAATGGAGATCCAGCACGCGCTCCCACACCTGGAGCGGAGCTGAGTCAATGTCGGGTCGCAGTGTCTCGAACGTGTGGAACAGCGGGCGGTCACGCCCGGTCGGACCGCCGACGATAACGTCGAGCAAGAGGCTGATATGAGTCGAGTCCGCGCGCTTTCCCGCAGTTATGAAAGCCCACAACTCGGCGTTGCGGAGATCACGCTCGATCGAGTCCCACTGTGCCGCAACCTCGAATGACCGCCCGCGCGATGGGGCAGCGGACTCGACCTTGGACAACAAGAGAGCCTTCACGAGTTCGGCGTCCGTGAGGGGGATGCGGCCGACATTCAGCCTCCGAAAGACGGTCGCCGAATCTGTCTCTGCCGGAGCTTCGTACCAAATGATCCGTACCCGCTCGAAGAAGTAGCCGTAGAGCTTATTGGCGACGAACTGGCGGCGCACCCCATGCGCCTCAAACCACGTTGAGATCGTTCGATAGGCGCCGGCCAGGTGAAACGCATCGATGTTTGAACCTGGTTCGATAGCCGCGGGATCGGCGAGATACTCGAGCATGTCCGGGCGCGTCTCGTAATCGAGCGAGAACGGCGGAGGAGTGCTTTGAAGCGACTCGTTTCGCATGTAGGCGAGGACCAAGAACAGCGTCGTCAGTCTCTGCTGGCCGTCGATCAGCTCCCAGCGATCGTCGTCTCGCATCTCTTTTACGACGACTGGCTGAAGGTAATACGACGGCTGGTCGCTGTTCCACACGTCATCTAGGAGTCGTTCGACTTCTTCGCGACCCCACCGGTAGCCGCGCTGATAAGCCGGAACCCAGAAGCGCTCCGCTATGTCGCCGACGTAGCGCTCACGCAGCGCAGAGTCTGCAGGTTCCTGTGGCAACCCAACCCCCATCAAAAGTCGGCGGCGCTTACTGTTTGCCGTCCGCTACGACCATATTGGGAAGTGGGGACGACGCGCCAAAGAGGTAGGTTGACGTCGCGGAAAGATCCGCTGACCGCCGGCATCCGCACTTGGGCTGACAAGGGGTGGATCGACCGGGAACCCTAGCTCTTCGCCTGAGCCGATTCATGGTCTCGTACGTAGCGATCGAGTTGGTGTACACGCACCCTGGACGCTTGGTGCCCCTGAAGGGACTCGAACCCCCAACCCTCTCCTTAGGACGGAGCTGCTCTTCCATTGAGCTACAGAGGCCAGACGAGTTGAATTCTACAATGGCCGCCGGTGGCGCTTCCTAGCCCTTGCCGCGCTCGTCACGCTCCGCCTTTGACGAAGGAGGCCAATGCGTCGCGGGAGATGTACTTCCGAGATCCCACCCATGTGAACTCAATCTCGTCGCGACGCGTCATCTGATAGATCGTCGAATAGGACACTCCCAGTGCCTCGGCTGCGGCGCGAAGCCCCAAGAGTGCGGGACCGGACTCTGCGAACGTGTTGGGGCGTGGCAGGATCGCTGTCGCCTCGACGACGACGACTTCCGAAGCTTTGGTTTCCCACCTGCCGACGTACGCGAACGGACGTCGCATCTCTTCGCGCACTTGCTCGAGCGCAGCGTCCTCACTTTCCGCTCGCACCCAGCATTCCGCGACTTCCACTTTCGTCACGACGACCTTGTACCGTCCGTGCTCGACCTTCGTCACTGCTCAGCTTCCTTCTTACGGGACCGCTGTCGAGCGGACCTGGCGGCGACTGAGATGAGCCTGGCCTGTTCAGGCGTGTAGGTCATCGCGTCGTTGAGATGGCCGGCGACCTCGTCGAGGTCGTCCTCGAAGAGGTCGGCGTAGGTATCAAGAGTCATGGCAGCGGACGCGTGTCCGAGCATCCGCTGGACAGCCTTGACGTTCGCGCCGGAGCTGATCGCTAGCGATGCTGCGGTGTGCCGGAGGTCGTGAGGGGTGAGCCGAGGAATGGAGGCATCCACCGCCTGAGCGCGACGGACGGCAACTGCGAACCAGCTGCGCTCGTCGGATTCTCTCTTCATGTAAGTGACGCCGTTACCGAACAACAGGCCATCTGGAGGTTTGCCAGCACACGCGGCGTCAATCAAGGGCGCGAGGCGTTCCGGGTACGGGACGGATCGACGTTCATGCGTCTTCGGCGAACCTACTTGGATCTCCCAACCCACCAGTACTGCGTTCTCTTCCACGCTGAGTCGTCGCCTGTCCCGATTCACGCTTCGAACCCGGAGGGCCACCGCTTCACCCCATCGGAGCCCGGTGTACGCGAGCAGAAGGACCAGATCGGTATGCGCGGCGGATGCTGCCAGAGTGGCCACCTGCCCGTGGGTGAGATACACGCGCCTCTTCGCGGGCCCTCTTCGCGGCAGGTTGCGGACGCCTCGTGCGGGGTTGCTGCTCAAGCGGTGATCGTCGACCGCAATGTCGAGGATGCCAGCGAGTACGCCCAGCGAACGAATGACAACGCTGCGCGAGCGGCGAGATCCAAGGTCGGCCACCCAAGCCTGCACCTCCGACCGCTGAATCGAGGACAGGTCGCGATGGGCCCACACCGGGGCGACGTGTGCTGCCCAGGAATGCTCCAATGCCGCATACGAAGACGGCTTCATCATTGGGGGGCGCTTGGAGCGGAACCAGCCGTCTGCGAAATGTCCGAGCGCGATCCGCGACCTTGCCGGGTCGACGAAGTTGCCCATCGCCTTTGAGACCGTTACCGACGACAGATACAGCTCCGCGTCACGCTTCGTGCGAAACCCACGCTTTTCCGCCTCGGTGTGGTCCGGGCGGCGGTACCGCACCCGATACCGCCGCCCATGCACCGTTTCGTACGGAGCGATCGATCCCATGACTCACCTCGTAGCGCCTGCGGCTAAGTCGGAAACTAGCGCCCAGTGTCCGACTCGGCCGCCACTACGTCAACTGCCTACGCCGCTCAGGGATTCGGCGCGATTCCAGTGTCAGCGTGACGCGAGAGTCATCTACGCGACTAATCTCGACGATCAGTCACGCGCGTTGAGGTAGGCGGCTCTGGCATCGCTCAGCTCTGCCCAATGCTCTTCAAGCCCGGCCAGGGTAGGACTGACGTTTAGCGTGGGGAGCGGCTGGGAATGCCCATCGATGTACCGGCACGCCTCTTCGAATACGCGATTCACGGTCTCGATTGCATCCGGCAGAGCGGAGACCTTGATGTTGGGAAGGGCAGTCATGCGGACGTTGGGTTGGTAACGCTGAGTCACTCCCTGGAGTAGCTCGGTTTCGGTGAATACCTCGCACCAGGACCGGATCCAGTCGTAGCCAGTACGTACGAGGGCGGCACGTGCATCGCCTTGCTGGGACTTGGCGTCCTGAATGGTTTCGTTGATGTTCTTCTTGAGATTGCTGATGCTGTCCCAGCGGGGTCCGGTAGCGCGGGTGACCTGCCCATTGCCGTCCTCGTCGGTGATGTGGAAGTACGAGCAACGTTTAGACGCTGCCATCAGGTTTAGGAGCGTGGTGGCGAAGAAGATGTCGTGGGTGAACACGATCACTTGGGTCGAGTCTGCGAGGGCCGCGACACGCTGTGCGACCTCGTTGATGCGGCGATGATCGAGACTGGAAACTGGGTCGTCGAAGATCACCGGTGCGGTGATGCCCGCGAGGCGTGCTTCGGCGAGGAAGTCCGCCATCGCGAGAACCTTCTGCTCTCCTTCGGAGAGAACCTTTGATGGCTTGTGCTTGCCCGTGAGAACCTTTCGGCGATGCGCTCGTCCCTGGCGGCCGACGAATTCGACCTGGAGGTCAGGTGCGCGAAGCGCCATGCGTTCTTGGGCGAACAGCGCGTCGAAGCTTTCGTTGATCATCTGGTCGCTCGCGGTTTTGGCGAGGCCCGTGACCGCGCGCAGCAGCCCGGGCATGGGCTTGGCGAGCAGCGCAAGGCGGTCGGCTTGTTTCGCGTCGCGCACATGTTGTTCGATGATCGCCCACGACCGGGCGAGTTCGGCGGCGGCTTCGAGATCGACCAGTTCCTTCTTCTTCTCAGCGAGCGTTTCTACGCGCCGCTCGGATTGTCCGCGCAGTTCGATCAGCGCGGCACGGGTGCTACCGAGCGCTTCGGTGAGGCCATCTGCGTCCGCGGCCGCGTGGGCCACCGTGTCGGCGGGGACGAGGGTGTTGTTGCGGAGGTGGGTATGCAGTGTTGTGGCGGTGCTGAGAGTGCGTTCCAACGGTGGGAGGAATTCTGGCGGCGGGTTGCTCGCGGCATGGTCGCGGGCGTAGGCGTCTACGTCGCTGGTTCGGATGCTGAGGATGGGTGAAGTCAGGTCGCTGAGCCGTCCCTTGGCAGCTTCGATGTCGCCGGCGATTTTATCCTCGAGAAACTCGGAGTACTTTTCGATGAGCGCCCGGGCTGGGTCGCTGAGTGGTTGACGGCAGTAGAGGCACCGGTCTGCGTCGTGCACGTCGTGCGCGCTCAGGTGCGCTTCGTACTCCTCACCGGCCTGGATGAACCGGGTCCAGGTGTCGTCGGGCGCGGCGGGCAGGTCCGCGGCCTCGAACAACGCCGCGCGGAAAGCTCGATAGTCCTCCTGCAGGTTCGCCAGGGCAGTGAGCAGAGTGCTGTACGCGCCAGTGTCGAACCGCCCAAGAGTCTGTGCGGCCGTCGTCGCCTCGGCGAGAACACGCTCGGCGCGTTGTTGCAGAGTGATCTCCGCGCTGATCGTGTCGGCCTCCAGCGCGGCCACGGTGCGGCGCAATGTCGCGATGCGGGTATCGGCGTCGGGGTCGTGGTCTGCCATCGCCCTGAGCTGTTCCAGGTCTGTCGCGGCGCCGAGCGTTTCGATCAGCGGGTAGACCGAGGCCGCACGCGGGAATCGGCCTAGCAGTCCTGTGGAACCCGAACGCAGTTCGTTGATTGCGGCATCGATGCGCGCCTGGACGGCCTTGATTCCGGCAATGACGTGGTTGAACAGGGCCAACGCTGCGGGGACGTATACGTACTCGAGGTCGTCGTCGACGTGGAAGCTCACCGATGGGCTGTCGAAGATGGAGATCCGCGTGAACGGGGCAACACCCTGCTGCCCTGTCCAGAAATACGTCTTCGTTTCCGATCCGAGTCGGTAGCCGATCGACGCGGACGGCGATTGTGGCGATGTGGATTCGATATCACCGAGGATGACGTCCGCGGTGCGGCTGGCTGCGAGCGATTTGAAGATGCGCGAGTAACCGGTCTTGCCAGTGCCATTCTCTCCGAAGAGGATGGTGAGACCCTCGTGCGGTTCGATTACCCCGCCGCCGATCAGAGCGTTCACCCCCACGACCTCGGAGAGCGATGTCAGGGTCAGCGACTCTAGGGCTTCGTCCTCGCCGTCGATCATCGCGAGCGGCTCTTCAGTCGGCAGATCCCGCGCGTCCAGGGCCTTCTCTTGGCGGAACAGCGCGAACGCATGCTCTTCTTCGTCCCGGTCCAGAGGGCCACTGCCCGCGAGCACCGTCCGGACGACGAACCGCACCCATTCGTCTGATCCGTTGGCCCATGCACCTAGGAGCTGGCGGGGGTCGACGCGCGTGTCCGAGTGGACCGAATCCGTCATTGGCAGACCTCCCCAAAAGCCGCAGTGCTCGCCCCTGACGCACTGGCCGTCGCCCGACTCTATCGTCAGTGCGAAGGGCGCCCGGAAATATCTGAACGACGTGTCACTGGGACTTCGGAGGCGATTGTATGCACGCTGTCGGCGGCACATTCGGCACGACCGGGCTGTCCCCTTTCGGTCTGGGCTGTCAAGACTCCAGCCCAGCCGGGAAGATCTGATTCATCCACTTGCTGGCGACGGTGCGGCAAGCTGATCCCATGAGTGAACGAAACGCGTGGCCGCGGAACCGCTCGACGCTTCCCGGCGGAGGTCTCTCCACGCTTCCCGGCGGGGGTATGTCCACGCTGCCGGGTGACGGAGCGTCTACTCTCCCTGGCGGCGGCTTGTCGACACTGCCCGGTGGTGGACTGTCGACTTTGCCAGGTGGGGGCCTGTCCACTCTTCCTGGCGGCGGCTTGTCCACACTGCCGGGCGATGGACTCTCAACGCTCCCCGGCGGCGGGTTGTCCACCCTGCCCGGTGGAGGGCTGTCGTCGCTTCCAGGAGGGGGCTTATACGCCGGAGCGGATCCCGAACCCTACCGTTCGAACCAACCGCCCATGACGCACCTCATCCCTCACCTCCGGCAGAAGGGCTTGCATGAGGTCGCTGACCTCCTCGCGCGCGCACACGAGTTGAATCTTTAGCGGCCGCGAGCCGTCGTGTTCCTCCGTTGGGCACCGCGCTCGAAGTGATCAATCTGTGCGCGAGGGTGTTCATGCTCGCGCAAGAGGGCGCCGACGCATGTCCGTCCGTTGCACGATACTGAGGTCATGGCTGAACGGACCCTTACGGAAGACGGCGGAATCTAGCGTGGCATCAAAGGTAAAGGTTCAAGAGATCGCGGTCTTCGGCGAGAGTGGAAGTGGCAAGACCGTGCTCCTCTCGTCATTCTATGGAGCGACTCAAGAACCGTCCTTCGATGGCGAGAATTCGTACCGGGTGATAGCGGATGACATGGCGCAGAGCGCCAGTCTCAAGCAGATCTACTTGCGGATGCGCAACGAGGCGCAGACTCCCTCGCTCACCCGTCTCAGCGCGAAACCCTACGCGTTTACTCTCAGGCCGAAGGAAAGCACGGATCCTAAAGCCGCCCAGGTCGCCGCGAAAGGCAAGGGGTTTAAGGCCTTGAGGTTGATTTGGCACGACTACCCCGGGGAGTGGTTCACCGAGGATCCCGACACGGCTGAAGTTGCCACGCGGAGAATCGAGACCTTCCGAAATCTCCTCAGCTCAAACGTGGCCATCGTTCTTGTCGACGGGCAGAAGCTCCTCGACTATCGCGGCGAGGAAGAGAAGTACCTCAAGTCACTGTTCTGGGGCCTTCGCGAGGGTCTCGAGAAGCTCAAGGACGATATTCTCGCCGACGGCGAGAAGCTGTCCCAGTTCCCCCGTATCTGGATCGTCGCTCTGTCTAAGGCTGACCTGCACCCGGGCATCGACGTCAACGGTTTTCAGGATCTGATCATCCAGAAGGCGGCTAGCGATCTTGTGGCGCTACACGACACTGTGAAGGGTTTTGTCCAGCAACCGCAGGCGCTGTCCCTTGGCGAGGACTTCCTGCTGCTCTCTTCCGCAAGATTCGAGCCCGGCAAGATCGAGGTCACGAAGCGGGTCGGCCTCGATCTCATCCTCCCGATTGCAACCATTCTTCCCTTCGAACGCGCAGCGCAGTGGGCTGACAAGCTCAACCTGCCACTCAAAATGCTGGGTGGACTGCTAAGCCATACCGACGAGTTCAAGCAATTCTTTGCCACTGCCGGTGCGCCATTCATCGCAAAGCTAGTCGCGCAGATACCAAAGGTTGGTCCCGCAATCGCTCCCTATACGGTCCCCGCACTCATATTTGCTGCGAATGCTGCCACTGCGAAGGTTGAGCAGCTCCACGCCAAGGCACTTGCAGATCATGACTATGTCACTGCGACGCTCACGCAATTCCGTCTTGACCTTGACCGCGGTGTGACCGATCGGGTCGTGACCAAGAACCCGTGGTAGGCCTAATCTGGGCGACGCGAGGCCTCGACTGGGGGTTTCGGTTTCTGCTCGACGGAGGGATCTCAACTCCCCTCGCCACGTACGAGAGCGCCTTCGCCGGTGCGGAGAATGAAGTCGCCCTATGCCGTCCCAGCGGCAGAAGTGTCGCATTGCGCTTCCCCGATCCGCTGGAACGAAGGGACGCGGCAGGGCGAATCATCCCGCACGACTTCGTCGTGATGGGTTCGACCGTCTCGTTCATTGGATCGGTTGAGGACGGACTACGCGAGATCTGGCCCGCCGTCGCCGATGTCTACGGCCAAGTGTGGGACAGCTCGACGCCTCCTTCGATGGCGAAGATCCGCTCGCAGATCGAGTGGACCGCCTAGTCCAATCACTTCCAACCCTCGACGACCTTCGAGCGAGTTCGCGGACCCTAGGCTCGACCTCACGATGACAATGGAAGTGGCAGGCGAGAGAAAGACACTTGCGATCGCAATCGGGGTGTCGTCGAACGCTACCCGTCATGATCTATAAGAAGTCGCGTGCATGCGGACGAGCATCTCCCGCGCCTCGCGCAACGGGATCCGCTCCTGCTCGACACGCCGAGGTCCCGCGGCGGCGGGGTCGTTGAGCGCAGAATACAAGGCACGCTCGTGTTCTTCGAGATTCGCCGGCGCCGGGCGACCATCCGGGTTGATGGGGTTTCCCCGCCTGTCGAGGTTCGTCCCGTACGCCTGCCACCGCTCGAAAGTGGGGACGTCCATGAACAGCGAACGGGCCTGGATGCCAGCCTTGCGGAACTGGTCCAGGATGCGAAGCCCATCCGTGTCCATGTCGCCCCAGTAGACAACGAGGTGAGCGTCGCGGAGCCAGCCGAACGCTGCGAACGCGCCCGCACCCGACCCGGCTCCTTCCACGGCGATCGCACCAGGAACCTGTGGAAAGTGGATCGCGGTGTCCTTGTTTTCGCAGATGACGACGAGGCCCGGCGTATACGCGGGGGTGAACGTATCTCCGACCGTTGCGGAGTCGTGTCGACGCCCACCTGCTGCGAGGTGCTCGGGGTCGATGTACGTGAAGTGGATACGGGACGGGTGCCTTGGGAGCAGCCCCAACTCGCTGAGTCCCGACAATCGCGCGACAACCTGCGTGCGGGTCTCAAGCCATTTTGTGTGAAACCCCGCAAGGGGCACCTCCCTGGCGCTCAGGCCAGAGGCAGGGTGCTCCTCGAACCATGCGGCCGCCTGCGTCAGCAGCTCTACGTCGACAGGAGACCAGTCGGCCGTCGCGGCGACGGTCTGGGCAAGGACGTCACGGCGGTCGGGGAACTGCGCGTCGATGGCATTGGCGTACTCGCGTCCACGGATGATCCGTGCCATCCACTGTTCACCGGCGACCCTGGCCGCCACATCCAAACTGGGAACAAGAATGTGTGAAAGGACCGGGTAAGTGGTCCGATCGACGCGGATGTTGCTGTCGACTACGGTCGCCCCGTTCTCAGACGCCCACGTCCGCCACTGGTCGACAAGGTCGATGATGTCGCCGTAGTCGTTTTCGATGGACGCAGGGTCAGGGCGACCGAGCGCGTACCGGCGCGGCCACCATGTCGGTGCGCTCGCGACCTCCGCGGCGACGTCATTCGCCCAGCGCTGTTCAACATGCTGACGGATCCGCCGCTCGATGTCCGCGATCTGTCTCACGCGGTCCTCACATGATGGACATGATCGACGAAGGAGTGCCCCGTCTCGCGGTTCTTCGAGATGACGATGGTCTGAGCTACGTGTCGCTCCAAACCTGTGTACTTGTCGAGCGGAGCGCCAACGATCAGCTGGAAACCGAGGCCCTTCCACGCTTCCACCGCGCGGCCTGCATACTCTGAGTCTGCTTTGATGAAACCTTCGTCGAGAAACACAGGCGCGAACCGGGGCAGCGCCCCGAGCTCGTCCCCAAGCTGGAACCGGAGCGCGGCTCCGACGATAAATGCGACCAGTTCTTGCATCTCGCCACCGCTCTTGCCCGCCAGTGATGAATACTCGGCTGCCGGTTCCCCATCCCGCGTGAGCTCGCGGGCGGTGATCTCTACATGCCGGCGGACATCGAGGATCTCCTCCCGAGCGACGGTCTCACGCTGCGCCGGACTCAAGACCGGGTCGTCACGCTTGCGAATGCGTGCGATGAACTCCCGCATCTGCGCGAACCTCAGCACTAACTCTTCGTCCGACGTGCTCTTCGTGGCGAGCTTGCGGAACGATTCGAGCTCGCGGCGGAAGGTGGTGACCGTCTGGGGAGCAAGCCGCCGCATCTCAATCTTCAGGCGTCCGTCTGTCGGCCCGAACGAGAGCCGTTCGAGGATCGCGTTGACTGAGTCGAGCCGCGCACCGATGTCGTCGACAGCGGAACTCATCGCGCTGCCGAGCAGCCTCAAACTCTTCCCCGACCATTGGAGCGCACTGCGACGCCATAGCTCTCGTTGCTCATGGATGCCGACCCGCGTGATGTCTTCGAGGATCGCTAGGTACTCGCGATACGAAGCGAGGGAGGTGCCACGCGTCGGGTCATACCACTGATTCTGGAAGTTCTGGAACGTCCGCTCGAGCTGCTGAACAGCGGACTGCTCCGCCGAGGACGCACGAGCTACCTCGTCGCCGAGATGCTCACCGAGCCGCTTCAGACTGACCTTCCACGTCTGACTGGTCGCCTGCTCACCGGCGAGGACCCGCACCCAGGCACCGTCGAGCTTGGCGATCAGCGAGTCATCAAGGGCGACTGACGAGTCGTCTTCGAGCGCCCACAGGATGGTCTTGACCTCATCAACGATGTCGGCGTTGTTCTCATACGCGATACCGATGCCCTCTCTCGCCTCCTCGAGCTTGTGCTGGTGCCGCTGAGCGAGACCGACCGCGTGGGTCATCTCATCGACCTGCTTCTTGAGCGTCGCGAGCGCACCGTCGGCTGCCAGCAGATCAGCTTGCTGCTTACGCAGCCTGGCGGCCAAGGTGACGGGTGTCTGCACGTCCACGTCGGTCCACCCGAAGAACAAGGTCTTCTCGTACGCGATACCGCGAGCACGGAGGTCGCTGAGCTTCTTCTCGATGCCGGCGCGTGCTTGCATTGACGCGGCCAAAGCGTCATCGATCTCCCGCGCGTCCTGTTCGAACTGCTGGCGTATGTCGGCGTTGTCGAACCCAATCACCGGTCGACTGCTATTCACTCCGTGCGCACCATGCGTGCCCCGGCGGGTCTGACCACTTGGGGTGACCCTCAGCCCGTCACCGCGCAGCTGTCCAGGCGATGGCACGCACAATGCGTTTCGAGATGGGTCGGAGATGTGGTCGATCACCCAACCCTGGTACGGGGAGTCTTTGAACACGAGTTTGCCCGCCACTTTCTCGGGGTCCAGCAGCGTGGTGCGCGCGCTGTTGCCGCGCACCACGCCCTCGAAGTACAGGCGGGGGCTGAGGTGGAGCGGCTCGATCGCCTGCGAGAAATGGTCCTGGAGCTCTGCGGGGATGAGCATGCGCCGGGCACTGGCAGACAGGATGGTCTCCACCGCGTGCCGCCACCCTTCCTCGCCGTCAGCGAGGTCGATGAGCTCGGCGACATAGGGCAGGTCGGAGACCGGGATCCCAGACGCTTCCGAAACGAGGAGGCGTCGTTCGATCATGGACTTGTCGACACGGCTCGTCCGTCCATCGAGAGACCGAAGCTCGCCGCGGATCCTCACCTTCGCGTCGCCAAGAGGGACTTCCTCGCCGAGCATCCGGTCGCGGGTCTCCGCGAGCTCCTTCTCCTGTTCCTGTGCGAGCGAGGGGAAAGCACGCGCGTCGGCCTGCAGGCGCATGAAGTCGGGCTCGCTGTCGATCGTCCGGTCGAGCACGAGCAGCGGTTCCTCCAAGCGCACTCGTGTCCGCCGACGTCCTTCCGCCTCGGCCTCGTGTGCTGCGATCTCGACAGTCAACTGCTTATCCCGGTCACCTCCGCCGGCGGCGTACTCGGCTTTCGCGCTGTCCAGCGCCTCCTCCTGCGCGAGAGCCACGGTCTTCGCCGTTCGCAGCTGCTCGTCGGTCGTCACCATCTGCTCGCGGAGCTGGTCCGCCTCCGCATCGAGGATCCGTACGTGGGTGCGCAGCCGCCACAATCCAGCCGGAGTGTCGTTGGAGTCGATGGCGCCGAGCGCGCGGGCCTGCGCGATGTCCTGCTGTGCGGCGACCATCTGCGCGTGCAGATCGACGATCGGCTCAAGTAGATCCGCCTGCTGCTGGGAGACCTCCATCTTCCTGTACATCTCGTCCAACTCGTCGAACGTCGCGATCGCCTCGTCGGCGACCTTGAACGTCTCGGGGACTTCGATGACGAGCTTCTTGTACAGATCGTCGACAGTCCGACTCATTGTGCCTGCTTGAATTCGCGCGAGAAGGTCGAGGGCCTTCGCACCGTCGCCACTCTGTCCAATGCCCAAGCGGGAGAAAAGTGACTGTGAGAACTCGTCGTAGGACCCGTAGATTCGCAGATCAGGCCAGCGCGCCTTCAACGCCCTCGCTGGGTACGACTCGGATCCGACCCTCGCGAACTCGTACAGGTCACCGACATTGAAGGTGCCGGGAGTCGTCATCATACGCTTCACGACGTCCCCGTCGCGTGCTGCGGCGGCTGGGACGAAGTAGGCCCGAACGACGGTGAAGCGGTTGCCGGTGTCAGCGACAAAGGTCGCTGCGATCGCACCCCACGTGGGCTTGCCCTGCCCTCGTAGGCTCTTGTCGACAGTCATCCCCTCTTCGACGGTGTCGTCGGTCTTCCCTTTCAGGTAGGTGCGAAGGGATCGCTGGTCGGATCCACGAACCCGCCCGCCTGCCGCCGCGTTCGACGCACCGTTGAACGCGACGTCGGAGGGCATCATCAGCGCGAGGTATGCGTCGAGGATTGTGGATTTGCCGACACCGGATGCACCGGTGACGATCGTTGCATCGTGATGGAACTCGAACGTCGTGGTCTTCTGGTGGAAACCGCCCCAATTAACGACCTGGATCCGCTCGATCCGCCAGTGTGTGTCGGGAATGAGTGGACGTGCCTTGTCCGCGGTGAGTGTGAAGTCAGTCATCGGTCGGGTCCTCGGTGGCCAGGAAGGCGAGAAGTTCACGGAGCTTGGTGACGGGCATCAGCCGTTCGATCACGGGAGAAACCTCATAGACGCCCTCCTCCTTCGTGGAGTCGAGCAGCCCGGTGGCTGCGACTGCCAGGATCGCCCGATCGACGCGACCGGCGTCCATGTGATGGTCAGTGGCGGCCTTCGGGCGAACGGACACCGCGAATGCATGGATGTCGGCGGTGGTGACGAGTGCACGTGAGGCGCCCGCAACCGTCTGATTCCGGTGCGCGATGCACAAAAACACGAGCACGATCGTCTGTTCCCGGTTCCAGGTCATGGATCGGAGCAGGTGGGGGAAACTGCGGGTCGAGTCGGTGTTGCGGACCTGCACCTTGAACGCGACCTCGTACCGGGCGTCGTACTCGAGGTCTAGGTAGAGATCGTTGAGTCGCGACCGGATGTCGTAGCGGTGGGCGGCGAGTCCCTTCCACTCCCTTTTGTGCGTGGCTGCGGTGATGAACCGATCACTGAGCAGTGCGACAAGCGCGGCCCGAGCGTCGGGGTGAAGCGTCCCGATGTCGCCATCAAACTCAACGATCGTGGGGTTATCGTCGTCGATGTCGGGCTCCTCGCCGAGGAGTTCTCTGGGGGTGCTGTCGGTGGGGTCGTCGATGACGGTGTCGAGATCTGCCACCTCGTCGAAGTCAGAGCTCGTCGTCATGGCTTTCATCTCTCGAGGTTGGCTTCAGCTCCGGCATGAGCAGTACCTGCTCGGAGCCGTCGGGGCGGCGGGTCACATACAGCTCGGTTTGTCCGGTGCGCGCCAGGTCGTCTCGGTCTGCGACGAGGTGGAGCACCCCGAGCGCGTCGACGGGACGGCGAACGTCGTCGGGAAGCTGCGGGAACACGTGCGTGGCGACGGTCCAGTCGCCGTCGCCGGCAGTGTCCAAAGCAAGGCGCAGCACTTCCAGATGCGGGCCACCGAACCGGCGGAGGTCCTCGAGACTCATCGAGTCCGGCCGCTCATCCTCGGTTTCGTTGAGTGGATCGAGGGGAACGTCAGACGCCGGGTCGTAGAACTTCTCCCGGAGATAAGTGATCTCCGCGCTATCGGGCACGAGCGCCGCCGGCACCTCCACGCGAGGCCCCGCATCCAGCATCCATCTGCCCAGCGCGTCCTCGACCTGCATCAGCACTCGGTCGAGTTCACGGTCTTCGGCGACGTTCCGCGATCGAATGAAAGTGTTGAGGGTTTCGACAGTATCGACGATCTTCGTCATCGTCTCCCGCGCGCCGTCTCGGATGACGCGCACGATCCCGACCATCGCCCTCTTCTCGGTGGCGCTGAGGACCGAGGCGATATCGGGATGATTGACCAGAGATGTGATGTCGGTGCGAAGCTGGTCGAGGAGGGCGTCGTCGTCGAGAAGGTTGAACGCCCCCTCGAACGCGCGGCCCTCTGGAGTCGCGATCGTGAGGTCGTCTGCACGAACTAGGAAGTCCGCGACAATCTCCCCGGCGGGGCGGTCGTCCGCGCGGAAGTCAGCCCGCAGCTGCTCCTGGAGGGCCTCTACTACCTCGCCGACACGCGCGAACTCTATGGGCAGACCGGAGACTAGATCCTGCAGCTCGACGAGCCCCTCGAGGATGTAGTCCGCCGACACCGGCTCGAGCTGTCCGCCAGCATCCAACCGCGCAAGTTCCGCCTCATTCGCTGCGATCTGTTCACGGATACGCTGCTTCCGGGCCTCCACGTCTGGGTTGGCAGCCACACTCAACCGATTCGCGGTGTCGACGATGTTCTTGATTCGGTGCTCTGACAAGTTCACCCGATCACGGGTGAGGTCACGGACGAGCCCGAGGGCCTGCATCGCATGAGACGTGAGCGTGTAGGTCGTGCCGTCCACGTCGCGAGTCAGCCACCGGCGGCGCACCCACAGCATGCACACATCCCGGCCGTCCCCGTCGGGCACGTGGGGAAGCCCGCGCTCGCGCAGCTCTCGAAGGAGCGCATCGACGACTTGATGCAGTCGAGCGGCGGCTTGCGTCTTCTGATCTTGCGAGAACGCGGTACGCAGGATCGCGACGTTCGCCGGAGCAAGTGACCCACGCAACAGCGACAAGGTCGGCTCATCGAAGGCCGAGGCTACGCGGCTGTGTTCCGCGACGATGCTGCTCACATGGATCTCCCCGGGCCGGACATGACGTGTGAGTCCGAATGATGCCAGACGGAACAGACATTGAGCACGCGAGTCACGCCGTGACTGGGTAGTAGTGCGACACCACCGCGTTCGATCTACCATCGATGCGGCTGCGCCCGCTACGCGTCCCCAGCGAGAGCATCAGCACCAGGCACGCAGCGTCGCGGGCTCGTAAGGAGGCAGGCGTCACCTGCAATCGGCAGACTGGCAAGCGGCGCGCCGGGCGCCTCGGCCCGCGACGTCAGCAAAGGCACCCAAACTGCGCGCACGATCTGGATCCGCCTCGGTTCAGGATGCGACCGCCTTCGGCATGGGGTCGAGCCAGTCGAGCACCTCTTCGAGACGCGCTGCGATCGACGCCCAGGGCTGGTTGAGGTCGAGCGTCTGCGCGCCGATCCGGTTGCCCTGGATGACCACGTCGAGATCGGGTTGCGTGTCCGCATCCGTCTGCGCGTAGAGGAGGAGCCCGGCGACGCTGCCGTCGTGAGCCGTGTCCTCGTTCTTCACGTACGCGAGCATCTGGTACAGATTCGCCGAGTCGACGGTCTGCGTGCCGAATCGGCCCTCCTGGAGGTTCTGCTTGTAGTACTTCGCATCGACGATGAGCGTGCGTCCGCCGCGTCGCAGGGTCACATCAGTCTGCATCGCGGGCAGATGACCGCTGAAGAGGCTCGGAGAATCGAGATCCCACGCGATGGTTGGTGCTCCCGGAGACAGCTCGGGGTGATGAAACGCGTAGTACTGCCGGAGAAAACGCTCGTAGAGCCTGCTCATCGCATCATCCGACATCCACTCCGACAGCCGAGCCGCGCCGGTGTCCTCGGTGGGAAGGAGCCCCCGGACGATGAGCTCGCAGACCCCGAGCAGCAGCCGATACGACGCGTTCGAGCGATGGTAGGTCAACGCATCCCACCGGATCGACCGCGGAGAGATGAGTGTCACCTCGTCGAGATACGGAAGCACGCGCCGGAGCGCGTCGCGGCGCGGCTCCTTCACCTCACCGTGGCGCAGGAGAAGGATGATCACCGACTTGAGCGCTTGATTGTGCGGGGTGTCGACCTCGTACTCGTCGAAGTCGCAGATCAGGCGCCCGCGTGTCAGCGTGCGTGCCCCGACGCTGCGCGTGACGTCGATGCGCCCGCGCACGGTCGCGAGCTCTTCGCTGCGGGCGACGTAGTCGCGATGCAGGCCACGCTTCACCTGCGATCCGACGCCGACGGCGAGGATCTCGGCGAGCAGGTCGTGCAGGTGGTCGAACTCCTCGGCCGTGATCCGGGCCGTGCCAGTGCTGCGCAGCGCGCGAAACGCATACGCGAGCATCACGTACACGTTGCGAATGGCAATGCTGCGATCGATCATGCGGCGGCGGCCCGCAGCCTGATCGCCCACGTGCGCGCCGTCTCCGGCTCATCGAACCAGTACTCCTCGAGCAGGGGCACGAGTTCGTCTTCGACGATCGATCGCAGCCAGTCCTCGTCGGCGTCGTCATCCGCCGGAGGCGAGAGGTAGCTGTGGCCGATCGCGAAGCCGGCGCCGAGTGCGGGATCGTCTGCGATCGCGCGGTTGAGGTCGATGATCGTCGAGACGAGGGCGTCGAGGGCGGAATTCTCCTCCGCCTGCTGCCAGGCCGTGAAGCCCGCCGAGTCGAAGCCCGGGGTCATGCTGAAGAAGCCGAACCGGCGACGCAGCGCGTAGTCGAGCACGGCGAGGCTGCGGTCGGCCGTGTTCATCATGCCGATGATGTGCACGTTCGGAGGCACGGTGAACGTCTCGTTCTTGTAGAGCAGACGAAGCTCCTGTCCGCGCTTGTCGGCCTCGATAAGCATCAGCAGCTCGCCGAAGAGCTTCGAGATGTTGCCGCGGTTGATCTCGTCTATCACGAAGAAGTAGGGCTTGCTCGCGTCATCCTTCCGCGCCTCTTCGCAGAATCGGTAGAACGGCCCCTCGGCGAGGGTGAAGCCGCCTGCCTCGGTGGGCCGGTAGCCCATCATGAAGTCCTCGTATGAGTAGCTCTGATGGAACTGCACCATCTGCACGCGCGTGCGATCCTTCGCGCCCATGATCGAGTACGCGAGACGCCGGGCTGCGTACGTCTTTCCCACGCCGGGAGGGCCCGCGAGGATGACGTTCTTCTTGCGCAGCAGGAGTGCGCGCAGCCGGTCGTACGCGGCCGTATCGAGGTAGACCTCGTTGAGGAAGGCAGCGCGGTCGTAAGGCGGGGCCGGGGCGACGAGTTCCTCGGTTACAGCGACATCCACATCGTCCTCGGCGAACAGCGCTTCGAGCTTGCCCACATAATCGCGGTAGGGAGTTATGTCAGTGAGCGTCTTCAGCACCGCATCGCCTGGATGCTCCCACTCACCGACGTGCGTCCATTTCACAGAGCGGACGTGTCGCCAAGGATCACGGTCCGGCTCAAATCGCGCCTCCGAGACGACTTCGCCACGACCGATGATCTCCTTGCGTCCGCGCTTGGCGTAGACGATATCGCCGACGGCGATCTCGTTCTGGAACTGCCAGAGACACAGCACATCGTTCTTCATCGACGACGTGGAGCCGGATGCCTCGGCAAGATCGGCCCGGATCGCTTCCCGATCGGCGTATTGCGAGAGGTCACCGATTTCGGTCCAACCGATCGCCATGATGCCCTCGACCTGGAACTCATCCCATCCTGAGGCCTGCGCCCCCGGGGAGAGGAGCCAGTAGTGCCGAGGTCGGGGCTCATCGACGACCGGCGGCTTCGATGCGGCTGCGGTGTCCCAGAGTTGGTGCACACCGGGTGACCAGAAGTTGAATGTGCCGTCGATCTCACTCGCGAGCTTGGCGCGGATCGAGACCAGGTCTCGATCCAGTGAGAGCGCGTCATTCCCCGACGACCCTCCGATCCGGTCAGCCAGCGCTGATCGGATCCGCGTCTTCATGTTCGTCGACGAGATCGGATCGAAAGCAGCCGGAAAAACCAGGAATTGCATAGCATTTCGGAAGTCAGGCGCGCTGTCTCCGGCATCGATCATGATCTGCTGCATCCGCCACGGGTCAGACTTGGCGGACGACCGTTCCTCTTCGGACCGCCCCCGCCATTCCCGGACGAACGTGGCCGCCCAGATGAGATGCAGCCACTGAATCGGCCTGACTTTCGTTCCGTTCTTCAAGCAAGGATGGAACTCGATGAACAGGAAGTATTCGCCGGAGATGTGTGAGCGCGCGCTGCGGATGCTCGCGGAGACGCGGCCGTCGCACCCGAACATGATGAGCGCGGTCCGTCACGTCGCGGGGTTGCTGGGCATGAGCCCGGAGACGCTGCGGCTCTGGCAGCGCCGCTACGAGGTCGACGCCGGCGGCAAGCCTGGGGTCACGACCGAGGCCGCGCAGCGGATCAAGCAGCTCGAGAAGGAGAACGCCGAGCTGCGGAAGGCGAATGAGATCCTCAAGGCTGCGAGCGTGTTTTTCGCGAAGGAGCTCGACCGCCCCTGACCGAGATGATCCGGTTCATCAATGAGCACCGGGATCGTTTCGGGGTCGAGCTCATCTGCCGTGTCCTGCGACCGGCAGTGCAGGGCTTCCTCACCTCCCGCGGCTACCGCGCCGCCATCGGCCGTGCGCCGTCCGCGCGGCAGTTGAAGGATGAGCTGCTGGTCCCGGAGGTCGCGAGGCTGCACGCCGAGAACTACGGCGTCTACGGCCGCCGGAAGATGCATGCGCTGATGCGCCGGCAAGGCTGGGACATCGGCCGCGACCAGACCGAACGCCTCATGCGGCTCGCTGGGGTCCGCGGCGTCCGGAAGTCGAAGCGGGTATTCACCACGCGCTCCGACAAGACCGTGGCGCTGCCGAGCGACCTGGTCAACCGTCGCTTCACCGCGCCGGCGCCGCGACGGCTCTGGGTGTGTGACGTGACGTATGTCGCCACCTGGTCCGGTTTCGCGTACGTCGCGTTCGTCACCGACGTCTACTCGAGGCGGATCGTCGGCTGGAACGTCGCATCCACGCTGCGCGCCGAGATCCTGCCGATGCAGGCGCTCGACATGGCCGCCTGGGGCGTCGGCGGACGGCTCGACGGGCTCATCCATCACGCTGACCATGGGTCGAACTACACCGCGATGGTCTACACGGAGCGGATCGTCGAGCTCGGCGCGGTCCCCTCCACGGGGACCGTCGGCGACTCGTTTGATAACGCGATGGCAGAGGCGGTCAACAACCTCTACAAGACCGAGCTGATCCGTCAGCGCGGACCGTGGCGGACCGTCGAGCAGGTCGAACTCGCGACGCTCGAGTGGGTGTGGTGGTGGAACAACCAGCGCCTCCACGGCGAGCTCGACATGCGCACCCCGATCGAGGTCGAGAACGCATACTACGCTGACCTGGAATCAGCCCAACCGGCACCTGCCGGACAAGGCTCCCGATAGGAACGAAAGTCAGGCCGATTCACACAGACGACCGTTGTATCCCTGCCCGCCCTTAAACCCGGCTTGCTCGGTCGGACGGTCAAGGCAGGCGCTCATCCACTCGGGTACTGACGCCACGGGCTCGCTCATCTTGAGCACCCGCGTGAGGTGTTCGCGCCGCGTGGCCGGCGCCGCGTTGAAGACCGGCTGCTCGCGGAGGAAGACGAGCTCGGCTGCCAGCAGCACGACCTCGCGAGAGGCGCCGGCGAGCTGATACTCGAGCTTGTCCCACTGCCCGGCATCGGTGCCGAGGATGGGGTTGTCCTCGATTCTGCGGCGCAGTTCCTCGGCCGCCTCGGCAGTCCAGATGACGGCCGTCGGGTCGATGACGGAACGCCCGTCGCCCAGCATGTGCACGAATATCTCGGCGACTTCGCGAGCTATTGCCATGTCGTAGTCCGGACGCGTCGTCGCGGCGACCTCTATTGTGTCCGCGAGGTCGGGGAGGTCGTTCGCCATTCGTGCGCTCCTTGGTGTGCCGTCGGGAGAGGTCTTCCTCGACCGTATCGAGAAGTGCACCACACGTCAGCGGCCTACCCCCGCCTATCATCCGAAGTGGATGCGCCTTCACGGCGTCCGAGACCGACACAAGAGGTGCCGATGCCTGGACCACTCCCGGCCATTGACGAACCAACGGTCATCTTCGTCATCAACCGACTCTGTGGCAAGCCGAATGCACAAGTCTGCGCGGCGCACACCGCAACAGACTACGAAGGTCAGTCTCCCAATGGTGGCAGGCGATTCCGACCACAGTCGGATCTGGAGTAAGAGCTCCGTGATCTGACTAGCCTGCCTGACATCCAGTGTCAGGCCACGGCGTTCCCGACATCCGTGCGTGTGGGGAACGGGTTCTCGTTGCACTTGGCGCGGCGCCTCGTGCTCACCAAGTCACTCGCTGCCGATGTGGCCCCCTCGGGGACTCGAGTCCTGGGTGTCGCGCCCAGCTTCGTGCCCGCGAAGGGCACCATCGCGGCGGCGACGGCGGGGATGGAGGATAAGTAAGTTGGCCCGGTGTGAGGCCGTCGTCGATTACGAACCTCTCTTCGCGGCTTGCGAATACGGATCGAAGTAGAAGGTCGTCACCCGCAGCAACCCTGGCATCATTCGTGGATGGCCATACCTTCATTCATGTCGGTCCAGATCAGCGCTATTCGAACCCTCCCCGGAGGAACAGACAAGTGCGTGATCGGAGGCACTGCGTTCGTAGTCGATCACGGAGGCGAGATGTATCTCGTCACCAACGGCCACATCGTGACGGGCCGACACCGCACGACCGACCACTATCTCGGGCTACCGGCCTTGCCGCACTACCTGAAAGCCACCTTCCCCACCGCCGGCGTGCCATTGGGCGAGGAAGAATTGGCACTGATTGGCACCCGGACGGTAAATCTATCCCTCTACGACGACGACGACCGAGCGCTTTGGCTCGTCCATCCTCAGTTCGGACGCAAGTTTGACGTAATAGCTTTACCTCTTACGGATCTCGACAAGAGCGAATCGACTCAGCCCCGCATAGCACTTTCCCCGTATTCGATGGCCCACAGCCTGCCTGTGTCCGATTTCGAGCCAACGCGGGACGTCAGCGTCGTGGGCTTTCCTTTTGGACTGAGCGCGGGTGCCAGATCGGCAATCTGGGTGCGAGGTTCCGTGGCTTCTGAGCCCTGGGCGGGCTTCGAGGGGGACCCGTGTTTCCTCATCGACGCGCGCACGCGGGAGGGCCAGTCGGGGTCGCCATGCATCGTCCCTTGGTCGTCCGGTGAGAGCACCGCGAACCCGGAACCGTTCCCGTGGCGACTCGTTGGGGTGTACTCCGGACGCACCGACTCCGCGTCCGACCTCGGCCGTGTGTGGCCGGTATCTGTGGTGTCGACCATCATTGACGCCCGCCGTCGTGATGACCTGCGACTGGTTTGACCATCCAATACAGCGCAGACACCCAAAGATGCCCCTCCGCTGGGTAGAAGCTGGCGTGTCAGATCGGCTGCACTCTGCGCAGCGGCGCCGATTCCACGAGAACGCCCGTCACCGCCACGCTGCCGAACCGCTTGACCCATGAGACCAGTCGCTTGTTGGCGCTGCCTACTTCAGAGAAGGCCCCCGACCCTCGGGCAGAGTACAGGATGCCGAGTGAACTCGACCCACGGGGTTAGCGCTGTGCCGCGATTTCCACCACAGTACTTGAGTGTCCAACAAACGGAAGAAATCAGCTCGCAAACCGCGACGGTCGTCGTCATCGATCTCCGACCACAAGCGGGTTGGGCGTGAACTCCTTCCCCCCATGCTGGCGATGGGGTCGGCACCCTTCGTGTTTGTGAACTGGGCGCGTGACAGCCTCCCGGACTACCTGTGGGTCGCAGCCCAGCTTCACGGCGGTAAGCAGCGTGTACTAACGACAGCGGTTCAGCTCGATCTGGCTTCCGTCTCCATCGCCGAGCACGTGACGCAGATGCCGTCCGAGTGGGTACTCGATGGGACGCTCTCCTCTTTCGAGCAGCTGCCCGAACCTGCGCGTTCCGCTCTGCTCGGGAGGCTCGACGCGACAGGCACCTACGAAGACTTCATTCCTGAGGAGCTCGCACACACACTGGCGCTGTATGAAGGTGCACCCGGGGCGTGGTTGGTTGCGCCCTGGATCGAGCGTGGGCTGGTTGCGGACGCGTCGACCGCCGAGGACTGGCTCCGACCCATCGTCGCTGCTGCGCTGGATGGCCGAGCATCACTTGCGACATGGTCGAAGGCGTTGACCATTCGCCAACTCATGCAGGCAGGCCGCGTTCACTTCGGCGAAAACATTGGTTTCCTCGAGCTTCTCCCGCGGTACCCATTCGACACGAATGACGATGAGACCGCCCGGGTCGAATCGAGTCTCCGGGCGATGTTTAACGCTATTGCCCCGAAAGCGTCGACAGATTGGCCGCGCGCTTTCTGGCGTTCCAACTGGCGCCTGTTCGAGTGCGAGTGGCCGGACGCCCACGATGCCGCCGAGACCGAGGTGACCCCCGCCGCCACAACAGACGCACCCACACTCCACGACTACCTGCGCGATCTGCAGAGCCGTGCCCAGCAACTCTGGGACACGTACTTCGAAGCCGCAACGACAACGTCGCCGGATCTCTACGACCCTGACCGCTTTGAGGTCCTCACGGGCCTGGTGGGACGCGCAGTCCGGTACGTGCTGTCGTTCACTCAGACTCCGCCGATGTGGACGATGGAGCACGGAGCGCCAATACTCCGAGCCCTACTGGAAACGGAGATCGTGTTCCGCTACCTCCTCCACACGGAGGGCGATGAACCGCTCTATGCCAAGTTCAAGACCTACGGCGCAGGCAAGATCAAGCTGTTGAAACTCCACGTCGAGGAGCACATCGACAGTCTGGACACCCCACCGGAGGACCTCCTGCAGTACCGCGATTACCTCGAGGCCGTCGTCAACCGAGACATCTATGAAGAGTTTCAATCTGTCAACCTCGGCGGCTCATTCTCAGGGGTCGACACACGTCGGATGTCCCAAGCGGTCGGGATGGAGTCGGACTACAGGTTCGTATTCGCGCCAGCTAGCAGCAACGTGCACGGCGAGTGGGGAGTCATCGACGAAAACGTGTTCACGACTTGCGCTAACCCGCTCCATCGTTACCATCGCATCGTCGCGGAACCCTCCCCGACCCTAATCGGCGCTTCCTTCGTGGAGAGCATCATGGATCGTGCGACCGACCTCGTCCAAAGATACGTCGCCGAGATCGCGAGGGGCGGGAACACTCCCCCAGCCTGAAAAAAGTGACTTCCTTGTGGAAAGCCGCAACCGAGGCCTTCGTAGAAACTCCAGCGGAAAGTGTCACGGCAAAGATGACCTGCCCGGCCCGAATCAGCCCGATTTGAGCGACACCTAGTGTCACCTCACCGCGTTCCCGACACCTGGTCGTTGTTGGGAACGCGTTCTCGTTGCACTAAAGGCCTTTTCGTTGCACTAGCCGATTTCCCAACTGCACTAAATGCAATGACACGCAGAGCCGCCGTCTGCGTACCGGTGTGGATCACGGATTGCGGCCGTCAGACAAACTCGTCAGATCAGGCGTAGTCGGGGTGGTCGTGAGTTGCCGCGCGCTGTTTCCCAGGCGCGTGCAGCATCAAGGTAGGGGCGGGTCCACTCGGGAAGCTCATCTGTGTGGCGTATGAGTTCGCCCCACCTGTCGGGCTCGTCGCTGAACCCGAGTCCCTTGTCGCCGCCGAGTGTTCCATCGACGCGCACCCGCGTGCCGTCGATGAACACGTGCAGCGCCCCAGGCGAGTCATGCGTAGCCCAATGTTCCACTCGTAGGACTCGCGGAGATACCACCAGTCGGCGCTGCTGGGCCTCCGTCCCGACAACATCAGGCAACCCGTCCGGTAGCTTCCACGAGTAGGCGACGTCGCAGCGCTCGACTGTCACGCGTGCACCTCAACGTCGCTGATCGTGACTCGTTGAGAACCGACCGGGTTCTGATGGTCGTGCGCGACGCCAGCCCCGATCACGCGCGTCTGGTGTGCCGCCGCGGTCAGCGCGGGGATAGCCTGCGCGGTCGTCTCGGTGGTTGTGGTCATACGCGCATTCTGTCGGTGAGTCGGGACATCGTCAGGGGATCGGATCGAATGCGAGCTAGCTGGCTTGCGAGTCGCGCTGATAATCAAAGAATCCGAAGGATGTCTGCTGTTCCATCAGGCGAAAGATCACGCCGTGGTGATCCAGGACGCTCTTCGGGCTGCCGTCGGGTTGGAGGGGACAGACGACGGGCTCCCCGGCGGATGTGGGAACGGGCCCTTCGTGCAAAACCGCGACGTACGTCTTGATGGTCATGCGTTCGACGCTACCCGGGACCGACGCCAGACTAGCGTCCTCACCTGCTTGAGTATGCAGCTGCGGACGGGCCAACGCTCTGAGGGTCGAGCGCCCGTCGAGACGGGCGTGCAGTGTGAGGGACGTCGATTGCCGGCGTCCCTCACACTGGTCCGTTAGAGCTGTGCGAGAAGCTCCTGCATAGTGGCGATCTCCGCGGTCTGCGTGTCGATGATGGTCTGCGCCATTCCGATCGCGTCCGCGTTCTGGCCGTTATCGACCTCGTCCTGCGCCATGGTGATGGCGCCCTCGTGGTGCATCGTCATCTGCTCGAGGAACAGGCGAGACGCCTCGGTGCCGGTGGCGGCGTCGAGAGTTTGCATGTCCTCGTCGCTCATCATCCCGTCACTGTGATCCATACCGCCCATCGAGCCGGTGCCGTTATCGGCGCCCCACTCTTGCAGCCATCCCTGCAGCTGCTCGATCTCGGGCTGTTGGGCGGCTTTGATCTGCTCTGCAACGGCGAGGACGCCGGCGTCGATGCCGTCTTTGGCGAGGATCATGTCGGCCATCTCGACGGCCTGCTGGTGGTGCGGGATCATCATCTGCGCGAACATCACATCCGCTTCGTTGAAGTCCGCCATCACCACGGACGGTGAGGCGCTGCTGCTGCCGTGATCCATGCCCGGCATCGAGCCGGAACCAGCGGTGTTACTGGCGCAGCCGGCGAGGGTGAGGGCGGTGGCCAGAGCCAGTGCGGCGGTCGCCGCGGTACGAATTCTCATCAGGGTTCTCCAAAAAAGGGGTACGTGAAAGGTGCGCCGAGTCAGGTAGACCCGGCGTGCGAAGGATCGAGCCTGCGGCAGGGGTGTGCCGAGGCTCGGACGCGTCACGTACGGCTGATACAGAGAGCAGTGAGAGAAGGAGGGCGAAGACCCGGGATCGCTGGGGGTGAGACTGCGGGCGGTCCCGGTCGGGGAAGAGACGCGAGCCAGTGGCGGACCGCGGCGGGGCGGGCCAGGAGCAGAACCGTCGCCAGCAGCGCGAGGACGCACGCCATGGCGAGCATGCTCGAGTGGTCCGACCCACAGTCAACGCACCCGTCATCCACTGCGGCGGTCGCCCCAGCGTGGGACTCGGTGCCCATTGCGGAAGGGTCAGCTGCCATGGTGGCTTGGTGGCCGGTTTCCGCGGTGGTGTGGGTGTTGAGGGAATGCATGGCCAGCAGGCCGACGATGACCGCGCCGGTGAGTGCGATCAGCAGCAGCAGCGTGCGGGCCATAGAGCGGTCGGCTCGCAGGCGTTCCATCAGTTCGATTAGCGACATGTCACCTCCCTCGTCCTTCCACGCTACGCCGTCCCGCTCAGGGGTGGATGACGGCGTCCGGGCTGAGGTCCAGTCGCCGCAGCAGCTGGGCGTTCAACGCGACCACGATGGTGGACAGCGACATCAGGATCGCCCCCACCGACATCGGCAGCACGAACCCGATCGGCGCGAGCACCCCCGCCGCCAAAGGCACTGAGATCAGGTTGTAACCGGCTGCCCACCACAGGTTCTGGGTCATCTTCCGGTAGCTGGCTCGGGAGAGTTCGATCACCGACACCACCGACCGGGGGTCATCGCTGGCAAGGATCACCCCCGCAGAAGCAATCGCGACATCGGTGCCCGCGCCAATCGCGATACCGACGTCAGCCTGGGCGAGGGCGGGAGCATCGTTCACCCCGTCACCGACCATCGCAACCTTCCGGCCTTCGCCCTGCAGCTGCTTCACCTTGGAGGCTTTGTCTTCGGGGCGAACCCCGGCGAAGTACCGGTCGATGCCGAGCTCGGTAGCCACGGACGCGGCGACAGCTTCCGCGTCACCTGTGATCATGACCACCTGCACACCGCGCTTCTGCAACGCGGTCACGGCCTCTCGGGATTCGGGGCGGATCTCGTCGGCAAGCCGCAACGCGCCCGCCACCCTTCCGTCGATCAGGACATGCAGGATAATCGCGCCCTGTTCCCGCCACTCGTCGGCGACCGGCAGCTCGCTCGCCCCGTCTTGCTCGAGGAGGTACGGGCCACCGACCTGCACGGTGCGCGCGTCGACCAGCGCCCGGACACCGACTGCGGGTGAGGACGCGAAGTCGCTGGCGCGCGGAATGGTGAGTTGGCGCTCTTTCGCAGCGTTCACGATCGCCCGGGCCAGGGGGTGCTCGGAGTCCGTCTCGGCGGCGGCCGCCAGGGCGAGGAGCTCGTCGGGGTTGGTGCCGTCGATAGGTTCGATGGCGGTGACGGCGGGGGTGCCCTCGGTGAGGGTGCCGGTCTTGTCGAACAGGACCGTGTCCACGGTGCGCATGCTCTCCAACGCCAGCCGGTCTTTCACGAGCACACCTGCTTTGGCGGCGCGTTCGGTTGCGATGGACACCACCAGCGGGATCGCCAAACCGAGGGCGTGCGGGCACGCGATCACGAGCACCGTGATGGTGCGAACGACAGCATCATCGGGAAAGCCCAGCAGCGTCCAGGCGATCGCGGTGGTCGCGGCCGCGCCGAGCGCGAACCAGAATAGCCAACCGGCGGCGCGGTCCGCGAGACGTTGCGCACGGGAGGAGGAGTTTTGCGCTTCGGTGACCAGCTTCTGGATCCCGGCGAGGGCGGTGTCGGCACCGACCGCGGTGATCTGCACCCGTACCCCGGAGTCGGTGGCCACGGTCCCGGCAATCACCGGATCCCCGTCGCTGCGATGCACCGGACGGGACTCGCCGGTGATCATCGACTCGTCCATGCTGGCCGAGCCCTGCACGATCCGACCATCCGCCGGCACCCGCCCACCCGGGCGGACCACCACCATGTCACCAACAACCAAGTCAGCGGGAGCGACCGTCACGGTGGTGTCCCCGTCGACCTTCTCGGCCTCGTCCGGGAGGAGCGCCGCGAGGGAGTCCAGGGCGGAGGTGGTTTGGGCGAGGGAGCGCATCTCGATCCAGTGACCCAGGAGCATGATGACGATCAGCAGCGCCAGCTCCCACCAGAAGTCCAGCTCGTGATCCAGCACGCCCAGACTCGCACCCCAGGACGCGACGAACGCGACCGTGATCGCCAGGGCGATCAGCAGCATCATCCCGGGCTTGCGGGCGCGGAGCTCACTGACTGCACCGGTCAGGAACGGGGCACCACCCCACACGTACATCATCGTTCCCAGCACCGGGGAGACCCACCCGACCCATGCGGCATCGGGCAGCGGGTAGCCGATCAGCATCGAGAACATCATCGAGAGCCCGACGACCGGGACGGCGAGGATCAGCATGATCCAGAACAGCCGCCGGAACCGGGCCACGTGACCTCCGTGACCACCATGGTCGGCATGCCCCTGATCGGAATGTCCCGCTGCCGGCGCCTGGCCATCGCCGTGACCAGTGTTGCCCCTTGCCGCGTGGTCGTGCGCCGTGGCGGTCGCGCCGGCGTGGTCGCTGTGGTCGACGGGGTGGTGGGAGTGATCGTGCTGGCTCATCAGAGCCTCCCTCGTTGCGTGGCGTCGAAGTGTTAGACCGAGGTGTCGGCCAGGGTGTATCCGGCCTCTTCCACGGCTGCTTTCACCGCAGAGCTGCTGATCGGGACCGAGCTATTGATAGTGACGCGGGAGGCGCCGCCGGGGTGCAGGTCAACGGAGACGGTCTGCATTCCCTCAATGCCCCCCAGTTCCTCGGTGACGCTGGACACGCAGTGCGCGCACGTCATCCCCGACACCAGCACCTCTTCCGTCACGACCGAGGCCGCAGCGACAGGGGTGTCGGCAGCGGACGCCGGTACAGCGCAGCAGGAACAACCCGCGGTGGTGGCGTCTTTCAGGCCAAGGTCGATGCGATCAGTCATGGTGCGTGTCCTCCAGCGGCTGGTGGGTGGGTGTTCAGGAGCGGACGAGACGCGCGATGGCGTCGTTGGCTTCACGGATCTTTTCCGCAGCGACCTGACCGCCCTCAGCGGATGCCTCCGCGACGCAGTGGCGCAGGTGATCGCCTAGCAAGGACAGCGCGACCGTTTCCAGCGCCCTTGTCGCGGCGGACACCTGCGTGAGGATGTCGATGCAGTACTTGTCCTCATCGACCATCCGCGCGATACCGCGCACCTGACCTTCAATACGTCGCAGTCGCTGCTGGAGATCGTCCTTGTTGCTGTCGTAACCGTTCACACACATACCATACCCCCCTATGGTATGTAGCCGGCTCTATGGGTCGCATATTCTCACTGCGCGAGCTGTAGGAATCCGTCAAACCTCTACCATCGAGTAATATCTGCGCATGAGCGTAGATAAGCAATCATGCGGGTATCGTCCAGACAGTTCCTATGTGGAGCTCGCCGTGGAGGTGTTCGGGATGCTGGCGGACGCCACTCGAGTGCGTATCATCCTCGCCCTCCAAGATGCGCAGGAACTGTCGGTGAACAGCATTGCGGAGGCGGTCGACAAGTCACCAGCTGGGGTGTCGCAGCATCTGGCGAAGCTGCGGCTGGCCCGCATCGTTGCTACCCGGCAGGAAGGTCAGAAGGTGTTCTACCGCCTGGAGAACGAGCACGCCTCCCGCCTGGTCGCCGACGCCATCTTCCAGGCAGAGCACTCCCTCGGTGGCACCCCGCGTCACCACCATGCAGACCGAGTCAGCGAATGACCACCCGCTACGAGCACGACGGCACCCACCGGCATGACCACACGCACGACGAGCACGACCACGGTGGCGATCACCATCACCCGACCGGGTTCAAGGGGTTCGTGTACGGGCTGATCGTGCCGCATTCGCACGACGCCGCAGACTCCATCGACGATGCGATGGAGGCAAACAGTTCCGGCATCCGCGCGTTGAAGATCAGCCTCCTCATTCTGCTGGCAACAACCGTCCTGCAGGCGGCGGTCGTCTTCTTCAGCGGTTCCGTGGCGCTGCTCGCGGACACCATCCACAACTTCTCCGATGCGCTCACCGCCGTTCCCCTGTGGGTGGCATTCATCCTCGGCCGCCGCGCCGCGTCCCGCCGTTACACCTACGGGCTGGGCCGCGCGGAAGACCTTGCCGGACTGTTCATCGTGTTTGTGGTCGCTCTGTCCGCGATCGTCGCCGCCTGGCAATCCGTCGACCGCATCCTTCACCCGCAGCCGCTCACCAACATCGGCTGGGTGATCGCCGCGGGAGTGATCGGGTTCCTGGGCAACGAGATCGTCGCCGTGTACCGGATCCGCGTGGGTCAGCGCATCGGCTCGGCCGCCCTGGTTGCGGACGGCATCCACGCTCGCACCGATGGATTCACCTCACTGGCGGTTGTTGCCGGCGGGGTTGGTGTGCTGCTGGGCTTTCCGCTGGCGGATCCGATCGTCGGGTTGATCATCTCCGCCGCGATCTTCGTCCTTCTCATCGGCACGGTTCGCAGCGTCGGCCGCCGCCTGCTCGACGGCGTGGAACCCGAACTGGTCGATCGGGTCGCGCACGCGCTTGACCACGTCGACGGCATCGACCGGGTAGACCGGATCCGACTGCGCTGGAACGGGCATCGTCTCGAGGGAGACGCGATACTCACCGTGGATGCCAGCGCATCCCGTGAACAGCTCGATGCGATCAGCGCCGACGCGAACCGAAATGTACGCGCGCAACTCCCGAACGTGGATGAGTTTCTCGTCAGCACTCACAGCCTCCGGGACACCCATGCATCCTCGTTTCCCGCGACGCCTTCGGCGTCCTGAATGCGTTTGGGTGAGCGCTGTAGGCTATTAGAGATGGTCTCTTCGGCCCGGAACGCACAATCCGTGACGCTGAATGAGCAGTTGTTGATAATGAGGCTCATTACTAGCGTCGGTTTGGCGTTGCTGCTGATGCTCGGACTAGCGGCAACAGCCCATACAGAGCTGGCTGGATCGGCACCCGTTCCGCTTGTGGTGTCCGGGCTGATGGACCCGCATGTGGAGCCAGTAGCGGATGCCGCGGCCGCGCGTGAGGCAGTCGCTGATGGCTCCTGGTCGGGGTCGAACGCGCTGGTTGGTGCGGCGTTGTGTGTGTTCGGTGTGCTGTGCGGCCTCACGTTCATGGTGGCGCTGCGGAGACTGTGGCGTCGGCGGATGCCACCTGTTCTTGGTGCATCGCCCCGGACGCCATCGCTCATTCCCGCTTCGGCCGCGCAGGCGCATCCGATCGTGTTCTCGTTGACGCAGCTGGGTCTTTCCCGAACCTGACATCTGGCACGCCACCCCGTGGGGTGGCGCTTCGTCCTGGGCTGTGTGCCCGGGTGTTGTCCTGTGCCGTGTCTTGGTTTGGAGTACCCGATGAAAACCCCTGTAAAGGCGACTCTCGTCACCATTGCCGTCGTGGTGGTGCTGGTTGTGGCCGCGTCAATTTATGTCCTTGTCAATCAGAGCCAGGCCGCTTTGCCCTCGTCCGGGGACGGCTCATCGTCGGCACAGCTGGTGCGGGAGAACTCGCACGTCCTCGACGACGGAGGTGAGGGCGCGGTCACGGTGGTGGAGTTCCTGGATTTCGAGTGCGAGGCTTGTGGGTCCTTCTACCCGATCGTGGAGGATCTGCGGGAGCAGTTCGCCGGGGAGATCACCTATGTGGTCCGCTATTTTCCGCTTCCGGGTCATTTCAATTCGAAGAACGCCGCGATCGCGGCGGAAGCGGCCGCGCAGCAGGACCGGTTCGAGGACATGTATCACCGGTTGTTCGAGACACAGGCGGAGTGGGGTGAGGCGCAGGAGTCTCGTGCCGACTTGTTCCGCGGCTTCGCGGAGGAACTCGGCCTGGACATGGTCGCCTACGACGCCGCGGTGGCGGACCCGTCAACGACTGAGCGTGTCGATCTGGACTTTGAAGAGGGTCGCACTCTCGGGGTGAGCAGCACACCGACGTTCTTCGTCGACGGGGAGCTCGCGCAGCTGCAGGAGTGGGATGACCTTGAGAACGCCATCCAGACCGCGGTGAGCGGTGGCCAGTGATGCGGGCCCGGTTGTCACATCGACGGGTGATCATCGTCGGGGCCGGCCAGGCCGGGCTGGCGGTCGCGGCGGCGTTGAGCGCGGAAGGGCTCCGGCCACAGCACGAGTTCGTGGTGATCGACGCGGCCGCACCAGGGCAGCGTTCCTGGGTGTCGCGGTGGCATTCGATGGAGCTGCTCAGCGACGCCCGGCACAGCGCGTTGCCTCCGCGCCGCCTGCTGGGTGATCAGCGCCGACATCCACGGGCGGACGAGATGGTCGACTACCTCACGTATGTGGAAGCCGGGCTTGGCGTGGAGACCGTCTGGGATGTCCGAGTCACCGGGGTGGAGCATCGTGGGAACGGCTCGACTCTGCTGCTGTCGACGACGGCGGGTGAGGTGCAGACCCGCAATGTGGTGTGCGCGACCGGCGCGGCCGCGCATCCTCGACTGCCGGAGTGGGCGAGTTGGCTGCGTGTGCCGGGTGTCGTGCTGCACAGCAGCAAGTGCCTGTACCCGGGGCAGATTCCTGCCGGGGACGTCCTCGTCGTCGGCGGAGGGAACAGTGGTGTGCAGCTGGCTCGAGAACTGTCCGCATCGCACGCCGTTACCCTGTCCACCCGCACTCCGCGGCGACACCGCCGCGCGATGAGCTACCCCACCGCGGCCGGCGAAAGAGTGTCCTTACTCTCGCGCGAGAGACGCCCTGAGCCGGTGTTCGGCGACAGCTACGAGAAGCTGCGGCACGCGGGAGTCACGATCGCACCCGCGGTGGCTACTGCGGATGGCGCCACGGTGACGTTCGCTGATGGTGCTCAAATGTCGCCGGGGTCGGTGATCCTCGCCACCGGATACGACCCGGGTGAAGGCTGGCTGCCGGAAACGGCCCGCACCGAGCGGCCCCGGCGCACCATGACCGGGCTTCCCGGGTTGTTCGTGGCGGGAATGCCGCAGTACGGCGGCCGCGGCGCCGACACCATCACAGGGGTCTGGAAAGACGCGACGACGATCGCCCAGCACATCATCAACCGGCCCTGAAAGGACCGAGACCATGACCACAGTACCTGTTACCGACCGGGCATCCCGGCGCCGATCACCCACCGCTGCGAGCCGTCGACGCTCCTTCATTCTGCCCGGCCTGGCGGCGCTGTTGCTGACCGCTGGTCTGCTTTTCGCTGTCGCAGCTCCCGCGGCCGCGCACGATGAGATCGTCTCGTCCTCCCCGGAAGGCGGTTCCACGATCACCGTGGTGCCGGAGGAGATCTCGCTGACGTTCAGCGGAGAGATCCTCACCGATTTCAGCGCGGTGATCATCGAGGTCGTCGCCGCGGACGGGCAGAACCTCGCGTCCGGAGTACCGATCATTGACGGGACCACCGTCACCCAGGCTGTGCGGCCGGGTCAGCCGGGGGTATTCACGGTGCGGTGGCGGGTCGTCTCCAGCGACGGCCACCCGATCAGTAACGAGTATCAGTACACCGTGGAGGCCATCATGGTACCCACCAGCACCCCCAGCCCCACCCCGGAAGCGACCGAGGAACAGACGCCCGAACCGTCTGCGACAACATCGGCCGCTACCCCCGGAGAGGTGCACAATGGCCCCTCCGGGGGCGGCGAGCTCCTCCCCGTCCTCGCGGTCGTGAGCGGGGTGATCGTGCTCGGCGGTGCCCTGATCGTTGTACTCATGGTGGCCCGGGAGCGCCGCCGCCGAGACAAAGCCGCCGCGGCGTCAGGCAAGGGCGATGGGACTGGCGACACGGGGAAGGACGGTCTGGCCGATGAATCGTGAGCAGTCCCGGCGATTCGCGATCGCCTGCCTGGCCGCCGGTGTGGTGGTCCTGGTTGATCAGGCGACGAAAGCGGCCGCACTCGGCGGGTTGAGCCAGGACGAGCGCATTCCGTTGCTGGGTGATCTGCTCGGGCTGCAGCTCGTTTTCAACCCGGGCGCTATCCTCTCCCTCGGCGCCGGGTTCACGGGGCTTCTCACGCTCCTCGGTGTCGGCGCGGTGGTGGTGCTGATCGTCGCCGCGGCGCGGGCGCGGACAGGATGGTGGGCGGTAGGGATCGGGCTGATCCTGGGCGGCGCGGTCGGGAACGTGATCGACCGGCTGTTCTCCCCGCCCGGGTTCGGGGTCGGGCACGTCACCGACTTCCTCGCCTACGGGACCCTTTTCATCGGGAACCTCGCCGATGTCGCCCTCGGCGCAGGCGTGATCGTGCTCGCTGTGAACATGTGGATCCGGCACCGGCGCGTCCGCGCAAGCACACCGGATAACGGGGTGGCCGGTGGACCGTCGCCGGCGGCGGGATCGGTGGTGAGCGGGTCATGATGGCCAAGCAGCGCACCCCGTCGGTCTACCAGCGCAACGCGTTCGCCCCGGGGCTGCTCGCGGCCGCTGTCTTGTTCCTTGCGCCGGTGTTGATGGGCGGGGACTGGTTCATGCTGGTGCTGTTCGTCGCCGCGATCATCGCGGTCATCGTCGGCTGGTTCGCTATCCAGGCGCGGCAGTGGTGGTGGGTGCCGGTGTTCGTGGCGATCGTGGTGATCTGGAACCCGGTGTTCCCGTTTCCGTTCACCGGCCCGGTGTGGACGGCCGCGCAGCCGGTCGCCGCGGTCGTGTTCCTGGTGGCCGGCGCCCTGATCAAGGTCAAGCGACCATGAACCACCGCGCTCTAATCGCCACCGCCTCGGTCCTGCTGGTTGCCGGGCTTTTCGCCGGCTGCACGTCTAGCGACTCGCTCGCCCAGCAGTACCGGGACGGGAACGAGAAAGGCTACATCGCCGGCGACTTCCAGATCGTTGAGATCCCGGACACCGATCGTGGAGAGCCGGTGGTGTTCGAGGGTGTCACCGAGATCGGCGAGGTGGTGTCCAGTGACGACTACCGCGGCGGGGTGCTGGTGGTGAACTTCTGGTATGCCGCGTGCGGGCCGTGCATCGTCGAGGCGCCTCTGCTCGAGGAGGTCTGGCAGGAGTACCAGGACCAGGGTGTCGCGTTCCTCGGGGTGAACACCTACGACCAGCCCGCGACCGCGCTGTCATTCGCCCGGGACAACAACGTCACCTACCCCAGTGTGATCGACGTGAACGACGGCAGGGTGAAACTCGCATTCGCGCAAGTCACCCCGATCCAGGCCACCCCCACCACGCTGGTCATCGACCAGGAGGGGCGGGTCGCGGCGCGGATCATCGGGCAGCTGGCCAGCGCGTCGATCTTGTCCACCCTGGTGGCCGACACTCTCGCCGAGGATAGCTCGTGAACCCGGGTCAGGTGATCGTCGACGGCGCGCTTTGGGTCGCGATCCCGGTCGCGATCCTCGCTGGGCTGGTCTCGTTCGTGTCCCCGTGCGTTCTCCCGCTGGTGCCCGGTTACCTCGGCTACCTCGGCAGCACCACCACCACGACGACAACTCGCCCCACCGTGGACGGCGGGCGCACCGCGGTGGCGGAGCGTGCCCGGCTGCTGCTGGGCGTGAGTTTGTTCATCGCCGGGTTCACGGTGGTGTTCGTCGCTGTCACGATCCTCGGGGGCGCATTCGGGTACCTGCTGTTGCAGTACGCCGGCATCCTCACCCGGGTGTTCGGGGTCATCATCATTGCCCTCGGGCTGGTGTTCCTGGGATTCTTCGGCATCGCGCAGCGCACTCTGCGTCCCCGCGCTCAGGGCAGGGCGGGGCTGATCGGGGCGCCGCTTTTGGGGTTCGCGCTCGGCGTTGGCTGGACTCCGTGTATCGGCCCGACGCTCGCGGCGATCATCTCGATGTCGTGGAACCTCGGCGACCCGGCCCGCGCGGGCCTGCTCGGGTTGGCGTACTCGCTGGGTCTGGGCATCCCGTTCCTGATCCTTGCGGCCGGGTGGGGGTGGGCGTCCCGATCGGTGACGTTCCTGCGCCGCCACATCCGCGCCCTGAACATCATCGGCGGGGCCATGCTTATCGCCCTCGGCCTGCTGATGGTGACGGGGCTGTGGACGGTACTGATGTCGCAGCTGCAACAGGTGGTGATCAATGTCCCCCTCCCGCTCTGACACCGGCAGCGACGTTACCGCCGACCCGCTACGGCCCGGCGATCACGCCGACACCGACGTTGACACGTCGACCGAGATCGCCCAACCGGTGCTGGGTGTCACAGGGTGGTTGCGGTGGGCGTGGCGGCAGCTGACCAGCATGCGCACTGCGCTGGTGCTGCTGCTGTTCCTCGCCATCGCCGCCGTGCCGGGGTCGCTGTTCCCGCAGCGCAGCGCCGACCCGAACGGGGTCATCCAGTGGGAGCGAACCAACCCCGACGTGTTCCCGCTGGCGGACGCGGTGGGGCTGTTCGACGTGTACCTTTCGCCGTGGTTCTCCGCGATCTACCTGCTGCTGTTCACCTCCCTGATCGGTTGCGTGATTCCGCGCGCGAAACACCACTACAAGGCGCTCCGCACCCGCCCGCCGCGCACCCCGGCGCGGCTATCACGCCTGTCCGAGTACCGTGAGCTCACCCTGCCCCCAGGTGAGGGGCAGGGTGACCCGGCCGCGCACGCGATCGACATCGCAGCAGAACACCTGCGTAAGTCCGGGTACCGGGTGGAACGCTACGACGCCGGCGGCGCCGCGTCGGTGTCGGCCGAGCGCGGCTACCTGCGCGAGTCCGGCAACCTGCTCTTCCACATCGCCCTTGTCGGCGTGCTGGTCTCGGTAGCGATCGGCGGGTCATTCGCGTACACGGGGCAACGCGTCGTGGTGGAGGGGACCACGTTCGTGAACGCGCTCAGCGACTACTCCTCGTTCAACCCCGGCCGATTCGTCAACGGCACCGGCCTCGCCCCCTACTCGCTCACCCTCGACGACTTCCAGGTCTCCTACCGGCTGCCCGGCACCCCCGGCGCAGGCCAAGCCGGAGACTTTTCCGCCGACGTCACTATCCGACAGCCCGGCCAGGACGACCGGGCGCAGAGCGTGATCGTGAACTACCCGATCACCGTCGAAGGCGACCGGATCTACCTGCTCGGCAACGGCTACGCCCCTACCCTCACCATCCGCGACGCCGCTGGCGAGGTCGTGTACAGCGAGTCGCAGCCGTTCCTGCCGCAGGACTCCAACATGACCTCGCTCGGGATCATCAAGGTCCCGGACGGCCTGCCCGAACAGGTCGGGCTGGTCGGGTTCTTCTACCCCACCCAGGGGGTGCTGCCCTCCGGCGCGTTCACCTCGGTCTACCCGGACGTGGTCAACCCCGTGATGACCCTCAACGTGTTCAGCGGGGATCTCGGCATCGACGATGGCACCCCCAGGTCGGTGTACACGCTCGATGTCGACGGGCTCACCCAACACACGGGCGGCGACAGCGCCGCCGAGTCGCTCGAGCTCACCCCCGGCGCCACCGTCGACTTGCCGAACGGGTGGGGCACGATCACCTGGGAGGAGGTCACGGCGGAGGAGCCGGTCAAGCGTTTCGCGTCGCTGCAGATCCAACGCGACCCCAGCAGCGGTTGGGTGCTCGCGTTCGCCGTCCTCGCCACCCTCGGCCTATTCGCCGGCCTGTTCGTGCCCCGCCGCCGGCTCTGGGTGAAAGCCCGCACTACCCCGGACAGTGTGCACGTCGAATACGCCGGCCTCGCCCGGGGCGAAGACCCCACCCTGGCGCGCGCCGTTGACGAACTCGCCACCCGCCACGCGCAGGCCCTCGGCGTCGAGCCACCGGCGAAGGGCACACCGTGACCGTGTGGATCCCGGACGCCCCGCCAACTCTCGGCGGCTTCCTCACCCCGGCGCCGCTGCCGGCCCCGGTGCTGTCGATACTGGCGGGGCTCCTCGCGGTCGCTTACCTGACCGGCGCGATTCGCATGTGGGTGCGCGGCCGCCGCTGGCCGGTGTGGCGGACGATCAGCTTCCTGCTCGGCTGCGTCGCCCTCGCCGCCGTCACCGGTCTGGCCGTGGAGAACTACGGGTACGCGCTGTTCTCGGTGTTCATGTTCCAGCAGCTCACTCTGATGATGGCGATCCCGCCGCTGCTGGTCCTCGGCTCTCCTGGCACCCTGCTGCTGCGCGCCACCCCGCACCACGGCCCCGGCCTCCTAGTACTCCGCGTCGCACATGCCGGGCTGCGTAGCCGGGCGGGACGGTGGCTGCTCAGCCCGTGGCTGGCGGTGCCGCTGTATTTGTTCGCGTTCTACGGTCTGTACCTGGCGAACTTCGCCGATCCGATCCTGTCCACCGTCACCGGCCACACCCTCCTCGAGGTGGGTTTCCTGGTCGCGGGGATGCTGTTCACCATCCCGATCCTGTCCTCGGACCCGCTGCCGGTGCGGATGAGCCACGGCGGCCGTGCCCTGGACGTCTTCGCTGAAGCCGCCCTGCACGCCTTTTTCGGTGTGTTTCTGATGATGGCCGCCACCACCCTCGTTCAAGGGTTCGCTGGTCCGACGAGCGCGCTGGGCATCGACCCGATCGAAGACCAGCGTCTCGCCGGTGGGCTGGCCTGGTCGTACGGTGAGGCTCCCACCCTGCTGATGCTCATCTACGTGATGCACCGCTGGTTCCGTGACGACACCGCCCAGGCCGTCGCTGCCGACCGCCGCGCCGACGCCCACGGAGATCCCGAACTCGACGCCTACAACGACTACCTCACCCGGCTCCACCAGAAGGACACCTGACCCATGCGTGCCACTCTGCCGACACCCGCCGCCGCGCCGACGCCGGCGATGCAGCGCCAGACGGCCTCGTGGTCGCTGCCGCTTTGGGTGGCGGTGCCCGCCGCTGCGGTCGCCGGGTTCCTCCTGGATCTCGCGTCCCCGCCGGTCGGGTGGTGGCCGCTCACGTTCGCGAGCGTCACGGTTGCTTTGCTGACCCTGATTGGCCGCAGCATCAGCGGTGCCCTGCTGGTCGGCACCGTCTTCGGCGCCGTGTTCTACACGACTCACCTGGTGTGGGTGGGCGAGTTCCTCGGCCCGGTGCCGTGGCTTGCCCTCGCCGGGCTGGAGGCCGTCCTGTTCGGGGTGGGCGCCGTGCCGATCACCCTCGCCTATCGGTGGACCGCCCGCCACCGATCCCGTAACGGTATGCAGCTTGCCGCTGTGCCTCTGCTGGTCGCGGGGTTGTGGGCGGCTCGCGAGGTGGTGATGGGAACATGGCCATACTCCGGCTTCCCGTGGGCGCGGCTCGGGATGACCCAGGTCGGCGGCCCGATTGCTGAGGTCGCGTCGTGGACGGGTGTCACCGGGCTCTCCTTCCTGATCGTCGCGGTCTGCGCAGCTGGTGTGCAGTGGCTCCGCGCCGGCGGGATTCGGTTCCATAAGGGGCTCATCCCCGCGGGGGTCGTCGCGGTGGTCTTGGTCATCGTTCCGCAGTTTCCCACCACCTCGGCCGGAGAATTCCGGGTCGGCTGGGTGCAGGGCAACGGGCCGACGGGATACTTCGACGACAAGACTCCCGGGGACGTCCTCGCCGCGCAGACCGCCGCGACGCGCCCTCTGTACGGGCAGCCGATGGACCTGCTGGCGTGGCCGGAAGGCGGCGTCGACGCTGACCCGCTCAACGATCCGGCAGCCGCCGAGACATTGGACCGTGTCGTGCGCTCGACCGGGGCGCCGCTGCTGATGAACGCCGCTACGACCCGCGGCGACCAGGTTTTCAACACCTCGCTGCTGTGGACAGCAGATCCTGGGGACCGGCAGCGGCATGACAAGGTTAACCCGGTCCCTTTCGGGGAGTATGTGCCCGATCGGTGGTTCTACGAGTTGATCGTCCCCGAGCTGGTGGGACTGATCCAGCGCGAGTACACCCCAGGCACCAATTCGCCGATTGTGCAGGTCGGCGATGTCGGGGTGGGGTTGGCGATCTGCTTCGACGTGATCTACGACACCGTGATCTGGGATGGCGCCAGCTCTGGTGCGGAGGTGTTCGTGTTCCAGACCAACAACGCCGACTTCCGGGGAACTGACGAGAACCTGCAGCAACTCGCGTTCGCCCGGATGCGCGCCATCGAAACCGGCCGCGCGGTCGTCAACGTCTCTACGGTGGGCACCAGCCAGGTCATCGCCCCGGACGGCACCACCCTCGACAGCATCGGTGTCGACACCGCTGACGCGTCGATCACCACTGTCCCGTTGCGCACCGGGCTCACCCCCGGAGTGATCCTCGGCCCCTGGCTCACCGCTCTCATCGTCCTCGCCGCTGCCGGCGCTCTCACCGCGGCAGGGTTCTCCCACCGTTTCCGCTGGCGTGCGGACGGTAGTGCTCGTCCGACTGACCAGGGGAGGCACCCATGAACACGCCACGGGCGAGACCTGGCGTCGACCGACATGCCCTGCCGCTGCGGACGCTGGGGACGCGCAGCGATCTCACCCTGCCTGGTGACCTGATGGCGGAGGACTGCGGGTGCGCGCCCACGCCCGCGGAGAGTCGCGCATTCCGGGCTGGTCTGAGCCGACGGACTCTGCTGACCGGGGGAACACTGAGCGCGGTCGCCGTCCTGCTCGCCGGCCCGTTGCTGCCGGCGGCTTTCGCGGCGACCTATCCGTCTTGGGAGGACGTGCAGGCCGCGAAAGCGAATGAAGCAACCAAAGCCGCCGAAGTGCAGCGGATCCAGGGTCTCATTCAAAGCCTGACCGGTGAGGTGACGCGTACCCGCGCTATCGCCGAGCAGGCCGCGGGTGCGTTCTACACCGCCCAGCAGGAGTATTTCGACGCATCCGTCCGCGCGGACGCGCTGCAGTCCCAAGCCGACACGGAAGCGCAGAACGCGACCGACGCTGCGAACAAGGCCGGCCGCGTCGCCGCGCAACTGTACCGAGACGGCGGCGACACCACCTCCCTGGAGCTGTTCTTCTCCGGCTCAGCGGCCGCCACGGACGACCTCCTCTCCCGGTTGGGGGTGATGGACAAGCTGCTCGAGCGCAACCAGGCGGTATATGCCGCCGCGATCACAGCGCGGGACGCCGCGCAGAGCCTGACCGATCAGTCAGTGGTCGCCCGAGACGAACGCGACCGACTGCAACGTGTCGCTGAACAGAAAATGCTCGAAGCGCAGCAAGCCGCCGATGCCGCACAGGCCGCGTTGGACGCGCAAACTCTCCACCTCGGCGAGCTGCAGGCCCAGCTCGCCGCGCTCGAGGACACCACCGCGAAGACCATCACCGACTATCAGGTCGGAGTGGAAGCTGCCCGCATCGCGGAGGAGCAACGTCGAGCGGCGGAGCAGGTCGAAGCCGAGCGGCTCGCCGCCTCAGGCAGCGGCGGCGGTGTGGTCAGCTCCGGGTGGGCACGGCCAACATCCGGGAACCGCACATCGGGATTCGGGCCGCGCAGCTCCCAGTGCGGCAACGGCTACTGCTCGACCAGCTACCACTATGGCGTCGATCTGAGCGGCGGCTGCAGCGCCGGGATCTACGCGACCGCGGCAGGCACCGTCGTGTACGCCGGGTACAACGGCGGCTACGGCAACTACATCAAGATCGACCACGGCGGCGGGATCGGCACCGGATACGCCCACATCCGCCCCGGCGGCTTCTACGTCGGATACGGCCAGCGCGTGAACGCCGGCGACCTGATCGGCAGCGAAGGAAACACCGGCAACGCGTTCGGCTGCAACCTGCACTTCGAGGCCTACGTGGACGGCTCCCCGGTCAACCCCATCGACTTCCTCGCCGCCCGCGGCGTCTCGATCTGACCCGAAATGAAAGACATCATGACTGAACAGACCACCCCAGCCGGCGACCAGCCCCAGACGCCCCCCACACGCCGCAGCCTCCGCCGCGCCGTCACCTCACTCCCCGCAAACGCGGTCCACCCCAGGCGGCGCTTTCCCGCCAGCACGTCTGCCCGCCGCGGGCCGATCGCGCTGCGGCCGCTGCGGTCCCTCGCGGCTCTCACAGCAATAGCCGGCCTGATCGCCACCTTCGCCCTCCCCGCATACGCTGCCTGGCAGCCCGCAGACATCGAACTCCCGACGCTGCAGCAAATCGCATCCGATGACGCGCAATCTCTGATCGTCGCCTCCGACGCGACCGCGACGCAGCTCACCCGGGAAAGCTACGCAGCCACTACCCAGGAAGAGATCGACCAGAAGAAGGCGGCAGAAGCAGCCGCAGAGCGTGCGCGCGCTGCGCAGGTCGCCTCGCTGCCGTTCGACTACAGCATGGTGCCCCCCGGCAGCGGAACCGTACGCTGGCCGGTGGGCGGCCCATTCGTCGTGACCGACCGGTTCGGCGACCGAGGCGGCGCACACATGGGCACCGACATGGTCGCCGCCGGCGGAACCCCCGTCTACGCGTCCCTCGACGGAGTCGTGCGGATCTCACAGGACAGCTACGGCGGGTACGGGGTCACCGTCGTGGTGGAATCCGTCCTGAACGGGCAGCAGGTGAGCACCGTCTACCCCCACATGCAAACCGGTAGCCGGCAGGTCAGCGTCGGGCAGAGCGTCACGGCCGGGCAGTTGGTCGGGCTTGTCGGCAGTACGGGCCGCTCCACCGCAAATCATCTGCACTTCGAGGTGTATCTCGACGGCACCGCCGTCGACTCGCTGGCCTGGTTGGAAGCGAACGCAGGCTGACATATGTTCCGCCTACGTCCGCCGCGCAACGATGCTCGCGCCCACCCCCTGCCTGCAACGACGAAGAGGATGACCACACCATGACCGGAACTGACGCGCTCTCCCTCGATGGCATCTCGCTGCTGCTGGTGTGGACGGCGATCGCCACCTACCTGCTCGCGTTCATCGCATACACCATCGACCTTGCTCAACGCTCCGTCCCTGCCAGCACCCCGCAGCGGGAGCCGGCCCTGGTCAGTGCCACTGCAGCGGTGAGCCCGCAGACCGAGATCACCCAGAGCGGTGGGACGGACATCGTCTACACCTCGTCCGCGCAGCGGCCGCGGCTGCTGTGGGCACGGATCGGGACGTCGCTGGCGGTCCTCGCGTTCCTGTTCCACCTGGCAGGGACCGTCCTGCGCGGGATCACTGCCGGGCGGGTGCCATGGGCGAACATGTACGAGTTTGCTTTGACCGGCACCGTCTTGATCGTCGCGGTATACCTGCTGGTGCTACGCCGCTACGACCTCCGCTTCCTAGGCGCGTTCCTCATCGGCATGATCGTGTTGCTGCTGGGTGGGGCGACCATCACGTTCTACGTCGAGGTCGTTCCGCTGATGGACCCGCTCAAGAGTGTTTGGCTGGTCATCCACGTCTTCGTCGCCTCGCTCGCGACCGCCCTGTTCGCAATCGCGTGCGGCCTCGCGGTCACCCAGCTCATGCAAACCCGTCGGGAACGGCGCACTGACACACCCTCGGCTCGTGCCGGCGGCCCGCGGTTCCTGGCGACGCTGCCCACCGCGGATGCGCTCGAGTCCCTCGCGTACCGGTTCGTGATCGTCGGGTTCGTGTTCTGGACCTTCACCCTGATCGCCGGCGCGATCTGGGCCAACGATTCCTGGGGACGCTATTGGGGATTCGACACCAAAGAAGTGTGGACCTTCGTGATCTGGGTGCTCTACGCCGGGTACATCCACGCCCGCGCGACCAGAGGGTGGCGTGGCACCCGCTCCGCCTGGCTGTGCATCATCGGCTTCCTCACGGTGCTGTTCAACTTCACCATCGTGAACATGTTCTTCAAAGGACTCCACGCCTACTCCGGCCTCAGCTGAGCCTCATCCGCGAATCCGCCCGAGACACGAACTGAAAGCATGCACATGACCCCGAACCGCCCAAATCCGGCCGGAACCCCTCAGCACGGTCCGGTCACCGTCAAGCAACAGCGTGAGCACAAGCGTCAGGAGAAGCTGGCTGAGTATCAGAAACAGCTCGCCAAACGCCGTCGCAGCAAACTGGTCTGGTGGATCGTCGGGTCAACGGCGGCTGTGGTGATCATCGGCCTCGTCGTCGCGTCCGTCGTGCTCGCACCGTCACCGCCGAGACAGTACGAGGCCGGCAGCGAGGGGGCGAGCATCGAAGGTGTTGCAACCTTCGAAAACACGGCTGAGCACGTCGAGGGTGCTGTCGAATACGAGCAAAGCCCCCCGGCGGGCGGCCCGCACAATGCTGTCTGGCTGAACTGCGGCATCTATGACCAATCGGTCCCGAATGAGAACGCGGTCCACTCCATGGAGCACAGCGCGGTGTGGGTGACCTACAACCCCGACGAGGTCGCGGGCGATCAACTCGCAGCCCTGAAGAGCCTTCTGCCCTCCACCTATGTCGTTCTGTCCCCCTATGAGGGACTGGATGCGCCGATCGTGATGTCCAACTGGAACCAGCAACTGAAGGTCGATTCGGCCGCCGACGAGCGCATCGGCGTGTTCTTCGAAGAGTACTGGCGCAGCCAGAACGCGCCGGAGCCGAACGCCGCCTGCACTGGCGCATACGACGCACCGGGAAAGCAATGAACCGTGACGAAAACAGCGACGCATCCCCCTCCCGCGGGTGGCCCCGGTGGTGGATAGTTCTCCTCGTCCTGCTCGCGGTCGGCGCGTTGACCTTCGCTGTGGGGCGCTTCTCGACCTTCGGGTCGCAGGCCGCGGGCACACCGGGTACTGACTCTCCCGAGGCGGGCTTCTCACGCGATATGCAGGTGCATCACGCGCAGGCCATCCAGATGTCCATGGAGATCTACCGCAAGACCTCGGACGAGGAACTGAGGATCTTCGCGTACGACATCGCCACAGGGCAGGCGGGCCAGCGCGGCGAGATGTACGACTGGCTCGTGCAGTGGGGGCTGTCGCAGTCTGGTGGTCCGATGATGCAGTGGATGGATGCCTCTCCGAGCGGGAGCGGCCACGCGATGTCTGACGGTGCGGCCATGACGGAGGAAGAGGCACGCATCGCCATGGGCATGGCCTCAGCTGATGAGATCTCCGCATTGGAGGGCGCGACCGGGCAGCAAGCTGATTGTCTCTTCCTCGGACTGCTCGTTCGGCACCACGAAGGCGCCATCCCTATGGCGGAGGCGCTCATCGAACTCGGCACAGATCCTCGTGCCCTGACCGTCGCAGAAAACATCAAGAACGGACAGACCGCCGAGATCAGCGCGATGAAATCTATGCAGGCGCGATTGGGCTGCAGATAACACCCGACTGGTACCTCCGCGGGGGAGCCTTAAACCTGCTCCGCCTGGCTGCGCATAATCCCGACCCGAAAGAACCACCGTGACCCCAACGCCCACAGAAGGCCTCGCAGGCGAGCTCGCCGCGAGCAAACCCGGTAGGCGACTACGAATGATCCCGCGCACCAGAGAAGTCAACTACCGCACGTTGCGGGTAGTCGGGCCGACGCTCCTCGTTGGGACGGCACTCGCTGTGCTGGTCGGCGCACTGGCATTCGGTGGCGGCGCTGCACAGCTCCCCCTTGGTGACGCCGGCCCGGTCGTGCGCTGGGGGCTTCCGGCCGCGAAGCTGATCGTGAACCTCGCCGCCGCGGGAATGGTCGGTGTGCTCGTGACGGCGCTGTTCACGTTGCGGACGGGTGAGCGCGAGTTCGATGTCGCCCTCGATACCGCCTCGATCTCCACAGCCGTGTTCACCATGGCGGCTGGCGTGACCGGTTTCCTCACGTTTCTCAGCGTGTTCAACCCGGCGATCGATGTGGGACCGCAGTTCGGTGCCCAGCTCGGGCGGTTCCTTGTCGAACTCGAGGTGGGCCGGACGTGGCTTATCACGACCGTGGCGGGCGCAGCACTTACCGTCCTGACATTCGCGGTGCGGTCCTGGGTTGGAACGCTTCTGGTCGCCCTGCTGGCGGTCGCCTCGCTCGTGCCGATGGGCACGCAAGGACACTCCGGGGATGACGCCCTTCACCACGAGGCGATGATGGCGCTCATCCTGCACATCATCGGCGCCGCGGTCTGGCTCGGCGGTCTCCTCCTGCTCGTCGCTATCCGTCCGGTCCTCCCGCGGCAGCGCATCGCCGATGTCGTCGCCCGCTACTCGAGCATTGCCTTAGCCGCGTTCGTGCTCGTCGCCGTGTCCGGCACGGTGCGCGCGGCCATCGGCCTGCAGCAGTGGTCGGATCTGCTTTCCCCGTATGGCGCAATCTTGGCCGTCAAGGTCGTCGCACTGATCGGTCTCGGGCTCTTCGGCGCGTGGTACCGCATGCGGCTGATCGGCAGAATGCGCAGCTCTGACGCAGCAGCCCGCCCCTTCTGGATCCTGATCGTGTTCGAGCTGGGGTTGATGGGCGTGGCCAGCGGCGCCGCTGCAGCGCTGGCCCGCACCCCACCACCGAACCCGGCCCCGCTTCCCGAAACCCCGTCGCCAGCGGAACGCCTCACCGGTGCACCGCTGCCCGCGGAGCTCACGATCGAACGGTGGGTCACCGCATGGAACGTCGACCTGCTGTGGGCGGTGATCGCCGGGTTCGCGATCTTCTTCTACCTTGTCGGGGTGTGGCGGCTGCGCCGCCGCGGCGACGCGTGGCCGGTATACCGCACGATCATGTGGGTCACCGGCATGGTGCTGCTGGTGTGGGTCACCGGCGGAGTCATCAACGTCTACCAGGACTACCTGTTCAGTATGCACATGGTCGGGCACATGCTGCTCACGATGGCGATCCCCGTGCTGCTGGTCGCCGGTGCGCCGGTGACCCTCGCCGTCCGCGCGGTCCGCAAGCGCGACGACGGTACGCGTGGCGGCCGGGAATGGATTCTGTGGGCCGTGCACTCGCCCGTTGCCCGGGTGCTGACGAACCCGTTCGTCGCAGCCGGCTTGTTCATCGGGTCGCTGTGGGTCTTCTACTACACCGACCTGTTCCGGTGGTCGCTGGCCGATCATCTCGGGCACCAGTGGATGATCGCGCACTTCCTCATCACCGGTTACCTGTTCGCCCTCACGTTGATCGGCATCGACCCGGTGCACTGGCGGCTGCCCTACCCTGGCCGGCTGCTGCTGCTCATCGGCATCATGGCGATGCACGCCTTTTTCGGGATCGCCATCATGATGCAAGCGGGACTCATGGTTGCCGACTGGTTCGGGTCGATGGGCCGCACGTGGGGGCCGACGCCGCTCGAGGACCAGTACACCGGCGGCGGCATCGCCTGGTTGATCGGCGAGATTCCCACCCTCATCCTCGCGATCACCGTCGCCATCCAATGGAGCCGCAGCGACGACCGTGAGACCAAACGCCGCGACCGGCACGCGGACCGCACCGGTGACGCCGATCTACAGGCCTACAACGCGCACCTCGCCGACCTCGCCACACACGAGGCTCGCCCCCGCAGCTGAGCCCTACGAAAACAGAGGACCGCGTGACGACGAAGGAAGAGCTGGCCGAACGCTACGGTCGCGCTCCGCGCCCAATCCGCCGCCGACTGTTCTGGATCGCCGTCACCGGTGTGGCGGCATTGGCTGTCGCTGCGCTTGCATGGCTGACCGTCTCGAACTCGTTCGACGACGTCGGATTCGACGAGACAGGTTTCGAACTGGTCGATGCCCGCACCGTGACCGTATCTTTCCAGGCCACCCCGCCCGCCGGCGCGGCGTTCGCATGCGCTGTGCAGGCTTTGGATGAGGATTTCGGCATTGTGGGCTGGCGAGTCGTCGAATATCCGGGGTCAGAGGAGACCACACGGGCCTTCGTTGAGACGATCCCGACCGTCGCGCAGGCCACGACCGGCACCGTGAAGGCCTGTTGGGTCACATAGTTCGCACGGGACGAGGCACTTCCGGCGGTGGGAGCGCTAGTCGAAGAGTTCGCCGAGCCACCCGCCGCGACGTCGGCCATTCTGTCTGTCGTTGTTGTCGTGTCTGCTCTGGGATCCATGTTTGGACCCATGTCCGTCATATCGCGTCGGATATGGTGCCGTCTGCTGAGCGGGGGGCGGAGGAGCTGTCAGCGAGCGTTCGATGATCTTGTCGAGTTCACCGCGGTCGAGCCATACTCCACGGCACTCGGGACAGTAGTCGATCTCGATTCCGGTGCGATCTGACAGCACCAAGGTATTGCCATCGATGGGACATTTCACGGGTGAACTCCAATGGGGTGACCGTGCAAAACGGTTCTGGCGAAGACGATCCTGGCGGGGCGTTCGAGAGGAGACGAAAGTGTCACGGGCTGGGCTTGTCCTCGTGGTCGATGCCGTGGTGTTCCTTGCCTCGCTCGAAGTTGAGTAGGCGGAGTGCGTTGGCGACGACGACCAGCGTGGAGCCTTCGTGGATGAGAACCACGGCGCCGATGTTCAGCCCCAGGAAGGTGGCGAGGATGAGGAACGCGACGATCGCGAGGCTGGCGATGAGGTTCTGCCGGATGATCCGGCTGGTGGCGCGGCTGAGCCGCACAGCGAAGGGGAGGCGGCCGAGGTCGTCGCTCATCAGGGCGATATCACAGGTCTCCAGGGCGACGGTGGAGCCGGCGGCGCCCATCGCGATGCCGACGTCAGCGCTGGCCATCGCCGGGGCGTCGTTGACGCCGTCGCCGACCATCGCGATGGGGCGGTAGGTTTCGGAGAGGCGGGTGATCTCAGCGACCTTGTCCTTGGGGAGGAGCTCGCCGAGGGCCGTGTCGACGCCCACTTCCCGGCCTACCGCGTCGGCAACGCGCTGGTTGTCGCCGGAGATCATCACGAGCTGCCCCACGTCCGCGGCCCGAAGAGCGCTGAGTACCTGAGCGGACTCCGCGCGGGAGGCATCCATGACTCCGACGATGCCGAGGAATCGGTCACCTCGGCGGACGATCATCAGCGTCTGACCGGAGTCCCGCGCCTGCGTGTAAGCATCGGACAGTGTGCCGGTAAGCGCGAGCTGCTGCTCCTCGAACATACGCAGGTTGCCGACGTCGACGCGTTCCCCGTCGATCGTCGCCGTGATGCCGCGGCCGACGACCGCGTTCAGGTCTGTCGCGGTGAGGCGCTCGGCCTGGGGGACGCGGGGTTCGAGGTCGCGGACGATCGCCTCGGCAAGAGGGTGGTCGCTGAGTGCCTCCACTGCGACGAGAGTGCGGATTAGATCGGGCTCGGGGACATCGCCAGCAGGGGTGACGGAAGTGACCCGGGGTGCACCCCAGGTCAGCGTGCCGGTCTTGTCGAACGCCATCGCCTTCACCCGTCCGAGGGTCTCGAGCGGGGCGCCGCCCTTGACGAGCACGCCAGCCCGGGCGGCACGTGCCACACCCGCCAGCACAGCGGCCGGGGTGGCGATCGCGAGAGCGCAGGGGCTGGCTGCGACGAGCACCGTCATGGCGAGGTAGAACGCATCGGGGAACGGCTGTCCGAACGCGAACCACGAGATCAGGAGCGTGACAGCGACGCCGAGGATCACCGCGGGAACGTACCAACGCTGGAACCGGTCGATGAACTGCTGCGTCGGTGACGCGGCCTGGTCGGCGGTGCGTACGAGCTCGACGACCTTGCTGAGCGTCGAGTCCGCCGCGGTCGCGGTGACCTCGATCTCGAGCACTCCGGACCCGTTCACGGTACCGGCGAAGACCCGGTTGGCGGCGGGAAGGGTGTCAACGGTCCGCATCGCCCGTTCCGGGTCTGCCACCGGTTCCTTCTCCACCGGGATCGACTCCCCCGTGACCGCGGACTGGTCCACCGCGGACACGCCCGAGATCACGAAGCCATCTGAGGGGATGCGAGAGTTCGGTCGGACGACCACGACGTCGCCGACCACGATCTCCTCGACCGGCACCTCCACCGGCTCCTCCCCGCCCCGGCGCACCAGCGCGCTGCGGGGGGCGAGCTCGGCAAGCGACTCGATGGACTTGCTTGCCCGGCTGAGCGCGTACTCCTCGAGCGCGTGGCCGAGGCTGAACAGGAACAGCAGTACCGCGCCCTCCGCCCACCGGCCGATGAGGGCGGCGCCGATGGCGGCGACCAACATGAGAAAGTCGACCTCGAACTTGCCGCGCAGCGTGGAGGCGATCGCGGTGCGGAACGTGAAGAACCCGCCGAAGAAGTAGGTGGCAAGGAAAAACACCAATGGCCATCCGACTAACGGCAGCCCCAATGCAAACTCGGTGATCATCCCGCCGGCATAGGTGACGCCGGCGGCGATCGCGAACCACAACTCCCACCGGGCAGAACCGTGAGCATGTTCCTGGGTCTCAGCAGTGGGCGCGGCAGTCGTCGAAGAAGAAGCGGTCATCCCCAAACAATACATCACATATTCATGATATATTGTTGTTGTGAATGATTATCGTGATCGAAGGGCACAATGGTGAGCATGGCCACTGCTGAGACGCGTCGAGAAGCGAGCTCCTTGTCCGTAGCGGACGCCGAGCGGCTCGCCGAGATCATGCAGGCGCTGGCCTCCCCCGCGCGGCTGCGAATTCTCAGCACGTTGAGCGCGCGACCGAGCACCGTGACCGAACTTAGTGAACAGTTGCAGATCGGTCAGACGACCGTGTCAAACCATCTTCGGCTGCTGCGGCACCTCAGCCTCGTCACCGGGAGTCGCGCCGGCCGGCACATCCACTATTCGCTCTTCGACGACCATGTCACCGAGCTCCTCGATGAAGCCATCGGGCACCTCGAGCACCTCCCGCACGGACGTTGAGTCGATCGACCCTGGGACGCACGCAAATGCTCTATGGCGATCGCCGGTGACGTCTGGCGGAGCGGTAGCTGAGCAATAGGAAGGTCGCGTGGCCCGCCAGCGACAAGCTCAGGAAGATGATCGCGATGACGAACACGTTTCCCGGTCCGCGGTCGCCGCCTATCAGCATCACTGCACAGAACAACACCGCCGCAGCGAGAAGCACCGTCTGCACAGCGGAAAACACGACCCGCCCGTGGGGACCAATCATCCTCGGGGAGCTGCCGTTACGGCGCGGGCATCCACAGGTGCGCTCAGTCCGCCATGTGTTACCGCGGCGAACCGTCGAAGGCTAGCCGGTCGCCGGCCGGCGCGGACACCGTTGAGGATGACGATCACCTCGGCGACCTCGTGCACGAGCACCACCCCGGCAAGTCCGAGCACTCCGAGGAGGGCGAGGGGAAACAGCACGATGATGATTGCTAGAGCGAGCACGATGTTCGCGGTCATGATGCGCCGGGCGCGGCGTGCGTGCGCGAAGGCGCCGGGGATGAGGCGCAGGTCGTGGCCGGTGAACGCGACGTCGGCGGATTCGATTGCCGCGGCGGATCCTTTCGCCCCCATTGCGATGCCGACAGTCGCGGTCGCTAGGGCGGGTGCGTCGTTGATGCCGTCACCGACCATCGCTGTCGGCCGCGACGCCGCCAATGCTTCGACCGCCGCGGCCTTGTCTGCGGGGAGTTGCTGGGAGCGGACGTCTGTTATGCCGGCAGTGTCGGCGATCGCCCGGGCGGTGCGGTCGTTGTCGCCGGTGAGCATGATCGTCTCGATGCCCTGTGCGTGCAGCATCTGCACCGTCTCAGCCGATTCGGGGCGCAGTTCGTCACGGACTCCGATCAGCCCGGCGATCTGGCCGTCCGCTTCCACGACCACGACGGTCATGCCCTGCGCTGCCATCGACTCCGCCAGCGGGCGGTGCTCGCCGGGATCCAGCCACCGGTCGTTGCCGACACGGATGGTGCGCCGGTCGACCTTGCCTGTGATTCCGTGGCCCGCAGCCTCGACGACACCCGTTGCGGAGGTCGAGCCGGGCGCCGCCGCAGTGATCGCCGCAGCAAGAGGGTGAGCGCTAGACGCCTCCACGGCCGCCGCCCACGCCAGCAGATCGTCACGAGTGGTCCCGGGCGTGGGGTGCACCTCGACGACAGTGGGTTGGTTGCGTGTGAGTGTGCCGGTCTTGTCCAGGGCGACGGTGCGGATCATGCCGAGCTGTTCGAACGCTTCGCCGGATTTGATCACGACCCCGAATTTGGAGGCCGCGCCGATGGCGCTGATCACGGTGACGGGGACCGCGATCGCCAGCGCACAGGGTGAGGCGGCCACAAGGACGACGAGGGCGCGTTCTATCCATAATCCTGGGTCGCCGACGATGAATCCGAAGACGGCGACGAGGGCCGCGGCGATCAGCACGGCTGGTACGAGCGGGCGGGCGATTCGGTCCGCGAGGCGAGCTCGCTCGCCCTTGCGGGCGTGGGCTTGCTCGACGAGCGTCACGATCTGGGTGAGGGAGTTGTCGCGTCCGTCTGCGGTCGCTTCGATCCTGAGAGTCGCGGAGCCGTTCACCGATCCGGCCGCGACCTGATCGCCGGGACCCACGTCGACGGGGATCGATTCACCGGTGATCGCGGAGGTGTCCAGGCTGGAGCGTCCGTCGGTCACGACTCCGTCGGTAGCGACGCGTTCGCCGGCGCCGATGACGAGAACGTCGAGCTCGCGCACGTCAGCGGCAGGGATGGTGATGTCCCCGCCCAGGCGGGAGACGCGCACGGTGTCGGGGATGAGAGTCAGCAGGGCTCGTAGTCCTTCTTTGGCGCGGTCCATCGCGCGGTCCTCGAGCGCCTCGGCGAGGGAGAACAGGAACGCGAGCGTTGCGGCCTCACCGACGTGGCCCAGCAGCACCGCTCCGATCGCTGCCATCGTCATCAGCAGGCCGACCCCGAGCCGGCCGCGGATCAGGCGGCGGATCGCGCCGGGAACGAACGTGTATGCACCGGCGATCAGAGCTGCACCCTGCAGCACCAGCGCGGGGACGGGCAACCCGGACCATTCGAACGTGTACCCGGCGAGAAGGAACACCCCCGACAGGGCGGACGGGAGGAGGGCGATGTCTCGCCACCACGGAGGACGCACCTCGACTTCAACCTCCTCGACTGTGCCTTTGCTCACAACATCGGGGCCGCAACACGCGTCGCCGGTATCGGTAACGGCGCCGTCCTTCCGCTGGTCGGCTGGTGCACAGCAGGCGTCACCGGCCGGAGAAGGGAGGGAGAGTTCGATGCGGCGCACCGTGGGAGTAGTGCGTGGTTCGTCAGGTCCGCAGCACTCGTCGCTCACCGCGTCACCTCCGAACCCATGATGCGGGACGGCGGCACAGTGATGAGGCGGGCAATTTCATTTGCAGCACTCGCACTCCTGGTTCATGCACGGTGCACCCTCGTCCACGGCGACAACGGCCTCAAGCAGAGACCGGAGCCCCTGGGTCAGGTGCGGGTCAGCGATCTCATAACGGGTACGACGCCCCTCCGGCGTCGAGACAATTAAGCCGCACCCGCGGAGGCAGGTCAGGTGATTCGACACATTCGTCCGGGTCAGCCCAAGATCCCTGGCGAGCTCCGCCGGATACCCTGGGCGGTCCAGCAGCGTCAACAGAATTCGGGACCGGGTCGGATCGGCCATCGCCCGGCCGAGCCGATTCATCACATCGACACGTGAAGCAAGAGTCAGCATGCACTGACTATACAGTGAACCGTGACCTGACTTGCTTGGATGAGACGCGGCACCATTGCCACCATCACGACCATCGCAAACAGGTCCCCTAGCGTCTGGGTGACCACCCCTGGAGGGCTGACCGCGAACGAGATCGGCACGGCCAGGGCGAAAGGCAGAACGACGAGGGAGTCACGGGTGACGCCAAAAAATGGCTGCCCGCATGACACATTCAATCTGGAGAATGTCATGACAAGACGGCGTCAACATTCGGAAATCGCTCGTCTCGGATGACACCTAGTGTCATCTCGCCGCAATACCGACACGTTCCTCCGCGAGGGGACGCCGATCGTCGGGCCGACGCTCGCGCGCACGACCATGTGCGTCCCTTCGCGAGGGGACGGGAGCGACGGAGTGCGTCGTCACATTACGACGCGCTTTGGCGACGCGTGATATCGCCGGGAAGCTGAGGAGCATGCCCGCACCTCTCGACGCGACGATCGGCGCGCCCGCAGCCGGGGTGCGCGTGGTCGACGTCGAGCGCACCTTCCCGACGAAGGAGGGTCCGCGCACCGTGCTGCGCGATCTGAGCCTCGACGTGACCCCCGGCGAGATCATCGCCGTCGTCGGCCCGTCGGGATGCGGGAAGTCGACGCTGCTGCGACTCATCGGCGGCCTCGACGCCCCCACAGCCGGATCGATCACTCTCGACGGCGACGAGGTGCACGCGCACGACGACTCCACCGCGATCGCCTTCCAGGAACCGCGACTGCTGCCGTGGCGCACGATCGCCCAGAACGTCGCACTCGGGCTGCCGCGAGGCATCCGGGGTCGCGCCGCGAAGGATCGCGTCGCCGAGCTGCTCGACCTCGTCGGCCTGACCCACGCCGCGAGCCAGCGGCCGCGCGAGGTCTCCGGCGGCATGGCGCAGCGCGCATCGCTGGCCCGCGCACTCGCGCGCAGCCCGCGCGTGCTGCTGCTCGACGAGCCCTTCGGCGCGCTCGACGCGCTCACGCGGCTGAAGATGCACGATCTGCTGCTCGAGATCCACCGCGCGCAGCCGGCCACGATCGTGCTCGTGACGCACGACGTCGAAGAGGCGCTGTACCTCGCCGATCACGTGCTGATGCTCCGCACCCTGCCGGCGGCGCCCTCCGCGACGATCGAGCCGGTCCGCCCGCGGGCCGAGGTCGTCGCGCTCGGGTCGTCCGCGGGCATCGGCGCGCTCGGTCGCTCCGGCGCGCACGAGGTCGCCCCGGTGGCCGCGAGCGACGCGCACGGTCCGGACGGCTCCATCGCCCGCTTCGTCTCCGTTCCCGGCGCGCGCCCGCGCGACCGTGGCGCCCGCACGTTCACCGATCTGCGCGCCAGCCTGCTCGACGGGCTCGGCGTGCACCGGACCATCACCGAGGAGTACTCATGACCCGCCTTTCCCGACGACTGACCGCGGCTCTGGCCGTCGCCGGAGCCCTGACGCTCGCGCTCACCGGATGCGTCCAGGGCGAGAACAGCACGACCGGGGGCGGCGCGAGCGCCGGCGGTCAGTGGTCGACGAACACGCTCTCGATCGACTGGGCCACGTACAACCCGCTCAGCCTCGTCGTGAAGGATCAGGGTCTGATCGAGCAGGCGCTCGGCGACGCCGTGACCGTCACGTGGCAGCAGTCCGCCGGCAGCAACAAGGCGAACGAGCTCCTGCGGTCGGGATCGATCGACGTGGGATCGACCGCCGGTTCGGCCGCCCTGCTCGCACGGTCGAACGGCTCGCCGATCAAGGTGATCGACATCTTCTCGCAGCCGGAGTGGTCGGCCATCGTCGTCGGCAAGGACAGCACGATCACGAAGGTCGCCGACCTCAAGGGCGCGTCGATCGCAGCGACCAAGGGCACCGACCCCTACTTCTTCCTGCTGCAGGCCCTCGGCGAGGCGGGGCTCACCATCAACGACGTCGAGGTGCAGAACGTGCAGCACGCCGACGGGCGGGCGCTCCTCGACGGCGGATCGGTGCAGGCGTGGGCGGGCCTCGACCCGATCATGGCCGCGGCCCAGGTGCAGTCCGGCGCGAAGCTGCTCTACCGCAACGTCGACTTCAACAGCTACGGGTTCCTGAACGCGACCGAGGACTTCATCGGCAATCACGCGGATGTGGCCCAGGTCGTGGTCGACGCCTACGAGAAGGCCCGCGTCTGGGCGATCGCGAACCCCGACCAGATGGCCCAGCTGCTCGCGAACGCCGCTTCGATCGACCCGGCCGTCGCGCGCACCGTCATCACCGAGCGCTCCAACCTCGACGTCTCGGGTGTGCCGGGCGACGCCCAGCTGACGGTCCTGAAGCGGATCGCCCCGGTCATCTCGGCCTCCGGCGACGTGCAGGGAGGCCAGGCATCCGTCGACGCCGCGCTGTCGAGCATCATCTATCCCGACTTCGCCGCGAAGGCGACCCCGTGACACCAGCCACCACCACGACCACGGGGGCGCCCGCTCAGCAGCGGACGCCCCTGTGGTCGCGCACGTGGGTGAAGATCGCGGGGGGCTTCCTCGTACCGCTGATCGTGCTGGGCGCGTGGCAGTACGTCACGGCGTCGGGCATCATGCCGCCGTACCGGCTGCCCTCGCCCGCCACCGTCGTGGCCGCCGCTGGTGAACTCATCCAGCGCGGCGAGCTCTGGCGGCACATCGCGATCTCGGTGCAACGCGTCGTCATCGGCTTCGCGATCGGATCGCTCATCGGTCTCTTCTTCGCGGCGGTCGTCGGGCTCTCGCGTGCCGGCGCGGTGCTCTTCGCGCCCATCCTCGTCGGCATCCGCGCGGTGCCGTCGCTCGCGTGGGTGCCCCTGCTCATCCTGTGGTTCCAGGTGGGCGAGGAATCGAAGATCATCCTCATCACCATCGGCGCATTCTTCCCGGTCTACACGACGGTCGCGTCAGCACTGCGTCACGTCGATCCGCTCCTGGTCGAGGCAGGACGCGCCTTCGGTCTGCGCGGCTGGTCGCTCTTCCGCACCGTGCAGCTGCCGGCCGTCGTCCCGTCCGTGGTCGCGGGCCTCCGGCTGGCACTCGCGCAGGCGTGGCTCTTCCTCGTGGCCGCCGAGCTCCTCGGGGCCTCCATGGGGGTGGGATGGCTGCTCAACGACTCGGCGCAGAATGGCCGCGTCGACCGCATCATCATGGCGATCGTGCTGCTCGCACTCCTCGGGACGATCACGAACGGCATCCTCGTCCTCTTCGACAAGGTGGTCTTGAAGCGGTGGCTGTGACCGACGAAGCGCGTCTCGGCGAGAGCCGCACGTTCCCCGCCCCGGCCGATTTCGCTGCGCAGGCGAACGTCGACGCGACGATCTATGCAGAGGCGGATGCCGACCCGCTCGCCTTCTGGGAGCGCGCCGCCGAGCGGCTGCAGTGGGCCGAGCCCTGGCACACCGTGCACACGTGGTCGCCGCCCGTCGACGGCCCCGACGGGCTGAGCGTGCCGAAGGCGACCTGGTTCGACGGCGGAAAGCTCAACGTCGCCGTCAACTGCGTCGACCGGCACGTCGACGCCGGCCGCGGCACGAAGGTCGCGCTGCACTTCGAGGGCGAGCCGGGCGACCGCGAGGCCGTCACCTACGCCGACCTGCAGCGCCGCGTCGCCCGCGCCGCTCACGGGCTCACCGCCCTCGGCATCGGCCCCGGCGACCGCGTCGTGGTGTACCTGCCCGTGCTCGTCGAGACCGTCGTGATCGCCCTCGCGTGCGCGCGCATCGGCGCCGTGCACTCCCTCGTGTTCGGCGGGTTCTCGGCCGATGCCGTTCGCTTCCGGCTCGAGGACACCGGCGCCAAGCTGCTCGTCACCACCGACGGTCAGCACCGCCGCGGCACGCGGGTGGAGGTCAAGTCGGCCGCCGACCGAGCCGCCGCGGATCTGCCCGCCCTCGAGCACATCCTCGTCGTGCGGCGCACCGGGCAGGACGTGCCGTGGACCGAGGGACGCGACGTCTGGTGGCACGAGGCGATCGACACCCAGCCGGACGTCCACGAGCCGCAGTACTTCGACGCCGAGCATCCGCTGTTCATCATCTACACGTCGGGCACGACCGGAAAGCCGAAGGGTCTCGTGCACACGTCGGGCGGATATCTGACGCACGCGAGCTGGGCGCACTGGGCGCACTTCGATGCGAAGTCCGACGACGTGCACTGGTGCACGGCGGATCTCGCGTGGGTCACAGCGCACACATACGAGCTCTACGGACCGCTCTCGAACGGCCTCACGCAGGTGATCTACGAGGGCACCCCCGATGCACCGCACCGCGAACGGCACCTCGAGATCATCGAGCGCTACGGCGTGACGGTCTACTACACCGCCCCCACGCTCATCCGCACGTTCATGACGTGGTTCGGGGACGACCTCCCCGCCGGCCACGACCTGTCGTCGATCCGTCTGCTGGGCACGGTGGGCGAGGCGATCAACCCCGAGGCGTGGGTGTGGTTCCGCCGCAACTTCGGCGCCGACCGCACGCCCGTCGTCGACACGTGGTGGCAGTCCGAGACGGGCGCGGCGATGATCGCGCCCCTGCCGGGGGTCACGACGCTCAAGCCGGGCTCAGCCACCGTCGCGCTCCCGGGCATCGACGTCGCCGTCGTCGACGAGCAAGGCGACCCCGTCGCTCCCGGCCGGTCGGGCACCCTGGTGGTGCGACGCCCGTGGCCGGGGATGGCCCGCACGATCTGGGGCGATCCGAATCGCTACCGCGACGCGTACTGGGCGACCTACGCCGGCAAGGGCGACCACGGCGGGTACTACGTCGCCGGCGACGGCGCGACGATCGACGCCGACGGGTGCATCTGGATCCTCGGCCGGCTCGACGACGTCGTGAACGTGTCGGGGCACCGCCTGTCGACGATCGAGATCGAGTCGTCGCTCGTGGCGCACCCGGCCGTCGGCGAGGCGGGTGTGACCGCGGTCGCCGACCCCCTCACCGGTCATGCCGTCGCCGCGTTCGTCGTGGACGGGGCCACCGGAGCGGCCGACCACGACGAGCTGCGCGCGCAGGTCGCCCGCGACATCGGGCCCATCGCCAAGCCGAAGATCATCGTGCGCGTACCCGAACTGCCCAAGACCCGATCCGGCAAGATCTTGAGAAGGCTGCTCGCGCAGCTGTGGCAGGGCGAACAGCTCGGCGACACCACCAGCCTGCAGAACCCCTGGGCCGTCGACGGCGTGCGAGAAGCCGTCCGCGTCGCCCGAACGAAGGAGACATCATGAGCGAGCACCGATTCGGGTTCCGCACCCGGGCCCTCCACGCGGGAGGGACACCGGATGCCGCCACCGGCGCCCGCGCCGTGCCGATCTACCAGACCACGTCGTTCGTCTTCGACGATGCGCAGGATGCCGCGAACCTCTTCGCCCTGCAGAAGTACGGCAACATCTACTCGCGCATCGGCAACCCGACCGTCGCCGCGCTCGAGGAGCGCCTCGCCTCCCTCGAGGGCGGCATCGGCGCGGTGGCCACCGCGAGCGGCATGTCGGCGGAGTTCATCACGTTCGCCGCCCTCGTCGGGCAGGGCGACCACATCGTCGCCTCCGCCCAGCTGTACGGCGGCACCGTGACGCAGTTGGATGTCACGCTGCGGCGCTTCGGCGTCGAGACGACCTTCGTCGCCAGCTCCGACCCCGAGGCCTTCCGCGCCGCGATCCGCGACGAGACGAAGGTGCTCTACGTCGAGATGATCGGCAACCCGGGCGGCGAGATCGCCGACATCGAGGGGCTCGCCGCGGTCGCGCACGACGCGGGCATCCCGCTCGTCGTCGACGCGACGCTCGCGACCCCCTACCTCGCCCGTCCCATCGAGCACGGCGCCGACATCGTGATCCACTCGGTCACGAAGTTCCTCGGCGGGCACGGCACGACCCTGGGCGGCATCGTCGTGGAGGCGGGCACCTTCGACTGGGGCAACGGCAAGTTCCCCGCCATGACGGAGCCGGTCGACTCCTACGGCGGCATCCGCTGGTGGGACAACTTCGGCGAGTACGGATTCCTCACCAAGCTCCGCAGCGAGCAGCTGCGCGACATCGGGCCCTCGCTCAGCCCGCAGTCGGCCTTCAACCTGCTGCAGGGCGTCGAGACCCTCCCCCAGCGGATCGACGCGCACATCGCCAACGCGCGCATCGTCGCGGAATGGCTCGCCTCCGACCCGCGGGTGTCGTTCGTCACCTGGGCCGGGCTCGAGGGCCACCCGCACCGCGAGCGCGCGCAGAAGTACCTCCCCCTCGGCCCCGGATCGGTGTTCGCCTTCGGCGTGCGCGCCCCCGGCACCTACGACTCGGACGCCGAGCGCGTGCAGGCCGCGCGTGCCACCGGCGAGAAGCTGATCGAGTCGCTGCAGCTGGCGAGCCACCTCGCCAACATCGGCGATGCGCGTACGCTCGTGATCCACCCGGGGTCGACGACGCACCAGCAGCTGACCCCGGAGCAGCTCGAGGCGGCGGGCGTGCCCGCCGACCTCATCCGCATCTCGGTCGGACTGGAAGACCCGGAGGACATCCTCTGGGACCTCGACCAGGCCCTGACCCTCGCGACAGGAGCCCAGCGATGAGCGATTCGTGCAGCATCCCCTCTCCCTCCGTCGGGGAGGCGTGCGCCCTTCCGGGCGCGACGGTGCAGACCGCGGCGAGCGAGCGCACGTGGCAGAGCCCCGGCGCCTCCTCGCGTCTCGGTCTGCTGCGGCGCACCAGGACGGTGGCGATCGTCGGGGCATCCGACAACCCCGCCCGCGCCAGCTACTTCGTCGGGACCTACCTGCTGTCGAGCTCGCCCTACGAGGTCTACTTCGTGAATCCGAGGGCCGACGAGATCCTCGGGCAGAAGGCGTACGCGTCGCTCGCCGATCTCCCCGTCGTGCCCGACCTCGTGGACGTCTTCCGGCGCGACGAGGATCTCCCCGGCGTCGCCCGCGAGGCGGTCGAGGCCGGCGCGAAGGCGCTGTGGCTGCAGCTCGGCTCGTGGAACGAGGAGGCCGCGGCCATCGCCGAGGCCGGCGGCCTCGAGGTCGTCATGGACCGCTGCATCAAGATCGAGCACGCCCGCTTCCACGGCGGACTGCACCTCGCCGGGTTCGACACGGGCGTCATCTCGTCCAAGCGCCAGGTGGTCGCCGCCCGCTAGCTGTACTTCCCCGTGACGTTGTGAACGCGGGCTGAGGGGGTCTGGCCGCCGATCCCGGTGTGGGGTCTGTGGTGATTGTAGTGATGCCGCCAGGTCTCGTATGCCGCGGCTCGCTCTGCTTCGCTGGCGTAGGGCTTGGCGTAGGCCCATTCGGCGGCGAGGGTGCGGTTGAAGCGTTCGACCTTCCCGTTGGTCTGCGGCCGATACGGCTTTGTCCACTTGTGCTTCACACCGTCGCCGAGCGCGTCCGCGAACGCGTGTGACCGGTAGCACGCGCCGTTGTCTGTCATCACGGCGGTGACCGTGACTCCGAGGCTCGCGAAGAACGCGTTCGCGCGGGTCCAGAACCCTGCCGCGGTCTCCTTGCGTTCGTCGTCGAGGATCTCCGAGTACGCGACTCTCGAGTTGTCGTCGACGGCGTGGTGCAGATACCGGTAGCCGCGGGAGCCGGCCGCTCCTGACCGTGCGGCCTTGTCACGGACGGATCCCGCGGCACGGTCCTGCGCCGATCCGCGGCCGAAGGCGCGCCAGCCGCCGCCATCAGGGATCCGGCCCTGCTTCTTGATATCGACGTGGATCAGCTGGCCCGGTCTTGCGACCTCGTACCGCTTCGGCGTCGGCTTGCGGACTGGCAGCCCGGTGGCCTGATCGATGTTCACGAGCTTCGGCATCCCATACCTGGCCAGCACCCGGCCGACCGTCGAGCGGGCAAGGCCCAGGTGATACGCGATCCGGTGCGGACCCCACCGGCGGGTGAACCGCAACGACACGATCCTCCGCTCCGTCTTCCGCGGGAGCCGGTTCGGCGAGGTCTGCGGCCTGAAGCTGCGGTCCGTCAACGGCAGCCCGGCCCGATACCGGTCGACCCACCGTTTCGCCGTCGCGGGCGAGCACTGGAACCGTTCCGCTGCCCGCCGCAACGACCAGCCCCGATCCACGACGAGGACAGCAAGACGACGACGCCCTTCCGGCGTCAAAGGCGCGTTAGCGTGAGACACGAAGACCTCCGTGGTCAGGATGCGAGTGTGGTAACCCACATCCTGCCCGGAGGTCTTCGCCTACCTCACCCGTTCACAACCTCCCGGGGAAGTACAGCTAGCAGCTCGGCGTCAGCCGGCGACGCGGGTCGCTTCGGCGTCGGCGTCGAGCTCGGCCGCGGCGCGCACCTCGTCGCGGCGACCGTCGTCTGCGAGTGCGAGCCCGGAGGTGCTCGCCGAGAGAAGGTGCTTGAGCGCGCGCGTCAGCGGCCGGAACCCCTCGGTCGCCACGGCGAGATCGGGCGCGGTGTGATCGATGCCGAGCGCGCTGAGCGCATCGCCGAGCGCGCCGGCCGCGAGGTAGTCCTCGACCGCGAACCGTCCGTCGTCGCCGGCGAGCACGAGGTTGATCGCCGTCCGGCCCCCCGAGGTCGTCTGCACGTCGTAGACGGCTCGTGCGGTCGCCGTCGCGTTGCGCAGCGATGCGACGAACACCGCCGGACCGTGCGATGCCGCGGCGGCGCGCGCGGCGAGATCGTCGGCCTCGCCGATCGCATCGACGATCACCACGACGGGAGCGGCGGCGAGATCGTCGAGCCCTTCCGCGCCCCATGCGAGGCGCACCTGGTAGGTCGATTGCGAGCGCGGATCGGTCATGCCGTCCAGCCTATGGCGCAGCATCCGCCCCTCTCCGCGCTCTCCGTAACCGCGGGCCGCGAGGGTGCCGGCAGTCCGTAGAGTCGGGGTATGGCATACGAGGTCTCCAAGTCCGACGACGAATGGCGCGAGGAGCTCGGCGACGAGCGCTACGAGGTGCTGCGCGGGGCCGGCACCGAGCGGGCGTGGACGGGTGAGCTGCTCGACGAGGAGCGCGCGGGACTCTACACGTGCGCCGGATGCGGCAACGAGCTGTTCGTGAGCGGTACGAAGTTCGACTCGCACTGCGGCTGGCCGAGCTTCTATGAGTCGGTGCGTCCGGGCGCCGTCGAGCTGCTCGAGGACGACTCCCTCGGCATGGTGCGCACCGAGGTCCGCTGCGCGCGCTGCGGCGGTCACCTCGGCCACGTCTTCGACGACGGCTTCGGCACGCCGACCGGCCAGCGCTACTGCATGAACTCGCTGTCGCTGAACTTCACGTCCGAGGAGTAGTCGCTCGACCGGTCGCGACTCGCCGTCGGACGTGCCGTGGGTGCGTCTCGACGAGCGGGGCGATCAGCCGGCCAGCGCCGACCGACCCGCGACGAGCGCGACGAGGCCGAGCGCGAGGAACACCGGCCCCGCGAGGAAGCCGCACCAGAAGCTGGGCGCGGCGATCCGGCGTGGGAGGAACAGCGCCGCGACCCCGATCGCCGTCACGGCGACCGCCGCGACCAGAAGGAGGGGCTGCCCGAACACGAACGCGAGCGGCACGAAGTGCAGCCCGACCACGATCATCGCGGGAGGGGCGATCAGCTCCGCGCGCTTGCGACGGATCAGCACGATCGCGACGACGGCGATCGCGATGATCTCGATCCACGTGATCACGATGTACCAGATCAGCGGCACCGAGCCGGGTACCAGCGCCGACGGCGACCCCCAGTTGCGGATGAGCGGCGGCAGCCCGAAGCCGAGCAGGACGAGCCCCGCGGCCTGGATCACGACGAGCACGACCCGCCAGAGCGCGCCCCGCGGCGGCCGCTCGTGGGCCCAGCCCGCCCACACGAACGCGACGAAGCCGAACAGCGCCCCCGTGAACAGCAGGTCGCGGGGAAGGGCGGGATCGATCACGGCGACCTCCTCGTCGCCTCCACGCTAGCGGGCGGTCCGGTCGCGAAGACCGGCCGCATCCCTGAACGAACCTCGGGGGGTGGAGGGGACGGATGCCGCGGCTCAGACCTCGACGCGGTCGGCGGGCTTCGCGGCGCCGGCGACCTCCGCGCCATCGGCGGGCCCGGCGGCGTCCACCGCCTCCGCCGTGCCCGCCGGTGCGACCGCGGCAGTGCCGAGAGCGGCGGCCACGGCGGCCGCGACCCGCTCGTCCTCGCGCGCCTGGGCGATCGCGCGACGGCGTCGGCGCAGGAGCACCCCTCCGACGATCGCCGCGGCGATCAGGACGAGCAGCACGAGCAGCGCCCACGGAACGGCCCACCCGGTCGCGGTCACGACCACGGGGATCATCAGCGACGATGAGCCCGAGGCATCCACCGCTATGGGGGTCACCGTCGCGGTGCCCAGCAGCCAGACCAGCGGAGCCACCGTCGGCACGGTCGCCGTGACGGTGCGGCTCTCGCCGGGAAGCAGTTCGGGGATGTCATCGAGCGCGCCGGCGGGCGCGGAGAACCACCCGAACGGACCGGCGACGGATGCCTCCTGCCGGGCGGCGAGCGCGGTGTTGCCGGTGTTGCGCAGCGTGTAGGTGACCGTCGAGGGTGCGGGCAGGCCGAGGAAGCCTCCGGCCCAGTCGACCGTCGCTCCCTCGACTCCCATCGCCGGGGCGAGGGCGCCGCCGACGCGGAGCGAGACGCGGATGCCGAGTCGGCGGTCGACCGAGATGCCCGACGCGGCGTCGCTCTGCAGCGAGGTCACGAGACCGCCAGCGTAGTCGCCCGGGGTGGCGTCGGCGGGCACCGTGAGCGTGAACGGGATCGTGACGGAGCCGCCGGCGGGCACCACGACCGACGTGGTGTCGGCGTGCACCCACACGCCGAGGGCCACCGACGAGCCGTCGCTCTTGAGCACGTCGAGCTGCCCCGTATCGGTGGTGAAGCCGTCGGCGGCGTACACCGCCAGTGTGAGCGGCTCGGGTCCGCCGTTGCCGACGACCAGGCCGTCGCTGATCGACGCGCCGGGGTCCAGCGCGTAGTCGAAGCCGGTGCGATCCACCCCGAACTGATTCGACTCGGTGCGCACCGTCCACGAGACGTCGGTGGCCGAAGCCGCGTAGGCGGCCCCCGGGACGGCCGTCGCGGCGAGGGCGAGGAGCGCGGCGATCACGATCGAGCGCAGGCGGGAGGAGCGGATCATGGTGTTCCTTCGAGGTGGAGCGGGGGTGGCGGGACGGATGCCGCGGCATCCGTCCCGCCGGGGGTGACGCGTCAGCCCGCGAGGGCCGTGATCGTCAGGGTGCTGCGGTAGGTGCCCTGGTCGACCGTGTCAGGCAGCTTCAGCGACAGGTCGGCGCCGAGGACGCCGGTGCCGCGCGGGTGACCCTGGACGGCGGTGCCGAGCGGTCGCGAGACCGAGAGTCCCGCGCCGGTGTCGGTGCCGGGGGCGACGGCCGCACCGGCGGTGGCGCCGGCGCCGGGGGTGACGACCTTCGGGGTCCAGCCGAGGTACTTGCCGGAGAAGGTCTTGTCGCCGTCGGTGAAGTCGCTCACCGACGCGGAGATCGACCACGGCGCGAGGGTGCGACGGCTGTCGGTCACGGCGATCTGGTTGATCTTGCCGCTGGCGGTGAAGGTGTTGTCTCCGGCCAGGGTGGCGGTGCCCATGTCGACGAGACCGTTCTGACCGTCGATCGTCCAGCCGAACTCGCCCACGGGCGCGTTCGGCACGTCGACCTGGATCTCCTGGCCGTTGCCGTGGTACGGGCGGATGGTGACCTTGTCCTGCGTGGTGCCGACACCGTTGGTGGTGGTGCACTTGCCGCCGCCGGCGTTGGGCGCCGCGCACGTGCCGCTCGTGAGGTTCTCCACGACCAGCGCGTCCTTCTGGACGCCGACCTTGACGTAGGAGCGCACGTAGTCCTGGTTCTGCACCGAGTTGTACCAGTAGTTGCCCGGGTTCTGCGGGTCGGCGCCGTTCCCGGCACCGCTCGTGCCCGTGCTGTCGGGAGCGGTCATGTCGTAGTACTTCGAGCCGGAGGCCGAGTTCGCCGTCACGTACACGACGCCGCCGGGGCCGGTGAAGACCTCGTTCGCGCCGGGCTGCTCGGCTGGGTTGGCCTTCGCGCCGTTCTTGATCTCGTAGCTGCGGGTGTAGACGTGGTCGTGACCCTGCAGGACGAGGTCGACGCCCAGGTTGGAGAACGTCGTCGGGAAGTCGACGCGACGCACCTTGGCGTCGGCATCCTTCGCGTGCGCCGCCGAGGAGTAGATCGAGTGGTGGTACACGAGGACGGTGTACTTGGCCTGCGTGCCGTGGGCGTTGATGACGTCGGTCACGTACTGCACGTGGGCGTCGTCACCGCCGCTGCCGTTGGCGGCCGTCTTGTAGCTGTTGCTGTTCAGGTCGATGAACAGCACGTCCTTGTAGATGAACCAGTAGTCGCCACCCGAGGTGCTGGCCGTCTTGGAGCCGTCCGCGTAGTACGCCGCCGCACGGTCGGTGTTGGGCGTGTACAGGTGCTGCTCGTACGCCTTGCCACCCACGTCGTGGTTTCCGATCGTGGCGACCCAGGGCACGTTCTTCAGCTGGGAGGGGGCGAGGAACGCGTCCCACTGCGACTCGGTGTTGGCCGTCTCGACCTGGTCGCCGCCGGAGACGAGCAGCTCGGCCTTCGGGTTGGCCGTGAGCGACACGTTGAGCGTGTCGGCCCATCCGGCGCCGTCCGCCGCGACGTTGCCGGAGGCACCGATCTGCGGGTCGCCGTAGAAGAGGAAGTCGAAGTTGCCCTCGAAGCTCTGCGTCGCGAAGGTGTACACCGGCGACCAGTTGCCCTCGGAGCCGACCCGGTACGAGTACGAGGTGTTCTCGGCCAGGCCGGTCACGGTGGAGTGACGGTTGAAGCCGGGCGTGGTGCCCGCGACGTTCGCCGTGCCCGAGGCGCCGAAGCTGGTGGCGGCGGCGGGGAAGACATCCCCGACGACGGCGGAGGTCGGTGCGAGCTGCACGACCTGGGCGGAGTCGTCCGAGGAGTACCAGGTGACGATGCGCTGGGTCTCGTTCGCACCGACGCCGAGGATGATGCCGGTGTACGCGGTGGTGCTGGCGGCCGCGGCGGGCAGGGCGGCGACGCCGGTCAGCGCCAGGGACGCGCACAGCGCGACCGACGACGCCCACGCGGCCGTGCGGCGGAGCCGCGCGGGCCGTGCAGAGGCGGGGAGAGGTGACATGGGGGTCCGTTTCTCGATGAAGGGGTTCGTCTGCGAAGGTCAGACAGGTTCACGTTTTTCCTGTGAGATGGACGCGGGGTGAACGTTGATGGACCGCAACCATTTCGGTGAGGAGAACTCTCAGGTTCTCCTCAGGGAATCCAGGTCAACCCCATCCGAAGATGCGCTGCACGAACCAGATCAGACCCGCCCCCGTGACCGCCGCAGCGAGGGCCACCGTCGCCCAGAGCCCGACCCGCGGCATCCGTCGTCGCAGCAGGGTCAGCAGCGGGAACACGATCGCGATGATGCCGATCTGCACCGCCTCGATGCCGAGGTTGAACACCAGCAGCGACCACAGCAGGGTCCAGGACCACGGCTCCTCGATGCCCAGCGCCGACGCGAACCCGAGGCCGTGCACGAGGCCGAACAGGAACACCACCCCCAGCCGCAGCCAGCCGGCGCGGTCGAGGCCGAGCGGGCCGCTGGCCTTCGTGAGCTCGGGGTCGACGCCCTTCGTGCGCCACATCCGCACGAGGTACCAGGCGGCGACGATCGCGATCGAGAGCGCGATGACGGGCTCGATGATCTCGGCGGGCAGCGAGATCAGGTGCACCGCGGCGAGGATGAACGTGATCGAGTGCGCCACGGTGAACGCCGTCGCGGCCAGCACCACCTCGCGCAGCCGCCGGGACCCGGCGATCAGGGCGAGCAGGAAAAGGATGTGGTCGATCCCGAGCAGCAGATGCTCGGCGCCGAGGGCGAAGAACTCCCAGAACCGCTCGGGCACGCTCTGCTCGGTCGAGAACGACGACCGCGAGGCATCCAGCGCCGCGCTTCCGCTCGCGCCGTCGATCTCGTAGGTCAGGATCGTCTTGGTGTCGCGCACGAATCCCTCGTCGTCGGGGAAGAGCCGGCTCGTCACGATGTGGCCGACCGCGTCGGACGGACACGACTCGGTGAGCACGACCCGCGCGTACGGCACGCCCTGCTGCTGCGTGATCGTGATGTCACCGCCGAGGGTCGGCGTGCAGTCCTGACCGCCCGAGCTCACGGTGAAGCGATCGGCGAGGTAGGCCTGCAGCGAGGCGGAGTGGGCCGCGAGCGCCGCCGCCATCGCCGTCTCGTCGTTGCTCTCGAACGCGGGCGTGCCCTCGCGGAAGAGCGGGTCGTCGCGCTGCGTGTCGGCGACCGACACGATCAGCAGGTCGTACTCGAGCTCGAGCGTCGCCTGCACGGCGCCGTGCGCGTCGCGGGCGATCGCGGCGTAGGCGACGGAGCTGAAGCCGTGCGCCTGGGCGGTGCCCGCCGAGACGAGCGGCAGGACGATGGATGCCGCGACCGCCGCCGCAGCGAGGATCAGGCTCGACGCGACGCGCCGCGGACGTGAGGACATGGTGGGGGACTCCTTCGGGGCCGCCCGCACTGTGGCGCGCGTTCGTGAACGGCCGGGGGCGCGGATGCGAACGGCATCGGAACGGTGCCGCCTGCGAGTGGAGGCGACGGGGCGGATGCCTCAGGGTGGGTAGCGCCCGCCCCGTCCGGAAGTCCCGCCGTGCCCTCTCCCCGCTCCGCCCTCGCCGTCTCGCTCGCTCTCGCGAGCGCTCTCCTGCTCGCCGGATGCGCCGTCGGAACGGGGTGGGACCCGCGCACGGTGCCGCACGCCGCCCCCCAGGGCGCCGTGCAGACCGGGTTCGTGCCGGCCGCGACCCCGTCGCCCGAGGCCACGATCCAGCCCCGCGCCGGCTCGTGGGGCGACCTGCGCCCGGCGCCGGGCTATCGCGTCGTGCTCCTGACCACCGGCGAGGACGCTCCGACCACCACGATCCGCACCGCGGTGGCCGACTGGGCGGGCGAGGTGGGCGCCGACCTGCGCACGGTGCGCGCCGACAGCGCGATCATCGACGGGGCCGTCGAGGCGATGGACATGCACCCCGATCTGATCGTGATCGCCGGGCACGACCTCATCGACCCGATGGCGATCGTGACCGCCAACCACCTCGATCAGCAGTTCCTCGTCGTGGGCGCGGAGCTGGCCGAGCCCACCGGCAACGTCACTGCCGCGGACTGGACGGGTGCGTCGTTCCGCGGCGAGGGCCTCGGCGCGGCATCCGGCTACGACCCCGCGACCTTCACGCCCGAGCGGGCGGGCGCGGCGCTGCGCGCCGGCGTCGCGTCGGTGCTGAGCGGGATGACCGGCATCGTCCTCTGGATCGACTGACGGACAGCTTCCGCCGCGGCGAGAGCGGGATCGTGCGACGAACTAGAATCGTTCACTGTCCGGCATCCCCTCAGCTCTGGAGCTCCGCCGCGTGACCGCACCCCTCATCGACACCGTCGACAACGCCGCCGCCACGCCCGAGAAGGAGCAGCCGTACGCGGCGCTGGGGCTCAAGCCCGACGAGTACGCGAAGATCCGCGAGATCCTGGGCCGCCGCCCCACCTCGGGCGAGCTGGCGATGTACTCCGTGATGTGGTCGGAGCACTGCTCGTACAAGTCGTCGAAGATCTACCTCCGCCAGTTCGGGCAGAAGGTCAGCGACGAGATGAAGACGCGCCTCATGGTGGGCATGGGGCAGAACGCCGGCGTCGTCGACGTGGGCGAGGGCTGGGCGGTCACCTTCAAGGTCGAGTCGCACAACCACCCGAGCTACATCGAGCCGTTCCAGGGCGCCGCGACCGGCGTCGGCGGCATCGTGCGCGACATCATCTCGATGGGCGCACGCCCCGTCGCGATCATGGACCAGCTGCGATTCGGCGCCATCGACGACCCCGACACGGCACGCGTCGTCCACGGCGTCGTGTCGGGCATCTCGTTCTACGGCAACTGCCTGGGCCTGCCCAACATCGGCGGCGAGACGGTCTTCGACTCGGTCTACCAGGCGAACCCGCTCGTCAACGCCCTCGCGGTCGGCGTCATGCGCCACGAGGACATCAAGCTCGCCAACGCCTCCGGCGCCGGCAACAAGGTCGTGCTGTTCGGCGCCCGCACCGGCGGCGACGGCATCGGCGGAGCATCCATCCTCGCCTCCGACACGTTCTCGGAGGGCGGCCCGACCAAGCGCCCCGCGGTGCAGGTGGGCGACCCGTTCGCCGAGAAGGTGCTCATCGAGTGCTGCCTCGAGCTATACCGCGACGACCTCGTCGAGGCGATCCAGGACCTCGGCGCCGCCGGCATCTCGTGCGCGACCTCGGAGCTGGCGGCCAACGGCTACAGCGGAATGCGCGTCTCGCTCGACAACGTGCTGCTGCGCGATCCCTCGCTCACGGCGGAGGAGATCCTCATGTCGGAGTCGCAGGAGCGCATGATGGCGATCGTCGCGCCCGAGAAGCTCGACGCGTTCCTGGCCGTGGTCGGCAAGTGGGACGTCGAGACCTCGGTGCTCGGCGAGGTGACCGGTGACGGCCGCCTCGTGATCGACTGGCACGGCGAGCGCATCGTCGACGTCGACCCCTCGACGGTCGCGGTCGACGGTCCGGTGTACGAGCGCCCCGTCGCCTACCCGACGTGGATCGACGCCCTGCGCGACGACTCCGCCGCCGCACTCCCGCGCTCGGCCGACCCCGCCGAGCTCGAGGCGCAGTTCCGCGCGCTCGTGTCGAGCCCGAACCTCGCCGACCCGTCGTGGATCACCAACCAGTACGACTACTACGTGCTGGGCAACACCGCGCTGTCGTTCCCCGACGACGCGGGCATGATCCGCGTCGACGAGGAGTCGGGCCTGGGCTTCGCGATCGCGACCGACTGCAACGGCCGCTACTGCCAGCTCGACCCTTACCAGGGCGCGAAGCTCGCCCTCGCCGAGGCCTACCGCAACGTCGCCGTCACCGGCGCGGTGCCCACCGCCGTCACCGACTGCCTCAACTTCGGCAGCCCCGAGAACCCCGAGGTCATGTGGCAGTTCAGCCAGGCCGTCGAGGGTCTGAGCGACGGATGCCTCGAACTCGGCATCCCCGTCACCGGCGGCAACGTCTCGTTCTACAACCAGACGGGCGATGTCCCGATCCACCCGACGCCCGTCGTGGGCGTGCTGGGCATCATCGACGACGTCGCGCGCCGCATCCCGTCGGGCTGGCAGGACGCCGGCGAGAACATCTACCTCCTCGGTGTGACCGCCACCGAGCTGAGCGGATCGCAGTGGGCCGGCACGATCCACGGTCACCTCGGCGGGCGCCCGCCGGCAGTGGACCTCGCCCAGGAGAAGAAGCTCGCCGATCTGCTGCACGCGGCCGGGCAGCAGTCGCTCGTGTCGTCGGCGCACGACCTGTCCTCCGGCGGTCTCGCGCAGGCTCTCGCCGAGGGCGTGCTGCGCTTCGGCGTCGGCGCACGCGTGTGGCTGCGCGAGATCATGGAGCGCGATGGAGTGGATGCCGCATCCGCCCTCTTCGCGGAGTCCACCGGACGCGTCATCGTGACCGTGCCGCGCGAGGACGACGTGAAGTTCCGCGGGCTGTGCGACGGACGCGGATACCCGGTCCTGCGCATCGGCGTGACGGACGTCGCGGCCGACGGCGCGGCCGCGCTCGAGATCCAGGACGTGCTCACGATCACGGTGCCCGAGCTGCGCTCGCTCGCGACCGCGACCCTGCCGGCCGCGTTCGGCGAGATCGTCGCCGAGCCCGCCGTCTAGACTGACGACCATGGCAGACGACGAGGAGTACGCGAACTTCGAGACCGCCCGTCAGCGGCGCACGAAGGTCGTCGCGTGGGTCGTCATCGTCGCGCTCATCCTCGTCGGCGGCGGCGCCACGGTCATCGCGCTCCTGTTCGGCTGACCGTCGGGCGACGCGCGCCCGCGCAGCATCCGCTCTCCCCTCGTCGCCGGGGACTGCCACACTTTCCGGCGTCCGCCCCTACGAATCTCGTGGGGCAAACGCCGATTCGTGTCACGAATCGGTCAGTGGACGGGCGGGGAGAGGCGAGGGCGCGCCCCCGTAGCATGAGGGCATGGACCCGCTCACCCTGTGGTGGATCGCCCCGGTCGCGCTCGCGGGCGGCGGGGCCGTGTGGGCGGGCGTCCGGCTGCGTTCCCGCATGAGGTACCGTCCTGACCGCCCCATGAGTCGTGGCGCCGCGCGCCGGCTCGCGCTCGATGCCGCGCTGCACGACCTGCAGCAGGCGCAGGATGCCTCGGCCCGCGCCCGCGCGGAGGTGCAGGCCGCGCAGGCCGAGGTTCTGCGTGCCCAGGCGCAGTCCCCGCCGCTGCCGGCGGCCGTCGCCGGGTCGCGGCGGCGCCTGCAGGTCGCGCAGCGGGAGGTCAAGGCATCCCTCGCCGCGGTCCGCGCACGACGCGCCTCGGTCAAGGTCGCCCGCGCGACCGCACCGGCCTGGAACGCCGCGGCCGAGACGCTGCCGCTCGCGACGCTGATGGCCGAGCATGACGCCCTCCGAGGACGGTGGATGGCGTACGAGACCGACCCGGCGCTCGCGATCTCCTATCCGTCCATGAGCGACGCGCAGGCACCCGCCCTCGCGGGCTTCCTGCGCGCCGAGCGACTGGCGGCGCAGCTGCGGCCGTCGTCCTCCGACGCGCGCACGACGCCGGCCGCGTTCGCCGCCTATCGCGACGCGGTGCGCGATGCGCGTCACGCCTTCGATGCGGCCGAGTTCGATGCCCGGCGGCGAGCGGGCGAGCCGACCGGAACGCCCGGCGACGCGTGGGCGGGAGTGGCGCAGGATCTCGCCGACGGCGCGCAGCGCGCCTTCTGGAGCGGGATCGATGCGATCCGGGAGCGCACCCGCAGGCAGCCTCCGCGAAGCGAGAGGCGACCCCGGGCTTAGCATTGCCTCGTGGAGTGGTGGTGGTACTGGTGGCTGATCTTCCCCGTCATGGGCGTGGTGGGGGGCGGTGTCCGCAGATGGCAGCGCGGAGCAGCTGAACGCCACGAGCGGCGGCTCGAGATCATCCAGGCGAAGGGCGAGCTGCGCGCCGCCCGCACCGGCGCGGTCGCCCTGCCGGCGGCATCCGCCCCTCCCCCGGTCGCCGAGCCGTCGCAGCGCGTCCAGCTCGAGAAGCTGATCGCGACGCATGACGACATCACCCATCGATGGCTCGACTACGAGCTCGATGTGGCGAAGCTGATCGCGTTCCCCGCCATGAGCGACGGGCGTCAGCCCCTCACCGCCGGGTTCCTGCGGGCGAAGAAGATCGCCGACCGGCTCCGTCCCGAGTCGGCGGACGTGCAGCTCACCCCCGACCAGCAGGCCGAGTACCGCGCCGCGGTCACCGACTTCGAGGTGGCGTTCGACCTGGCCGAGCGAGACGCCCGCCGCATCCGCGACTCGTCGTTCACCCCGGCCGAGCGCAAGCGGCTCGACACCGCGCAGCAGCTGCTCACCGTCGCCGTCGACCAGGCGGCCACGCCCGCCGAGCGGCAGCTCGCGTACAAGCGGGTGCGGGAGGAGCTCGACGGGCTCATCGCCGTGTCGGACGAGGCCATCGAGGTGCTCGAGAAGAAGGTGGCCCTCGAGATCACGACGGGCACGACACCGCAGCCGAAGGACGCCGCAGAGGGATGACTCAGCGGCGTCCCCGCCGCCTACGAGGTCAGCGAGTCGACCCACGTCCGGTTCGCCGCGACCCACTCCGCCACAGCGGGGCCGTGGTCGTCGCCTGACGCGCCGTTGAACATCGCGTCTTCGAGCGAGTAGAGCAGCTCGTTGTTCATCCGGAAGGCGGAGATCCACTTCTGCACGTCGGGGAACTCGTCGGCGAACGAGGTCGACGCGACGGAGTGGATGCCTTCGGCCGCCCCGAGGAGGCCGTCGGGGTCTTCGAGGTCCTTGACCGGGAACGCGTTGTACGCCCAGTGGGGGCGCCACAGCGTCACGGCGATGTTCTGGCCGGCATCCGTGGCGCGCTGCAGTTCGGTGAGCATGGCCGGAGTCGACGAGACCGCGAACTCCATGCCGCCCAGACCGTATCCGGGGATCACATCGTTCTGCGTGACTGTGGTGAGTCCGGCGCCCGCCTCGATGCCGACGAGCCGGTTGCCGAACAGGTCGGCTTTGGCCGCGAGCTCGGTCAGCGACGAGATCGGGGCGTCCTCGTTCACGGCGATCGTGAGCTTGGCCTCGTCGTTCCAGGCGCCGAGGTCGACCAGCTGGTCGCCGTAGGTCTGCATGTAGTCGGCGTGCGTGATCGGCAGCCACGTGTCGAGCGCGAGGTCGTACTGCCCGTTCGCGACGCCGGTGTAGGCGGCCGCGGGGTCGGCGTACACGAGGTCGACGGCGTAGCCCTTGTCCTCGAGCACGTGCTTCCACAGCTCGGACGCGGCGATGCCCTCGTCCCAGCCGTTGAAGACGGCGACGGTGATGGTGCCCTTGCCGTCGGACGGCGGCGCGGTCGCGGTGAGCGCGCCGTTCACGAGCAGACCGGCGGTGCCGACGAGCGCGACGCCGGCGGCGATGGTGCGGAGCGTGTTCATGGGGATCCTCTCGACTCAGGCGTGTGCGGGCTCGGGGGCGACGACGTCCGCGGGGGCGGAGCCGGGGACGGATGCCGCGGCATCCGTCGTGCGCGCGCCGTCCTCGCGGCCGCGAGGCATCCGTCGTCGCTGCGCCCGACGACCGGACCGGCGCCCGGGGGCGGCGAAGCCCGAGGTCACCCGGTCGAGGATCATCGCGAGCACGACCACCGACAGGCCCGCCTCGACGCCCAGGGCGATGTCGATGCGGCTGAGGCTCGAGACCACCGCGCCGCCGAGGCCGCCGGCCCCGACCATTCCGGCGATGACGACCATCGACAGGCTCAGCATGATGACCTGGTTGATCCCGGCCATGATGCTCGGCAGGGCCAGGGGCAGCTGGATCTGACGCAGGATGCGGCCCGGCGTCGCGCCGAGCGCGTTGCCCGCCTCGACGATCTCGGGGTCCACGCCGCGGATGCCGAGCTCGGTGAGCCGCACGCCGGGGGCGAGGGCGAACACGATCGTGGCCACCATCCCGGGCACCGGTCCGACGCCGAAGATGAGCATCGCCGGGATGAGGTAGACGAAGGCGGGCATCGTCTGCAGGAAGTCGAGCACGGGGCGCAGCACGGCCGAGACGCGGTCGCTGCGCGCAGCCCAGATGCCCAGCGGCACCGCGATCGCGACGGCCACGGTGGCCGCGAGCAGCACGAGGGCGAGGGAGTCCATCGCATTCGACCACTGCCCCATCGCGACGATCAGCACGAGCCCGAGGGCGCTGCCGACGGCGAGACGGATGCCGCGCGACCACAGCGCGAACGCGACGACCACGAGGACGACGACCCAGAACGGCGGGGTCGACAGCGAGGCGTCCAGCCACGCGTACACGGCGCGGAACACGACCGCGACGGCGTCGAACAGCCAGCCCAGCGCGCCGATCGTGCCGCGCACGGCACCTTCGACGACGTCGCCGAGGGGGAGACGGAAGAGATCGTTCATCGGGCGCCTCCCTCGGTGGCGAGGGCGGGTTCGGCATCGACGCTCGCGAACGCGGTGGCCAGCTCCGACGCCGTCACGGTCGCGGGCAGGTCGATCACCGGGTTCTCGCGCGTCACGGCCGGGACGTTGCCGAGCGCGGCGAGCAGCGTCACGCGCGGGATCACCCCGACCAGCCGGCCGCGATCGTCGACCACGGCCACGGGGAGGGGACTCTCGACCGCGCGCTCGACAACGTCGGTGAGCGAGTCGTCGGGCGCGACCACGGTCGGCGCGGGACGTACGATCGCGCGCAGGTCGGTGACGCCGTCCTTGACCGCGCGGATGACGGCGCGGTCGGTCACCACGCCCACCAACCGGCGGTTCTCGAGCACGGCGACCGCGCCGGTCTGCAGATCGCGCATGACCTTGAGCGCTCCGCGCACGCCCGCCGAGACCGGCGAGGTGGCGATCGGCGGCTCCATGACCGATCCGGCGGTGAGCACCCGGGTGCGGTCGACGTCCTGCACGAACTGGGCGACGTAGTCGTTCGCCGGATCCGTGAGGATCTCCTCGGGGGTGCCCTGCTGCACGATGCGACCGTCGCGCATCACCGCGATGCGGTCGCCGAGGAACATCGCCTCGTTGAGGTCGTGCGTGATGAACACGATGGTGCGGCCGAGCTCGCGCTGCAGCTCGATGAGCTGCTCCTGCATCTCGCGGCGGATGAGGGGGTCGAGGGCGGAGAAGGCCTCGTCCATGAGCAGGATGTCTGTGCCCGCCGTCAGGGCGCGGGCGATGCCCACGCGCTGGCGCATCCCGCCGGAGAGCTCGTCGGGCATCGCGTCGGCGCGGTCGCCGAGGCCGACGCGGTCCAGGATCTCGCGGGCCCGCTCGCGGCGCTCGTCGCGTCCCACGCCCTGGATCTCCAGGGCGTACGCGGCGTTGTCCAGCACGGTGAGGTGCGGCAGCAGGGCGAAGTGCTGGAACACCATCGAGACGGAGCGCTGACGGATGCCGCGCAGCTCCTTCGCCGGAGCCTTCGTCACGCTGCGGCCCTGCACGAGCACGTCGCCCGCCGTCGGCTGCAGCAGTCCGTTCAGCATCCGGATGACGGTGGACTTGCCGGAGCCGGACAGGCCCATGATCACGAAGATCTCGCCCGCCTCCACGGTGAACGACGCGTCGATCACGGCGGCGGTGCCGCCGACGTCGTCGCGGTGGACGCCCTGCCTCAGGCGTTCGACGGCGGCCTTCGGGTTGCGCCCGAACACCTTGAACAGATTCTTCGCTTCGATCGCATGCGCGACGGTCACTGTGATCCCCCTCGCGGCCCGGTGCAGGGGCCGCAGCGGTCTCGCCCGGGTGACGGTCGTCGGGCGCACGCGCCTCGTCGGGGGGATGTCGGATCCCCCGCATCGACCGCCGACCGTACGCTCACCCACACGGCGGAGCTGTCGATGCCGGGGCGACCGCGGACTGGTCGGGAGGCCCACGCGGGGCCTCACCAAACGTTTCACGCCTTCATAGCCGCCGCAAATTCGACGCCTCGCCGTCACGCCGCTACGCCCGCGCGTGATAGCACGCGCGGCATCCGCCCTGCCCTCTCCTCCTCGATCGGTCGCAACACGCCGCGCGCGGGCCGAGCCAGACGGCGAGTCGCGACCGGTCGAGAGGGGAAGCCGGGGTTGACAGGGTGTGATGAGCGTTGCATGGTTAGTTACTGAAGTAACTAACCAACGAACGAGGTCGATGTGATCGAAGAAGGTCGGGCGCTCTTCCTGCAGATCGCGGAGAGCGTCGAGGACTCCATCGTGGACGGCAGCCTGCCCGAAGGGTCGCAGGCGCCGTCCACGAACGAGCTCGCCGCCTTCTATCGCATCAACCCCGCCACCGCGGCCAAGGGGGTCAACATGCTCGTCGACAAGGGCGTGCTCGTGAAGCGACGGGGCGTCGGCATGTTCGTCGGCGACGGGGCGCGCGACATCCTGCTCGCGGACCGCCGCACGGCGTTCGCGGAACGCTTCATCACCCCTCTGCTGGCCGAAGCCCGCACGCTCGGGCTCACGACCGACGACATCGCCCGGCTGCTGCGCGAACGCGCGGCCGAGGCATCCGACACCCACGAAGGGAACCGACGATGACCGACACCGTCATCGATGTGCGTCACCTCACGAAGGTCTACGGCGGCGTGCGCGCGGCCGACGACGTGAGCTTCTCGATCCGGGCCGACACCATCTACGGCCTGCTCGGACGCAACGGCGCCGGCAAGACCACCATCATGTCGATCCTCACGGCGCAGAACTTCGCCACGTCCGGCGAGGTGCGCGTCTTCGGCGAGGATCCCTACGAGCGGGCGCACGTGCTGCAGCGGCTGTGCTTCGTGCGGGAGGGACAGAAGTACCCCGACGACGCGACGCCCGCGCATGCGCTGAAGATGGCGCGCATCTTCTTCCCGCGGTGGGATCAGGGTTTCGCCGATCGTCTGGTCCAGGAGTTCCGGCTGCCGATGAAGCGCCGCATCAAGAAGCTCTCACGCGGACAGCTGTCGGCCGTGGGCGTGATCATCGGACTCGCCTCGCGGGCGGAGATCACATTCTTCGACGAGCCGTATCTGGGGCTGGACGCCGTCGCGCGCCAGATCTTCTACGACCGCCTGGTGGAGGACTACGCCGCGCATCCGCGCACGGTGATCCTCTCGTCGCACCTCATCGACGAGGTCTCGCATCTCATCGAGCGGGTGATCGTCGTCGACCAGGGCCGGGTGATCGTCGACGACGAGACCGATGCGCTGCGCGACTCGGCCGCAACGATCATCGGCGACGCCGACGCCGTCGAGGCGTTCGTCGCGGGTCGCGAGGTCATCCACCGCGAGTCGCTCGGCCGCGTCTCGAGCGTCACCGTGCTGGGGGCGCTGACGCCCGCCGACCGTGCGGCGCTCGGCGCGGCGGGCCTCGACGTCGGCCCCGTCTCGCTGCAGCAGCTCGTGGTGCGCCTCTCCCAGCGCGCCGACCGTCCGACCGACCTCTCGGAGGTGTCACGATGAACCGCACGCTCAACGTCGTCCGCATGCAGCTGGTGAACCGCCAGACGTTCGTGTGGATCCCGCTCATCATCCTGGGCGGCGCGTTCGTGCTCATGCTGGCCGTCATCTTCATGGTCCCGGGCGACGAGCCCAAGATCGGCGGGGCGGCGCAGGCTCCGCTGTGGTACTTCCTCGTCGTCGGGATCTATGCGCTCGCGCTGAGCTTCCCGTTCTCGCAGGCGATGGGCGTGACCCGCCGCGAGTTCCACCTCGGCACCCTCGCCACCGCGGCGCTCACCTCGATCATCCTCGCCGTCCTCTTCACCCTGGGCGGGCTCGTCGAGGAGGCCACGAACGGCTACGGCCGCAACGGCTTCTTCTTCCGCATCCCGTGGCTGACCGACGGACCGTGGTTCGTCACGCTGCTGATCTACTTCAGCGCAGCACTGCTGTTCTTCACGATCGGCTACACGGCGGCCGCGATCTACAAGCGCTGGGGCACGCTCTGGCTGACCGTGGCCCTGGTCGTGCTGGCCCTCGGCGTCGTCGGGCTCGGCTGGATCCTCATCGCCACCGGCACCTGGACGAGCACGTTCGACTGGGTCGGCGCGCAAGGCCCGCAGGGCGTCGGATTCGGGATGCTGGGCGCCACGGTGGTGCTGTCCGCGGCGTCCTACGGGGTGCTGCGCCGCACGACGCCGTAGGGCTCAGCGCTGCTCTCTCGCCCGCCCAACAGTCGCACCACGTCGCTGGAGGCGCCACGCGCGCGGCGAGTCGTGACCGTTCGGTGAAGCCGAGGTCACGGCGTGCCCGGTGACTTAGAGTGAGGGGGATTCGTCGAGGAGCAACGATGCGGACACGGACACGCACACTCGTGGGCGGGGTCCTCGCGTGCGCCGCGCTCGTGCTCGCCGGGTGCGCGGCACCGTTTCCCGAGCCGGTGCCGAGCGTCGGCGACGGCTATCCGGTGGAAGGTGTCCCGTGGGCGGTCGCGTGGCCCTCAGACTGGCTCGACGGCTTCGAAGGGGTGACGTCCGCGGGCCCGATCGTCGGGCTTCGGCTCGAGTACGTCGAGTCGCGTTGGCAGTGGCGCGTGCGGAGCGTCGACCCGGGGCGCGACATCCTGGGTGAAACGGTCACGGAACCCGATCGTGGGCGGGAGTCGTTGTTCGACGCCAGCACCCTGAAGGTGATCCAGGAACGACACGTCACCCTGACGCCCGCCGAGGTGGCCGGGGGTGGCATCGGCGCCTATCAAGCTGCACGCCTCTCGGGTGAGGTCTACCCCAACCCTCGACTGATCGAGCTCCGACGACAGGAATCCGGCGGAGTCCCGGTGTGGAACATCACGACCTACGACACCGACACAGGTCACCTGTCGCAGACAATCGTGCCGGACCGCTGACGCGGCGCCGTGCGTTCGGCGAGTCGTGACGGTTCGGCGGAGGACTCAGCGGTTCTCGGCCGCGCGCTCGTGGTGGTGGATGACCTCTGCCACCACGAACGTGAACCACTTCTGGGCGAACTCCGGGTCGAGGTCGGCGTCCTCCGCGAGGCTGCGGAGCCGCGCGATCTGACGTTTCTCGCGGTCGGGGTCGGAGGGAGGCATCCCGTGGACCGCCTTCAGCTCCCCGACCTGCTGCGTGCAGCGGAAGCGCTCGGCGAGCATGAAGATCAGCGCGGCGTCGATGTTGTCGATGCTGGCGCGCAGCCGGTGCAGCGTCTGGATCGGGTCGGCGGTCTCGGTCATGATCGTCCTCCTCTGGCCCTCCGACGATATCGCGGGCGGCGACCGTCGCCGTCTCCCGTCGGGGTGACGGGCGTCGCCCTAGAGTGTGACCATGAGTGAGAACCAGCCGGCGGCCGCGCAGCCGTCCCCCTCCGACGCTGCGGCCGGGAGCGAGGCATCCATCGCCGTCTCCGCCGACGAGGCGCCCGCGGGACGGGTGTTCTGGGGCCGGCTGGCCAGCCCCTTCACGGTCGGCTTCGGACTCGCCCTCGGTGCACTCGCGGCCGTCGTGCTCGGTCTCGCGGTGTCGAACCTGTCGACCGTCATCATCTACATCGCGTTCGCGCTGTTCGCCGCGCTCGGCCTCGACCCGATCGTGAAGTGGCTCGAGCGCCGCGGAGTGAAGCGCGTCTGGGGCATCGTGATCGTGTTCGCGGGTCTCGCGATCGTGCTGGTCGGCATCCTGTGGCTGATCCTGCCGACCGTCATCGCCCAGATCTCGTCGTTCGTGCGAGACATCCCCGCCACGATCCGGGCATTCATGCAGACCGATGCGTACCACTGGCTGGAGGGCATGTTCGGAGAGGGACTGAACACGCTGATCGGCGACCTCCAGACGTTCCTCACCAACCCCAGCAACCTGGCCGCGATCGGCGGCGGTGCGCTCCAGGTGGGTGTCGGCATCTTCTCCGGCATCTCGGGTGTCGTCATCGTGCTCGTGCTGACGCTGTACTTCGTCGCGTCGCTCGAGACGATGAAGGCGGCGTTCTACCGCCTGGTACCGGCCCGCAACCGCGCGCGGGTCGCCGACCTCACGGACGAGATCGCCGACTCGGTGGGGTCGTACCTCATGGGCATGGTGATCCTCGCGTTCATCAACTCGATCGTCGCGTTCGCGCTGCACGCGTTCCTGCAGCTGCCGTTCCCCGCGCTGATGGCGGTGCTCGCGTTCCTCATCACCCTGATCCCGCTCGTCGGCTCGGTGCTCTACTGGGGCACCGCGTCGGTGCTCGCCCTGTTCACCAGCCCGGTCGCGGCGATCATCTTCGCGCTCGTCTACCTCATCTACATGCAACTCGAGGCATACGTGCTCACACCGCGTGTCATGAGCCGGGCGATCTCGATCCCTGGATCGCTCGTGGTGATCGGGGCCCTCGTCGGCGGCACGCTCCTGGGCCTTCTCGGGGCGCTCGTCGCCATCCCCGTCACCGCGTCGATCCTGCTGATCGTGAAACAGGTGCTCATCCCCCGGCAGGATGCCAAGCTCTAGCGGGCCGGCAGGATGCGGGTGGGCGCCGGGGTCTCGGCGCGCGAGCGCACCCGCCCGGGCACGCCGGTGCGGGTGTCGAGGGTGAGCGAGACCACGTCGTTAGACCGCTGCCCGGCCACCAGGAGCGTGTCGCGCACCACGAGGTGATGCCGTGGCCAGTCGACGCCGGCGTCGACGAGCGCGACGCGCTCGAGGCGCTCGCCCGCCCCGCGCACGCGCAGCGTCGCGATCGTGTTCGACCCGCGCAGTCCCGCGTAGAGGAACTCGCCGTCGTGGGACATCGCGAGCTCCGCGGCGCTGTCGCCGTCGGCGGGCAGGGCCGAGGCGGGAACGCCGCCGAGCAGCCGCCACCGCCCGTCGCGATCGCGGCCGAGCGTGAACACCTCGCACGAGTACTCGGTCACGACGTGCAGGTGCCCGCTCGGATGCCGCACGAGGTGACGGGGGCCGGTGCCGAAGGGCAGCACCACCTCCGCGTCGAGCCGCAGTCCTCCGGGCGTCGGCCGCCAGATGCGCACCAGGTCGAACCCGAGATCGGTCGTGGCGATGCGCCCGTCGTCCAGGACAACGGCGGCGTGCGCCCGCGACACGCGAGCGGCGGATGCCTCCTCCCCCGACTCCTCGGGTTCGGCATCCTCCGAGGGCGCGTCGTAGCCCAGCACCAGGTGTGCGAACTCGTCGCCCACCGCGGCGCGCAGCGACCGTGCCGCGGCGGCGAGCTCGGCCTCCATCGCGCGGGTCGAGGCATCCATTCCCGATTCGGCATGCACCGCGGCGAACGGATCGACGGGGCCGGCGTGGGGATCGACGGCGGCCGCTCCGAGTACCGCGGCCGTGGGCGCGCCGGCGGCGTCCAGCGCCACCCGCACGACCCGGCCGTCGCCCCAGCAGCTCGCGACGAGGAACCCGCCGTCGGGCGCGACCACGGCGTGGCACACCGCGGCGCCCACCGCGACCGGCGCGCCCAGGGGCGCGAACGACGCTTCGCCGGTGCGTCGGAAGGCCGCGACCGCGCCGTCGTACTCCAGCGTGGCGTAGACGACATCGACGGACGGATGCTGCGCCACCCACGAGGGCGACGGGGCGGTCGCGACCGTCCCCGCGAACGCGAGCGCGCCCCCGGCCAGGGGTGCGTCGGCCGCACCCGCCACGAGCGTGCCGATGCCCGCGGCATCCCCGCCGCCGTCGGCGCCGTAGCCGCCGAGCCAGAACCTCATCAGTCGACGAGGTCGTGACGCACGATCACCGCGTCGCGGGAGGCTCCCACTCCGATCACCGAGATACGGGTGCCGCTCATCGCCTCGAGCGCGAGCACATAGTCCTGCGCCGCCTGCGGCAGCTCGTCGAACGCGCGCGCCGAGGAGATGTCCTCGCTCCAGCCGCGGAAGTACTCGAGGATCGGGGTGGCGTGGTGGAAGTCGGACTGGTTCACCGGGACCTCGTCGAACCGCCGGCCGTCGACGTCGTAGGCGACGCACACTGGGATCTGCTCCAGCCCGGTGAGGATGTCGAGCTTCGTCAGGACCAGATCCGTGATGCCGTTGATCCGCGTCGCGTACCGCGTGATCGGCGCGTCGTACCAGCCGACCCGGCGCGGACGGCCGGTGGTCGTGCCGAACTCGAACCCCCGGGAGCGCAGGAAGTCGCCGTTCTCGTCGAACAGCTCGGTCGGGAACGGGCCCGACCCCACGCGGGTCGTGTACGCCTTCACGATGCCCACGATGCGGTCGAGCCGGTTCGGACCGACGCCCGAGCCCGTGGCCGCGCCGCCGGCGGTCGCCGACGACGAGGTGACGAACGGGTAGGTGCCGTGGTCGATGTCGAGCATCGTGGCCTGGCCGCCCTCGAACACGACGACATCGCCGGCATCCAGTGCCTGATTGAGCAGCAGCCCGGTGTCGCACACCATGCTGCTGATGCGATCGGCGTAGGACAGGAGATCTTCGACGACCTCGTCGACCGTGATCGCCCGGCGGTTGAAGACCTTCACGAGCAGGTGGTTCTTCTGGTCGAGGGCGCCCTCCACCTTCTGGCGCAGGATGTTCTCGTCGAAGAGATCCTGCACGCGGATGCCCACGCGGTTGATCTTGTCGGCGTAGGTGGGTCCGATGCCTCGACCGGTGGTGCCGATCATGCGCTTGCCGAGGAAGCGCTCGGTCACCTTGTCGAGGGTGCGGTGGTACTGCGTGATGATGTGCGCGTTGGCGCTCAGCTTGAGCCGGCTGGTGTCCACCCCGCGGGCGTTGAGGGCTTCGAGTTCGGCGAACAGCACCTCGAGGTCGACCACGACGCCGTTGCCGATGACGGCGTTCACCCCGGGCGAGAGGATGCCGGAGGGCAGCAGGTGCAGGGCGTACTTCTCGTCGCCGATGACGACCGTGTGACCGGCGTTGTTGCCGCCGTTGAACTTGACGACCCAGTCGGTGCGCTCGCCGAGGAGATCGGTGGCCTTGCCCTTGCCCTCGTCCCCCCATTGCACTCCGACGATGACGATGCCTGGCATGGGTGCTCCCCCGTGTCGCGGACGCTGACATGCCATCCTATCGAGACAGCCCGGCGCAGCCGCCGATATGGTGGGCGCATGCTGCGCACACCGCTCTGGTCCACCGTCTGGTCCGTCCTGCGCGCAGCGATGGCGGTGACCATGATCGCGGCGATCGTGGCGCAGCTGATCGAATCGATGTCGCGCGCGGCGGGCCGCGGCGACGACGTGGCCGTGGTGGGCACGAACTTCTTCAGCTACTTCACGATCCTCTCCAACGCGGCCGCCGCGGTCGTGCTGCTGCTCGTGGTCGGCTGGCACGTCGCGGGAGCCCGACGCGGTGACGGCCCGCGGGTCGAGCCGCGCGGTCTGGCCGTGGCGCTCGTGTCGGTCTCGACCTACATAATCATCACGGGCATCGTCTACAACGCGCTGCTGCGGGGCGTACAGCTGTACCCCGGCACCGAGCCGATCCCGTGGTCCAACGAGACCCTGCACCTCGTGGCGCCGCTGTTCCTGCTGGTCGACCTCTTCGTCGGCCCGCACCGTCGGGCACTGCCCTGGAAGACCGTCGGGATCATCGCGATCTTCCCGATCGTGTGGGTCGTCTACACGCTCATCCGCGGACCGCTCGTGATCAATCCGAGCACCGGCGACCACTGGTGGTACCCCTACCCGTTCCTCAACCCGCACAACTTCGACAACGGCTACGGCACCGTCGTCCTCTACATCATCGGCATCGCGGTGGCGATCATCGCGATCGGCGCCGGCACCGTGTGGGTCGGCCGCCGACGGGGCCGAGCCGTCGACGCCGCCTGAGTCGACGATCCGATCAGCTGACGTCCTCGACCGAAGGGACGCAGATCGTCGTGCCCCGGTGCGGGAGGACGTCCATCTGCGTCCCCTCGCGCCCGAAGGCGGGGGTCAGCGGCCGCGGCGCACCGAGAGTCGACCGACGCCGACGAGGGCGACGCCCAGCATCACGGCGATCGCGCCACCGAGCACGGGTGCGCGCATGTCGCCGACGACCCCGGTCGCGGGGAGCGTGCCGCCGTCGCCCGTGCCGGCCGGAGCGGTGGTGGCCGACGGCGAGGGCGTCGGGGTCGGGGTCGGGGTGGGTGTCGGGGTCGCGGCGAGCACGAACGAGACGTCTCGGGTCTCGCCCGCGGCCGTGATCGTCACCGTCTGCGCGAGTGGCCCTGTGGCCTGGTAGCCGGCCGGCACAGCGAGGGTCACCGTGTAGCTGCCCGCCGCGAGGCCGTCGAGCGAGTACGACCCGTCGGCGCCCGTGGTGAGCGTGGTCGGGCCCCCGGGTCCCGCGACCGTGACGGTCGCGCCGGCGATCGGCGCTCCGCCGGAGTCGGTGACCGTGCCCGAGACGACGCCGGTGCGCACGGGGTCGAGCACGAAGTCGGCGGTGGCGTCCCCGGCGAGCGCCACGGTCTGCGTGGGAGCGGGCGCCGTGTAGCCCGGCGGGGCGGTGATCGTCACGTCGTACGATCCGGCCGGGATGCGCGGGAAGCGGTAGCTCCCGTCGGCGGCCGTCACGGTGGTGAAGGTGTCGGCGCCGCTCACCGCGGTCACCGTCACGCCCGCGACACCGTTCGGTCCGGCGGTCACGCGGCCGCTGAGCGTCGGGTTGGCCACGAGCGCGAAGTTCTGGCCGGTGATCGGATCCTCGACACCCGGCGGCACCACGATCGGGCCCGGTCCGGTTCCGGCCGAATACCCAGCGGGCGGGGTGACGGTCGCGGTCCACGTGCCCACCCCCACGGTGTCGAAGAGGTAGGAGCCGTCGCTGGCGGTGGTGGTGGTCAGGGTCGTGACCCCGTCGGTCAGGGTGACCACCACGCCACCGAGCGGCGCCCCGCCGCCGGTCACCGTGCCCGATACCGGCACAGGGATGATGTCGCGGATCACGAACGGCACGACCGCATCCGTCGTGGTGAGATCGGCCGCCGCCCGCGTGGGTCCGACCGCGATGCGCCCGGCCGGCGGGACGACCTCGACGGTGTAGCCGCTCGTCGCGGTGACCCCCGCGAAGGAGTAGGCGCCCGAGGCATCCGTCGTCGTGGTCGTGATCACCGCGCCGGTGGCGTCGAGCAGTCGCACCGTGACCGACCCCGCGCCCGTGCCCGCGTTCTGGTCGGTCACCGTGCCGGTGATGTCGCGCGCCAGGGTGGCGAACCAGGTCTGGTAGACCGGCAGGCCGGAGCGGCGGGTGAAGACGAACGACAGCGACGAGATCGGCTGGTTCGGCTCGAACCACGCCGACGCGCCGGCGGTGTCGGTGGCCGCCGCGTTGCCGGTGAGGGTGAGGGTCGCGGGGTCCCACGTGGGCACGTCGGTGGCGCTGCCGGTGCACGACGGCTTGCCCGCGACGCCTGGCGCGCAGTAGTTGAAACCGCCGCGGAATCCGAGAGCGGATGCCGCCAGTGCCGTCCCGTCGGGACCCACCGCGCGGATCTGCACCTGGTCGGCGTCGATGTCGCCGAGCACGAACGTCCAGCCCGAGACCGGAGTGGGCTTCGCGAACGTGTAGGTCGTGGTCGACGAGCCGGTGGGGGTGTCGGCGCGCGGACGGAGGTTGACGTAGGCCTGATCGCGGCTCGTGCCGTACTTCGCACCGACCGCGGTGCCCTCCGGCAGCCACGTGCTCGCGCCGGAGATGAGCCCCACCTGACCGCTGCGCGAGTCGCTGGTGAACGTGGCGTCGAGGGCGGGCAGCGCGGCGAGCGCGGCCCGGACGGCGCGGCGCACGGGGGATCGACGGGGGACGACTGGAGGCGCTGCGGTCATGCGATCCGACCTTCGTGAGAATCCGACGCTCGGCTGTGAGGAAGTCTGTCACACGGCCCGTGTCCCGTCACGGCGCGGGGCGAGGCATCCGTCGCAACTAAACTCGGAGGCATGTCGAAGGTCCTCCAGTCCCTGCCCGTCGGCGAGCGCGTCGGCATCGCCTTCTCCGGAGGCCTCGACACGTCGGTGGCCGTCGCGTGGATGCGCGACAAGGGCGCCATCCCGTGCACGTACACCGGCGACCTCGGTCAGCCCGACGAGGACGACATCGACGCGATCCCGGGTCGCGCGCTCGAGTACGGTGCGGAGGTCGCGCGCATCGTCGACGCCAAGCGCGCGCTCGTCGAGGAGGGCTTCGGTGCCCTGTCGTGCGGTGCCTTCCACATCCGCTCGGGGGGACGCACCTACTTCAACACCACGCCGCTGGGCCGCGCGGTCACCGGCACGCTGCTCGTGCGGGCCATGAAGGAGGACGGCGTCGACATCTGGGGCGACGGGTCCACCTACAAGGGCAACGACATCGAGCGGTTCTACCGCTACGGGCTGCTCGCCAACCCCGCCCTGCGCATCTACAAGCCGTGGCTCGACGCCGACTTCGTCACCGAGCTCGGCGGCCGGGCGGAGATGTCGGCCTGGCTCGTGGCCCACGGCTTCCCCTACCGCGACTCCGCCGAGAAGGCCTACTCGACCGACGCCAACATCTGGGGCGCGACGCACGAGGCGAAGACGCTCGAGCACCTCGACGTCTCGCTCGAGACCGTGGAACCCATCATGGGCGTGCGCTTCTGGGATGCCTCGGTAGAGATCGCGACGGAGGACGTCACCGTCACGTTCGACGGCGGGCGGCCGGTCGCGCTGAACGGCGTCGAGTATCCCGACCCGGTGGCGCTGGTCTTCGAGGCCAACCGCATCGGCGGGCGGCACGGCCTCGGCATGAGCGACCAGATCGAGAACCGCATCATCGAGGCGAAGTCCCGCGGCATCTACGAGGCCCCCGGAATGGCGCTGCTCTTCATCGCCTACGAGCGCCTGGTGAACTCGATCCTCAACGAGGACACTCTCGCGACCTACCACGAGCAGGGGCGGCGCCTCGGGCGCCTGATGTACGAGGGCCGTTGGCTCGAGCCGCAGTCGCTCATGCTGCGGGAGTCGATCCAGAAGTGGGTGGGGTCGACGATCTCGGGCACCGTGACCCTGCGCCTGCGCCGCGGCGAGGACTACACGATCCTCGACACCGTGGCCTCGGGCATGTCGTACTCCCCCGAGAAGCTGTCGATGGAGCGGGTGGGAGATGCCGCGTTCGGTCCGACCGACCGCATCGGGCAGCTGACCATGCGCAACCTCGACATCGCCGACTCCCGTGCGCGGCTCGAACAGTACGCGGGCCTCGGGCTCATCGGCGGCGCCACGGGCGACCTCGTCGGCTCCCTCGAGCCGGGGGCGTCCGACGAGATCACCGAGCGCGCCGAGTCGCTGAGCGCCGAGGGCACGGCACTCGCCGACGCGGTGGACGTGGCATCCGAGGGTTCCGCCTTCGACCTCGGCACCGACTGACGCCCGGGCATAGCCTGACGGTATGAGCAGTCTGCAGGGAACGGTCGCCCTCGTCACCGGAGCCTCGAGCGGCATCGGCCACGCCACGGCTCGCACGCTCGCCGGCGAGGGCGCGGCGGTCGCGCTGGTCGCGCGCCGTGGCGATCGACTCGCCGACCTGGCGGCGCAGATCGCCGCCGCCGGCGGCACGGCCCTCGCGATCGAGGCCGACATCACCGACCGCGCGCAGGCGCAGGATGCCGTCGCTCGCACCGTCTCCGAGCTCGGCCGCCTCGACATCCTGGTGAACAACGCAGGGATCATGCTGCTCGGACCGATCGAGGACGCCCCGATCGACGAGTGGGATCGCATGGTCGACCTCAACCTCACGGCGCTGCTGACCATGACCAAGGCCGCGCTCCCCCATCTGCTCGCGGCCGCGGAGCGGGATCCGCGACGCGTCGCCGACGTCGTGAACATCTCCTCGACCGCGGGCCGCCAGGTCAAGCGCGGCTCGGGCGTCTACAACCTCACCAAGCACGGGGTCGGCGCGTTCAGCGAGTCGTTCCGGCAGGAGTTCAGCAAGCGTCACCTGCGCGTGGGGCTGATCGAGCCGGGCGCCGTCGCGACCGAGCTCCGCGACCACCTGAGGCCCGAGATCCGCGACGCGCAGCAGAGCAGGATGGCCGCGATGGAGCCCCTGCAGGCGCAGGACGTCGCCGACGCGATCCGCTTCATGGTGAGTCGTCGGCGGCACCAGACGGTGAACGAGATCCTGATGCGCCCGACCGAGCAGGACGACTGAACAGGGCGGGCGACCGTTCATCAAATTGCACATCACTGTGCAACTTGTCGTAGACTCGGAGTCGTGACCACCACCTCTCCCGTCCGCCGGCCGCGCCGTGACGCGGTCGACAACCGCGCGGGCATCCTCGCGGCCGCGACCGAGACGATCGGCAGCGACCCCCGCGCCTCGATCGATACGATCGCCCGCAGCGCCGGCCTGTCGCGGCGCGCGCTGTACGGCCACTTCGCCGATCGCGACGCGCTCATCCGCGACGTGATCTCCGCCGGGGCGCAGCGGTTCAACGACATCGCCGCCCGTGTCGACGACACCGACGCCCGCGTCGCCCTGGCGCGGCTCGCGTCCCTGCTGTGGGCCGAGGCATCCCACGTGCAGGTCCTCGCGGCGATCGTGCTCGACGACGCGCACGTGCAGGAGACCGCCGACGCCCTCGCGCCGTTGCGTCGCGCGGTGGTCGCCATCGTGCGTCGCGGACAGGACGACGGCACGCTGCGCACCGATGTCGCACTGCCGACGCTCGCCCGTCTCGTCGAGGAGGCGGCGCGCACCGTCATCACGCGCGTCGACGCCTCCTCCCCCGACGCGCGCTCGCTGGCCGTGCGCGCCACCCTCAGCATCGCCGGGCTCTCCTGGCGCGACGGCGTCGAGCTCCTCGCCGCCCACCCCGCGATCCTCGAGGAGGACTGATGCGCATCGTGCTCGACGCCGTTTCGAAGGGCCGTCGCGGAGCCGCGCTGCCCGCGGCATCCGTCGCCTACCGTTCCGGACGCGCGACGCTCGCCGTCGCGGAGACCGAGCAGCGGCCGACGGTGCTGGGTCTCATCGCCGCGGGCCGCATGCGTCCCGATTCGGGTTCCGTCACGATCGACGGGGCGTCGGATGCCTCGGCCCTGCGTCGCCGGGTCGCGCTGGTCGACGCACCCGACGTGTGCGATCCCGCGCCGAACGTGTCGGTCGCGGGCCTGGTCGGCGAGGAGCTGATGTTCGCGGGGCGACGGGCCGATCCGATCTCGGCGCGGCGCTGGCTCGACGAGCTCGGCTACCGCGACCTGTCCGGGACGGCGGTCGCCGACGTGTCACCGGGGGAGCGGCTGCGGATGCTGTGCGAGCTCGCCCTCCTCCGGGACGGCGTGGAAGGCCTCGTCGTGGTCTCGCCCGATCGTCACGGGGGCGAGCCGCTGGTCTGGTGGCGACTTCTGCAGGAATATGCCGATCGCGGCATGGCTGTGCTGGCAATCGCGGGGCGCGCGTCGGAATGGGCGATCGACCACCAGGACGCGATCGCCGAGATCGCCGCGACGGAGGCCGCGCTGGGCGCCGCGCTGGGCGAGCTCGACGAGCGCCAGGCCTCGTGGGCGCAGAGCGGCGGAGCCACGCTGTCTCAGGCGCCGCGCGCCGCTCGGCCGGCTGCGAACGCCGAGACCGAGGGGGAGCGGGCATGAAGGTTCCGGCCATGATCGCGGCGGAGTTCCGCCGCCTCACCGCCACCCGCATGTCGGTGATCGCGCTCGTCGCACTCGTCGCCGTGCCGATCCTCTACGGCGGGCTCTACCTGTGGGCGAACCAGGACCCGTACGGCCGCCTGTCGCAGGTGCCGGTCGCGCTCGTCGTCGACGATGCCGGTGCCGACCTCAACGGCACCCCCCGCAACCTCGGCGACGAGGTGGCCCAGCAGCTCCTGGACAGCGGCACGTTCGACTGGAGACGAGTGGATGCCGCCACCGCCGCCGCAGGATTGGACGACGGCACGTTCGACTTCTCGGTGGAGGTGCCTGCCGACTTCACCTCGGCGATCTCGTCGATCGCGACCTCGGCTCCCCGCGCGGCGACGCTCCAGCTGCGCACCAACGACGCGAACAACTACCTCGCCACGACGATCGGGAAGCAGGCGGTCGAGCGCATCCGGACCACCGTCACCGAGAAGGTCGTCAGCGAGACCGGATTGGCGCTGCTCGACGCGCTGAACACCATCCGGGTGCAGCTGACGGACGCCGCCTCCGGCGCCGGGCAGCTCGTGGACGGGCTCGGCACGGCCCGCTCCGGGGCCGGGCAGCTCATCGCCGGCGCGCAGCAGCTGACGGCGGGCACCGCGCAGCTGCGCGACGGCGCGGCATCCCTCGCCGGCGGCGCCGCGCAGGTCGCCGACGGCGCCGGTCAGGTCGCCCAGGGCACCGGGCAGCTCGACGCGATCGCCCAGCGCGTGGGCACGGCCGCCGCCGATGTCACGGCCGCGGTGCCGCAGGCGCGCGCCGACATCGCGCAGCTGCTCGCCCAGCAGGGGGTGGATCCGGCCACGATCGATCGCGTGCTCGCCACGCTCGACCCGATCGGGCAGCGGGTGAGCACCGTCGATGCGCGCGTGCAGGGCGCGGTCGCCCAGATCGACCGGCTCGACGCGGGAGCGCAGCAGGTCTCCGTGGGCGCGCAGCAGGTCTCGGACGGCAGCGCATCGCTGGCGTCCGGTGCGGCGAGCGCCGCCGACGGCGCGGCGCAGCTCTCGACCGGCCTCGGCGCCCTCGACGGCGGCCTGGCGCAGCTCGCCGACGGCGCTCAGCAGCTGAAGTCCGGTCTCGACGCCGGCGTCGCGCGGCTGCCCGACACCGACGCCGCCACCCGTCAGGCCCAGGCCGCGACCCTGTCCGCGCCGGTGTCGGTGGATGCCGCGACCCTCGCCCCCGCGCAGAACTACGGCGCCGGTCTCGCCCCGTTCTTCGCCGCGCTGGCCGGGTGGATCGGTATCTACGCGCTCTTCCTCATCGTGAAGCCGGTCTCCCGGCGTGCCGTGACGGCATTGCACTCGCCGCTGCGCGTGACCCTCGCCGGCTGGGCGACCCCCGCCCTGTTCGGCGCGCTGCAGATGCTCGGCCTGTTCGGGGTGCTCGCCCTCGCGCTCGGCTTCTCCTTCGCGAACCCCGCCGCGACCCTCGGCATCCTGGTCCTGGCGTCGTTCACGTATGCGGCGATCATCCTGGCGCTGAACGTGTGGCTGGGATCGGTCGGGCAATTCCTCGGGCTCGTGCTGATGGTGCTGCAGCTGGTCACGGCCGGTGGCACGTTCCCGTGGCAGACGCTGCCGGCGCCGTTGGCGGGACTGCACCACGTGCTGCCGATGGGCTACGTCGTCGATGCGATGCGGCAGGTGATGTACGGCGGCGACCTCAGCCGTGTCGGCGGCGACCTGCTGGTGCTGGGCGCGTGGCTGATCGGCGCGCTGGTGCTCGCCGCGATCGGCGTCACCCGCATGACCCATCGACGCACCCTGCGCGACCTGCAGCCCAGCCTGATCGGTTGATCCGCGCCGGCGATTGTGGACGGTGTCCATGCGATCGCAAGGACTTTTGGAGGACTCGCCCAGAAACGGGCTCTACCGTGGACCGGTCCGTCGCGGCGCCACCCGAAGGTGCGGCGGCGGATGCCTCCGCCGATCCGGACCTTCCCCCCCGGGCCCGGAATCGGTGAGGCCTGCCAGCCTGCCCGGGCGCGTCTCGCACGCCTGCCCACCTCCCGACCCGAGGGAGGCGCCGCAGGGAAGCCCGATCATTGGAGTCCCGTGCTCTCACGCACTTCCGCGCGCACGAAAACCCGTCTCGCCGTCGCCGCCATCGCCCTCGCCGCCGTCGGCGGCGTCGTCCTGAACACCGCCTCGGCCGTGGCCGCGGTCGTCACCCCCGCCGAGCGCTCGGCCGCCGCCGCGCCGCAGCGCGACGTGGACGCGGATGCCTCGCTCTACGTCGCGATGGCCCGCGCGGTGAAGCAGTCCGCCGCCGGCAAGGTCGACACCGCGGTGCTCGACACGCAGATCGCGAACCTCGACGCCTCGCCGGGCCTGCCCGAGACCTCGGTCGCCGCGCTCACGCGTCTCGTGCGCACCTCCACCGGCGAGGTCGCGCAGAAGGTGGCCGACGTCAACGCCGCGGCGGCCGCCGCCGCAGCCGCCCAGGCTGCGGCCGAGGCCGCGGCGGCTCAGGCCCTCGCCGCGACGAACACGCCCGACGGCGCCCGTGCCTCCGCCCGCACGATGATGGCCGCGCGCTACGGCTGGGGCGACGGGCAGTTCTCGTGCCTCGACTCGCTGTGGACCAAGGAGTCCAACTGGAACTACCAGGCCTACAACGCCGACGGCGGGGCCACCGGCATCCCGCAGGCCCTCCCCGGGTCGAAGATGGCGTCGGCGGGTTCCGACTGGGCCACGAACGCCGCGACGCAGGTGGCGTGGGGCCTCGACTACATCTCGCGCGCCTACGGCACGCCGTGCGCGGCCTGGGGTCACTCCCAGGCGATGAACTGGTACTGACCCGGCTCCCCATCGAACGGTCGCAACACGCCGCACGCCCCACCGCTCGAACGGCGAGTCGCGACCGTTCGACAGGAATGTCGAGGTCTCAGCCGCCGGCGGCGGGCGGGGTCTCGCGCGACTCCGCCAGTTCGTCCACGAGCAGGTCGCGCTCGTCGGTGCTGCGGTTGCGGTACGCCTGACGCCCGACCATGTGCGCCGACAGCGGCGCGGTGGCCAGCTGGATCAGCACCACCGGCACGAGGAACGCGACCACCGCCCACGACCGCAGCGACAGTGCGATGGCCAGGCAGATCAGCACGAGACCGAGCACCTGCGGCTTGGTCGCGGCGTGCAGGCGGGTCGGCACGTCGCGGAACCGCAGCAGCCCGAGCGCAGCGGTCAGGCACAGCAGCGCGCCGATCAGGATCAGCACGAGCGAGACGGCGTCGAGGATCTCATCCACGGTCGGCGTTGTCCTTCCTCGCCACGAACCGCGCGATCGAGATCGAGCCGAACACGCCCACCGCCGCGATCACCAGCAGCACCGGCAGCGTACGCGTGTGGTGGTTGATCGCCATCTCGGCGCCCAGCACGCAGATCACCTCGGTGAGCAGCACATCGGATGCCACGGCGCGGTCGAGGATCGACGGTCCCCGCACGATCCGCACGACGGTGAGGAGCGCGGCCACGGCGAACACGACGTAGATCGCGACCAGTATCGGATTCATGCGCGACCTCCCGTGCGCGGTGCGGCCGCGGCATCCCGGATCTTCTGCACCTGAGCGCGCGAGCCGACGGCCATCACCACGCGCCGCTCCCACCGCTGCACCCCCGCGCGTTGCTTCTCGATGTCGAGCGCCGAGCGCACCCCGATGACGTGCAGGTAGAGGATGCGGCGGTCGCGGTCGGCTTCGAGGATGAGCGAGCCGGGGATGAGGGATGCGGTGACCGCGGTGTGCGCCATGATCAGGTCGTCGTCGGTCACCAGCGGCACGGCGATGATGGCGGTGCCGGGCTGACGGCGCAGATCGAGCACCTGCCAGGCGACGGTGAGCGAGCCGAGCACGAGCGACCCGATGAACTCGAACACGAACACCAGGCCCCACCACACGTTGACCCGTCCGGACAGCTCGACCGGCGGCAGGCGGTACACCCGGGTGACGAAGACGGCCACGACCACGCCCGAGACGAACGCGACGATCGTGAACTGGCCCCACAGCAGCATCCACAGCGCGACGAGCCACACGAAGAACGGCAGCTGGCGCCACACCTGGCCCTTGGTGACGCCGACCGGGCGCTCGGCGCTCACTTCCCGGCCTCCTGCTCGAGCTGCACCAGCGACACCGGTTCGAGGAGCGCCGCGCCGATGCGCTCGCACACCGCGTACAGCGGACCCGCGAACACGGTGAGTGCGATCGTGACGACGACCATGCCCGCCGTCGCGGTGGTCATGATGCGCGGGATGACGCGCCGCTCGGTGTCGACGCCCGACGGGGAGGCGCCGAGGTACGAGATGCGCGCCTCGGTCTCGGCCGAGTCGTCCTCCTCGCGCCAGAACGCCAGGTTCCACGCGCGCATCAGGGCGTACAGGGTCAGCAGCGACGTCACGATGCCCGCGACGATCAGGACCATCATGAGTGGGGTGCCGACGGATGCCGCCGCGTCGAACAGCGCGAACTTGCCGATGAAGCCCGAGAACGGCGGGAGCCCCCCGAGGTTGATCGCCGGGATGAAGTACAGCACCGCGATCACCGGTGCGGCGCGCATCAGCCCCTTCACGCGCAGGATCGAGGTCGAGCCGGCGCGGCGCTCGATGAGGCCGACCGCGAGGAACAGGGTGGTCTGCACCACGATGTGATGGACCATGTAGTAGATCGTGGCGCCGATCGCGGCGGGCGTGGCGACCGCGAGGCCGAAGACCATGTACCCGATATGGCTCACGAGCGTGAACGACAGGATGCGTTTCAGCTCGGCCTGCGCCACCGCGCCCAGCACGCCCACGATCATGGTCGCCAGCGCGACGATCAGCAGGAGGGTGTTGACGTCGTTGTCGCGGAAGATCTCGGTCTCGGTGCGGATCATCGCGTACACGCCGACCTTCGTCAGCAGTCCCGCGAACACCGCCGTGACGGGAGCCGGCGCGGTCGGATACGAGTCGGGCAGCCAGAACGACAGCGGGAAGACGGCCGCCTTGATGCTGAAGGCCAGCAGCAGCATGATGTGCAGCACGAGCTGCGTCTCCTGCGGCAGCTGGGCCATCCGCTCCGACAGCTGCACCATGTTGACCGTTCCGAGCGCGCCGTAGATCATTGCGATCGCGGCGAGGAACAGGATCGACGACACCAGCGACACCACGATGTAGACGACTCCGGCGCGGATGCGCGACTCGGTACTGCCCAGCGTGATGAGCACGTACGAGGCCACCAGCAGGATCTCGAACCCGACGTACAGGTTGAACAGGTCGCCGGCGATGAAGGCGTTGAAGATGCCCGCCGAGAGGATCAGGTACGACGGGTGGAAGATCGAGACCGGCGTGTCGTCGTCTCCGTCGGCGGCGCCCTGTCCGACGGAGAACAGCAGCACCGCCAGCAGCACGATGCTCGAGACCACCACGAGGAGTGCGGCGAGTCGGTCGACGTACAGCACGATGCCGAACGGGATCGGCCAACCGCCCACCGACACCGCGATCGGCTGGTCGCCGACGTCGACCGCGTACAGCAGCACGGCGGCGATCACGAGCACGAGGCTGAGCGTGACGATCGAGACGACGACCTGCGTGCGGCGATGACGCCCCGCGATGAGGGCGACGGCGGCGCCGACGAGGGGCAGCGTCACCAGCAGCGGGACGAGGGCGTTCATCGCTCGCCCCCGTTCTGACCGCCGGGAGGACTCGGCCGGTCGGTCGGCGCGTCATCGCGCAGCCCAGGGAAGTCGCGGCTGCCCACGATCGTGATGGGGGAGGTCTCCACGCCGACGAAGTCGGTGGTCGCGTCGTCGTCGTCGATCTCGGTCTCGTCGTCCATGGCGTCCTCGTCGAGGGCGTCGCGCTCGCGCACCGCGATGTCTTCGGCGTCGTCTTCGACGGTGTCGGCCTGACCGAGCTGCCACGAGCGGTAGATGAGCGCCAGCAGGAACGCCGACACGGCGAACGTGATGACGATCGCGGTCAGGGTGAGCGCCTGCGGGAGCGGGTCGGACATCTGCTCGGCCGACACCGAGGGATCGAAGAAGGCCGCGACGCCGGGCCGGCCCATCACGATGAGCAGCAGGAGGTTCGCGGCGTTGCCCAGCAGCAGGAAGCCGATGAGCACGCGCGTGAGGCTGCGCTCGAGCATGGCGTAGACACCGCACGCGAAGAGCACTCCCATGATCACGATGAGCACGAGCGAGACATCCATCAGGCGCGCACCCCCGTCCGCGGGTCGCCGACGAGCGCCTGCGCCTGCCGGTCGACCTCGGCGCCGAGACTGCGCAGCACATCGAGCACGAGTCCGATGACGACGAGGTAGACGCCGATGTCGAAGATCGTCGAGGTGACGAACTCGATGTGCCCGATGACCGGCAGCTCGAGCTCGAAGAACGCGCTCGTCAGCGGTGCGAGCCCGAACAGCAGCGGGACGACCGCGCAGGCCACGGCCAGCGACATCCCCACACCGAGGAGTCGACCGGCATCGGTCGGCGCGGCGGCACCGAGTTCGTAGCGCCCGCCCGCGACGTAGCGCATCACCAGGGCCATTCCGGCGACGAGTCCGCCGGCGAACCCTCCGCCGGGGAGGTTGTGGCCGGCGAACAGCAGGTAGAGCGAGACGACCATGATCGTGTGGAACAGGATGCGCACGATCACCTCGAGGAGGATCGAGCGGTTCTCCGGCTTGACCCGCTGACCGCCGACGAGCCACGCCTGCCGCTGGCTACCGCCACCCTCGGTACGGGGGCGCACGCCGTCGTCGGTCTCGACCAGCGGACGGCGGTTGCGCGCGGCGGCACGCGGGAGCGGCTTCGTGAAGGCCGAGAGCGTGTCGGAGCGGTGGGTGACGAAGACGAGGGATGCCACGCCCGTCGCGGCGAGGATGAGCACCGACAGCTCGCCCATCGTGTCCCAGCCGCGCAGGTCGACGAGGGCGACGTTGACGACGTTCTTGCCGTGCCCCAGCTCATAGGCGAGGTCCGGGAAGCGCTCGGACACCGGCGTGGTGATGCGGGCGGAGGTGGCCACGACCGCGATCGCCGCCATCGTCGCGCCGACCGCGACGGCCAGCACCGCGCGGGCCACCGGCCACACCGAGGCGTTGTGCTCGCCGAGGCGCGCGGGGATCCGGCGCAGCACCAGCGCGAAGGCGACCAGGGTCACCGTCTCGACCAGGATCTGCGTGAGGGCGAGGTCGGGCGCACCGCTCGTGGCGAAGAGCAGGACCATGCCGAGGCCCGTGACCGAGACCAGCACGACGCCCGTGTACCGCTTGCGCGCCCGCACCGCGATCAGTCCGGCGACGATCATGATCGGGGCCGCGACGAGCTGCATCGGGGTCTGGAAGAGGTCGAGCCGGGCATCCCAGCTGCCCCAGCCGGCGATGAGGGCCGTGCCCTCGGCGGCCACGAACACGATGAACACGGTGCCCACGTACAGCGGCAGCGATCCGCGCTGCGTCGTCGTGGTCGTGGCGACCGACAGGCGCGCGACCCCCCGGAGCACGCCGTTGTAGACGTCGGTCGCGGTGAACGGCAGGATGCGCATGCGGGCTGTCCATCCCCGGGTGAGGACGAACACGCCGATGCCGAGGGCGATCGACGCGAGCGAGATCCACAGCGCCGGTTCGAAGCCGTGCCACAGCGCAAGATGCGCCGCGTAGTCGGGTGCGGCGACCCCGGGAGTCGCGGCCGGCGCGGTCTCGGCGTAGGGCTGCAGCAGCGGGTCGAGCGCCGATGCCCCGATCCCGGCGGCGACCGTGAGGGCGGCCAGCAGCACGGGCGAGGCGAGGAACCCGATGGGTGGATCGGGCCACTCGGTGCGAGGCATCCGGGCGCCCGATGCATCCTTCTTCGTCCAGAACGCGCCCCACAGGAACCGGCACCCGTACGCGGCGGTGAGCACCGACCCGAGGACCACGCCCAACAGAGCCACCAGGCCCCAGGGCGACCCGCCCTCGGTCTCGGCCAGGAGCGCCGCGAGAGCACCCTCTTTGCCGACGAACCCGAGCGTCGGAATGAGGCCGACCATGGACGCGACCGCCACGAACGACAGCACCGCCATGACGGGGGCCTGCCGGCCGACACCGCTGAGATCGCCGATGTCGCGGGTGGACAGCTGGCGGTCGATGACGCCGACGACGAGGAACAGCGCGGACTTGAACAGCGCGTGGCCGAGGAGCAGCGCGAGGCCGGCGAGCGCGGCGGCCTGCGTGCCGTAGCCGAGCACGACGGTGAGCAGGCCCAGCTGGCTCACCGTGCCGAACGCGAGGATGCGCTTGAGGTCGGCTTCGCGGAGGGCCTGCACGCCGCCGAGCAGCATCGTGAACACGCCGAGTGAGATCACGATCGGACGCCACGGCTCGGCGATCGCGAACACCGGCGCGAGGCGCGCGATCAGGTAGATGCCGGCCTTCACCATCGCCGCGGCGTGCAGGTAGGCGCTGACCGGCGTGGGCGCGGCCATGGCTCCGGGCAGCCAGAAGTGGAACGGGAAGATCGCCGACTTGCTGAGCGCGCCGACCAGGAGCAGGATCAGCGCGGCGTCGACCACCGACCCCGTCGGAGCCAGGTCGAGGATCGCCGAGATGCTGCTGGTGCCGGCCTCGACGACGAGGAGCACGACGCCGATCAGCATCACCAGCCCGCCGAGGGTGGTGACCAGCAGCGCCTGCAGCGCCGCGCGGCGGCTGCCGGCACGGCGGTGGTAGAAGCCGATCAGCAGGTACGACAGGATGCTCGTGATCTCCCACAGCATCACCAGCACCACGAGGTCGTCGGTCAGGACGAGCCCGTACATCGCGCCCGCGAAGCCCAGCAGCACCGCGGAGAACTGTCCGACGCCTTCGCTCTTGCCCCGGAAGTACCACCGGCAGTAGACGAGAACGAGCGCGCCGACGCCGGTGACGATGAGGGTGAGCAGCCACGACAGCGTGTCCATCCGCATCGACAGCTGCACGCCGAGGGCGGGTATCCAGTCGTATGCCTCGAACGGCACATCGCCGCTCTGCACCGCCGGAGTCAGCCACAGCGTGTGCGCGAACGCGACCAGAGGGAGGGCGGCGGCCACGTAGAAGGCGCGCGCGCCGATGCGCGCCACCAGCCAGGGCAGGAGGAGGGGGAGGAGTGCGAACGCGCCGAGGAGTGCCAGCATCCGGAGGCCTCCTCGTGGTCGTCGGCGGCGCGGGGGAGGCGCGGCTCGGGCGATCGGGGTCTGCTCCCCATCCTACCGGCGGGGCGGCGCGCCCTCGTCCGGCGGGATCTCAGCGCGGTGCCGGACCGGTCGTGTTCCCTTCGCGGAATGTGCAGGTGAAGAGGATGGATGCCGCGTCCCGCCCGTCGAGCATCGCGGCCACGGCGTCGCCCGCGGCCCGGCCCTTCTCCGACGCGGGCTGCACGAGGGTGGTGAGGGAGTAGGGCGCGAGCCCGTCGACCACGACGCCGTCGAAGCCGGTGACGCTGACGTCGTCGGGGACGCGCAGTCCGCCTTCCTCGGCCGCGCGGATCACGCCCGCGGCGAGCAGGTCGCTCTGGGCCAGCACGGCGGTCGGGCGATCGGGGCCGGCGAACAGCGCGCGACCCGCCGTCACCCCTTCGTCGATCGAGCTGCTCGCCGACGCCCACAGCGGCGCGTCCGGGTAGACGTCGCGCGCTCCGGCGAGGCGATCGCGGGTGACGTCGACGGTGATGGCGGCCTCGGCGTCGGCCCCCACCCACCCGCGGGCACGTTCGTCGGTGAGCGGCAGCGTCACCACCGCCACGCGGGTGTGTCCGAGACCGCGCAGGTGGTGGGCCGCCTGGCGCTGGGCCTCGCGGTTGTCGAGTCGGATCTGCGGCACGTCGGACCCCGCGTCGCCTTCGACGACGACGACGGGGATGCCGCGCGCACGCACGGACGCGAGAGATTCCCGCAGCAGACCGCTGCACCCCATCAGCACGGCGGCATCGAGCGGTGCGGTCGTGAGCGTCGGCCCCGGCTCGTCGCGTTCGGCGGCGACCGAGGAGCGGTCGCGCAGCAGGAGCAGGCCCGCGCCGAGCGGAGCGACGGATTCCGTCAGCCCGTCCATCGTGAGTCGGGTCACCGGATCGAGGAACGCCGCACCGAGGTGGAGGTCGAGCACCACGCCGACGATGCCCGAGCGGCCGCGGCGCAGCGACGCCGCACGCGGGTCGGGTCCGGTGTAGCCGAGCGTCGCCGCCGCATCGAGCACGCGGCGGCGCGTGGCATCCGACACCGGCGTCTTGCCGCTGAAGACCACGGATGCCGTCGACGGCGACACGCCCGCCGTCCGGGCGACGTCGGTGATGGTGGCTCTGCGCGTGCTCACGCAACCGATCGTAGCGCCCGGGTTTCCGGCCGTCGAATCGATTCGGTAAGGTGGCTGGCATGGACCTCACGCTGACCCGCCCGCAGCTCGTGCGATGGCGCGCGGCGATCTTCGCCATCTTCTTCGCGACGGGCCTCGGCTTCGCCTCCTGGGCGTCGCGGCTGCCCGCCGTCAAGTCGCGGCTGCAGATCGACGACCTGCTGATCGGCGTGCTGCTGTTCGTCTCGGGCGCCGCGTCGATCGTGGGCCTGTCGCTGGCCAACGTCATCGTGGTGCGCTGGGGAGCGCGTCGGGGCATGTTCCTCACGATCGTGACCTTCTCGGTCGGCGTGGTCGTCGCCGGCCTCGGCGTTCAGGCCGTCGGGTCCTACGCGGTAACCGCGATCGGACTCGCCCTGATGGGCGTGGGGATGAGCTCGACCGACGTCATGATGAACGTCGAGGCCGCCGCGGTGGAGCAGGCGTTCGGGCGCACGCTCATGCCGCTGTTCCACGCGTTCTTCAGCCTCGGTACGGTCGCCGGCGCGGGGATCGGCATCGCGATGGCCGGGTGGGGAGTCGGGGTCTCCTGGCACCTGTCGGCGGTCGGCGTGCTGGTGCTCCTCACCGGTCTCGTCTCCCTCCGCTCCGTGCCGGTGCACGACCCGGTGACGGATGCCTCGGAGTCGGTCTCGCGCCGCGAGAAGCTCTCCCGCGCCCTCTCCGTCTGGCGCGACCCCCGCACCTACGCGATCGGCGTCATCATGCTCGGCATGGCATTCGCCGAAGGCAGCGCGAACGACTGGCTGTCGATCGCGATGGTCGACGGGCACGGCGAGAGCGAGGCGCTCGGCGCCGTCGCGCTGACGGTGTTCTCGGTCGCCATGACGGTGTTCCGCATCCTCGGCGGCCCGCTCGTCGACCGCATCGGACGGGTCTGGACGCTGCGCGTCCTGGCGATCGCGGCCGGTGTCGGGCTGGTGATGTTCATCCTCGCGCCGAACCTGCCGGTCGCGTTCGTCGGCATCGCCCTGTGGGGCGCGGGCGCGTCCCTCGGCTTCCCCTTGGGCATGTCGGCCGCCGCCGACGATCCCGCCAAGGCCGCGGCATCCGTCTCCGCCGCCGCCACCATCGGCTACCTCGCCTTCCTGGGCGGGCCGCCGCTTCTCGGGTGGGTCAGCCACACGATCGGCATCCTCCCGACCCTGTGGATCATCGTCGTGCTGATCGCGATGTCGGGACTGGCCTCGGGCGCCGCCAAGCCGATCGCCGGCTCGAAGGTCGGCGCCGGCCACCACTGACCCGGCGCTAGGCTCGTCGGGTGCGTCTCGTCATCGCCCGCTGCTCCGTCGATTACGCCGGGCGACTCAACGCGCACCTGCCTCTCGCGACGCGCCTGCTCGTGCACAAGGGCGACGGCAGCCTGCTGGTGCACTCCGACGGCGGCTCGTACAAGCCCCTCAACTGGATGAGCCCGCCGTGCACCCTCACGGTGGAGGAGCCGGACGCCGACAACGCGGCCGCGGGAGTGGCCGAGGTGTGGCGGGTCGTCCACGCGAAGACCGGCGACTCGCTGTTCGTGCGCCTCTACGAGGTGCTGCACGACTCGTCCCACGAGCTCGGCGTCGATCCCGGACTGCAGAAGGACGGCGTCGAGGCCGACCTGCAGCGGCTCCTCGCCGACCAGGTCGGCGTCATCGGCGACGGTCTCACCCTCGTGCGCCGCGAGTTCCCCACGGCGATCGGCCCGGTCGATCTGCTGCTGCGCAACCCCGACGGCGGCACGATCGCCGTCGAGGTGAAGCGCCGCGGCGACATCGACGGCGTCGAGCAGCTCACCCGCTACCTCGAGCTGCTCGGACGCGACCCGCACCTCGCGCCGGTGACCGGCGTCTTCGCCGCCCAGGAGATCAAGCCCCAGGCCCGCGTGCTGGCAGCTGATCGAGGCATCCGCTGCGTGACGCTCGACTACGACGAGATGAAGGGCGTCGACTCCGGCGCCCCCCGCCTCTTCTGACGTCCCTTTCCTAGTTCGGGGCGCGTTTCGAGCTTCGAGGTGCGGAAGAATCGGCCCCGAAGCCGCAGATCCGCCCCGAACCCGGACGCCGACCCGCGCGGGTAGCGTGGGAGCATGCCGCTGCGTTCTCCCTGGTCCTGCATCCTCTGGGACGTCGACGGCACGGTGGTGGATGCCTCGGAGGGGATCCTCCGTCGCCTCGGCATCGCCACGCGGCACTTCGGACACCCCGAGGTGACGCGCGCCGAACTCGTGCACTGGATCGGCCCGCCGATGTTCGACAGCTTCCGCTCGCAGCTGGGGATGACCGACGCGCAGGCCGCCGAAGCGGTCGCGTTCTACCGCACGCTCGGAAAGCAGGACGGCTATACGACCGGCGCCCGCCTCTACCCCGGCGTGGCCGCGCTGATCGCCGACCTGCACGCCGCGGGCGTACCCCAGTCCACCGCCAGCTCGAAGCCCGAGGTGCAGGTGCGGGCCCTCATGGATCACTTCGGCCTCGCGCCCGCGCTCGAGGAGATGGTCGGTGCCTCCACCGACGAGCGCAGCCTCAGCGCCAAGGCCGACATCGTCGCCGAGGCCCTGCGTCGCCTGGCCACGCTCGGCGTCGACATCAGCCGGCCGGTGCTGATCGGCGACCGCCACCACGACGTCGAGGGCGGCGCCGCGCACGGCGTGCCCGTGATCTTCGCCCGCTGGGGGTTCAGCTGGCCGCACGAGTCCGAGGGCGCCGCCGCAGTCGTCGACACCGCCGACGAGCTGCGCGCCCTGCTGCTGACGACGGATGCCGATGGCTGACGCCGCGGCGAGCGCACTGGGCTGGGTCGTCCCCGCCCTGGTGGTGTTCGGCCTCGCGGCGATCGCCGCCGTGGCCGGAGTATGGGCGCTGCGCCGCGCCCGTCGGTCGCCGAAGGCGCGGGCGGCGGCCGAGGCCGAGCGCGCCCGCGCCGGCGGGGTGCTCGTCGCTCTCGACGATGCGATCGAGGAGATCGACCTCGAGGTGGGACTGTCGGGCGCCCTCTACGGCGGGGGAGCCCCGGCATCCCTCCGCCGCGCCCGGATGACCGCGCAGCACGCGCGCGACGAGTCCTTCGACGACTACCGCTCGATCGCCGCGGAGGCGGACCTCCTGCCCGACGAGATCGCCCGCGGCGCGCGGCGGATCGTCGCGCGCGCCGAGCAGGCGCGGGCGATCATCGACCGCGCCCGGGCCGAGCACGCCTCCTGGGTGAGCGACAACGTGTCCGCTGCGCAGCAGGTCGCCGCCGCCGAGCGTCGCCTCGCCGACCTGCGTGCGAGCATGGGCGACCCCGAAGCGCTCGTCCGGGAGCTGTCGGGGCGGTTCGCCGCCGAGGAGTGGCAGGAGGCGCAGACGGCCGCCCGGTCCGCCATCGCCGACGCCGACACCGCCGAACGGCTGCTCGCCCAGGCATCCGTCCATGCCGCCGACCCCACGCGCACGGCCCTTCCCGAACTCGCCGACGCCGAGCGGGCACTGCGCCGCGCGTACGCCGAGGCCCGCACGCTCGAGGAGCGGCACCGCCTCGTGACGCAGGCGGCCCTCGCGGTTCCCGGCGAGCTCGAGGTGGTGCGCACCGCCGTGCGCCAGGCCGGCGCGGCCCGCAGCGCGCTCGAGCCCGACGCCGCCGACCGGCTCGCCGCGGCGATGCGGGAGGCGGATGACGCGATCGACGCCGTCGCGCCCGATGCCGCCCGACGCCCCACCGCCGCGATCGCCGCGATCGCCCGCATCCGCGACCGGCTCGACCTCGCCCTCGGCGACGCGCGCACCGCGCAGCAGCGACTCCGCGGCGCGCGCACGGCGCTGCCCGGCACGCTCGCCGCCGCCCGCAATGCCGTCGCGCTGGCCGAGACCGTCGTGGCGCAGTCCGGCGTCGGCGTCGACGCCCGGGTGCGGTTGGGAGCGGCGCAGGCCGACCTCGCCGCCGCCCGGCAGGCCCAGGATCCGGTCGAGGCGCTGGATGCCGCGCGCCGCGCCATGCGGCACGCCGAGGACGCGCAGGCACTCGCCGCCTACGACTGCTCCGCGTGAGCCCCTCGCCCGCCGCTATCGTGTGGGCATGACCGACACCGCGGCATCCCGCCGCCACCCGGCCCTCGTCGTGCTCTCGCGCATCCCGGCGACCCTGTCGCTCGTGCTCCTGCTGCTCGCGGTCGGGGTGATCTGGCACGGGCTGTGGGCGCCGTTCGAGGACGACCCGCTCTTCCCGACCGTGGCGTACGGGCTGCCGTCGCTGCTGAACGGCCAGTGGTGGACGCCCGTGACCGGAACGTTCTTCATCAACGCGCCGTGGGTGTACGCGCTCACGATCGCGGGCCTCGCCGGAATGGGCTACCTCGAGTTCCGCCGCGGATCGCGGGTGGCGCTGGCGTACTTCACGATCGGGCAGCTGTTCTCGATCTTCGCCGCGGCGCTGCTGCTGTGGCTCGGATCGCTCCTGCCCTGGCCGTGGGCGCAGCTGCAGGCGCTGCAGCAGGACGTGGGACCCTCGGGCGGGGCGATGGCGTGCCTGGCCGCCGCGGTGGGACTGTTCGTCGCGCCGTGGCGCGTGCGCGCCTGGTCGGTGCTGCTGGCCTTCACGTTCGTGGCGCTGCTGTTCTGGGGCGCCGTCGCCGATGTCGAGCACGCCGCGGCGGTGCTGCTCATCCTGTTCGTCGACCGCTCGCTGCGGGTGCAGCGCACCACCGTGCGGGAGCAGCGGCTGATCGCGTTCGTGGCGATCCTCGCGCTGGGCGCGACGCAGATCATCACGCTCCTGGTGCCGACGTTCGGCCCCTTCGGCTACTCCGGACCCGTGACCGGTTCGTGGATCGACGTCGCGATCGACACCGCCGTCATCGTCGTCGTCGCGAACGGCTTGTTCCGCGGGCGGCGCTGGGCGTGGGTGGTGTCGCTCGTGCTCGCGTCGTTGAACCTGCTCGTCGGCCTTCTCGTGGTGACGGCGCTGCTGCTGCTCGGGCACAGCGACGTCGAGATCACCCTCGACGCCGACCCCAGCCACAGCCTCGCCACGAGCGTGCTGTGGGTGCTGCTGCTGATCTACCTCGTCTGGGTGCGCCGCGCCTTCGCCGCCCGACGTCGCTCCCGCATCGGCGCGGCGGCCAGCCCCACGGTGGAGGACGTGAAGCGGATGCTGCGCACCGACGGCGGCGGAACGCTCTCCTGGATGTCGACCTGGGCGAACAACGACTACGCCCGCACGACCGACGGCATCGTCGTCTACCAGCGGCGGGCCGGCGTGGCGCTGGCGCTGGCGGACCCGCTCGGCCCGGCCGGAACCCGGGCCGCGTCGGTCGCGGAGTTCATCGACCAGGCCGAGCGGGCCGGTCTGACGCCGTGCTTCTTCAGCGCCGACGAGGCCACCCGCGCCGCCGTCCCCGAAGGCTGGCGCAGTCTCGTCGTGGCCGACGACACGATCGTCGACCTCCCCGGCCTGCAGTTCACCGGCAAGCCGTGGAACTCCGTGCGGTCCTCGCTGAACCGCGCCGGGCGTGAGGAGATGACGTTCCGCCTGACCCATCTGAAAGACGAGCCGTGGGGCATCCGTCAGCAGCTGCGCGCGATCTCCGAGATGTGGGTCGGCGACAAGGGGCTCCCCGAGATGGGGTTCACGCTCGGCACGCTCACCGAGGCGGAGGATCCCGAGGTGCGCCTGGCGCTGGCGATCTCGCCCGACGGCGACGTCGACGGATTCCTGTCGTGGCTGCCGGTGTACGGCGAGGGGGGCGCGATCCGCGGCTGGACCCTCGACCTCATGCGCCGACGCGAGGGCGGCTTCGGGCCGGTGATGGAGTTCCTCATCGGCTCGTCGGCGCGGCAGTTCTCCGACGAGGGCGCCGAGATCATGTCACTGTCGGGCGCACCGCTCGCGCACGAGTACCCGCCGGGAGCGGGCATGATCGCCGAGCTCAGCGACAAGCTCGCCGACGCCCTCGAGCCGGTCTACGGCTTCCAGTCGCTGCACAAGTTCAAGATGAAGTTCAACCCGCGCTTCGAGACGATGTACCTGCTGTTCCACGACGAGGGCGACCTGCTGGCCATCGGCGCGGCCCTCACGCGGGCGTTCCTGCCCGACGCCACCCTGCGGCAGTTCGCCGGCGCGGGTCTCGAGCTGGTGCGCGGCGGCGGCGACTGACGCACGACGGAGGGGTGCGGCATCCGACCGGTGGACGGATGCCGCACCGCGAACCGTCACAGCGGTCGGATGTTCTCCGCCTGGAGGCCCTTGGGGCCCTGTGCCACGTCGAACTCGACGCGCTGGTTCTCTTCGAGAGAGCGGTAGCCGCTCGCCGCGATGGCGCTGTAGTGCGCGAAGACGTCAGCGCCTCCGTCGTCGGGAGCGATGAAGCCGAAGCCCTTCTCCGAGTTGAACCACTTGACCGTGCCCTGCGTGCTCATTCCGTGCCGTTCTGCTGAGGATCCGCACCTCCTGCGCGGATTTGTCTTCACGCTAACCAAAGGCACCGACGCCTGCACGGGTGTGCGGCGATGGTGACGAAAACGTTGCATGACCGGCCAGATGCGCCGACGGATGCTGCGCCACGCCCATTCGACGCCCGGGCCGAGCGAACGCTCACAGGCCCGGGCGTCGATGGATCCCCCCGGATAGGCCACGCGTGGCGTGGTTGCTCATACTCTAAGTGATATATCGGTTTCCCTTCGAGCGTTTTCCGGGATCCGCGGTTCTTCAGACCGCCCACCCTAGAATGTGACTCGCCATGAGCACAGACCCCCCTTTCGAGCCGCTCGATCCGCGTGGAGCGGTGCTCGGCGAAGAGGTGTTCACGGTACTGGGCGAGGCCATCCGCGACGGCCGCCTGCGACCCGGCGAGCGGGTGCGCGATGTCGATCTGGCCGCACGATTGGGCATCTCCCGCACTCCGGTGCGCGAGGCCCTGCAGCGCCTCGAGCGCATCGGCCTGGTGGAGGTGGCCGCGAACCGGTACACCCGGGTGTCGACGCCCGACGAGCGCGCCCTGGCCGACACCCAGCAGTTCATGACCCACATCGTGGGGGACAGCCTGCGCATCGCGCTGCCGCGCTGCGACGACGAGACCCTCGCCGCGATCCTCGCCGAGCTGGACAACACCATCGAGGTGTCGCTCACGGAGGATGCCACCGAACTGCTGGTGGCCAACGCCCGCTTCTTCCAGCAGGCGATCCGCGCGACGGGCAACGCCGTGTTCGTCTCGGTCATGCGCGAGGCCGGTTTCGCCCTACAGCGCAACGTGGTCGGCTGGACACCCGAGATCCCCGACCGCGACGAGCGCGACGCCTGCTATCGCCGCCTGCGCGATGCGGTCGCCCGGCGCGATGCCGAGGCCGCGGAGCGGCACCTGATGACACTGCACGCCCAGCTCTGACCCCGCCCGTCGCGCGCAACGAGACGAGACCCTCCGCCTGTCGGCCCCACTCGCTAGCGTGGGACCGTGGGCCACATCGAGCTGCGCGACATCGACGAAGACGACCACGACGCCGTCTTCGAGATGATGCGCGACCGCGAGGCGGTCGCGATGGCCGCGTTCACCGCCGACGATCCCGACGACCGTGCCGCCTTCGACGCGTGGCTGGCGCGCAATCTCGCGAACCCGACGGCGTCGACGCACGTGGTCACCGAGAACGGCGGGTTCGCCGGCATCGCCGCCGCCTTCTCGGTCGGCGATGACCGCGAGCTCACGTACTGGATCGCCCGGAACGCATGGGGTCGCGGGGTGGCGACGGCGGCCCTGCGGCTGCTGATCTCGCACGAGACCGAGCGCCCGCTGTTCGCCCGCGTGGCCGCGCACAACGCCGCCTCGGTCGCGCTGCTGCGCCGCGCCGGGTTCACCGAGCTCTCCCGCGACACGGGCTACGCCCCCGGCGTGGGCCGCGAGGTCGAAGAGATCGTCTTCGCCCTGCTCCCCGCCCTCGAATAGCCGTCGCCCACGACGGCGGATGCCCCGTCAACCCCTGGGCGGGTCCGGGGCGCGGTGCGACCCTGGAGACCCCGACCGATCAGGAGGAACGATGTCGCAGGACTTCGCCGACGTCCGGCACTACTTCGAGACCACCGCACCCGTGCACGTCGCCACGGTGATGCCCGACGGCGGCCCGCACGTCGTGCCGGTCTGGGTCGGCGTGGAGGGCGGCCGGCTGGCGTTCTTCAGCGACGCCGGTTCGCGCAAGGACCGCAACGTGCAGAGAGACGGCCGGGTCGCGGCATCCGTCACCGCTCCCGATCAGCCGCTCGACATGGCCTTCGTGCGCGGCCGGGTGGTCGAGCGCGTCGAAGGCGATGCGGCGCTGGCGATCGTCGACCGCATCGCGCAGGCCTACACCGGCGCCGACTACGACGTGCGCGAAGGCCTCGTGGTCTTCCTCGTCGAGCCCGAGGTGTGCTGGTCGCACGACTACTCCGCCGGCTGACGCGGACAGGCGAAGAGCCCCTGGCCCGGGGACATCCCGGTTCAGGGGCTCTTCATCGCTGTGGCCCTGTATGGAAATCTGCGATCCCAGTGGGCGCAAGGGCTCGCGAAGCCACCGGTTGGTGCCGTTCCGCGCTAAGGATGGATACTTTCCATGGAGTTCGAAGAAGTCCTGGCCAAGGTCTGATTCTGTTCGACCCCTCGGACTGCTGATCGAGGAGCGCTCCGCACCTCAAAGCAAGCTAAGTGGGAGCGAGAGAGCTCGAGATTGCTGCATGCGAATCTCATGCACGTGCCGAGCACGAGATGTTTACGCTGTTGGAAGCAGTGCCCGTCACGGCACGAGCGTCCCCCTCTTTCGGGCCCTGATCAGTAAGACAAGGAGTCAGTGGAGCCACCGTGGTGACCTTCAGATTGGAGTCGGTCGTTGCTCCGCGGGCCTGAGAGCCAGTGTGGGTGCCGCAGGGTAGGGTACGAGTGTTCCGCCAATTGCGCTGGTGGGTGAAGTAGCGCATTTGTGACTGGGACGCAGCGCCAACCACCTGTCGCCTAGGGCGCGGAAAGCGGGGACCGCATGGTAGCGACCACTCTTCAGCCACTGTCTACGACGACCCGGATCACTTTGAACGACTTCATGACCGGGTTTCTTGCCGCGCTCGCAGCACGACACGTGTCGGTGGTGTCGATCCGCGACACGGAGTTCTATGCCGCTGTAGTTCGCACCTTCAACGAGCTTGAACGCGTGGCAGACCAGCGCAACCTACGTCTGAAATTCTGGCTCACCCAAGACGCGACTCACGGTGACGCGCCAGAGGTACGCGAGGGCATCACCAAGGCCGTCCAGCGTGATCTCGTGAGCCTGGACAATCCGACGTACACGCAGATGCGTTTGAAGATCACCGAAGCGGACGCTCAGCGCTACCTGAACCGTGTCCCCGGCGACGCAGATCTGTATCTGAGCCTCGCGGACGTGTTCATGGACGCGTACCCGAACTACCGTTGACGTCGGAACGGTCGTGGGGGGAACGCCAGCGCAGGAGCTGGATCGGTACAGGCAGGGCATCGAGGATTTCACCGAACGCCTCCTAAGGCGCTATCTGAATTCACTCGACGGACCGAATAACACTCGCGCCCCGAAAGAGTTCAACGACCCGGTGTGGGGCACGATTGTGCTGGACGCGCACGAGGTTGTTGTGATGGACAGCCCCCTGCTGCAGAGGTTGCGCCGGATTCGCCAGCTCGGCGTCGTGCACTACGTCTATCCCGGCGCCAATCACAGCAGGTTCGAGCACAGTCTTGGGGTATGCCACCAAGTCGGACAGCTTGCCGCATCGCTTGAAGCGCATGGCGGGGAGTTCGCGCTGACGCAGGAGTGGGTGAGCACCCTACGCCTTGCCGGCCTGTGTCATGACGTTGGGCACGGCCTGATGTCCCACGTCGTTGAGAACGCCCTTGCCGATGATGAGACCAGCGATGATCTGTTGCTTTCTTTCCAGCGGCAGACGAAGCGCGCTACTCTGCCGCAGCTGTCGGAAATGGCCGCGTACTACATGATGCGAAGCCCGGCGGTGGTCGAACTGTTGCAGGCTGCGCACACGGTCTCCAATCGAGCGTTCGATACGAAGCTTCCGGACCGCATCGCCAAAATGATCATCGGGCAGAAGGTCGACGACAGATTCCCGCTCGTACACGAACTCATCAGCGGTCCGTTCGACGCCGACAAGCTCGACTACATGCCTCGCGACGCGAAGATGTGCGGGGTTCCCGTTGTGACTGACGTGGTCCGCCTCATCCAGAAGGTGCGGTCGGTCCCACTCAGCTTCAGCAAGCTTCCGCCCGAGCTCACCAACGTCAACGAACTGCAGGAAGGGCACATCATCACCGGGGTCGCCAGATCTGGTGCGAGCGCGCTGGACGAGGTGTCACTGAGTCGCAGCCTCATGTTCGACAAGATCTACCGCCATCACAAGGTGCGAGCGGTCGAAGCGATGGTCTCGGCCGTGCTCGACAACGTCACGCCGCTCTTGGTGGATTGGACCCCTCTTCTGCCGCTGCAGTTCGCTGACGACGAGTTTGTCGCTCTCGACCGCAGCGACCTCGACTTGCGTAACTCTGCAAGGGACACGCCACTCCCTCATGAGACTCTCGCGTCGGCAGCAGAGATCCTCCAACGGCTGCGCGACAGGAATCTGTTTGTGCGCGCGTTCGCCTTCGCGCAGAAGATGCCATTCGACGCGTACAGCACTGACCCGGCGGCGCGCGAAGCAAATGAAGGATTCATCCGCGAGCTTTCCGATCAGCCCGACAAACGCGAGGAGTTCCTCACGCTCCTCGTGACGAACGTCGAGCGCATTGCGGGACACCTCGGCCGCGCTGAGCAACTAACCGCCCTACCGGGCAACCTGCGGGACTACATTCGCGTCGACCCGCCCACGAGCTCGGGTCGCGGGTCCGAGTCGGACCAGAGTCGCGCGTTCCTCATCGAGGATCAACGCGTTTTCAAGGTCGAGAAGGTTCGCGCGGAAAACAGGGGCTGGGCTGACGCGTACGTCAACACGAAAGACGTCGGTTTCGTGTTCTCACCCCGCGAGATCATGGATATGGTCCATATCGCCGCCGAGGTGAGCGCGCGGACGATGTACGAGGTACGCATCCCCGAAGAGATGCGTTCCTACGCCAAGGTGGGCGGCAAAACGATGGAAACGCTTCGGCGCGACCTTGAGTCGGCAGGGTTCTACGACAGTTTGCCCGGCGATCTGCGCCCTCAACCGGAGTATCTCGGTCAGAGTGCGGCCCGAACTCAGGTCGAGGCCGTTCTCACGAACCTGCATGGCTATATGGGTCCCGACAATGGCACTGCGACATCGATCCTCAACGCCCAACGCATTAAGGATTGGGTGCTGCAGTTCCCATCTGCAATCGGCCCGGTGGCTCTGACGGCCGCGGCGGGTGTGAAGATGTTGTCCCGCTCAGACGCGAACGAGGCGCTTCGAACGTTCGCGTCCGAGCACCCCGAGTTCGGCGAGGCGCACATCGTCCCTCTCGGCGAACCCAAGGATGGTTCGTCCATCCACACGTACCACCTCGGCGACTCTGCGAAAGACCTGGGCTACACACTTTCCACCATCGAGGCGGCTCTCGGCGCGGACAAGCCTGTCATCTTCGTTGACGACATCATCGGCAGAGGATCGTCTGCCATCAGCATCTTCGAGGCTTGGTTGGGGGCGGAGAGCACCGAATCACTCGACGAGGATCGCAGTCCTGCGCTCGGAACGAAGCTGCAGGGCTTTATGCGTGAGAGTCGGATCGCTGTTGTCGCGACTGCCGGTTTCACCGATGGGCAAGCGCGGCTGACCGAGCGTCTTCAGTCGCTCGGAATCAATGCCACCGTCTACGCGATGATCGACGCCTCCAGCCTGCCGACTATCGAGGGGGTGCTCACTGACGCCAGAGTGCCCCAACACGAGCAGGAGGCATTCGTGGAGGAATGCCGCCGCATCGGTCAGCAGCTACTAGACGATGGTGAAGAACGGCACGATGGGGGATGGCGAGAGCAACGAGCTCTCGGCTACGGCAACTTCGGTCTGCTGGTCGTGAGCTCGTATAACACACCCACTGTTTGCCTAACCGCTATGTGGTCTGAGGGCTCGGTCGACCACAACGCGTGGCGTCCCCTGCTTCCCCGTCGCAAAAAGTTCTAGCCCCCTGCGCAGCGGTGCTGCGAAGGGGCCATCGCAAGCGCGGATCCCGATGCGCGGCCGCGCCGGCTGCCCGCCGAGAAATAGACCTAACCGCTTCACCTGTCGATCTTCTTCGCCCGGGCACCTATCTACGGGAAACCAGTGTCAGGCGCGGACGTTCCGTGTCGATCCCCGCCAACCGACGTACCTGCCGTGGAGTCATCTGCAGAGCCTCGGCGATGTCGAGCAAAGTCACGTTGACGGTCTCGAGCAGCTGAATCGCGTTACGGAGCAACTCGGGCTTCTCTCCCGAAAACTCAGCGATGGGCATCGGACGCCTGGGTACGGCGCGCAGAGTGATGTATGCGCGTCGGGCCGAGGACTCTGAGATGCGTTCCAGGTCGCGAGAGCGGTAGACGAGCATCTCTGGCGACACGCCCCAGGTCTCGCTCAACGTTTGCAGCGCGCCGATGTTGAGTCTCATAGGCAGTTGAGCGCGAATCACGTCACGAGGGGTGAGGAACTCCGCGGCGAACATGTCCGCCTGCCGTTCCATCTCCACATCGGTTCCCTGTCGCCCATGATGCAGGACGATGTGTCCGAGCTCGTGTGCGGCGCTGAAGCGGTGACGGAGAACATCGTCGGCTTTATCGGGGGTGAGCACGATGAGCGGGCGCGGCAAAGACGTTGTCGAGAAGGCGTCGATGCGGCTTTTCTCGGGAAGCGACTCGTCCTGTTTCATCGAGAAGAAGACCGTGAGGATGCCGTGCTGTTCGATCTCCGCCACGAGGTGCGGGATCGGTTCGTTGCCTAAGCCCCAGTACTGCCGTAGTTGCTGCGCGGCGGTGACTGGGTCGGGAACATCGTCGGAGTCAGGCAGGGCCCACGAAGGAAGGTCGACGCTCGGGAACTCGACCCTTTCCTCCAGGTAGCAGCTGAGCTCCCATACCTGCTCGACGTACGCGGTGGCCTGCTGTTGCTGGGCAACGGTCGTGGACCGCAGCCGGCGGAAGGAGGCTTCGGCGACCTCCACCTGGACGCGTGGGCGTCCGTATGCGAAGTAGCCCGGGGGAACGCCCAGGACCTCGGCGAGAGCGTGGACCGTGTCTGGTCGGGGGCGCACTTCGCCCCGTTCGTACTGGCCGATGGCCGTCGCGGAGACGCCGACGGCTTGGTGAAGTTCACTCTTGGTCATCGCCTTGACCCGGCGAGCCTGAGTGAGGCGGGCAGGGTCGAACGATCTTGCAATGGCGACGAGATCAGGTTGTGGCATGCGAGTTTCAGGTGCGGAGCTTGGTGGTGGTCGGTCTACGCTCACCGCTGGCGAATCGGCGTGCTTCACGCGTGTCCGTCGATTGTTGCCTAGGTGCGGTGGCGCCTGTGCGACGATACGTCATCGGTTCGGGGTCGGTGATCTCGAGGTACTTGCCCGCGAGGACAGCAGGCCCAAGGAACATGCGGCCGACACCGAACTTGGTGCTGCTGTAGTAGGGGACGAGCAGCATGCTGCGGCGTGTCTTCCCCGACGCTTCGAGCGCCTCGGTGAGGTTCGCGTGTTCTTCGGATTCGAGGTCGAACAGAGACTCCGGGGTGTGGCTGTACCTTTCATTGCTCGCCGCGGCGAGGGTGTCCCTGCGCGTATCGGACAGGTTCGGCAGATACAGGCGGCGGTGATTCCGAGGCATCCTGGCACCTACCCGGTGCAGGTGGATGACGTGCCCACCCATCCGGATGAGTTTCCTTGAGGACCGCGGTACCGACTCCTCGGAGTATCCCGACGCGGATTTCAGTTGCGCCGCAAAGTCCTTCGGCGCTCCGTGTGCCATGCCAACGCCGTAGACGAAAAGGTGATCGTCGGGGTCCTGGTATTCCGTATGCGCTCTAGCCGAGCGTGTCTGCGCAGCATGGATGCCGATGGGAGCTGCCCGCCGGATGAGGTCGAGCTCATCGCTCGAAAACTCGGTTCGCCAGTCGGGAGTCCGGTCCGAAGAAGTGGTCACGGCATGAGCATACATTGAAACTTGAATCTCACACCAGATATGTTCACTTAAATACTACCGAAGCTGCCGTGATGAACGTAAAGAGTGGAGTGCAGCACCGGTTCTGGACGCCTCGCCCATGATCTACGGGCCACCGTGGGCGGCGCATGCACCGACCAGGCTCTTACTCCGTCGGCGCTCACGCAGCTCCGACGGCTCGCTGCCCAGCGGGGCGACGGAGTAGATCGCCGATGTCGGCACGCTGGGTCCGCGCCGGCCGAGCATTCCGGACGGCAGTCATACTGATGTGGACATTAGTCGCTGTGGGCCCGGGGCGATAGAACTTCGGCTCTGACGTCGGCTGCTCATTAGAGCAGAGCGCGTCGCAGACCTTCTCGTTCTCAGGAGAGGAGGCGCGACGTGAGCGCCTGCCCGAAAATTCCGTACCGCACCCTGGTCTCGGCCGGCCGCGTCCTGCGACGACTTCGACGTGACGCAACTCGTGACGAAGCCGCCGTCCACCCGTGCTCCGCGTGCCACGCCTTCCATCTGACCTCAGACCGCAGGAGCATGAAGAACCGCTGGACCGCGATGGCCCTGCGCGCCACGTGACGAGGGTCGTGCGAAGCTGCGGGCTCGGCTGCGTCAGGTCTTGTGGCTTTTCAGTCGCCGGTCGGGGAGAAAGCCGGTAGGCCGAGCTTGGCGGCCTGGAAGCGCAGTGCAACATCGTCGCTGGCGACTGCCAGATCCCGAACGAATGGCCGTACCTGCAGGGCTCGGTCCACGATCTCCGCGTCGTTGGATGGAAGGCGAACGTGTCGAAGATCATCCATCATGAGCACTGCATAGAGTCGGTCTTGGTGGAGCTCGTGTATGACATGCGGGCCGGCGAACCAGACTGAGAGCGTGCGCAGAGCATTCCGCGCGAGGGTTCGGAGCGGCGTCTTGGTCCCATCTGCTGCGACATGCGACGCGTTACTTGCCTTCAGACCATCGAGCTCGGCCACCACCACAAGCGGGATCCCGAGGGCGATGGGCTGGTCTCGGTCCCAGTCGAGGGCTTTCGCCCATGGGATGTCCGCAAGCTCCTGGATGTGCTGCAGGAGGACGTTGGTATCGAGCACCACGGTCGCTCGGTTTCTCCATATCCCGGTTGCTTTCTCGAGTGACTGGCGAGCGTCGTCGAGCCGCTGCACGGTCATGCGAATGGCGTGGGCTACCGCATCGTGGGTCGCGCGCTGTGAGAGATCAGGCGCGACCTGAGCACGGTCGAAGTCTGCTGTGAAGAACAGGTCTTGGACGTCCTCGATCTCAATCACGGACCTGAGTACCTCAGCATGCTGGTACACCCACTCGACATATGAGGTCACGGGTGCACGGAAGGATTGCTCGGAGCCGAGCAGATCTTCTCCCGCCGACTTCGCGGTCCATAGATGCTGGGCTGCCTGTTGGGCGCGGACGCCGGAGATCAGTCTCACCATACGGGCACTCTATGGACTGTGCGTGCGCGTCTCGTTCACCATTCGTCGCATGCAGGCACATCCGCGGCGGCACCTCCGAGTCGAGTGGGTCCGGAGTATCGCTCCTCCTCCTCATCCGTCTGGATGAAATCCATCTAGCAGATGTGAGGGGCGCGGGATCGTGCGTGGCAGATGAACTGGGGGAGACCGACCCCTGGTTCCGTGGGTGCCGTGCGTTGGATCGTGATAACCGGTTGATCGTTGTCCGCCATCTGGCTGACATGCGGCCCACCTCGAGCCTGTCTAGTGTCCGTCACATCGTTCCCGGCCAGATGCCGGGAGCACTAACAACCAACGGAGGCTGTTCATGTCTGTCAGAGAGTCGCGTCAAACTGGCGGGTCCGCGATGCGCGTCCTGCTCACCGCGTGCGGTGTCGCTATATTGCTCGCAGGGTTCCAGGTCAACCCGGCAACTGCCGCGGAGGCCCCCACCGTTCACACGACTATCGGAGTCGAGGCGGTCAAGCAAGCGAGCGCAGAGATCCCGCCGCAGCCGCTCGCTGATCCCGCGACCGGGCTACCGCTGGCGACGGGCGGTAGCGAGTCGTCACGTGGGGTCGACCCGCGCAATGGCTACTCACGGACATGCGAGAGGGGGTTCGGCGTCGAAGCATGGAATGTTCAGGTGATCGATGCTTGCGCAGGTACGGTCAAGTGGTACTACAACACGGTCTACCGCAAGACGCTGAACGTGCTAGTGATGCAGGCTTCCATGCCTCCGAGGACGACCATCGACCTTGACGCTTGGTGCTCGAGTCACTCGTTCGCGTGCACAGCCCTGTGGACGTTCGTGGGCATGGGTTTCACCGTCGTCTGGGGCATCATTAGTTGATGGACACCATCATGTTCAAGGTGATGTGGAAGACCATCGTCGGCATGATCGTCGGGGGCGTCGGCCTTTGGCTCGCTGGAGGACTCCTATTCGGGTGGGAGAACGCAGCGAAATACTGGTGGATCCTGCCCACAGTCGTAGCCGTAGGCGGCATCACGCAGGGCATCAGACTCAAGGGCCGGGCGCGGCGCTCCTCAGAGTGAGCTCAGCTCGACGCGCGATTACCTGCGCACTCGAGTCCTGTTTCCGCCCTAGGCGAGCAGATCCCGGAGAGGTAGCTGGCCACCTCTCCGGGATCTGGGGATCCTTCAACCGGTCGGAGGCGAGAAGGTGAACTTGACCGGAGGTACGTCCGCGGATGCGGCGATGCACGTGCCCACCGGTAGCGAAGATAGCTCCCAGTCTTCGACGACGTAACCTGACGTCACTTCTTCGATCAGCCCTCGTTGTCGTACCCGCGACTCGAACCGCGAGATCTTGCGGTTTTCGCCGAATCTGTCCCTTACAAACTGGCGAGACGCTCCATCGAACAAGCGGAACGCGAAAACGGTGCCGAATGCGGAGAGAACTGATGCTGCAATTTCCGGCCCATACATGGCTTCGACCTGACGTGTGTTTTGGGTGCCGACGATAAAGCGGAGGCCGAGGGAGCGGCCGAAGTTGAGTCCGTTCGTGAGGTGTGTGAGTTCCGGGAGGAGCGCGAACTCGTCCAGCACGAAAACAACGCGCCCCGCGGCCCGCTGACGAGACATCGCCTCTTTCATCGCTATGTCGAGCATCGTCTTGTAGATGGGGGCGAGCATGCTGCCTGAGGCGATGTCGTACTCGAGGAAGAGCGCGTGGCCGCCCTTCTGGCGAAGGAACCGGCGGATGGAAAAGTCACCCTCTTGTCCGAATGATGAACGAAACGACTCCTGGATGACCTGCTGCATGAAAGCCACGCACGCCATCGCGGACGCTGAGCCTTCCTTCGCGACGTAGTGTTTAGCGCCCTGGATATCCTCGTTGCCAGCACGGTCTAGGAGGTCATGCATCTGGCTCACGGACATGCCCGCGATGCCCAACCTGATATCGCGGTTAGTGCGAGTCTCAGATTCGCGGAGCATTCCGGTGAGGAGCGCGACGAACAGGTCTCGCGCGGCGCTCGCGAAGTAGACGTTGTCCCCCGCGTTTGCCAGCAGGTTGGAGAAGAGCCCATTGCTGACTTCGAGCACCTCATCTTCGACGTCTCGGCCAGGCGGGACCGCCCGGAACTCCTCGAAGACGTTCCAGTACCGTTGGCGTGGGTCTGCGCCAGCCGTTGTGGCCGCGATCACTGCGTCCCCGTCACGGCCGAAAGCGTCGAGGTAGTCCCCCTTCGTGTCGAAGAAGACCAACACGTCATCGGGCCCGAGACCGTGGCGGACGGATCGGATGAGCGCGGTCATCCCGACGGTCTTGCCTGTGCCGATTCCGCCGAGATAGAGGACGTGGCGGCCGAGAGTAGCATCCGCGAAGCCAATTGACGCTCCGATGCCGTTTACCCAGAAGTCGCCCGGGTACGGGCCGATGTGGCCGGCTGCGGACGTGAGCGTGAAGCCGCTAACAACCTCTTCGCTGTAGCTCATCAGAACGACATATCCATGTTCTCTTCCGCGTTGGGGTCGGGTTCCGGGTCTGGGTCCTGTCCGGGCTCGGTGGTGGGCGGATTAGTCTCAGGCGGCTCGCCCCTTGGGCCGGCGCTCGGGTCGGTGCTGATGCCGCGGGTCGCTTCGTCCGGGCTGTCGCTCGTGATCATGGCATCGTCGTGCGAAGGCACGGCCACGAGAGGTTGACACGAGACTGTCGCCGACTCCACTGATGGCTCAAGACCGAGTTGAGCTTGATCACTCGCCACCTGCGTAGAGTCGCCCTCATGGTCCTCGGGCTCTCCCACGGCTTGAACTACATCCGCGTCGGCTAGGGGGACTCGACGGAGCTCATAAGATGCGTCCGCCGACCGCGTTGGGCTGGGCGCCACGCGATCTACGCTCTGATCGGAAGCGCTGAGTTGTGACCTCGCGGCCTCCGCCTGAGGAACATTGGCGACGCCGCTGGCGTCGCCAATGATGTCCTCAAAGGGCATTCCTTCATGCTCGTCGGCCGCCCGAGAACTTGCTTCTACGTGAGCCGTGTCATCAGCCGAGCGCTGATCCGCTGCGGCGGCCTGACCGTCGTCCTCGCCTCCCAGAGCGTCGGCAGGAGGTGGAGGCGCGTTCGGAGCAGCAGTTAGATCTTCCACCCACGGAGCGTCAGTGACGCCGGGAAGATCAAGGGTCGCAGGCGTGGAAGGGTCGGCTGCGTTCGCCGCGTCACACCACGCGACGTATTCATCGGGTTCACTATTGCCCTCGACCTTGAGCGCGTCGTTGAAGCCCTGGGCTCGAGCGGCGTTCCACGCTGGATCCAGATCGAAGTTGTTGCGGTAAGACTGGATGCCGTCGTTGTATTCAGTGGCGTAGCCGCCCTTGGCTCGAACGGCGTTGTACCCGTCGCGGCGAGCGATGTTCAGTCGCTCTTCGTTGCTTCGGACGCGATGACCTCCTTTGCTCATCGCGCGGAACGCGCCCGAATCCTTCCGGGCATTGGCGATGGACGCTCCGACGCTGGCCGCCGCAATACAGAAGCCAGCTCCGATACCCGCGGCACCTGCTGAGCCAGCGTCGATGCCTATCGACATCAAGGTGTCCGAGACCGCTGATGCAGCGGAGGAGGCAAACATCGCGCCAACTGCGGTGTGAGCGACGCTGAGCGCACGCGTTAAGGGTCTCGCCTTGTAGCCCACATCGTTGAGGGTGTGCCACGCGTCCGCGAGACGCCGGTCAGAACCCGGGGGCACGCAACCATTCCAACCGCACCAGCCCGCGTGACAGAAGGGCCGGGATCGTAGTCAGCACTCGACGCGCGATGACGTCGAGGTCCGCACCCGTCTCCAACGCTAATTGCGCCACAGCGGACGGCAGGTCTGCCGGCTCTCGCAACCCCCAGAGCACCCGCTCTAATTCGATGGGAATGACATACGAGTCGGCCGTGTCGGGAGTTTGGCGCACGCGGATGAGGTCGGGGTCGTCGGTTACCGGGTCACCGGGCATGCTTTGCGGGATGACCGTGATGCCGGCGAAACTCCGTATCGCTTCGGCCGGAGTCTTGGTGGCCACTTGAACTGCAAGCCCGGTATTCAGGAGATCGTCGAGGGCGTCCGCCGGCGCGCCAGCCCACGCTAACCATTCGGTGGCCTCGATTCGAGTTCGAGGTGCCCGAAGAAAGAGCAACATGGGCAGGAAGACGGGGTCGAGTTCGCGCCATATTCCTGGTGCGACGAGGAGCTGGACTGGACCGCCGTCACCGTCCGCGTTGTCGCGGAATAGGCCACCGACGAGAACACAGACGGGAGCCGCGTCGCTCTGGACGAAGCGAGCAGGGATGGATCGGGAGTGCGGGCCGTCGACGGACGCCTCCGCTCTCAACTGATCGGGCATCGTGCGTTCCTCCGTGCTGTCGAGTTGCTCAAGTGTGACGTCGCTTCATACCCTGCGGCGACGCCTACGTGCCCGCGAGTGTTCCTCGCGACTGCGCGTCGAGGATCAACGCGCCCGCGTCATAGGCGATGGCCTCGATGTTGTTGACGTCCGCATAAAGAAACGCATCTGAGGCTTGAAACAGGCCCAGCCCACGGGCTGCAATCCAGAACAGCAGGGCAATCGGCCCGAGGACGAGGAAGAGGATGGCGGTGACCACAATCGTGATCCAGTCGCGTGACTCTGCGAACGCGACGGAGTTGCCGACACCGAACACCCCGAGGTATGCCGTCGGCCGCATCAAGCTGAAGATGACGCCGCCACCAATAACGGCGGAGAAGGCGATCAGCAGCCCGGTGATCAGCCCGAGCGGCAGCACTGAAACGGGATTATAGGACGAATAGGAGCTAAGTGAACTCGAAGCGAGCGATGCCGTCAACATGAGGTTCACGCTGCCCAAGAAGATCATGTGCAGGAGGATTCCGATGGCAATGGCGGCCCCCACGGCGCTGAACCCGCGGCGTCGGCGAGTTTCAATGCCCTCGATCTTGTCCAGACGGTGTTCTTGGAACTCGGCGGACGACGAGAAGACCGTCTTGCTCTCCGCGGCGTACACGACCCGCGAGTCGGTCACGAAGAGGAAGCTCCTGATTCGCCCCATCAGCCTCCGTCGGTCGGTGATGGGGTACGTCGCGAGGACACGCTCATCATGAAGAAGCCGGAAGGGGTAGGCCGGCGGAGCCGGCTGCTGTCGAGGCAGAGGCGGCATCGGGGGAAGCGGTGCTGTCTCGCCAGTGTCGTGCGAATCGGGCATCGGATCACTCTCTCGGGATCAGGGATGGTTGTTGGTGCGGTGTAGAGGGCGTGGCGTGTTGGAGCACTCGTGCAGCGACGTGCGGCCGTCGAACAGGGGCCGTCCACGCCAAGAGTCCACCGTGCCCCGAACCACTTTTCGGGGAGACGGTCATGTCGAACACCGTCGGCGCGACTGACACTTGAGCTCGGGGGAAATCGCCGCCGAGAAGCAAACTCCCGACCGGACCACGGCTCACCGGCGAAGCGGTCAATGGTTGGCGACTTCGGCTCGCACGCCGACCAGCGACGCGAACGAACAGGTATGTTGCGGTAGCAAGCAAGAGCGCGGATACGGCTACCGTGATGAGCCCCACGGCGGTGAGCCCCTGCGACTGGAAGCTGACTCGCCCACCCGGGCTTGCGGCGTCGGTCGACCCAGCGCTGACCCATTTGCCGAGTGGCAGCGACACCGCAGTCGGCATGGTCAGAGTAACGCCGTGTGCGCCGATCACGGATTGGAGACCCGACTCAAAGTCGTAGGTCGTGGTGGCTCCCAGGACAGTGGACCCTGGGAGATCCTCCGTGCGGAGTCCTCCCGCGGACGCCCACGATGAGTACGCGCGGTCGAACTCGCTCGCCGAGGCGGCGATTGTCACCGTGAATGAGGTCGCATCTCCCTCGACGGACTTCGACAGCGCGCCGACGCCATCCGGTGGAGCGAGTAGTTGCTCGAAACCGTTGCCCAGAAGTTCGGCCGTAGACGTCGAGACGGTGAACTTTGTCGTCGCGGTGGTCGTTCCGAACAATCCGATGTCCAACTGCTGCGCTATCGCGTCGAACTCTGGCACGAACTCCAAGGCAATCGGGTCCGTTCCAGCGGTGTCAATGGTCAGCGGTGCCGTTGAGAATTGTGAAGGCGCGCGAAGCTCATCGGTGAGAGGTGAAGCGCTGCGCGCGCAGACGCTCGCGCAGCTGGCCGTGTCTCTGACCGTCAGAGTCAGGGTGGCCTTGTTCTGGGCGCGACCAACCTCGAGCACAGTACCGGAGCTTCCTAGCGCGGTGTCCGTTGCCGTCGCCACCTGTTTGGCGGTCCCCGTAAACGTCATGACCCACTGAAGACCGTTGCGTTGGAGTCCGGCGCCCTCAGGTGTCGCTGTGGTGAAGAACTGCTCGTACCGTGCAGTGTCGCTTCCCGGCGCTGCCACGTAAGTGATCGTCCGCCTGACGATGTCAGCCTCGGACACGTCTGTGGACATGCTGACGGCAGCAAAGCCCGCGTTGTCCACAAGGTCCGCGCGGATGGCGCCTCCCGTCTGAGGGATCACTGCCTGTCCGTAGCGCAACTCGGTTGAACCGACTTCGTACGCATTAGTGGTACTCGTCGAGCCCCCGAGTACGCCGTCTTTCTTCAGCGCGGCGAACAGCCACTGAAGCAGCGACGCGCTGGTGTAGCTCTCATTGATCACGACCCCGCGGACGAGAGTCGAATCCGAGACGGTGAACGTCGGTGGGGTGACGAAGTCGCTGTCGAGAGCGAGGAGAGCTCGCGCCTTCACGACGTAATCTGCCGGCGACGTAAAACGCATCGTGAGGGTCGCGGACAGCGCACCTCCCGCACTTACCTGGAGACCGGAGTACTCGAGCTGACTGGGCAGGCTTGCGCGTATGGATTCGTCAGCGGCTGCGACTCCCCCCACGAGCTTGTCGACATGGTCCGCAGGGAGTGTCAACGTCATGACTCGCGCACCAGAGCCGTCCGCACTCACGCTCAGGACGGTGTCGATGCGCGCTCCACATCCCACCAGGAGAAGAGTCAGAACGATAGCGGCGACGAATGTCGATTGCAGTCGTTTTCGACTATCCATCGGCGCTCCTGGGTTTAGCTATGCACACCGTATTGCAACGGATCGATGCAGTCAGGATTGGGGCTGTCACTTCCATATAGATTCCGCACGCGCCAACTTGAGCACACTTGCAACTCCGACCATGAAGCCCGCGAACGAACGCGAACTACCCGACAGTTCCGATGCTGAGCGCGATCATTATCCCGTCGCCCGAGCAACGACACTCTTAGGATCGCCACTGGTGACGCCAATGACGCCGCCAACGAGTCCCGCACGGAGACAGGCGCGCATCCTCGAACGAGCCCTTCATACAAACTGCCACAGCACCAGAACGAAGATGAACGCTGCCAGGACGAGAGCTGCGGCAAAGAGGACGATCAACCTCGTGGGCGAGGAGGCGTAGCCCTCCTCCCTCCTCTTCCTGAAGTGAAAGATGCTGATCCCGATCATGGCTGCGACCAGCACAAGGATTAGCACGACTATTAGAAGTCCCATGATCGTGTGCTCCTAGAACCCGCAGATGAGCCCGACAACGACTGCGTCGATGCCCGCTCCCGCCGCCAATCCAACGCCAACTGCGTTGAGTGCAAGGCCGACTGGACTGCCGACGACAGTGGCATCGACGGCGAAGCCGGCAAAGAACAGTACTCCGCCGGTCGCAGCAATCCCGGTCGTCACCCCCTTGAGTATGTTGCATTCGCTCTCTGTCAACATTCCCGAGGGGTCCTTGCCGTTGATCGGGTTGCAGTTGGCGTAGGCGTAGGGGTTCTTCTCTTGGCCGCTGGGGTCCATCTGTGTGAAGCGGCCGAGGCTGGTGTCGTAGTAGCGGGCGCCTAGTTTGTAGATGCCGTTCCCATCGTGGTGTTCGTCGATGTACCGCAGAACGTTACTCGTCACGGCCGTGTTAGTCCCCGTTGCTCGGGTTTCGCCGTAGGGGCTGTACGAGTACCCGCCCTTGAAGGCGCCGGTCCCGTCGAAGATCCCGACCACGGAGCCGAGGTGGTCGTGGACGTAGTAGTAGTGCTGGTGGTTGGTCCCTCTGAGCACGCCTACGGCGTTGCCGGCCGGGGTTCGGGCGTAGTTGTCGACGGTCGACCCGGTGGTGCGCTGTATCAGACCGAGCGCACCGTTGTCGAACGTGACGTTGCCCTGAGACAGGCGATCCGCATTCCCGGTGCCGAAGTAGCTACGGTTGTTGCTGCCGAGCGCGGTCATCTGGCCGCGGTCTCCGAACGTGGCTGTGGTGCCACTGAGGCCGTTGCGGGTCTGGTTGCCCGATGCGTCGTAGGTCCAGGTGGTGGTCTGCCCGGTGACTGAGGAGATCTGATTCGCCGCGTTGTATCCGTAGGTGATCGTCCCGGCGGTGGCGCCGGTGGCGCCAGCACGGACCTGTTGTGTCCGGTTGCCGTTGTTATCGTACGCGTACGCCCACGAGGCGGTGCCGGTCGCGCCTGACATCTCTTGGGCGAGTGTGAGGCGGTTACGAGAGTCGTAGGTGTAGCTGGTGACCGCACCCGCGGTGATGCCCTGCTCCTTATAGGCGGTTCGCGCCTGCACATTGAAGCGGTCGCCGGTCCCGCCGGTGGGCGTGTATGCGTAGCCAATGTCGACGGCGGTTGCCCCGCCGGCGGCGTTCGCGGTGATGCGGGTGGGCCGGCCGGAGTTGTCCCGGGTGGTGATGGTGGTCGCGCCGCCCGAGAGGATGCGTTTGGTTTCGGCGCCGTTGACGTCGTACTCGAATGCGACGCATTCGGCTGGGCAGGTGTGGCCCGATTCTTGGAGCAGGGTCAGCTGGTTGGCGTCGTCGTACGTATACGTAGTGGTCTCGCCGCCGATGCCGGCGGTCAGCATGTTGCCGACCTTGTCGTACGTGAACAACTGGGTCACACCTGGCCTGGGGCCGTTCTGCTCGGTGATGCGTCCCTGGTGGTCGTAGTTGAAGTGGAGCGTGCCCGCGGAGTCGATTCGTTCATGCTCGAGCCCGTTGTCGTAGTAGTTGATGGAGACGGTTTGCCCGTTCTGGAACGTGGTGAGAACGATGCGGTCGCGGAGGTCGTACTGGTAGCTCGTGGTATCGCCCCGCCCATCGGTAACGGTCGTGATGCGGCCGAGCGAGTCGTGCGTGTAGGTCGTCGCTCCCATCGGGGCCGGCGGGGTCACCGTGGTGAGGTCGCCGGCAGCGTTGTAGGCGTAGGTGGTGATGTTGCCGTTGCCGTCCTTGGTCGTGCAGACCTGACCGGCGAACCCGCCGCAGGTACCGTAGGTCCGCTCGAACTCTGTCACCGCAGTGGTCGACGTGGTGTCCGTCTGCTTCGTCACGTTGCCGACGCTGTCGTACTCATACTGCTTCTTGTTACCGGCATCATCGGTCGAACACTTGGGCTGGTAGGCGGTGCCGGTGTTGGGTGCCGTGCAGTTGACTCCGACCGCGTACACCGCGGCCGCGGCCGCGCCGGTGGGAAGCTGTGCGTTGGTGCGGTTGCCGTTGCCGTCGTACGTGTACGTGCTCACATTCCCGGTCGCGAACGCATCGGTCGCCGAGGCGACGTCGCTGTTCGCGGTCCAGGTCTGTGAGCGCGTGCGACCCAGAGCATCCATCGCGGAGGTGACGCGACCCGACGTGTCGATGGCGTAGGTGGCAGGGTGACCGTTCGAATCGGTGACGACCGTCTGCCCCGCCGAGTACGCGAAGCTCGTCTCGACCCCCGACTCCTGCTCGACCAGAGTGACCCGGTGTGAAGAGTCGTAGGTGAACCACACGGTGGTCGTCGCCGCAGCCGCGCTCGGCACAGTCAATGACTCCAATCGGCCGGTGGAATCGTAGGTGTAGGTCGATATCGCGCCGTCCGCGTTCGTGACCTTCTTCAACCGGTTGGACGCGTCGTATTCGTACGCGTGCGCGCGGCTCGCAGAGTCGGTGACCGTGGTCAACTTCCCGCCGCTGTACGTGACGGTGTAGCCGCGACCATTCGCGGCCGTCACGCTGGTGACCTTGCCGGCCGTGGCCCCGGAGCCGTAGCTGTAGGTCTCACCGACCCCGTTGCGATCCTCGGTGGACGTCAACCAGCCGCTCGTGGAGAACTTCCACTTCTCGCTCGTCTTGTTCGACTCCACCACGTATCGGGCGGTCGTAGAACCGGTGTCCGTGGTCAGCGAGAGGTTCGACCCGGCCGGCGCGGTGTACGTCGACCCGCTCGCGGTGAACCGGAACTTCGCGCCATTGACGGCGAAGTAGTCGACGTAGGTGCCGCCGTCGACGACGCCGACGTCGTTGGCTCCGTTGTTCGTCTGCCATCCGCCACCGAGGCTTCCGTTGAGGGTGGATAGTCCGTTGTAGTAGCGGTCCTGCCGCAGCCCGAAACCGGGGACGGCGATGGCCGACTCCGATGCCTTCACCAAAAGGTTGCCGTTCGCGGTGTTGACGCGGACCGTGGTGTCGGAGGACACAGCAAAGTCCTGGAACGAGAACCACGGCAGCTCACCGACCCCGGGAGCACCCGCAACCGTCCCTGCCGGCGCACGCATCTGAGAACCCGACTCGGCGGATGAGAAGCGGTCCTCCGAAGGCGGAGCCCAAAGGTCCTCCGGGAGATGACGATCCTCCGGCACGACCAGCGCCACGGCGTTGTCGGGCGGCAGCCACGCCGTGCTCGGCGTGGGGTCGTCTGCCGCATGCACTGCTGTGGCGGTGAGTGAAACGATGACCGACGCGATTGCGAGCGCGGCAACAGAACGTTGTGAGTGACGCACAGATTCCCCCCGGATGGTGCGTAAGTTCAGAAGCAGCTCGGTACCCGTCGTCCCGACGCCTACCTCTTGGGGGATGTAACCACATCTCGCAGGAGCGACTCAGGTTGCTCGAATCGCAATGTCACCCCGCCCAGATGTCAAGTTGCACCGCCGCACATCGAGCGACGGTGCAATTTGACTAGCTCGACGGCTTGCGGTGATGCGACCTCTCTCCTATGGCGTGAAGCTCAGCTCGTTCGAGGTGTTGCACAGGAGTCCACTTCTCCGGGGACGCGACCCGAACTTCATCCATTCGGACGAAGCCAACACCGACCAAGCTGCGATGGATACACGACCTGTTCGCTCAGTTGCCCACCTGACGTCGACGACACACAAGCCGCGCCGTGCCCTGGCGAGCTCTCGATTCACCTCCGAGACCTCTCACCTATCCTCACGGCGGCGATGGTCGACCTCTGCATCATTGCGAGCGCTGGCGGCGAGGCGTTTTTCGCCTCGGACAATCAGGTACGCGACGTGGCCATTGACGCACTCATCCGTCTTGGCGAAACGCGTCTCAGTTTCCCCATGCACTGGCAGCCGGGCAGCACACGGTGAACAGCGGCAGCCTGTGTGAAATCGCACACATCCTCGCTACGCGTGGCGGAACGCTGACGGGGTTGAGCGTGTGGCAAACAGTGCGGCTCCTCGTAAGCGCCATGCCCTGAACGACGGCATCGGATTCTTCTGACGCCCGCACAGGTCAACGATCCTTGAAGTAGGCGAAGAGCTGACGTTCGCGGACAAGATGCACGCCCGCTATCGTCCCCAGAGCCGCACCGAGCGCACCGAGGATAGGAGTGGTAGCGGCTGTGGCGAAGAGGGCGACGGCATCAGGGAAGCCGACAGTAGTCGAGTACACAGCGCCCGCCGCTGCGGAGATGGCCGCCGCCGGCACGAACCAGCTCGCACCCTCGAGCAGCATCAACTGATGCAGGTGCCCCTTCCCGAGTCCGTCGTGCAAGCGGGCGGCGAGCTCCAACCGTCGCAACCGCACGGACAGAAGACCGAGAGCGACCCCGATTACCGCCGCGATCAGGGGGGTGAGACGCGTGGCACGGTCGACGAACTTGGCGTGCCCGTCGAATGTCGTGCCGAGCTGCGTGTTCAGTTGGCTTTCGAGGGCCTGGCCGCCGCTTGCGGAGAAGTCCACTGTCAGTGCGGTACTGAGGACCAGAGTTCTCAGGTCCGGCTGAGACGGCCAGACTTTCACCCAGCACTCGTCGTACGTGCCCTCAGCGGGGGTGGTCGCGAGGAGCGCCCAAGCGAAACCAGGGCGTCGACCGTCGGCCGGGTACTTGTAGGTGCCGTCAACAGGGATCGCCGTTCCGCCGGTCGCGGATATTGACTCACCCACATCGACGCTCAAAGACTGAACGACGTCCGTGGGCACACTCACTCCTCCCATCCCTCTCCGGTCGACGTCGAACACGTTCAGCATTCCTAGCGTCACTTCGTATACCGGGAGTGGTGCCGCCGGCAGCAATGCCGCAACGACGGGGGACGCAGAAGCCCGTAGCGCCCCCGCGGACTGCACGGCTGGCAGTTCGTTCAGTCGTTCGCACCCGGCACCGTCGATGCCGGCCGAGGCGGTCACCGTCATCACGGACGCACCGCGGGCTTGGTACTCACGCGCGTCTCGCACGAGCGCGCCGACAGCCATGGTGTCGGCGAGGACCAGCGCACTAAGTAGCGCGCACGTCAGGGTGACGAAGATAAGCGTCCGGGAAGTGCCCGTTGCGATGTCGCGCCACGCCTCCGCCCAAACCTCGCGTGTCTTGATCATCGCGCCGCGAAGTCCATGATCGGAGGCGCCCACCTCGCGAGGTCGATCCGGTCTGTGCACGCCTCGACGGTCTCTGGATCATGTGTCGCGACGATTACGACCCGCCCTTCCGCGCTGATCTCAGAGAGCACGCTGTTGACGGTGTAGGAGGTGGCGGCATCGAGCTGTGCAGTCGGTTCGTCCACAAGCAGGAGATCGGGGCCGGCTGCCACGGCTCGCGCCAGCATCAGCCGCTGCGCTTCACCCCCAGACAGCTCCCGGAACGGGCGGGCCGCCACAACCTCGAGCGAGAAGCGAGCCAGTAAAGCTTTTGCTTCCACTTCGGCGGCACGACGATCTGACCCGGCCACTAGCAAGGGGAAGACGATGTGGTCCAACGCCGTGCGCCGAGGCGTGCCGTGTGAGTTCTGGAACACCCAGCTGCTTTTGCGCACCGCAACACGGTCAACTGCTCCTTCTGCGGGCTGCGTCCAGCCCGCGATGAGCGCAAGAAGTGAGCTCTTTCCCGAACCTGATGGGCCCGTCAGCGCGTAGGTGCGTCCGGTCTCGAATTCGAAGCTCAGGCCGCGAAAGAGCCAAGGTGCCTCGCCGAAACGATGCCCGACGTCGCGCAGCTCTACACGCATTGCCGCGGACCGTCGATCCGTACTCGGTCCGGCAGTTCCTGCTCGGTGAACAGCACCAGGGTCTGCCCCAAAGCGGATGAGACGACCGAGACCGTCGCCGTGCCAGAGGGTGTCGCAACACACGCGCCGGATGTCGGGTCGAGCGTGACCGCCGACGGCGGGAGAGCCACGACGTTGACTGGCTCCACCAACCGGAGGGTTGCCGTCAGGGTAACTGGCCCTGTGCCGTCGCCGAGTGCGCTGCGGTAGGAGGGTGTACTGAGGATGGCACTGAGGCCACTCGGGTCTTGCGGCGTGAGCTGGTCTGTGAGCGGGATGACCACGCGATCTATCAACAGTTCACGAAGCCCGGCCTGCAGCGCCGGAATGTCGCCGAGCTGCACCATCACAGTTGGTGTTGTCTCGCCTAGCACGTCGCCGGCGTTCATCGGGGTGCCGACGGCTGCGCAGTTACTCGGGGACACTTCCGGGGTTGGCAGCCAGATCACCTGATCAGTGTTCAGCGACTCTGGGTCGATACTGACTCCCGACGCGGCAAAGAGCGTGCGGGCAGCATCGAGGTCTCGCCACTCCAACGCATCTCCGCTTGACGGAGCCAGCCCCAGTCTTGCGAGCTCCCCCTTTACCGCCACCGCGTCCGCGCCTTTGGTACCCGGGGTTAGCGCGCGCCAGAGCGGGATCGCTGTATGGAGTAGCAGGAGTCGTGTTCCGTCGATGGTGACAGTCGATTCGCCCGACTTCCAGACTTGTCCCTGGTCGCACCGCATCTCGGTGACGAGTCCCGTAACGGGCGCCCGCAAGGCAACGGTCGCGCCCTCCTGTACGACGACGTCGAACTTTCTTGGGTCGTCACTGGGCTGGGTTGTGACACCGAGCCATTCTGGGCGCTCCGCTTCCGCCAAGGTCGGAGGAGCGCTCGGCGCAGCGATGACGATGGTGACCATCACGCCGGCAGCAGCGCCAATGAGAAGCACCAGTAGCGCGAACGCCGAGGAGACCCATAACTTGCGGGCCTTCATCAGCCTTGGAACGACGGGTTGCTATTGCAGGCCCAGAAGACGTCTTCTTTCGACGTGCCCATGAAGGAAAAGCTCTGCGAGGGGTTGTCTCGGAGGAACTGCTCTACCGTGTAGTCCGCGCTCACTAGCCCGTTCCGCTTGAGGCATTCGGTCATCCGTTCCTCGAACGGCACGTTGTTCGGGTTGCTGCTCATTGACCGCCGCAGACCATTGATCCACGACTCCCCACTAAATGACTCGCACCCTCCCAGCGCCTTCTCTAGCTCATCGCCCTTGAGAGTGTTCCCCTCGAGGCTATAGGCGCCCGACGCGTCGAAGCCTTTGAAGTCCATCCCGTACTGAGACAAGCAAGACGCCATCCGCGTGGTGACCTCGGCCCACTCCTGGTCGGAGATGACCTGGTCGCGGATCACTGCGCGAACGAAGTCAGACTGCGACTGATCCCAAGCCGCTCGCAAGTCCGCGGCAAACGGTCCGGAAAAGTCCGGCCTGTCCTGCTCGGTCACAGTCGGCGCTTCCGGGGGCACAAACGATGAGTCAGTCCCCGCTGCGCACCCGCCGAGAGTGAGCGTCGCGAGGATGAGAAAAGAAACGGCTACCCGGCGCACGAGAGTTCCCTGCTTCAGTGTGGTCTCAATTAGGTCAGATCTGGCATAGGGCCGGATGCCTGACCATGAAGCACCCGGCCCTGGGCGGTCAGATGTTGCGCGACCCGCTGGCGTGGTACCAAGCGGCCCGGTTGCCGTTGGGCTCCGCCGGAATGCTCGCCTTCGCCCATTGACCGGCTTCGCCGTATGCGCGAAGGAGCGAGCCCCTGTCGTTGTACGCCGTCGCTCGGTGGTAGAACGCCGGGTGGTGGTACTCCGAGTAGTTCCAGATCTGTCCGACGCCGTAGACCCAGGTGCCTCCAGCCGGGTACTCGGTGGTGGCGTTGGCTGCGACAGCGCCTCCGCCCACGAGAGCGACCGCGAGCGCGGCGCTGACCGCCGCCTTGATGGCGAACTTCTTCATGACATTTTCCCCTTTTCCCGCGCCACCCGTCATGGCGTCCTGCGTCACGGTAGCTCGGCGTGAGCGGCCCCAAGTGTCCGCCGAACGGCGGACAATCGCGGCCCCTAACCACCATGACTCGCGGAAAGTCAGCCCTGGAGACCCCCACGCGCGATGTCGTCAAACCCAAGATTTCGTCTCTTTGAATGAGGCCGCACCCGATCAACCGACCATGCTTGCGCCCGACCCACGAGCGAAAGCCACTCGGGGAGGTGACGGCCCAGAGTGATTGATGGCCAGCGAATGCGGTCACGAGACCCGTTCGGAGCGGGCTATACCGCGGGGGTTAGGGACCACTACGACCCTGTGGCAGTCACTCGCCCCGCGACAGGTCACGTTCGCCAGCTTGCCGATCCGTGATGGGGTTTCGGATCGCGTGGCGCGACGGCAGGCAAGAGGATGTGGCCCGGCGAACTCCGTCCGCTAGTCCATCTGGATGAAATCCAGTTCCAGTTTGATGGCACCACAACGCAGCAATCTCGGCACTTGCCGGACATGAGCGGACGCACCGAATGACGGCGTCTTGCCGCGCAATCTGTTGATTGCGCTGAGTGGCTCCGTGGCCTTCCTCACCGGTCTTCAGCGGTGCTGCTTGCCACCAACTTCACCCTTCAGAGGTTTGACAGCCGTCCACCGCACCAGGACGCTCAGATCAACACTTGTCGCCCAGAGTCGCTCGTCGAAAGCTTCCCGGAGGGGTGGTGATGAAGAAGGTTGCAGGATTTGGTGCTGCAGGGCTCGTGTCCTGCCTCGTTCTTTCAGGGTGCAGCGACGCGCCACGCATTGCCGGTGACCGAGCTCCTTCTCCGGCCCCCACAGTCGACATAGTCGCGCAGCGAACCGCTCAAGGCGCTGAGGGCATCACGATTACTTGGCCGCTGGACTCCGCCAGCATCATCATCACTTCGCTCGGTAGTTCCAGCTGTCCACTCGTTCCGCTGCGTGTCGAGGGCGACCAGAGGAATGTCGTCGTCCTCGACCGCGACACCGGAGGAAGCGATGTCTGTACGGCCGACATCAGCCCCACCAGCTCGACTATTGCCCGCCCTGCTACTTGGGCTCCCGGCACCGCGATTCGGGCAACCTACCGCGACAACGAGGTCCTCTTAGTCCCCGAGTAACCGACAACCGATATGAACCAGAGAGAGATATGCGCAAGTCATTCATTCGCACCCTGTCCGTCGCCGCCGGTGCAGCGCTCCTGGCCATATCCGGATCAGTACCTGCGTTCGCAGACTCAGAACCCCCCTCTGACGCTCCTCCTGAGATGGACATACCGATCACCACGGACCTGAAGACCCTTCTCCCTCCGGTCTCAGAAGAGCTAATGAACTGGGCATCGTCCACCCAGGACGCTCTTGCGGATAACTCGCAGTTCTCGACAGTCAATCTGGCTGACGACCGTAAGTCGGCACAGATCTATTGGTATGGAGAGCGAACTCCGGAGTTGACTGGTGCGCTGAAGGAGGCACCTTCGGCGTACACCATCTCCGTCGTCCCCACAGCCTATGAACCGGGCACTCTCCGTCAGGCCGCTCTCGACCTGCTCGACGCCGGCGAGTTCGACGGCGCAGCCGTCACCGCCACATGGCCGAAGTATGACGGCAGCGGCATCGGCATCAAGGTCGACCAGCTCGCCTCGAATCGCTCCGCAGACGTGCCGCTGTACCAGGGCCTGCCGATTGAGGTGAGCGAGGGTTCAGCCACGCCGGCGGTCGGCCGCCAGGACGACAATTTGCACATCGGAGGGTCGAGGCTCATCAGATCCGCTTCCGGGAGCCAGTGCACCCTCGGATTCGCCGTCCAGGCTCCTAACGATCCGAGCCAGTACGCGCAGGGTGGAATGTTTGCCTCACACTGTGGAGACTCGGGCGATCAATGGGTCCGACCGTCATCCACCGGCACGTACTACTACATGGGCACGACGGCCTCCGAGGTGAATGACCGCGACGGCGCGATCCTTCACGGCACGTTCTTCCAGCCTGCCGTCTACATCGGCAGCTACACCAGTGACGCGTATGTGGGGATCACGGGTGTCAACAACCCTGTCAACGGAACCGAAATCTGTTACTCTGAATCGGCCTGACTTTCGTTCCTATCGGGAGCCTTGTCCGGCAGGTGCCGGTTGGGCTGATTCCAGGTCAGCGTAGTATGCGTTCTCGACCTCGATCGGGGTGCGCATGTCGAGCTCGCCGTGGAGGCGCTGGTTGTTCCACCACCACACCCACTCGAGCGTCGCGAGTTCGACCTGCTCGACGGTCCGCCACGGTCCGCGCTGACGGATCAGCTCGGTCTTGTAGAGGTTGTTGACCGCCTCTGCCATCGCGTTATCAAACGAGTCGCCGACGGTCCCCGTGGAGGGGACCGCGCCGAGCTCGACGATCCGCTCCGTGTAGACCATCGCGGTGTAGTTCGACCCATGGTCAGCGTGATGGATGAGCCCGTCGAGCCGTCCGCCGACGCCCCAGGCGGCCATGTCGAGCGCCTGCATCGGCAGGATCTCGGCGCGCAGCGTGGATGCGACGTTCCAGCCGACGATCCGCCTCGAGTAGACGTCGGTGACGAACGCGACGTACGCGAAACCGGACCAGGTGGCGACATACGTCACGTCACACACCCAGAGCCGTCGCGGCGCCGGCGCGGTGAAGCGACGGTTGACCAGGTCGCTCGGCAGCGCCACGGTCTTGTCGGAGCGCGTGGTGAATACCCGCTTCGACTTCCGGACGCCGCGGACCCCAGCGAGCCGCATGAGGCGTTCGGTCTGGTCGCGGCCGATGTCCCAGCCTTGCCGGCGCATCAGCGCATGCATCTTCCGGCGGCCGTAGACGCCGTAGTTCTCGGCGTGCAGCCTCGCGACCTCCGGGACCAGCAGCTCATCCTTCAACTGCCGCGCGGACGGCGCACGGCCGATGGCGGCGCGGTAGCCGCGGGAGGTGAGGAAGCCCTGCACTGCCGGTCGCAGGACACGGCAGATGAGCTCGACCCCGAAACGATCCCGGTGCTCATTGATGAACCGGATCATCTCGGTCAGGGGCGGTCGAGCTCCTTCGCGAAAAACACGCTCGCAGCCTTGAGGATCTCATTCGCCTTCCGCAGCTCGGCGTTCTCCTTCTCGAGCTGCTTGATCCGCTGCGCGGCCTCGGTCGCCCCAGGCTTGCCGCCGGCGTCGACCTCGTAGCGGCGCTGCCAGAGCCGCAGCGTCTCCGGGCTCATGCCCAGCAACCCCGCGACGTGACGGACCGCGCTCATCATGTTCGGGTGCGACGGCCGCGTCTCCGCGAGCATCCGCAGCGCGCGCTCACACATCTCCGGCGAATACTTCCTGTTCATCGAGTTCCATCCTTGCTTGAAGAACGGAACGAAAGTCAGGCCGATTCAGGTGAGCCCCTGCGCCAAGCGAGGCGCACAACCACGATTCACACAGGAGCCGGAAAATGATTAGAAAAGGTGTAGTGGCGACGGTTCTCGCCCTCGGGTTCGTCTTGTCAACATGCACCGGGGCGCACGCAGCTCCAACCGAGCCCGCGCCTCCCAGCGGCGGAGTGGTCACCGTTCCGATGCAGTTCGCAGGATTCGATGTGGCCGTCGCGAACGCAAACGGCTTCGAGATCGTGACCGCCAGCGACGGGACTCAATCCTCTGTCCCCGTCACGGACGAGGCGAAGAAAATCCGAGCTGAGGCTGACGCCCGCGCAGTTGGCGCCGGCGGGGTCGGGGGTCGTGATGGGGTCGTAACGAACAGCATCGTGTACGGCAACTGTGGGTACTCGTACGTGTGGGCAGAAAAGTAGTCTGGTGACTTGCTCATAACGAACACTGGCTACGGCGTGCCCATGGACGTGTATGCGAGGAACTGGAGCCTGATTATCACGTCGTCTTGGAGCGGTGGGGGTGCCTATTCTTTTCCCGTTTCAGGATCTGGGCCCACCTGGGACATCAACCACTACGCGAAGGTGGTCGGATTTGGAAACGTGTCGGCGAGCGGAAGCACAGTGCTCGTCGATGGCACCACCTGCTACTCGGGAAACCCGAATGCCAGCTTCCCCTAAGCTGGACCTCCTTTCGCGTTCCGAGTACGGTCGGCCAGGCGAGAGAGGGGTTGATCTTGCGATCAGACAGCAATCGAGCTGAGGGTCAGCTTCCGGCGGATCTCTCGCTCACAGTTGAGGATTGTCCGGCCCCGTTGCTGGAGTTGCTCTGGGTTCGTGAGGCCTACGGCCTTCACCCCGAGGGCGAAGATTTGCCGCCTGCATTGAGCCTGTCACCCGCCCTCGTGCGTGACTCATCGGTCGACGTGCAATCTTGGTCGCTCGCATGGCCACGAGTCTGGAAAGCGGCAGTGTCCCACACAGGGACTGACGTCGACTTCGCCTCCATATACGAGGAGGCGCAACACGCGGCGCCGGGATCACCCGAACGGCTACGAGCTCTCCGACTGGTGCGCGGTCCTAGCTGGCGGGACGAGTTTGGAGACGCAGAGTTCGAGACGGACTCATACCGCAATTGGACAACGCGGATACTCAATGAGCTGAGAACAGCACGGCTTACCGGACGCCACCCAGACCTAGGCTCACTTGCTTCTGCTTGGAGCGCTGGTCTCATGCGGATTGTGCTCATCCCGTGCGAAGGCGTTTATGCACGACGAATTGGCCCTACTGTCGCGCTCACGACGACCGGCACGCGATTGGATGCTGACGCCTTCAACTCCGCCCTGAACACCTTCTGAGCCGCTCTCTCACCGGAGCCTCAAGATACCGATGATCGAGATCTACTTGTCGGCTGGCGTGAACCGATCAGGGCGACGGCGGGCTCGAAGGCCTTCGTCGTGACTACCTCGCGCGGTCCAGCGCCAAGTAGCGCGCTCACGATCACGGAATACCGGTCTTAGCCCACAGGCTTCGCGCCGACGGCTGCCGCGTGCTCAGCACAGAGGGTCACGACCCACCCTTTGCGGCTGTGCAGTCGTCCGGGCTGACCGCAGGTTTCGCAGGTGCGCGACGCTTCGATCTCGGCGTCGCGGATCGCGGCATTGAAGGCGGGTGACCTGGCCGCACCGTTCGAGGGGGCCGCGTAGAAACGAAGGCCGCCGAACTTCTCCTTCACTTGCACGATGTCGTAGTCCGGATCGAGGCGCGCGAGGCGCTGATCGAGGCGGACGAGAAGGGGCCACCATCCCTGGCCGATGAAGACTTTTTGCCGCCAGCCGGGCCCGATTCGGGCGACAATCGCTCGGATTTGAGCCGGGCGCTCGTCCTGATCCCAGTTGATGAGCGCGAGGTCGTCCGCGGTCAGTCCTGCTACCTCGACGTCGTCGACACGTTCACGACGAGCATCCTCATCGGTCACCTTGATCTCCTCTCGTCGACGGGCGGGTATCCCCTGGGCGACGGATGGGGCTCTCTGCCTTCGCCTGTCTCAAGCGCAGGGCTCGCTCGCGCCTGTCCCGCTCGAGGCGCTGCCGCGATCTGCGGCGTCGTGCGGCGACACGGGCGAGTTCGCGTCGCCGGTCCGCACGCAACTGTCGTTGCCCCTCGTGGGTCGAAGCCAGCGCGAGCCACTCGTCCATCTCCGCGACATCGTCGAGGGTGATGCCGACGGTTGGCGTGCCGATCCAGTGTGTCCGGGTGAGCGCCCTGTCGCGAGGTGCGCGCAGATCAGCGAGCATGTCCTGCCGCGGTCCAGGCACGTCATCGTCCACCCACAGCAAGGGGCGGCCGGGGAACTGCTCCACTAGCTGCGTCATCTTCCACTGGACTGTGGTCTCGCCCGGACGGGCGGGACCGAGGGTTGCTGCCGGGAGTGGCGGGATTCCAAGGATCTGTGGGAAGTGCTTGTTCGCGTGTAAGCCCCACGTGCTGGCCCAGTCGACCTCGATCCCACGGTCCAGGAGGTCGCGGATCCACGCCGCTCCGACCCCGGAGAACGCGTTCACGAAAGTCACTTCGCCGTTTGCGTCCCAGTCGGGTTGCCCGTGATGCGCGGTGGGGAACGAGCCCCGGCGGACCGTGAACTCGGCGGCGAAGACGCCCGGCCAGAGGTCCACGATGACGGGTTCGTGGCGCAAGCGAAGGACTCCGTCGATGTCGATGGCCACCACCGGACCGAGAGCGCTATCGGTCATCGGTCCTCCACGCCTTCGTGGAGGCGGGTGGGGGGATCTGCAGGAGGGAGCGGAGGGTGGCGGCAGACGGGTCAGTGTTCATGCGGTACGCGTTGCGGATGCGGTCGATCTCGGCCAGATCGAGGTTCGAACCGGCGTCGAGGGCGTACTCGACCAACGCCACGGCCAGTTCGCTGCGCGGATCGAGAACGCCGGCGAGACGTGCTTGCAGCGGGCGCGCGGCGCGGTATCGACGTTCGGTGCCCCATGGGCGACGGCGGTCCCAGTCGTTTCTCTTGCGTCGGCGACGGCGGAGCTCGTCGTGTCCGTCTGGTGTCTGGGCGAGATCCAGCCATGCGCCTTGGTGGTCGATGTCGTTCTCGCTCACCGGCAGGCCCGGCGGGAGGTAATGGGTGGCGGTGACGGCGCGATCCACGGGACGTCGCAGACCGTCCAACAGGCGGCGACCGGTGGCCGGCAGATCATCTGTCACCCACAACAGCGGTCGCCCGTCGAATTGCCTTCCCAATTGGTATGCCTTCATCTCGGCCCCTGAGGCGTAAGACTGCCCGTCATCCCGAACCACCACCGTCATGTTGTCCAGGTCGAGAGGGGCCATGAAGTAGGTGTTCGCGGAGTCGCCGTAGACACTCGCCCAGACCACCTCGATACCCTTGCACTGCAGGCCGCGCACCCACGCCACTCCGAGGCGGGAGAACGCCCATCCCACAGTCGCCTCGCCGCCCGCATTCCAAGCGAGTTCCTCAGCGAAGCGGGTCGGGTAGGTCTCGCGGCGCAACGTCAGTTCGACAACAAACTGGTCATCGGTCGACTGTGGCCGGTCGAGCCAGGGCCGGCACCGCAACAACCCGTCGACTTCGATGGCGACGACCGGACGGTACCGGTCCTCGGTCATCTCGGCACCTCGATGTCCGTGACCGCGAGCGTCTCGAGCTCGAGCAGGACGAGGTTCCCGGGGTAGCCGTTCATGGCCAGCGACTCAACATGCAACGGCGTGTGCCCTTCGCGTGGCAGGACCGCGGAATCCCGCACGTGATAATGGCCGTGAAACTGCAGTGTGGGCGTTACTCCGTTGACGAGCTCAGTGATTCGCGCCCTGCTGACCGCCGCGTAACCCAGCTCGAAGACGGTCCACGGGCTCGGGCCGTTCAGGATTCGGTCGACCCGCGGAGCATGCAAATCACCGACGTCGTGGGTGATCAGGATCTCGACCTGGCCGCCGGCCACCGCAGCTTCCACCTCCGCTTCGGTCGGAAGCTCGGACGCCCACCACTCTCGTCCCGGGACCCGGTGGCGAAAATCAATACTCGCTGCACCGCCGAAGCCCATCACGGAGCGTCCGCCAACCGTCATCCGGTACCCCCGCGGGAGCACCCACACGGTCTCGCTGACCCGGACCGCGCAGCCCGGTGCCTCGGCAAAGAGTCTGTCCAGCTCGAAGTAGTCCTCGTGGTTGCCTGGGGAAACGAGCACCCGTTCTATGCCCGGACGAGTGGGATGCCGGCGGCTGATCTCCGCCCAACTATCAACAGCGTCGAGGAGTGCGGCGGACTGTCGCGGCCAGAGACCGAAGTCGCCGACGTGAACAACCGTCTTGACTCCAGTCCGAGCGGCCGCCGGGATGGCCTGCGTGATCCAGCCGGTCGACCCGTGCCAGTCCCCGGCAACAACGACCTGACTATCGGGCAGCGTGAGGGTTTCCGAACTCTCTAGTGCTTCCAGCATCGCCTGATGCCCCCAATTTCAACGACGAGAAGGGCTCAATCTATCACTACTAGGCCTTTTATGATTGGACATGTGCAACGGGCCGGATTAATAGGGTGTGCTTCGGTGGGCCGACTAGCAATGGTTGGTGTCATGTGGGACGAAGCGAGCGCAAAGCGATTGGGCTCCGTGGTCTACGCGGCACGAAAGGAGCGCGGCCTCTCTCAGGAGACGCTGGCTCACCAGGCGGGCATCACAAAGAACCAGGTCCAGCTCATTGAGGCTGGGCGTTCGACTGGACGGAAAGAGGGCGCGGGGCCATCCAACCCACGGATGGCGACGCTAACCGGGCTTGCAGAGGTTCTTGGAGTCTCAGTCGCGGAGCTTGTGGCGGCCGCTGAGCTGTGAACACGTAGGCGATTCGGTCGCGGTGATTCGAGGTCTCGTCGGTGACGCGCACGACAAATGAAGCCGCGTACTCCGCGCGCCCCGCGGAACCTGTGGCCGCGGGTCGCGCATTGCGCTGCAAGTCCGGCACGGTTCGGTTCAGGTGCTCGAGGCTCGGCGTGGAGATCGTCGATTACCCCCGCATGGTCTTCTCGGCCGTCTGATTTGCAAGATCTCGACTCGGTAGGGCGGGAGCATTTCGGAGCTGTCCGCTCACCCCGGCTGAGCGGAACACCGGTCGACTCGAAATGAGAGCATGACAGGGCCCAACGAAAGCAGGCTCATGACCTACTCACCGGTTCCCATGGACGACGCACTGCAGACTCGTGACTTGAGCTCTCTGATGAGATCACCGGCGTTTGTTGCCATCGTCTTCTTCGCTACGGTCATCCAGGTTCTAGGCAATCCGCTCATCGCGATCCTCAATGGGGCCTCGCAGTGGGATCACGCGCTCCCGCAATCGGCAGTCGTCACGTTCGTCGTCGTAGGCTGCGCGTTGCAAGCGGCGAGCCTTCTGCTGTTGCGCTGGAACCCCGTTTTTGCGGTCCTCGCGGCACTTGGCTGCTATCTGGCGCTTGTCGTCCTGGTAGCGGTGCCGACCTGGACGGCAGCGATGCAGTTGGTGGTGGCCGTCGCGTTGTTCGCTCTTGCCACCCGCGCCAGTGCCGGGCTTGCCGCAGCGTGTCTCGTCGGTTCCATCGCCGCGACCGTGGCAACGCTGGGATTGTGGGCAGCCTCGACGGGAGCGCCCACTGGAGTGATCTCCGGTTTTGTCATCAATCAGGGCATCGCGTTCGCTGCTCCCGCGATAGCCGCCACCGCGCTGGGCCTGCTGTGGGCCATCCACGCTCGCAGAACCGTCGAAGCGAGAGACCGGGCGCGACAGGTTGCCCGGGAGCATGAGGAGCGTGTGGCGGCGGAGCGTGAACTGGAACGAGCTCGGATCGCCCAGGAACTTCACGACGTCGCAGCTCAGCACATCGCGGGGCTCGTCTCACTCTGCGATGCGTCCGCCGTACTGGCGCCGGAACACCCGGAGCAGGCGTTGCAGCTTATCGACGAGGTGCGAGCGGAAGGGCGGTTTGCGGCAGCAAGCCTCTACAGCGCCCTCGGTGATCTGAGAGCCGTGGATGCGACGACCACCACGGTCACGCCTGATCTTCGCGACGTGGAGGAACTCATCTCGTTCTGGTCGCAGCGCGGCATGGCCGTCGACTTGAACACGGTGGGGAACGTCGCCGAACTGCCCGCGATTGTCTCCACCACGGCGTACCGAGGACTGCAGGAAGGGCTAGCTAATGCGGCCAAGCATGCCCCCGGTTCGACTGTGGAGGTCGCGCTAGTCGTACACACTGATCGGATGCAGGCAACTATTACGAACACCGCAGGCAACAGCACCCGGCGCCCTGAGGAAAGACTCGGGCTGGGCTGGGGCCTCGACGGCCTGCGCGCGAAGCTGAGGCTGATCGACGGCACCCTCCACGCGGGGACGAACGGTGACGACGGTTGGCGAACGCGGATGGATATTCCGTTCCCGAACATCGACGGAGACTCGCATGACTGATCGAACGAGAAGTATTCGCGTGCTCATCGCGGACGATAACCGGTCCTTCCGGCGCGGTCTCCATCTGCAGCTTGGACAAGCGCCCGGCATTACGGTCGTGGGCGAAGCAGCCAACGGGCGAGACGCGGTCCTCGCCGCACACGCGGAGCGCGCGGACGTTGTGCTCATGGACTTGGAGATGCCGGGCATGAACGGCGTCGACGCCACGCGGGCACTAGCCCAGTCAGAAGGTCCTCGCATCAGCGTGGTCGTGCTCACCAGCCACAGTGCCGACGCGCACGTCCTGCGCGCCCTCGAGGCGGGGGCAAGCGGCTACCTCTTGAAAACGCATGACACGCATCAGCTGTTGGAAGCCATTCGAGCCGCTGATCGAGGTGACGCGGTGATGTCCCCGCGCGTCACGGCGCCCGTCATTCGCGAGCTCACGAGGGTCCGCAACAGCGCTCCGGATCCCGCTGTTGCAGCGCTCAGCCCCTCTGAACGGAGCGTCATCGTGCTGCTCAGTGGTGGGGTGACCTCCAACGATGAGATTGCGAAGGAGATCGGGGTATCGGTCAACACTGTGCGGTCCCACGTGCAATCCGCGATGCGGAAGGTGGGGGCGAGTGACCGCACTCAGCTCGCGCTCTGGGGCGTACGCAACTCGCTCGACGACTTCCGTTTGTCATCCAAATGAATGAACTCCCCAAACTCACCCGACGAGCGTCCTGAACGCGGAACGACCAGGCAGTCACAGAGTTCGTCGAAGTAGTTCCGCGCCATTTCGCGGGTGATGCCGCGCTTGCGTTCCAGGTCGCGGCTCGACACCGACAGAGCACCTTCCACTCGGGTCCACTGGCCGATTGAGGGTGCTCTCCGGCGTGCACGGAAGCCATGCACGATGTGGTGTCGCCGCCAATCCGCGCTGGCAACGAGACCACGTGTGAGGGGAGATCTGTGGATCCGATCTACCCGCGTTTCTCTACCGCGAGTGGGGAGTTCTACGACGATCCGAGGCTCCACCAGGCGAACAACTCGACCTCACCTTTCGTGCCGTCGCCCGACCTTGACTGGACCAGTTGGACGCAGGCCAGCGATGGCCACTGGGTGTATCGGGCACCGAACCATCATGTTCTCCCCGAGCAGGGATGGAAGGTTCACCTGAGCACCATCGCGGCCGAAGCGACCGAGGTTCTGGACGCCGCAGCCCGCTATTGCCACGCGGGGCGGATCGCTTTCAAGCACCTGGTCGATAACACGGTTCTTTTCGCTACGAACTCCAAGGACGCAGACCGCTCCGCGTCAGGGAAGTTCATCACCATCTATCCGACATCAACAGACGAGTTGGAAAGGTCGGTGAAAGCGCTCGCACGTCTCACAACCGGAAAGCATGGCCCGCATATCCTCTCCGATCTGCGGTGGCAGGACACACCCGTATTCGTCCGCTACGGGGCATTCCGTCACATGTTCACCGACGTGGCCGGAGTTCGCGTGCCAGCTATACGCACTCCCGCCGGGGAGCTGGTCGCCGACGTACGAGGCACGGGATTCCACCTGCCGGAGTGGGTGGATCCACCCGAGTTTCTTCGCGCGTCGGTCGCGGAGCAGCGCAACTCCGTTCCCCCGCCGGGTTTCCCGGAGGTTCAAGGAGTTCTTCACTATTCGAACGGCGGCGGTGTCTACGAAGCCGTCGAGAACAACGTTCGCGTGATCCTCAAAGAGGCACGCCCGTTCGCGGGACTGACCCCAGACGGGCGAGACGCAATCGAACGCATCGGCGACGAGGCGAACACCCTCAATCTGATCCGCGATTCTCACGTCGTCCGCGCTCATCGAACCCTCGACCTGCACGGACACCGCTACCTGGTCACCGAGAAAGTGCCAGGTGTGCCCCTGAGCAGGGCCGTCGTGTCACGGCATCCGCTCGTGCGAGCCGGCTTCGACGCCGTCGACCTCGCGACCTATCGGGATTGGGCGCTGAACATCACCGCACGACTAGAACGAGCGGTCGCAGCCGTACATGGCGCAGGCTTCACCCATGGTGACCTGCACCCGGGAAACTTCCTTATCACCGAAGGGAACGACGTCGTCCTCATCGACTTCGAGATGGCGATGCCGGTTGGTCAGGATGCAGCGGCAGTCATCGGAGCGCCAGGATTCGTTCCAGGAGACGGTCGGCGCGGTATCGCCCTCGACCGCTACGCGCTCGCGTGCGTCAAGCTCTTCCTGTTCGCACCGCTGACGCCGCTACTCCACTTCGATCTGACGAAGACGGAACAGCTCGTTCAGTGGGCGCGGGCGAGGTTCGGACTGTCAGACCAGTGGGCCGCCGGCATCATCGCGGACCTGAGCCCACGCGCCGACGATCCCACCGACGCGCACGTCGCGCAGATAGCTTCTCAACTTCTCGCGGACGCGACTCCGGAGCGCCAGGATCGACTGTGGCCCGGCGATCCGCGACAGTTCGACGAACCCACCTACGGACTGGCGCACGGAGCTCTCGGGCCACTGCTGGCCCTGCACGCGGCGCGGATCACGATTCCAGACCCGCTGCTGGAGTGGACTGAACGCGCCGTTCGCACTGAAGAGGACGTGCGTCCTGGACTGCTGGACGGACTGGCCGGCGCCGCACTCGGCCTGCACCGACTCGGGCGCAGCTCCGCGTCCCAGGAGGCTCTTGCCCGCCTGAGAGAGATCGACACCACCGCGCTCGGACCAGACCTGTACAGCGGCCTTGCGGGCATCGGGTTCGCATACCTCGAACTCGCCGACACCTACCCCGAACTCATCAGCGCTGCGACTGATGTGGCATCGATGCTTCGTCAGAGACAACAGGAGTGGGATACGCGCACACCAGGGCCGGTCGCGACCGGCGCAGCCGGCCTGCTGCGCGGACCGAGTGGTGCCGCGCTCTTCGCACTTCGTCTGTTCGACCGCACCGGAGAATCTGACCTGCTGACGTTCGCGGAGGCGGCGATCCGCGCGGACCTCAAGTCCTGTGTGAGCACAGTCGACGGCTCCCTTCAGGTGGATGAGGGGTGGAGGCTGCTCCCCTACCTCGGCTCAGGTGCTGCGGGCATCGCCCTGGCCGCAATGCAATTGCTCCAACGCAGCCCGATCAGCGACCTGTGGGAGGAGCTCCGCGCCCTGGAACTGGCCGCGCAGTCCGAGTTCGCCTGGTACGGCCTGCGCAGCCACGTCGAGTCGAACAACCAGTACGTGAAAGCTGACGCCGAGACCGATCTCGGCAACCCCGAAGAGCACCGACCCCGCGGGTACGCGTACCACGCGTTCAATGCGGCCATAGCTTTCGCCGTCTCGAACATGCGCCGCATCGTTGCCTTCATCGAAGCGCAGGCGATGAAGGTCCTGGACCGGCAGACGCTGCGGCGAGCCCGACGCCGAACAGACGAGTTCGGCAACCGGCTCGAACATCACGACCGCTAGCCACAGGCCGAACCTGAACTGAACAGAAGTGCACGAGTAGCCCGAGATATCGGGCTACTCGTGTTGGCGATTGTTCACCCAAGACCGTCTAGACGCGTGCTGATGGTCGGACAATGAAGAAGCCGGCTGGTGGTTCTCACCACCAGCCGGCTTCGTCACACATTTCCAAACAGATCCTGGATGGATTTCCATACAGGGCCATCGCTGTGCGCGAGGGGGGAGTTGAACCCCCACGTCCTTTCGGACACTGGCACCTGAAGCCAGCGCGTCTGCCTATTCCGCCACTCGCGCGAATCTCGGATCCGGAGATCCTCGAACTCAACCTCCCGAGGATATCACGGGCGGTCCGCGCGCTCGAACCCCGGGTCGAGGTCTCCCTGCGCTCCGCACGGTTCTGAGGAGAAATCACGTTCTGAGGAGCGGATGCGGGCAGGCGTCCTCAGAACGGCAGATCTCCTCAGAAGCAGCGGGCACGACCCCGCGCCGGAGGAGATGTGCGCGACGGGAGGAGGGAATGCGCCGCATCCGCCTCCCGACGTGCGCATCTCCTCCCCGAGCGCACGCCGTCCGACGCCCGCCCACGGCGGGTGTCCATGCTGCACACAGCGGAGGGAACTAGCATGTGCGTACCGGTCTGCCTGCCTGAGGAGCCCCGTGGGACTACTTGACAGCTTCGAGAAGGGACTCGAGCGCGCTGTGAACAGCGCGTTCGCGAAGACCTTCCGCAGCGGCATCCAACCTGTCGAGATCGCCTCCGCCCTGCGGAGCGAGCTCGACAAGAAGGCTGCCGTCGTCAGTCGCGACCGCATACTCGCACCGAACACGTTCACGGTGCGTCTTGCGCCCGCCGACGACGACAAGATGAGCGCGCTCGGCGCCGCCCTCGGCGACGAGCTGCACACGCTCGTGCAGAAGCACGCCAAGGCGCAGGGGTACTCCTTCGCCGGGCCCGTCTCGATCGCGCTCGTGCGCGACGAATCGGTCTCCACCGGCACGCTGCGCGTCGAGTCCGAGACGGCCCAGGGCCGCGTGGCCTGGCGGGGCGTCGTCGACATCGACGGGAAGAGGCATCCGCTCGTCGCCTCGCGCACCGTCATCGGCCGCGGCAGCGACGCCGACATCACGATCCCCGACCCCGGCACCAGCCGTCGGCACGTCGAGATCCTGTGGGACGGCGAGCGCGCCATGGTGCGCGACCTCGGCTCGACCAACGGCACCCAGCTCAACGGGCGCAAGGTCGGCGAGGCGCCGCTCGCTCCCGACTCGACCGTGCGGATCGGTCGCACCGACATCGTGTTCCGCGTCGTCCCGCAGACCTCCACCGCGCGCCCGCGCGCGCCGCTCGCCGACGACGTCACCCGCGCCTACGACGTGCGCTCCGGAGGGCCTCTGTGAGCGCACTCACCGAACTGCTGCTGCGCATCGGATTCCTCGTGCTGCTGTGGTTCTTCGTCTTCGCGGTCGTCTACTCGCTGCGCGCCGACCTGTTCGGGGTGAAGGTGCGCAAGCTCCCGGCCCCGGTCGCGGCGCCCGCACCCCCGCCCGGCCCGACGTCGCCCGACAGTGCCACGGCGCCCGTCGCCCGCGCCACGCCTCCGGCTCCCGCCAAGGCGCCGGCCAAGGCCTCGTCGGGGGGAGCAGCGACCACCTCGGCCGTCTCGCGCATCGTGATCACCAGTGGGCCCAAGGCCGGGCTCGAGCTCCCGCTCGGCAGCGAGCCCCTGACGATCGGCCGCTCGAGCGAGTCGGGACTGGTCATCCGCGACGACTACACCTCGAGCCATCACGCCCGGCTCGTGCTGTGGGGCGAGCAGTGGATGATCCAGGACCTCGACTCCACCAACGGCACGTGGCACGACGGCATCCGCGTGGCTTCGCCCGTGCCGGTGAAGATCGGCGCGCCCATCAAGGTCGGCGCGACGACCTTCGAGCTGCGGAAGTAACCCGCGGGTCCTCTCTCTCATGGTCTTCCAGGGCTCCAGCGTCGCCATCTCGCACACCGGCAAGGTGCGCTCCAACAACCAGGACTCCGGGTACTCGGGCTCCAACCTGTTCGCCGTCGCCGACGGCATGGGCGGTCACGCCGGTGGGGACGTCGCCTCGAGCATCGCGGTCGGACGCCTGCAGACCCTCGACGTGCCGTACACGTCGACGGCGGATGCCGAGCGCGCCCTCCGCGACGCGATCGCCGACATCGCGGCCGAGCTGATCGACACCGTCGCGATCCGCCCCGAGCTCGCCGGCATGGGCACGACCGTCAGCGCCCTGGTCATGGTCGACGAGTACGCCGTGATCGCGCACATCGGCGACTCGCGCGCCTACCTGTTCCGTGACGGCGCGCTCACCCAGATCACCACCGACCACACCTTCGTGCAGCGTCTGGTGGACTCCGGTCGCATCACCCCGGAGGAGGCGCGCTACCACCCGCGCCGTTCGGTGCTCATGCGGGTGCTCGGCGACATGGACCCCGACCCCGAGGTCGACACCTTCATCATGCCGACCCAGCCCGGCGACCGCTGGCTGCTGTGCTCCGACGGCCTGTCGGGCGTCGTCGACGACACGCACACGGCCAAGGCCCTCGCCCAGGGCCTCGCGCCGGGACGCACCGCCGACGTGCTGCTGAAGCAGGCGCTGGATGCCGGCGCCCCCGACAACGTCACCATCGTGCTCGTCGACGTGGGCGGACAGCATCCGCTCTTCTCCGGCACGCCGACGATCGTCGGCTCCGCCTCGACCCCGACCGGGATCGACGTGCCCGCCGCACGGGTCGGGCGCGGGGGCTGGCTGCACCCGAACCGGCAGGCGGCGAACGAGCCGACGCACTACGAGCCGGCGGTGGAGTTCCTCGAAGAGCTCATCGAAGAGGACCGCCGCCGTGCGCGGCGCCGCCGCCTCGGCTGGCTCGTGGGTCTGCTCGTGGTGATCGCCCTGCTGATCGGCGGGCTGTTCGCCGCCTACCAGTGGACGCAGACCCGCTATTTCGTGGGCGCCGACCAGGACTCCGTCGTGATCTATCACGGCGTGCAGCAGAACATCGGCCCGCTGACGCTGTCGACGCTCTACGAGGACACCGGCATCCTGCTCACCGACCTGCCGTCGTTCTCGCGGTCGAGTGTCGAGGCCACCATCAGCGCCGGCTCGCTGGCGGAGGCGCAGCAGATCGTCGCCCGCCTGCGCGACACGATGGGGACGACTCCATGACCGCGACGCAGACCGGACAGGTCACCGCCGACACCGCCGTGCTGAGGGCGCTGCGGCGCATCCGCGTCCCGCAGACCCAGCGCAACCGCGAGCTGGCGCTGCTGATCTTCGCGCTGGTGATCACCGGATGCGCCGTGGCGCTCGTGCAGCTCGGCGCCGCGGGCGTCATCGACCCCAAGTTCTTCATCTACTGCGGGGGTCTGGCCGCGCTCTCGATCGCCCTGCACATCGTGCTGAGACTGCGGGCGAGGGATGCCGACCCCTTCGTCGTGCCGATCGCCACGCTGCTGACGGGGCTGGGCATCGCGATGATCTACCGGCTCGACGTCGCGCGCGGACGGCACGGCTGGGAGGCGTTCTCGACGCGCCAGCTCGCCTGGGCGGCGATCGCCGTGGTGCTGGCGATCGCTGTGGTGATCCTGCTGAAGAACTACCGCGTGCTGTTCCGGTACACGTACGTGTTCGGCTTCGCCGGCGTGCTGCTGCTGGTCCTCCCGTTCATCCCCGGACTGGGCATCGACGCGAACGCGAGCGTATGGGTCAACCTCGGGATCTTCTCGTTCCAGCCGGGTGAGCTCGCCAAGATCGCCCTGGCGATCTTCTTCGCCGGCTACCTCGTGCGCACCCGCGAGAGCCTCACCTCCACCGGCACGCGGTTCCTCGGCATGACCTGGCCGCGTGCCCGCGAGCTCGGTCCGCTGCTGGTGCTGTGGCTCATCTCGATGGGCATCATCGTGCTGCAGCGCGACCTCGGCACCGGTGTGCTGATCTTCGGCATGTTCGTGGCGATGCTCTACGTCGCGACCGGCAAGACGAGCTGGGTGGTGATCGGCGTCGTGCTCGCCGTCGCCGGCGCGTTCGCGGCCTCCCGAGTGCTGCCCTACGTCGGATCGCGCTTCGACAACTGGCTCGACCCGTTCAACCCCGATCGCATCAACGGCTCCAGCTACCAGCTCGTGCAGGGCATCTTCGGACTCGCGCAGGGCGGCCTGCTCGGCACCGGTCTCGGTCAGGGACGGCCCTACCTCACGCCCGTCGCCGAGAGCGACTACATCCTGCCGGCGCTCGGCGAGGAGCTCGGCCTCATCGGGGTCTTCGCGATCCTGTGCCTCTACATGGTCTTCACCAGCCGCGGCATCCGCGTCGGCCTCGCCGGCCAGGACGACTTCGGCAAGCTGCTGGCCACCGGGCTGTCGTTCACGATCGCGCTGCAGGTGTTCATCATGGTCGGCGGCGTGACGCGCCTCATCCCGCTCACCGGCCTTACCACCCCGTTCCTCGCGGCGGGCGGCTCGTCCCTCGTGGCGAACTGGATCATCGTCGCGTTCCTGCTGCGCATCTCGGATGTCGTGCGCAGCCGTCCCCGGGTGGTGATCGGCTGACATGACCAAAGAGTTGAGACGGCTCAGCATCCTGATGCTCCTCATGTTCGTCGCGCTGTTCGCCTCGACGAGCGTCATCCAGGTGTGGCAGTCCGATGCGCTGGCGCAGAACGACCAGAACAAGCGCGCGCTGTACGACAGCTACCAGGTGCAGCGCGGCACGATCATCGCCAGCGGCACCGCGATCGCCTCGTCCGTCCCGTCGAACGATCTGTACAGCTGGCAGCGGGTCTATCAGGACCCCACCATGTGGGCACCGGTCACCGGATTCTTCAATCCGGTGCTCGGATCGCGCACCGGCATCGAGCAGGCCGAGAACGGCGCGCTCTCGGGCAGCGGCGGCGAGCAGTTCATTGCCCGCATGGAGCGCATCTTCACCGGGCAGCCGCCGCGCGGGGCGAACGTCGAGCTGAGCCTCAACGCCGCCGTGCAGAAGGCCGCCTTCGACGCCCTCGGCGGGCTGCAGGGCGCGGTCATCGCGATCGAGCCGAAGACCGGCCGCATCCTCGCACTCGTCACCAGCCCCAGCTACGACACCAACACCCTCGCCGCGCACGACGCGACCGCGGTCGACGCGGCCGCCGCGCAGCTGGATGCGGACCCGACCAAGCCGCGCTCCGATCGGGCGCTGGGCGGCGACCTCAATCCGCCGGGCTCGACGTTCAAACTCGTCGTCGCCTCTGCGGCGCTCGCCTCCGGGAACTTCACCCCGCAGTCCACTCTGCCGAACCTGTCGTCGTACACGCTGCCCGGCACCACCACGGCGATCAGCAATGCGGGCGGCGGCACGTGCGGCGGCGGCGATGTCGTCACGATCGCCGATGCGCTGCGACTCAGCTGCAACATCCCGATGGCCGAGCTCGCCGGGCAGCTGGGCACCGACGCGGTACGGGCCGAGGCGGAGAAGTACGGGTTCAACACCTCGTTCGCCACGCCGATCGACTCGACGCCGTCGGACTACCCGCGGGTGCTCGATCCCGCCCGGCTCGCTCTGTCGGGCTTCGGTCAGGGTGACGTGCGCGCGACCCCGCTGCAGATGGCGATGGTGTCGGCCGGAATCGCGAACAAGGGAGTGGTCATGAACCCCCGGATGGTGGATCGCATCATCGCACCCGATCTGTCGGTGCAGCGCACCGTGGACGACACCCAGTTCGGGCGTGCACTCGACGAGAACCTGGCCGCGCAGATGACGGCCATGATGGTCGCCAATGTCAGTAACGGCGCAGCGGCGGGTGCAAGAATAGACGGCGTCGACGTGGCCGGTAAGACCGGTACCGCGGAGAACGGGGCCGGCAGGCCGTACTCGCTCTGGTTCACCGGGTTCGCCCCGGCGAACGATCCGCAGGTGGCCGTGGCCGTCGTGGTGGAGAACGGCGGCGGGCAGAATCAATCGGGCAGTGGCGACACGATCGCCTCGCCCATCGCGAAGAAGGTCATGGAGGCGGTGCTGGGACGATGAGACCGACGCAGGGAGTGACCTTCGGAGGCCGGTACGAACTGGACTCGCGGATCGCCATCGGCGGGATGGGCGAGGTGTGGGAGGCGACCGACCACGTCATCGGCCGCACCGTCGCCATCAAGATCCTCAAAGACGAGTACATGGGCGACCCGGGCTTCCTCGAGCGCTTCCGCGCCGAGGCCCGCCACGCCGCGCTCGTCAACCACGAGGGCATCGCGAGCGTCTTCGACTACGGCGAGGAGAACGGCAGCGCGTTCCTGGTGATGGAGCTCGTCCCCGGCGAGGCGCTGTCGACGATCCTCGAGCGCGACGGATCGCTGTCGACCGACAAGACCCTCGACATCGTGGCGCAGACCTCCGCTGCCCTGCAGGCCGCGCACGCCGCGGGCCTCGTGCACCGCGACATCAAGCCGGGCAACCTGCTCATCACCCCTGACGGCCGGGTGAAGATCACCGACTTCGGCATCGCCCGCATCGCCGACCAGGTGCCCCTGACGGCCACCGGTCAGGTCATGGGCACGGTGCAGTACCTCTCGCCCGAGCAGGCGTCCGGCCACCCGGCTTCCCCGGCCACCGACACTTATTCGCTGGGCATCGTCGCGTACGAGTGCCTCGCGGGCAAGCGTCCGTTCACCGGCGAGTCGCAGGTCGCGATCGCCATGGCGCAGATCAACGAGCAGCCTCCGCCGCTGCCGCCGACGGTCGCGCAGCCGGTGCAGAACCTCGTGATGGCGATGATCGCCAAGAAGCCCGAAGATCGCCCGGCCTCGGCCGCCGTGGTCGCCCGCGCGGCCACGGCGCTGCGTCGGGGAGACATCGCCGCTGCTGCCGCTGCGATCCCGGCCATCGCCACGGGCGTGGCCGTCGCGGGCGGCGACGACGTCACCCAGCTGCTGACGTCGGCGCAGACCGCGCAGGCCACGCGTCTGCTCCCGGCCGGCGCACCCCTCCCGGGCGATCCCGATCAGGAGCCCGAGAAGAAGAAGCGCAGCCCGTGGACGTGGCCGCTCATCGCGCTCATCGTGCTGCTGCTGCTCGTGATCGGCGGAACGATCTTCGCGCTGGTGTCCAACCAGCAGCCGACGCCGGCACCGACATCGTCGAGCACCGGGCCGAACCCCCTCCCGACCAAGACGACGCCGCCCCCCACGCCCACCCCGACCGCCACCACGGTCGACATCGGCGCCCTCGGGCTGGCGGGCATGTCGTGCACCGACGCGCGCGCCAAGGCCATCGCCGCGGGGATGATGACGGTGAACTGCGTCGCCGGCGACCCGGCACCCAAGGCCGAGCAGGTCAACACCGTCTACGGCATCGAGCCGCAGGGCAACCTGCCCAAGAGCCGCGAGCTCACCCTCACCTTCTACAAGGACCAGGTGCCGCTCTCGCCGCCGCCGGCGGCGACCCTGCCCGCCACGGTGACCGCCGGAAGCCCCGCACAGGTCACCTGGGCCGGGTACCAGTGCCCGTCCGGCACAGGATCGGTCAGCTCGTACAACTTCACCGCGACGAACGGCACGTTCGCCGTGAACGGGCAGTCCACGGCATCCTTCGGTCCGAACGACCGCGCCGGATCGATCGCGGTCGCCAACACCCCGGGCCAGACGCTCATCGTGACCTACACGGTGACGTGCTCGGGCAACGGCTCGGGACCGCGGACCACGGATGCCTCGCCCAACGCCGAGGTGCGCATCACCGGCGGGTCGACGCCCGCCCCCACCACCACGCCCTGACCGCTCGACGCCCGCCCGGGATCCCGCTCGTCGGGAACCGGGGCGGGCGTCGGTTAGGCTGGATCGGATCCATGCCAGGGAGTGACCGTGACAGCTGAGCCGCGCGTGCTTTCGGGGCGCTACCGCGTCGACGAGCTCATCGGGCGCGGCGGCATGGCCACCGTCTACCGGGGCTACGATCTGACGCTCGGCCGCGATGTGGCGATCAAGATCCTCAAGCACGAGCTCGCGAACGACAACTCGTTCCGCACCCGGTTCCGGCTCGAGGCGCAGGCCGCGTCCCGGATGGCGCACCCCACCATCGTGCGGGTGTTCGACGCCGGCGAGGACAGCCAGGTCGGTCCTGACGGCGTGGCGCACCCCGTGCCCTACATCGTCATGGAACTGGTGCACGGCTCGCTGCTGAAGGACATCATCTCGACGGGACCGGTCTCGGTCGACGACACCGTGCGCTACGTCGACGGCATCCTCGAGGCGCTGGAGTACTCGCACCGCGCGGGCGTCGTGCACCGCGACATCAAACCCGGCAACGTGATGGTCACCGACGCCGGCCAGGTCAAGGTGATGGACTTCGGCATCGCCCGCGCGGTGTCCGACTCCTCCTCGACCGTGGCCGAGACGACGGCCATCATCGGCACGGCGGCCTACTTCTCGCCCGAGCAGGCGAAAGGCGAGCCCGTCGACGCGCGCGCCGACCTCTACTCGACCGGAGTGGTGCTGTACGAGCTGCTCACCGGCCGCCCGCCGTTCCGTGGCGAGTCCCCGGTCGCGGTCGCCTACCAGCACGTCAGCGAAGCGCCGCTCACCCCGTCGGAGGTCGTCGCCACCGTGCCGCGCACGCTCGACGCGGTCGCGCTGCGGGCCCTGGCGAAGGACCCTTTCCAGCGATACCAGGACGCCGCGGCGTTCCGCGAGGCGCTGGATGCCACGATCGACGGGCGCGTGCCCTCCAAGCGTCAGCTCGGCGCGCTCACCAGCGAGCTGTACGGACCGAACCCGCGGCAGGCCGCCGAGACGGCGCGGTCGCTGCGCCAGCTCAGCACCGACACGACGATGAAGCGCACGCAGGCGGGTCCGCCGGTCGCGTGGATCTGGACCGGCGTCGCGATCCTCGCGGTGCTGCTGGTGTCGGTGCTGTTCTGGGTCGTCACCATCCCGCGCAGCAACGACGTCCCGGCGACCGCGCGCATCGTGCCCGATGTGACCGGCATGACCTACGACCGAGCCAACGAGGCGCTGGCGGCGAACGATCTGCTCGCGTTCCGTGTCGACGAGGCCAGCAGCAGCGTCACCACCGGCGACGTGATCCGCACCGACCCGCCCACCGGCTCGTCGGTCAGTCCCCAGCAGCAGATCAGGGTGTACGTCTCGAAGGGGCAGGAGACCGCCAAGGTCCCCGTCCTGGAGGGTCTGTCGCAGGAGGCGGCCAAGACCGCGCTCGAGACGGCGGGGCTCAAGCTCGGCACCATCACGCCCCGCAGCGATCCCAACACGCAGGCCGGGGTGGTGCTGTCGGCCGACCGCCCCGCGGGCAGCGACCTGGCCAAGGGCACCGCGGTCAATCTCGTCGTGGCGACGGGACGCGTGACCCTGCCCGATGTCACCGGGTTCACCGTCGAGGCGGCGCAGCGTCAGCTGCAGGCGCCGACGGTCGGACTCGTGGTCGAGGTGCGGCAGGATCCGAACTGCAAGGCGATGACGCCTCCCGTGGTCGCGACCCAGTCCCTGCCGCCGGGGGAGACCGCGATCCACTCCACGATCATCCTCACCACCTGCGCCGGACCCTGACGCACGACGCGCGGCCGGTCGAGGCTCAGCGGCGCGGGCTCAACGCGGCACCGCGCGCCGCGGCATCCGCGACCCCCACGCTCTGCAGCCAGTTGCCCAGGAGGCGATGACCACCCTCGGTCAGCACGCTCTCGGGGTGAAACTGCACGCCCGCGATGGGCAGGGTGCGATGGCGCAGCCCCATCACGACGCCGCTCTCGGTGCGGCTCGTGACGACGAGGGACTCCGGCACGGTCGCCGCGTCGACGGCGAGCGAGTGGTAACGGGTCGCGGTGAACGGATCCGGCAACCCGTCGTAGAGCGGGTCGCCGTCGTGGTGCACGAGCGAGGTCATCCCGTGCATGAGCTCCGGAGCGTGCCCGACGGTCGCCCCGAACGCCTCCGCGATGGCCTGGTGACCGAGACAGACTCCGAGGAGCGGGATGCCGCGCTCCGCCGCCGCGCGCACGACGCCCACCGACGCGCCCGCCCGTGCCGGAGTGCCCGGTCCCGGGGACACCAGTACGGCGCGGTGCCCGAAGATCACCGAGACGGGGTCGGTGACGGCATCCGCCTCCACCATCTCGGTGTGCGCGCCCAGTTCGTGGAGGTACCCGACGAGCGTGTGCACGAAGCTGTCGTGGTTGTCGACGACGAGCACGGAGTCGCCGGCCGGGGTCATTCGACCGTGACCTCCTGCGGATTGATGAACTCGCTCGCCCACGGGAACACGTAGAAGAAGAGTCCGTAGAGGATCGCGGCGGCGATCACGATCAGGATCAGGACGCGCACCCACCAGGGTCCGGGGAGCAGGCGCCAGAGGCCGGCGTACATCAGGCGGCTCCTTGCGTGAGCGACGCGGGGGCGCCGGCCGATCGAGGGGTGAACGACTCGAAGACGCCGAAGGCGACCGCGCGCTCGGTCGCCGAGAACTTCGGGCTGCACGTCGTCATGGTGATGTAACTGCCGTTGGGGGCGAGCTGCGGCGCCTGCGGCACGGGCAGCAGCACCTCGATGGCCTCGGGGCGCACGTACTCGAGGTTGCGGAACCGGTAGGTGAACCACCCCTCCTGCGTCTCGATCACGATCGCGTCGCCGATCCTCAGCGAGGGCAGCGCGGAGAAGGGCGCGCCGTAGGTCGTGCGATGTGCGGCGACGGCGAAGTTGCCGATCTGACCCGGCATCACGGTGCCCGGGTAGTGTCCGATGCCGATCGTGTCGAGGGTGCGCGCCCGGGACACCCCGCCGGCCATCTCGTACGCGTAGTCCGCACCGAACCGGGGGATGCGCATGATGCCGAACCGCTCGGCGTCGGCCGGTTGCGGAAGCACGGGCGGGGGCGCCGTGACGGGAGAGGTGGCCGTCGGCGCCGGAGTGGGCGAGGCGCTCGGGTCCGCGGTCGGCACAGCGGCTTCCCACTGCTGCGAGAGCGACTGCGCGGTCGACTTCATCTGATTCCCGATGAGGTAGTCGCCGATCCACAGCTGCCACGAGACGTACAGGAGCGTGATCACCCCGGCGGTGATGAGGATCTCTCCCACAACGCCGAAGACGGACGCGCCTCTGCGCGTGCGCGCGCGCCTGCGACGCGCGCGCGCGTCACGCTCCTCGACCCCCGCCGCGCCACTCACCCCGCGAGTCTAACGAGGGCGTGCTGGTGCCGGGCTGGCAGTTAGACTGGTGCGCATGGCACGATCTGGCAAAGACGACGACGCACTCGTCGAGCGCAGCGAGGGCGAAGCGGCGCCCAACCCGGTGTGGTTCAAGCCGATCATGATCGGGCTCATGCTCGTCGGCCTCGTGTGGGTGCTCGTCTTCTACCTCAGCGGCACCAACCTGCCCATCCCGGGCATCGGCGCGTGGAACCTGGTGATCGGTTTCGGCGTGGCGTTCGTCGGCTTCCTGATGACGACCCGCTGGCGATAATTACACCGCTGTCATTCATCCCCAGCTGTGGATGAGCCTGTGGATAACTCTCAGCCGTAGATGACCGGCGGCAACGCGAGCAGCGCCACCAGCACGACTCCCGTGGCCACCAGTAGGAGTACCTGCATCCGTCGCCGCGCGAGGGTGCGCGTGCGCGCGTAGATCAGGCCGACGAGCGCGCCCACCACGAGGCCGCCGATGTGCGCCTGCCACGAGACCTGCGTGCCTCCACCGAGGAGGAGGGGCAGGAACGAGATGGCCAGGTTGATGCCGATTACGATCGCGATGCTCGTGATGTTGGCGCCGATGTGCCGTCCGATGACCAGAAGGGCGCCGAACAGGCCGAAGATGGCACCGGATGCCCCCACCACCGTGGTCCCCGGTGCGAGCAGTGCGACCGCCACCGAACCGCCGAGGCCGCTCAGCAGGTACAGCGTGAGGAACCGCCATCGGCCGAGAAGGGGTTCGAGACTGCGACCGATCATCCACAGCGCGAGCATGTTGAACGCCAGGTGCAGCCAGCTGCCGTGCACGAGCAGGACGGTGAGCAGCCGCCACGGCTCGAACGGCAGCGCGGGCGACGGGTAGACGAAGAAGCTGTTGAACGCCAGCAGATCGGCGGTCGAGAATCCGGGAATGAGCTGGGTCACGTACACCACGGCGGTGACCGCGATGATGACGTACGTCACCAGCGGTCGCGAGTCCGTCGCCGTGACGGCGCGCGGACCACGACGCCACCGCCGCTCGGCCTTCGCCTGCGCCGGAGTCTGCGCCTTCTGCTGGTCGCGCAGGCACTCCGGGCAGATCACCCCGACCGCGGCCTGTGTCTGGCACTCCGGGCAGATCGTGCGCAGGCACCGCTGGCAGAGCACGAAGCTCTGCCGGTCGGGATGCCGGTAGCAGAAGTTGTCGCGGTTGCGACGGAACTCGTCGGTGGTCACAGGCCGCGGATGCTGTCAGACCGCGGCGATGTCGATCGACTGGAGGACGACGGGCTCGATGGGGCGGTCTCCGGCGCCGGTCGGAACCACGCCGATCGCGTCGACCACGGCGCGGGAGGCGTCATCGGCGACCTCGCCGAAGATCGTGTGCTTGCCCTGCAGCCACGGCGTCGGGTCGGTGGTGATGAAGAACTGCGAGCCGTTCGTGCCCTCCACCGCGCCGGTGATGGCGTTGCGACGCAGGCCGGCGTTGGCCATGGCGAGGATGTACGGCGCGTTGAAGTTCAGCTCGCCGTTGATCTCGTCGTTGAAGTTGTAGCCGGGGCCGCCGGTTCCCTGGCCGAGCGGGTCACCGCCCTGGATCATGAAGTTGGGGATGATGCGGTGGAAGACCACGTCCTTGTAGAGGGGTCCCTCCCCGGGCTTCCCGGTGGCCGGATCGGTCCACGAGCCGGTGCCGTCGGCGAGCCCGACGAAGTTCTGGACGGTGCGGGGAGCGTGGTCTCCGAACAGGTTGACGACGATGTCGCCGTGGTTCGTGTGCAGGGTGGCAACGGCAGTGTGCTGAGGCATGGGTACATTCTTTCAGAGTTCTCTGCAACCCCTCCCGCCTGTGGGCAGGTCTGGCAAGATGGGGAGTCCAGATCGCCATACTCAGGGAGGGCATCTCGTGAGCCTCAGCCGCAAGCGCAAGAAGGAACTCCGCAAGCTCCAGTCGCAGGCGAACGACCTGTGGGACTCGCAGCAGGTGCTGGTCGGCCAGGCCGCCCACGTCGCCCGCGAGGCGGGCCGCCAGCTCGGCAACTTCAACCGCGAGCAGGTCGTCCCGACGGTGCAGGAGTCCTACTCCAAGTACGCCGCGCCGTATGTCGAGCGCGGAATCGACGTCTCCAAGCACGTGATCACCGACAAGGTGGTGCCGGCGGCCGGGGCGATGGTCGGATCGGCCCTGTCGGTGTGGGATGCCGCGAACGACACCCGTGCCCGGATCGCCGCGGGCAAGGGGCTCACCCTTCCCGACGCCAAGACCTACGCCAAGAAGGCCGACAAGTACGGCAAGGCGGCCACTAAGCGCTTCGCCTCGCAGCTGTCGGCGTTCGAGCCGCAGAAGAAGGGGATCGGCGCCGGCGGCGTGATCGCCATCATCCTGGGCGTGGCCGCAGCGGCGGGCGTGCTCTACGCCGCCTGGCAGACGCTGCGCGCCGACGACGAGCTCTGGGTCGCCGACGACCCGCTGCGCGCCCCCGACGCTTGAGCATCGACTCCGGTGATGCCGTCTCCCGCGTGCGGGAGGCGGCATCCGCTCGTGGCCTGTCCATCGAGATCCGCGAGCGTCCCGCCGCGAGCAGTCTCGCCGAGGCTGCGGCTCTGCTGGGCATCGCTCCCGCGGGCATCGTCAAGACGCTGGTGGTCAAGCGCAGCGACGACACGTTCCTCTTCGCGCTGGTGCCCGGCGATCGCGCGATCTCCTGGCCGAAGCTGCGTGCGCTCGTCGGGGTGAACAAGCTGCGGCTTCCGGAACCCGAGCTCGCTCTGGCCGCGACCGGTTACGAGCGGGGAACGATCGTACCCATCGGCAGCACCACCGACTGGCCCGTCTTCGCCGACGAGCGCATCGTCGGGCAGCGCATCGCCATGGGCGCCGGGGCGCACGGGTTCAGCCTGTTCGTCGAGGCCGACGATCTGATCTCCGCCTACGCGGCGACGGTGGCCGACATCACGCAGCCGCTCGGCTGACCGGGCCGTTCAGAGGACTCCGGCCATCCGCAGGGCGATGTCGACGAGCTTCACGCGCTGCAGTGCCTTCACATCGGCCAGGGCGAACCACTGCGCGCGGTCCGTCGAGCCGTTGCGCTCGTTGCGCAGCTTGCCGCCCGTGATGTGCGCGCGGTAGACGATCCGCAGCGCCTGCAGGGGCCCGGTCGACTCCGGCGTGATGCGGCGGCTGGCCGGGATGACGCGGGAATGGATGCCGAGCAGACCATCGAGCGACACCCGGTAGCCGGTCTCCTCCCGCACCTCGCGGCGCACGGCGTGCTCGGGGTCCTCGCCCGACTCGAGGCCTCCGCCCGGCATGGTCCAGGCCGCGCGGCGGCCCTCGTTCCAGTGGGCCAGGAGGATGCGGTCGTCCGCGTCGGTGATGACCGCATACGCCGCCACCCGCAGATCCATGCGTTCGACTCTACCGAACGCGAAGAAGCCGGCCCTTCCGGGCCGGCTTCTGTCACATCCGTGGAGCCTGGGAGATTCGAACTCCCGACATCCTGCTTGCAAAGCAGGCGCTCTACCAACTGAGCTAAGGCCCCGGAACACACGGGGTGGTGGGGCTACCAGGACTTGAACCTGGGACCTCTTCATTATCAGTGAAGCGCTCTAACCGCCTGAGCTATAGCCCCGAATGGGTGCCGACGGCGGGCCGTCAACCTCCAAGACTTTACCCGACGCGACGCGATTTCTCGAATCGGGCTCGACCCGCCTCAGTTGGACGTGAAGCCCACCAGAAGGCCTCCGGTCACCTTCACGGCGAGGTTGTAGATGCCGGCGACGACCGCGCCCAGCACCGTGATGACGATCAGGTCGAGGATCGCGACGACCGCGGCGAACGCCATCACCTGCGGAAGGCCGACGATCGACGAGAACGAGACGCCGTCACCGGCGAGGCTGCCGACGAACTTGTCGATCTGCCCGATCAGGCCCGTCGTGGACAGCACCGTGTAGACGAGGAAGTAGATGACGACCGTCACGATCGCCACGGCGATCGCCGCGAGGAACGACAGCTTCACGGCGGACCAGAAGTCCACGTACACCAGGCGCAGACGCACCTGCTTGGCGCTGGTCTTGTGGGTCGACTTCTTCGCGAGCTTGTCGGCTACCGTGCTCATACGTCAGTACTTCCTTCGGGGGTCTGGGGGGTGGCGTCCGTGCCCGCGGCTTCCGCGTCGCCCTCCGTGTCCTCGGTCAGGCCACGCTCACCGTTGCGGGCGATCGCGAGGATGCGATCATCGCCGCCGGCCCGGGCGAACACGACACCCATGGTGTCGCGGCCCTTGGCAGGCACCTCGGCCACGGCAGAGCGTACCACCTTGCCACTGGCAAGAACCACAAGGACCTCGTCGTCGTCGCTGACGATGAGACCGCCCGCGAGGACGCCCCGATCGTCGTTCAGCTTGGCCACCTTGATGCCCAGACCGCCGCGTCCCTGCACCCGGTACTGGTCGACGGCGGTGCGCTTGGCGTAGCCGCCCTCGGTGACCACGAACACGTACGCATCGTCGGCGGCGACCGAGGCCGACAGCAGGCTGTCGTCGGCGCGGAACGACATCCCGCGCACGCCGGAGGTCGAGCGGCCCATCGGACGCAGCGCCTCGTCGGTCGCCGAGAACCGCAGCGACATGCCGTGGCGGCTGATGAGGAGGATGTCGTCGCCCTCGTCGACGAGCAGCGCGCTGACCAGCTCGTCGGAGGTCTCGCCGGCCTCGTCGTCGTCGCCCGTGTCGGAGGCATCCGCGCGCAGCTTGATCGCGATGATGCCGCCCTGGCGGTTGGTGTCGTACTCCTCGAGGCGGGTCTTCTTCACCAGACCGCCGCGAGTGGCCAGCACGAGGTAGGTCGCGACCTGGTAGTCGCGGATGTCGAGGATCTGAGCGATCTCCTCGTCGGGCTGCAGCGCCAGGAGGTTCGCGACGTGCTGGCCCTTCGCGTCGCGTCCGGCCTCGGGCACCTCGTAGGCCTTCGAGCGGTAGACGCGGCCCTTGTTCGTGAAGAACAGCAGCCAGTGGTGCGTCGTGGTGACGAAGAAGTGCTCGACCACGTCGTCGGCGCGCAGCTGCGCGCCCTTCACGCCCTTGCCGCCGCGGTGCTGCTGGCGGTAGTTGTCGCTGCGCGTGCGCTTGATGTAGCCGTCGCGCGTGACGGAGATGACCATCTCCTCTTCAGGGATGAGGTCCTCGATCGACATGTCGCCGTCGAACCCGTGCAGGATCTCGGTGCGGCGGTCGTCGCCGTACTTGTCGACGATCGCGGTGAGCTCTTCGCGGATGATGTCGCGCTGGCGGGCCGGGTCGGCCAGGATCGCCTTGAAGTCGGCGATCTGCAGCTCGAGCTCGGCGGCCTCGTCCATGATCTTCTGCCGCTCGAGCGCCGCGAGACGGCGCAGCTGCAGGTCGAGGATCGCGATGGCCTGGTCGTCGTCGATGTCCAGGAGCGCCTTGAGACCCTCGCGGGCCTCGTCGGACGACGGCGAGCGGCGGATGAGGGCGATCACCTCGTCGAGGGCGTCGAGCGCCTTGAGGTAGGCGCGCAGGATGTGCATGCGCCGCTCGGCACGGGCGAGGCGGAAGGTCGTGCGGCGCACGATCACGTCGACCTGGTGGTCGATCCAGTGCGTGATGAATCCGGTCAGCGGCAGCGTGCGCGGCACGCCGTCGACGATCGCCAGCATGTTGGCGCCGAAGTTCTCCTGCAGCTGCGTGTGCTTGTAGAGGTTGTTCAGCACCACCTTGGCCACGGCATCCCGCTTCAGGACCACGACGAGGCGCTGGCCGGTGCGGCCCGACGACTCGTCGCGGATGTCGGCGATGCCGGTGATCTTGCCCTCGCGCGCGAGGTCGCTGATCTTGACCGCGACGTTGTCGGGGTTGACCTGGTAGGGCAGCTCGGTGATCACGAGGCACGTGCGGCCCTGGATCTCCTCGACGTTCACGACGGCGCGCATCGTGATCGATCCGCGGCCGGTGCGGTAGGCGTCCTTGATCCCTCGGGTGCCCAGGATCTGCGCCGCGGTGGGGAAGTCGGGGCCGGGGATGCGCTCCATGAGCGCCTCGAGCAGCTCTTCGGTCGAGGCATCCGGGTGCTCCAGCGCCCACAGCGCGCCGGCCGACACCTCGCGCAGGTTATGCGGGGGGATGTTGGTGGCCATGCCGACCGCGATGCCTACCGAGCCGTTGACTAGCAGGTTCGGGAAGCGCGAGGGCAGGACGACGGGCTCCTGGGTCTGCCCGTCGTAGTTGTCCTGGAAGTCGACCGTGTCTTCTTCGATGTCGCGCACCATCTCGAGCGCGAGCGGGGCCATCTTCGTCTCGGTGTAGCGGGGCGCGGCCGCACCCTGGTTGCCGGGGGAACCGAAGTTGCCCTGGCCGAGCGCGAGCGGATACCGCAGCGACCACGGCTGCACGAGCCGCACGAGCGCGTCGTAGATCGGCGCGTCGCCGTGCGGGTGGTACTGCCCCATGACCTCGCCGACCACGCGCGCGCACTTGGAGAACGACTTGTCGGGGCGGAATCCGCCGTCGTACATGCCGTAGATCACGCGGCGGTGCACCGGCTTGAGGCCGTCTTCCACACGCGGCAGCGCGCGGCCGACGATCACGCTCATCGCGTAGTCGAGGTAGCTCCGCTGCATCTCGAACTGCAGGTCGACCTGGTCGATGTGGCCGTGATTGTGTGCGGATGCCTCGTCCGGGCGTTCTTCGTCAGTCATTGTCTTCGTTCTCCGTCAAGGTCGGTCGCTGAGCTCGAGCTCTGTCGCTGAGCCTGTCGAAGCGTCAGATGTCGAGGAAGCGCACGTCTTTGGCGTTGCGCTGGATGAAGCTGCGGCGGGACTCGACGTCTTCGCCCATCAGCACCGAGAAGATCTCGTCGGCGGATGCCGCGTCGTCGATCGTCACCTGCAGCAGGGTGCGGGTCTCGGGGTCCATCGTGGTCTCCCAGAGCTCCTTGTCGTTCATCTCGCCGAGGCCCTTGTAGCGCTGGATCCCGTTGTCCTTCGGGATGCGCTTGCCCGACGCGACGCCCTCGGCCAGCAGCGCATCGCGCTCCCGGTCGCTGTAGACGTACTCGTGCGGGGAGTTCGACCACTTGAGTCGGTACAGCGGCGGCTGGGCGAGATACACGAAGCCGGCCTCGATGAGTCCGCGCATGTAGCGGAACAGCAGGGTCAGCAGCAGCGTGGTGATGTGCTGGCCGTCGACGTCGGCATCGGCCATGAGCACGATCTTGTGATAGCGCGCCTTGTCGATGTCGAAGTCCTCGCCGATGCCGGTGCCGAAGGCCTGGATCATCGCCTGGACCTCTTTGTTGCCGAGGGCCCGGTCGAGACGCGCGCGCTCGACGTTGAGGATCTTGCCGCGCAGGGCCAGGATCGCCTGAGTGTGCGGGTCGCGACCCTGCACCGCCGAACCGCCGGCGGAGTCTCCCTCGACGAGGAAGATCTCGCTGATCGACGGGTCCTTGCTCGTGCAGTCCTTGAGCTTGTCGGGCATCGCGGCGCTCTCGAAGACGCTCTTGCGTCGCGCGGTCTCGCGCGCCTTGCGGGCGGCGAGTCGTGCGGTCGCCGCCTCGATCGCCTTGGTGATGACGCGCTTGGCCTGGTCGGGACTGCGGTCGAACCAGTCGCCGAGCTCGTCGCCGACGACCTTCTGCACGAACGCCTTCGCCTCGGTGTTGCCGAGCTTGGTCTTGGTCTGGCCTTCGAACTGCGGCTCGGAGAGCTTGACCGAGATGACCGCCGTCAGGCCCTCGCGCACGTCGTCGCCCGAGAGGTTCTCGTCCTTCTCCTTGAGCAGGTTCTTCGCGCGGGCGTACTTGTTGACCAGTGTGGTCAGCGCCGCGCGGAAGCCCTCTTCGTGCGTTCCGCCCTCGTGGGTGTTGATGGTGTTGGCATAGGTGAAGACGTTCTCGGTGTAGCTCGTCGTCCACTGCATCGCCACTTCGAGCGCGATCTTGCGGTCGGTGTCCTCGGACTCGAAGGCGATGACCTCGTCGTTGACGTGGTCGGCCTTGCGCACATGGTTCAGGTACTCGACGTAGTCGACCAGACCCCGCTCGTAGAGGAAGCTGTCGTTCGGCTGCTGCAGCACGACCTTGCCCGGCTCGAGCTCCTCCTCGAACGCGGAGGCCGGGCGCTCGTCGCGCAGGTCGATCCGCAGTCCCTTGTTGAGGAACGCCATCTGCTGGAACCGGGTGCGCAGCACGTCGTACTCGAACTCGACGGTCTCGAAGATGGTGTCGTCGGGCCAGAACGTGATCGTGGTGCCGGTCTCGTCGGACTCCTCGGCCCGCTCCAGCGGCGCGACCGGCTGACCGCCGTCACGGTAGGACTGCCGCCACACGTGCCCCAGCTGCTTGACCTCGACCTCGAGCCGCGTCGACAGCGCGTTCACCACCGAGGAGCCGACGCCGTGGAGACCGCCCGAGACGGCGTAGGCGCCTCCGCCGAACTTGCCACCGGCGTGCAGGACGGTCAGCACGACCTCGACCGTCGACTTGCCCTCGGTCTTGTGGATGCCGACCGGGATGCCGCGACCGTTGTCGACGACACGCACCGCTCCGTCGGGGAGGATCGTGACCACGATCGTGTCGCAGTAGCCGGCGAGCGCCTCATCGACGGAGTTGTCGACGATCTCGTACACGAGATGGTGCAGGCCGCGCGGGCCCGTCGACCCGATGTACATGCCGGGGCGCTTGCGTACGGCCTCGAGCCCCTCGAGCACCTGGATCTGGTCCGCCCCGTATTCGCTGGGGGCCGCGGCGGCGGTCGGCGATGCGGGTTCTTTGGGAACGCTGTCAGGTGTGAGAGACGTCATAGGTTTCGAGCGCTCCAGATCGTTTCGGCAGTCCCCGTCAGTCTATCAAACGAGGCACCTTGTGGAGCGTTCTGCGCCCCTGTGGCGCGATGAAACGCTTGTGGAGGAGTCGGGACGTGACTCAGCCGTAGGTATCGCGCGGACCGCGCCCTGGAACGGCTCTCGAACCCCATTTCCAGGAGGGGACGTCCGGCCCGATGAACCGGATCGTGTCGACACCCGCGTCGGGGAAGCGTCGGAGGATCTCGGTGAGGATCTGCGCGCGCATGATCTGCAGCTGCTTCGCCCAGGCCGTGGAGTCGGCCTGAACCGTGAGCGTGCCGTCGCTGAGTGCGACCGGACGCGTGTGCTGAGCGGTGCCCTCGCCGGCCACTTCCGCCCACTGGAGCACGAGGTCCTCGCGCGCCAGCTGCGGGTCCCAGCCGGCGGTCCGCGTGAGATCGGCGAGCACGTCGGCGACACCGCGCGGGTCGCGCCCGGACGTGAACGGGGCGTTCTCGTCGTCGTCGGCCGTGCGCTTCCGGCGCCGTCGGGCGCCCCGGGCCGACGGGGCGAGCCCTCGCAGTCGCAGGTACGTCGCGATCGTCTCGGGCACATCGCCCGGGGATGCCTCGGAGTCGCGCGGGAGCTCAGGCATCCGCCGCCTCCAGGATGCGCCCCGCCTCGACCCGCACGATGCGCGCGCGCAGGGTCGCCGGCACGTCGCCCTCGACGGCGGCGGTGACGATGACCTGCTCGTAGTCGCCGGCCAGGGCAGCCAGACGCGTGCGGCGATCGGCGTCGAGTTCGGCGAACACGTCGTCGAGGATCAGCACGGGGTCGCCCAGCTGCGATTCGGCACGAAGGAGGTCGGCCGAGGCTAGGCGCAGGCTGAGGGCGACCGACCAGGACTCGCCGTGCGAGGCGTATCCCTTCACCGGAAGCCCGCGGACGCGCAGGACGAGGTCGTCGCGGTGTGGCCCCACGAGCGTGATGCCGCGTTCGAGTTCGGCCGCACGTCTGGCGGCGAGCGCCGTGCGGAACTGCTCGGCGATCTGATCGGGAGCGGATGCCGCGGCATCCCCGTCGGCTTCGTCGTCCTCGGGGTCGGATCCGCCCACCGACAGCGCCCAGCCGATCTCGGGTCGGTGGTCGGCGCCGGCGATCGCGGCGTACGCCCGGGAGAGCGGCTCGGCGAGGTCGTCGGCCAGCCGCAGCCGGGCCACGATCACCTCGGTGCCGAGGGAGACGAGCTTGTCGTCCCACACATCGAGGGTGGACAGGGCGTCGCCGCGGATGCCTCGGGCCCGCGCCGACTTCAGCAGCGCCGTGCGCTGTCGCAGCACCCGGTCGTAGTCGCCCAGCACCCCCGCCAGGCGCGGCGACCGCTGCACGAGCAGCTGATCGGCGAACCGGCGGCGGGCGGACGGGTCGGAGCGCACGATCTGGAGGTCTTCAGGGGCGAACAGCACCACCTGCGCGTAGCGCGGGAGTTCGGCGGGCTTCACGGACGAGCCGTTGACCCGGGCCTTGTTGGTCCCCTGCCTGTTGAGCTGCACCTCGAGCTGCACGCGGCGCTCGCCGTGGGCGAGGCGCGCGCGGATGATCGCCGCATCGGCGCCGTCGCGGACCATCGGCGCATCGCTGGAGACGCGATGGGAGCCGAGCGTGGCCAGGAAGGCGATCGCCTCGGCGAGATTGGTCTTGCCCTGACCATTGCGGCCGACGAACACGTTGGGGCCGGGCACGAGAGCCACATCGGCCGCCGCATAGTTGCGGAAGTCGGCGAGGCTGAGGTGCTCCACGATCACCGGTCAAGGCTACCCGGCGGCCCCGACGCGCGGTCCGGACGAGGGTGTCAGCGCAACAGCAGGTTCGGCTGCAGCAGGTACTTGAACGACTCGGCGCCGCCCTTGTCGACCGAGGTCTGCGGGGTGACCAGCACCGGGCTCAGCTTGTTGGCGTTCTCGCTCGAGGTGAACGTGATCCGAACGAACTCGCTGCGGACGGCCGAGAGGGACTCGAGCAGGTACTGGGGGTTGAGACCGAGGGTCACGTCGTCGCCCACCAGGTTGGCGTCGACCGACTCGGTGGCGCGTGCCTGCTCGGTGCCCGAGGCATCCATCGACACGCTGTCGGTCGTGAACGTGAACCGCAGCGGGGCGGAACGGTCGAGCACGAGCGCGACACGGCGCACGGCCTCGACGAAGTCGGCGGTGTTGATCACCGCGTGGTGCTCGGTCACCTCGGGGAACAGACGGCGCACGGGCGGGAAGTTGCCCTTGATGAGCAGCGACGTGACCGTCTTGTTGCCGGCGGTGAAGGCGATGATCTCGCGGTCGCCGGCGCCCGAGAACGCGATCGAGATGTCGCCGCCGTGGGCGAAGGTCTTGCCGACCTCCTGCAGCGTGCGCGCCGGGACGAGTGCGGTGGTGGTGGCGTCATCGGATGCCGCCGCCCCGCCGTCCCAGGGGATCTCGCGCAGCGCGACGCGGTAGCGGTCGGTCGCCACGAGGCTGAGCGCCGTTCCGGTCACCTCGAGCTGCACGCCGGTGAGCACAGGCGTGACATCGTCGCGCGAGGCGGCGAACGCGACCTGGGCGATCGCCGTGGCGAAGTCCTCGGCCGGGACGAGCCCCGACTCCCCCGACACCTCGGGGATGGCGGGATATTCCTGCACCGGCATCGACGCGAGGGTGAACCGTGCCGACCCGCAGCTGAGCAGGATCCCGCCGTCGTCGTCGACCTCGATCTGGATCGGTGCGTTGGGCAGGCGGCTGGCGATCTCGGAGAGCAGCCGGCCGTGCACGAGGATCGTGCCGGGGTCGTCGACCGTGGCCTCGATGGTCGTGCGAGCGGATGCCTCGTAGTCGAAGGCCGACAACGACAGACCGCTCTCGGTGGCTTCGATCAGGACGCCGGCAAGGATCGGCTGCGGGTTGCGCTGCGGCAGAAGCTTGACGACGAACGACACGGCTTCGCTGAACACATCACGGTTGACGTGGAACTTCACGGGCGCTCCCTCGACATCGGGTATGGCGTTCCCATGCTAGTGCCCGCGGACCACCACGCCAGTGGCGCCCCCTTTCACCGTCGAGGTGATCGGCCCGGTGTTCTCAGAAGGGTTAAGAGTGATGGTGTTAACCGCTGTGGAAACTGTGGACAACTCGACGGATGCCTGTCGAGGGATGGGAACTACACGCGTGTGAGATGTGGAGCCGCTGCGGAGGGAGGTCGTACGGTGTCGTCCCTCGACGGGCCGCGTCGCGCTGCTCTCCACAGAGCACGGGCGATCCGCTCACATGGTCCACGGCGCGTCGCGGAGTTATCCACAAGTTATCCACACTGTGCAGAACGCAGATCTTCGCGGTACGGGCGAGCAGTGTCAAGTCCGTCTTTCGGGGGACACGACACTGTCCGTGATCACCCGGAGGCCGCCTGTCAGCGTCCGGCGCGACCGAGCTGCGCGGTGATCTCGGTGACCTGGTTGTAGAGGGACCGGCGCTCTTTCATCAGGTCGCTGATCTTCTTGTACGCGTACATGACGGTGGTGTGGTCGCGGTTGCCGAACAGCTGACCGATCTTCGGCAGCGACAGGCTCGTGCGCTCGCGGCACAGGTACATCGCGATCTGTCGCGCCAGCGCGGTCGCCTGCGAGCGACTCGATCCGTAGAGGTCATCGACCGTGAGCTTGAAGTACTGCGCGGTCGCGGTGATGATGTCGGTCGGCGAGATCACATTGGCGTCGTCCTGGTCGACGATGTCGCGCAGGACCGTCTGCGCGAGCGACATGTCGAGGTCGGAGCGGTTGAGGCTCGCGAAGGCCGAGACCCGGATGAGGGCGCCCTCGAGCTCTCGGATGTTGGACGAGACGACGGTGGCGATGTACTCCATCACCTCGTCGGGGATGTGCAGTCGCTCGCTCTGTGCCTTCTTCCGCAGGATCGCGATGCGCGTCTCGAGGTCGGGCGCCTGCACGTCGGTGATCAGGCCCCACTCGAACCGGCTGCGCATCCGGTCCTCGAAGCCGGTGAGGTGCTTCGGCGGGACGTCGCTGGTGATCACGACCTGCTTGTCGTGGTCGTGCAGCTGGTTGAACGTGTGGAAGAACGCCTCCTGCGTCTCGGCGCGACCCTGGAGGAACTGGATGTCGTCGATGAGGAGGATGTCGACGTCGCGGTAGCGGGCCTGGAACGCCGAGCCGCGGTTGTTGGCGATGGAGTTGATGAAGTCGTTGGTGAACTCTTCGGACGAGACGTACCGCACCCGGATGCCGGAGTACAGGTTCATCGCATAGTCGCCGATGGCGTGCAGGAGGTGGGTCTTCCCCAGGCCGGAGTCGCCGTAGATGAACAGCGGGTTGTACGCCTTCGCCGGCGCCTCGGCGACGGCGACCGCGGCGGCATGGGCGAAGCGGTTGGACTGCCCGATGACGAAGTTATCGAAGGTGTACTTCGGGTTGAGGCGCGTGTCGCTGCGGGATCCGTAGACCGCGGCATCCGGCTGCTCGTCGATCGTCGGGCGCGGGATCACCGGCGGGCTGACCTGGGGAGCGGATGCTGCGGGGAGCTGCGTCGGGGCGGACTGCTGATGATCCATCAGCTCGGGATTGACCACCACCCGGAAGCTCGTGACCTCGTCGCCGTGGTGGGCGAGCGCCTCCATGATCGGCGTGCGGAGGCGCTTCGTGAACTGCGCGGAGGTCAGGTCGTTCGGGACGTCGAGGTAGAGGGTGCCGCCCATGACGCCCTGCGGGACCGCGAGGCTGAGGAATCCGTGCAGCTGCGGGGTGACGCGATCGTCGCGGCCGAGGTCGTCGAGCACTTTCCCCCAGATGGGAACATCTGGAATCTCGTGCTGTGACATGGCCCCCCCCGGGAGTTCTCGTGCGCAACAGCCGGGCGGGAAGATGCACGCCGCGCCTGTGGATAACTGCCGGAGCCACGCTAGTCAGCAGGCGTCTCGGGAGCAAACTCCACTGTAGTTCCGGCCCGCGTGTCCTCGCCAGGGTGTTGTTCACAGGTGTGGATAATGTCCACCCCGCTCAGGTCGGTTTGAGTTATGGCGCCCCAGGACTTAGCCTTGATCGGTTGACTTACGCCTTTTCGGCAGTCCCACCGTCCGCACGTCCCCGGTCGAGAACGTCCCGGTGACATTCCTCGATCCGGAAGCAATCTCATGAGCAAGCGCACCTTCCAGCCCAACAACCGCCGCCGCGCCAAGAAGCACGGCTTCCGCGCCCGCATGCGCACCCGCGCCGGCCGTGCCATCCTGTCGGCGCGCCGCGGCAAGGGCCGCACCGAGCTCTCCGCCTGATCAGGCCGGTGCTCGCGAGGCCGAACCGACTCACCCGCGGAGCGGACTACAGGGCCGTCGTCCGCCGGGGTCGTCGCTGCGCCGCCACGCACACCGTCACCTACGTCATCTCGTCCGACGAGCAGCGCGCCGTGCGAGTGGGATTCATCGTGAGCAAGCAAGTCGGGTCGGCCGTCGTCCGCAACACCGTGCGCCGCCGGCTCAAGGCGGTCTGCGCGGAGGCGCTTCACACCCTCCGTCCCGGATCCGACATCGTCATCCGGGCCCTGCCCGGCTCCGCCGACGCACCATTCGACGCGCTGCGTGCCGAGGTCTCCCGCTGTCTGGCGCGGAGGGCGGCATGAGCTCGGCGACGCTGCCGGTCTCAGCGACCGGTGACGCGCGGTTCGAGGCATCCGCTCTCTGGCGCGCGGTCCCGCTGCTGCCCCGCAACGCGGCTCTCGCCTTTCTCCATGGTTACCGTGCGACGATCTCCCACACGTACGGCGATGTCTGCAAGTACTACCCCTCGTGCTCCGCGTATGCGGTCGGAGCCGTGCAGCAGCACGGCGCCCTCAAGGGGGCGGCGCTCGCAGCGGCTCGCCTCGCGCGCTGCCACCCGTGGGCCGCGGGCGGGATCGACGATGTACCCGTGCATCGTCGCTTCGCCCACGCACTGACTCCGCACGGTTTCGTCGTGCCTCTTCGAAAGGACTGATCCGTGCCGGATCTGCTGGGAATCATCCTCTGGCCACTGAAATGGCTGGTCGAGCTCGTGCTGGTCGCGTGGCACTCGGTCTTCACGTTCGTGGGTCTGCCCGCCGCCGCGGGCGTCACGTGGGCTCTCGCCATCGTGGGTCTCGTCGTCGTCGTGCGCGCAGCGCTGATCCCTCTCTTCGTGCGGCAGATCAAGAGCCAGCGCAAGATGATGGAAATCGCTCCTGAACTGCGGAAAATCCAGGAGAAGTACAAGGGGAAGCGTGACCAGCTCTCCCGCGAGGCGATGAGTCGCGAGACCATGGCGATGTACAAGAGGCACGGCACCAGCCCGGTGTCGAGCTGCCTTCCGCTGCTCGTCCAGATGCCGATCTTCTTCTCTCTCTACAGCGTGCTCAGCTCCATCAAGCAGCACGCCGAGCAGGGCCTCGGCGGTGTCGGCCTGCTCAACCCTGAGCTGACGAGGGAGTTCTACGACGCGAAGCTCTTCGACGTCGCGTCGCTGCACACCACGCTCACCGAGGCGTGGGGGCAGCCCGACCAGCAGCTCACGGTGGTCATCCTCATCGTCCTCGTCGTGCTGATGATCGCCTCGCAGTTCTACACCCAGCTGCAGATCATCTCGAAAAACCTCTCCCCCGAGGCCAAGACCGGCCAGGCCTACCAGATGCAGCGCATCATGCTCTACATCCTCCCCCTCGGCTTCATCTTCTCAGGTGTCTTCTTCCCCCTCGGCGTGGTCATCTACTGGTTCATCTCCAACCTCTGGACCATGGGTCAGCAGTTCCTCGTGATCCGCGAGATGCCGACGCCGGGTTCGGATGCCGCCAAGGCCCGCGAGGAGCGACTCGCCCGAAAGGGCAAGGCGATCGACTCCAGCGGCAAGGTCGTCCCGATGGAGAAGTACCAGGCCGAGCAGCAGCGTCTTCTCGAAGAGGCCGAGCGCACCAAGGCTGCGGCGCCGAAGCGCCAGCAGCCGGTCAGTAAGCAGCGCGCGAAGAAGCAGGCGCAGCAGAGCAGTCAAGCCAAGAAGACCGGTTCACCCGCACCCCGTCCAGGCGATGCCGCCGGTGGCTCTGCCACCTCCTGACGACGTCCCCTCCCGTTCTTCGCAGCACCCCATCGAGGAAGATCCATGACCGACACCTTCGACACCACCACCACCCCCGAGCGTTCGCCGGCGACGGTCGAGCAGCTCGAGCAGGAGGGCGACATCGCCGCGGACTACCTCGAGGGTCTGCTCGACATCTCCGACGTCGATGGCGACCTCGCGATGGATGTGCGCGGCGACCGTGCCTACGTCTCGGTGGAGGCTGAGGATGCTGCGTCGCTGCGGCTGCTGTCCGATCCGGACACCGTGCAGGCGCTTCAGGAGCTCACGCGTATCGCGGTGCAGACGAAGACCGGTCGGTTCTCACGCCTGATCCTCGACGTCGGCGGTTCGCGCGACACGCGTCAGCGCGAGCTCGAGACGCTCGTCGACCGCGCGATCGAGCGTCTGGACGAGGGCGCATCACAGGCGTCGCTGCCCGCCATGTCGAGCTACGAGCGCAAACTGATCCACGACATCGTCGCCGACCGCGGCCTCGTGTCCGAGTCGTACGGCGAGGGTTCGGATCGTCACACCGTCATCCGTCGTGGATGACGTTTCACGTGAAACATCGATGAGCGAGATCGAGGCCGAGCCGTCCTCCGCTCCGGTGATCTTCGGTGAACGCATTGAGCTCGCTCGTCGTTTCACGCAGGCTCTCGCCGAGCAGGGCGAGGAGCGTGGTCTGATCGGACCGCTGGAACTCCCCCGGCTCTGGACTCGGCACATTCTCAACAGTGCGGTGGCCGCTCCCCTGTTCTCGGGGGTCGTCGGTGATGTCGGCTCTGGCGCAGGATTGCCCGGGGTCGTCCTCGCGATCGCACGACCGGACGTGCACTGGATGCTGATCGAGCCGATGGAGCGCCGCACCATCTGGCTGCAGGAGCAGATCGATTCCCTGGGATTGAGCAATGCAGAGGTCGTCCGCGGCCGCGCGGAGGATTGGAACCGTGGTCCTGTTCTGGACTCCGTCACCGCCCGTGCGGTGAGCGCGCTGCGCACCCTCGTGCCGCTGACTGCTCCTCTGGTGCGCGATGGCGGCGAACTGATTCTTCTCAAGGGTGCGAGCGTTGCGAACGAGATCGACGCCGCACAGAAGCAGATCCGCCGGTTCGCGCTGTCGAACGTGCGTGTCGAGGTGGTCGGCGAGGGTCTCGTCGACGAGCCGACGCGTGTGCTGCGCGCCACCGTGCGCTGATCTCACCACACCTCGCTGGTGCCCCGCCGTGTCTGACGCGGGCTCGCCGCGAGATGTTTCACGTGAAACAGGGGTGTGCCAGAACGCACGCTTGCCCCGGTGATCGAGTAGACGCGCCAGCGCCGTATCAAGATCCGCGTGATGTGGTCTCCCGCAAACCGGCCTCAGAGGTCGGGTACGCTCCTTGCGGCCACTGTCGTTCGGTGATCGAGTAGGCGCGCCAGCGCCGTATCGAGACCCGCACCCACTTTGCGGTGAGCGCGGTGCGCGCGCCGTTCGACGTTTCACGTGAAACGTGAGCCATGTTCTGGCGCTGACCTTGAAGCGCCACCGCGCGACCGACGGCGCCACCGGTGGTCGAGTAGGCGCGCAGCGCCGTACTGAGACACGCGGCTGACCTGATGGCACGAGTCCCGTCCACTGCTAGAGATGTCCCGAAAGGCACCGCCCGACCGCGCGGTTCCATTCCCTGTCTTCCTCGCTGAAGGGCCGCTACGCAACTCGAGCAAAACCTCTCCTCCCCACGTGTCCACCGTGGCCGGAAACCCACGGGATGCGCACAGGTCCATCCATGGACGGGACTCACGCGACACCCTGGGTCCATGCCCCACATGTACATCCTCCAGTGCTCGGATGGCTCGCTTTACGTCGGCAGCACCTGGGACCTCGAGCGTCGCGTCGCCCAACACAACGCCGGTGAAGGGGCTGAATACACCCGCAATCGACTGCCTGTCACACTGCTGTAGTCCGAGTACGACACCGACATCGAGGCAGTGTTCCGACGCGAGAAGCAGGTGCAGGGGTGGGGGCGTGCCAAGCGGTTCGCGCTCATCCGCGGTGACACTCACGCACTGAGGCCGTTGGCGCGCAAGCAATATCGCCGGAAGAGGGAGGGGTGAACGGCAGCTAGGTGACCTGCGCGCCGCGCGGACATGCGACTGGAGGCATCACGGCCGCGGCCGTGATCGTGGCCGCGACGTCCGGTACGGGTTGTACGAGCGTTCTGTGTGAGGAGGAGAGGTGGGACTCGGTACGGCGCTGGCGCGCCTACTCGACCACTGGCGGCGTCCTAGATCTCACAGAGTCGGTCGGGCTGTGACCACACCAGAAGACGCCCAGCGCATCTCCTCGGCCACCGGACGGGATCTTGGTGAGGGTGCGCGTGGGACATGTTTCACGTGAAACGTCTTTGCCGTGGGTCTCGATACGGCGCTGACGCGCGTCCTCGACCACCGGGAGCGGGGATCGACGTTTCACGTGAAACATTCTCACGGTGAGGTATCGATACGACGCTGACGCGCCTCCTCGACCACCGGGTCTCGGGGATCGGGCGGGGGAGGGAGGTGGGGTGGACGACGACTAGAGTGGGAGGGCCGCACCGCGACGAAGGAGAGCGTTTCACGTGAAACAACCCGAGAACGAGAACGTCTCGGCACCCTTCTCTCTAGACGGCGACGACACTCCGCTGGCCCGCGAACTCGCCGATCTCTCCGCGCGACGCCGCGCACTCGAGCAGCGCAGCGTCCAGCTCAGCGGACGCACCCGCGTGCTCACGGTCTCGAACCAGAAGGGCGGCGTCGGAAAGACGACGACCGCGGTCAACCTCGCCGCATCTCTCGCCGCCGTCGGTGCGCGAGTGCTCGTCGTCGACCTCGATCCGCAGGGGAACGCCTCGACGGCGCTCAACATCCCGCACACGGCCGACACTCCCAGTGTGTACGACGTGCTGATCGACGAGTTCCCGATCGCCGACATCGTGCAGGTCAGCCCGGAGTCACCCAATCTGTTCTGCGCTCCGAGCACGCTCCATCTCGCCGGCGCTGAGATCGAACTCGTCTCGCAGGTCGCCCGCGAGCATCGCCTGCGGACCGCCCTGGAGGACTACCTCGCCGGCGAAGGCCAGCACATGGACTTCGTGCTGATCGACTGCCCGCCGTCGCTCGGGTTGCTCACCATCAACGCGTTCGTCGCGGCGCACGAGCTGCTCATCCCGATCCAGTGCGAGTACTACGCGCTCGAGGGGCTCAGCCAGCTGCTCGGTACCGTCGGCATGATCCAGAAGCACCTCAACCCGTCGCTGCACCTCTCGACGATCCTGCTCACCATGTACGACGGACGCACGCGCCTCGCGCAGCAGGTGGCCGAGGAGGTGCGCGAGCACTTCCCGCGCGAGGTGCTCGCCACCGTCATCCCGCGTTCCGTCCGTGTGTCGGAGGCTCCCAGCTTCGGACAGACCGTCATCGCCTACGACGGCCAGTCCGCAGGCGCCGTCGCCTATCGCGAGGCCGCGATCGAGATCATCCAGCGCGACGCCCCTTCGGCGACGCCGCACAACGAGGAGGCCTGATGGCCAAGCGAACCGGACTCGGCCGGGGCATCGGCGCCCTGATCCCCACGTCGGAGCCGAACGAGGCGCGCCCCGTCGACGTGTTCTTCCCCGGCGCCCCGTTGAAGGAGACGACGGATGCCGCGAGCACCGCGCCTTCGACGGAGCAGGTCTCGTCGACACAGCCCGACCTGGTCGCCGTCCCCGGCGCCCGCCTCGTGCACATCGACCCGCACGACATCGTCCCGAACCCCCGCCAGCCCCGCACCAACTTCGATGCCGACGATCTCGCCGAGCTCGTGCACAGCGTGCGGGAGTTCGGTGTGCTGCAGCCGGTGGTGGTACGCGCGATCGCCGACGGCAAGTACGAGCTGATCATGGGGGAGCGGCGCACACGCGCCTCGCGTGAGGCCGGTCTCGCGTCGATCCCCGCGGTCGTGCGCGACACCGCCGACGAGCACCTGCTGCGCGACGCGCTGCTCGAGAACCTGCATCGGTCGGAGCTCAACCCGCTCGAAGAGGCATCCGCCTACGAGCAGCTGCTCGCGGATTTCGGCATCACGCAGGAGGAGCTCGCCGGACGTATCGGCCGGTCGCGTCCGCAGATCAGCAACACCATCCGGCTGCTCAAGCTGCCGGTGCCGGTGCAGCAGCGAGTGGCGGCCGGCGTGCTCAGCGCCGGCCACGCGCGCGCGATCCTGTCGCTCGCGACACCCGAGGCCATGCAGAAGCTGTCGGACAAGATCGTCAACGAGGATCTCTCCGTCCGCGCCGCCGAGGCCGCCGCCAAGTCGGCGGCACCGGCGGAGCGCCGCACCGCCCCCAAGGCGGGCGCGCGTCGCGGCCACCTCGACGAGGTCGCCGAGCGCCTGGGTGATCGGCTCAACACCAAGGTGAAGATCGCCCTGGGTTCCAAAAAAGGCCAGATCAGCATAGACTTCGCCACGATCCAGGATCTGAACCGCATCCTGGCCGAGATCGGCGAATCGGAGTACGGCCAGTCATGAGCGAGGTCTCCGTCGACACCCGTGCCGAGCGCGACGCGCGGCGCACGTGGGTGATCGGCGGGGCGGTCCTCCTGGCCTCGGCAGTGCTACCCGCGATCATGCCGTTCGACACCGGCGGCATCCGCCACTACTCGGGCGTGGTCCTGTTCGCGATCGCGCTCGTCGTGTTCGCGCTCGGCATCCGGGGCGCCGGCAGCGTCACCGCCCGCAAGCCCCTCGGCACCATCGCCCTGGTGGGGCTCGCGGTGTGGACCGTGCTCGCCGACGTGCTGCCGAACCTTCTGCTGGCAGGCGTCACGAGCCCCGATGACCCCGTGCTGATGTGGACCTCCGCGCTCTACTACATCGATCTGCTCGTCAGCTTCTCGCTCTCCCTCATCGCCGTCGTGCAGATCCTCCGGGCGGGCGCCGTGCCCCGGCCGTGGGGCCGCGCGCCGCTGTGGGGGCTCGGGGTCGTCACGGCGTGCTGGGTCGTGCCGAACATCCTCGCCCTGGCGATGCCGACGGCGATCGAGTTCGGCATGGTCGTGCTCAGCACGGCGGCGGCGCTGAACCTCGCCGTCACCTGCTTCCTCGGAGTGCTTGCGATCGTGCTCGCCCTGCGTCAGACCCGCCCCGACACGGTCCCGGTCTATCGCGGCTCCGGCGACCCCGACCCCGCCTGAGCCGCGGCGTCCAGCCTCTCCGCACGACGTCGCAGCACGACCGTCTCGGCGTCGTTGCCCCCGAGCTCGGCGGCTTCGCGGAAGACGGATGCCGCAGCATCCGTCCGCCCGAGACGCTCGAGCAGCTCGGCGCGCACCGCGAGCAGCGGGCGGAACCCGCGCAGCTCGGGCTCCAGGGCCTCGACGATCTCGAGTGCCTCATCCGGAGCGCCGGCCATCGCGACGGCGACGGCGCGGTTGAGTCCCACGACGGCCGACGGAGCGAGCTGCACGAGGGCGTCGTACAACCGGAGGATGCGCGCCCAGTCGGTCTCGTCGGCCGTGGCGGCGACCGCGTGGCATTCCGCCACGGCCGCCTGCAGTCCGTAGTAGCCGAGTCCGCGATCGGATGCCGCGGCACGGGCGAACGCCTCGCGCCCGCGCAGGATCGCCGAGCGGTCCCACCGGCGGCGGTCCTGCTCGGCGAGGGTGAGGGGGAGTCCATCGGCGTCGAGCCGCGCGGCGAAGCGCGACGACTGGAACTCCATGAGGGCGATGAGCGCCTGCACCTCCGCCTCCGCCGGCATGAGGGCCGCCAGGCGCCGGGCGAGGCGCACCGCCTCGCGGGCGATGTCGGGGCGGATCGGCTGCTCGCCGCCGGCCGCGGCGTAGCCCTCGGTGAAGAGCAGGTAGATCACCTGCAGCACGCTGGCGAGTCGCTCCGGCCGAGAGGCGCGGTCGGGAACCTCGAACGGCACCCCGGCGTCGGCGAGCGATCGCTTCGCGCGCACGATGCGCTGCTGCACGGTCGGCACCGTCATGAGCATCACCCGCGCGATCTGCTCGGTGGTGAGACCCGCGACGGTGCGCAGCGTGAGCGCCAGGCGGGCCTGCGCGGGCAGCACGGGGTGGCAGGCGACGAAGACCAGTCGCAGCACGTCGTCGTCGATGCGGTCGGGGTCGCCGGACTCCTCCACGGGATGCTCCCGCTCCGCGAGCCGCACGTCATGCGCGATGAGCACTTCGCGCGCGGCGAGCCGCTCACGACGCCGCCAGCCGTCGATCGCTCGCCGTTTGGCGACCGAGAGCAGCCAGGCGCCGGGGTTGTCGGGGATGCCGCTGGCCGGCCACGATCCCAGGGCCTCGACGAGCGCCTCCTGGGCGAGGTCCTCCGCCCAGGAGAAGTCGCCGGTGTGCCGCGTGAGCGCGGCGACGATGCGCGCCGCCTCGGTCCGCCACACGGCCTCGATCGCACGACGGGCGTGCGCGGCATCCGCCTCTTCGGTCACGTTCTCAGGGTAGACGCGCGTCGCGTCCGGGCCGCGGAGAGCCGACGTAGGCTGGAGGAATGAGCGTGCACGACGACCACCCGGGACGGCGGGCGAGTCTCGAGGTGCTGCGCGCGGAGGCCGGCGACGAGCTGTCGGTGCTCGTCGAGGAGCGGCTGCGCGAGGGCGAGGATCCGTGGGATTTCATGGAGGACCTCCCCTCGGTCGATGAGCTCGTGGTGTTCATGCTGCGCGCCGAGAACATCGCGGCCAATGGCGGCGGGAAGCCCAACGCGGCGCGGCACTACCGCGTGCTGCGTCAGATCTCGCTCGACTACCCCGAGCTGACGCCGGCCGTCTGGCGGCTGCTCGGAGACGCCAACACGCACCGCCGCTGGGATGCGGTGGTGCGCGTCGACGCGTCGTGAGCGTGCCCTGACGCGGCGCCTCAGGAGTGCGCCGCGCGCCACTCCTGCTCCTTGGCGATCCACTCGCCGCCCACCTCGGGGTCGAAGTCGCCGATCTCGTTGACCCTGCGGACCTCGAGGGAGGCGCCGGGGCCGAGGGGGCACTTGAGCGCCCACTGCTGCGCCTCCTCGCGGCTGGCCACTTCGAGGATCCAGAAGCCGGTGAACACCTCGCGGGCCTCGGCGAACGGTCCGTCGGTGACCACGGGCGGAGTCGATCCGAAGTCGATGCGGAAGCCCTCGCTCGCGTCGCTCAGGCCCTCCGCGGACAGGAAGACGCCTGCTCCGATGAGCTCCTCGTTGTAGCGACCCATCGCGGCGATGACCTCGCCCATCTGCGCGCTGTCGGGCGCGATGGTGGGGGCGTCGGTGGACACGTGGAAGATGAGCATGTAACGCATGTCGTTCGTCCTCTCGGAGGTGGGGGCCGTCTGCCCCCTTCATCCTGTACGTCGAACGGGCAGGGCGCAGATCGACAGTCCGCGGAAGATTTCTCGAACGGATAATGCGAGATCACGGTTCGAGCAACGAGAAAGCCCCCGTGACCTGGGAAAGGTCGCGGGGGCTCTCTGCGTTGAGGATCAGCCGAGGAAGGCCGCGAGGTCCTGCTCGAGGGCGAACTTCGGCTTGGCGCCGATGATGGTCTTCTTGACCTCTCCGCCCTGGAACACCTTCATCGCCGGGATCGAGGTGATCTGGTACTTCATGGCCAGATCGGGGTTCTCGTCGACGTTGAGCTTGAGGACGGTGATCTTGTCGGGGTTCTCCGACTGGATCTGGTCGAGCACGGGGGCGACCATGCGACACGGTCCGCACCACTCGGCCCAGAAGTCCACGAGCACGGCGCCCTCGGCGTTCAGGACGTCCTGCTCGAATGTGGCCGATGTCGTTGCCTTGGCAGTCATCTGCATCTCCTTGTTTCTAAGTCTGTTGTCTGTTCGAACGCGCGGAGCGATCGGATTGTTCCGCGAGGCTCAGGCCGCGCCCGCGCTCGCGAGGTTCTCGATCTGGTCGTCGGATGCCTCGGGGGCGCCGGCCTCGCCGAGGGCGGCGAGGAAGTGCTCGGCGTCGAGGGCCGCGACCGTGCCGCTGCCGGCGGCGGTGGCCGCCTGGCGATAGGTCGGGTCGATCACGTCGCCGGCGGCGAACACGCCCGGCACCGACGTGCGCGACGAGCGCCCGTCGACCCAGATGGTGCCCTCGGCGGTGAGGTCGAGCTTGTCGTGCACCAGGTGGGTGCGGGGGTCGTTGCCGATCGCGACGAACAGGCCGTCCAGGGGCAGTTCGCGGGTGGTGCCGTCGACGGTGTCGCGCAGCACGACGCCGTTCACGGCGTCCTCACCGAGGATGTCGGCGACCTCGCTGTTCCAGATGAACTCGATCTTGTCGTTCGCGAAGGCGCGCTCCTGCATGATCTTCGAGGCGCGCAGCGCGTCCTTGCGGTGGATGACGTAGACCTTCGACGCGAAGCGGGTGAGGAAGGTCGCCTCCTCCATCGCGGAGTCGCCGCCGCCGACCACGGCGATGGTGCGCTCGCGGAAGAAGAATCCGTCGCAGGTCGCGCACCACGAGACGCCGCGGCCCGAGAGGCGCTCTTCGCCCTCGAGCCCGAGCTTGCGGTACGCCGAACCGGTGGCGTAGATGACGGCGGATGCCTCGTGCACCGCGCCGCTGCCGAGCTTCACGGTCTTCACCGCGCCGTCGAGATCGAGCTCGACGACGTCGTCGTAGAGGATCTCGGCGCCGAACTTCTCGGCCTGCGCCTGCATCTTCTCCATGAGCTCGGGGCCCTGAATGCCCTCCGGGAACCCCGGGAAGTTCTCCACCTCGGTGGTGTTCATCAGCTCGCCGCCGGCCTCGACCGAGCTCGCCACGACGAGCGGCTGCAGGTTGGCGCGTGCCGCGTACACCGCGGCGGTGTAGCCCGCGGGACCGGAACCGATGATGATGACCTGACGCACGTGCGCTCTCCTCGATCGCTGGCTGATTGACCTTCACGGCCGTTCAACACATGGTAGTCGCGCGGCATTCCGCGTCCCTGGCGGGTTCGCCCGTCGCTGCTCTATTCGGAGCGGACGGTCTCTTCGGATGCGTCGGCTGTCGAGGCATCCGCTCGCCTGCTCTTGCGGCGCCGCAGCACGGTGCGGATCAGTCCGAACAGCACCAGCGCGCCGACGAGTGTCGACAGCAGGGCGATGCCCAGACCCTCCCATTCCGCGCGCACGCTGACGGGCATGCTGCGCACCGGTCCGACCGTGGCTCCGGTGGGGCTCTCGAGCTGAAGCCTCAGGGTCACCTCGCCGTTGCCGACCCGCGCCTCGACGGGCACCTTCACGCGCGTGTTGCTGTTGGCCGCGGCCGTGACGGTCGTGCGCCGCTGCACCGTGAGGCGCGGGTCGCTCGGCGAGGTCACGAGGGTGACCGACACCGGGTACGGCAGGTCGTTGCGCACCCACACGCCGAGCGATGCGCCCGATCCGGCCAGGTTCACCGGGGTGGGGTCGAGGATCGAGACGGCGGTCAGGGTGCCCGCGGTGCTCGTGCGGTGGGCCTCGAGCGCGGTGCTCCAGTCGCCGGGCTTCTCGCGCCAGCCGTTGCCGAGCAGCTGCAGCAGCTCCGCGCGGGCCGGGCCAGTGAGCTGCGTCGGGTCGGTCAGCACCGTCGACAGCGGCGCGAGCTGCTCCTCCTCGGCGAGCAGGGCGGATGCCGCAGCCACCCGGACCGGATCGGGCGCGGCGTCGAGCACCGTGACCGCGGCGGGGGTGCCGCCCAGCTGCGCGACCGGTACGAGGCTGACGCCGGGTGCGGCGCCCACCGCGTCGACCGCGGCGGCGAGTCCCGCCGCGGTGCGGTCGGCCGCGCGGTCGACCGCGACCAGCAGCGGGCGTCCGTTCGCCTCGGCGGTGGCGAATGCGAGGGACGCCGTGGCGGCGGCCAGCGGGGCGCCGCGGCGAGCGGGATCGGAGGTGCGGGCGGCGGTGCGCAGCGCGGCCGACACTGCGGCGTCGTACACGAGAACCGGGGCGTCGCCGCTCGTTCCGCGCGCCGCGACCGTACCGCCGCCGGCCCCCTCGGACGTCGAGGTCGACGCGATCAGGGTGGTGGCCGATCGGGTGCCCTGGGTTCCGAGGGCGGTGACGACGTCTGCTCCCGCGGTGCCGGTGGCGGGCCAGAAGACATCGGCCGTGCCGCCCACGGCGAGCAGGCTGTCGAGCGCGGGCAGCGTGGGTCCGGCCGTGGCGCTCGGGCTCGGCGACGGGGTCGCGGCGCTCCCGCCGAGGAAGTCGAGCGGTCGCAGGTAGGCGTTCAACGACGTGGGCTGCAGCGGCACCGGCTGCCCCGCGTGCAGCTGCGCCGACACGTCGGCGTCGCCGAACTGCAGGGCGAACCGGGCGTTCGGCAGCGCCTCGAGCCGATCGAGCCAGGCGGTGGCGCTCGTCGGAGCGGTGTTGCCCAGTGCCCGGATCGACGCGGGCAGCGCGGGGTCGACGGCCAGGAGCGCGGGCGATCCGGCGACCGCGTCGAGCTGACCGGTGAGGTCGCCGGTGGGGCCGGTGAGGTCGGTCAGCTGCGCCGCGCTGAGGAGGCCGGTGCTCTGTCCGCCCGCGGTGATGGGGACGACGAGGCCGGTAGGGGTCGACACCGTGTCGGACGGCACGACCAGAACGCTCGTGGAGGTGACGGTGCCCGCTCCGCTCCCGAACGACGCCGCGAGCGGGTAGACGCCGGGCGCGCGAACGGCCAGCTGAGGGTCGGTACCCGGGACCGCGACGGTGGCGGTGCGTGTCGCGCCGGCGCCGACCTGGTCGAGGTCGGCGGCGCCGATCGTCGCCAAGCCCGCGACGGGGGTCGTACCGTCGAGCCAGGCCGCGAGTGCCGCGCGGTCCGGAAGCGGCGTCGCCCCGACGGCGACCGTGATGCGGGTGGCGCCGAGCCCCGTGCCCGTGCCGTTGTCGACGGTGACGGCGACCGTGAGTCCCTGACCGGCGCGCACCACGCCATTCGCGGACGGCGACAGCGTCAGCGAGGTCGTGCCGCCGGTCGTCGGGGTCGGCGACGGGGCGGCCGACGCGGGAGCGAGGGATGCCGCGGATCCGGCGGCGATCAGCGCGACTGCCGCGATCACCGCGCCCAGGCGGGCCCGCGCGCGGGGGTGCGACGCCACGGGCGGGCGGGCACGCGCGGCGGTGCGCCGGAAGAAGAGGGTCATGGGGCTCCTGTGCGATGCGGAACCGCACGATCGGGTGCGATTCTACGGCGCGCTCCTGCACGGTCCCCGACCCCGCGCCGCGGGCGGTGGCGGTGCGGATGCCGCCGCGCGGCGCGGTTGAATGGGGGGATGCTGCCCGAACCCGATCCGCGCACCGTCGCCGCACTGGCCTCCGACCTGTCCGCGGCGGGGTTCGCCTCCGCCGCCGTGCGCGGCGCGTGGGGCGACGATGCCGACGATGCGGTGGTGCGCGGACTGCACGGCCCTGCGCTGCGCGCGCTCGCCGGACGCGCCGATCCGCTCGCGGTGCTGGCGCGGCTGTTCGTGCTGGGCGTCGCCCAGCCGGCCGCCGACGTCGCGGCGGCCCTGCCGGCGGCCGGGGTCGAGGGGATCGTGGCCCTCGGTCTCGCGGAGACCGCGGGCGACGGCATCCGTCCCCTCGCGCTGGTGCGCCCGCAGTCGCTCTCCGACCCGGCGGGCGAGGTGGACTGGTGGATCGCGAGCGACCTCGACGAGGCCGCCGTCGGCGGAGCGCTGCCCGAAGACCACGTGCTCGGGGTGGGCGGGGCGTCGCGCACGCTGGCCGGAATCCAGGTGCCCACGCCCGCCGCCGCGGGCCTCGACGTGGGCACCGGGTGCGGCATCCAGGCGTTGCGCGCACGGCGGCACGTCTCGCGGGTGGTGGCGACCGACGTGTCGGCGGCGGCGCTGCGGTTCACGCGGCTCAACGCCCTGCTGAACGGCATCGACGGCATCCAGACGCGGGAGGGGAGCATGTTCGATCCCGCGGCGGATGAGACGTTCGATCGCATCGTGTCGAACCCGCCGTTCGTCATCACCCCGCGCGTCGCGGACGTGCCCGCGTACGAGTACCGCGACGGCGGAATGGTCGGCGACGCGCTCGTCGAGGCGTTCGTCACGGGCGTCGGCGCGCACCTCGCCCCGGGCGGGATCGCGCAGCTGCTCGGCAACTGGGAGACCCGCGACGGCGTCGACGGGCTCGAGCGGGTGCGTGCGTGGGTCGAGCGCTCGCCGATCCCCCTGGACGCATGGGTGGTCGAGCGCGAGATCCTCGACCCCGTCGCGTACGCCGAGCTGTGGATCCGCGACGGCGGCACACTGCCCACGGCGCCGGGCTTCGGACGGTTGATGGATGCCTGGCTCGACGACTTCTCGAGCCGAGACGTGACCGCGATCGGATTCGGGTACGTGCTGCTGCGGCGGCCGCCGTCCGGCGACGCCCCGACGCTCGCCCGGTACGAGTCCGTGTGGCAGAGCCTCGGCGACGAGGCGATCGGCGCGCACCTCGCCGGGGCGCTCGAGGCGCACGATCGGGTGGTCGCGCTCGATGACGCGGGGCTTGCGGCATCCGTCCTCCGCTTCGCCCCGGACGTGACCGAGGCACGGCACCAGCTGCCCGGCGCCGAGGATCCGACCGTGATCGAGCTGCGCCAGGGCGGCGGGTTCGCGCGCGTGGTCTCGGTCGACCCGGCGCTGGCCGGTCTCGTCGGAGCGTGCGACGGCGACCTTCCGGCGGGCGTGCTGATCGACGCGATCGCGCAGCTGCTGGAGGTGGATGCCGCCGCGCTCCGCGTCGACCTCCTCCCCCGCGTGCGCGAGCTGCTGTTCACCGGTTTCCTCCGGTTCGCCGACTGACCGCGGCCCCGGCGACGCGGTTCGCACGGAACGCCCCGGATAGGCTCGAAGCATGCTCAACATGGCCGAGGGTGTCGCGCGCCTGGACGCGCTGGCGGCCTCTCCCGTGGTCGACACGCTGGCCCGCGCCTTCGCCGACGCCGGGTTCGAGCTGGCGATCGTCGGCGGCCCCGTGCGCGACGCGCTGCTCGGCCGCGCGACCCACGACCTCGACTTCACGACGAACGCCCGGCCCGATGACATCCTGCGCATCGTGACGCCCGTCTCGACCGCGCAATGGGACATCGGCCGCGATTTCGGCACGATCGGCGCGCGCGTGCGCGGCGAGCAGGTCGAGATCACCACCTACCGCGCCGACAGCTACGACGGGGTCACCCGCAAGCCCGCCGTCGAGTTCGGCGACACCCTCGACGCCGACCTCGTGCGCCGCGACTTCACCGTCAACGCGATGGCGCTGCGCGTGCCCGCCCGCACGCTCGTCGACCCGAGCGGCGGCGTCGAAGACCTCGTCGCGCGCCGGCTGCGGACGCCGATCGACCCGGGCATCAGCTTCGGCGACGATCCGCTCAGGATGCTGCGGGCGGCCCGGTTCGCCTCGCAGCTGGAGTTCCGCGTCGACCCCGAGACCGTCGACGCGATGGCCCGGCTGCGCGAGACGCTCGAGATGGTCAGCCCCGAGCGGATCCAGGCCGAGCTCGTGCGGCTGCTGCAGACGAGCGACCCGGTGCGCGGCATCCGTCTCCTCGTCGACACCGGACTGATGGCGCAGTTCCTTCCCGAGATCCCCGCGCTGCGGCTCGAGATCGACGAGCACCACCACCACAAGGACGTGTACGAGCACTCGCTCACGGTGCTCACGCAGGCGGCGGAGCTCGAGGGGACGAGGCATCCGGATGCCTCGCCCGACGTGCCGCTGCGCCTGGCCGCCCTGCTGCACGACATCGGCAAGCCCGCGACCCGCAAGCTCGAACCCGGCGGCGCCGTGTCGTTCCACCACCACGACATCAAGGGCGCGCGGATGGCCCGCAAGCGCCTGAAGGACCTGCGGTTCGACTCCGACACGATCGCGTCGGTGACGCTGCTGATCGAACTGCACCTGCGGTTCTTCGGATACAGCGAGGGCGCGTGGACCGACTCGGCCGTGCGCCGCTACGTGCGCGACGCCGGCGACGAGCTCGACCGGCTCCACATCCTCACGCGCGCCGACGTCACCACACGCAACAAGAAGAAGGCGCAGCGCCTGGCCTCGGCCTACGACGACATCGAGCGCCGCATCGCAGAGCTGCGCGAGCAGGAGCAGCTCGACGCGATCCGCCCCGAGCTCGACGGCAACCGCATCCAGGAGGTGCTCGGCCTGAAGCCCGGCCGCGAGGTCGGCGAGGCCTACCGCTTCCTGCTCGACCTGCGCCTCGACGAGGGCGTGCTCGGCGCCGACGAGGCCGAGCGGCGACTGCGCGACTGGTGGGCCGCGCGCGGCTGAGGCATCCGTGCCCCTCCTCCCGCTCACACTCCCGTCGAGTGTCCACGACATGCCGTCGTCCCGGGGATCCGACGGCACGTCCTCGACACTCGTGCACACACTGCGGAGGGGTGGCGTGGCGAGGGGGCGCGCCTACACTGGGTGCACCGCTCCTCGCCGCCGAACGGAGCCCGCGTGTCATCGTCCTGGTCGCAACGGCGCGACGTGTCTCCCGAGAACTCGCGTCTGCTGATCGAGCGCGCCCACGAGGAGCTGGTGGCCGGCAACCCGGCCGATCCGCGCCTGCTCGACGTGCGGCCGCTCGTGCGGGAGTCATGGCGCCGCTCGTTCGCGAGCCTGGTGGGCGCCGAGGGACTCCCCCCGGTCGCGCTCACCGCCGCCGAGCTGGAGGAGTACCGCCGCACGCACCCGCTCGCGGACGTGATGGACATGGTGCGCGGCCTGCTCCTCCCCGGCGAGCCGGGCGAGTCGGGCGTCGTCGTCGCCGTCGGCGACGCGGCGGGCCGCCTGCTGTGGGTCGAGGGCGATCGGCACGTGCGCAGCCTCACCGGCGACATGGGCTTCGTCGCCGGCACGAACTGGTCGGAGGGCGCCGTCGGCACCTCCGCCCCCGGCACCGCGCTCGCCCTCGACCGCTCGGTGCAGATCCACGGGGCCGAGCACTACAACCGCCTCGTGCAGCCCTGGTCGTGCACGGCGGTGCCGGTGCACGACCCCGAGACGCGCCGCATCCTGGGCGTCATCGACGTGACCGGCGGTGTCGAGGCTGTGACCCCTCAGGCGCAGCTGCTGGTGGATGCCGCGGCCCGCGCGATCGAGGGCGAGCTGCTCGTCACACGCCTGCGCGCCCGCGCCGCGCCCCCGCCGGCGGCGCGCGCTCGTCCGCCCCGAGCCGCCGCGCCGGCCCGCGCCACCCTCCGCGTGCTCGGCCGCGATCGCGCGCTGCTGGAATCCTCGGGCGACGGCGAGACCGTGATCGCCCTGAGCGCGCGGCACGCCGAGATCCTCCTCATGCTCGCCGCGCACCGCCAGGGGCTGTCGGCCGAGCGTCTCGGCGAACTCGTCTACGGAGAGCCGGACAGCGTCGACACCCTGCGGCCCGAGCTGGTTCGGCTGCGCAAGGTGCTCGAGCGTTCCGCACCGCAGCTGGTGCCGGCATCCCGCCCCTACCGGCTCACCGCCGACCTCGAGACCGACGCGCAGCACGTCGTGTCGCTGCTCGACCGGGGGGCGCATCGCGTCGCGCTCGCCGCCTACCGCGGGTCGGTGCTGCCCGAATCGGTCGCGCCGGGCGTCGAGCAGCTGCGCGAGACGGTGCGCACCGCGCTGCGCGAGGCCCTGATGGCCGAGGCGAGCGTCGACGTGCTGCTCGCCTACGCCGACACCGCGGACGGCGCCGACGACGCCGAGCTGCTGCGCCTCTGCCTCGGGATGCTGCCTGCCCGCTCCCCCCGCCGCGCGGGCCTCGTGGCCCGCATCGAGGCGCTCGAGGCCTGAGCGCAGCGCAGCATCCTCCCTCTCCTCGTCCAACGCCCGTGCGATGGACCAGAGCCCCCGCTATGACCCGTTCAGCGCGGGTGCTTTCGTCCATCGCACGGGCTTTGGACGCGAAGGCGGGTGAGGCGAGGGAGCGGGCGAGGGGGACGGGTGCAACCGGGTGCAACGTTGCGCGGCGTAGCGTGCGGGGCATCCGTTCATGGACCGTCGAAGGAGACAGCATGACCATCGTCGAAGAGGGCGTCTCGAGCGTCTACGCCGCCCCCAACACCCGCGGAGCGGTCGCCGACTACCGCCCGCGCTACGGCCACTGGATCGGCGGCGAGTGGGTCGATCCGGTGAAGGGCCAGTGGTTCGAGAACATCTCCCCCGTCACCGGCAAGCCGTTCACCGAAGTCGGCCGCGGCACCGTCGAGGACATCGACCGGGCGGTGGATGCCGCGTGGAAGGCGTTCGCGACCTGGGGGAAGACGAGCCCCACCGAGCGCAGCAACATGCTGCTCAAGATCGCCGACCGCATGGAGGAGAACCTCGAGGCGATCGCCGTGGCCGAGACGTGGGAGAACGGCAAGCCGGTCCGCGAGACCCTGGCCGCCGACATCCCGCTCGCCATCGACCACTTCCGCTACTTCGCCGGAGTGCTGCGCGCCCAGGAGGGCGGAATCTCGCAGCTCGACAACGACACGGTCGCGTACCACTTCCACGAGCCGCTGGGCGTGGTCGGTCAGATCATCCCGTGGAACTTCCCGATCCTCATGGCGGTGTGGAAGCTCGCTCCGGCGCTCGCCGCCGGCAACGCGATCGTGCTCAAGCCCGCCGAGCAGACGCCGGCGTCGATCCTGTTCCTGATGGACCTGATCGGCGACCTCATCCCGCCGGGCGTGCTGAACATCGTCAACGGCTTCGGCATCGAGGCGGGCGCGCCGCTGGCCTCGCACAAGCGCATCCGCAAGGTGGCGTTCACGGGCGAGACGACGACCGGCCGCCTCATCATGCAGTACGCCTCGCAGAACCTCATCCCGGTCACGCTCGAGCTCGGAGGCAAGTCGCCGAACGTCTTCTTCGAGGACGTCGCGCGGGGCAACGACTCGTTCTACGACAAGGCGCTGGAAGGCTTCTCGTTCTTCGCGCTCAACAACGGCGAGGTCTGCACGTGCCCGTCGCGGGCGCTCATCCAGCGGTCGATCTACGACCAGCTGCTCGGCGACGGCATCGAGCGCGTCAAGGCCATCAAGCAGGGGAACCCGCTCGACCCGGAGACGATGATCGGCGCGCAGGCGTCGAACGACCAGCTCGAGAAGATCCTCAGCTACATCGACATCGGCAAGCAGGGCGGCGCGAAGCTGCTGATCGGCGGCGAGCGCGTCGACCTCGGCGGCGACCTGTCGGACGGCTACTACGTGGCGCCGACGATCTTCGAGGGCACGAACGACATGCGCATCTTCCAGGAGGAGATCTTCGGGCCGGTGCTGTCGGTCACGTCGTTCGACGACTTCGACGACGCGATCTCGATCGCCAACGACACCCTGTACGGCCTGGGCGCCGGGGTGTGGAGCCGCGACATGAACACCGCCTACCGCGCGGGCCGCGCGATCGAGGCGGGCCGTGTCTGGACGAACACGTACCACCAGTACCCCGCGCACGCGGCGTTCGGCGGCTACAAGCAGTCCGGCATCGGTCGTGAGAACCACCTGAAGATGCTCGACCACTACCAGCAGACCAAGAACCTGCTGGTGTCGTACGCGGAAGGCCCGATGGGCTTCTTCTGAGCCCAGAGCCCCAGTCGGCCGCATCCGCGCGCACGGGTGCGGCCGGCGTTCCCGGTCCGGGCGGAGCGAGCCCCCAGCCTCCGCCCGGACCACCCAACTCCACCCTTCCCCGCGAGAACGGAGCGAGCGATGGTCTCGATCGGCACCTACCAGCGCGTGGATCTGACGGATGCCGCGGCATCCCTCCTGCGCGACCTCACGGTCACGCACGGACCGCTGATGTTCCACCAGTCGGGTGGATGCTGCGACGGCAGCGCTCCCATGTGCTACCCCGTGGGCATGTTCCTCACCGGCCCGAGCGACGTGCATCTGGGCACTCTGGAGGTGAGCGGCCTCGACCCGATCGAGGTGTACATCTCGGAGGCCCAGTTCGAGTACTGGAAGTACACCCACATCACGATCGACTCCGTCCCCGGGCGAGGTGCCGGGTTCTCGGTCGAGGGTCCGACCGGCTTCCGCTTCATCATCCGCTCGCGCATGCTCAACGACGCCGAGCTGGAGTACTTCGGCCTGAAACCCGCGCCGTCCGCCTGAGCCGCCGCCTCCCCGCGACGCGATTAGCGACGTCCGCGCGCGCTTCGCTGTGCGATCTGCTCGGTACCACGCGTGCCCATCGGGCAATGCGAGAGTTTCGGTCTCGTTACGAATCTCTCATGTGTTTGGTGCGGCGGCCGGTGCCGAGCAAGATAGCCGGATGGGCCGCGCCTTCCCGGCGCGGCCGACTCCTTCACAGCAGAGGTAGTACTCATGACACTGCACCACAGTGCGCGCGGCCGGCTCGGCCTCGCTCTCGGCGCTCTCGGCGCCTCGGCACTCCTGCTCGCCGGCTGCGCCGGCGGCGGATCCGGCACCGCCTCCGGCGGCGGCTCGACGGAGCCCCTCGTCGTCGGCACCACCGACAAGATCACCTCCCTCGACCCGGCCGGCTCGTACGACAACGGCTCGTTCGCGGTGATGAACCAGATCTATCCGTTCCTGCTCAACAGCAAGTACGGCACCGCCGACGTCACGCCGGACATCGCCGAGACGGCCGACTTCACCTCGCCCACCGAGTACACCGTCACGCTCAAGAAGGGCCTGAAGTTCGCCAACGGCCACGACCTGACCTCGTCGGACGTGAAGTTCTCGTTCGACCGCCAGGTGAAGATCGCCGACCCGAACGGCCCGTCGACCCTGCTGGGCAACCTGGTGAGCGTCGCGACCCCTGACGACACCACCGTCGTGTTCACGCTGAAGAACGGCAACGACCAGATCTGGCCCCAGATCCTCTCCAGCCCCGCCGCCCCGATCGTCGACGAGGAGGTCTTCTCGGCCGACGCCGTCACCGCCGACGACGCGATCGTGAAGGGCAAGGCGTTCGCCGGCCAGTACGTCATCGACTCGTACAAGGTCAACGAGCTCATCTCGTACTCGCCCTACGCCGACTACCAGGGCAACCTGGGCGCGGCCGAGAACGGCGGCATCACGGCGAAGTACTACGCCACGGCGTCGAACCTGAAGCTCGACATCCAGTCCGGTGCGATCGACGTCGCGTTCCGCAGCCTCACCGCGACCGACATCGCCGACCTCGGCAAGGACAGCAGCGTCAAGGTCGTCGACGGCCCCGGCGGCGAGATCCGCTACATCGTCTTCAACTTCAACACGATGCCGTTCGGAGCCACGACCCCCGAGGCGGATCCCGCGAAGTCGCTGGCGATCCGTCAGGCCGCGGCCGATCTGATCGACCGCCAGGCGATCGCGACCGACGTCTACAAGGGCACCTACTCGCCCCTCTACTCCTACGTTCCCCAGGGTCTGACCGGTGCGAACGAGGCGCTGAAGGGCATGTACGGCGACGGATCGGGCAAGCCGGATGCCGCCAAGGCCAAGGCGACCCTCGCCGCGGCCGGCATCACCACCCCGGTGACGCTCAACCTGCAGTACAACGGCGACCACTACGGCCCCTCGTCGGGTGACGAGTACGCCGCGGTCAAGGCGCAGCTCGAGCAGGGCGGCCTGTTCACGGTGAACCTGGCGCAGACCGAGTGGGTGCAGTACTCCAAGGACCGCACCGCCGACGTGTACCCGGCCTACCAGCTCGGCTGGTTCCCGGACTACTCCGACGCCGACAACTACCTGTCGCCGTTCTTCGTGAAGGACAACTTCCTCTCGAACCACTACGACAACGCCGAGGTGCAGGGCCTCATCGCGCAGCAGGCCACGGAGACCGACAAGGCCGCCCGCGAGGCGACGATCGGCAAGATCCAGGATCTGGTGGCCGCCGACGTGTCGACGCTGCCGCTGCTCCAGGGCAAGCAGGTCGCGGTCGTCGGAGCGTCCGTCCAGGGCGCGACCCTCGACGGCTCGTTCAAGTTCCGGTACGCCCCGCTGCACAAGTAAGCAGCAGCAGGACCGGATGCCGGCGGCCCAGGCCGCCGGCATCCGGTCCATTGTCCTGCTGGGTAAGGTTCACCCCCATGGTCACCGCCATCGACGCCGCCGACATCGCCCCTCCCGCCGCCGCCACCGCCCGCGGCGGCGGTCTCTGGCGCTACGTGCTCGTGCGCCTCCTCCTGATCATCCCGACGGTGTTCATCCTCGTCACCGTCGTGTTCGCGCTGATGCGGATCACCGGCGATCCGATCACCGCCGCCCTCGGCGGTCGGCTACCCCCCGATCAGCTCGCGGAGCGCGTGCACGCCGCCGGCTACGACCGACCGCTCATCGTGCAGTACCTCGAGTACATCGGCGGCATCCTCCGCGGCGACTTCGGCACCACGATCACCGACAACCGACCGGTGATCGAGATCCTGCTGCAGTACGGCTCGGCCACGCTCGAGCTGGCCTTCTACGCGCTCATCGTCGCATTCCTCATCGGCATCCCGTTCGGGCTCATCGCCGCCTACCGCCGTGACCGCTGGCAGGACGCGACGCTGCGCATCGGCGCGATCCTCGGATATGCCACCCCGATCTTCTTCGTCGGCCTGCTGCTGAAGCTCGTCTTCTCCATCTGGCTCGGCGTGCTTCCGGTCGCCGGTCGCGCGGGTACGCGCACCGAGCTGAAGCTGCAGGGGCTGGATGCTCCGACCGGCATCTACCTCGTCGACGCGATCCGCCTGGGCGACGGTGCCGCGATCGGCGACGTGCTCATCCATGCGATCCTGCCGGGTCTGGCCCTCGGCATCCTGACCGCCGGAATCTTCCTGCGGCTCGTGCGCACCAACGTGATCGGCACCCTCGGCGCCCAGTTCGTCACCTCGGCCCGCTCCCGCGGCGTCGGGGAGTACCGGCTCGTCACCAAGCACGCCTACCGCCCCGCGCTCATCCCGATCATCACCGTGATCGGCCTGCAGATCGCGCTACTGCTGTCGGGCGCGGTGCTCACCGAGACCACGTTCGAGTGGAAGGGCATCGGCTTCATGCTCGGCGAGTACCTCAAGGCCCGCGACTTCGTGGCCGTGCAGGGCATCGTCGTGATGATCGCGGTCGTGGTGGCCCTGATCAACTTCCTCGTCGACGTGATCGCGGCGTTCATCGACCCGAGAGTGAGGTACTGACATGACGACGGATGCCTCGACCACCGCGGTCTCCACCCGCAAGACGCCGCTGCGCGACCGCCTCCCGATCGTGTCGCAGCTGCGTCGCAGCGTCGGGCTGCAGCGCACGATGCTCGTGATCGGCCTCGTGATCACCGCGGTGTTCATCCTCACCGCGCTGCTCGCCCCGGTGCTCGCCCCCTACGGCTTCGCCCAGCAGGCCACCGCCGACGGGGTGAAGTTCGGCACGCAGCAGCCGCCGAGCGGGATGAACCTGCTCGGCACCACGGTCAGCGGGTTCGACGTGTTCTCGCGCGTGATCTGGGGGGCGCAGACCGCGCTCCTGGTGATCGTGTGCGCGATCCTGTTCTCGATCTTCCTGGGCATCTTCCTCGGCCTGGTCAGCGGCTACTTCGGCGGCTGGCTCGACCGCGTGCTCGTGGTCGTGTGCGACGCGATCTACGCCTTCCCGTCGCTGCTGCTCGCGATCGTGATGTCGATCGCGATCACCAAGGGTCAGTCGACGCTGTGGGGCGGCATCCTGGCCACCGCCATCTCGATCACCGTCGTGTTCGTGCCGCAGTACTTCCGGGTGATCCGCGCCGAGGTGGTGCGGGTGAAGGCCGAGCCGTTCGTCGAGTCGGCGCGCGTCATCGGCGTCCCCACCGCGCGCATCCTGGTCCGTCACGTGCTGCGCAACTCGACCCGGTCGCTCCCCGTCGTGATCACGCTCAACGCCTCCGAGGCTTTGCTGACCCTCGCGGGGCTCGGCTTCCTCGGGTTCGGCATCGAGGCGACGGCGGCCGGCGAGTGGGGCTACGACCTCAATCGCGCGGTCTCGGATGTGACCAGCGGCATCTGGTGGACGGCCATCCCGCCCGGCGTGGCGATCGTGCTCGTGGTGCTGGGCATCACGCTCGTGGGCGAGAGCCTCAACGACCTCAGCGACCCGCGTCTGCGCACCCGCCGGCGCGCGGGCGGAGCTCCGGTCGCCGGGCCCCCGCTCGCGACCCCCCTCCCCGCCGAGTTCGTGCCGCCGCTCGCCCCGAATATCGATTGAGGCAACTGATGACCCCCACGACCGAGCCCGTCGCCCGCGTCTCCGACCTGCGGGTCGCGTTCGCCACCGACGGCGACCCCGTCGTCGCCGTCTCGGGCATCTCGCTCGAGGCGCACGCCGGAGAGGTGCTCGCGATCGTCGGCGAGTCGGGATCCGGCAAGACCGTCACCGCGAACACCCTCCTCGGCCTGCTGCCCGAGACGGCTACGCTCTCGGGCGCGGTCATCGTGCGCGGCCGCGACGGCGAGTCGACCGACATCGTGCATGCCACGTCCGCGCAGCTGCGCGAGATGCGCGGGCGCGACGCGGCGATGGTGTTCCAGGAGCCCTCGACCGCACTGAACCCCGTCTACACGGTCGGCTGGCAGATCGCCGAGGGCCTGCGCGCCCACGAGAAGCTGTCGAAGACCGAGGCGAAGGCCAAGGCGGTCGACATCCTGCGGCGGGTCGGCATCCCCGATCCCGAGAAGCGCGTCGACGACTACCCGCACCAGTTCTCGGGCGGGCAGAAGCAGCGCGTCGTGATCGCGATGGCGCTCGTGCTCGACGCCGGCCTGATCATCGCCGACGAGCCGACCACGGCGCTCGATGTGACCGTGCAGGCCGAGATCCTCGATCTGCTGCGCACGTGCCGCGACGAGTTCGGTGCGACGATCGTGCTCATCACGCACAACATGGGCGTGGTCGCCGATCTCGCCGACCGGGTCGTCGTGATGTACCAGGGCGACATCGTCGAGCAGGCGCCCGTGCGCGAGCTGTTCGCCGATCCGCAGCAGGAGTACACCCGTGAGCTGCTGGCCGCCGTGCCGCACGTCGGCCGCGGCAAGAGCACCCGACAGTCGCTCGAGACCCCGGCCCCGACCGCTCCCCCCGAGGGGAGCCTCGTCGTCGCGCGACAGGTGCAGATCGGCTACCCGGGCCGCTTCGGCTCCGCCGGGGTGATCGCCGTGAAGGGCGTGGACTTCTGGATCGGTCCGGGTGAGGTGCTGGGCCTGGTCGGCGAGTCGGGATCCGGCAAGACCACCATCGGCCGCGCGATCGTCGGTCTCACCGACGTCGTCGGCGGATCGCTGCAGGTGCTCGGCACGGAGATGAACGGCGCCAGACCCCGCCAGCTGGCCAAGACCCGCCCCGACATCGGCTTCGTGTTCCAAGACCCCGCGACGAGCTTCAACCCGCTGCTGACGATCGCGGAGTGCATCGCCGAGCCGCTGATCGTGCACCGCCGGGCGACGAATCCGCGCGCCGCGCGGGCGAAGGTGAACGAGCTGCTCGACGCCGTGCACCTGCCGACGGCGTTCGGGGATCGCTATCCGCACGAGCTGTCGGGCGGGCAGCGTCAGCGCGCGTCGCTGGCCCGCGCCCTCGCCCTCGATCCGAAGCTGCTGATCGCCGACGAGCCCACCTCGGCGCTCGACGTGTCGGTGCAGGCCCGAGTGCTGCGCCTGTTCGCCGAGCTGCAGGCCGAGTTCGGGTTCGCGTGCCTGTTCATCAGCCACGATCTCGCGGTCGTCGACGAGGTCGCCGACCGCATCGTCGTGCTGCGCCAGGGCGTGATCCGCGAGCAGGGCACCACGGTGCAGGTGCTCACCGATCCGCAGGACGACTACACCCGGCGTCTGCTGGCCTCACTGCCGGTGCCCGATCCGGTCGCGCAGGAGTCGCGCCGCGCCCTGTGGCGCACCACGCGTACCATCTGAGCCATGACGGATGCCGGGGCCCGGGCGGAGGCGGAGGCGGAGGAGCTCCGCACCTACTCGGCCGAGCGGGCCAAGGCGTTCATCGACGCCGTCGTGGCGATCGCGATGACCCTGCTCATCCTTCCGCTCATGGAAGGCGTGACCGCGGCGGCCGACGCCGACAAGGGCGCGGCGGCGTGGGTCCAGGAGCATCAGGGGCAGCTGATCAGCTTCGTGCTGAGCTTCGTGATCATCGCGATGTTCTGGATGAACCATCATCGGCTGTTCGCCGTCGTCGAGCGCGTGACGACGGGGCTGCTGTGGATCACGATGGCCTGGCTGCTGTCGATCGTCTGGCTTCCGGTGGCCACCGCCATGTCGGGCAGATGAAGTCCGAGGACGAGCTGGTGAAGGTCCTGTACATCGGCAGCATGATCGTCACCGCCCTGATCTCGCTCCTGACCCGTGTGTACCTTCTCCGCCACCCCGCCCTGCACGAAGGCACGTCGCTGATGCTGCGCCGCGGCATGTCGGTCGACATCACGATGGCGCTGCTGTTCGCCGTGGCGCTGGTGCTGGTGCTGGCCCTCCCGTCGATCGGCTACTTCCCGATGTTCGTGATGGCGCTGACGGGACCCCTGCAGCCCCTCGTCGCGCGCGCCCTCGGGGCGCGCGAGCCGCGGAGGCCGCGCCGGGTGAGGTGACTCAGCCGCCGAAGAGGCGGTCGAGCAGGCCCGTCTGCATCGCGATCCACAGCGCGACGAAGACCACCATCACCCCGATCGCGGCGACCGGGGTGCGGCGCTGCAGGCGTCGGCCCTGCGCCGCGACCCCGGCCGGCGGCGGGGTGAGAAGCCCCGACGGAGCCGCGAAGGGCAGGGCCGAGGCGACGGATGCCGCGCCCGTAGTGTTGCCGGGCGCGGCCGCCGTCGACGCGAGGGACGAGGCATCCGTCGCCAGGTGCTCGTCGCGCCACCGCCCCCACTGGCCGAGCTTGTCCAGGAGCGCGCCGACCGCGCCGAACAGCCACGCCCAGGTCGCGGGATCGAGGGTGGACAGGTCGCGCTTGGCGTAGAGGAAGAGCCAGTCGTCGACGATCTCGACGTCGAGCGCTGCGGCGTTGTCGATGAACCGCGCCATCACGTCGGGCGTGAACAGGTAGAGCGCGTCGCGCTCGTAGCCGCGGGGGCAGTACAGCGCGAAGTGCTGATCGAAGTCGCCCTCGAGGCTCAGCCGCTGGTCGCGGTCGAAGGCCTCGGGGAGGTTGCCGAACAGGCCGTTGTTGCTCAGTGCGTCGAGCACGATGTGCGGCAGCGGGGTGTCGAGGCGCACCGCCACGTAGCCCCACTGGTGCACGGTGCGCTCCTTGCCCGAGCCGGTCGTGTAGCGGTAGTTCGCGAACTCCACGAAGCGCGGGCGGTCGCCCCGCACCAGGTCGCTGGAGGAGCGGGCGCTGCCCAGGTCGAAGATCATGCCCGGCAGCGGTGGATCGGCGAGCGCGGGCACGAAGCTCATGCCGTTCGCGCGCGCGAACCGGTCGAGGCGGTAGCGGCGCACGCCCGCGCCGGCGCCACCGCGCACGAGGCCCCACACCGCGAGACCGGCGACGCCGAGGGCGAAGACGACCATCAGGATCGGGATCACCGTGAAGACGCCGCCCGACCCGGCGCGTGCGAAGGAGGACACGACCGTCACCACGACCGATCCGAACACGGGGACGAAGATCAGGACGGCCACGCCCACGGCGACGAACGTGAGGATGCGCCGCAGAGATCCGTCGTCGAACCCCTGCGCGCGCAGTCGCGACGCGTACGCGCGCACCGCGGCCCGATCGACCGGTTCGGTGAGCGCCGTCGCATCGAACGTCATCGGTTCACCTCGTCGGCGTCCCAGGTGAGGACGGTGCCTTCGCGCACGGGGATGGTCTCCAGTCGCGGGTCGGCGTGCAGGGAGCGGATGAGCGCGGACTCGCCGCCGATGATGGTCGAGTCGTGATCGACCTCGGTGACGAGCACCCACTCCCGGTCGTCGGGCCAGATGAGACTGGGCGACGCGACGGGGTGGCCGAACTCGAACGCGTGCGGCTCGACCCACGGCGCGCGGCTGGGCCATGCCCCGTCGGCGAGCTCGATCACTCCCCCGAGGAACAGCACGTGCTCGCGCTGGGGCAGATCGAGAAACGGTCCGCGGGACGCGGTATCGGACAGCACACCTGGCTGCCAGACGGGCTTCGAGAACGCTCCGTTGAAGGGATCGTGGATGCTGCGCTGCAGCATCTCGGAGTGGGCACCGGCGTCGCCCGCGCTGAGGAAGGTGCGGGCCGGGGTCGTGCTGTAGGCGCCCGTCAGTCCGCCCCATCCGCTCCACACAGCCATGAACCCGGCGTCCGGGGTGGTGGTGCGGGCGGCGAGGTGCTCGGCGGCTGCGGCGAGGAGATCGGCGTCGAGGTGCCCGATGGCCGGGTCGGAGTAACGCCAGCCCGCGGCATCCGTCCTCCCGGTCTCCGGGCGGTTCATGGCGTCGACGCCGAGCAGTCGATGCCACTGCGCGCCGGCGTGCATCGTCGTGCCGAACGCGGACGCGGTACTCGCCCACGCGACGCGCTCGGACTCGATCTCGGGGTGCGCGTCTTGGAACGCGTCCCATTCACGACGGTGACGCTCGATCGGACTCGGTGGCCAGGGCCGGCCGACGGGTCGGTCGCGCAGCGCAGGGTGGAAGACGCGGATATAGGCGGGGAAGCCTCGCGGCACGACGCCGTGCATCGACGCCGTGAGTGCGTGGGCATCGGTGTCGAGCCGGTCGCGGATCCAGTCGCCGTGCCCGACCTCGTCGGTCCATTCCATGCGCCCACGGTAGCGGGCGGGTCGGCCGGATTCACGGGGCCGGGCTCGGTCGACTCCCTCACTCCTGAGCGAGGAACCGGAGAGCCGGTGGAGGGTGGTCGGTGTATGTGCGCCCGTCGGGGCTCGTCCACACCAGAACGCCGCGTGACTCCTGCGCCACCGTCCAGGCGGTGAGGTGCTTGAGGCTGTGATGTCGACGACAGAGGTGCGCCAGGTTGTCGATGGCGGTCGGCCCGCCGTGCTGGTGGTCGATCGTGTGATCGATGTCGCTGCGAGAGGCGGGCATGCGACAGCCGGGGAATCGGCAGTGCTCGTCGCGAGCACGCAGGTGACGCCGTTGCGCCTCCGAGGGGAAGCGACGATCGACGGCGAACACATCGCCGGTGATCGGGTCGGTCAGCACGCGATCCCACAGCGTGGCTGCGCCCGCGAGACGTCGCGCGATCTCGGGATCGATCGGCACGCGACCGGCGAGGGCGGGTGCGGCAGGCATGCGTGCGGCAGGAGCCGTCGGCCCGTCGGACGAGGTATCCGTTCCACCCAGGAGCGTGAGCACGGGAACCGTGATCTGCACCGCCGGGCGAATGGCATCGATCGCCTCGCGGCCGCGCTCATCGATCTCGGGCAGGGTGGCGTGGCCCGTGAGCAGCACGTCGCAGAACACGTCGGCCCGCAGCTGGTCGAGGGTGCGTCGCTCCCCGTCGTCCGGAGACTCCGTGCCTCCGGTGGACTCGCCTTCGCTCGACAGCTCGGCGTCGTGCACCGCCCGCGCGAATGCGGTGAGACGATCTTCGCCGCCCTGTGCCTGCACCGTCGGGATGAGGGCGCGGAACTCCGACATGCCATCGTCGAGGTGCTGCACCCACACCCGCCGATCGGCGCGTGCGGTGCGATGCCGTTCGTGCATCGTGACCGGGTGGAGCTTCTCGGCGATCGCCTTGGCGAAGGCGCGCAACCGCCCCGCGGTCGGCAGGGCGCGATCGCCGCCGACGGTGCGATCGATCACCGCGCCCTCGTATCCGCCGCGGGCCTCCGCGGGCAGCCGCACCCCCTCGTCGTGGATGGCCTGCGCGTGCGCCGAGGAGATCTGCCCCGCGCCGAGCGCGCCGAGCGTGAGGGGGAAAGAGTCACGGAGGGTCGCCGCATCGGCCATGCGACGCTGCACCGTGCGGTCGGACAATCCCACCGCGCACGCGAGTTCGGCCGCGACGTCACGCACCGACATCTCGGCCTCGGAGCCGCTGCGCTGCGTGCTGAGGGCGTGGTCGAGCGCCGCTGCCAGGACACGCGTGCGCACCGCCTCCCACTGCGCGATCTGCGCCGTCGCGTGCTCGAACTCGCTCAGCAGTTCGGCGCGATCGACGAGACGCTGGAACCAGCGAGCGGATGCCGCCTCGGCGTCGGTCGCACACTCCTCGACTCCCCAGCGCACATCGGACAAAGGTCCATCGAGCGCCGCTGCCGTGAAACGCTCGGCCCACAACTGCTCTTCGGCGGCCGACGGGAGCGGCGGCGGGAGGAGCGAGGTGGACATGGATCGATTCTGACAGGGGCTTCCGACATTACTACGACAAAGTCGCATTCGTAGGGCGGGCAACATCGAACCTAATGCCGATCTGCACGTCGACGCGCCCGCCGGTCGCGACCGCGCTACCTGCCGAAGACCCGCTCCACACCGTCTCGGAGCCACGCGCGGTACGCCTGTTCGCTCCACCCCGATTGCACCACCAGCTGCTGATACCCCTCCGGTGACATCAGGAACGACAGCTCGGCCGCCGTCCGGTCCGGATCGACCCCCGTGTCCATGAGACCGCGCCGCCGCAGCTCCGACACGAGCAGCCGATAGTCGGCCGACCGCCGCGCGAGGATGCTCTGCAGGGCAGCATCCACCACCGGATCCGACAGTGCCGCACCCAGCAGCACCGTCCACAGGGCGTGACCGCGTGCGTTGGCCGTGACGATGCGCTCGAGCACGGCGTCGGCGAACACGTCGTCGGGCACGTCCATCACTCCCGCGCCGAGCTCGCTGTCGGCGAGCCCCTCGGCCCGCTCCGTGCCGCTGAAGGCCACCTCGAACGCCGCGAGCAGCAGCTCGGCCTTGGAGGCGGCGGCCTTCACCGTCTCGGTCGACACGCCCGCGACCCGCGCCACCGACGCCATGGTCGTGGCCTGGTAGCCCTGCTCCGCGAACAGGCGAGCGGATGCCTCGACGATCCGCCGCCTCGTCTCCCCCGCCTGTCGCTCGCGGAGGGCGGATCGGTACGCGCGCGGAGCGGAATCCTCGGTCGACACTATTGACTACCCTAACGGTGTGGTGAATACTTCTCGAGTACACCCAACCCTACCGAGAGCAGCCATGTCCACCTACCTCGTCACCTGCACCCCCGCGCACGGCCACGTATCCCCGCTCCTGGTGATCGCCCGTCACCTCGTCGATTCCGGACACCGCGTGCGCTTCCTCACCAGCTCCCGCTACACCGAGCAGGTGCGCGCCACCGGCGCCGAGTTCATCGCCCTGCCCGCCGCCGCCGACGTCGACCTCGACCACCCCGACCGCGACTTCCCCGAGCGAGCCGGGCTCACCGGCCCCGCGGCGATCCGCTTCGACATGCTCCACCTGTTTCTCGCGCCGGGCCGCGCGCAGTACGACGCGCTCACCGCGCTCCTGGCCGAGGAGCCGGTCGACGCGATCCTCACCGAGCAGCTGTTCGTCGGCGCCGTGCTCCTCAACGAACGGCCGCGCGTCGAGCGCCCGCCGATCGTCGCGCTGGGCATCCTGCCGCTCGGTGTCAAGAGCACCGATACGGCGCCGTTCGGCCTCGGCGTGCCGCCGCGGGGCGGCGCGAGCGGACGACTCCGCAACGCCGTGCTCACCCTCGTGGCGGAGAAGGGCGTCTTCGGACCGGTGTCGAAGGCGGCCGACGCGCTCGCCCGCGAGGTGATCGGCGCGCCGCTGCGCAGGTTCCTCCTCGACTGGTCGAGCGGCGCCGACGCGCTGGTGCAGTTCACCGTGCCGTCGTTCGAGTACCCGCGCCGCGACCTCCCGTCCGCCGTGCGATTCGTCGGCCCGCTGCCGGCGCCACGTCCCTCCGGAGAGCTTCCTGACTGGTGGGGCGACCTCGACGGCCCTCGGCCGGTCGTCCATGTCACGCAGGGCACGGTCGCCAACGCCGACTTCGGACAGCTCGTGCTCCCGGCCATCCGGGGGCTCGCGGCATCCGATGTGCTCGTCGTGGTCTCCACCGGCGGTCGTCCTGTCACCGCGCTCGGCGCGCTGCCCGCGAACGTGCGCGCCGCGGAGTACCTCCCCTATGCGCAGCTGCTGCCGAGGATCGATGCGCTCGTCACCAACGGCGGGTACGGCGGCGTGCAGCTCGCGATCTCGCACGGCGTGCCGATCGTGATCGCCGGGCGCACCGAGGACAAGGTCGAGGTCTCGGCGCGCGTCGCGTGGAGCGGCGTCGGCATCGACCTGCGCACGAACACCCCCACCGCCCGGCAGGTCGCGGACGCGGTGAGCCGGGTGCTGACGGATGCCTCGTACCGCGCCGCCGCCCGCCGCATCGGCGCCGACATCGCCGCCGCCCCCGGCCTGGCCGGTCTCGACGCCGTGCTCGCCGGGCTGGCGAGCGGCCGGATTCCGGGGGATGCCGAGGCATCCGCTACACTATGAAGGTTGTCCGGCATCGGCCCAGCCCGAATCAGCCCGGACGTGCACACACCCTCCTGCTTCCGAGAGATGCTCGGAAGCCGTTCTAGTCCGAAGGAGGTGGGTTAGTGACGCACCAGTACGAGCTCATGGTCATCCTGAGCCCCGAGATCGATGAGCGGACCGTGGCCCCGAGCCTCGACAAGTTCCTCAAGGTCATCACCAACGATGGCGGGACCATCGACAACGTGGATGTCTGGGGCAAGCGCCGTCTCGCCTACGAGATCCAGAAGAAGAACGAGGGCATCTACGCCGTCGTCAGCTTCACCGCCACCAGCGCCGCCACCCAGGAGCTCGACCGTCAGCTGAAGCTCAGCGAAGCGGTCATGCGCACCAAGGTGCTCCGCGCCGAAGAGGCGATCGCGATGATCGCCTCCGAGAAGCAGCGCGCCGACGAGAAGGCCGCTCGCAAGGCCGCTCGCCCCGCCAAGGTCTCCGCGTAACGACCATGGCCGGCGAGACGATCATCACCGTCGTGGGAAACCTCACGGCTGATCCCGAGCTGCGCTACACGCAGAACGGTCTCCCCGTCGCGAACTTCACGATCGCGTCGACGCCGCGCAACTTCGACCGTCAGGCGAACGAGTGGAAGGACGGCGAAGCGCTGTTCCTCCGCGCGAGCGTGTGGCGCGAGTTCGCCGAGCACGTCGCCGGATCGCTGACGAAGGGCTCCCGGGTCATCGCGACCGGTCGCCTGAAGCAGCGCTCCTACGAGACGAAGGAAGGCGAGAAGCGCACCGCCATCGAGCTGGAGGTCGACGAGATCGGCCCCTCGCTGCGCTACGCGACCGCCCAGGTCACGCGCGCCGCGTCCAGCGGCGGTGGCCAGGGCGGCGGCAACTTCGGCGGCGGGCAGTCCCGCGGCCAGGTCGCCGAGCAGCCGTGGTCGACGCCCGGCTCGTCCAACTCCGGCGGCGGTGCCGACGCGTGGTCCACGCCCGGCTCGTACGGAGACGACACCCCGTTCTGATCCGGATGCTGCGGCATCCGTCGAATCTCACTACTCAGTAAGGAAGAAACATGGCTGGAAAGGCAACCGGCGACCGCCGGAAGCCGCGGAAGGGCGCGAAGAACGCCGCTCCCGCGAAGGCGATCCGCGTCGGTCTCATCGACTACAAGGACGTCGCAACGCTTCGCAAGTTCATCTCGGAGCGCGGCAAGATCCGCGCCCGTCGTATCACCGGAGTCTCGGTGCAGGAGCAGCGTCTGATCGCGAAGGCGATCAAGAACGCGCGCGAGATGGCGCTCCTGCCCTACGCCGGCGCTGGCCGCTAAGGAGCATCCGATGGCAAAGCTGATTCTCACGAACGAGGTCGCCGGGCTCGGAAGCGCCGGTGACGTCATCGAGGTCAAGAACGGGTACGCCCGCAACTACCTCATCCCGCAGGGCTTCGCCGTGGCCTGGAGCCGCGGCGGCGAGAAGCAGGTGGCGTCGATCCGCGCCGCCCGCGAGTCCCGCGCGATCCACGACCACGAAGAGGCCGTGGCGCTCAAGAACACCCTCGAGTCCAACAAGGTCAAGCTGTCGGTCAAGACCGGTGGCGAGGGGCGTCTGTTCGGCTCGGTCAAGACCGAGCACATCGCCGACGCGGTCAAGGCCGCCGGTCTCGGTGAGCTCGACAAGCGCAAGATCCACATCACGTCGCCGATCAAGTCGGTGGGCGAGCACGAGGCCACGGTTCGTCTGCGTGACGACCTGACCGCCGTGATCACCCTCCAGGTGGTCGCCGCGAAGTAAGCAGCAACGCACGAGAGACGGATGCCGCGAGCCCCCCGGTTCGCGGCATCCGTCTTTTCTGCGTCGGGAACGGGGCGGCCGGTCCAGGCAGTAGCCCGGCCGCCCCTGCACCCCCGACGGGTTCTGGGGTGTGCGGGAGGGTCGCTGGGGGCGACCCTCCCGCCACTCACGCGGAGGCGGTCCGCGCAGGGCTGGGGACCCCGCGCGGACGGCTGCTCACGCGGAGTGTCGCAGGGCGCGGAACGCGAACGCTCCGGCGCCGATCAGCAGCATCCCGAGTCCGACGATGAGCAGCAGTGCCACGTCGGCGGGGCCGGTCATCGCGAGTGCGGACACCGCGCCGACCGAGGCCGCCGCGCCGACCACGACACCGGAGGTGCCGGTGCTGCCCGACGTCCCGGGGTCGCCCGGGGTGCCCGGGTCCACCGGGGTCGCCGGGGTCACGGGGTCGCCGTCACCGCCGCCGGTGCCGGGGTCGACCGCCGTGGGGGTCGTCGTGGTGCTGGTGCCGACCACCGAGACCGCGTTGCCGCCGATCAGGATGGGAAGCGTCAACGGTGCGATGACCTGGCTGCCGCCGAGGATTCCGCCCTCCCCCGAGGTCTGACCCCCGGCGGCAGGTCCGCCGGCGACCGCCGGAGCAGCAGCGCCCGTGGACGTGCTGTCGCCGATCGCCGAGATCGCGTTGCCCGTGACGCTCACGGGAGCCGTGACCGGCGCCACGACCTGGGTGCCGCCTGCGGTGCCGTCGGCCCCGCTGGTGGTGGCGCCGGCGCTGCTGCCGGCCGTACCGGCGGTGCCGGTGGCCGGGGTGGCGGCTCCGGTGGAGGAGCTGTCGCCGAGCACCGAGATCGCGTTGCCGACCGCGGTGACCGGGGCGGTCACCGGGGCGACGACCTGGGTGCCGCCTGCGGTGCCGTCGGCCCCGCTGGTGGTGGCGCCGGCGCTGCTGCCGGCCGCACCGGCGGTGCCGGTGGCCGGGGTGGCGGCTCCGGTGGAGGAGCTGTCGCCGAGCACCGAGATCGCGTTGCCGGTGGCGGCGATGGGCGCCGTCACGGGAGCGGCCACCTGCGTGCCGCTCGCGATGCCGTTCGCACCGGTGGTGCCGGCGTCGACCGTCGATCCCGGGGTGCCGGAGGTTCCGGCGGGGGTCGAGGCATCCGTCGAGGCGCTGTCGCCGAGCACCGAGATCGCGTTTCCGCTCACGGTGACCGGCGCGGTGACCGGGGCCTGCACCTGGGTGCCGCCCAGGATGCCATCGGCTCCGGTGGTGCCGCCGGCGGCGCTCGATCCCGGGGTGCCGGAGGTTCCGGCCGGAGTCGAGGCATCCGTCGAGGCGCTGTCGCCGAGCACCGAGATCGCGTTTCCGCTCACGGTGACCGGCGCGGTGACCGGGGCCTGCACCTGGGTGCCGCTCAGGACGCCGTCGGCGCCCGTGGTGGTGCCGGCGGCGGACGAGCCCCCGGCCGTGCCGGCGGGAGCAGCGGGACCGGACGCCGGGGAGGCAGGTCCGGTCGAGCCGCTGTCGCCCAGCACCGAGATCGCGTTGCCCGCCACGGTGACGGGGACGGCGACCGAGACGATGCCCTGCGTGCCACCCAGCAGCGAGTTGTCGCCGGTGGTCGTCGCGGGCGGTGCGGCGGGCGCCTCGGCCGGTGCGGCGGCCGGTGCGGCCGCGCCCTCCGAGGTGCTGTCGCCGAGCACCGAGATCGCGTTGCCGCCGACGGTGACAGGGAGGCTGACCGAGACGAGCGCCTGGGTGCCTGATGCCGTGGCATCCTGTCCACCCGTCGAGGCGGTCGCCGCGGGGGCCTCGGCCGGAGCCGGAGCGGGCGCGGATGCGGTGCTGGAGTCGCCGAGGACCGAGAGCGAGGTTCCGCTCACGGTGATCGGGACGTCGACGTTCAGGAGCGCCTGGGTGCCCGAGAGCAGCCCGCCGTCTCCTGTGGTCGTGTCGGCCGCGTTGGCGGCCGTGGCGCCGAGCAGCGTGATGCCGCCGGCGAGAAGCGTGCCCCAGAGGACGCGCTTGAGGACTGTACGCATGATGAAGGTCTCCCTGCCTTGACTGTCGGATATGCGCGCGAGCGCGCGCGGGTGCTCGTCTGCCGCGAACGAGCGCGGCGGAGCGATCCGTCAGTCGGGGGAGACGTCGGTGGAGCCGGCGGGCGCCGCGGGCACCGCGTCGTCCTGCTGGCCGTGTCGCCGCACCCAGGCACGGTGTGCGACGAGCGGCCCGAAGGCGAGCAGCGCTGCAGCGCCGGGTCCCGCACCGCCGGAACCCGTGATGGAGCCTCCGCCGGGCATGGCGAGCCCGGGAGGCATGGACGTCGAGAGTCCTCCCCCGTCACCGGGGGCAGGAGCGGTCGCCGAGGCCGCGGCCAGCGCGGTGGAGGCGACCGGCACGACCGCCGCGCGCGTCGGCGACACCGCGGTGCGGTGCGCGACAGGCGTCGCGGCGGGGACGGAGGAGGCCGTCGGCGCCGGCAGGTACGCGGCGGTGTCGACGGCGGTCCCGGGGGTCTGCGGGTGCAGACCCGGGAGGTGGATGCCGGGCTGTCCGGCGGCTGCGGGCAGCACCGCGACGGTCTGATCGACGGCCCCGACGACGCTCGAGAGCGTCTGGTCCACGGTGCCGGTGAGGCCCGTCACGGCCTGGTCGACGCCCAGGCCGGTGACGACGTCGCCCACGACGGGGACGGCGGTCACGAGGTCGACCACGGGCGCGACGACACCCGTCACGACGCCGGAGTCGGCCAGTTCGGCGACCGGTGCCGTCACGGCCGAGACGGTCTCGGAGACCGTCTGGACGACGGGTGCGACCGGCGGTGCGACGGTGGCGACGATCTGCACCACCGGGGCCACGACCTGTTCGGTCGTGGTGTTCAGCACGCCTGTCACGGTGCCGGTGACGGCGCCGACGGTGTCGCCGACGAGCCCGGTCACCGATCCGAGCAGGCCACCCTCTGCGGCGTCCGTATCGTCGGCGTGCGCTCCGCTCGAGCCGAAGCCGAACGTGAGGGCGAGGAGGATCCAGGCGAACGCGACGCCGACGCCCGCAAGTGCGAGCGCGCCGACCCTGTTGAAGGGTCGTACTGGCGCCGGAGCCATGTCAACCTCCACGACGATGGACGTCATCGTGATCGAACGATCACGACCTGAGGGTGCCTGGACTCCCGACGGTACGCCGGGTCTTGACAGTTGTCCAGGGCGGCCAATCTCAGGATTTGCTCAGGACACCTCAGTCTTCCCCAGATCTGTACACAAGCACGCTAGGGCGGGAGAACCTTCAAGCGGCACTTCATACAGGTCTCCCTCCACAGGCTGTTAAGCACGATAATCCCAGTCCAGGCGGACAATCGGCATCGGAAACCCATGTATCCCCAGATGTTGTCCACAGATGTTCTACACAGGCACGTCGGCGTTTCTCGCATGCTCTCCACAGAGTTATCCACAGGGCGGTTTGCGTCGGGGAAACCCGCTCCCTAGCGTGGGGTCCGGCCCATCGGGGAGGGACAGCAGCGCATCCGTCGGGGATGTCGGAACCGTGCGCTTTGCTGTGCGTGAGCGAGGAGCGGATGCCGCGGCATCCGCTTCCGTGAGCATTCCTTCCGCGCGCCCACGCGGGGACGGCGGCCGAACACAGGGGAGGACGGTGCGTATGTCGATCGCAGACATCTCGGAGGAGCGCCTCGGCGGCCCTCGACAGTCGGAGCGCACGCCCCCGAACGACGTGCTCGCGGAGCAGAGCACGCTCGGCGGCATGATGCTGTCGAAGGACGCGGTCGCCGACGTCATCGAGACGCTGCGGGGAATCGACTTCTACGTGCCCAAGCACGAGCTCATCTTCGAGGCGATCCTGTCGCTGTACTCCCACGGCGAGCCCACCGACGTGGTCGCCGTCACCGACGAGCTGATCAAGTCGGGAGATCTGCAGCGCGCCGGCGGTGCCGACTACCTGCACACGCTCACCTCGATCGTGCCGACCGCGGCCAACGCCGGCTACTACGCCTCGATCGTGTCGGAGCGCGCGCTGCTGCGCCGCCTCGTCGAGGCCGGCACCCGCATCGTTCAGATGGGCTACCAGGGCGAGGGCGAGGCGCTCGACCTCGTCAACAACGCCCAGGCCGAGATCTACGGGGTGACCGGCCAGGACGCCGCCGAGGACTACGTGCCCCTCGAGGTCGCCGTCGACGCGGCCGTGGAGGAGATCGAGGCGGCCCGCGGTCGCGACGGGCAGATGACCGGCATCCCCACCGGTTTCGCCGGGCTCGACCAGCTCACCAACGGTCTGCACCCCGGACAGATGATCATCATCGCCGCGCGCCCCGCGATGGGAAAGTCGACGCTCGCGCTCGACTTCGCCCGCGCCGCCGCCATCGGCAACAACATGCCGACGATCGTGTTCTCGCTCGAGATGGGACGCAGCGAGATCGCCATGCGCCTGATGAGCGCCGAAGGCGCCATCCCGCTGCAGGCGATGCGCAAGGGCACCCTCGACTCGCGCGACTGGACGACGATCGCGTCGGTGCGCGGCCGCATCAACGACGCGCCGCTGTACATCGACGACAGCCCCAACATGACGCTCGTCGAGATCCGCGCGAAATGCCGACGGCTCAAGCAGCGCGTCGGACTGAAGATGGTCGTCATCGACTACCTGCAGCTCATGACGAGCGGAAAGCGCGTCGAGTCGCGTCAGCAGGAGGTCTCGGAGTTCTCCCGTGCGCTCAAGCTCCTCGCCAAGGAGCTGGGCGTGCCGGTCATCGCCCTGTCGCAGCTGAACCGTGGCCCGGAGCAGCGCGCCGACAAGAAGCCCGCCCTCTCCGACCTCCGCGAGTCGGGCTCGATCGAGCAGGACGCCGACATGGTGGTGCTCCTGCACCGCGAGGCCGCCTACGAGAAGGACAGCCCGCGCGCCGGCGAGGCCGACCTCATCGTCGCCAAGCACCGCAACGGCCCCACCGACACGATCACGGTAGCCTTCCAGGGCCACTTCTCGCGCTTCGCCGACATGGCACCGGGCGGCGACTTCGCCTTGTAGGTTCTCGTGAAGGTTCTCGGTGAGAGTTGCGAATTCCACGACGGTTTTCAAACGACTTGCAAATTTGAAAACTCATCCCCTCGGACGATGTAAGGAAAGAACTTGCCAGCCGATCGCACGCTGCTCGAACGAGTCGCCATTTCCCTCTTTCCCCTCGCGGATGAGGTAGCCCACCTCGGCACGGGCGGATTCGCCTGCACCTTCAGAATCCGAGAGGGTGACCGGCAAACAGCCCTCAAGATCATCGATCCGGGGCTCTCCGAGCGTGAGCGTGTCGACAGAGAACTCAATGCTCTGCAACGAGTTACGAACGACGGAGTCGTGCAATTCCTCGCTCATGGCGTTCACAAGTTCGAGGGAGTCGACTACTGCTGGATTCGGATGGAGTTCATCGAGGGTAGGTCTCTTGGGGCCGAGCTCGGGGCCGGAGTGGTCTTCACTCCGCTCGAAGCGCTCGACTTGATAAGCCGGCTAACCGATGCGGCCGCGTCGATCTGGGCCCAAGGCACAGCGCATCGAGACCTGAGCCCGAACAACATCATCCTCGACGCTGACGGCAGGCCGGTCATCGTCGACTTGGGGTTGGCTCGTCACGTAGACGATGAGTCTTACACCGCGTTGCCAACCCCCGGAACGCCGGGATGGATGAGCCCTGAGCAGGTTGGCTCGTCCCCCGTCCACGGCGACTGGCGTAGTGATCAGTTCGTCATCGGCGCGCTTGCCTACCGACTCCTGACCAACGTGCAGCCCTTCTACGCACTCAGCCTCATCGATCGATGGCGCGCGCCCGCAGTGCAGACACCTCAACCAATACGAGCCATCGACCCGGAGATTCCCTCGGCCGTCGCGGATGTCGTCGAGAGGATGCTGCACAAGCAGCCGCACAGGCGATATCTCAAAGTCAGCGAGCTTCTGACAGACCTCACACTCGCGATTTCGTCGATGCAGTCGGCGTCGACCATCGAGACCAGCCCCCAGCGCTTTCTGCTGAACATCGGGCAGGTCAAGAACTACGCCGAAAACGGCTTTCTCTCCGCGCTCCGACCGCACGGAGTGGTCATCGATATCCGCGCAGGTTCACGAGTCCGTGAGTTCGTTGACGCTGCACATGACGTCGGAGCTGAGGCGATCGTGGATCCGGTCACTCACTACGTCCGGAGTCCCCTCGCCGTTCGACCGGCAGGCTTCCGAAAGCTCCCGTACGGTTCGGCGCCCGTACTAACCGGGTTCTCAGATGAGACCTCGCGTCGAGAGTTTTGCACCAACGTGCTCGACTCCGTGACGGCCGACGAACCTGACGCGATCGTCTCGCCATATTTCTACGCGGCCGAGAACGAGCAGAGCTGGCTCACCGAATCCGTGGCCTGCGCAGGACTGACGGAGGCGCTCCTTACTCAGCGCGGGCAGGTGACCTCGATGTGGCTTGGTGTCGCCGTGCACTCCAGCTGGCTCGCCAATGAGAGGCAGCGCGATCTCCTACTGACGGCCCTCACGGCTCGGCAGTGGCGAGGCGTCCACCTGTTGCTGAGTACTACACAGGCGCCGTTCGGACCGCTCGGCGATGTCGACACGCTGCGTGGCCTTCGCGATCTCATCGCCGTACTCCGGGAAGCCGGAACGCCGGTGATCGTCGGACGACGAGCGAGTAGCGGACTGTTGCTCCTTGCTCTCGGAGCGGAAGGATGGTCCACCGGCGTCTCGGGGAACCTGATGAACATGACACCGCATCCCGAGGATGAGACGTCGGGTGGGCGATCTCTTGACCGCATCTACATACCGGGGCTCGTGAATCTGGTGTCAATCGAGGCGTACCTGCTCATGCGTGCTCGTCGGCCCGAATACGTGGAGCTGGGGACGCCGCAGGCTGCGGCACTCCTCGACGGCAATCCCAGCTTGGATGACCTCAGTACCGAGGAACGCATCCTCCTCCTGCAGCACAACCTCATCGCACAGTCGCGCCAGGTTTCCGAACTGGCGACCCTCCCCGCCGGACAGAGGATCGCTCGCCTTCGAACCTGGGTCGACGTTGCCACGGAGCGATATCGCGAACTGCCTCCGACTCGGCTCCCGAGTGAAGGCCCGGCCTTCCTCGAAGGCTGGGCGGAAGTCCTGGCTTAGTTAGACGGCGAGGCTAGGAGCCTGCGACCCGCCCAGCCGGGAGCTATCCATACTCGCCTCGAGCACACGCTCACTCGCGATGCGGCGTCTCGCCGGCGTCGATGTCGACTGGGTGGGTGCGTCGACGAGAATCTCGACCGTGTTCGACCCCACGGCGAGTAGCCCGACGCCAGCCTGACGAGCCGCGCCGAGGGCTTCTGTCCGCACACGTTCGCGCGGAAGCGCGAGGTAGCTGCGATCCGCAAACGTTCGATACGCGGTTGCTTGAGCAATGCCGCGGCGCGCGTCTCGGAGCTTCAACTCGACGGCAATGAGCTCGTCAAACGGGTCCTTCGGTCGCACCCTCGTACGGTATCGAGACCCGGCGAGAACGAGCAGACCCTGATCGATAAGCGGATCTATTGCTTCTCGCCTCAGAGACGACATACCGCGGGGTGCCCACTCTCGCAAGTCATCGAGCGTCCTGAAAGAGGTGCAGAAGTCCAGCACCGCGAGCTGGATGGACTTCGCGACTGGGCGCGCTTGGCGACGTCGGTTTCTTAGCCGAGCCTCGTCTCCGAGGCCCGCGACGAGGTCCGCGACACCGTAGCCCACCGTCACCTCGTGACCAACGCAGCTTCCGCCAACCCTCTCCAGCCAACGCGCAACGGGAGCAGCCATGTCGACTTCGCGAACGAACAATGTGAACTCCCTCCTGGGCTAGCGGCCACTCTAGCGGGCGTAAGGTATCGCCTTCAGCAGGCCGACACTACTCGCGCCCTCCGACGCGCCCGGCCTCAAGCAGCCGGCGAGGAGGCAGTAGGCCCTTCGGCCGCAACACGCCGAGCGAGGTCCCAGTACGGACTCTCGATCCGGCGAAAAAGCAGCGTGCGTTCACCGGGGACGCGGCCAATCTGCTCGATCACCTGCCCCTTCTTGAGGCGACCGAGCAGTGGATGCACGAGCGTCGGGTCCACGCCGGTCGCCGAAACGATCTGGGGCGCGGAGAACACGTCGTCATCGTGGTTCGCAATGAACAGCATGACGGAGAGCATGTGGCTGTTGCCGAACATCGCTTTCGAGTGTTCGGGTGCAAGATCAGTCAGCAGCACCACGTTTCGAGTCTCCCACGTCGCAGCGATCGGCGACCCTGCAACTGCTTGGCGTGAATGTGACCTTCACAAATATAAGGCCTCGCGGCCTTCGATATATGAGACACATGTAGGTTCCGGTTGGACTTGTCCGTTTCGCAGACGAAATGTCCACGCGGTGTCCATCTGGACATTTCGGGCCGGCAAACTCACTCCGCTGGCGCGCAGAGCCGTCGTGTTTGGATGGGGGCATGAGGCGGTGGATTGAGCGAGTGACCGGGGCGCCCGGTTCCACGTCCTTTCGGCGCTTCCGTCGCATCGTGTCTGCAGCGAACGAGCGCGGGCAGTGGGCCGGCGATCTCGATGACGCCGACTTGTCACGCGCCGCCCGCGCAGCACTGATCTCGCCAGGTCGCAGTGCGGTAGTCGAGCCGACCGCCGACCTGTTGGCTGTGCTGCGCACGGCCGCGCGGCGCACGCTCGGGGAAGAGCCGTTCGATGAGCAACTGCTGGCGGCTTGCGCGCTGGCAGCGGGGAACGCAGTAGAGATGGACACCGGTGAGGGGAAGACTCTTGCCGGTGCTCTCGCTGCGGCCGCTTTCGCGGTCGCCGGTCGGCGCGTACATGTGCTGTCGGTGAACGACTATCTCGCGGAGCGGGATGCCGCGTGGATGCGTCCCCTCTTCGATTCGCTCGACATCCGTGTCGGCTGGGTCGGTCAACACACGCCGCTGATGACGCGGGCTGAGATGTATAGGTTGGACGTCGTCTACGCGCCGGTCAGCGAGGTCGGATACGACGTGCTCCGCGACCGGTTCGCGACAACCGAAGCAGACCGCGTGAGCCCGGTGCTCGATGTCGCGATCGTCGACGAGGCCGACGCGGTACTGATCGACGAAGCGGTGTCGCCCCTCGTCCTCGCCGGAACGTCCACAGACAGCCCGGAAGACTTCACGCTGGCGGACGCCCTCGTGCAAGAGCTTGACCCCGGACTGCACTACGCGATCGACGCCGACCATGCCACCGTCTCGCTCACCGACGCCGGCCTCGACCTCCTCGAGAACCGACTCGGCGGTGTGAACCTCTACGACACCGCACACACAGCGACGCTCACACGCCTCAACCTCGCCCTCCACGCTCACGTTCTCGTGCACCGAGACGTCGACTACCTGGTCGTCGACGACGCGATCAAGCTCATCAACACCGCAAGAGGCCGTGTCGCGCACCAGCAACGGTGGCCAGACGGGCTGCACGCGGCAGTCGAGGCCAAAGAGCAGCTCACTGTCTCGTCGCCCGGGATCGTCCTCGACACCCTCACGGTGCAGGATCTGCTGCGTCGCTATATGACCCTGTCGGGCATGAGCGGAACCATGGTCGCAGTGGCCGAGGAACTGGCCGAGTTCTACTCGCTCCGCTCTGGTCGGATCGAACGACGGCTACCGAACCAGCGGACAGATCTGCCGCAGCGTGTCTTCCTCGACGAGGACTCCCGCGTGGATGCCGTGTTGGTGGAGGCTCGAGAGCGTCATTGGGCAGGGCAACCGGTGCTCGTGGAAACACAGAGCGTCGCGGAGTCCGAACACTACGCAAAGGTGCTCGCCGAGGCGGGAATCGAAGCCCACGTGCTCAACGCCCGCAACGACGCGCGGGAGGCCGCAGTCATTGCAGAGGCCGGCGAGTATGGGGCGGTCACGATATCCACCCAGATGTCGGGGCGCGGCACAGACATCCGCCTCGGAGGCATCGACGAGCACGACCATCGTCGCGTCGCGAGAAGCGGGGGACTAGCGGTGCTGCAGATCGGCAGGTATCCGTCCGGCCGCCTTGACGCGCAGTTGCGCGGCCGCTCAGGCAGGCAGGGCGACCCCGGCACTACCGCCACCTTCGTGAGCACCACCGACGAACTGGTGCAGGCCAACGCTCCTGACCACCTGCTCGAGAAGATCCGACGACGAGGATCGCAACTCGACCAGACCACGCTCGGTTCCATCATCGACCAGGCGCAGCGGATCGCCGAGGGCATCCAACACGACCGCCACCGCGACACCTGGGACTTCAGCCGCGCGATCGCCCGCCAGCGCGACACCGTTCTCGGCGACCGAGAGGCGGTCATGAACGGTGACCGCGCCGCCCTAGAGGTCACTCGACGAATACCAGAGGCATTCGATCGCCTTGCCTCGGCATCCTCCCCGTCAGTAGTTGCTCGTCTCGCCCGCGACGTCGCATTGTGGTGTCTCGACGAACAGTGGTGCGACCATCTGGCACATCTGACGGAGATCCGCGACGGCATCCACCTGCAGGCCCTCGCCGGCGTCAACCCGCGCGATGAGTTTCACCGCATCGCACTGCGCGAATTCCGCGGATTCTTCGCGTCGGCTTATGACCGCGCCGCCGACATCATCCGTGACGTGACACCCGACCAGCTCGGGCAGGACATCACTGTGCTCGGGTTGCGCCGACCGTCGGCAACGTGGACCTACATGACCAGCGACAATCCCCTGGGTAGTCCGATGGACCGCGCCGCGCGCGCGGCTGGCAAATGGATTCGGACACGCGTCTATCGGATCGAGTAATCTCGCCGAAACGGATAACTCTCGCTACAAAGACTCGCGTTCTTGCTGGACAAGTCGGCATCTGAACGCGCCAAAGTCTTACTGCGTGGGGGACATCTCAAAGCGGTTCCTACAACACACTTGCGCGTCGATGACGTTCTTCACAAGTGATTGAGCTGCGGTCAGCGGGCTCGGGTGTGACGACGCGAGCTGATCTCGTTGACATTAATAGGCGATAGCCCTATAACCAATTTATGCGACGTTGCGCTCCCGTCACGGCGGTACGACGAGAAGGTGGCCTCGGCCGGTGCAGCCGATGAGCCTGATGGGTGCGGCGGCAGTGCAGATTCGGGGCCGCGACGACAGCGTCAGCGTTACGGAGCTCTCGTTGCTCACTCTGCCGGCGTTTGACGCCGCGACCCCGTGGCGACGCTTTCGCGCCTATCGCGGTCAGCGTCATTACTCCGGTAGCTACTGGTCGGCGACGATGGAATCGCTGGTGGGGTATGAGTCGAGGCTCGAGCTCGCCAACCTCCTGGGGGAAGACTTCGACCCGTCGACGGTGTGGATCCTCTCGCAGCCGTTCCTTGTCGAAGGGAGGGACGGGAGCCGCAAGCGGCGGCATGTGCCGGACTACCTCGTGGAGCGTACCGGCGGCCGGGCTTGTGTGATCGATGTGAAGCCCGCCGCTCTTCTTAGTGATCCGAAGATCGCGGCCGCGTTGACGTGGTCGGGGCAGTTAGTCGAGTCGATCGGGTGGGACTACGTCGTGCTCAGCGAACCGGAGCCAGTCCGCCTGAGCAACCTCAAGTTTCTCGCGGGCTATCGGCGGGCATTCCAGTTTGCGCCCGTCGAAGTCGAGGCGGTCCGCCTGTCTGTTCAAGAGCCGATGACGTTCGGGCAGGCTTGCCGAGTCGGTGCAGCGCAGCTCGCCGAGCCCGAGTATGCGCGGGGAATCGTCCTTCACCTTCTTTGGGCAGGACGGCTCACGACTGATCTCTCAGCGCCGCTCGCTTCGACAGCGATTGTGGAGCCAGCGTGGTGATGCTGTCCGACGAGCCGACCTTCGATATCCGCGTGGGTGCGAGCTTCAGCTGGGACGGCTCCCTCTGCACGGTCGTCGAGATAGCCGGAAACGCGATTGTCATTCAGGACATCAACCGTCGCCTGCGGCGCCTTCACTATGCGGAACTGCTTCGGCCGCCAAGCGATGGGGGCCGCGCCCGGTTCCCCCGGGATCCTGGTGGCGCTGCGATCGACCCGCTCGCTCTCATTTGGACGCAGCTATCGGCAGCCGAGCAGGAGGATGTGCATCAGCGAGCCGATCACGTACGCGAAGTTCTCACCGGGTACAAGTCCGGCAGTGCCGCACATGCACGCCCAGGCGAGCCGCGGGACGAGTACTCACCCGACAGCGGAAAGATGTCCCGCTACCGTGCCAAAGCGGCCGAGGTGGGCGTTTCAGAGCGCACGATCAGCAACTGGGTGGCTCGATACCTTGAGGCGGACGAACTGGGTCTGATGGACAACCGCCGCGTGAAGCCGACGCGCGGGCTCGGGAACCTCGACCCGCGGTGGGTCGACATGGTGCGCACTATCCAGGCAGAGCAGATTACGGAACCCCGCGTCGCGCGGAAGGTGATCATGCGACGCGTGGCAGCGCGGCTCGAGCGCGAGTACGGGGTCGGCGTGGTGAAGATCCCCTCGAAGTCTGTCCGGTACCGAGCGTTCCGCGACCTCGACTGGGGTCGGAACACGTTCGACGGAAGCACGAAGGCGAAGCGATCGAACGCGAACAAGCCGCAGAGTGCGTTTGGTCGCTTCGCTCCCACTCGGCCAGGTGAGTACGTCCTCATGGATACGACACCGCTGGACGTGTTCGGATTCGATCCCGTGAGCGGCGACTGGGTGAACAGCGAACTCACCGTCGCGATGGATCTCTACGATCGAGCGATCGTCGGTATGAGGCTCACCCCGACCGCTCGCGCTATGGACGTCGCCGGTGTGCTCCTCGAGGCGATGCGTCCGTTCGAGATCCCCGAAAGCTGGGGCAGGACGGCATCATGGCCCTACTCGGGGGTTCCCGACACGCTCATCGTCCGCGAGGACCACATCCAGGTCGCAAGGTTCATCCGAGCCAACCTGCCCGAGACGATCGTCGTCGACCACGGCAAGATCTACCTCTCCGAGCATGTGCTGAGCGTCTGTTCGCGGCTGGGGATCTCGGTACAGCCAGCCCGACTGTACATGCCCACGGACAAGGCCGCGGTGGAGAGGTTCTTCCGCACCGTCAAGGAGCTGCTGAGTCAGCTGCCTGGCTTCAAGGGAGAAGACCTGTTGGCCCGTGGTCTCGACGCTGAATCTGATGCGGTGTACACCATCTCGCAGCTCGAGGAGATCATCCGCGAGTGGATCGCGACCGTTTACCACGTGCGCCCGCACAGCGAACTGGCTGACCCGCTGCTGCCTGGACTGGAGATGAGCCCGCAACAGCGATACGAGCAGGGCGTGGCGACGGCAGGCCACCTCCGACTGCCCCAAGATCGAAACATCGTGCTGGAGATGCTCCCTGTTGTGCACCGAACGATCCAGCGGTACGGAATCGAGAACTGGACGCTGCGCTACAAGGACGACGATGGGGTGCTCCGCAAGTACCGTAACCGGTCGCAATCCCTCTACAACCAGGGGCGAGACTGGCCCTTCTTCGTCAACCCCGACGATGTCCGATACATCTACTTCCACGACCCCGAAGACAGCACATGGCACACCCTGTCCTGGGAGCGAGTCAAAGAGGTCAACACCCCGTTCGGAATCGACGCGCTCGAGTACGCGAAGAAGCTGGCCGCCTCGAACCCGCAGATCCCGGACACCGAAGCAGCTTTGACCGCACTGCTCGCGCGGTGGGGATCCGGCCAACACCTCACCCCGCAGGAGCGCCGTGCCTCCGCACGGCAGGTCGCCGCGCACCGACACGAGACCGAAGCGGCAGCCATGACATCGATCCGCCTGACGCAGGAGCTCATCGCACGAAGCAGCCCCGGCGTGACTCTCCCGAGTGAGGAGCTGGCCGGTCCCCGTGCCGTCTCCCTGTCCTCTCCGGCGCCGTTGGGTGGCGACGACGACGTGGACGACGAACTCGACCCCACCGAGTACGACCCAGACCCGGAGTTCTACGCGACCGCCCTGGAGGATTTGTGATCAAGCCTGACACTGGCCCGTCTACCTACGAGTGGTGGAAGTACCTCGCCGAAAGGCCGAGCCCGGTCCGGCCGGAGCGACTCTCTATGGCGCAGATTCGCGCCCTCGACACCGTCGCGCGCAGGGACTACGGGCGGCAACGCCGGCGATGGCACGAGAGCATCCTGCTGCGCACACCGCAGGTTGTCCGTGCCAATGAGCAACTCGACGATCTGCTTGAAGCCAACGAGGACGCGGTGACCCGCGTTCGGGCCGCTGCGGCCATCGACGCTCCGCCGTCTCTGGGCAAGTCGACCACCGTCGACGCGTACGGACTCAGATACCACCGGGAACAGATCGACCAGCTCGGCGAGTACGTGGATGATAACGACGACATCCTGAGGATCCCCGTGTGCCGAATCACGCTCACCGGCGATGTGACGATCAAGGGGCTTCACCAGCAACTATTCGAGTTCTACGCACACCCGGCGCGGCGGGCGACCACGGGCAGGGTGCTCGCCCGCGATCTTGCCACCATGGCGGGCGACGCAGTCCGACGCCACGAGACGCGGCTGATCATTATCGACGACGTCCACTTCCTCCGCCCGGGCACCGAAAAGGGCGAGCAGGTCGCGAACGAGCTCAAATGGCTCGCTAACGAGTACCCCGCGACCTTTCTGTTCGCCGGTGTCGCTCTGAAGCAGCGAGGGTTGTTCTCCGAAGGCCGCAACGGTGAGTTCGCCGCCTTGGCGCAGACCGGCCGGCGATGGACACTGCTGCAGCTCCACGCGTTTGATCCGCTCACGGCGATCGGCGCACCCGTGTGGCGCGACACGCTGCTCGGGATCGAGCAGCGACTGATGCTTGCGCGGATGCGTCCGGGCACCCTCGCCGACACGCTCAGCGACTACCTCTACATTCGCTCGACAGGCGTCATCGGATCGTTGATGCAACTGATCCGCCTGGGAGCGATACGCGCCATCCGCACCGGGAAGGAGACCCTCGACACGGATCTCCTGGAACAGGTCTCGATCGATGAAGCTGCGGAGATCGCACGTGGCGCTACAGCAATTCTCGTGAACAAAGCACGGCGAGTCGCCCGATCATGACCGAGCTTCGTCGTCTGCCGTTCCGGGTTCGCCCCATGCCAGACGAACCTCTTGACTCCTGGCTGGAAACGATGGCAGCCGCGCACGGCGTCACTTTCGGACAGATGATCGTCGCACTGGGACTATCCGGCCCAGCGGCCGTCGAGCAGGATCAGCACTACTCCGTCGGGCGTCTGAACCGGTGGTCGTTCCACCTCGACGAGGGACCACTCGAGCGCCTCATCCACACGACAGGGTTGTCGGCCGACTGCCTGCAAGCCATGACCAGGTCGGCGTTCGCTTCGACGGTGACCAAGTACACGCTCAAGGGGCGGCTGAGCATCCAATGTCCGACCGCGGGGACGCAAGGGCGCTTCTGCCCGGAATGCCTCCTCGACTCTGGTGGCCGGTGGAGGCTCTCGTGGACGTACGCGTTCGTGTCGATGTGCCCTCGTCACCGGCGCGTGCTCAGCGACATCTGTCCTAGTTGCGGTGAGGCACCGCGCGCACGCCCGCAACCGATGTATCTCGTCCCACGACCGGGATGCTGCCACAACAGGCCACACCGCGCGGCAGATCCGCGTCAACGCTGCGGCGCCGATCTGCGCGACGAGACCGGACGCGTCGAGGCAAGCACGGGGATGCTTGCTGCGCAGCGAGCCCAGTTCGCGACGATCTCTCAAGGCGTCGGTCGATTCGGCATGTACCGCGACAACCCGCAAGCTGCACCGCTCGTTATGGAGGATCTCCGAACCATCGCTCGCATCGCGGTCCGTGCTCTCGTCAATGGCGAGGACATCGATGCTGGAGATATCCCGTCGGCAACCCTCGGTAAGGCACTCGACGAAGACGGCATCCTCCGCAAGGAACGCCCCCGAACCTCGGCGCTGGCAGCGCTCGGAGCCAGTCTCGCCTTCCAGGCGGTGCAGGACCCCGACCGCCTCTTCAAGCTCCTCCACGGCCGTATCCCACCATCAGCGGTGTTCGATCAACACAGCCTCCAGCTGAAGGTCTCGGTTGCCCGATCGCGCGGCCTCAACATGCGCCACCTCACACACATCCAGCACCTTGTTCCCCCTCCACCGTCCGGAGCGAAAGAACGAGCGCGCAAACTTCCCGCACAGATCTGGCCCGAGTGGGCGGCGCAACTTCGGATTCCCAAGACCGATCCCGAGCTCGCAGCCGCCGCCGTCTCCACAGCAGTGATGATCGCAGGCACCCGCCTCAGCCACGTCGAGGCCCTAGAAATGCTTGGATCGCCACTGCCCCGGCACCGCGTCCGGGATACCACCCGGTTGCTGCGCGACACCGACCCCGCCAAGAACCTCTTGCTCCCCATCGCCCGCCTCGCCATCTACCTCGATGCCGAGAACCCCCCAATCGACTACGCGCGCCGACGCGCGCTCGACTACGCATCACTCCTCCCGGCCGTCGACTGGAACGCGATCGCAGCCCGGGTCAACACTCGTCGCGGCGGCGCCCCACGACTGCGACAGATTCGGCTGCTGCTCTACAGCTGGCTCAGCGGGAACCATCCAGACCAGGCCCCGCAGCTCTTCCGGCCGCACTCCGCCGCGGAGGTCACGAACGCCCGAGAGCTGGCAGCCTCCCTCTCGCACGAGTTGGAGCTCGAGCTCCTCAACGTGGCCCGACGCTTCCTCGAGGCGCATCGCATCAACGAACCCGTGCGCTGGAGTCCTCCCCTCGACGTCGCTGACTGGAACCCCACGGTCGACGACGCCGAACGCACAGCAAGGTGGCCCGTCAACCAGCCCGCTCGCGAACACCTCCGCACGACATTCACGTTCAGCGAACTCGTGGACGAATACCGCAGCGGCCGGGCTCTGAAAGACCTCGCCAGCGATTCGGGCGTCGGTCGCTCGGTTATCAGCCGTGTCCTGAAAGAGGCGGGAATCGAACTCCGACCCGCGCACGCCCCACGCCAGGTCGTCGTCGACGACGACCGAATCCGAGTCGACTATCAGAACGGCCGCACGCTCGAGGCGATTGCACGCGAACTTGGATGCAGCGAATCCACCGTTGCCCGGAGACTCCGGCTACTCGACGTGCAACTCCGGGCGCGCGGAGGCCGAACCAAAGACCTCGCCGAAGTGGTGATCTCCGAATGAGTGACAGACCGCGGGACCCGGAATACCGACTCGGTGAAGGAGAAGCCGCGCCGATCGCCCCAGGCGACAAACACGGAGTAGTCGCTGTCGCTCCGAACACAACTGGGGATCATCGTTCGAGTAAGACCGCACCTGTTGTCAAGCCGTGGTCGGCACCCCACCTGGCGCCGCTCTTCATGGAACTCACGTCAGCGAAGACCGCGCCGAGCTGGGCGCGCCGTGCGGTGAAGATCATCCATCGCTACACCCGTGAGCACAGCGAACCGCCGACGTTCCGCGAACTGTTCAGCGAACTCGCCATCCAAGATCCCGACTACGCCGACCATGAGGAGGCGTGGTCGTCACGGGCAGTCCGGAACCTCGTGATGGTGCATTGGCGCAGGCAAGGATGGGTGCGATACCGGACCGAGACCCGCACCCTCCGATCCGGCCCCAACGCGAACCGCGACCTGTTCCCGGCTACCCGTTCGGCTCTTCGGGAGGGAGCGCGTCGAGAAGCTCCTCAAGAACGATGACGAGCTCGTTGTAACCCTGCATGTAGAACAGCGCGTCTGAGCCCGGTGTTTCACCGTCGATGACGCCGGCGAGGACCGTGCGCGCTTCCCGGGTCGCGGCCTGCAGGCGCGTCTCGATGCCCGGGAGGCTGCGGATCCATTCGTCGACGAGGGTGAAGCGGATGGGCGTGAAGTCGTGCGCGTCGACGCCGACGTGGAACTCGTGCCCGTGCGGGCCGTGATCGCGGGCATGCGTGTGACCGTGCAGCAGCGGGACGCCACCGTCGCTGCGTGGGCGGTGGGTCGTGTGCCGGTCGGTGCCGTGCGAGTCGCCGCTGTAGGGGTAGTGGGATGCCAGAATCCGGTACCCGTGGCGTGTGCCCTCAATGACCTCGGGGAGGATGCTCCACCCGGCCGCCTCGTACACCGGCGTGAACCGTTCGATCGCGCGCCTTGACTGTGTCGCCGGCGAGACCCGATCATGGTTGCCGGGCACGAGGAACCGTCGCCCGTTCAGGTGCGCGGTCAGCCCGACGGATTCCTCGATCGGCCCGAGCGCGAGATCACCGAGATGAAGCACAACGTCGTCCGGGCCCACCACATCGTTCCATCGTCGCGCAAGCTCCGCATTCATCTCTTCCACGGTCGCGAACGGACGCTCGGCGAGTTCGCTGATGCGTGCGTGACCGAAATGCTGGTCCGAGGTGACGAAGTCGACCTGGTCGAAGTCGAACCACGGATACTCGCTCACAGCTGCTCTCCACGCTCGCAGTCGAGGCTGCTTCTACAGCTCATCGACGTCGACGCCGAAGCGCGCCGCCACATCCTCGAGCGGTTCACCGCTCATGCCATCCCGCTCACGCACCACCCGCTCGACCTCGCGGTCGTCGATTGCTTCGACCAGCTCCTCGAGTACTCGGTCGATGTCGCCGCCGTTCGCGGCGGCGACTCGCGCCACTTCCCTTGCCGCGTCAGCGAGCGTGTAGAGACGCTCCCAGGGGTGGTCTCCGTGACGGGCGATCGCGACGGTCTCACGAGTGTAGGAGCGGTCGTCCCCGGCGACGAGCCAGCGTTCCTCGCCCTCAGCGGTGATGAAGAAATCGACCACACACTCACCGCACGGCATCTTGTAGACGCCCGGTTCGGTGGGCGCCGCCTCGGTCGCACGCGTGATCATCTCGCGGATGACGCCTTCCCAATCGACCGCCGGTTCATCGTCGCCCATGGTGACCTCCCGAAGTAGAACAGAGAAGTGTCTCACTTCGGCACCGCGGCGTCTAGGGCTCAGCCCCGTCGCGTTCGCGCATCAGTTCGCTTGACCACCGATGGTCTACCCGAGCTGGTGGGCAAGAATCACAGCCTGCACGCGGTCGCGGACGCCGAGCTTGGCGAAGATTCGGTTGATATGCGTCTTCACCGTTGCGGGTGAGAGATGCAGTGCCTGGCTGATCTCGCCGTTGGAGAGGCCGAGCGCGATCGCGTTGAAAACGTCGCGTTCTCGGGGGGACAGAACCGAGAGGCCCTGTCCGCCCGGGACGGGCTGGTCGCGGCCGGTGTAGGCGTCGATGAGCTGCCGTGTGATGCGGGGCGTCACGATGGCATCGCCTCGAGCGACGACGCGTACGGCGTCCACGAGTTCTTGGTGTGTCGCAGTTTTGACGAGGAACGCACTCGCCCCCGCGCGGAGTGCCCCGAAGGCGTACTCGTCCAAGTCGAACGTCGTGAGTACGATCACGCGGCTCCGCAGCCCGCCGTCGACAATTGCGCGGGTGGCGTGGATACCGTCTTGACGCGCTGTGGGTGACGGAACGCCGCACCCGACTGTCGGCCGGCTATCTCGACCGGCGGTTCGCGGAGCTGCGGGACGAGGCCGGCTTGTCAAAGGCCCTGACTCTGCACAGCCTCCGGCATTCGTACGTGACGCACCTGCTCGAGTTCGGCTACGCCGACCGATTCGTCCAGGAGCAGGTCGGGCACATGCATGCTTCGACGACCTCGATCTACGCCTCCGTCAGCTCGGACTTCAAGAACCGGGTACTCGCGGACGCATTGAAGGCCCTCATCGAAGGAGAAGCAGATGACCGTTGAGCTCGAGACCGCATGGAGCCTCCGCAGCGTGATGGCCTCGCGCGGGATCTTCCAGACCTCCAAGCTGAAGCCGTTGCTCGAGGAGCGGGGCGTCGACCTGTCCCGGGAACAGGTGTACCGACTGGTGACGCAAGCACCGCAGCGGGTTCGCATCGACGTGCTCGCCGCGCTGTGCGACGCGTTGGAGTGCTCGCTCGACGACCTCGTGCAGGTCACCCGCCGGGAGGCTGCGGCCCCGGTCGCGGTGGGTGAAGAGGCGACGCGGGGTGCGATCGGCGATCTGCGGCCCGTGCGGGCCACGATCCGTCGCCCGCGCTCGAAGTAGGCCGCGGTGGCGAAGCCTCCGCAGGAGCCCAGGGTTGCTGAGGTCGCCGGGCTCGTCCACGCGATCGCGCCGGAGATCCCGGTGGAGCGCCTTGTTGAGATCGTGGCTGAAGTCGCACCCGTGCCGCTCACCCAACGGCGTCTCGAACTCGCACTCCTCAAACAACCTGGAGTCCTCGAAGGGCGACACCGGAACGTACCGGTGACGGTGCAGGATCTGGCCCACGCTCTCGTGAACGAGGGTGCCGGGCGGGTCGTCTTGCCTACATGCGATTCCTGTGGACGTGCCGTTCGGATGCCTCACAAGACGCAGACCGGCGGTCGCCACTGCTCGCGCTGTGAACGGAATGCCCGATCGGTCGCGTGTGCCAGATGCGGACGAGTTCAGCCCGTGCAGCGCACCGTCGATGGGCAACGGTTCTGCCGGGACTGCTGGCGAGCCGATCCGCGGTCGTTCGGCGACTGCTCGCGATGCGGGCAGAACGCCACGATTATCGTCCGTCGCCCCGCGCTCGTCTGTCTCGCGTGCTACACCGCGCCGGTCAAGATGTGCGAGCTCTGCGGGGAGCCGGGCCGCGTAGCGACGCACCTGGACGGCCGACGGGTCTGCGCCCGCTGCTACTACGCGATGCGACGCCCCCAGCCGTGCCCGGAGTGCGGGCGGAAGGTGTTCCTCACTGGCTTCATGAATGGGCACAAGGTCTGCGCCGAGTGCGCAGGAGCTCCCGTGACGATGGCATGCCCGGGATGCGGGACGATCGAAGAGGTGCGCAAGCACCGGCTATGCGTAGAGTGCCGGCGACCTATCGCCATCCAGCAACTGCTTGCTGACGACAGCGGAGAGATCCGCCCCGAGCTGCACCCGCTCGCGGAGTATCTGGTGACGCACCACGGCAGTGCGATCTCCCTCGAGCGGTGGCTGTACAAGAGCCGCTGTGCGGTCGTCCTCCGTGAGCTCGCCGATGGCACGCTGCCCCTCACCGCGGACGCGATCATGACCAGAGCGCACGCCGGCCAGTCCGTGGCATTCCTGCTCTCGCTCCTCATCCGCTCAGGCGTGCTGCCCGATTTCGACATCCAAGCGGCGAGGTTCGAGCACTGGTTCCAACGGTGGCTTCCGACCGTCCCCCATCCCGAGGACCGGCTCCTCCTACGGCGGTACTGCACCTGGGAGCTGCTGCCGTCGGGCAGATCACTCAGGGGCAGACCAGCTACGGCCGTCCGATCCGGCTCCACCTATCAGAAGGTGCGTGCGGCGCTGAAGCGGTGCGCGGCCCTCCTGCAGCAGATCCGCGCGAGCGGCGAAACGCTGACGACATACCCGCAGCGATCTCTCGACGGCTTCCTCACCGGTTCGCCCTCACAACGGGATGCCCTCGCGCCGTTCACCCGGTGGCTGCGACGGCACCGCCTGAGCCGCCTCCGGGTCGAGTTCCGCAGCCATCGCCTCGAAGGGCGCGACTACGCCGCCGACCATCGGTGGACGATGGCACGCGCGTTCATCACGCGAGACGACATGGATCCCGTGACGCGAGTCAGCGGATTGCTCGTCCTGTTCTACGGGCTCCACCTGACCCGCATCGCAGCGATCACCCGCGCACAAGTCGATACGACCGCGCGCCCCATGACGCTGACGGTCGGAACTGAACCGATCGAGCTGCCCGAAGTCCTCGCCGAAGCAATGGTCCAGCTGCTCGACGGCAACCGCTCCGACACTTGGCTCTTCCCGGGCAGGAACCCGGGCCGACCGACCACCCCCGGGCCGCTCAGCCGTCGACTCCGTCAAGAAGGACTCCTCGCCGGCAGCGCTCGTGTCACCGCGCTGATGGACCTCACCCGACAACTGCATCCTCGAATCGTGTCCGACCTGCTCGGCATCACGGCGTCATCAGCTGCCGCCTGGGCACGCCTCTCCGGGGGCGAATGGTCCGACTATCCCGCGCTGCGCTCAACCTCGACCTGAGCACCAATGGCCTCCCGCTACGCTTGCGCCTCCAGTGGGACTGCCTGAATTATCGGACAGACCCCCGGGCTTGGCTACAGATAGCGGCAGACCTGATCCGAGCTGCACGTGTCGGGCTCGACGTGCTCGGCCTGGTCGCGGAGCCCGGCGAGGGTGTCGCGCAGGTCGTGGAGCTGCCTGAGCTGCTGGTCGATATCGGTGAGGCGTGCGTCGAGGAGGTCGCGGACGTGGCTGCAGGGCGCTTGGCCGTGGTCGCGGATGTGGAGGATCTGCTGGATCTGGGCGAGGGTGAGTCCAGCGGCTTGGCCGCGGTGGATGAAGTCGATTCGGGCGATGGTCTCGGCGGTGTAGTTGCGGTAGCCGCTGGGCGTGCGCCCGGCCGGCGGCAGGAGCCCCTGGTCCTCGTAGAACCGCAACGTCTTCGCCGTGGTGCCGGCCGCGTCGGCGAGCTCTCCGATCCGCATTCCCCGCCCCCCCTTTTCGCTGGTCGCAAATTTCGTGCTTGACCTTCCCCTGTGGTGGAAGGTTCATGATGAGTGTATCAGCGGGATGTTCCAAGATGTCCAGGGAGGAATAAGGATGCCATCGAGGTTTGATCTGGCCGTGATTGGGTCGGGTGGCGCGGCATTCGCCGCGGCGATCCGCGCCACCACACTGGGAAAGTCGGTGGTGATGATCGAGCGCGGCACGTTGGGCGGCACGTGCGTGAACACGGGGTGCGTTCCGTCCAAGGCGCTGCTCGCGGCCGCCGAGGCCCGCCACGTGGCCGCGGATGCGGGCTCCCGGTTCCCGGGGATCGCCGCCACCGCTGGCCCGGTAGACATGCACGGGCTGGTGGGTGGCAAGCAGGACCTGGTCGAGGCGATGCGGAGTGAGAAGTACATCGACGTGGCAGAAGCCTACGGCTGGCCGGTCCGCCAGGGCGAGGCGGCGTTCGCCGGCACGCCGGATGCGTCGGTCCTCGAGGTCACCGCCGCGGACGGCACCGTCGAAACCATCGAGGCCGCCCACTACCTCATCGCCACAGGCTCCCGCCCGTGGGCTCCTGCCATCGAGGGGCTGGACGGCGTCGACTTTCTCACCTCGACGTCGGCGATGGAGCTGTCCGAGGTGCCTGACTCGCTGCTGGTGCTCGGCGGGGGCTATGTGGCGCTGGAGATGGCACAGTTGTTCGCCCGGCTCGGCTCGAAGGTGACTCTGCTGGTGAGGTCCCGGCTGGCGTCGAAGGAGGAGCCGGAAGTCTCCAAGGCGTTGCAGGAAATCTTCGCCGACGAGGGCATCCGAGTGGTCCGCCGCGCCATCCCCACCCGCGTCACCCGCGACCCGGGCACCGGCCAGATCGTCGCCGCGGCCGAGGTCTCGGGCGGCGTGCAGGAGTTCCGTGCCGACGAGATCCTCGTCGCGCTCGGCCGCGCCCCGGTCACCGACGGGCTCAACCTCGAGACCGTGCAAGTGAAGACCGGCGCGGCCGGAGAGGTCGTGGTCACCGACCAGTTGCAGTCCTCCAACCCTCGCGTCTGGGCGGCTGGGGATGTCACCGGGCACCCCGAGTTCGTCTACGTCGCAGCCCGGCACGGCACGTTGGTCGCCGAGAACGCCTTCACTGACGCCAGCACGTCGGTCGACTACACGCGGATGCCGCGGGTCACATTCACGAGCCCTGCCGTCGGCGCGGTCGGGATGACCGAGAAGGAGGTCATCGCGGCCGGGATCCGCTGCGACTGCCGTGTCCTGCCACTGGAGTACGTGCCCCGCGCGCTGGTGAACCGGGACACCCGCGGGTTCATCAAGATGGTCGCCAACGCGGACACCGGCGAGATCCTCGGCCTGACCGCGGTCGCCAAGGACGCCGGCGAACTCGCCGCCGCAGGTGTCCACATCCTCGGCAAGACCATCACCGAGGTTGCCGACGCGTGGGCCCCGTACCTGACCACGGCCGAAGGCATCCGGATCGTAGCCAAGGCCTTCACCACCGATGTGTCGATGCTGTCCTGCTGCGCCTGACCGCGCGCCAGACAGCGGATCCACCCCATCAGAAACTGGAGCCTCGCCCGCTCCTCGATCGGCCCGCCCGGGTCGAATCGATCTCCCCGGCCAGCGGCGACACGATCCGCGTCACCGTCGACTCGACCGCCGGTGTCACTAGCGTGGAACCGGCGACCGCGGTGGTGTCCTTGGTCAGCCCCGAGGCCATGCACTCGATTCGCTCCTCGTTCTGCAACCAGGTCCACTACTTCGCTTCCCGCGAGGACGCCGCCGGATGGCTCACGGAACACCCGATGGCCCAAATCCTCACGGTCGCCGATGCCTTCGAGGTTGGCAGCACCCTGATCACCGAGATGCTCGAGCGCCCCCGGACCGGTGCCGACGAACTGTCTGGAAGCTGCTGCGGTCCCGAGACCTGCTGCTGAGACGGCACCACGAGAGGACAGAACACCAATGCCTCCCAACCAGGACGACCAGCGAGGCGGCCGTGGCCTGCTCCTTGGGGCCGTCGCCGCACTGCTCGTGGTCGGCTGCTGCGCCCTCCTTCCACTTCTCGTCGTCGGAGGCACGATCACAGGGATCGGCACCCTCCTCCGCAACCCGTGGGTGATCACGGGCGGTGCCGCACTCCTGATCCTCGCGGTGGTTGCAAGCATCGTGATGACAGCGCGTGCCAGGCGACACCGCCGCGAAAACGACCCCGACTGCTGCCCGCCCCTTCGCCCGACCATAACGAAGACAGACCCGAGGCGAAGGGAAACCGGAACCAAATGATCATGGCCATTAGACCCCGGCATACGGCCCGCCCGATAGGCCCCTAGCTGTACTTCCCCGGGAGGTTGTGAACGGGTGAGGTAGGCGAAGACCTCCGGGCAGGATGTGGGTTACCACACTCGCATCCTGACCACGGAGGTCTTCGTGTCTCACGCTAACGCGCCTTTGACGCCGGAAGGGCGTCGTCGTCTTGCTGTCCTCGTCGTGGATCGGGGCTGGTCGTTGCGGCGGGCAGCGGAACGGTTCCAGTGCTCGCCCGCGACGGCGAAACGGTGGGTCGACCGGTATCGGGCCGGGCTGCCGTTGACGGACCGCAGCTTCAGGCCGCAGACCTCGCCGAACCGGCTCCCGCGGAAGACGGAGCGGAGGATCGTGTCGTTGCGGTTCACCCGCCGGTGGGGTCCGCACCGGATCGCGTATCACCTGGGCCTTGCCCGCTCGACGGTCGGCCGGGTGCTGGCCAGGTATGGGATGCCGAAGCTCGTGAACATCGATCAGGCCACCGGGCTGCCAGTCCGCAAGCCGACGCCGAAGCGGTACGAGGTCGCAAGACCGGGCCAGCTGATCCACGTCGATATCAAGAAGCAGGGCCGGATCCCTGATGGCGGCGGCTGGCGCGCCTTCGGCCGCGGATCGGCGCAGGACCGTGCCGCGGGATCCGTCCGTGACAAGGCCGCACGGTCAGGAGCGGCCGGCTCCCGCGGCTACCGGTATCTGCACCACGCCGTCGACGACAACTCGAGAGTCGCGTACTCGGAGATCCTCGACGACGAACGCAAGGAGACCGCGGCAGGGTTCTGGACCCGCGCGAACGCGTTCTTCGCGAGCCTCGGAGTCACGGTCACCGCCGTGATGACAGACAACGGCGCGTGCTACCGGTCACACGCGTTCGCGGACGCGCTCGGCGACGGTGTGAAGCACAAGTGGACAAAGCCGTATCGGCCGCAGACCAACGGGAAGGTCGAACGCTTCAACCGCACCCTCGCCGCCGAATGGGCCTACGCCAAGCCCTACGCCAGCGAAGCAGAGCGAGCCGCGGCATACGAGACCTGGCTGCATCACTACAATCACCACAGACCCCACACCGGGATCGGCGGCCAGACCCCCTCAGCCCGCGTTCACAACGTCACGGGGAAGTACACCTAGCCAGCAGGCAAGTCGCCGATCAACGCGCGCGAACTCTGATGTGAAATCTAAAGGTCATCCGCATGGTCCCGGATCAAGCCGTCACGCGGCGGCGACGTCCTGCGCGGTCACGTGCTTGCCTTCCGCGTCGACGCGGCGCGCAGGCCGTTGAGGATCACGATCACCTCGGCGATCTCGTGCACCAGCACCACCGCCGCAAGCCCCAGGACGCCAAAGAGGGCGAGCGGGAGCAGGGCGGTGATGATCAGCAGCGACAGGATGATGTTCTGGTTGATGATGTGCCGCCCCCGACGGGCATGGGCGAACGCGCGCGGGAGAAGCCGCAGATCGTGACCGGTGAAGGCCACGTCGGCCGACTCGATCGCGGCGTCGGAGCCCGTCGCGCCCATCGCGATCCCGATGTCCGCGGCGGCCAGCGCAGGGGCGTCGTTGATGCCGTCGCCGATCATCGCGACCGGCCCCTTCGCACCGAGCTCTGCGATCGCGGCGGCCTTGTCTTCGGGGCGCAGCTCGGCGCGGACGTCATCGATCCCTGCATGCGCAGCGAGGGCGCGGGCGGTGCGGGCGTTGTCGCCGGTGAGCATGGTCACCCCGATGCCCTGGGTCGCGAGGGTGCGGACCACTTCAGGGACCTCGGGGCGCAGCTCGTCGCGGACGCCGATCGCGGCGACCGGGACGCCGCCGCGGTGGACGATCACGACTGTCATGCCCTGCTCCTCCAGCCCCGCGACGCGGTCGCCGAGGGTCCCGGCGTCGAGCCAGCGCGGGCTGCCGACGGTGATCCGCGCGCCGGCGAGCTCGCCCTCGATGCCGTGCCCGGCCTGCTCGGTCACGCCCTCCGCCGCAGGGGCATCCGGCGCTGCGGCGGTGATCGCGGCGGCGAGGGGGTGGGTGCTGTGCTGCTCCAGAGCGGCCGCCCACGCCAGCGCCTCCGCCTCGCTCACACCGTCCACGGTGAGGACGGCGGTGACGGCGGGCTCGTTGCGGGTGAGGGTGCCGGTCTTGTCGACGGCGACGTGGCGGATCACGCCGAACCGCTCGAACGCGGCACCGGACTTGATGATCACGCCGAACTTGCTCGCCGAGCCGATCGCCGCGACCACGGTCAGCGGCACGGAGATCGCCAGTGCGCAGGGCGATGCCGCGACCAGCACGACGAGTGCGCGGGTGATCCACAGCTCCGGGTCGCCGAGCAGCGAGCCGATGATCGCGACCAGGGCGGCGAGGATCAGCACGCCCGGGACGAGAGGGCGGGCGATGCGGTCGGCGAGGCGGGCGCGGTCGCCCTTCTCCGCCTGAGCCTTCTCCACGAGGTCGACGATCGTGGTCAGTGAGTTGTCGGTGCCTGCCGCGGTCGTTTCGACCTCCAGTGCCCCGGCGGTGTTGATTGCGCCGGCGGAGACGGCATCGCCGGGTTCGACCTCGACCGGGATCGACTCCCCGGTGATCGCGGACGTGTCCAGGCTGGAACGTCCCGTGCGGACGACGCCGTCGGTCGCGATCCGCTCACCCGGCCGCACCAACATCAGCTGCCCGACAGCCAGATCCTTCGCGGCGACCTCGACCGAGACGCCGTCGCGGCGGATGGTGGCGGTCTCCGGGACGAGCTTGAGCAGTGCCCGCAGCCCGCCGCGGGCACGGTCCATCGCCTTGTCCTCCAGCGCCTCGGCGATCGAGTACAGGAATGCCAGCGCTGCGGCCTCCTCGACGTAGCCGAGGATCACCGCGCCGACCGCGCTGATGGTCATCAGCAGCCCGATGCCGAGCTTGCCCTTGAAGAGGTTCCGGATCGCGCCCGGCGTGAACGTCGACGCGCCCAGCAGCAGGCCGATCCAGAACAGCACCAGCGCAGGGATCTCCATCCCGGACCACTCCAGCGCCAGACCGGTGAGGAACGCCACACCGGAGAAGACCGGGACCATGATCCCGCGGTCCCGCCACCAGGGGCGCTCCGCCTCCTCGGCCTCTTCGCCGACTGCGGTCTCAGGCTCGTCGTGCTCGCAGCCGCACGCCGCGCTCACGCGCCCGCTCCCGTCCCGCAGCAGCCCGGCACCGTGCACGAAGCGTCCATGCAGGGCGCGTGCTCGTCCACCGCGAGCGTCACGTCCACCAGCGCGGTCAGCGCCGCCGCGAGGTGCGGGTCCGCGATCTCGTAGCGCGTCTGCCGCCCTTCCGGCTCGGCGACCACGATGCCGCAGTCGCGCAGGCAGGTCAGGTGGTTCGAGACGTTCGAGCGGGTCAGCTCCAGCTCACGCGAGAGCACCGCCGGGTAGCTGGGGCCGTCGAGCAGGGTCATCAGTATCCGGGAGCGCGTCGGGTCCGCCATGGCCCGGCCGAGCCGGTTCATGACGTCGAGACGTGGAGCAATGGTCAGCATGCACTGATCATACAGTGTTGACTGAACTAATCCCAGGATGAATAGTGCACCCTGCGACATTCGGCCCTACCAGTAACCCCGCGGGCGCGCAGCAGCAGCCCGGCGTTTTCGAGCGCGCCGAGGACGCGGACGATGCTGGTGGTGTTGCAGGACACCACCCGGGTCAGGTCCCGGCCGAGCGCGGTGGCGTAGTTGGCCTGGGCGACGAAGGAGTGCCCGGTGGTCGAGTGCGCTTCCCCGCCCTGCACGATCACCTTTACTCCCGCCGCCTGGTAGCGGGGCAGGTTTCCGGCGGCGACGTGCTTGGGGGTCGTATCGACGATCACGTCGCTCTGCGCGAGGAGATCGTCGAGGGTTCCCTCGGGGCGGATGCCGGTGTCCACCATGCCGCTGTGCGCGTCGGGGGTGGCGGCGAATACGGGCAGCCGCGGGACGGCGGATTGTATTCGCCAGTCGGTGACGATGTCCGCGACGCCCACCAGGTGCATGTCGGGTTGGGCGTGGACGGCGTCGGCGACCCTCTTGCCGATCACTCCGTACCCGTTGACGCCGACTCTGATCCTGTCCATCTTCGTCTCCTTTCGTGGTGTTCTTGAGCCGTGCGCGGGTCAGGGGCGGGGTCGGCGGCGCCGCAGCGTCCACAGCAGATAGCTGCCGAGGGCGCCGATCGTGCCGGTCCCGGCGCCGATCAGGACGCCTTCCCGGGAGCGCCATTTCGTGTTCCCGCCGACGAGGGTGCCGATCCCGCTGATCAGCGCGGCGGCGATCATTCCCGCGACGACACGGTTGCCGACGCGTTCGGCGCGCCCGACGAGAGGTTCCAGCTCCGTCGCGCGCAGGTGCACCTCGAACCCGCCGTCTTCGAGGAGATGCCGGAGCCGGCTCAGGGTGGCGGGCAGCTCGGTGAGCAGTGCCCCGGTGTCGGCTCCCGCGCGCGCCCATCGCCGGGCCAGAGCCGGCAGGGACAGCTGGGCGCGGGTGAGCTGCTCAGCGTAGGGCTGCAGGGCGTCGAGCATCTGGAAGTCCGGATCCAGCCGCGCCGCGGTCCCTTCGGCCATCATCAGCACTTTGAACAGCAGCGCCGTCTCCTGCGGAAGGTGCAGCTGGTGCTGCTGCAGGATGCCGAGCAGCTGCTGGAGCATGATTGCGAGGCTGATCTCCGACAGCGAACGGCCCCGGTAGCGGGCCGTGAACGCGGTGATCGCCTGCCGCAGCCCTGCCCGGTCGACGACGTCGGCGGTCCGGGAGAGTTCTATCAGGGCGGTGGTGAGGGTGTCCGGGTCGTCGCGGGTGAAGGCGAGCACGATGCCGGCGAGGCCGTCCGTGGTCTGTTCGGTGAGCTCCCCGACCATCCCGAAGTCGATCAGCGCGAGCGCGCCGTCGGGCTGCACGAACATGTTCCCGGGATGGGGGTCGGCATGGAAGAACCGGTTGTCGAACACCATCGTGAGCACGATGTCGGCACCCAGCCGCGCGAGTGCGACCCGGTCGATGCCGGCGGCGTCCAGGCCCTCCAGGTCGTCGATCCGCACCCCGCTCATCCGCTCCAGGGTCAGCACGCGCGAGGTCGTGGTCTCCCCGTGCACGCGGGGAATCCGCACCCGCGCCGCGTGGGCGAACTCCTGCGCGAACCGTTCGGCGTTGCGGGCCTCCTGCAGGTAGTCCAGCTCGGCACGCAGCGTGCGGGAGAACTCCTCCACCAGCCCGGGCAGGTCGTACTGCCGGATGGCATCCCAGCGCCGGTCGGCGCGGTCGGCGAGGTTGCGGAGAATGTCCAGGTCTTCATGCACCTGCGCGACCACGCCGGGCCGGCGCACCTTCACGACGACCTCGGTGCCGTCGTGAAGAGTTGCCGCGTACGCCTGCCCGATGGACGCCGCCGCCAGCGGCACCGGGTCGAACTGGGCGAACACGTGCTCTGGGTCGGCGCCGAGCTCTTCACGGAGCACGTCCCGAATGCCCTCCCACGGTGCCGCGGCGACGTCGTCCTGCAGTTTGGCGAACTCGGCGACCCATGCCGCGGGGAGCAGATCGTGCCGGGTGGAGAGGATCTGGCCCAGTTTCACGAACGTCGGCCCGAGCTCCTCCAACGCGACCCGCACATGCTCGGGGTTCGTGTAGGGGTCCTCCTGCCGGGCGTGTCCGAGGGCGCCGCGGTGGAACGGCACCAAGCCGCCCAGGCCCAGCACGCCGGCCAGGACGCCGAGTCCGTGCCGGCGCAGCACGGCCCCGATCTGCCGGTACCGGCTACTCCCCGCGCCCATCAGCTCACGCCCCTCTCGGCTGGAGTGCCGGCCGATGCTCGTTCGAGGATGAAGTCGACGCGCGCGTCGGGGGCGAGTGCGGGGACGGTGACGACGGGAAAGCCCAGCTCCTGGTACACCAGCCCGAGCAGGTCGTGGATGCGCCGCTGCGCGGCGGGGTCCTCGGTGCGCGCGTAGTCGGACGCCAGCGGGAGCAGGTCAAGCAGGAACACCGTCGCGTACCGGGCGCCGGCTAGCGCGCCCAGCAGGGCGGTGCCGGGGGCGAGGCCGAGGAAGCGGTAGTAGGCGAGCGAGTCCGGCAGAGCACGGTCCAGGAACACGGTCTGTTGCGGGTCGAGGGAGCGTTCCTGCTCGATCTGCATGTCGACGACGGCGCGCTGGAACTCGCTCTGCCGTGCCCGCACCTCCGCGGTGCTGCGCCCGGTGATCCGTTGCAGGTCGATGTAGTGGCGGGCGTGCTCGATTGTGGTCGTGTACCCGCGGCCCCGCAGCAGGTTGACCGTGGTGGTCTTGCCCGAGCTGGGACCGCCCGTCACGACGTGCCAACGGGTGGTCTGTGCGGGCCGCGGCTCCTGGATGCCGGTCATGACCTCACCCTACACCCTGTACCCCTACAGGGTATGGTAGATTGTGGGTGGAGGTGCGAGATGGCACACGGGTATGTGGACAACAAGCCGGCGCTGCTGGCGCGGCTGAGCCGCGCGGAGGGTCAGGTGCGCGGGATCGCGCGGATGATCGACGAGGACGTGTACTGCATCGACGTGCTGACCCAGGTGTCGGCGGCGACGAAGGCGCTGGAGTCCGTCGCGCTGTCGCTGCTGGAAGACCACCTCGCGCATTGCGTCGCGCAGGCGACCGCCGAAGGCGGCCCGCTCGCGGAGGAGAAGCTCCGCGAGGCGAACGCCGCGATCGCGCGCCTCGTGCGCTCCTAACGTCGTCCCCACTCACATCGTTCAACGCTCTTGAAGGGAGCACATCATGACCGGACAGGGATTCCAGGACCTCGGCCTGCAGGCGACCAGCACCGGCGGTGGCTGCGCCTGTTGCAGCCCCACCTCCCACGCCACGGCAGCCACCGACACCGGCGCGCCGGCGCAGCAGACGGCGGCGGGTGAGACCGTGTCGGCGCAGTTCCTGGTGGAGGGGATGACCTGCGCGCACTGCGTGCGTAGCGTCACCGAGGAGGTCTCCGCGATCGACGGTGTCTCCGACGTCGCGGTCGATCTGCACGCCGGTGGCGTGTCCACGGTGACGGTGTCCAGCGCGACGCCGGTGGATGCGGAGCGGGTGCGGGCGGCGGTGGAGGAGGCCGGGTACAGCCTCGCCGCAGCCTCATGAGCACGCTGGACGTCGATCTCGACATCACCGGGATGACCTGCGCGTCGTGCGCGACGCGGGTCGAGCGGAAGCTGAACAAGCTGCCCGGGGTGGAGGCGACGGTCAACTTCGCCACCGAGAAGGCCCGCGTGCACTCGGAGGCCCCGGTGCCGGTGGAGGAGCTGATCGCGGCGGTCGAGCAGGCGGGGTACGGAGCGAGCCTCCCAGCCCCGCCTGTGCCCGACACGGCTGAGCAGACCATCCCGCGGGACGATGAGCTGGCGTCGCTGCGGCAGCGGCTGATCGTCTCGGCGGTGCTGGCGGTGCCGGTCGCGGTGCTGTCGATGATCCCCGCCCTGCAGTTCACCTACTGGCAGTGGCTCACGCTCACCCTGGCCGCGCCGGTGGTGGTGTGGGGGGCGTGGCCGTTCCACCGCGCCGCGGCGATCAATGCCCGGCACGGGGCGGCGACGATGGACACTCTGATCAGCGTCGGGGTGCTGGCCGCGTTCGGCTGGTCGCTGTACGCGCTGTTCTTCGGCGGTGCGGGGATGCCGGGAATGCGGATGAGCGTCACCTTCGTCGGCACCCCGCAGGCCGGTGGCCACGAGGTGTACCTGGAGGTCGCCGCGCTGGTGACCGTGTTCATCCTCCTCGGCCGCTACCTCGAGGTTCGTGCCAAGCGGCAGTCCGGCGAGGCCCTGCGCGCCCTGCTGGAGCTCGGCGCCAAGGACGCAGTGATCCTCCGCGAAGGCACTGAGCAGCGCGTCCCCGTCGCACAGCTCGTTCCGGGTGATGTCGTGGTGGTGCGGCCGGGTGAGAGGATCCCCGCCGACGGCCTCGTCACCGAGGGAATGTCCGCGGTGGACGAGTCGATGCTGACCGGCGAGTCCGTGCCGGTCGAAGTCGCCCCCGGCTCCCGCGTGGTCGGCGCGACTGTGAACACCGGCGGGCGCCTGCTCGTGCAGATCACCCGCGTCGGCGCCGACACCGAGCTGGCCCGGATGGCGCGGCTGGTCGAGGAGGCGCAGACCGGCAAGGCCCAGGTGCAGCGCCTCGCCGACCGGGTGTCGGCCGTCTTCGTCCCCATCGTCATCGTCCTCGCCCTGGCCGCGTTCGCCGGGTGGCTGATCGCGGGGGCGCCCTTGGAGGTCGCCTTCACCGCCGCGGTGACCACCCTGATCATCGCCTGCCCGTGCGCGCTGGGGCTGGCGACGCCGACCGCTCTGCTGGTCGGCACCGGCCGCGGCGCCCAGCTGGGCATCCTCATCCGCGGACCCCAGGTGCTCGAGCAGACCCGCCGCATCGACACCGTCGTGCTCGACAAGACCGGCACCATCACCGCCGGCACCATGACCGTCACCGGCATCCACCCCGCTCCCGGCACCGATGAGGCGGAGCTGATCCGGTTCGCCGCGGCGCTCGAGCACGGCTCCGAGCACCCCATCGGCCGCGCCATCACCGCCGCAGCCGACGGCCCGACGGATGCCGTGGAGTCATTCGCCGCCGAGGCCGGTCAAGGCGTGCAGGGCATCGTCGACGGCCGCCTGGTCGCCGCCGGCCGCGCCTCCTGGATCACCACCCAATGGGCGCTCCCCATCCCCGCCGAGCTCGCCGCGACCATCGCGGCGGACGAGGCGGCGGGGGCGACGGTGACGGTGGTGGCGTGGGACGGGCAGGTGCGCGGGGCGATCAGCGTCGCCGACACCATCAAACCCACCAGCCGTGAGGCGGTCGCACGGCTCCGGGAGCTCGGGTTGACCCCGATCCTGCTCACCGGCGACAACCCCGGCGCCGCCCGCGCGATCGCCAACCAGGCCGGGATCGAGGACGTCCGCGCCGGGGTCACCCCGCAGGGCAAGCTCGACACCATCCGCGACCTGCAGGCCGCGGGCCGGGTGGTCGCGATGGTCGGCGACGGCGTCAACGACGCCGCAGCCCTCGCCGCCGCCGACCTCGGGATCGCGATGGGCACCGGCACCGACGCGGCCATCACCGCCGCGGACCTGACCATCGTCTCCGGCGACCTGATGCTGGTCCCGGACGCGATCCGGCTGGCCCGCCGCACCCTGGGCACGATCAAGGGGAACCTGTTCTGGGCGTTCGCGTACAACGTCGCCGCGATCCCGGTCGCGATGCTCGCCCTGCTCAACCCCATCCTCGCCGCCGCGGCAATGGCGTTCAGCAGCGTGTTCGTCGTCACCAACAGCCTCCGCCTGCGCCGCTTCCGCCCCCTGCCCACCCCGACCCGTGCCGGCGCCCCCGCCACCCGAGAGCCCGCGCCCGTCCAGGCCTAACCATCGCTCGAGAAGGAGACACACCATGTCCCACGACCACGACCACTCCGGGCACGACCACACGCACGGGCACGACCATGGAGGACACGAGCATGGTGCGCACGAGCATCACCATCACGAGCCGCCGGCGGGGGCGACGAACCTGGTGACCTGTCCGGTGATGCCCGGCAACCAGGTCGACCCGGCCTGGGCCGAGCAGCGCGGCCTGTTCCGCGACTACCAGGGCAGCCGGTACTGACTGGGCTCAACCGGTGGAAGCAACACCTGATCGGAGGGTGTTGTGGGACGACCATCAGATTGGATGAGGGAAGTGACCGGGCGAGCGCCGATGCGCTCTCCCGGGCACCCAGGGCATCCGCGTGCGCGCGAGCGCGAGTTCTGGACGAAGATCAGTACCGGTCTGCTTCCGGCCGAAGCTGGCGTCGCGATCGGCGTGGCACCCGTTGTCGGCTCGCGGTGGTTCCGACAATCAGGCGGTATGTCACCGTATTCGTGGCCGGCGCCGTCGGGCCGGTATCTGTCGTTGGTTGAACGCGAGGAGATCGCGATCCTCAAGGCGAAGGAAACCGGGGTCCGGGCGATCGCGAGGGCACTGGGTCGCAGCCCGTCGACGATCTCCAGGGAGTTGCGCCGCAACGCCGCGACGCGGGGCGGGAAGCTGGACTATCGCGCCTCGGTCGCGCAGTGGAAGGCGGAGCTGTTCGCCCGAAGACCGAAGGTCGCGAAGCTGGCCACGAACCCTCGGTTGCGCGAGTACGTGCAGGAGCGGCTCTCCGGACAGATCCGCCGCCCGGACGGGGGTATCGTCCCTGGGCCGCAACCGCCGCGCTGGACGGGGCAGAACAAGCCTCACCGCAAGGACCGCGGCTGGGTTATGGGGTGGAGTCCGGAGCAGATCGCGAACCGGATCAAGCTCGACTTCCCCGATGATGACAGCATGCGCATCAGCCACGAGGCCATCTACCAGGCGCTGTTCATCGAGAGCCGCGGCGCCTTGAGGCGCGAGCTCATCCTCTGTCTGCGCACCGGGCGAGCACTGCGCATGCCGCGGGCGCGGTCCAAGCGAGTGTCGTGGGCTCACGTCACCCCCGACGTGCTGATCAGCGAACGGCCCGCGGAGGCGGAAGACCGGGCCATCCCCGGGCACCACGAGGGTGACCTCATCATCGGCATCAACAGATCCGCGATCGGCACCGTCGTCGAACGCACCACCGGCTTCACCACGCTCGTTCATCTGCCCCGCGAGGCCGGGTGGCGGGAACAACCCATCGTCAAGAACGGGCCGGCCCTGTCCGGCTACGGGGCGCTCTCGATGAACCGGGCGCTGGCGAAGGCGATGAGCACCTTGCCGACCGAGCTCAAACGATCCCTGACCTGGGACCGCGGGAAGGAGATGTCCGCGCACGCGCAGTTCGCGATCGATACCGGCTTGAAGGTCTACTTCGCCGACCCGCATAGCCCCTGGCAGCGCGGCACGAACGAGAACACCAACGGGCTGCTCCGGCAGTACTTCCCGAAGGGCACCGACCTCTCACGCTGGGCCCCCGACGACCTCGCCGCCGTCGCCCACGCCCTCAACACGCGACCCCGCAAGCGCCTCGGCTGGCGCACCCCGGCTGAGGCACTCGACGAGCACCTACACTTGCTGCAAACAGGCGGTGTTGCGACGACCAGTTGAATCCGCCCTGGTTCTGCTGCGCCGAGTGCGGGCCGCTGTTCGACGCCGACCCGGCCCGCTACGCGCACGCCGCCTGACCGGCCAGATAACCCGGTCGGAGATAGAGGGTGGACACGGCGGTCGGGCTGGTGCAGGCGTACCTGCGGGTCAACGGCTACTTCACCGTCGCCGAATACCCCGTGCTGGACGCCACCGGTCCCGGCGGTCCCCGCACCATCACCGACCTGGACATCCTCGCCGTACGGCTGCACCGCGCACCGGGAGCGTCCGGGACCGTCGACGCACCGCTGGACCCGGCCCTGGGTGCCGGGGGCGGAGCGGACATGATCGTCGGCGAGGTCAAGGAAGGCCGCCCGCACCCCAACCCGGCGATGCGGGACCCGGCCGTGCTGGAAGCCGCGTTCACCCGGTTCGGGTGCTGCGCCCCGACCGATGCCGCCCGGCTGGTCGCCGAACTGCTGGAAACGGGACGGACGGTGGCGCCGGAAGGGCGCACGATCCGCACGGTCGTGTTCGGCAACCCCACCTCCCCGCCCGGGGCGGGGGCGCCGTGGCACACCGTCCCGTTCGCCCGGGTGCTGCGCTACCTCGAAGACCACCTGAGCGCGCACTGGGGCATCCTCGGCCGCACCCAGATCAAGGACGACACCCTCGCCCTGCTGGCCCTGCGGGAGAAGGCCCACCGCGCCGCGACCGGCGCCTCCCGCCAGGGCACGGACCGGTAGGGCGGGTCATGGCGGGGGAGCGTGTGCACACGCAGGGGGAGCCGGTGTGGGTGCGCACCCGTGGCGGGCGCGCCCCTTATGCGATGGTGCTGCCGGGCCCCGCCGGGGCCCCGGGTGCCGACGGTGGTGTTCGAGGCGGGATCGGCGGCGACCCGCTCCACCTGGGCGTCGGTGCAGACCCGGGTCGCCGCGTTCACGCGGGCCGTGGTGTATGACCGGGCGGGGCTGGGTCGGTCCGTCCCGGATAGTGCAGGGCGCACCCTGGACCGGATGGCCGACGACCTGAACGATCTGCTGGACGGCCTCGAGCCGAGCAGCGGGTTCGTGCAGGTGGGGCATTCCGCGGGCGGCCCGATGGTGCGGCTGGCCGCGTCCCGCCGCCCGGACCGGGTGGCCGGGCTGGTGCTGGTGGATCCGACCGATGAGGCAGCGGACCTCCTGTTCGGTATGCGGTTCCGGGTCGGGGAGAAGATCGTGATCGCCGTGGAGTGGGTGCTGGCCCGGGTGGGGATGCTGGAGCGGTTCTTCCGGTTCCTCGGGGAGGGGATGCCCGAGGATGTGCGGGCCGATCTTCACCGGGAGGCGTTCCGGCCCGCGGTGGTGGTCACCCAGGGTCGGCAAGCGCGCACCTTCCTCACCGAGCTGCACGCCTGGCAGGGCGACCCGCCGGCGCTGCCCGATGTCCCGGTCACCGTCATCTCCGGCAGTCTCGCGGACGGGATGCCGCGACGGGTCCGGGATGCCGCGACCGCCGCCGGGCGGTATCGGGCCGCACAGTCCCGGCAGGGCCGGCACGTGGTCGCTGCCCGCTCCGGCCACTACATCCCCGCCACAGAACCAGATCTGATCGCTGCGGAGATCCGCCGCCTCGTCCTCCCACCCGCAGGATAACCCCGGGTTGTCTGGCGGGCATGCCTAGTCAGGCCACAGCAGGGGTGCGCCGCCGCCAGGCGATCGCGCCGGTGAGGGCGAGACCACCCAGCCCACCCCACAAGGTGACAGCGGAGACGCCTTGCCCGATGAGGACGGCGGGGGTGATGCCGGTGCGCAGGTCGGTGTCGGCGATCAGCGCCCCGGCCTGTCCGGCGGGCAGACCGGTGAGGGTGCTGCCGTCGGGGCGGATGATCTGGCTGGTGCCGACGGTGGAGACGTTCACCACGGTACGGCCGGTCTCTACCGCGCGGATCCGGGCGACCGCGAGCTGCTGCAGGTTCTCGTCCGTGCCGCGGAAGTCGGCGTTGTTGGTCTGGAACACCAGCAGCTCCGCACCGGCGGTGATGCTCTCGGCGATGACCTCGTCGTAGATCACGTCGAAGCAGATCGCCAACCCCACCGGCACACCGCCGACGGTGACCAGCGGCACGTCCGTGCCGTGCGCGTAGTCGCGTTGCAGCAGCCCGACCAGGTCGGGGGCGAGCAGGGTGTAGAACGCCCGGTCGGGCACGTACTCGCCGAACGGCACCGGGTGGCGTTTCGCGTGCGTCTGCACCTGCTCCCGCTGCGGCGTGGCACCGGTGGTGGCCGGGTCCCACAGGAACGACGTGTTGTAGATGTTGCCGCCCGCCGTGGTGGCCGCGTTCGCCAGCAGCGGGGCACCTGCCCGGGTGCTGATGCCGGTGAGATACTCGGCCAGCCACGGGGTCTGGAACGGGTCAGCATCCAGCCCTTCCGGCCACACCACCAGATCCACATCCGCGTCGAGCACCGGGCCGGTCGCGTCCCCCTGCGCCCGGGCGATCGCCCCCACGGTGCGCTGGTCGAAGTACCCGGACGGGCCGTTGCCTTGCACCGCCCCGACCCGCATCGTCCCGGCCGGTGTGGTGGGAAACGCCGGGACCAGGACCAGCATCAGGGTGGTGACGGCGGGTACGGCGGCGGGGAACGGGCGACGCCACCGGCCGGTCCGGATGGCTTCGATCGCGGCGGCGACGGTGAAGACCATCAGGAAGGTGAGCCCGCTCACCCCGACCCAGGACACCGTCTGAACGAGGGGGCTGTCGGCTTGGGTGATCCCGAGCCGCGCCCACGGCAGCCCCCCGTACGGCCAGGCGCCCAGCAGCACCTCCCGGCCCGTCCACAACGCGGCCACCAGGCCCGGCAGCAGGAGCAGGCGTCCGACCGGGCCGGGGGCGGCGCGCGGCACCCACCGGTAGGCGAGTGCCAGCGGGATGATCCCGACCGCGGTCAGGGTCCCTTCCACCACGGTCAGTGCCGCCCACGGCACCGGCCCGAGATACCGGGTCGTCCAGGACACCAGCAGCCCGAAGAACAGCAACCCGAACACCGCCCCGACCGCCACCGCCCCCCACACGCTCCGGCCGATCAGGGCGAGAAGCAGCAGCCCGGTCGCGGCGAACGCGGCCGGCCAGAATCCCACCTCCGGGTAGGCGAGATCCATCAGCACCGCCGCGGCTGCCGCGACCGGCAACGCCATCGCCAATGGCATCACCGCCCGGGCGCGGCGGTTCGGCGGGGTGGGTTGGGGGCGTCCGTGCGGGTCCTGGAGGGTCGTCGGGGTGGCGGTCATGGCCGGTCCGCGATGGTGCGGGCGATTACGGCGGCGTCCCGGGACACCCCGGCGAGGGTGTCCGCTCCGGGGCGGCTGTGGGCGGGGATCCCGGCGACGAACAAGCCCGGCAGCCCGGTCATCGCCGGGCGGGACCGGGCTGCGGTCGCCTCGGCGGGGAGCCAGTCCTCGCCGGGGTCGTACCCGGTGGCGAGGATTACCGAGTCCGGGGCGAGGGTGCTGCCATCGGCGAACGTGACCTGCCCGCCGTCCGCGCCGGTCACCGCCGGGGCGACCGCCACACCCGCGTGACGCAGCGCATGGTAGCTGTCGCCGAACACCGGCTGCACGGCGGGTGGGCGACCCAGCCAGGACGAGCCTGCCCGGGCGTGGACGGGGAAGGTACGGGCGGGTCGGTGCGGGCGCCGGGTGCGGACCGCGAGGGTGACCTCGTGGGAGGTGGATAGCTCTCGCGCCAGCTGCACGCCGCTGTTTCCGCCGCCGACGATCAGCACCCGCCCGGTGGGCACCTGCCGGGGGAATTGGTAGTGGGCGCTGTGCAGCACCACCCCGGGCACCCGCAGCTGCTGCGCCCACGCAGGGATGCGGGGGTGGGTGGCGGCGCCGGTCGCGCACACCACGTTGCGGGTCTGCACGTCGCCCTCTGCGGTCTGCAGCTGCAGCACCGACCCGTGACCGACGCGTTCCACCCCGACCACACGCAACCCCCAGAACGGGTCCACCCCCAGGGTGTGCTGCACCTGGTCCAGGTAGTTCGCGATCTCATCCGCCCGCGGGTGCTCGTGCGGGTCCACCGGTAGAGGCCGGACTGGCAGCGTGCTGTGGCGGGCGTCGGATAGCAGCCGCATCGAATGCCACCGGGACGCCCAACTGTGTTGCCGGTCCGTGGCGGCGTCGACGACCACGAACTCCTGCTGCGGCCGGAACCCCAACCCGATCAGCGCGGCGGCCACCGCGAGCCCGGCCTGCCCGGCCCCGACGATGATCGCCCGCCGATGCGTCAACCCCGACCGCATCACCACCCCCTCCCCGCACAAGAGGGCCGGGGCGGGAACGGACGGAGGATGATCGCGCCGGCGCCGCGGCGGGACGGGGCCGGACGGGGCCGAGCGGGGCCGGGTGGGCGGCGGTGACCGGCCGCAGCCGTCGGCACTGGACCGGCGACGGGGGCCGCCGTGATACGGGTCGTCAAGACATTCTCCAAACCTAGAAATCGGCATCACACAGCGCCCGCACACGGGCGGGCGGGAAGACGCCGCCCATGGGTGGGCGGCATGCCGGATCTCAGGTTCGGGAAATCGACAACAGCAGCAGTGAGGGCGCGGCCGGACGCCGCGACACGGGCACCGGCACCAGCAGCGGCGCGCGCACCGGACGGGATACCCGCAGTATCCGCAGCCGGCTCTGTAACCGCAACCCCGTCACGGCCGCCAGTACCAGCAGCGTGCACACCACCCCGATCAGGCACCCCCACGCCCCGGACGCATCGACGGACACCCCCGCAGAGGACGACGCCGTCCGGCCCTCCACCGGTGCCCCCGAGTCTGGGGTAGAGCCGGTCGCGACGGGGGAGCCCGCACTGGTGTCGGCGTGCGCGTCAGCCGTGGTGTGGGAGGTGGTCCAGCCGCCGATGATGAGCACAAGTGCCAGGCCCAGGATGGTCAGCAGCCGCCCCGACCACCACCCCGCCGCGATGACCCGGTCGGGCCGGGATCGGGGGTCGCGGGGCATAATCCCTCACTGTACCAATCCGACCTTTGCGTCTCCCGGATCCCGCCCGGCCGCAGGCCCTCCACGCCTTCGCCGACAGAGCAGCCACATCGCGTCCACCGGCACGTCGTTCTCGATTATCGCCGAACGACGTCCGTCTCCTGAGCGGAAGGATCAGTGCCCTCGGGGTGCCGTGGTGTCGGTGAAGGCGGGCAGCAGGATCGCCGTGATGCCGTCGGGGTCGAGTCTGCCGGTGCGGACTTCTTCGGCGGCGCCGTTGAGGACGGCACGGGTCGCTGAACTCCGCCGCGATCGTCTCGGCTGCGTCAGGTTCGCCCCACCGGGCACGTGCACCCGTCGGCACCCGAGGCGGCGCCGATTGAAAGAATACCCATAGGGGGTATAAGGTGTGGGGGAGTCGTGTGCGAGGGAGAGGCGGGCGAGGTTGATTCAACCGATCGACTATTTCCTGGTCGCCTGGTTCGTGCTGGTCGCGATCAGCACGATCTGGGTCGGGGTGGACCAGTTCCGTCACAACCCGGAGCCGGCGGTGATGAAGTGGGGCTTCATCCTGGTCACCCTCTACCTGGGGCCGATCGGGGCGCTGCTGTATGTGCTCGCGGACAAGGAGCCGCGGCCGGGAGAGCATGAGGAGTTCACCCGGCCGCTGTGGAAGCAGGGCATCGGGTCGACCATTCACTGCGTCGCGGGCGATGCCACCGGCATCATCGTCGCCGCCGTCGTCGTCGCGTCGCTGGGCCTGCCGATGTGGCTGGATCTGATCATCGAGTACGCTGCCGGGTTCGCGTTCGGGTTGTTCGTGTTCCAGGCCCTGTTCATGAAGAACATGATGGGCGGCAGCTACTGGCAGAACGTGCGCCGCTCGTTCCTGCCCGAGTTCATCAGCATGAACCTGATGATGGCGGGCATGGCGCCGGTGATGTCGCTGCTGATGATGGGCCGCGACATGCGGGCCATGCTGCCCACCGAGTTGCTGTTCTGGGCGGTGATGAGCTTCGGGATCGCGGCCGGGTTCGTGCTCGCCTACCCCGTGAACGTGTGGATGGTGAAGAAGGGCCTCAAGCACGGCCTGATGACCGTCCGCCCCCAGCCCGCCAGCCACCCCCAGGAGCATGACGCGCACGCGCAACACAACCCGCAGCCGCCGGAGGCGCACGCCGGCCACGACCAGGCGGCGGGCGGTGCGTCGTCGCCGGGGTCGGGGCATGAGGCGCACCAGCCTTCTGGCGCCGGAGCGGTGACCGTGCCGCAGCTGACCGTGGTCGGCGCGTTCTCCGCGATCGCGCTCGTGGTCGGGATGGTCGCCCCCGCGAACGCCGTCAACATGACTCTCAGCGCGCACGACGTCGGTGGGCTGATCATGCCGCCCGGGATGATCATGACCCGTGACACCCCCGCCGAGGCGATGCGGGACATGGCCGCCGTCGACCCGCGGGCCGCGACCGCCGCGTACGACGTGGACACCCGCGGTGATGAGGTGCTGGAACCTGCCCGCATCGAGGACGGGGTGAGGGTGTTCGAGCTGACCGTGTCGCAGATCCGCTGGGAGATCCTCCCCGGCGTCACCGTCGACGCGTACGCGTACAACGGGCAGATCCCGGGGCCTCGGCTGCAGGTCACCCAGGGCGACCGGATCCGCATCGACGTGACCAACGAGCTCGACGAGTCCACGACCGTGCACTGGCACGGCCTGGACGTGCCCAACGAGATGGACGGGCCCGCCGGGATCACCCAGGATCCCATCCAACCCGGCGACACCTACCGGTACGAGTACACGGTGAAGCAGTGGGGCACGTTCTTCTACCACTCCCACGATCACGCCGACCGGCAGCAGGCCCTCGGCCTGTACGGGGCGCTGATCATCGACCCCGCCGACCCTGGCCTGCAGCCGCCTGCCGATCGCGAGTACACGATCCAGCTGCAGGAGTGGCTGTCCCGGGAGGGGCTGACCTATCCGGCGATGCCGATGGAAGGGGGCATGCCGAACTACTTCACCATCAACGGGAAGGCGTACCCGGCCACCGAGACCATCGACATGAAGGTGGGGGAGACCCTCCGGGTGCGGTTCATCGGCTCGAACACCAACGACATCCACCCGATGCACATCCACGGCGGCCCGTTCACCGTCGTCGCCCGCGACGGGGCGGCCCTCACCACGGCGCAGCAGTTCCAGGCCGACACGATCAACGTCGGGCCGGGACAACGCTACGACGTGCTCTGGAACGCGCTCGAGCCCGGCCAGTGGCTCATCCACTGCCACATCAACCACCACACCACCAACAACAACGTCGAAACCGACGGCGCTGGCGGCCTGACCATGATCATCAACGTCACCGAATAACCCCACGAACCGAAGAACCGCCGCCGTTGTGGTCGCCGTTGCCGCGTCGAGTCACGTCCGCGCCCTCCGGCAGCACAGCAGGCGGATGCCAGGGGTGCCCAGCTCATCGTGCCCGACCGTTTCGGTTGCCGGAGGCCGAGATCGCCCGCCCGCCCGCAACGGGGCGCGGTGACCTCGCCGTGGTCAGGTGGTCGCGGGAGGGAGGACGCGTCGGCGGCGGGCGACGGTGACGGCCGCGGCGACCGTGAGTGCCGTCGAGACGGCGAGGAGCACGGCGCCGAGGATGATCTGCCCCGGTGACGGGGTGAGGGCGGTGACGGGCTGGTAGAGGTTGCGCTGCTGGCTCTGCGGGCCGGTGAGTTGCTGATCGACGGGCACCCACACCTCGAGGGTGCGTTCGCCGGTGGCGAACTGGGCGTACACGAACCACAGCCCCGGTGACGGCAGTGCCAGTTCCCCGGTGAAGGTACCGGGAGGCGGGGTGCCGGGTTGTGCGCGCAGCGGCGCGGTGAGGTCCTCTCCGGTGCGGCGGGCGACCAGACGGGACGGGGTGAGGTCGGTGTCGTCGGTGAGGCGGATGCCGGTGATGGTGACGGTCAGCTGCCCGGTGCCGTCGCCGGTGACGGTCATCTGTGCGGTGCCGTAGGCGGTGCCCTGGCCGGGGTCGTGCGCCTGCGCGGGTGGGGGCGGGGCGAGGGCGACCAGCAGAAGGGTGAGGGCCGCGGCCGCGCCGCCGGATCGGAGGCGAGTCCCCGGCCGCACGGTGAGGGCGATCATGCTGACGATGATCACCGTGGTGGTGCCGACGGCGGACCAGGCGACGGGGGTGGGTGGGACGCTGCTGATCCCGGTCCCGGAGGCCAGCAGTTGCAGGGTGGTCACGGCGAGGGCGGCCACCGGCCACCGCCACCGGGGGACGGGCAGGGCCAGCAGGAAGAGCCCGGCCACCGCGACCGGCAGGTCGGGGGCGAGCCACCCAGAGGTGGTGAGCAGCACCCACAGCACCACCCGGAACACCAGGTACACGGCGACGACGAGGACAAGGCGGGTGCGGCCGGGGACCAGGGTGGTGATCACCCATGCCGCGCCGAGCGTGGTCGCCAGCAGCAGCGGCAGGTACAGGGTCTCGGTGAACTGGGGCACGTCGGTGTCGTATTCCATCACGATGATCAGCGCCGCCCCCAGCACGCCTGCGGCCAGGGCGATCCGCGGCGGGGCGGGCACGTGCCGGTCGGTGCCGGTGAGCAGGCCGATCAGCACGCACAGGGTGCCGATCACCGACAGCAGGTGCGGGGGCGACCAGAGCACCGCGTCACGCCCGAACGCGGTGTGCCAGAACGCGTCGGCGGGCGCGGCCGCCGCGGTCGCGACCGCCGCAGCGACCGCGAGGGCGAACCCGGGAGTGCGGAACACGGCGGCCACGGATCGTGTCGCGGCCAGCCGCCGCCACCCCCAGCCGGCGATCACGACCCCGACGGTGAGGATCGACGCATACAGCAGCAGGTGCGGAGGGATGAAGGTGCTGTCCCGGCCGAGGGTGGTGTGCCAGGAGTCGTCCCAATACGCCGACCCAACCCCGGCGGCCGCGGCCGCTGCGGCGACCCAGACGCCCCCTGCCCCCAGCGCCGGGGAACCGCGGGCCGGGTCCGGCTCGGACGGGATGGGGGCGCGGTCACGGCTGCCGTGTGGTCGCATGGTCTGTCCTTTCTGTGATGCGGCAGGGAGCCGGTCCGGCCCTGGCGGCTAACGCCATGGCCCCGCTCCCGGCGGCAGCGGGGTGTTAGAGGTGTGTTAGAGGGGGAGCACGGTGGCTCCGATGAGGTTCTGGATGCTGGAGGTGAGGAGTGTCCAGGCTCCGCTGATCATCGCGATGCCGGTGGCGATCATGAGGACCCCGCCGGTGATGTTGATGGTGCGGATGTGGCGGCGCAGGAACGTGATGCTTCCGGTGGCCCAGTTCAGGCCGGCGGCGGCGGCGATGAAGGGCAACCCCAGGCCCAGGCAGTAGGTGACGGCGAGGAGGGCGCCGCGGGCGGGGTTGCCGGTGGTGAGGCTGAGGGCGGAGATCGCGGCGAGGGTGGGGCCCAGGCACGGGGTCCAGCCGAGCCCGAACGCGATGCCGAGCAGGGGAGCTCCGGCCAGCCCGCTGGGTGGGTGGATGGCGGGTTTCGCGGTGCGTTGGAAGAGCCGGAACACGCCGAGGAACACGAGCCCCATCAGCAGGACCACGATCCCGAGGATGCGGGTGAGGAGATCTTGCCAGCGGATGAGCCAGGCCCCCAGGGCGCCGAACGCGGCCCCGTAGCCGATGAACAGGACGGAGAAGCCGAGGGTGAACAGTCCGGTCCCGGCCAGCGCCCGCCACCGGGAGACCCCCGCGGTGGTGGTGGTGCCGGTGAGGTAGCCGAGGTAGCCGGGCACGAGGGGGAGCACGCAGGGGGAGGCGAAGGACACCAGCCCGGCGAGGAGGGCTAGGTGTACTTCCCCGGGAGGTTGTGAACGGGTGAGGTAGGCGAAGACCTCCGGGCAGGATGTGGGTTACCACACTCGCATCCTGACCACGGAGGTCTTCGTGTCTCACGCTAACGCGCCTTTGACGCCGGAAGGGCGTCGTCGTCTTGCTGTCCTCGTCGTGGATCGGGGCTGGTCGTTGCGGCGGGCAGCGGAACGGTTCCAGTGCTCGCCCGCGACGGCGAAACGGTGGGTCGACCGGTATCGGGCCGGGCTGCCGTTGACGGACCGCAGCTTCAGGCCGCAGACCTCGCCGAACCGGCTCCCGCGGAAGACGGAGCGGAGGATCGTGTCGTTGCGGTTCACCCGCCGGTGGGGTCCGCACCGGATCGCGTATCACCTGGGCCTTGCCCGCTCGACGGTCGGCCGGGTGCTGGCCAGGTATGGGATGCCGAAGCTCGTGAACATCGATCAGGCCACCGGGCTGCCAGTCCGCAAGCCGACGCCGAAGCGGTACGAGGTCGCAAGACCGGGCCAGCTGATCCACGTCGATATCAAGAAGCAGGGCCGGATCCCTGATGGCGGCGGCTGGCGCGCCTTCGGCCGCGGATCGGCGCAGGACCGTGCCGCGGGATCCGTCCGTGACAAGGCCGCACGGTCAGGAGCGGCCGGCTCCCGCGGCTACCGGTATCTGCACCACGCCGTCGACGACAACTCGAGAGTCGCGTACTCGGAGATCCTCGACGACGAACGCAAGGAGACCGCGGCAGGGTTCTGGACCCGCGCGAACGCGTTCTTCGCGAGCCTCGGAGTCACGGTCACCGCCGTGATGACAGACAACGGCGCGTGCTACCGGTCACACGCGTTCGCGGACGCGCTCGGCGACGGTGTGAAGCACAAGTGGACAAAGCCGTATCGGCCGCAGACCAACGGGAAGGTCGAACGCTTCAACCGCACCCTCGCCGCCGAATGGGCCTACGCCAAGCCCTACGCCAGCGAAGCAGAGCGAGCCGCGGCATACGAGACCTGGCTGCATCACTACAATCACCACAGACCCCACACCGGGATCGGCGGCCAGACCCCCTCAGCCCGCGTTCACAACGTCACGGGGAAGTACAGCTAGGGGGAGGGCGGCCCAGATGCTGCCGGCGGTGATGATCTCCCCCATCAGGGGCTCGTCTCGGCGAGGACGGTGTCGATGAGGGCGGCGAGGGTGGTGCGGGTAGGCAGTTGCCCGATGATGCGGGCGGCCATCCGGCCGGTGCGGTCCAGGACGATTGTGGTGGGCACGGCGCCGGGGGCGGCTTTCCCGGCGAACGCGGCTTGCACCGTGCCGGTGGTGGCGTCCAGGATCGACGGGTAGGTGATGCCGAACTGGTTCTCGAACGCGGCGGCGGTGTCGGCGCTGTCGCGCACGTTGACGCCGATGAACACGACACCGTCGGGCTGGTAGGTCTGGGCGAGGGCTTCCAGGTCGGGCGCTTCGGCACGGCAGGGCGGGCAGGCGGCGTACCAGAAGTTCACCACAACGACCGAACCCGCCCACGCGGTGGAATCCGCCTGCTCCCCGGTGTCGGTGGTGCCGGTGAAGGTGACCGGGTCGTCGCGCTGGTCGGCGGGGATCTCCCGCACGGTCTCGTCCGCGGACAGATACCCCGGGGACGGGGAGGAGGACAACAGGCCGGGCGTCTGGGCGGTGCACCCGGCCAGAAGCAGGACGAGCGCGCCGAACACGGCGACCGCGGCGGCGGTGACGGCGCGGCGGGGTGGGCGTGTCAGGGTGGTGGGGGTGCGCATGCGGGATCACTCCGGTCGGTCAGGTGTTCGTGCTCTTGCTGGTGGGGCGGCGGCGGCCGGCGAGGATGGCGCCGGTGATCAGCAGCAGCGCCCCGGTCGGGTACCCGGCGACCAGGTCGAGCCAGCCGGAGGGCTGGCCGGGGCCGAACACTTCCAGGTGCGCGAGCCAGTGGATGATCGCGACGATCGCGCCGGCGGCCATCAGGGCCTGGCCGACCCGGACGAGCAGGCGGTGTCGCCGCCAGGCGCGTTGCGGGTCCTCAGCTGGGGCGGGGCGGGGGGTGGTGCGGGTCATGAGCGGTCCTTTCGCAGGGGGCGGGTCACAGTCCGGAGTAGGAGTGCAGCCCGGTGAAGAAGACGTTGACGACGCCGAAGTTGAACAGCACGGCGGCGAAGCCGACGATGCACAGCCAGGCGGCGCGGGTGCCGGCCCAGCCGCGGGTGGCGGTGGCGTGCAGGTATCCGGCGTAGAGCACCCAGATGATGAACGTCCACACCTCTTTCACGTCCCACCCCCAGAACCTGCCCCAGGCGCGGCCGGCCCAGATCGCCCCGGCGATCAGGGTGAAGGTCCACAGGATGAACCCGACGATCGTCAGCCGGTATGCGAGTCGGTCCAGATCCTCCGGCCCGGGCAGACTGTCCCGCAGCCGGGTGAGCCGGGAGGGGAGGCCGCGGCGGCGGGTGGTGAGCAGGTAGGTGAGGGAGACGAGGAACGCGAGCCCGAAGAACGCGGTCGCCAGCAGCGCGACCAGCACGTGGATGACCAGCCACCCGGACTGCAGGGCGGGCATCAGGGGGACGACGGGGACGTAGAAGCTGACCGTCGCGACGCCGAGCAGCAGCACGGTCAGCCCGAGCACGGCGCTGCCCAGGTACGCCAGCCGCACCCGCAGCGACACGGCCAGGAAGGTGGCGATGATCAGGGCGGTGCCGGTGAGGGAGAACTCGAACATGTTCGCCCACGGCACCCGGTCCGCGGCGACCCCGCGCAGCACCACCCCGGCAAGATGGAACACCCAGCCCAGCACGGTCAACACGAACCCGACCCGCGCCGCCTTCCCCGCCCCCCGTCCGCCCCCCGGGGCAGCGGCGGCACCGGGTGCGGTGTCGGGGGCGGGGGCGGTGGGTGTGCCTGCCAGGTCCGGGTCGGTGGTGCTGGTGGCGCCGGCGGTGACCGGCACCCGGACGGTGACCGGGACGGCAGGGGTGCTGGCGCGGCGGGCGAGGTGAAGGGTGTAGGCGACGAATGCGGCGGCGTAGATCGCGATCGCCGAGTACACCAGCAGCAGGGACAGGGCGTCAAGGAACGGGGTCATCAGAGCCTCCTCGAAGGGGTGCGGGGGAAGGGGTGAGGCGGGTGGCGAGGGTGTCGACGGTGGGTTGCAGGCGGGGGTCGTCGCCGCGGGCGAGCCCGGCGACCTCAAGCACCGTGCCGCCGTCCCGGCCGGTGGTTGCGCGGACCCAAAGGCGGCGGCGGGGCACGAACAGGGACAGGGCCAACCCGGCCATCGCGACGACCGCGGCGATCAGAGTGGGGGTTTGGGTAGGGTCGGCGGCGATCTCCAGCGACGCGAATCGGGGGATCGGGCCGAGCTCGATCGTGCCCAGCTCGTCCGGCAGCGGAACCGGGGTGCCGGGGACCAACTGCAGGGCGGGGGTGGGGGTGCCCCGCCCGGCGATCTGGGTGAGGGTGCTGGTGTCCAGTGCGTACACCGACACCGGGACCCCGGTGTTCAGGCCCAGGTCGCCGACGTACACGTTGAAGGTGACGACCGGGTCCAGCAGGTCCGGGTAGCTGGACGCGAACGCCCCAGAGGCGGTGGTCGCGCGGGTGGGGTACAGCATCCCGACCAGGCCGACCTGCTCGGCCAGCCCGTCGGGAACCTTCACGATGCCCAAGCTGGTCAAATTCGCGTCCTGCGGCAGGAACGGGACCGTGTCACGGAACACGATCTTCCCGGCCGGGTTTCGGACGGTGAGGGTGGGGGCGTACCCGTTGCCGAGCAGATAGATGTCGGTGCCAGCCACCGGCAGCGGCTCGTTGACCCGGATGCTGGAGGCCTGCCGGGTGCCGCCAGTGGTGGTCGTGACCTGCGCGTCGAACGTCTTCGGCATGCCGAGCGCGTTGACGTTGTCCAGGACGTAGTCGACGCGGAACCGGTCCAGGGTGAGGGAGAACGCCGGGATCTGCGTGTCAGTGATGAACCGGCCGGCGGTGAACGAGTCGTACGCGATCCGGGTGGACGCGAACGTCTGCCCCTCCACCAGCACCCGCTGCCCGGTGAACCGGAACCCGCCGCCGACGCCGACCACGACCAGCACCGCCAGCAGCGCCACGTGGAACAGCAGGTTCCCGGTCTCCCGCAGGTAGCCGCGCTCGGCTGCGACCGAGTCCCGTCCGTCGTCGCCGCGGACCCGGCGGGTGCGGTACCGCTGCCGACGCAGCGCCTTCTCGGCCGCGTCCAAGACCGCACCGGGGGGCGTGTCGGGGAGGACGCGGCGGGTGTGGGCGGGCAGGCGGGACAGGTTGCGGGGGGTGGCCGGGGGCGGGGCGAGCAGCGCGGTCAGGTGGTGGCGGATGCGGGGGATGACGCAGCCGATCAGCGACGCGAACAACAGCAGGTAGATCGCGGAGAACCACACCGACCCGAACACGTCGTGCAGCTGCAGCAGGTCCACCGCCCACATCCAGCCCGGGTTGGTCTTGTCGAACTGGATCACCCCGTTCGGGTCGGAGGAGCGTTGCGGGACCAACGACCCGGGGATCGCGGCCACCGCGAGCAGCAGCAACAACACCAGGGCGGTGCGCATGCTGGTCAGCTGCCGCCACGCCCACCGCGCCCACCCCGACACGCTCAGGCGCGGATTCGTGCGCTCCTCCACCGGCCGGTCGACGTGATCGGCGGGCAGCTGCGGGGCCTGCTCACTGCGGATCGACACGCGCATCCCCCCTCCCCCGGACGGGTGCGCGGCGGCGGGCGCGCCAGGAGGCGTGGGCGAGCAGCCCGACCCCCAGTACGGCGGCCACCAGGGCGGTGAGCACGTTCGCTTTCAGCCCGCCGGCGAGCAGCTCGGTGGGATCCAGCCGGATGGACTCCAGCACCGCCCGCCCCGCCCCGTACCACAGCAGGTACACGCCCAGACTCCGCCCGGCGCCCAGCGTGATCCGGCCGTGCCGGCGGCGGTGCTGCTCGAGCAGCACGATCACGGCGGCACCGGCCAGGTTCCACAGCAGCTCGTACAGGAACAGCGGATGAAACAGGGTCCCCGCCGGGGTCCCCGGCGGGATCGCGGGGGCTGAGGGGTCGATCTGCAGCCCCCACGGTAAGGTGGTGGGCGGGCCGAACAGCTCCTGGTTGAAGTAGTTCCCCAGCCGTCCCACCGCCTGGGCGACCAGCATCCCCGGCGCGAGCGCGTCCAGGAACAGCAGCACCGGGATCCCGGCGCGACGGGTGCCGATCACAATCCCGACCAGCCCGCCCAGGATCGCACCGAAGATTGCGATCCCGCCTTCCCAGATGTAGAGCACCCGCCACAGGTCCGCGCCAGGGAAGAAGTAGTCGCCGGGATGGGTGAGCACATGGTAGATCCGGGCGCCGAGGATCCCGAACGGCACCGCCCACATCGCCACATCCACCACGACCCCGGCCGGGTGCCCGACCGCCCGCAGCCGACGGCCGGTGATCAGCACCGCCAGCACGATCCCGGCCAGGATCGCCAGCGCGTAGAACCGGATCTGGAACGGACCGACCTGAACGAAGCTGATCCCCGGGCTCGGGATCAGCGCCGGAGCCACAATGAGGAGTGCGTCCATCAGGGCCTCACCCTCGCCGGAAGCCACGCCAGCGGGTCCACCGCTTCGCCTCCGGTGCGGATCTCGAAGTGCAGGTGTGCGCCGAAGCTGCGTCCACTGTCCCCGACCCGGCCGACCATCTGCCCCACCCGCACGGTCTGTCCCGGGGTCAGGGCGAGGGACCCTTCCCGCATGTGCGCGTACGCGCTTTCCACGACCTGCCCGTCGATCTCGTGCCGGATCACCACGTACACCCCGTACGCGCCGCCCTGCTCCGTCGCGGTGGTGACCACCCCGTCGGCGATCGCCTGGATCGGGGTGCCGATCCCGGGGGTCATGTCCAGTCCGGCATGGAAATTTGAGCAGGACGGGCATGGCGGGGTGCGGTACCCGAACGTGCTGCTGATCGGCACTCCCACGGTGAACGGCCACTGCACCGCCGATGCCGGGTCGTTGGTGAATGTGTCCGCGGTGTGCGCGTACGACTCGGTCCCGACGGGGGCGGTCACCGCCACCGTGTAGTCCCCGCGCACCATCACCGTCCCGGTGACGGTGTCGGGGGTGGTGAACGACTGGGCGCGCACCGGGGTGCGGGTCGCCTCGACGGCGAACACCGGCTCCGGCGTCAACGGGATCAGCAACGGCAGTCCGGCGATCGACGCGACCGGGAGCATCACCGCGCCGGCGAGCATCCGGGATCGGGTGAGCGTGCGGCGCGGCGCGTGTCGAGGTGTCCGGGCGGCACGGGTGGGCCGACGGCGTCGATCGCGTCGCGTCTGGACGGGTGGGGAAGACAGGGCGGCTCTCGCCGCACGGCGCGTTCCGGTACCGGGAGTCGGGGTGGAGGGGGCGGGTTCGGGCATACAAGACTTTCCTGGATGAGGGGGACGATGAAGGTGCGCACGGTCGCCGTCACACGGTCCAACCGGGAGCCGCGGCCCGGAGTGCACGGCGAGAATCCGGGATCGGATCACCCATGGCGCTGCCGCAGACGGGTCGCGCTCGCCTGCGGGCCGCACATCGTGGACCGTCGGCGACATCACGCGCCGGCGGCGGCTCAGGCGGCGGGCGCGGGCGGGGTGCTGATCAGGTGCGGCTGATCGACAGCACGATCAGGGAGGGCCGCAGAAGAGGCGACCCGGACGTGAACGAGCTCGACCTGCCGGGGAGGGATCGCAGCCACGCCAGCAGCGACATCCACCCGTCCCGGGCCGGGAGCACCAGGATGAGCAGGGTCAGCAACGCGAGCAGACACGTCACGGCAGCGAAAGCATGAGACGTCCCGCAGACCGTCTCATCGCACGAGGGCGTCACCACCCCGCTGACCAGGACATCAGCGGCGGCATCGGGGGCCGCAACGACTGCGGAGGCGGACACGACAGTGCCCGCCTGGTCCTCTTCCAGACTCAGCGAATGCATCGCAAGCAGCCCCGCGATGATCGCGGTCACCGCGGCCAGGTAGAACCACAGGGCACGCCGGGACCCGAGTGCCCGCCGTCGCGCCACCACCTGGTTCACCGTCGACGCCCCTTCCTCGATCACGCCCAGCATACCCCGGGCGGGTAGCCATCCCCGAAGCGATACCCATCCTGGATACCCCGGATGGGTATATGCTGAGTGGTAGGGGGCACCCGCTCCCGTGCGTGGTGTTCTGACCGTGTCGCGGAGGCAAGGCACCGCTACCCTGGACGGGAAGGAGGTCGGTCGTGAACGTGATTCGCTCGCACGCGCGTCTGACCCCCGGGGTGCGACGGCTCCTGCTGGCCGCTCCGATCGCCCTGGCGATCATCACCGGGCTGCTGTCCATGCACGTCCTGACCGGTTCCCACCAGCCCGCCCTGGCATCAGAGACCAGCGCGATGAGCACGCACAGCCAGGTCGGCTCCGCACCAGCCGCCGCCGACGATACGCCGATGACCGCAGCTGCGGCGGAGGGCGCTGGAGGGCATTGCCAGGACGGGTGCGGCAGCCCTGCGGGGATGCCGGATCACTCGATGCTGATGATGGTGTGCGTGCTGGCGCTGCTGGCCGCGGTGATCGTCCTGCTCGCCCCGACGTCCCGTGCCCTTCTCACATACGCCGTAGCCCGCTCGCGCTCCCATACCCGGACTCTGCTGGTCGGATTGCCGCATCCCCGCCCGCCTTCACTGCTTGTCCTGTCCATCAGTCGCACCTGATTCCGCCTGAACCCCGGCGACCCTTGCCGGGGATGCTGCACCCTGCCCTCCCGGGCACTGAATCAGACCCTCACCGACTGAATAGACAAGGACACCCCTGATGCGTTTTCGTACTCTCACGCTGACCGCCGGCGCCCTGGCCACCGTGCTCGTGCTCGCCGGCTGCGCCCCCACCGACGGCACCATGCCCGGCATGGACCACGGACCCGGGGGGATGACCAGCACCGCCCCCTCCCAGTCCGCCGCCGCGTTCAACGCCGCGGACGAGATGTTCGTGACCATGATGATCCCGCACCACCAGCAGGCCATCGAGATGGCCGATCAGATCCTCGCGAAAGACGGCATCGACGAGCGAGTCGTCTCCCTCGCCGAGCAGATCAAGGCCGCACAGGACCCGGAGATCCAGACCATGAAGGGCTGGCTGGAGGAGTGGGGCGTCCCGTACGACGACTCCATGTCCGGGATGGACGGCATGGACATGGGCGGCGGGATGATGTCGGAGGACGACATGGCCGCTCTGGATGCCGCGACCGGGGTCGAGGCGACCCGCCTGTTCCTGAACGGCATGATCGCTCACCACCAGGGCGCCGTGACGATGGCGCAGTCGGTGCTCACCGACGGACAGAACCCGGACGTGGCCGCCCTCGCGCAGCAGATCATCGACGGGCAGACCGCCGAGATCACCACGATGCAGGACATCCTCGCCAGCCTCTGACCCGGTACCCCTCGGACGGGACCCGCGCTCCCGATGCCGGTCCCGTCCGAGGCCCCACCCTCGACCCCTGTGCGGTCACCGGTATCCGGCGTACCCGCACGGAAAGGACCTCCGTTCATGATCTCTCCCACCACCCGCAGACTGGCGATCACGGCCACCGTCACCGTCGCGCTGCTGCTCACGGGCTGCAGCACCACCCCTGCGGAGCCCGATGCCCCCGCGGGCACCGCGGCCGGGTTCGGGCATGTGCACGGCATCGTCGACGCCGGTGACAGCACCGTGCTGCTGGGCACCCACACCGGCCTGTACACGCTGGGCGAGGACGGCACCGTCACCGGCCCGGTCGGTGGCATCGACCTGGACGCGATGGGACTGACCGCTACCGGTGACACCCTCTACGCGTCCGGGCACCCCGGCCCGTCCACCCCGGCGGAGCTCGGCGCCCCCAACCTCGGCATCATCCGCAGCCTCGACGCCGGCGCCTCGTGGGAACCGGTCGCGTTCACCGGGGAAGAGGACTTCCACGTCCTCACCGTCACCGGCGACGGCACCCTGTACGGGATCGGATCCTCCCGGCTGCTGCTGCGCACCAGCAGCGACGGCGGGCAGAGTTGGGCGGACGGTGCCGAGCTGCCCGCCGTCGACCTGGCCGCCGCGACCGACGGCACCCTGTACGCCGCCACCCAGGACGGGCTGCAGCACAGCACCGACGGTGGCGCCACCTTCACCCCGGCGCCGGACGCGCCAGTGCTGTACCTGGTGGAGACCGACCCAACCGGTGGGGTGGTCGGAGTGGACACCGACGGGACGTTGCGACGCCTAGTCGGCACCGGCTGGGAGAACGTCGGCACCACCACGGGAACCGTCCAAGCCCTCGGGGTCACCGGGGACGGTGCGATCGTCCTGGTCGATGACCGCGGCGTGGTCTGGATCCGCGACACCACCGCCACCGTTCTCATCCCGGCGGCAACACCATGACCACCGTCATTCGCACCTGGCGCGACCCGAGCGGTCGCGGATCGGAAGGAGACCGACCATGACCCCCACACCGGCACCCCCCGCGTGGGCGCACCGCACCACTGATGCCACCGCCGAGCAGTTGGCGGCGGTGGATGCGTGGTGGCGGGCGGCGAACTATCTGAGCATCGGGCAGATCTACCTGCAGGGTAACCCGCTGCTGCGCCACCGCCTCAGCCGGGACGACATCAAGCCGCGGCTGCTGGGGCATTGGGGCACCACCCCGGGCCTGAACTTCCTCTACGCCCACCTGAACCGCGCCATCCGCGACCGCGACCTGAACACCCTGTACGTGACCGGGCCCGGGCACGGCGGACCCGGCATGGTCGCCAACGCCTACCTCGACGGCACCTACACCGAACGCTACCCGGGCATCGACCGCACCGAAGAGGGGCTGCGGGCGCTGTTCCGGCAGTTCTCCTTCCCGGGCGGGATCCCCTCGCACGCGTCCCCGGAAACGCCCGGGTCGATCAACGAGGGCGGGGAGCTGGGCTACTCCCTCGTGCACGCCTACGGGGCCGCGTTCGACAACCCCGACCTGCTGGTCGCCTGCGTGATCGGTGACGGGGAGGCGGAGACCGGGCCGCTGGCGACCGCGTGGCACGGCAACAAGTTCCTCAACCCCGCCCATGACGGGGTGGTGCTGCCGATCCTGCATCTGAACGGGTACAAGATCGCCAACCCGACCGTGCTGTCCCGCATCCCCGAGGAAGAGCTGGTCGCGCTGCTGCGCGGCTACGGCCATCACCCCCACGTCGTCACGGTCGGCTTCGATGGCGAGACCCCGCAGGAGTCCCACGCGACGTTCGCGGCGGTCCTGGATGCGGTGCTGGATGAGATCGCGGACATCAAGGCCGCCGCGGCGGCCGGGACGCTGGAGGGGCGGCCGGCGTGGCCGGCGATCGTGCTGCGCAGCCCGAAGGGGTGGACCTGCCCGAAGATCATCGACGGTCTGCCGGTGGAGGGCACCTGGCGGGCACACCAGGTGCCGCTCGCCGAGGTCCGCGACAATCCCGAGCACCTGCGGATCCTCGAGGACTGGCTGGCGTCCTACCGCCCGCACGAGCTGTTCGACGTGACCGGCGCCCCCCGCCCGGCCACGGTCGCGATCGCCCCGGACGGGGATCGGCGGATGAGCGCGAACCCGGCCGGCAACGGCGGACAACTCACCGTCCCGCTGCGGCTCCCGGACTTCCACAAGCACGCGCAGCCGGTCGACCCGGCCGAGCGGGGTGCGGGAACCGGGGAAGCGACCCGCGTGCTGGGCGAGTGGCTGGCGGGGGTGATCCGGGACAACCCGGACAACTTCCGCATCTTCGGCCCGGACGAGACCGCCTCCAACCGGCTCGCCCCACCCGTCTACCAGGCCACCGGCAAGCAGTGGAACGCGGCCGTGGAGCCCGTCGACGAGCACCTGGCCCCGACTGGGCGGGTGATGGAGGTGCTCAGCGAGCACCAGTGCCAGGGCTGGCTCGAGGGCTACGTCCTTACCGGCCGGCATGGGCTGTTCAACTGCTACGAGGCGTTCACCCACATCGTCGACTCGATGTTCAACCAGCACGCCAAATGGCTCGAAGCGGCCCGGGAGGTGTCGTGGCGGGACCCGATCCCGAGCTTCAACTACCTGCTCTCCAGCCACGTCTGGCGGCAGGACCACAACGGGTTCTCTCACCAGGACCCCGGGTTCATCGACCTCGCCCTGAACAAGAGCCCCGACATCGTCCGCGTCTACCTGCCGTTCGACGCGAACACGCTGCTGTCCACCTACGACCACTGCCTGCGCTCGGCCGGGTACATCAACGTCGTCGTCGCCGGGAAGCAGCCCGCCCCGCAGTGGCTGACGATGGACGAGGCGATCGAGCACTGCACCCGCGGGCTCGGGATCCTGCCGTGGGCGGGCACCGAAACCGAAGGCACCGAGCCGGATGTGGTGCTCGCCGCCGCCGGCGACGTCCCCACCCTCGAGACCCTCGCCGCGGCGGCGCTGCTGCGCGAGCACATCCCCGACCTGAGAGTGCGGGTGGTGAACGTGGTCGACCTGACCCGGCTGCAATCCGAGGACCAGCACCCGCACGGTCTCCCGGACCGGGAGTTCGATGCGATCTTCACTCCCGACAAGCCGGTGATCTTCGCCTACCACGGCTACCCGTGGCTGATCCACCGACTCACCTACAAGCGCGCCGGGCACCAGAACCTGCACGTGCACGGCTTCCAGGAGCGCGGCACCACCACGACCCCGTTCGACATGGTCATGCTCAACGACCTCGACCGGTACCGGCTCGCGATCGACGTCCTCGACCACGTCCCGGGCCTCGCCGCCCGCCACGCCGGCCTGCGGCAGGAGCTGCAGGACGCCCGCCTGCACGCCCGCGCCCACACCCGCGAGCACGGCACCGACATCCCCGCCGTCGCCGACTGGCAATGGCCCCACCCCGACACCACCGACCCCACCCTCGGGAAGGAACCGAAATGAGCGACACCAGAACCGTGACCCTGCAGGTCAGCGGCATGATCCGCGCGACCTCCAAGAACGTCACCGAAGCCCACCTGAGCCGACAACCCGGAGTGATCGCCGTGGACGCGAACCCGGTCTCACAGACCGCGACCGTCACCTACGACCCCGAGACCACCTCGGTCGCCCACCTCCAGCAATGGGTCATCGACTGCGGGTATCACTGCGCCGGCCAGTCCGTCCCCGACCATATCTGCGACCCCGCGCACGACCCGCACGACGAGGGTGCGCACGACCACAGCGCCCACCACGGCCCCGCAGCTGAGGGCGCACAAGAACCGCACGCGAGTCACGACGCGCACGAGGGCCACACGGATGCCACGGGTCACGCCAGCCACGCGGGCCATAAGGGTCCTGCGGGCTATCACGACGACCCCGTCCACGACCACGCCGCTGGCCACGACCACACGCACGCCCCGTCGGCGACGGCGGATGACGGTGAGCATGCCGGTCACCACGTCGAGCACGCCGGTCACACCGCGGCCGCGGGTGGGCACGATCATGGTGCAGCGTCGGGTCACAGTGCGCAGGAGATGATGGGCCACGGTGGGCATCACGGCGGGATGTCGATGGACGCGATGATCCGCGACATGCGCAACCGGTTCCTGGTCGCGCTGATCCTGTCGATCCCGATCACCCTGTGGTCTCCGATCGGGCGGGAGGTGATCGGATTCGAGGTGCCGGCACCGTTCGGGCTGCGCGATGACGTGTTCATGCTGATCCTGTCGCTGCCGGTGATCTTCTACTCGGCGTGGATCTTCTTCGACGGCGCCTACCGGGCGCTGCGCGCGAAGACCCTCGACATGATGGTGCTCGTCGCAGTCGGTGTCGGCGCCGGCTGGCTGTACTCCCTCGCGGTCACCCTCACCGGCGGCGGTGAAGTGTTCTACGAAGCCGCCACGGTGCTTGCCACCTTCGTGCTGCTGGGGCATTGGGTGGAGATGCGCGCCCGCGGCGGCGCGAACGACGCCATCCGCACCCTCCTGGAGCTCGCACCCTCGCAGGCGGTCGTGATCCGTGACGGGCAGGAGGTCGAGATCCCCACCAGCGAGGTCGTCCCGGGGGATCTGATGCTGGTGCGGCCGGGGGCCAAGATCCCCACCGACGGTGTCGTGGAATCCGGAGAGTCCGAGGTGGACGAGTCGATGGTCACCGGCGAGTCCATGCCGGTGGACAAAGCGCCCGGGTCGGAGGTGATCGGAGCGACCGTGAACACCGTCGGCACCCTCCGCGTCACAGCCACCAAAGTCGGCTCGGACACGGCGTTGGCGCAGATCGTGAAGCTCGTGCAAGAGGCGCAGAACTCCAAAGCCCCCGGGCAGCGCCTCGCCGACCGGGCAGCGTTCTGGCTGGTCCTGGTCGCCCTGATCGGCGGCACCCTCACCTTCCTGGTGTGGCTGCTCGCCGGCGCTGCAATCCCGATGGCGATCCTGTTCGCCATCACCGTCGTCGTCATCACCTGCCCCGACGCCCTCGGATTGGCGACGCCGACCGCGATCATGGTCGGCACCGGGCTCGGCGCGAAACGGGGCGTGTTGTTCAAGAACGCATCCGGGATCGAAACCGCCGCCCGCATCGACACGGTCGTGTTTGACAAGACCGGCACCCTCACCAAGGGGGAGCCGGAGGTCACCGACTACATCCCCGTCGGCGGCGACGACCTCGAGACTCTCTCCCTCGCGGTCGCGTTGGAGCGGGAATCCGAGCATCCTCTGGCGAAAGCGATCGTGAATTACGCCGACGCCCGCGACATCCCCCGTCGCACCGCGACCGCGTTCCGAAACGTCACCGGGCAGGGCGCGATCGCCACCGTCGACGGTCGACAGGTCGTCCTCGGCAACCCGCGCCTTCTCACCGGGGAGGGGATCGACATCAGCGGGGTGCAGGCCGCTCAGCAGGACCTGGCTGGGTCCGGCCGCACCGCGATCCTGTTCGCCGTGGACGGGCAAGTCGCCGGGATCATCGGTCTCGCCGACGCACCCCGGGACACCGCGAAGACCGCGATCGACGCTCTCCACGAGCAGGGCGTCGAGGTCGCAATGCTCACCGGGGACAACAAGCCCACCGCCGACCGGATCGCCGCTCTCCTCGGCATCGACACCGTGATCGCGGATGTGCTCCCCGAGGACAAGTCCGCGAAGGTCGCCGAGCTGCAGAAGACGGGCAAGAAGGTCGCGATGGTCGGCGACGGCGTCAACGACGCACCCGCCCTCGCCCAGGCCGACCTCGGCATCGCGATCGGCGCCGGCACCGACGTCGCCATCGAGACCGCCGACGTGGTCCTGATGCGCTCGGACCCGCTCGATGTTGCGATCGCACTCAAGATCGGCAAGGGCACACTGCGAAAGATGCGGCAGAACCTGGGCTGGGCCATCGGATACAACGCCGCCGCCCTCCCCATCGCCGCCGGCGTGTTCTACCCGGCGTTCGGGATCATGCTGTCCCCGGAGATCGCCGCCCTGTCGATGTCCGGTTCCTCCGTGATCGTCGCCGTCAACGCCCTCCTCCTCAAGCGGCTCCGCCTGCCCGCCCAGGCGCCCGCTGCGACGACCATGCAGAAGGAGCCCGAACATGCCTGACCGTCCGCTCTCTCCCACACCGTCCTCCCCGATGCTGCTGACCCGACGAGGTGTGCTCGGACTCGGACTGGGCGCCGTCGCGGCAGCCGTGCTCGCCTCCTGCACCCCCGCGCCGCAATGGGTGACACCCACCGGCGCAGCGGTGTCCGGCACGGAGAAGAACCGCGGCGGCACCGGCCGAGTCACCACCGTCGACCTCACCGCCGCCCCCACCACGCTCGACCTGGCCGGTACCTCCGCCGCCACCTGGGCGTTCGGAGGTATCCCCGCCCCCGTAATCCGGCTCACCGCAGGCGACACGCTGAAAGCGACCGTCCGCAACCAGCTCGACGCGGACACCTCCGTGCACTGGCACGGACTCGCCCTCCGCAACGACATGGATGGGGTCCCTCCGGTAACCCAAGCCCCCATCGCCCCGGGCGGACAGTTCGCATACGAGTTCGTCACCCCGCATCCGGGCACCTACTGGTTCCACCCCCACGTCGGCCCGCAACTGGACCACGGCCTCTACGGTGCGCTCATCATCGACGACCCGGACGAGAAGGTGACGTGGGACGACGAATGGGTGCTGATCCTCGACGACTGGCTCGACGGCGTCACCGCCACCCCGGACCAGGTCCTCACCGACCTCTCGAAGGGCATGGGAGACATGGGCGGGATGGGCGACATGTTCATGCGGATGGGGAACCTGCTGATGGGCGCCACCTCCGACCTGCTCGGCGGCGACGCCGGCGACGTCTACTACCCGCACTACCTCATCAACGGCAAACCCAAAGCCGACCCCGCCCAATTCACCGGCACTCCTGGTGCCCGGGTGCGGATCCGTGTCATCAACGCCGGCAGCGACACCGCGTTCCGGTTCGCGATCGGCGGCCACACCCTGACGATCACCCACACCGACGGGTTCCCGGTGGATCCTGTCGAGGTCGACAGTGTCCTGATCGGGATGGGCGAACGCTACGACCTGCAGGTCACCCTGGACGATGGGGTGTTCCCTGTCGTCGCCGACGCGGAAGGCAAGCAGGATCGCGCGTTCGCGCTCGTTCGCACCGCCGCTGGCACGGCTCCGGCCAGCGACGTCCCCGTCGCCGAGCTCGGCACCGGCAGGGTCGGCACCGCTGCCGGACTGAGCGCGACCGCCTCCGTCACCCTGCACCAGGCATCCCCCGACCGGGTCGTGCACCTCGCGCTGACCGGGGGGATGGAGGCGTACGACTGGGGGATCAATGGGCGCCGGTTCGACATGAACGACCCGTTGCGGGACGCGCACGCGATCAGTATGGGGGAGCGGGTGCAGTTGCGGATCCGCAATGACACCGAGATGTGGCATCCGTTCCACCTGCACGGCCACACCTACCAGCACGCGAACGGCGGCCCCCGGAAGGACACCTCCATCATCCTCCCGGGCCAGACCCTGACAGTCGACTTCGACGCCGACAACCCCGGCCAGTGGGTCGCGCACTGCCACAACATCTACCACGCCGAGACCGGCATGACCACGGTGCTCGGATACCAGTCATGAACCGCGCGTTCATCCCCAGCACGGGAGGATGATCGCGCGGGCGATCGGACGGCGGCGGACGTCAAGTCTAAGTGGACTTCCTACTCTTATGTAGGGATCTGCCATTTCGCGCGGAATCCTGCTGACGAAACTGCTGCCAATTAGCGTGGAATCCCCGAGTTCTCCGCCACCTTGACCGGGAACCTACACGCCTGATCCGCGGGGCCGGGCGCGTCAGCCTGCGCGTGCGTCGATGAGCGTCCGCAGGGCGCCCGGGCGGATTCCGAGGATCCACTCCGTCGCATCCGCGAGGAAATGGGCGTACGCGGGACTGCCGTAGTCGCCGACGCTGTTCACGTACGACCCGCCGCCGTCGACGGCGATGAGGATGCGGATGCTCGCGGTGTCGGCATCCAGATCGGCGAAGGCCCCCGAGGCCACGCCCTCGCGGATCATCGTCGCCAGCCGCTGCTGGTCGAGGGCGTCCTGCTCCTCCAGCACGGGCTGGAGGGCGGGACTGAAACGGGACAGGTGGCGTGCGTTCAGCCACAGGCGGGCGAGCGGCAGGGACCGACCCTCCTCGACGTGCCCGACGAAGTGCGCGATGCGCTCGAGGGGTGAGCCGTCCGACGGGAAGAACTGCTCGCGCTCGGCGATCGCGGCGCGGGCGAAGGCCTCGACCACGAGGTCTTCGGCGGCGGGGAAGTAGTGCGTGATGAGTCCCGGGCGAACGCCCAGCCGGTCGGCGACGGCGCGAAGGGTGATCCGTTCGAGTCCCTGTTCGATGGCGATCACGGCGGCGGCCGACAGGATCTCCTCGCGACGTTCTCCGGGCGGCTTGCGTGTCCTGCCCGAATCACCTCTTGACGCCATGTCCGACATCCTATTGAATGTGTGACCAACAGTCCATTGGGCATGTGACCAATAAAATCGCAGCCCAGCCGGAGAGGAACGTCATGGTCCACCCTGCATCGCGCGTCGACGAGGACGTCGACGTCCCCACCCGCCCCGAGACGCGCGGAATCGAGCTGATCGACGAGGGGGAACGACACGGGCGCGCTCGTGATCTCTTCTTCGTCTGGGCGGCGCCGAGTGTGAGCATCCTGAACCTCACGGTCGGCGCCACGCTCATCCTGCTGGGGCTCGAGCTGTGGCAGGCCGTCGCCGTCATCATCGCCGCAGCGCTGCTCTGGGTCTTCCCCGGCCTGATCGCCGCGAGCGGTCCGGCGGCGGGGACATCCGGATCGGTCATCACCCGGGCGATGTACGGGATCCTCGGCAACAAGCTCTTCGTGGCGTTCGTCGGGTGGTTCATCGGGGCGGTGTTCCTGTCGCTGACCTGGCTCGCGTCCGCCTTCATGGGTGCCGACCTGCTGCGCCGCCTCGGGTTCGACGATCCGATCTGGGTGCCGATCGGCGTCACCGTGGTCGTCTCGGCGATCACGATCGTCGTGGCGATCTTCGGTCACGGGCTCATCCTGCGCATCTACCCCGTGATGGCGACCGTGCTCCTCGCCATCTTCGTCGTGGTCGCGGTGTTCGTGATCCCCACGGTCGACTGGCAGTACACCCCGTCCGCTCCGCTGGACGGGCTCGGCACCTGGTCGGCCATGACCATCGGCTTCACGATCCTGGCGTCCACGCCCCTCTCGTTCATCAACAGCCCCGACATCGCCCGCTACCTGCCGCGCTCGACCAAGCCGGCGCACATCGCCGCGGCGACGGCGCTCGGCGGAGGCGTGCCGTTCATCGTGTTCACGACCGTCGGTGCGCTGATGGCGACGGGCCTCGGCGCCGCCGCATTCGATGCCGGCATCGATGTCGCCCTGTTCGATCTCCTCCCGGCGTGGTTCGCCCCGATCCTCGTGATCGGCGTCATCCTCAACACGATCGCCCTCAACGCGATGACCGCGTACACCTCGAGCATGGCGCTGCAGGCGATCGGCTTCCGGCTCTCCCGCATCCCCGCCGCCATCATCGTGGGCCTCGTGGGAACCGCGTTGACGATCTACCTGGTGCTGTCATCGAGTCTCCTCGAGGCGGCCAACCTCATGCTGCAGTTCCTGGTCATCGTGTCCAGTCCCGCGATGGCCATCTTCGCCGTCGACGTCGTCGCCCGGCGCTGCGCCTACGACGGCGCGGACCTGTTCGACACCCGCCGCGGCGGCCGGTTCTGGTACAGCGCCGGGTGGAGCATCCCGGGTCTGACCGCGCTCGCGGCCGGCGGAGTCGTCACGGCGCTGTGCCTGTCGACGACCGTCTGGGCGGGGCCGATCGCACAGGCGCTCGGCGCCGTCGACCTGTCGGTCCCGACGGGGATGCTGGTCGCCGGTGGCATCTACGCGCTCCTGTTGCGCACCCCTCTCGCGAAGGGAGGCCGCCCGTGAGCACGCTGTACCGCAACGCCCGCGTGTTCACGGCGGACCCGGCATCCCCGTGGGCGGACGCGTTCGCGGTGGACGACGACACGATCACGTTCGTCGGGCCGTCCGCCGCCGCGCCCGCCGCCGACCGGGTCGTGGATCTCGGCGGGCGACTGGTGCTGCCCGGCTTCACCGACGCGCACACCCACCTGCTCATGGCGGGAGCGGCGCTCGCCCAGGTGCCGCTCACCGATGCGCGCAGCATGACCGAGATCCAGGAGCGCCTGCGCGCCGCGCGGGCGGCTGCGCCGGAGGCGCGAGCGCTGTGGGGTCGCGGGTGGCTCTTCGATTCCATCGCCGGCGGCCGACCGACCAGGTCGGACATCGACGCCGCGGTCGCCGACATCCCGGTCTACCTCGACGCCAACGACTACCACTCGTGCTGGGTGAACAGCGCGGCACTGGCCGAGCTCGGCATCACCCGCGACACCCCCGACCCGCTCGGCGGATCCATCGCACGGGACGACGAGGGGGAGCCGACCGGCATGCTCTACGAGACCGCGGCCGTGCAGCACGCCTGGGCGCACCGGGACGCGTCGACCACGGACGCCGACCGCGACGCGGACGTCGAGCGGATTCTCGCGGCGTACCTGACCGCGGGGGTCACCGGAGCGGTCGACATGGCGTTCGACGAGTTCGGCCGGGCCGCGCTCGAACGGGCGCAGGAGCGCCACGGCGGCGAGCTGCCGATCCGCGTCGCCGCGCACTGGCTCGTCCACAACACCGGCGACGACGAGCAGAACCTCGCTCAGGTCGCCCGCGCCGCCGAGCTGTCGGCGCGGACCTCCGCACCGTGGCTGCGCGTGGTGGGCATCAAGCTGATCCTCGACGGGGTCATCGACGCGTGCACCGCCGCGATGCGCCACCCCTACGCGAACGGGTCGAACGCCGAGCTCATCTGGCCGCCGGCGCAGCTCCAGCCCGTCGTCGCCGCGGCCGACGCGGCCGGCCTGCAGATCGCCCTGCACGCGATCGGGGATCTCGCGAGCGACACCGCCCTGGACGCGATCGAACACGCTCACCTCGTGAACGGGGACCGCCCGCGCCTCCACCGCCTCGAGCACCTCGAGTACACGGCGCCGGGAACGGCCGAGCGGATGGCCCGGCTCGGGGTGACCGCCTCCATGCAGCCGGTGCACTCCGACCCGGCCATCTTCGCGAACTGGGCGGAGATGCTCGGCGACCATCGCGTGGACCGCGCCTTCCCGTGGCACGAGTACGAGGACGCCGGCGCGCTGCTGGCCTTCTCGACCGACGCTCCGACCGCCCCGTACGAGGCCCTCGCGAACATGTACGTCGCCACCACCCGTGCCTCGGCGCTCGACCCGTCCGTCCCCGCCGTGCATCCCCACTTCGCCCTGCCGCTGGATCATGCGCTCGGCCACGCCACCCGCGACGCTGCCGCGTCGGTCGGTGACGGCGGGTGGCGGGGGCGCATCGCACCCGGGTTCGCGGCCGACGTCGTGGTGCTCGACACGGATCCGTTCGCGGAGGGGCCGCCCTCTCTGCTGGCCGCGCGCGTCGTGGAGACGATCGTCGCCGGGCGGTCCCGGTATCGCGCGAGCCGCGGGGGGTGACCGGGCCGAATCCGAGAACCGCCGCACACGGCCCTCCGCGCGGCATCCCGGTAACACACTCTTCTCGCGCCGAAACAGTCTCGTAGTCCGGTGGTGACCAGCCGGAAACGACTCCGGGGTTGTACTGGACCCATGGCGGCAGACACGGTTTCGACCCGAGTGAACATCGCACTTCTGGGCGTGCGCAGCGAGGCTCCGGTCCGCCGCACGGGCGGTGCGGGACCATCCGACGACGGCCACTTCGTCGTCGGCGGGCTCAACGCGGCGATCCCGCTCAACCCCGACAGCCCCTACGTCGTGCGCGACGGGCGACTGACGCTCGGAGGTGCGGACCTGGGGATGGATGTCGCGCCCGTCCGCCGTCCGCGGTTCTACGACCTCGTCACCGCGGAAGGCGTCGCGTACGACAAGATCGCGAAGCTGCACGGGCGGAACGTGCTCGCGACGACCGTGGTGCAGACATGCGTGCGGTACGACGAGAGCGAGCGATGCCGGTTCTGCGCGATCGAGGCATCCCTCGCCTCCGGAGCGACGATCGCGGTGAAGACCCCCACGATGCTCGCCGAGGTCGCCGAGGCCGCCCGGCGGCTCGACGGGGTGTCGCAGATGGTGATGACCACCGGCACCTCCAACGGCTGGGACCGCGGCGCCAAGCACCTCGCCCGCTGCGTGCGCGCCGTGAAGGAGGCGGTGCCCGACCTCGAGATCCAGGTGCAGTGCGAGCCGCCCGCGGACCTGCGCGCGATCACCGACCTGTACGAGGCGGGCGCCCGCTCGATCGGCATCCACGTCGAGTCGATGGACGACGACGTGCGCCGACGCTGGATGCCGGGGAAGTCGACCGTGTCGATGGACGAATACCGTGCCGCGTGGCGCGAGGCGGTGCGCGTCTTCGGCTACAACCAGGTGTCGACCTACCTGCTCGTGGGTCTCGGCGAGGATCCCGACGAGTTCGTCGCGGGGGCGCAGGAGCTCATCGACATGGGCGTGTATCCGTTCGTCGTGCCGTTCCGCCCGCTGCAGGGCACGCTCGCCACCGACGTCGACCACGTGCCCTCGCCCGACGCGTCGCTCCTCCATGACGTCACGTCCCGGGTCGCCGCCCTCCTCACCGCCGCGGGCATGCGCGGCGAGGACCAGAAGGCCGGATGCGCCGCCTGCGGCGCGTGCGGCGTGCTCAAGACCGCGGGGGCGTGATCGCCATGCTCGACGTGTCGGTGCTCACCGGAACCCCGGCGAACGCCACCCGCGGGTGGACGATCGAACGGGCCGATGCCGCGCAGCTCGCGGCGTACCGGAGCATCCGCCGCGACGTCTTCGTCGCCGAGCAGGGGCTCTTCTCCGGAGACGACGCCGACCGGATCGACGACGACCCGCGCACCGTCGTGCTCGTCGCCCGCACCGACGACGGAGAGGTGCTGGGCGGTGTGCGGCTCGCGCCGGCCACCGAGGGCCGCGACATCGGCTGGTGGACCGGCGGCCGCCTGGTCGTGGCATCCACCGCCCGTCACGCCGGCGGCATCGGCCCGGCACTCGTGCGCGAAGCGTGTCGCACGGCGCTCGCCGCGGGCGTGCTGCGCTTCGAGGCCACGGTGCAGAACGCGAACGTCGCCCTGTTCGAGCGGCTCGGCTGGACGGCGTGGGGATCGCAGGATGTCGCGGGCGTGCCGCATACGCGCATGCGCTGGCCGATCGACCGCATCGCACAGCTGCTCGCCGCGACGAAGGGGCCGCTCGACGACGTGGTGGGGATGTTCCGAGGGGATGCCGCGGCCTCCCTCGGCGGCGCCGGATACGTCGGCGACGACGGCGCCCCCGTGCCCGGCAGCGACCTCGTGGTCGCGTGCGACGCGATCCTTCCCGCCCTCCTCACCCGCGACCCCGAGTGGGCGGGGTGGTGCGGCGTGCTCGTCAACGTCAACGACCTCACGGCGATGGGCGCTGCGCCCGCCGGGCTCATGAACGCCGTCGCCGCGCCCACGGCGTCGTTCGCGCGCCGCATCCTCAACGGCTTGCGCAGCGCGGCCGTCGCGTGGGATGTTCCTGTGCTCGGCGGTCACACCCAGCTGGGCACCGCGCCGTCGCTGAGCGTCACCGCCCTCGGCCGGACGCGGCATCCCGTTCCCGGCGGAGGGGGCCGGGTCGGCCACGACCTGTCGCTCACGGCCGACCTGCGCGGCGGCTGGCGTCGCGGGTTCGAGGGGCGCCAGTGGGACTCCACCTCGACGGCGGCGGGCGCCGAGCTGCGCGCCCTCGCGCGCAGCGTCGGCGAGGCCCGACCCGCCGCGGCGAAGGACGTCAGCATGGCCGGCATCGTCGGCACCGCCGCGATGCTCGCCGAGGCGTCGGGCGTCGGCGCCACGATCGACGTCGACGCGATCCCCGCTCCGGACGGCGTCGCGTTCGGCGACTGGCTCACGTGCTTCCCCGGCTTCGCCATGCTCACCGCCGATGCCCCGGGCCGGGGGCGCATGTCATCCGCCCCCGCCGCCACCGCGGCGATCGGACGGCTCGAGGCCGCACCCGGCGTGCGCCTGCGCTGGCCGGACGGCGTGGAGACGGATGCCGCGGGTCCCTCCGCGACCGGACTGGGCGCAGCATCCTCCCTCACTCCTTCCCTCTCCGAATGACCCCACCACCGAACGACAGGAGCCCCACTATGACCGACGACATCGACGCCCAGATCCAGGCGAACATCGAGAAGTCCCTCGGCGAGATCCCGCACCCCTCGCTGCCCAAGGGCAGCAACCTGTACGGGTCGACGAAGATCTTCCCCGACTACCAGGCCGAGAACGGCGAGTCGTACTTCACGCTCGTGCACGGCATCCCGCACGAGTCGTCGGTGAGCTTCGTCGCGATCCTGCAGGCGACCCGGGCCCTGCGGAAGGGCTTCGAGTCGGCGATGTACTTCTACGGCCCCGGCACCCTCGCGTGCATGGCCACGCGCGGCTTCCCCACGACCGGCGACGCCGGCTTCCCCGGCGAGCTCAACATGAACGGGTCGCTCGAAACGTTCATCAAGGAAGGCGGCACCGTCTTCGCCTGCCGCTTCGGCATGGCGCTGCACGGCCTGCGCGAGGAGGACCTCATCGAGGGCGTCATCCCCGCGCACCCGCTCGACGTGCAGGACGCGCTCATCCACTACGCGCGCAAGGGCGCGATCATCAACTCCACCTACAACCTCTAGGAGCCCCCGATGACGGTCACCGTCGCCGCGGTCGCCGCGAACTTCACGCGCGACCTCGACGAGAACTACGCCCTCATCGCCGACATCGTCGCCCAGGCGCGCGAGGCCGGCGTGCAGCTGCTGGTGTTCCCCGAGGCAGCGATCGGCGGCTACCTGTCGTCGCTGGGAAACCACGGCGACACGGTGCGTACGACGCAGCGCTCGCTGCCCCCGGCGGTCCACCTCGACGGGCCCGAGCTCAAGCGCGTGCAGGAGATCGCCGGCGACTTGGTCGTGTGCATCGGGTTCTGCGAACTCGACGACGACGGCGAGACCCGTTACAACGCCGCCGCATGCCTCGACGGCACGACGATCTACGGCTCGTACCGCAAGGTGCACCAGCCCCTCGGCGAGAACATGTCGTACGCGGCAGGAGCGGAGTACCGCGCGTTCGACACCCCGGTCGGGCGCATCGGACTGCAGATCTGCTACGACAAGGCCTTCCCGGAGGCGGCGCGCTCGCTCGCCCTCGACGGCGCCGAGATCATCGTGAGCCTGTCGGCGTGGCCGGCCGCGCGCACCGCGACCGCCGAGAACCTGCAGGAGGACCGCTGGACCTATCGGCACAACCTGTTCGACACGGCCCGCGCGCTCGACAACCAGGTGTTCTGGATCGCGTCGAACCAGTCGGGCACGTTCGGGTCGCTGCGCTACGTCGCCAACGCCAAGGTCGTCGACCCGGGCGGCAACGTGCTGGCGACGACCCTGCTCGACGCGGGTCTCGCGATCGCCGAGATCGACGTGGACGAGTCGTTCCGCGCGATGCGCGGCGGCATGTTCCACCTGCGCGACCGCCGTCCCGACGCGTACGCGGCCGATCTCGTCACCCGGGAGGTGCTGGTCGATGCCTGAGATGCGCTTCGCGGTGCGCTGGCCCGACGGCGCCGAGACGTCGCACTACTCGCCGAGCCTCGTGATGCACGACCACCTCGCCGTGGGCGGCACGTACCCGGTCGACGAGTTCGTGGCGCGCACGAGCGCCGCCCTCGGCGAGGCGAGCGCGCGCGTGCAGGCGAAGTTCGGCTTCGCGTGCACCTCGGCGATGGCATCGGAGGAGGAGATCGCCCGCCTCGCGGATGCCGCGCCCGCCGGTGTCGTCGAGGTGCTCCGTATGGAGCCGCCCCTGCCCGCGGCGGCGCGCCCGATCGAGGAGGCGCGCGCATGATCCGCGTCGCGCTCGAGCCGGAGTCGCACTACGAGGTCGTCATCGTGGGCGGCGGGCAGGCGGGGCTCTCGGCCAGCCGCCACCTCGTCGACCGCGGCATCCACCACATCGTGCTCGAGCGCGACACCGTCGCGCACGAGTGGCGCGACGGACGGTGGGACGCCTTCACCCTCGTCACCCCCAACTGGCAGTGCCGGCTCCCGGGGTTCACCTACGACGGGCCCGACCCCGACGGCTTCATGAAGCGCGACGAGGTGTACGCGTGGGTGCGCCGGTTCGCCGACGCGTTCGACGCGCCCGTCGCCGAGGGCGTGAGCGTGGAGCGCGTTGCCGAGCGCGAGGGAGGAGGCTTTGTCGTGGAGACGTCGGCCGGCACCGTGACCGCCGACGCCGTGATCGCCGCGGTGGGCGGCTATCACGTGCCCGTCACGCCGGCCTGGGCCGCCGGCATCCCGGATCGCATCGCCCAGGTGCACTCGCACGAGTACCGAAACGCGGCGCAGCTGCCCCCGGGCGACGTGCTCGTCGTCGGCACCGGGCAGTCGGGCACGCAGATCGCCGAGGACCTCCACCTCGAGGGACGCCGCGTGCACCTCGCGCTCGGTCGCGCCCCGCGGGTCGCCCGCTTCTACCGCGGCAAGGACTGTATGACGTGGCTGGCCGAGATGGGCGTGTACGACATCTCGGTCGCGACCCGGGGCCTGGCCAAGCGCGAGTCGACCAACCACTACGTCACCGGACGCGACGGTGGCCGCGACATCGACCTGCGCCGGTTCGCCACCGAGGGCATGCAGCTCTACGGGAGGGCGACGGGGACGGATGCCGCGGGCATCGCGTTCGCACCGTCGCTCACCGCCGACCTCGACTACGCCGACTCGGTGGCCGAGTCGATCAAGAACGACATCGACCGCTACATCGAGCGGGAGGGGATCCACGCCCCCGTCGAGGAGCGCTACACCCCGGTGTGGACGCCCGAGCGCGAGCCCGCGCACGTCGACTTCGACGACATCGCGGCGATCGTATGGTCGATCGGGTTCCGGGCGGACTGGTCGTGGGCGCCGCCGGACGCGTTCGACGACGAGGGGATGCCGGCCCACACGCGTGGCGTCTCTCCCGTGCCGGGATTCCTCTTCCTCGGCCTGCCGTGGCTGCACACGTGGGGGTCGGGCCGGTTCCTCGCGGTCGCCGCCGACGCCGAGCACGTCGCGGGCGAGGCGATGGCCGCGCTCCGTGCCGACACGGCCTCCCGCCTGGCGAGCTGAGCCCGCCCTACTCTTGGACGCATGGCAGAGCTGACGATGGCGGGAGTCGCCGCGCACTTCGGTCGCGACGTCGAGCGCACGCTCGCGAAGCTGCCCGGCATCCTCGACCAGGCCCGGGAGCGGGGCGTCGACCTGCTCGTGCTGCCCGACGCGACCCTCGGCGGCTACCTGCACGACCTCTACCATCCCGCCGACAGCGACGACGGGCTCCCGCCCGCCGTCGACCTCGACGGGCCCGAGGTGAAGGCGGTGGCGGACCTCGCCGGAGACATGGTGGTGTGCTTCGGCTTCGCCGAGCGGGTCCGCGACGACGGCGCGGAGGCGCGGTACAACACGGCGGTATGCGTCAGCGGGGGCGAGATCCTCGGCATCCATCGCAAGGTCCACCTGCCGCTCGGCGAGTCAGAGGCCTACCGCGCCGGCGACCGGTTCGCGGCGTTCGACACCCCCGTGGGGCGGCTCGGGATGCTGATCGACTTCGACAAGACCTTCCCCGAGGCGTCGCGGGCGCTCGCGCTGGGCGGCGCGGAGATCATCGCGTGCCTCAACGCGTGGCCGGCGAGCGTCACCGACCGGTCCGACCGCATGCGCAACGACCGGCAGGCGCACCTGTTCGACCTGTACGACTGCGCGCGCGCCGCCGAGAACCAGCTGTTCCTGGTGTCGTCGAACCAGACCGGGGTGCTCGGGGGGCTGCGCTTCCTCGGGCAGGCGAAGGTGGTCGACCCGGCGGGCGAGATCCTCGCCAAGACGTGGGCCAAGGGCGGGCTCGCCGTCGCGACGGCCGACGTCTCGGGCGACGTCGCCCGCGCACGTCGGTCGCTCGACCACCTCGCGCAGCGCGTCGAGGGCGCCTACGCGCCGCCGCAGCCGGCCTGACCCCGTGCGCATCTCGCAGGTCACCTACTCGACCAAGCCGCGCGGCGGCGTCGTGCACACGCTCGCCCTGTCGGAGGCGCTCGCCGCCCGCGGCCACGACGTCACGGTGTGGACGCTCGGCCGCGGCGGCGACGACGCGTTCTTCCGCCCCGTCGATCCCGCGGTGACGGTGCGCGTCGTGCCGTTCGAGCCGCGCGAGGGCGAGGACGTCGGCGCCCGCATCGAACGCTCGATCGCCGTCATGCGCGACGCGTTCGACGCGGATGCCGGTGGCATCGTGCACGCACAGGACTGCATCTCGGCCAACGCGGTGGGTCGCGGCATCCGTACGATCCACCATCTCGACGCGTTCACGACCCCGCGCCTCATCGAGTGCCACGACCGCGCGATCGTCGAGCCCGTCGCGCGGCTCGCGGTCTCGCACGCGGTCGCGGCCGAGGTCGCCGCCGCGTTCGGGGTGCGCCCCACGGTGATCCCGAACGGCGTGGATGCCGCGCGCTTCGCCGCCGCGACCGGTCCGGATGCCGCGGCCGCGCGTGCCGGGTGGCGCGACCGGTTCGGGCGCTACGTGCTCGCCCTCGGCGGCATCGAGCCCCGCAAGGGCAGCATCGACCTGCTCGAGGCGTACGCGATGCTGCGGCACCGGCATCCCGATGTCGCGCTCGTGTTCGGCGGCGGCGAGACCCTGTTCGACTACCGCGACTATCGCGCGGCGTTCGACGCGCGCGCGGCGGCGCTCGGCATCACGCCGATCGTGCTCGGGCCGGTTCCGCACGACGACGTGCCGTCGCTCGTCGCGGCCGCCGACGCCCTCGGGTTCGTGTCGACGAAGGAGGGGTTCGGCCTCGCGGCGATGGAGGCGCTCGCCGCCGGCACGCCCGTCGTCGCCCGCGACCTGCCGGTGCTGCGCGAGGTGTTCGGCCCCGCGGTCGCCTATGCCGGCGACGTGCCGGCGATCGCCGACGCCCTGGCCGCGGCAGTGTCGGCGCAGCATCCCGTGCCGGCGGATCGCGGACGTGCGCTCGCCTCCTCTTATACGTGGGATGCCGCGGCCGCCCGCCATGAGCGGTTCTACGAGATCGTGCAGGAGCGGGGAGGAGACGGCGGTGCGCCGGTCGTTCTCGACGATCCTCGCTGAGCAGGCCTCGGCCGACCCGGATCGGATCGTGGTCGAGGACGCGCGCGGGTCACTGACCTCCGCCGAGCTCGACCGGGCATCGAACCGGCTCGCGCGGGTGCTGCTCGAGCGCGGGGTCGTCCGCGACGACCTCGTCACGATCGTGCTGCCCAACGACCGCGACTTCGTGGTCGCGACCGCCGCGGTGTGGAAGGCCGGGGCGACGCCGCAGCCGATCGACGTGCGGCTCCGCCCCGCCCAGCGCACCGCCGCGGAGGGGGCCGCACGGCCGGCCCTCGTGCTGGGCGCCGTGGCGCAGCATCCCGGGATCCCGTCGATCGTCGACCTCGGCGATGCCGACGGCGAATCGGATGCCGCGCTGCCCGATGCGTGGGCGCGCAGCTGGAAGGCGCCCACGACATCGGGCAGCACCGGCACCCCGAAGGTCGTGCTCGCCGCGGCGCCCGCGCTCATGGACCCGGACGCGCCGGTCGCCGCGTTCCTGCCGCGCTCCGCGGTGCAGCTGGTGGCGGGGCCGCTGTCGCACTCGGCGACCTTCACGTACGCGATGCGCGGACTGCTGCTCGGGCACCGGCTCGTCGTGCTGCCGCGGTTCGACGAGGAGCGGTGGATCGCGGCGGTGCAGCGGCACCGGGTCACGTGGGCGCTCGTCGTGCCGACGATGATGCACCGGATGCTGCGGCTGCCCGCCGCTCTCCGTACCCGTGAACGCGTGGCGACGCTCGAGACGGTGCTGCACATGGGCGCCCCGTGCGCGCCGGCGCTCAAGCGCGCGTTCCTGGACTGGATCGGGCCGGAGCGGGTGGTCGAGGTGTACGCCGGCAGCGAGTCGAACGGGCTCACCATGATCCGCGGCGACGAGTGGCTCGCCCACCCGGGCAGCGTCGGGCGCCCGATCGGCGGCACCGAGGTGCGGGTGCTTTTGCCGGGGGGTGCGGATGCCGCGCCCGGCGAGACCGGCGAGGTGTGGATGCGCCGCGGCCCCGAGCCCGCGTACCGCTACCTCGGCGCGACGTCGCGGCGCGACCCCGACGGATGGGACACGCTCGGCGACCTCGGATACCTCGACGCCGACGGGCGGCTCTACCTCGTCGATCGCGCGGGCGACGTGATCGTGCGCGGCGGCGAGACCGTCCACCCCGTCGAGGTCGAGCGTGTGCTCGAGGCGCACCCTGCGGTGCGCAGCGCTGTCGCGTTCGGCGTGCCCGACGACGACCTCGGGCAGCGCGTCGAGGCCGTCGCCGACATCGCCGACGCCGACACGGATGCCGCGGCCCTCGCCGCGTGGGCCGCGGAGCACCTCGACCCGGCCCGGCGGCCGGCGCGCATCCGTCTCGTGCGCGAGCCCGTGCGCGACGACGCCGGCAAGACGTCGCGCCGATGCTGGGCCGCGACGGCGGCCGACGCCTGACGTCGGGCGGGTGGTCGGCGGAATTGGCGCACGACGGCGGGCGTTGACGTCCGTGTGACGGTGGATTCAGGAGGCGCGCGACGGTGAAGATCAAAGAGCTGTCCGAGCGCGTGGGCGTGTCCCCGAGGCTCCTGCGCTACTACGAGGACCAGGGGCTCCTGCGGCCGCGGCGCGCCGAGAACGGCTACCGGGTCTACGACGAGGCGCTGGTGGCTCGCGTCGAGCAGATCCGCGGACTCCTCGGGGCCGGGCTGACGACGGAGATCATCCGCGAGGTGCTGCCGTGTCTCGCCGCGGCGGCGTGCTCGACCTACGACGACCCTGGCTTCGTCCGCCGCATCGCCGACGAGCGCGATCGGCTGCGCGAGCGCGTCGCGGTGCTGTCGCAGAACCTGCGGGCGCTCGACGACTACCTCGATGCCGTCGAGCAACACCACACCGGCAGCGTCGCCTGACGCCGCACAGCGTCGCCTGACGCCGCACAGCGCCGCAGCGACGCCGAAAGGCCGCGCCCCGGCATCCCGGAACGCGGCCCCTCGCCCGATCGCGGAACTCAGCCGATCCGGCGGTCGAGGAAGTCGTGGATGAGCGGGAACACCTCGTCGGCGCGATCCTCGAGGAGGAAGTGCCCGCTGTCGAACAGATGGAACTCGACACCGGGCAGGTCGCGACGGTACGGGTGCGCACCGGCCTCCGGGAAGATCACGTCGTTCGATCCCCACACCACGAGCGTCGGCGGCTGAGCCTCGCGCAGCCACTGCTGGACCGCGGGATACAGCGCCGGGTTGGTGCCGTAGTCGAGGAAGTAGTCGAGCTGGATCTCGTCGTTGTCGGGCCGATCCATGAGGGCCTGGTCGACGATCCAGTTGTCCGGTGAGATCCGGGTGGGGTGGGCCATCCCGTCGGTGTACTGGAAGCGGGTGGTCTCGATCGTGAGCAGGCCGCGCAGCGCGTCGCGGTTCTCGGGGGACGGGTCGGCCCAGTAGCGCTTGATCGGCTGCCAGAAGTCGTTGTCGAGACCCTCGTCGTAGGCGTTGCCGTTCTGCGCGATGAGTGCGGTGACCGCGCCCGGGTTCGCGAGGGCGAGCCGCCACGCGGTCGGGGCGCCGTAGTCGAACACGTAGACGGCGTAGCGCTCGACGCCGAGCCGCGTGAGCAGCTTCTGCACGTGCTCGGCGGCGCTGTCGAAGGTGTACGGGAACTCGGTGTGGTGAGGCGCCGAGCTCTGGCCGTAGCCGGGGAGGTCGGGGGCGATGACGCGGTAGCGGTCGGCGAGGAAGGGGATCAGATCGCGGAACATGTGCGACGACGTCGGGAAGCCGTGCAGCAGCAGCACGACGGGCGCGTCCTGCGGGCCGGCCTCACGGTAGAAGATCTCGATGCCGTCGAACTCCTCGGTCTTGTACTCGACGACGGGAACGGGCGTGGGCGTGGTCATGGTGCTCCTTCGATGATGGATGAATGCTCGGCGAGACTAACCAGTGAAAGTCTCATGAGCGGTTAGAGCCTACGCAAAGTCATTCTCACTAGTCAAACGACTGTGAGTGGTATGATCGACGGATGCTGGAGCGGATCCTGGTAGGCGAGTCGACCCCGCTCGACCTGGTCAACACCGAATGGATCGAACGCGGGGAGTGGGTGGACCACCTCGCCGACGACGAGTCGGCCGCTCGGTGGCTCATCGAGTACGGCTTCGATCCCGCGACCGACGACCTCGACGCCCTCCGCACCGTGCGGCGCGCGATCCGTGCGGTCCTCGACGATCCGGGCCCGGACGCCGAGGCGGGACTGAACGCCGCGCTGGCACGCGGGCACGAGAGCATCCGCGTGGTCGCGGGCGAGCCGGTGGTCTCGCCCCTCGCTGAGCCCGGCTGGGGCGCGGCGTGGCGGATCGCCCGTGCGTTCGTCGACCTGATGGCGCAGCATCCCGATCGTGTGCGTCAGTGCGCGCATCCCGACTGCGTCCTCTACTTCCACGACACCTCGCGCAACGGCGGTCGTCGGTGGCACTCGATGGAGACGTGCGGCGCACGCACGAAATCCGCCCGGCACTACCGGCGCCACCTCGCCGACGCGGTCGAGCGCGGTACGGACGACGCACCGGAATGAGCCACCGCTTGCCTTCACACTGATGTCAAGGTTGCACGATCGTCTCCGGCCCGCGACCGCGGCGCCGTCCGAGACGAAAGAAGACCTCCGATGCCCTCGACGCACGACCTCGTCGCCGTCACTCCCCCGCGCGCGCAGCGGCTCCCGCTCGCGGCCCTGCTCGCACTGTTCGCCGCGGGATTCATCACCACCCTGACCGAGGCGCTCCCCGCTGGTGTGCTCCCGCAGATGAGCACTGCCCTCGGCGTCTCCGAGTCGATCGGCGGGCAGACCGTCACCGTCTACGCCGTCGCCACCATGCTCACCGCCATCCCGGTGTCGGTCGCCACCACGGCCTGGCCGCGCCGCCGGCTGCTCGTGCTGGCGCTCGCCGGGTTCCTCGTCGCGAATCTCGTCACCGCCCTCTCGCTCGACTACACCCTCACGATGGCGGCGCGGTTCCTCGCGGGAGCCGCGTCCGGCGTCGTCTGGAGCCTCCTCGGCGGGTACGCGCAGCGCATCACCCCCGACGCGTTCAAGGGCCGGGCGATGGCCCTCGCGTTCGCGGGAACCCCGGTTGCCCTCTCGCTGGGAGTGCCCCTCGGCGCCTTTCTCGGTCAGGCCGTGGGCTGGCAGTCGACGTTCGGCCTGATGGCGTGCGTCACGGGGCTCCTCATCGCCTGGACCCTGTGGAAGCTGCCGGACGTGGCGGGGCAGAAGGCGACCGAGCGGATGCCGCTGCGGCACCTCCTGCGCATCCGCGGGCTCCGTACGATCCTGCTGGTGACCGGCGCCTACGTGCTGGCCCACACGATCCTCTACACGTACATCGCGCCGGTCCTGGCGGGCGTCGGCCTGGCCGACCAGGTGCAGTGGGTGTTGCTCGTCTTCGGGATCGCGTCGATCCTCAGCATCTGGCTCACCGGGATGTTCGTCGACCGGCACCACCGGCGGCTGGTCGTCAGCAGCACGGTGCTCTTCGCAGCGGCGGCCATCGCGCTCACGCTGTGGTCGGGCAGCAGCGCAGTCGACTACACCGCCGTCGCCCTCTGGGGACTGGCCTTCGGCGGCGCAGCGACCCTCTTCCAGGGTGCGCTCATGGCCGCTTCCCGAGAGCACGCCGACGCGGCCCAGCCGCTCATGGTGACGATGTGGAACGGCGGCATCGGCCTCGGCGGGCTCATCGGCGGCATCCTGCTCGCCGGCTTCGGCACGGAAGCCCTCCTCGTCGCCGTCGCCGGACTCGTCGCCCTGACCGTGGTCGTGGTGATCGCTGCGCGGGCGCACGCCTTCCCGCACCGCTGAGCAGGCGCGCCGCGGGCGCGTGAGGGTGGTGACGCCGACCCTCCGCGCCGCGGCGTTGGGCAGACTGAGGAGCATGGCACACGCACCCGGCCCCGCGGCATCCAGCCCCTCCGAGTTCTGGGAGGAGCGCTACACCACCCACCGCCGTGAGAGCGGACAGGTGTGGAGCGGCGAGGTGAACGCGGCCGTGGCCCGCGAGGTCGAGGGGCTGACCCCGGACACCGCCCTCGACCTCGGCTGCGGAGAGGGCGGCGACGCGCTCTGGCTCGGCGCCCACGGCTGGACGGTCACGGCGGTGGACATCTCCTCCACCGCACTGGGCGTCGCCCGGACGCGCGCCGAGCAGCTCGAGCTGGACGACCGCATCGACTGGATCCGGGCCGATCTCGCCTCCTGGAATCCGACGGTGGAGTACGACCTGGTCACCGCCGCGTTCCTGCACTCCCCCGTCGAGCTCGCGCGCGAGACGATCCTGCGTCGCGCGGCGGCCGCCGTCGCTCCGGGCGGCACCCTCCTCGTGGTCGGGCACGGCGCCTTCCCGCCCGGCTCCGACCACGAGCACGACGCCGACGCGCCGCCGCTCCCGACGCCGGACGAGGTCCTCGACGCGCTCGAGCTCCCTGACGGCTGGGTCGTCGAGACCCGTGCGATGGTCGACAGGCGGGCGACCGGACGCGACGGCGCGGAGGCGACCCTCACCGACGCCGTCGTCCGGGTGCGGCGCGCCTAGCTGTACTTCCCCGGGAGGTTGTGAACGGGTGAGGTAGGCGAAGACCTCCGGGCAGGATGTGGGTTACCACACTCGCATCCTGACCACGGAGGTCTTCGTGTCTCACGCTAACGCGCCTTTGACGCCGGAAGGGCGTCGTCGTCTTGCTGTCCTCGTCGTGGATCGGGGCTGGTCGTTGCGGCGGGCAGCGGAACGGTTCCAGTGCTCGCCCGCGACGGCGAAACGGTGGGTCGACCGGTATCGGGCCGGGCTGCCGTTGACGGACCGCAGCTTCAGGCCGCAGACCTCGCCGAACCGGCTCCCGCGGAAGACGGAGCGGAGGATCGTGTCGTTGCGGTTCACCCGCCGGTGGGGTCCGCACCGGATCGCGTATCACCTGGGCCTTGCCCGCTCGACGGTCGGCCGGGTGCTGGCCAGGTATGGGATGCCGAAGCTCGTGAACATCGATCAGGCCACCGGGCTGCCAGTCCGCAAGCCGACGCCGAAGCGGTACGAGGTCGCAAGACCGGGCCAGCTGATCCACGTCGATATCAAGAAGCAGGGCCGGATCCCTGATGGCGGCGGCTGGCGCGCCTTCGGCCGCGGATCGGCGCAGGACCGTGCCGCGGGATCCGTCCGTGACAAGGCCGCACGGTCAGGAGCGGCCGGCTCCCGCGGCTACCGGTATCTGCACCACGCCGTCGACGACAACTCGAGAGTCGCGTACTCGGAGATCCTCGACGACGAACGCAAGGAGACCGCGGCAGGGTTCTGGACCCGCGCGAACGCGTTCTTCGCGAGCCTCGGAGTCACGGTCACCGCCGTGATGACAGACAACGGCGCGTGCTACCGGTCACACGCGTTCGCGGACGCGCTCGGCGACGGTGTGAAGCACAAGTGGACAAAGCCGTATCGGCCGCAGACCAACGGGAAGGTCGAACGCTTCAACCGCACCCTCGCCGCCGAATGGGCCTACGCCAAGCCCTACGCCAGCGAAGCAGAGCGAGCCGCGGCATACGAGACCTGGCTGCATCACTACAATCACCACAGACCCCACACCGGGATCGGCGGCCAGACCCCCTCAGCCCGCGTTCACAACGTCACGGGGAAGTACACCTAGCGGTCACCGCCCCGGCGCGACACCCGCCCCCGCCCTCACGCCCGGCGAGCGTCGCGCCGGAGCGCCGGAGCGTGCACCTCGGCCGTCTCGTCGGGCTCGACCGAGCCGTCGATGTGTACGACCTCCTGGCTGCGGAAGTGCCCCACGAGCATCATGACGACGCCGACGACGGCCCATCCGGCCAGCACGAGCCACGACTGCAGCTGCGGCGCATCGGGGAAGTACGACAGGTCGCGCAGCAGCGTGGCGCTGGCGCCCGGCACGAAGTACTGGCCGATCGCCCCCCACGGCTCGGGCAGGAACTGCAGCGGCTGCGCGGCGGACGAGATCGGGTTGCCGACGAACATCGTGATGAGCGCGCCGATCGCGATGCCCGCGCGACCGAAGACGGCGTTCGCCCCGACGATCAGCGAGCCGGTGCCCAGGAACGCGAGGCTCATCGCCATCCAGTTCGCCGCGAAGCTCCCCTGCAGGATGCCGAACCACGGCTGCAGCACCGCCGTGACGACGACGCCCGCGAGCAGCGAGTACGCCACGATCGCAGCCAGTCGCCGACGCGACCCCGTGACGGTGAAGGAGATCAGGATGCCTCCCACCATGCCCCCCAGCACGGTGGGAAACGCGGCGGCGGCGAAGCCGACCCCGCGCGAGTCGGTGGAGGCGAGCGGCGCGAGATCCGTGATCGCGACCGTCGGCCCGGTGGCGGCCGACGCTTGCGTGACGATCTGCAGCGCCTGGGCGGCCGGCAGCTGTCCGGCCGCCACAGCCGCTCCGGCCTTCGCGGTCGCCGCCTGCGCGCCGGCGGAGACGGCCGCATCGATCTGGGTCTGCAGCTGGCTCTGCAGCTGCGCCATCACCTGCGTCTGCACGGTGCCGCGCCGGTCGCGGTCAGCACCTCGGGCGCATCGCCCAGCACCACGCCGCCGTAGATCTCCCGCGTGCCGACGGCGTCGGCGAGCGCGGACCGGTCGCCCATCTCCACGACGGCGAAGCGGCCGGCGGCGTTCTCGTCAAGCGCCTTCTCGAACGCGGCGACCGCCGTGCTGTCTCCGGTGACGCCGATCGGGAAGTTCCGGACGCTCGAGGTCGCGGTCGGCCACAGGAACGCCAGCACCACGACGGCCACGAGCACCGCCGCTCCGGCAGCGACCGAGAGGGTCACACCCCACTTGGTGTGCACACGGGTTTCAGACACGGGACGCCCTTTCATAGCGAATGACCGTTCTCTATGGTGAAGCACAGGAGCGATCTTGTCAAAGAACGATCGCTCCTTTTATGCTGTCGGGATGCCGAGGATCACCGAGACGCGCCGGCTCGCGCGACGTGGAGAGGTGCTCAACGCGGCGATCGAGCTGTTCGCCCGCAAGGGCTTCGACGCCACCTCGATGGCCGACATCGTCGCGGAGTCGGGCACCTCGGCAGGCATGATCTACGGTCATTTCGACGGCAAGGCCGACCTCGTGCGCAGCGCGGTCGGCGAGCTGTTCGCCCAGCGGTCCGACGAGTTCGACGCGCACCTGGCCTCCGGCGCCACGCTGTCCCCGAGCGAACTCGTGGGGGCCTTCCTCGGTCGGATGCGGGTGGACCTCGACCGCCCCGAGATGCTCCTCCAGCTCTGGGCGGCGGCGGTGCGCGAGCCGGAGCTCCATGAGATCGCGGGCTCGCTCGGCGACGAGCTCACGAGCGTCTTCGAGCGTCAGCTGACCGTCTGGTACCGCTCGCAAGGACTGGCGGAGGATGCCGCTGCCGCACGCGCGGCGGCCGAGTCGGCGGTGTGCCTCGGCATCTGCCAGGGCTACATGATCCAGTCCGCGCTGTTCCCCGACTTCGACGGCGACGCCTACCTCGACGCCGTGCGCACGCTGCTGGGCTGACGAGCCCGCGTTCGCCGCGGCATCCCGGCACCGACCGGCTACAAGGAGCTGCCGACGTACACCCAGAACGCGGGGACGAGCATCAGGGCACCGAGCACCGTTCCCGTGATCGACAGGGCGTAGCCGCCTCCGCGACGCGCGCCCACGATGATGCCGGGGATAGCCAGGGCCAGGGCGGCGACCCCGGCGATCGCGAGCAGCGGGATGAGGAAGAGCCCGAGCCACCAGATCGCGTTCATCGAGGGGATGAGGCCGACGAGGAACACCAGCAGTGCGGGGACCAGGACCACGCCGGCCACGATCACAGCCACGATGCCCAGGGCATCGGCGCGTCGTCGCGACCGGGCCGCCACAGCCGTCGGGGGTGCGCCTGCTCCCGGCGGGAAGCCCGGGGCGGAAGCGTCGCGCGGCTCGGTCATCGTGCTCCTCGGCGTGATCGGGGGAGGCGTCACGGTCGACAGTAGCGGAGCGTCGTCCCGGCTCCGTGGAAGCACCGCCCCCCGCATCCGTCCGCCCGCGGCCCCGCGACTAGAGGCGCTGCGTGCGCGACAGCACCGTCTGCACGATCACGACGACGGCCAGGAACGCCCCCGAGACGACCGCCTGCACCGAGCTCGAGAGCGACCCGACCTGGTTGATCAGGTTCTGGATCACCGTGAGCAGCAGAACGCCCGCGAGGGTGCCGATGAGATTGCCGCGCCCGCCGGTGAGCAGCGTGCCGCCGATGACGACCGCCGAGATCGCGGACAGCTCCAGGCCGACGCCCACGTTCGGCACGCCCGACGACGAGTACGCCGCCGTCAGCGCGCCCGCGAGGCCCGCGCAGATCCCGCTCAACACGTAGACGCGGAACCGCACCCGGGCCACCGGGAGGCCCATCAGGGTGGCGGCGTTCTCCGAGCCGCCGACGGCGAGCACCGCCTGACCGCCGCGCGAACGGGCGAGCAGGACCGAGCCGACCACGACCCCGGCGAGGGCGATCAGCACCGGCCAGCGCAGTCCGAGCACGCCGCCCTGACCGATCGCGCTGGTCGCGGGGTCCGTGATCAGCGGTGTCGTCGAGCCGCCGTCGGTGATCGCGAACACGAGTCCGCGCACCCCGAGGAGCCCGGCGAGCGTCACGATGAACGGTGCCATCTTGGCGTAGGCGACGAGGGCGCCCTGCACCGCGCCGATCGCGGCGCAGACGATGAGCGGCACGCCGATGGCCGCGAGCACGCCCCACTGCGAGGCGTAGGCGGCGAGCACCCCGCCCAGGGCGTACACCGAGCCGACCGACAGGTCGATGCCGCCTGTGAGGATGACGAACGTCATGCCCACCGCGATGATGAGCAGGAACGAGGACTGCGTCGCGATGTTCGCGAAGTTCGAGACCGTCAGGAACGTCGGGAAGGCGACGCTCCCGCCGATCACCAGGAGCACGAGCACGATCGCCGCCCCGTAGCTCTGCGCGATCGCGGCGAACCGCTCCCGGCTCACCTGCGCGCGGGTCGCGGGGCCGCCCGCGGACTCGAGGATCGTCATCGGGTCAGCACCTTTCCGCGCTGGATGTACACCGCGACGAGGATGATCGCCGCCTGCGCGAGCTGCGAGTACGCATCGGGCACGTCGTGCTTCACGAGCGTCGCGGTGATGAACTGCAGCAGCAGCGCGCCCGCGACGGTGCCGGCGATCTTCACGTTGCCGCCGGTGAGCGGTGTGCCGCCGACCACGACCGCGGTGATGGCCGACAGCTCGATGAGGTTGCCGATCGTGGAGGGGACGGATGCGCCGAGTCGCGCCGTGCCGACGATGCCGGCGATCGCGGCCAGCACCGCGCAGATCACGTACGTGAGGAGCAGGATGCGCTTGACCGGCAGACCCGCGAGCTCGGCCGCGCGCCGGTTGCCGCCGATCGCGAGCAGCTGCTTGCCGAACGTCGTGCGGGTCACCAGGAGGGCGACCAGCGTGACCAGCACGACGGCGATGATCACGGCGTAGGGGATGCGCCACGGCTGCCCCTCGAAGAGCGCTCCGCGCCCGAGGGCCAGCACGATCGGGTCGTTCACCGACCGCAGCTGCTCGTTCGCGATCAGCAGCGCGATGCCGCGCCCGGCGACCATGAGCGACAGGGTGGCGACGATGGGCTGCACGCCGATGAAGGCGACCATCGATCCGTTGATCACCCCGACGATCAGGCCGCCGATGAGGGCGATCGCGATCGCCGGCACGGCCCCGTACCCGATGTAGAGGGGCACGATCGCGGCCGCGAGGGCCATCACCGCTCCGACCGACAGGTCGATGCCCTCCGTGCCGATGACGAGCGCCATGCCGAGGGCGACGATGAGCACGGGCACCACCTGCACGAACTGCGTGCGGAAGTTGTCGAGCTCGAAGAAGTTCGGGGTGAAGACGAGGTTGTACAGCAGCACCAGCACGAGTGCCAGGTAGACGCCATAGCGCTGCAGCAGGCCGAGGGCGGTGCCGCGGCGCGGCAGCCGGATCGTCACGGTGGTCTGCGTCATCGCCCCTCCTCGGTGCGGTCGGACGGGGAGGGATCGGATGCCGCGGGCCGGGCCGCGGCATCCGCGTCGAGGCTCGAATCCCCGGCCAGCGCGGCCAGCAGGTGCTCCTCGTCGACGTCATCGCCGAGGAGCTGCGTCTCGACGGAACCGTCGCGCAGCACGATCACGCGCGCGGCGCCCTCCACGACCTCCTCGACCTCACTGGAGACGAGCATGATCGCGAGGCCCTCGCGCGCGAGCTCGTCGATGAGCGCCTGCACCTCGGCCTTCGCGCCCACGTCGATGCCGCGGGTGGGCTCGTCCAGCAGCAGCACGCGCGGACTCATCGCCAGGAGCCGTGCGAGCATCACCTTCTGCTGGTTGCCGCCGGACAGCTCGGACACGATCTGGTCGGGCCCGGACGCCTTGATGCGCAGTCGTCGCATGAACACGTCGACGACGGCATCCTGGTTGCGCCGGCTCGTGAAACCGGCCTTCGACAGTCGCGGCAGCGCCGCCAGCACGATGTTGTCGCGCACCGACAGGCCCGGGATGACGCCCTCGGCCTTGCGGTCCTCGGGGAGCATGACGATGCCGGCGCGGATCGCCGCGCCGATCGATCCGGCGCGCACGGGCTTGCCTTCGACGGCGACGTCGCCGCGATCGAGCTGCATGACCCCCGCCATCGCCTTGAGGGTCTCGGAGCGCCCCGACCCGAGGAGCCCGCCGAGCCCGACGACCTCGCCGGGCTTGATCGTGACGTCGACGCCGTCGATCTGATGACGGCGGCTGAGGTCCTGCGCGACGAGGACGGGCGGCGCATCCGACTCCACCGCACCGCTGAACGCGGTGGCCCCGGCGCGCTGCACGCGGTCGACGGAGCGGCCCAGCATCAGCGCGACGAGCTCGACGCGGGAGAGCTCGTCGAGGCGGCCGGTGTGCACGAGGCGCCCGTCGCGCAGCACCGCGACGCGGTCGCACACCCGGAAGATCTCGTCCATCTTGTGGCTCACGTAGACGATCGCGATGCCCTCCGACCGCAGCTGTGCGATCACGCGGAACAGGGTCTCGACCTCGCGGACCTCGAGCGACGAGGTCGGTTCGTCCATGATGACGACGCGCGCGTGGATGCTGACGGCCCGGGCGAGCGCGACCATCTGCTGGATGCCGAGGGGGAGGCTGCGCAGCGGGCGGCGCACGTCGATGTCGATGCCGTACGCCGCCAGCAGCGTGCGCGCCTCCTCGATCATGCGGCGCTTGTCGATGAGCCCGAGCGGGCCGCGCGGCTCGCGCCCCACGAAGATGTTCTGCGCCACGCTCATCAGCGGGATCAGGTTCACCTCCTGATAGATCGTCGACACGCCCGCGCGCTGCGCGTCGAGTGGGCGCGCGAACGAGACGACCTCGCCCCCCAGCCGCACCTCGCCGTCGTCGGGCTGGTAGACGCCGGTGAGCACCTTGATGAGCGTCGACTTGCCGGCGCCGTTCTCGCCCATCAGGGCGACGCTGTCGCCGGGGAGCACCTCGAAGCTCACCGCGTCCAGGGCGGTGACGCCGGCGAACTGCTTCGTCACGCGCCGCGCCTCCAGCACGGGGGGCGGGGTGGCTGCGGACTCCGTCGTCACGTCGTGATGCCTTTCGGTCGTGGGGCAGGACGTCGCCCCGCACGCGGCGGGTCGTGCGGACGGATGCCCGCCCGCACGACCCGTCGGAGAGGATCAGTACGCCTGGTCTACCTTGGCCGAGGCGTTCGCGGGGTCGTACTCGCCGTCCTGGATGACGATCTTCTGCCCCACCGCATCGCCGTTGAGGAACGACTGGAGGGTCTGGAAGGCCAGCGGACCGAACCGGGGGTTCGACTCGATGACGCCGTTGTACTGGCCCGCCACGATCTGCTCGACCGCGTTCTTCGTGCCGTCGATCGAGTAGATCTGGATGTCCTTGCCCGGCGTCTTGCCCGCGGCGATGATCGCGGCCTGCGCGCCGAGACCCATCTCGTCGTTCTCGGCGTAGATCGCGGTGATGTCGGGGTTGGACTGCAGCAGCTGCTCGGTCACCGACTGCCCCTTGTCGCGGGCGAAGTCGCCGGTCTGCTGCGCGACGATCTTGATCCCGGGCGCTTTCGCCGTGAGCTGGTCGACGAAGCCGCTGGTGCGGTCCGTCGTGACGTTGTTGCCCGACGCGCCCAGCAGGATGGCGACGTTGCCCTTCCCGCCGGTGCCCGCGATCAGCTGATCGGCGGCGCGCTGGCCCTGCTGCACGAAGTTCGACCCGAGGAACGAGACGTAGGTGCTGCACGCACCGGAGCTCAGCAGGCGGTCCACGGTGATGACGGGGATGTTCTTCGCCTTCGCCGCCTCGAGGGCGGGCTGGAGTCCGTCGCTGTTGAGCGGCGCCACGATGAGGGCCTGCGCGCCCTGCGAGATCATGTCCTGGATGTCGGAGATCTGCTTCGACAGCGTGGACTGCGCGTTCGTGGTGATCAGCTTCTTGACGCCGAGCTTGGCCGCCTCGTCCTTGATCGACTGCGTCTCGGCGATGCGGAAGGGGTTGTCCTCCTTCTCCGACTGGGAGAAGCCGACCACCAGGTCCGTGAGCGCGGCCTTCGTGCCGCCGTACGTGGCGATGTCGCACGTGGGGCCCGTGGCCGGCGCGGCGGTCTGGGTCGCGGGGGCACCGGTGCCCCCGGCCGATCCGGATGTGCCGGTGTTGGTGCAGCCCGCCAGCGCGAGCCCCAGCACGGCGAATGTCGCGAGTGCCCCTGCGACGCCGTGAACCCTCCGGTTCTTCATCATCTTTCCCAACTTCCTCGTTGCGTAAGGGATGACTGTTCGATCGCGATCGAAACCCGTCAGAACAGATCGGAACAGCACTGTTCGATGACCTTTATGACAGAACCGCGGCCGATTGTCCACAACCCTGTCCGAAAGTCGGATGCCGCACCGACCCGTCCGGGTCCGCTATCCGTCGGAGGGCAGCTCCCGTGCCGTGAGCGGAGAGCCGAAGGTGACGGTGATCGATCGCTCCTCGGCGCCGGGTCCGTCCGGCTCGACGGCAGCCGACTCGAGCACGCGGTAGACCGTGGCGCGGGACGTGCCGAGCTCCTCCGCGATCTCGCGCACCGATGCGCCCTGATCGCGCAGCGCCGCCACGCGCTCGATGTCCGTGGGGGAGAGGGCCCGCGGTCGTCCGCTCGCCCGGCCGCGAGCCTTCGCGGCGTACGCCGATACGAGCGAGCGCTCGCGCGCGAGGCTGCGCTCGAGTTCGGTGAAGGCGGTGATGGCCGCACGGACGGCGGCCCCGTCGGGACCGGTCGTGGCGAACTCCTCCGCGAGCGACACGACGCCGATGCCGCGATGGGTCAGCACCTGCAGCAGAGACAGCACCGAGGCCGTCGTGCTGCCCAGCCGGTCGAGCCGCCACACCAGAAGCCGATCACCGGGAGCCAGGGCGTCGAGGGCGACCGCCAGCTCCGATCGGCTGCGCGGCGCCGTCTTGAGGCTCACGTCCTCGAAGATCCGCGATGCGCCGCCGTGCCGGAGCAGGTCGCGCTGGAACTCGGCGTTGTGCTCCAGCGGACCCACGTAGACATAGCCGACGGTGACCATCGCCGCACCCGCTCCCGCTGTCGATCCTCCGAGGATGCTACACCGGCGGTTTCCCGGCGGCACCGACCTCGCGGACCGGCGGTCACCGGCTCACGCGACGGCGGCCTTCACCGCCTCGGTGATGCGCTTCGCGACGGTCGGGGTCCACGTGGGCACCGCGAACGCGACCGGCCAGACATCGCCGTCGTCGAGGTGCGCGCGGTCTTCGAAGCCGATCGTCGAGTACCGGGTCTTGAACTTCGACGCGGGCTGCATGAAGACGACCATCTTCCCCTGGTCGTCGGCGTAGCCCGGCATCCCGTAGTAGGTCTTGGGCACGAGGTGCGCGGCGTGCGCCGACACGATCTCGTGCAGCCCCTCGCCGATCGCGCGGTCGGCGTCGTCGAGCCCGGCCAGCGCCTTCATGACCGATGCGAGACCGGCCTCGCGGTTCTTGCCCGCCTTCTCCTGCTCGCGCAGCTCCTTCGCGCGCTGCTTGACCGCCTCGCGCTCCTCCGCGGACAGTCCGTCGTTCCTCGTCGCCATGACTCCTCCTGGTCTCGTGCGGCCGACCGCGTCGGCCCGGTGCATCCCACGGTAGGCACCGCGTCCCGGAAGCGCTTCTCCGATCCTGACCGGTTCCGCGCCCGGTAGCCTGGCGCGAGCCCATCCTGAGGAGGACCATGTCGCTCGCCCCCGATTTCGACGCCCGCGACATCGACGGCCTGCGCGCCGGCGGGGGGCTGAAGTGGTCGATGTTCCCGGACGCGATCGGTGCCTTCGTGGCGGAGTCCGACCTCGGCACCGCCCCGGCGGTCACGGCGGCTCTGCACGACGCGATCGACGCGAACGTGTTCGGCTATCTGCCGCAGGCGCTGTCCGACGAGATGGCGCACGCCACGGCGGCGTGGCAGCGCGACCGGTACGGGTGGGACGTGCCCGCGGCCGACATCCATCCGCTCGCCGACGTCATCGCGGGGCTCGAGCTCGCGATCGAGCACTTCAGCGCACCCGGTGCGCCCGTCATCCTTCCCACCCCGTCGTACATGCCGTTCCTGTCGGTGCCGCTCGCGCACGGGCGCGAGATCCTGCAGGTTCCGATGCTCGAGACCGACGACGGCTACGCGCTCGACCTCGACGGCATCGACCGCGCGTTCGCCTCGGGCGGCGGGCTGCTGATCCTGTGCAACCCGTACAACCCCGTCGGCCGGGTGTTCCGCCGCGACGAGCTCGTCGCGCTCGCCGCCGTGGTGGAGCGGCACGGAGGCCGCGTCTTCTCCGACGAGATCCACGCCCCGCTGGTCTACCCCGGCCGGCAGCACGTGCCGTACGCGTCGCTGTCGCCGGTCACCGCGGGCCACACGGTGACCGCGACGTCGGCGTCGAAGGCGTGGAACCTGCCGGGCCTCAAGACGGCGCAGTTCATCGTGACGAATCCGGCGGATGCCGCGATCTGGGAGCGGGTGGGGTTCATGGCCTCGCACGGCGCGAGCAACCTGGGCGTGATCGCCAACACCGCCGCGTACTCCGCCGGCGGAGCGTGGCTCGACGAGGTGGTGGACTACCTCGACGGCAACCGTCGGTTCCTCGTCGACGCGCTCGCCGCCGAGATCCCCGGAATGCGGTACCGGATGCCGGAGGGCACCTATATCGCCTGGCTCGACGCGCGGGAGCTCGGGCTGGGTGAGACGCCCGCCGCCTTCTTCCAGGAGCACGCGGGCGTCGCGATGACGGAGGGCTCCGCGTGCGGCCCGGCCGGCGCCGGTTTCCTGCGGTTCGTGTTCGCCACGCCGCGCCCGATCATCGCGCGGGCGGTCGAGCAGATGGGCGCCGCCCTGCGGGCGCGCGCGTAGCCCTCCGGCGGGCCGGGCCGCACGACACGAAGAACTAGACTGGGAGGCATCCCTTTCCGTTCCCAGGAACCCTCGTGACTCCAGCTCCTTCCGTCCGCCCGTTCGACCTGCGGCACGTGCAGCTCGTACGTGCGCTGTTCGCGGCGATCGCGGCGGTCATGATCACGTTCTCGCCCGACCACTCCGCCGCCGTCGGACTGTCGGTGTTCAGCGGGTTCGCGATCTCGACCGCGCTGGTGTTCGGCCTGGCGGCCTGGCTCGTGCACGGCCCGGGAACGCGCTGGCCGTCGATCCTCCTCGGCCTGCTGTCGATCGTGGCAGGGATGGTCGGCGGGATCGTCGGCATCCGCACCACGACGCTGTTCTTCGTCGTCGTGATCGCCTGGGCCTTCGCCGCCGGACTCGTCGAGACGATCGCCGGGGCCCGCGACCGTCGTGCGCTGCGCCGTGCCGGCACGACTGACCCCGCCGCGATCGCGGCCGCCCGCGACGCCCTCACGATCGGCATCCTCACCCTCGTCCTGGGCGCGGCGCTGCTGCTGGTGCCGACGCAGTACGCCCTGCAGTACTCCATCGCCGGAGCCGGCAGCTTCACCCTCACCGGCATCACGATCGGCGTGGGCGTCTTCGGCGGCTACACCGCGATCGTCGCCGTCTACCTCGCGATCGCCGGCTTCTCGCCGCGGCGTGCGGCGGAGGCGGCGACCGCCGTCGATGCGCCGGGCGAGGCATCCGTCACCGAGGCGACCGACCGCAGCGGAGGCGCCGCATGACCGACAAGCCCACCCGCCGCGACCTCATGAAGCCCGTGCAGCTGCTCGGGCTCGCGTTCGGCGCCGCCGTGTTCGCCGGCGTCGTCACCCTCATCTCGATGGGGTTCTTCCAGCAGCGCCAGCCGGGGCAGTCCGAGCGGGCGCTCACGGTCGGGCTGATCGTGCTCGGCGCGACGTTCATCGTCGTGCTCGTCGGACTCGCGCTGCTGCTGCTCGCCGTCGACCCCGCGCAGGTCACGAAGCAGGTCGACCACCCGGTGCTGTACGACAGCGACCGCAAGCGCGCGGGCGGGACGGATGCCCCGGACGCGGCGAACGACGCATCGTCGGGCACCGACGAGGGCGCGCCGCCGGCTGCCTGACCGATCCGGCCTGCGCAACTCCTTCGAGACGCGTCGGACCGGGCGCGCGCTCGCGGATTCCCAGGCCGGCGCGCGCGGATCGACGGAGTACCGCAGACGACCTCCGGTCACCTCGTGTTCACCCGCGTGTGATTGAACGGACGGGATGGCTCGCTCATCCCGTTCCCGATGGAAGCCCGTCACCGCGCTCGCGGCGGTCGCGGCGGTCGTCGTCGGCACCGGTGCTGCGCTGCGGATCGTGCTGGGCCGACAGGCCGCGCACGCCCGACGACTGATCGGGAAGCCGCTCGGTGAGGACGCGCCCCGCTCCGACCGGGTCTACAAGCGCAAACGGGGCGACCCCATCCGGATGGTGCTGCTGGGCGACTCGATCGCGGCGGGCCTGGGCGCGGCGCTCCCCTCCGAGACGCTGGGCGCGCGCCTGGCCAAATCGATCAGCCGCGTCGCCCGCCGGGCGGTGGACCTGCGCACCGTCGCGGTGGTGGGGGCGGAGTCGTCGATGCTCGCCGCCCAGCTCGCAGAGCTGCCGGAGGCGGATGTCGCCGACGTCGCCGTGATCGTCGTCGGCGGCAACGACGTCACCCATCGCGTCCCCGTCGACACCTCCGTGCGGCACCTGAGCGACGCGATCGCCGAGCTGCAGCGCCGCGGCGCCGTCGTCGTGGTGGGCACGTGCCCCGACCTCGGAGCCCTGCGCCCGGTGCCGCAGCCGCTGCGCACCCTGGGCGGGCGCGCCTCACGCCAGCTCGCCGCCGCGCAGCGGGACGCCTCCCTCGCGCTCGGCGCGTACGCCGTCGACCTGGCGGCGGTGGTGGGGCCGTTCTTCATCACCAACCCCGACGAGATGTTCAGCCTCGACCGGTTCCACCCGTCCGCGCTCGGCTACCGCCGCACGGCGGCCGCGATCGTGCCGTCGGTGCTGCTCGCGCTGGGCGTCGCCGACCGGGCTCCGTTCGGGCATCACGCTCCGGATGCCGCGGCCCCCGGCATCCGCTGATCCCGAGGGACTGCTCTCCCACCCGCGCCGGCACCCGCCCCGCCGTGCGCTCCGTCCGTCACCCTTCCGCCGTCCATCGCCCGTGCATCGGCCGAGAGCCCCCGCGATGAACGGTGCATCGCGGGGGCCCTCGGTCAGAGCACGGGCGTTGGACGCAGAAGGGGCGGTCCGGAGCGGAAGGGAGCGGGTCAGGCGAGGTCGACGAGACCGGCGGCGAGGCCCGTGTAGGTCGCGGGGGTGAGCGCGAGCAGGCGCTCCTTCGCGGCATCCCCGATGTCGAGTCCGCGCACGAACTCCGCGAGATCGGATGCCCCGACCCGGCGCCCGCGCGTGAGGTCCTTCAGCAGCGCGTACGGGTCGGTGATCTGCGAGCGTCCGGCGGCGATCTCGGCGCGCACCACGGTCTGGATCGCCTCGGCGAGCACCTCCCAGTTGCCGTCGAGATCGGCCCGCAGCACGGGCTCCGAGAGCGAGATCTCGCCCAGGCCGCGCTGCAGGTTGTCGAGGGCGAGCACGGAGTGGCCGAGGGCGACGCCGATGTTGCGCTGGGTGGTGGAGTCGGTCAGGTCGCGCTGCAGGCGCGAGGTGACGAGGGTCGCGGCGAGGGTCGAGAGCAGTCCGCCGGCGATCTCGAGGTTGGCCTCGGCGTTCTCGAACCGGATCGGGTTGATCTTGTGGGGCATGGTCGACGATCCCGTCGCCCCCGCGATCGGGATCTGCGCGAAGTAGCCGAGCGAGATGTAGGTCCAGATGTCGGTCGCGAGGTTGTGCAGGATGCCGCCCGCGTGCCGCACGCGGTCGTACAGCTCGACCTGCCAGTCGTGCGACTCGATCTGCGTGGTGAGCGGGTTGAACCCGATGCCCAGCCCCTCGATGAAGGCGCGCGACAGCTCCGGCCAGTCGACGTCGGGCTCGGCGGCCACGTGCGCCGACCACGTGCCGGTCGCGCCGGAGAACTTCGCGAGGAACTCGGATGCCTCCACCTGCCGTGCGACGCGCTCCAGGCGCCACGCGAACACCGCGAGCTCCTTGCCCATGGTGGTGGGGGTGGCGGGCTGCCCGTGGGTGCGGGCGAGCATCGCGGCATCCCGATGCGCGTCGGCCAGGGTGCGCAGGGTCGCGACGACCGTGCGGAACCGCGGCAGCCACACCTCGAGCACGGCGCGCTTGACTGTCAGGGCGTACGCGGCGGAGTTGATGTCCTCGCTCGTGCACGCGAAGTGCGTGAGCTCGGCGATCGACGACAGGCCGAGGCGGTCGAGCTGGTCGCGCACGAGGTACTCGACGGCCTTCACGTCGTGCCGGGTCACCGCCTCCTTGTCGGCGAGCCACTCGATCTCGGGGGCGCCGAAGTCGCGGTACACCGCACGCAGGCGGCCCTTGTCGTCGTCGGAGAGCGGCGCGGTGCCGAACAGGGAGCGATCGGTGAGGGCGATCAGCCACTCGACCTCCACCTCGACCCGGGCGCGGTTGAGGCCGGCCTCGGAGAGGTGGTCGGCCAGCTCGGTCACCTGGGCGCGGTAGCGCCCGTCGAGCGGGCTGAGGGGCTGCGGGGGGAGTGCGGGCACGAGCTGCCGTCCTGTCACGGAGTGAGGGGGTGCGCCATCGGAGGCGCCGGGCGGATCGCCGGTTCGAGCTGTCGGAACAGCGACCGGCTCGCGCTCTCGATCATACCGAGCACCTCGTCGAACATCCCCGGGCCCGCGTAGTAGGGGTCGGGCACGTCGAGCATCCCGGCGGCCGCGTCGAAGGTCATCAGCAGCGCGATCTTGTCGGCGTCGGCCTCGGAGCGGGCCCACCCGTGCAGGATGCGCTCGTGACTGCGATCAAGCGCGACGATGAGGTCGGCGGAGGTGAAGTCGGCGTGGCCGAACTGGCGCGCGCGGTGCCGCGACCCGTCGTAGCCGCGGCGTTCGAGGGCCTCGAGGGTGCGCTGGTCGGCGCGCTCGCCGACGTGCCAGTCGCCGGTCCCGGCGCTCGTGGAGGCGACGCGGCTCCCCAGTCCGGCCGACTCGGCGACCCACCGGAACACCACGTCGGCCATCGGCGAACGGCAGATGTTGCCGGTGCAGACGAACACGACGCGGAAGGGCTCCTCGGGCGTCGCGATCATCCCTTCATTCTGGACCGCTCCGCGATTCCTGCACAGGCGGGGACACCCGACCGACCCTCCCCAGAAGTGAGGGGCGGACGGATGCCTCGTTCCGCCCCGCGGCAGGATCATGCCATGTCGCTCGACTCCCCCCTGCTGTCCGCGTGCGCCGCCGACACCGCCGCCGACCTGGCGCTGGCCCGGCGACGGCTGGCCGAGGCATCCGATCGCCTGCGCACCGTGATGAGGGCGGCGGCCGAGCTCGCCGCCCGCACCGACTGGCAGACCCCGGCGGCGCGGCGCTTCCACGGCGAGGTCGACGCGTGGTGCGGCACGGTCGGCGGGCTCGCCCGCGGCGTCGAGGCCGCCGACGGCGACGCGTGGCTGCTCGAGCTGCGCGCGATGGTGCGCGCCGGTGGAGGGGGCTGATGGCGGACGACCTCGACATCCGCGGCGGCGGCGCGGTCTCGGTCGACAGCGTGACGCTGCGCGAGGCGGCCGGAGGGTTCGCGGGCGTGGGCGGCGAACTCGACGAGGTGGCGACGGTGCTCGGCTCGGCCGGCGCGCTGGTGGCCGCGCTCCCGCGCGACGCGTGGGTCCTGTCGAGCGAGATCGCCGCGCTCGCCGCGCGGGTGCGGGATGCCTCGGCGGGCGCCGGCGCCTTCGATCGCGAGCTGCGCGAGGCGGCCGCGGTGTACGAGCTGGTCGAGCTGTCCGCGCAGCGCGCCGTGGCGGAGGCCGGCGGCGACACGGCGAGGGTCGACGCGATCGACGCGCAGATCGACCGGATCGTGCGCGACCACCCCGGTGCGCGGCTCTCGGCGGCGGTCGCCGTCGCCGCCGACGAGCTCACGTGGCCGGGGGAGTTCGCCGGGCAGGCCGTGACGGGATGGTGGGGGCCGTCGCTGGGCATGAGCCCGTTCCTCGGAACCGGGATCTACGGCGTCGCACAGCTGCTGCGCCGCACCGGAGCCGGTGTCGTGCGCCCCGGCGACAGGCTCACCTCGAACGCCACGCCGGTGACGATGACCACGGTGCACCGCTCGTCGGCGACCGCACCGCGTTCGCTCGCCGACATGGGAGCGCGCATCCCCGGCGGGGGCGGGCCCGGGCGCGTGCGCGTGGAGAGGTATGCGATGCCCGACGGGTCGCGCCAGTTCGTGGTCTATGTCGCGGGCACGCAGGCGATGGGCCGCATGGGCGGGTCCGATCCGTTCGACCAGCTGTCGAACGTGCAGCTGTACTCGGGCGCCGCATCGGCCTCGTACCAGGCGACGACGGAGGCGCTGCGGCTGTCGGGCGCGCAGCCCGGCGATGTGGTGCACACCGCCGGACATTCGCAGGGCGCGATGATCAACGCCCATCTCGCCGTCGAAGGCGACTACGACACGAGGACGGTGGTCTCGTTCGGCAGCCCCGTCGACGCCGACGTCGGCGAGGGCACCCTCTCGGTGTCGCTGCGCCACACCGACGATGCCGTGCCGATGCTGCAGGGCGGCGGCCACAGCCAGGCGGTCGGGGCTCCGGGAAGCTTCGTCGCCGAGCGCGTGGCCGACCCCGCGGGCGGCCCGCGCGACCTGCAGGTGCCGGCCCACGCGATGGCCGCCTACATCGAGACGGCGCGGATGCTCGATTCCTCGGCCGATCCGCGGATGGACGGCGTGCGGGCCCTGTTCGACGAGCTCGGCGCCGCGACCTCGGTGACGGCCGTCGAATACGGTGCCGAGCGCGTGCTTCCGCAGCCGCAGCCGAGCCCGGCGCCGAGTCCGTTCCCGGCGGGTCCGCCCCCGGTCAGTCCCGCGAACGGCGGGGGCGGAGTATGAGGCCGAACACCCAGTTGATGAGCGAGATGATGACCGCCGCCACGACGCCCCACCAGAAGTCCTCGACGCGCAGCCCCCAGTCCCAGAAGGAGGTGATCCACGCGGTGAGCCAGAGCAGGAACGCGTTGATGATGAGGCCGATGAGCCCGAGGGTGATCACGTAGAGGGGGAAGGCGAGCACCTTCACCACGGTGCCGATGATCGTGTTCACCAGACCGAAGATGAGGCCGACGAGCAGCAGGGTGAGCACGAGCTGCAGCGTCTCTCCCGGCGCGAAGGCGATGACCGACACCTGGAGTGCCGGGATGAGGGTGACGATCCAGATCGCGAAGGCGTTGACGACGATGCGGATGAGGAAGCTCATGGCGTCAGTCTTCCACCCCTGCGCTCACAGGGCGAGGGCGAGGGCGCGCCCTGCGACTCGGGAACCCACCGCGGTTGTGTCCACGACCGCGCCTCCTAGACTCGGTCGGGTGACCGACGCCCCGGACATCGCCCCCGCGCCCGTGCGCATCCGCCCCGAGATCGCCGCCCTTCCGCCGTATCGGCAGGGCAAGCAGGCCGGGGCCGACGCGTTCAAGCTCTCGAGCAACGAGAACCCCTTCGACCCGCTCCCGGGTGTGGTCGACGCCGTGCAGGCGGCGACGGCGTTGAACAGGTATCCGGATGCCACGGCCACCCGCCTGCGGCAGCGGCTCGCCGCGCGGTTCGGCGTGCAGCCCGACGGCGTGCACATCGGCGCCGGCAGCGTCTCGATCCTCGCGCAGCTCATGCTCGCCGTCAGCGGCCCCGGCGACGAGGTCGTGTACGCATGGCGCTCGTTCGAGGCCTACCCGGGCCTCGCCCTGATCGCCGGCGCGACGCCCGTGGAGGTTCCGCTCGACGCCGACGCCCGACACGACCTCCCGGCGATGGCGGCGGCGGTCACCGACCGCACGCGGGCGATCATCGTGTGCAGCCCGAACAACCCGACCGGCCCGATCGTCACGCGCGCCGCGTTCGAGGAGTTCCTCGCCGTCGTCCCGGGCGACGTGCTGGTCATCCTCGACGAGGCCTACGCCGAGTTCGTCACGGACCCCGACGCGGTCGACGGGATGCGGGTGCTCGGCCTCGGCGACCACCCGAACGTCGTCGTGCTGCGCACCTTCTCGAAGGCGTTCGGGCTCGCCGGCCTGAGGGTGGGGTACGCCGTCGGGAACAGACGCATCCTCGATGCGGCGCGCAGCACCAGCATCCCTCTGTCGGTCACCGCGCAGGCCGAGGAGGCGGCGCTGGCGAGCCTTGCGGCCGAGTCGGAGCTGCTCGAGCGCGTGAGGCTGCTGACCGCCCGTCGCGACGTCGTCGTCGCCGGCCTCCGCGAGGCCGGCTGGCGCGTGCCCGACGCGCAGGGCAACTTCGTCTGGCTCCCCGCGGGCGCCGAGTCGATGGATGCCGCCGCGGCGTTCGAGGAGGAGGGGCTGATCGTCCGCCCGTTCGCGGGCGACGGAGTGCGCATCTCGATCGGCGAAGAGGATTCTGTCGAGAAGGTCCTACGGATCGCGGCATCCGTTGTCCAGACTCTCCCAGAGGGGCATTCGGGGCGCGCGTTAGCGTGGACACCGTGACTCCGTCCGAAGATCCCGCGCTGGTGCGCGTGCTGGCGGCCGACGGGTCGCTGGCGCCGACCGCGGCCGCCGAGCGCTATCTGCCGCTCATCGACGCCCTGACCGAGGCCGACCTCGAGCAGTTCTACCGCGACATGGCGGTGATCCGCGCCTTCGACCAGCAGGCGACCAACCTGCAGCGGCAGGGCCAGCTGGCGCTGTGGCCGCCGAGCTTCGGGCAGGAGGCCGCCCAGGTGGGCTCGGCCCGCGCCGCCCGGCCTCAGGACCACCTGTTCCCGTCGTACCGCGAGCACGTCGTCGCGCGCATCCGGGGGGTCGACGTGCTCGACATCATCCGGGTGATGCGCGGACTCACCCACGGCGGATGGGACCCGTTCGATCCGAAGAACGGCAACACGCACATCTACACCCTCGTGCTCGGCGCGCAGACCCTGCACGCCACGGGCATGGCGATGGGGCTGGTGTTCGACGGCCGCAGCGGCACGGGCGACCCCGACCGCGACGAGGCAGTCATCGTCTACTACGGCGACGGCGCCTCCAGTCAGGGCGACGTGCACGAGTCGATGGTGTTCGCCGCCAGCTACCAGACGCCCGAGGTGTTCTTCCTGCAGAACAACCAATGGGCGATCTCGGTGCCCGTCGCGACCCAGTCGCGCTCGCCGCTGTACCGCCGCGGCGAGGGGGCGGGCATCCCCAGCATCCCCGTCGACGGCAACGACGTGCTGGCCAGCTTCGCGGTCACCCGCACGGCCCTCGACGAGGCCCGCGCCGGGCACGGACCGCGGGCGATCGAGGCGCTCACCTACCGGATGGGTGCCCACACGACCAGCGACGACCCCACGAAGTACCGCACCTCCGAGGAGGAGCAGTCCTGGGCCGAACGCGACCCCATCGAGCGGATGCGCGCGTACCTGCGCGGCCGCGGGGCCTCCGACGCGTTCTTCGCCGACGTCGAGGCGGAGGGCCGCGCGCTCGCCGAGGACGTGCGCACCCGCACGACGGCCCTGGAGACGATCCAGGCCGACCAGATCTTCTCGAACGTCTACAGCGACCCGCACCCGCTCGTCGACGAGCAGCGGGCGTGGCTGGCCGGGTACGAGGCATCCTTCGAGGAGGGCGCATCATGACGCTCGAGACGACGCAGACGCCGGATGCCGCAGCATCCGTCCCGCAGTCCCTGCCGTTCAGCCGCGCGCTCAACGCGGGCCTGCGCCGGGCGATGACCGAGAACGACCGCGTGCTGCTGATGGGCGAGGACATCGGCCGCCTCGGCGGCGTGTTCCGCGTCACCGAGGGCCTGCAGGCCGAGTTCGGGGAGCGCCGCGTGCTCGACACGCCGCTGGCCGAGTCCGCGATCGTGGGCACCGCGATCGGCCTGGCGATGAGCGGGTTCCGGCCGGTCTGCGAGATCCAGTTCGACGGTTTCGTCTTCCCCGCGTTCGACCAGATCACCTCTCAGCTGGCGAAGCTCACGTACCGCCACGAGGGCGCGCTGCAGATGCCCGTGGTCATCCGCATCCCCTACGGCGGGCACATCGGCGCCGTCGAGCACCACCAGGAGAGCCCGGAGGCCTACTTCGCGCACACTCCCGGCCTGCGCGTGGTGAGCCCGTCCACCCCGAACGACGCGTACTGGATGATCCAGGATGCGATCGCCTCGTCCGATCCCGTGATCTTCCTCGAGCCCAAGGCGAAGTACTGGATGAAGGGCGAGGTGAATGCCTCGGCCCGCGCCGTGCCGCTGCACGCGAGCCGCATCGTCCGCCGCGGCACGGACGTCACGGTGGTCGCGCACGGCGCGATGGTCGCCGTCGCCCTGCAGGCCGCTGCGCTCGCCGAGGCGGAGGGCACCTCGATGGAGGTCGTCGACCTGCGCTCGCTGTCGCCGGTGGACTACGGTCCGATCCTCGACTCGGTGCGACGCACGGGGCGGATGGTCTACGCCCAGGAGGCGCCCGGCATGGTCTCGCTCGGCGGCGAGATCGCCGCGACCGTCATGGAGCGGGCGTTCTACGCGCTCGAGGCCCCCGTGCTGCGGGTGTCGGGCTTCGACACCCCGTTCCCACCCGCGAAGCTCGAGGGCGTGTACCTGCCCGACGCCGACCGCATCCTCGAGGCCGTCGACCGCGCCCTCGCCTACTGACATGACTCTTCGACCGCCCCACCCCGCCTCCCCCGCGAGACTGCACTCCGGCATCGAGACCTCCGCGGTCCGCCGTGGTCTCGATGCGGGGATGCAGTCTCGCCGGTGGGGTGGGCCACGAAAGGACCACGCATGAGCACGCAGACCTTCCACCTGCCCGACGTCGGCGAAGGACTCACCGAGGCCGAGATCGTGTCGTGGCGCGTCGCGCCGGGCGACACCGTGGCGGTGAACGACGTGCTGGTCGAGATCGAGACGGCGAAGTCGCTCGTGGAGCTGCCGTCGCCGTTCGGCGGGGTTGTGGGGGAGCTTCTCGCCGGTGAAGGCGCCACGGTCGAGGTGGGTACGGCGATCATCACCATCGCGGGAGCGGATGCCTCGTCCCCCGCCGCCGTCGTCCCGGAGCCCGCCGAGCCGGCCGCCGATGCGAGCGGGTCCGTCCTCGTCGGGTACGGCAGTGCCGGCCACGTGCAGTCCCGCCGGCGCAAGCCCGCGGAGCGGCCAGTCGCGGCATCCGTCGGCGTCGTCGCGAAGCCGCCGATCCGCAAGCTCGCCCGCGATCTCGGCGTCGACCTCGGCGCGGTCGTGCCCAGTGGCGTCGCCGGCGAGGTGACCCGCGACGACGTGGTCCGGCACGCGTCGCAGGCCTCGGTGTTCCGCAACATCGAGACCCCGGAATGGAGCCCGGTGCGCGAGGAGACCATCCCCGTCCCCTCACCCGCCGTCGTCGCGGCGGCGCCACCGGTCGGCGACCGCGAGGAGTCGATCCCGGTGCGCGGGGTGCGCAAGGCCACCGCGAACGCGATGACCTCGAGCGCGTACACCGCGCCGCACGTCTCGGTGTGGGTCGACGTCGACGCGTCCCGCACGATGGAGCTCGTCAAGCGGCTGAAGGCCTCGCCGGACTTCGCCGACACGAAGGTCTCGCCGCTGCTGATCATGGCGCGCGCGGTGATCTGGGCGGTGCGCCGCACGCCGATGGTCAACGCCGCGTGGATCGACACCGACGAGGGCGCCCAGATCCGGGTGCGCCACTACGTGAACCTCGGCATCGCCGCCGCGACCCCGCGGGGCCTGCTGGTGCCGAACATCAAGGACGCCCAGGACCTCAACACCCACGGCCTCGCCAAGGCGCTGGAGAACCTCACGCTCACCGCGCGGGAGGGCAGGACCACCCCCGCCGACCAGCAGAACGGCACCATCACGATCACCAACATCGGCGTGTTCGGCGTGGATGCGGGCACGCCGATCATCAACCCGGGCGAGGTGGGCATCGTCGCGCTCGGCGCGATCCGCCAGAAGCCGTGGGTGGTCGACGGCGAGGTGCGCCCCCGCTGGGTGACGACCGTCTCAGGCTCGTTCGACCATCGCGTCGTCGACGGCGACGGGGTCTCACGATTCATCGCCGACATCGCGTCCGTGCTCGAGGAGCCGGCGCTGCTGCTGGACTGAGCCGGCCGGACGCCGTCACCGACCGGCCGCCGGTCAGTCGAGGACGGCCGTCGCCTCGATCTCGACGAGCACGCCGTCGGCGAAGAGGCTCTCCACCCCGATGAGCGACGCGGGCGGCAGCGGCATCGGGATGTCCAGCTCCTCGGCGACGGCTTCGATGCCGGCGAGGAAGGCGCCCATGAGGGCGGGGGACCATCCCACGATGAAGAAGCGGAGCCGGGTGACGTCGGCGAAGCCGGCGCCCGCGCCGCTCAGGCCGACGGCGGTGCTCCGCAGCGCGGCGGACACCTGGGTCGTCAGGTCGGTGGGCTCGCCGGTGCCGTCGTACCCGACCTGTCCCGCAACCTCCACGGAACGGCTTCCCGTTCCGATCGCGACGTGGTGGTACGGGGCGGGCGCGAGCATCCCCTCGGGAGTCAGCAGGTGGACGGACATGAGTCTCCTTCGGTCGGATCGGCGGGACCGGAGCTGATCGGATGCCGCCGGCCGGGCGGCGCTCCGGCGCGGCGGTGCCGTTCGGGCGATCCCTGGCCGCGGCCATCGGTGCGACTCTAACCCGGCCTTCTCCCCACCGGGGCCGGGAGTCGTGGAGGGTGTCCGCATCCCCCCGAAGACTCAGCGCGAGCGGTCGACCTGGGCGGCGAGCAGAGTGACCAGCTCGTAGACCACGTGGCTGGCCGCGATGCCCGTCAGCTGGGCGTGGTCGTAGGCGGGGGAGACCTCGACCACGTCGGCGCCGACGATGTGCGCGTCGCTCAGGCTCCGCAGCATCCGCAGCAGCTCGCGGCTGGTGAGCCCGCCCGCCTCCGGCGTTCCGGTGCCCGGGGCGTGCGCCGGGTCGAGCACGTCGATGTCGATCGACACGTACAGGGGGCGGTCGCCGATGCGCTCGCGCACGCGGGCGATCGCGGCATCCAGCCCCTGCTCCTCGACGAACTCGCTCGTCACCACCGAGAAGCCCAGACGCTCGTCGTCGACGAGGTCCTGCTTCGAGTACAGCGGACCTCGCGTGCCGACGTGGCAGCTCGCGGTGAGGTCGATGAGCCCCTCCTCGCTCGCGCGCCGGAAGGGGGTGCCGTGCGTGACCGGGGCACCGAAATAGGTGTCCCACGTGTCGAGGTGCGCGTCGAAGTGCAGCACCGCGACGGGCCCGTGTTTCCTGGTCACCGCGCGCAGCAGCGGCAGCGCGACGGTGTGGTCGCCGCCGACGGCGACGAGGGCCGAGACCTGCTCGCCCAGCGCGGTCGCGGCGCGCTCCACCTCGGCGACGGCGTCGTCGATGTCGAACGGGTTCACCGGGATGTCGCCGGCGTCGACCACCTGGGCGATCGCGAACGGCGAGACGTCCTGCGCCGGGTTGTAGGGGCGCAGCAGGCGCGAGGACTCGCGCACGTGCGACGGACCGAACCGCGCGCCCGGGCGGTAGCTGACGCCGGTGTCGAACGGGATGCCGACCACGGCGAGATCGGCGCGGGGCACGTCCTCGATGCGCGGCAGGCGCGCGAACGTCGCGATCCCGGCGTACCGGGGGTTCTTCGAGGCGTCGACCGGTCCTACGGGCTGGGTCACGAGGTGCTCCTAGTTCTGCGCGGCGGCGACGGCCGCCTGGGGGATGTGGACGAGCTGCACGCCGCCGGCCGCGATCGCCGCCGTGATCGTCTCGGCGATGTCGGTGGCGCGCGCGACCCGGCGGCCGGTGGCGCCGAACGCGTCGGCGAGGGCCGCCCAGTCGGGCTGCACCAGGTCGACCCCGATGGGGCGGATGCCGCGATCGACCTCGTTCTGCTTGATCTCGGCGTATCCGCCGTTGTCGACGCACACGATCGTGAGGTCGAGCCGCTGCTCGACGGCCGTCGCGATCTCGTTCACGCAGAACATCAGCGCGCCGTCGCCGATCACGGTCACGACCGGGCGGTCGGTGCCGGCGACCCGTGCGCCGATCGCGGCGGGCAGTCCGTAGCCGAGCGTCGCGTACGTGGGCGTGTAGAGCAGGGAGTGCGGATGCCGCTGGGCGAGCACGTTCGCCAGGCCGAGGTAGAAGATCTGCGACGAGTCGCCCGCGACCACGGCGTCATCCGGAAGGGCCGCGGCGATCGTCTCGGCGAGGGCGACCGTGTCGGGCAGCACGCCGCGGATCTCCGCGGCGATCCGTGCGCGGAGCTCGAGCAGATCCGGCTGCCGACGCGCCGTCCCGGACAGCGCGTCGCGGAGCGCGCGGCACACCGCGGTCGCGTCGCCGGAGATCCCGATGGCCGCCGGCAGGTTCTTGTCGAGCTGCGCCTCGGAGATGTCGACGCGGATCACGCGGCCGCGCGCGGCCAGCCGCGACACCCACAGCTCGGCCTCGCCGAGCTTCGAGCCCACCACGAGCAGCACGTCGGCGTTCTCGGCGACCTCGCGTGCCGCCGCGATCCGGAGGTTCGACCCCAGCGACAGCGGGTGGTGCTCGCCGACGACGGCCTTGCCGTTGAGCGTGGTGAGTACGGGAGCGCCGAGACGCTCCGCGATCGCGGTCAGCTCGCGTGCGGCCCCGGTGGAGCCGCCGCCGGCGATGATCACCGGTCGGACGGATCCCGCCAGCATGGCGGCCGCCCGCGCGATGCGCTCAGGGTCGCCCGCCGCCGGAGCCGCGGCCGGCCGGGGCCGACGATCGGCCGCGGGCACGTCGGCCGCGCCCTCCAGCACGTCCAGCGGGATCTCGATGTGCACCGGCCGGGGCCGTCCGGAGCGGAACAGGTCGAACGCGTCGTGCACGGCGGCCACCGCCTCGCCGGCGGAGGCCACGCGGCGCGACCACTCGGCGACGGCGCCGGCCATCGCCGAGGCATCCTTCGTCTCGTGCAGGGTGCCGACGTCGGCGAACTCCTGCCCGCGCGCCACGCCGGGGGAGAGCACCAGCAGCGGTCGCGACTCGCAGTACGCCGTGCCGATCGCGCTCATCGCGTTCTGCAGGCCCGGGCCGGAGGTCGTGATCACCACACCGGGGAGGCCGGTGCGCTGCGCCCAGCCGTCGGCCGCGTAGCCGGCGCCCTGCTCGTGGCGCGCGGTCACGGCGCGGATGCCGAGGTCGTCGAGCGGTCGGTACAGCTCGAGGTTGTGCGTGCCCGGGATGCCGAACACCGCCGTCACCCCGTAGGCGCGGATCGTCTCGAGCACCGCCCGCCCGGCGGTGTCGGAGTAGTCGGGCGCACTCATGCGGCGCTCCGATGGCGGCGCTCGCCGCCGACCCAGGTCTCGAGCACCTCGATGGTCGAGATCGCGTCGTGGGGGACGGTGAGCGGGTCGTCCGACAGCACCGCGAAGTCGGCGTATTTGCCCGGCTCCAGCGACCCCAGGTCGTCTTCGCGTCCGAGCGTCACGGCGCCCTCGTAGGTGTGTGCGCGCAGCGCCGCCTCCGGGGTGACGCGCAGCGCGTCCGAGCCCAGCTTGTGGCCGCGGCGGGTGACCCGCGTCACGGCCGTCTGCACCGCTTCGAGCGGGATCGGGTCGGCCACCGGGGCGTCGGAGGAGATCGTGATCGGCACGCCGGCCGCGACGAACTCGCCCAGCGGGTTGAAGCGCTCGCCGGGGGTGCCGATCGCCTCCTCGACGCCCTCGCCCCAGTTGAAGTAGTGCTGGGTCTGGTTGACCGGACGGATGCCTGCCGCCGCCATCCGCTGGATCTGCTCCGGTGTCGGGAGGCCGCAGTGCTCGATGCGGTGCCGCGCGTCGGGGTCGGGCCGATCGTCCAGGGCGGCCTCGATCGCGGCGACGACCATCTCGATCGCCGTCGGGGACTGCGCGTGCGTGGCCGTCTGCAGGCCCGCGGCGTGCGCCTTGCGGATGAGCTCGGTGTAGTCGGCCGGGTCGTGGTAGAGCTGGCCCGTGCGACAGGGGTCGCCGACGTAGCCGTCGGGGAAGTACGCCGTCCAGCCGCCGAGCGTGCCGTCGGCGTAGAACTTGGTGCCCGCGAAGCTGAGGTGCGCGTTGCCGAACTGGCCGACCAGGCCCATCTCGAGGGCGTCGTCGAGCAGGTGCGACAGCAGGTACATCGATACCCGCAGGTCGAGGCGCCCGGCCTCGGCGAGGCGCAGGTACATGTCGAACTCGCGACGGGTGACCTGTGCGTCGCCGACCGTGGTCACGCCCCCCGCGAGGAAGCGGGCGGTCGCGGCATCCAGCTGCCGCAGGTGCTCCTCCGGCTCGTCGCCGAGGTGGAAGTTGGGGCCGTGGTGGCCGACCTTAACCCCGTGCACGCCGGTGAGCATGTTGCAGGCGGCGTCGGAGATCTCGCCGGTCGGCTCGCCGTCGGCGTCGCGGAAGATCGCGCCGCCGGCGGGATCGGGCGTCTCCCGGTCCACCCCGTTGAGCGCGAGCGTGTAGGAGTTCACCACCCCGCCGTGTCCGGAGGCGTTCATCAGGTACACCTCGCGGTCGGTGGCGACCTCGTCGAGCTCGTAGCGGGTGGGATGCCTCTTCTCGGCCAGGTTCCGCTGCTCGTAGCCGTATCCGCGCACCGGGCGCCCTTCGGGCATCCGGGCCGCGGCCTCGGCCAGCAGCGCGACGATCTCGGGGATGCTGCCGGCCTTCGCCGGCCCGCAGTCCACCCACGTCATCATCTGGCCGTACATGAGGGGATGCGCGTGCGGATCGACGAACCCCGGGACGATCACCGCGTCGCCGAAGTCGACCACCTCGGGGGCGAGTCCGGCGACGGCGGCGGCCGCCGCGCAGTCGGCGGGGGTCCCGACCGCGACGATGCGTCCCCGGTCGACGAGCATGGCCGTCGCGGTCGAGGACGCGGCGTCGACGGTGCGGATCGTGCGCGCGGTGACGATGCGCGGACCGGTCTGGGCGGGCAGGTCGAAGGGGGCGAGCTTTCTCATGCTGTCCTGTTCGCGGTGGTGTCGGTGCGCGGGGTGAACGAATCCGTCACCGGCGCCTCGTCGGAGTGCTGGGGGGCGAGCCGGGTGCAGATCGCCGCCAGGACGGCCATCGCGGTGAACATCACGATCACCGACCAGACGCTCCCCGTCCAGGCGATGAGCTGGGTCGCGAACCAGGGCGAGAACCCGGCCCAGATCGCCGCGCCGACGCCGTAGGAGAGGGCGATGGAGGTGTAGCGCGCCTGCGGGCGGAACATCTGGGCGAGGATCGCCGCGACGGGCGCGTACGTCGCGCTCATCGCGATGCGCACGAGCGAGGCGAGCAGGAAGATCACCGGCTCGGCGCGGCCGGGCATCAGCAGCAGGAAGGGCGCGAAGGTGAGCACGGAGGTGATGAGGCCGATGTACATGACGTTCTTCCGGCCCCACTTGTCGCCGAGCCACGCGACCGGCAGGGTGACGAGGAACTCCACGAACGACGCGACGGTCATCGCGTCGAGGATCACCTGCTCGGAGATGCCGACGATCGGCCCGGTGGCGTACGCCGTCGCGAACGTGGTGGCCAGGTAGTACCCGCCGGTCGAGATCGGCAGCAGGCCGATGCCGAGGAGGATCGGCAGCCAGTTGGTGCGCAGGGCGAAGGCAAGCGGCATGGACTGCTTGCGGCCCTCCACCTTCGATTCGAACACCGGGGACTCCTCCACCCGGTAGCGCACCCAGAAGCCGACGGCGATCAGGACGATGGAGAGCAGGAAGGGGATGCGCCAGCCGCCGTCGCGGATGAAGCCGTCGCCGAAGCGGGAGAGGATCGCGAAGATGCCGGAGGCCAGGAGCGCACCGGCGGGGTTGCCGAGCTGCGTGAATCCGCCGTAGAAGGTCTTCTTGCCGGCGGGGGCGTGCTCCACGCTCATCAGCACCGCGCCGCCCCACTCGCCGCCGACGGCGAGCCCCTGGAGGGCGCGGAGGAGGATCAGCAGCAGCGGAGCCGCGAAGCCCAGCGTCTCGTAGGTCGGGAGGCATCCGACCAGCACCGTGGAGGCGCCCATCATCAGCAGGGTGATGACGAGCGAGACCCGTCGGCCGAGCTTGTCGCCGATGTGGCCGAAGATGATCCCGCCGAGCGGGCGCACCAGGAACGCGACGGCGAAGGTGGCGAAGGCGGCCGTCGTCTCGGCCAGGGGGTCGCCGCTGGGGAAGAACAGGGGACCGAACACGAGGGCGGCCGCCGTGGCGTAGACGTAGAAGTCGTACCACTCGATGGTGGTGCCGACGAAGGCGGCGAGACCGGCTCGTCGGGCGCGTTGTGTCGCAGTTGTCATGGCCGCTCCTTTGCGGTGGTCGATGGGCGCTTGGATGCTACGACCGCCCCGGTGCGGTCGGCAAGGACAGATCCTCCGCGAACGGTCGACCCAACCGGGGTTCCGTCCGCTCCCGGGACGCATCTGTGTCGAATCACCACCTCCGATGCGGTCTTCACGGTGATAATGAAAGCCCGATCGTTCGGAACCCGGTATTCGGAGGCATCCATGGTCGACATCGATTCCGAGCTGATCCGCGCGCTCCAGGAGGACGGTCGCGCGAGCATCCACGCGCTGGCGCGCCGTCTCGGCCAGAGTCGCGCGACGGTCTCGTCGCGCCTGCATGCTCTGATCGCCGAGGGCACGATCCGGGTCGTGGCGGCCGTCGATCCGGCCTTCCTCGGCCAGCACGTGCTGGCGCACGTGTCGATCCGCGCCGACGGCTCGGTGGCGCCGATCGCCGAGGAGCTGCGCGGGCTGGACGAGACGGTGCTGGTGTCGGCGGTCAGCGGCGCGCACGATCTGGTCGTCGAGGTGCGGCTGGGGTCGATGCCCGCCCTCCACGATCTGCTGGCGCGGATCCGGGCGATGCGCGGGGTGGCGGCGATCAGCACGCTCGTCTACACATCGGTGCTGAAGGGCTTCTTCGTGTCGGAGTACCAGGGCGACGTCACGATCGACGACCTGGACGTCGCCCTCATCGAGCGACTGCAGCAGAACGGCCGTGCGAGCTACCGGGCGCTGGGCGAGGCCGTGCGGCTGTCGCCGTCGGCGGTCACGACGCGCGTGCGCCGGCTCGTCGACGCGGGGGTCATCAAGGTCAGCGTGGTCGAGGCGCGCGGCCTCCCTCACCGGCAGCTCTCCCTCGGCGTCGGGGTCAACCTCTCCGACGACGACGAGTCGGTGCTCGGCTCGCTCCGATCGTGGCGCGGCGTCGACTTCGCGGCGCTCACGATCGGGCGCTTCGACGCCGTCCTCACGGTCGTCGAGCCGTCCGCGAGCGCGCTGTTCGCGAGCCTGGAGCGGATCCGTGCGCTGCCGGGCGTGCTCCGGGTGGAGTCGTGGCTGCACCTCGCGGTGCTGAAGGAGGACTACGCCCGCATCCTCCGATCACCGTCGATTTGAGAACGATTATCAATACCGCGTAGTGTGTCGAGCATGACCTCCCGCAAGATCGCCTCCCTCGTCGCGCTGGGCGCGGCATCCGTCCTCCTGCTCGCCGGCTGCGCCGGCACCGCCGGCGCCGCATCGACTCCGGGAGCGTCCGGCGCGAAGCTCACGGTGGTCGCCTCGACGAACGTGTACGGGCAGATCGCGCAGGAGATCGGCGGGGGCCTCGTCGACGTCACCTCGATCGTCAGCTCCGGCTCGCAGGACCCGCACGGCTACGAGGCCAGCGCTCAGGACCAGCTCACGATCTCGAAGGCCGACCTCATCATCGAGAACGGCGCCGGCTACGACGCGTTCGTCGACGCCCTCATCACCTCCAGCGGAACCACGGCGCCGGTGATCACCGCGTCCGAGCTCTCGCACGCGTATCCGGCGGCGGATGCCTCGGCCGCTCCGACCGCGAGCGCCGACGCCCACGATCACGCGCACGTCGAGGGCTTCAACGAGCACGTCTGGTACGACCCGCACACGATCGAGGCCGTCGCCACCGCGATCGCCGACCAGCTCGGCACGCTCGACCCGGCGAACGCCGCCGCGTTCACCGCCAACGCCACGACCTTCACCGACGGCGTGCACGCACTCGAGACCTCGCTCGAGGCGATCAAGACGAAGGATGCCGGGGCCGGGGTGTTCGTCACCGAGCCGGTGCCGGTCTACCTCATCGACGCCGCCGGGCTGCAGAACATCACCCCGTCGGCGTTCAGCTCCGCCGTCGAGGCAGGGCAGGACGTGCCCCCGGCGACGATCCTGGAGGCGCGCTCCCTCATCGACGGCGGCACCGTCAAGGTGCTGATCGCCAACGCGCAGACCGGGGGCGCCGAGACCACCCAGGTGATCGACGCGGCCACCGCGAAGAACATCCCGGTGCTCGAATTCACGGAAACGCTCCCGGACGGCAAGACTTACCTTCAGTGGATGCAGCAGAACATCGACGACCTGGCCGCCGCGCTCGCCGCGTGAGCCCCGACACCGTCGCACCGACGCCGCCGCTCCGGATCACCGGGGCGGCGCTTCGGCGCGGAGGCCGGGAGCTGTGGGCGGGCCTCGACCTCACCGTCGCCCCCGGCGAGCTCATCGCCGTGCTCGGCCCGAGCGGGTCGGGCAAGACCACTCTGCTGCGCGCGATCCTCGGCCTCGACCGCCTCAGCGCCGGGTCGATCGAGGCTCTCGGCGAGCCCGTGCGCCGGGCCGGCAACCGCCGGATCGGCTACATCCCCCAGCAGCGGCCGCTGCCCCGCGACACCGCGCTGCGCGGCCGCGACCTCGTCGGGCTCGGGGTCGACGGGCACCGGTTCGGGTTCCCCGTCTCGCGCCGCCGCGACCGCGACCGGGTCGACGCGCTCCTCGATGCGGTCGGCGCCCGCGCGTTCGCCGACCGCCCCGTCGGGCTCCTCTCCGGCGGCGAGCAGCAGCGCTTGCGCACCGGGCAGGCGCTCGCCGACGACCCGCGCCTGCTGCTGTGCGACGAGCCGCTCACGAGCCTCGACCTCGCCAACCAGCAGGCCGTCGTCGGGCTCATCGACCGCCACCGCCGCGAGACCGGCGCCGCCGTGCTGCTGGTCACGCACGACATCAACCCGGTGCTCGGCAAGGTCGACCGCATCCTCTACCTCGCCGGCGGCCGCTTCACGCTCGGCACCCCCGACGAGGTGCTCACCTCCGAGACGCTCACCGCCCTCTACGGCGCTCCCGTCTTCGTGATGCGCGCCGGCGACCGGCTGGTCGTGGTCGGGGCGCCCGACGCCGAGGCATCCCACCACCATCACGACGAGGAGCACCTCCCGTGAACTGGAGCGACATCGGCACCGCCATGTTCGGCGGGCTGTCGGCGTACGGCGACATCCTGGCGCTGGTGTCGAACTCGGTGATCGCCGGCGCGGTGCTCGGCATCGTGGGCGGACTCGTCGGCGTCTTCGTGATGCAGCGAGACATGGCCTTCGCCGTGCACGGCATCAGCGAGCTGTCGTTCGCCGGGGCGGCCGCCGCCCTGCTGCTGGGGATGGACGTCGTCACCGGCTCCGTCGTCGGATCCCTTCTCGCCGCGGGCCTGATCGGCTGGCTCGGGGCCCGCGCGCGAGACCGCAACTCGATCATCGGGGTGCTCATGCCGTTCGGCCTGGGGCTCGGCATCCTGTTCCTGTCGCTCTACAACGGGCGCACCGCCAACCGGTTCAGCCTGCTCACCGGGCAGATCGTCTCGGTGCAGTCAGGGCAGCTGAACTGGCTCATCGCGATCAGCTCGGTCGTGCTGCTGGGCCTGCTGCTGATCTGGCGCCCGCTGCGCTTCGACTCGCTCGACCCGCAGTCGGCCGGGGCGCGGGGCGTGCCTACCACGGCGGTCTCGCTCGCCTTCATGCTGCTGCTCGGTCTCATCGTGGCCGTCAGCGTGCACATCATCGGCGCCCTGCTGGTGATGGCGCTGCTGGTCACCCCCGCCGCCGCCGCGATGCGCATCGTCTCGGGTCCGTTCTCGGTCCCGCTGCTCGCGGCGCTGTTCGGGTTCGTCTCGGCCGTGGGAGGCATACTGCTCGCCGTCATGGGCACGCTGCCGGTGAGCCCCTACATCACGACCGTGTCGTTCCTGATCTACCTCGTCTGCCGTGTGGTGGGCGCCCGGCGCGACCGGGTGGCGCGGGATGGCTGAGCGGATGCCGGGGGCCCGGCCCGCTCACAGACCCCGTCGGTAGAATCCTCCGCATGGCCCAGCGCAACACCTGGCAGCGCGATCGCGTGCGCGAGGCGCTCGCCGACTCCCGCGGGTTCGTCAGCGCCCAGAGCCTGCACGCGACCCTCCGCGACGACAACACCGGCATCGGCCTGGCCACGGTCTACCGGGCACTGGCGGGGCTGGCCGCGCAGGGCGAGGCCGACTCGCTGCAGAGCCCCGAGGGCGAGAGCCTGTACCGCGCCTGCACGAGCACGGGCCACCACCACCACCTGATCTGCCGCAGCTGCGGACGCACCGTCGAGATCGCCGCGACCGACGTCGAGGAGTGGGCGCAGCGCACCGCCGCCACCCACGGATTCACCCAGGCCGAGCACGTGGTCGACATCTTCGGCCTGTGCGCGACGTGCACGCAGGCGCGGACCGGCGAGCGTGACGCGGGTTAGTCCGCCGACGGCACGCGAGGCGCGCACCCGTCCGGGGGGCATCGCCGTCGCGCTGGCGATCGGCGTCGTCGCCGTCGCCGCGCTGTTCGCCGTCGACGCCTTCGCGCCGCAGCTGTTCGGTGTGGCCCTCCCCACCCGCCTGCAGGACGGCCTGACCCTCTCGATCAGCGTGCTGATCGAGTCGATGCCGTTCGTGGCGCTCGGCGTGGTGCTCTCGATCGTCGTGCAGGTGTGGGTGCCGCCGGGGGTCATCGAGCGATGGATGCCGCGCGCGGCCTGGGCCCGCCGGGCCGTGCTGTCGCTCCTGGGCATGCTGATCCCGGTGTGCGAGTGCGGAAACGTGCCGTTCGCGCGCGGGCTGCTGATCCGCGGGTTCACGGTGCCCGAGACGCTCACCTTCCTGATGGCGGCGCCGATCGTCAACCCGATCGTGATCATCACCACCCACCAGGCGTTCGGGTTCTCCGACGGCATCCTGATCGCCCGCCTGCTCGGCGGATACGCGATCGCGAACCTGATCGGATGGCTGTACAGCAGGCATCCCGATCCCGACGGCCTGCTCACCGACCGCTTCCGGGCGACCTGCGAGATCGCGGCCGATCAGGCGCACGCCCCCGGCCACCGCGCTCGCCGCAGCCTCGCGCAGTTCGTGATCGAGCTGCGCGCGGTGATGCCGGCGCTCGTGATCGGCTCGCTGATCGCCGGAGCGGTGCAGGTCTTCGTGCCGCGCGACGCGCTGCTGGCGATCGGGTCCAACCCCGCCTTGTCGATCGTGGCGATGATGGCGCTCGCGATGATCGTGTCGATCTGCTCCAACGTCGACGCGTTCCTCGCCCTCTCGTTCGCCTCCACGTTCACGCCGGGATCGCTCGTGGCCTTCCTGCTGGTGGGGCCGCTCGTCGACATCAAGATGCTGGCGCTGCTGCGCACCACCTTCCGCACGCGGGTGCTCGCCGGGTTCGTGGTGATCGTCGTGCTGTCGGCGTTCGCGATCGGATCGGTGGTGAACCTCGTTGCGTAACGGTGGATTCGTGGGCACCCGGTGGCTGGGCGTGGGGCTGGCTGCGGCGCTCGCCGCGGTCACCCTCGGGCTGACCCTGACGGGCCGGCTGGCGCTGTACACCAACCCCGAGTCGAGCTGGTTCATCGTGGGGATGGCCGTCGTCGTGCTGATCGGCACCGTGGCCAGCTTCGCGCTCCCCCTCGGCGCAGAGGCCGACCACGGCCACGATCACGGCACGGCCGCAGATCCTCATCCGGACGCCCAGCCCGTCGACGCGGCGCGCCACGGGCACGACCGGTCGATGCACTCGGCGACCGCAGCCGACCACGACCATCACCCCGCGCCGTCGCGACTCGGCCTGGCCGCCGCGATCAGCGGGGGAGCCGTGGCATCCGTCGCCGTGCTCTCGATCCTCGTGCTGCCGCCCGCGTCGCTGTCCGCCCAGCTGGCGATCTCGCGCGACGTCGGGGCTCCGCCGCTGTTCGCCGGGCAGGACGTGGTCGCCCTCGCCTCCACCGGCGACACCAGCACCTTCGGGATCGGCACCTGGGCCGCCGTGTTCGCCACGGCCACCAACCCCGACGCGTTCGACGGCGACGCCGTGACGCTGACCGGCTTCGTCACCCCGGGCGACGGCGCCGACGTCTTCAAGCTCACCCGGCTCGTGATCACCCACTGCGTGATCGACGCGCAGCCGGCCAGCCTGCCCGTGCAGGTCGCGGGACCGGTGCCTGCCACGGGCGGCTGGGTCACCGTCACCGGCACCGTGCGCTCGACCTCCGCCGGCGCCCTCGAGGTGTCGGCCCAGTCGGTGCAGCCGATCGACGAGCCCAAGGACCCGTATGAGTACTGACGGCGGCACGCGGCGGGCGCACGCGCGCCGCCGGCGCGGCCGGGCGTTCCTCGGCGCGTTCGCGATCGTGCTCGGCGCGCTCGCGGTGGTCGGTCTGGGCGGCGCCGCGGCGGGCACGATCCAGGGTCCGCGCGCCACCGACGTGCAGGTCGATCCGCAGGCGGCGGTCGCGGCATCCGGCTCCCGCCTCATCGTCACGACGACGCAGTCCCTCAAGAAGGTGGATGCCTCGCAGGTGACCGTCACTCCGGCGACGCCGTTCACGGTCGACACGTCGGGGCGCACCGTCGGCGTGCGGTTCACCCTCCCGCTGCACGACGACACCGAGTACACCGTCACCGTCGGAGGGATCGAGGGCGTCGGCGGAGGGCCCGCGGCGTCGCTGACCGAGACCTTCCGCACGCCGCCGATCGACGTGTACCTGCTGCGTCGCGGACAGAGCGGCGACACGATCTTCCGCACCGACCTCGCCGGGAACACGGCGGTGCCGGTGTTCACCGACGCCCATATCGAGGACTTCCGCGCCACCGCGAACCACCTCGTCGTCTCGGTGCGCACCGCGCAGGATCGCGCCGCGCTCGTCGTCACCGACCTCGACGGGCAGAACCCGCGCAACCTGCAGCTGCCCGGCAACGGCTTCGTCACCAACCTGCAGAGCGCCGACAAGGGCGAGCTGATCGGCTACACGTACTCCGATGCGAGCCTGACCGCCGGCAGCGGGCGCGAGAGCGCGCTGTTCACCGCCTCGCTCAAGCCCGACGCGGCCGGCGACCCGCCGTCGGCGATCACGGTGTCGGGCGACGATCCGCGCGTGGCCGAGTGGCGGTTCGTGCCCGACACCGACAGCATCCTGCTGCTCACCTTCGACAGCCGCCTCAGCCTCACCGCCGCGAACGGAGCCAACCCGGTCGCGCTCGGCTCGGCGCTGAGCATCGACGGCATCGCCCGCGGCTCGTCGCACGCGGTCGTGCTGCGCATCGACGGTCCGGCCGAGATCGACCTCACCGACGGGTCGGAGAAGCCGCTCGTGGCGCCCGACCAGAATCTCGGCAAGGTGGGCGGGGTCACACCGCTGCCCGGCGACGGGGCGGGCACCGTGCGCACGATCGCCGAGGTCAAGGACAACACCACCCTGATCGGCACGACGATCGCCGTCGTCGGCGCCGACGGGAAGACCACGCCGGTACTGGAGGTGGACGCCACCTCGGCCGTGCTGCAGACGTGCGCCTCGCCGAGCGGACGCTACGCCGCCGTGCTGATCGCGCCCGACGTGGTCTCGAACCGCTACGACACGTACCAGATGCCGCTGCCGGGGCACGTCGAGACCCGCATCATCGACCTCACCGCGGCCGACCCATCCGCCGCGGCCGTCTCGACGCTGACCGGGTTCGACACGTCGTGGTGCCAGGTGCCGCCGCGGTGACACCCGCGACGCGCCCGAAGCTGTCCGGGCTTCCGGTCGAGGTGGCGCCACTGCTGCTGGGCGCGGTGCTCACCACGGTCGTGGCGGGCGAGGAGGTGGCGGTGCGCCTCACCGAGGTGGAGGCCTACCACGGCCTCGGCACCGGGGACCGTCCCGACCCGGGCTCGCACGCCCGCATGGGACCCACCGCCCGCAACGCCGTGATGTGGGGCGAGCCCGGTCACCTCTACGTCTACCTCAGCCACGGCATCCACTCGTGCGTCAACGTGGTGTGCGGACCGGTCGGGGTCGCCGGCGGTGTGCTGCTGCGGGCCGGAGAGGTGATCCGAGGGGCGGATGCCGCGTTCCGCCGTCGTCCGGCCGCCCGGACGCCGCGCGACCTCGCGCGCGGACCGGGCCGGCTCGGCGAGGCGGTGGCGCTGAGGCATCCGCTGCACGACGGTATCGACGCCATCACCGGAGCCGAGCGGCATGGGGCGGTCGCGCGGCTCGACCTTCCAGACGTGCCCGTGCCGTTCGTCTCGGGACCCCGCGTGGGGGTGGCCGGAGTGGCCGGCACGGCCGCGTTCCCCTGGCGGTTCCGGATCGACGGCGACCCGACCGTCTCGCCGTTCCGCTGGGGCCGCGGCGCCGGCCCGGCGGGCTGAGCAGCGGTCCCCCGGACTGCTCACCTGACGCGACACGCCCTCGGCGGGCCTCGCTGAGGGCGTGTCGCGTCAGGTGAGCAGTCCTCGGCAGGCGGGCGCAGGTGCGGGGCGGCCGCCGTGCTAGGATTGCTCTTTGTCTGCGCGCACTCCTGCACGCAGTTCGCCTCTCGCCGTGTCCGCACGACGGGGGACAGACAAGGGATCTTGGGTGAGGCCGTCCGGTCTCACGGTATTGAAGGAGACATCACCATGGCAGCAGTGTGCCAGGTGACTGGAGCAGTTCCCGGCTTCGGTCACAACATCTCGCACTCGCACCGCCGGACGAAGCGCCGCTTCGACCCGAACGTGCAGAAGAAGACCTACTTCGTGCCCTCGCTCGGCCGCAGCATCAAGCTGAACGTGTCGGCCAAGGGCATCAAGGTCATCGACGCCCGCGGCATCGAGTCCGTCGTCCGTGACCTGCAGGCGAAGGGGGTGAAGCTCTGATGGCCAAGAAGGCTCAGGACATCCGTCCGATCATCAAGCTCCGTTCCACCGCCGGCACCGGCTACACCTACGTGACGCGCAAGAACCGTCGCAACAACCCCGACCGCATCGTGCTGAAGAAGTACGACCCGGTGATCCGCAAGCACGTCGACTTCCGAGAGGAGCGCTAAGCATGGCCAAGAAGAGCAAGATCGCGCGCAACCTGCAGCGCCAGGAGGTCGTCGACCGCTACGCGGCCAAGCGCCTCGAACTGAAGAAGGCGCTCGTGTCGCCGACCTCGTCCGACGAGGAGCGCGAGGCCGCGCGTCTGGGCCTGCAGAAGCTGCCCCGCAACGCCTCGCCCGTGCGTCTGCGCTCGCGCGACGTCATCGACGGCCGCCCCCGTGGCGTCCTCACGAAGTTCGGCATCTCGCGTGTCCGCTTCCGTGACATGGCGCACCGCGGCGAGCTGCCCGGCGTGACCAAGTCGAGCTGGTAAGACCTCCGCAGCGACGATCGTCGCCGCATCCGGAAGGCCCGGAGTTCCTCGGAACTCCGGGCCTTCCGCCGTTCCGGCGTGTCGCATTCCGTGGGCGGACGCAGACCGGCGGATGCCTCGCTATCGTCGGCCTCGTATGCGTCCGAGGATGCGGACGCCCGAGCAGGCGGGGGGGCAACATGACGGTGCAGGACATCCCGGACAGCGACGCGGTCCGGAAGCAGATGCAGTCGGCGCAGGACGTGGCGATGACGGCGCTCGGGCTGAAGCCCGGCACCGTCGAGGTGTGGGAGGACGGCTATCGGGCCGCCGACAGCGAGGCCGACACCTTCGAATGGTGGTACTTCGACATGCAGTTCGACGACGGGTCGACGCTCGTCGTGACTTACTCCAACAAGCCGCACACCGACCCGTCGGGACCGCTCGTGCCGACGATGCTGGTGATCCGCCAGCAGCCCGACGGCACGAGCGTGCGGCTCGATCCGACGTACGCCCCCGACGAGTTCTCGGCCTCGGCCGAGCGCTGCGACGTGCGCCTCGGCGCCAACACCGTGACCGGCGATCTGACCACCTACGACCTACACGTCGAGGTCGACGGCATCGTGGCCGACGTCACGATCACCCGCGGCGCTCCGTCGTGGCGCCCGGGGGCCGGAGTGACGTACTTCGACGCCGCCCAGACGCACTACCTGGCGTGGGTCGTGCCCGTGCCGTACGGCACGGTGACCGCGACGATCACCGAGAACGGCGAGACCAAGACGCTGCAGGGGAGCGCCTACCACGACCACAACTGGGGCAACCGGCTGATGGACTCGTTCCTGGACCACTGGTACTGGGGTCGCGCCCACGTCGGCGACTACACGCTCGTCTACGTGCGGATGACGACGAAGGGCCTGTTCGGCCTCGGGCAGATCAACATCCCGACGTTCTACCTCGCGAAGGGCGACACCCTCATCACCGACGATCTGCTGCCGCTGCGGCTGGAGACGAGCGGCGACGAACCCGGCCCCGGTCACCAGACCTATCCGACGCGTCTGGCCTGGACGTGGGAGAGCGAGCGCGGACGGATCGCCTTCACCGCGACCTCGCCGAAGCTCATCGAGGCACTCGACATGCACACGCCGCGCCACGGCATCGCCGCCCTTCTGCACGCGAACGATCACCCGATGTACTACGACTTCAACGCCGACCTCGATCTCGACATCCGCCTCGACGACCTCACCGACCACGTCACCGGTCGCACCCTCTACGAGAAGATGATGTTCCGCTGACCCCGACCGGCCTGGACGGCCGACTCCCGCGTGTTTCCGCGGAAGTCGGCCGTCTCAAGTCACACCAGTCACATCCGTCACTTCGATCACAGAAACGGGCGCGACACGCCGGTCAATGTGTCCGCGGGAGGCGGAAATCCGCGGAATTCCGGGGTTTCGTGGCTATAGTCGAGGCGGTCGATCCGACCAGCCGGGGGGCGCTCGCCGCCCGGTCCGAGTAACGAAGCGGCGGTCACCCGCCGCCTGGAGGACAACCCACATGGCTGACAAGTCCATCACCAAGACCGAGCTCGTCGCGAGCATCGCCAGCGCCACGGGCCAGAGCCAGTCCGCCGTGTCGAGCGTGCTCGACTCCCTCTTCTCCACCGTGTCCGACGCGGTCGCCAAGGGCAGCAAGGTCTCGATCCCGGGCTGGATCGCCTTCGAGCAGGTCGCCACGTCCGCTCGCACGGGCCGCAACCCGCAGACGGGTGCGGAGATCAAGATCCCCGCGGGCAAGCGCGTGAAGGTCACCGCGGGCTCGAAGCTGAAGGCCGCCGTCAAGTAAGACGCTTCGAAGAGGGGGGATGCTGCGGCATCCCCCCTCTTCGCATGTCCGAGCCGGGCGGGTGCACAGCCGGCGCGATCTAGGCTGTACGAGTGAACTCCCGCGCGCTGCGGGCCTTCGGGCCCGCGATCCTCGTCGTGGTCGCGGCGATCGCGCTCGCGGGCGGACTCGCGTTCGGCGGTGGCGCCGCCCCTCTCGTGATCGGCGATCCCGGTCCGCTCGTGCGCTGGGGCCTCCCCTTCGCCACGCTCGTGGTCAACCTCTCGGCCGCTGGAATGGTCGGATCGCTCCTGCTCGCGCTGTTCGCGCTGCGCGCCGGAGAGCGGGAGTTCGACACGGCGCTGGATGCGGCATCCGTCTCGGCGGCCGTCTTCACCGTCGGTGCCGCCGTCACGGGCTTCCTGACCTTCCTCAACGTCATCCCCGCCGCCGTCAGCCTCGACGCGGCGTTCGGGCAGCAGCTCGGCCGCTTCCTCGTCGAACAGGAGACCGGTCGCGGCTGGCTCATCACGACCATCGCCGGTGCGGCCCTCACCGTGCTCACCTTCGCCGTGCGCTCGTGGACGGCCACCCTGTTCGTCGCCATCCTCGCGGTGGCGGCGATCGTGCCGATGGGCACCCTCGGACACTCCGGCGAGGAGTCCAACCACAACGCCGCCGTCATGTCGGTCGTGCTGCACATCATCGGCGCCGCGGTGTGGCTGGGCGGACTCATCCTTCTCGTGGTCGTGCGACCGGTGCTCGAGCGCGGGCAGCTGCAGCGCGTGCTGCTGCGCTACTCGAGCATCGCGCTCGTCGCCTTCGTGGTGGTGGCGATCTCGGGGACCGTGCGCGCCTCGATCGGCGTGGGCTCGTGGGGAGCGCTGGCGTCGCCGTACGGCGTGCTCGTGCTCGTCAAGGTGCTCGCGCTCCTGGCGATCGGCCTGCTCGGCGCCTGGTACCGCGTGCGGCTCATCGGCCGACTGGGAGCGGATGCCGCACCCGGCACCCCCGCACAGAAGGCGCGCGGTGCGGCATCCCGCCGCTTCTGGTCGCTGATCACGCTGGAACTGGTGTTCATGGGCATCGCCTCGGGTGCGGCCGCGGCGCTCGCGCGCACGCAGCCGCCCACCGCCACGCAGGTGCCGCAGGTGCGCACGCCCGCCGAGATCCTCACCGGGTCGCCGGTGCCGCCCGAGCTGACGCCGCTGCGATGGATCACCTCGTGGAACGTCGACCTGCTGTGGGCGTTCGCCGTCGGGTTCGGGCTGTTCTTCTACCTCGCCGCCGTCTGGCGCCTGCGTCGCCGCGGCGACCACTGGCCCGTCTACCGCACCGTGTTGTGGGTCGCGGGCATGCTCGCCCTGCTGTGGGTGACCTGCGGCGCGGTGAACGTCTACCAGGACTACCTCTTCAGCGTGCACATGGTGGGCCACATGCTCCTGACCATGGCGGTGCCGGTGCTGCTCGTGCCCGGCGCTCCGGTGACGCTCGCGGCGCGGGCGATCCGCAAGCGCGACGACGGCACGCGCGGCGGGCGCGAATGGATCCTGTGGGCGGTGCACTCGCCGGTCGCGCGGGTGCTGGCCAACCCCTTCGTCGCGGCCGGACTGTTCGTCGGATCGCTGTGGGCGTTCTACTACACCGACCTGTTCCGCTGGGCGCTGTACGACCACATCGGCCACGAGTGGATGACGGCGCACTTCCTCATCACCGGCTACCTCTTCGTGCAGTCGCTGATCGGGATCGACCCCGTGCCGATGCGACTGCCGCACTCCGGGCGTCTGGTGCTGCTGCTGGCGGTGATCGCGATCCACTCGTTCTTCGGCATCGCGATCATGATGCAGACGGGACTGTTCGCCGCCGAGTGGTTCGGCTCGATGGGTCGCACGTGGGGAGCGACGCCGCTCGACGACCAGTACGCCGGCGGCGGCATCGCCTGGTCGATCGGCGAGATCCCCACGCTCGCGCTCGCGATCGTGGTCGCCATCCAGTGGAGCCGCTCCGACGACCGCGCGCAGCGCCGCCGCGACCGTCAGGTCGACCGCGTCGGCGACGTCGAGCTCGACGCCTACAACGAGCGCCTCGCCGCGCTGGCCGAGCGCGACGCCCGCCAGCCCCGCTGAGCCTGCTCCGCCGGCGGACGCATCGGCGATGGGCGAAGGCGGCGCGGGGGGCAGGATGCCGGGTGCCCAGGCATCCGCTCCGGCTCAGCCCGTGACGGTGATCGACGCGGTGCCGTCGGGGAGCACCTCGATGCGACCGGTCACGGTGAAGGGCACGTCCTCGGACACGGAGCGGACGGAGCCGTCGAAGAGCGAGCGGATGTCGACCTCGATGTGGGCGACCGCCGTCGTCGCAGGGATGCGCCAGTGCGCGCCGTCGGCTTCGACGGCGACGGTCGGCTGCTGCACGATCGACCAGGTCGGCGGCTTCACGATGCGGTCCTGCACGGGGTAGCCGAACGGGCAGGCGCTGGGCTGCAGCACGTCCTGAGTGGCGCACCCGGTGAGGAACTCGTCGACGCGCTGCTGCACGACGTCGATGAACTCCGGCGTGGGGTCGGCCTGGATCTCGACCGGCACCGTGCGCATCGGGGCATCCGACAGCACGGCCACGCCCGGGCTCGCCGAGATCGGGGTGTCGACCGTGATCGAGTACAGGCCCGGCGAGAACACCAGCATCGGCAGCGGAGCGAGCGGGTCGGCATCCGGTCCCGACACCTGCCGCTTGTCGATCGCGAAGCCGTTCACGCTGAACGACATCGCCCCGCGGACGGTGAGCTCGACCAGCGCGAGCGGGCTCGTGACGAAACGCCACGACGGGGCCACCCCGATCCAACCGTCCCGCTCGACCTCGAACGTGGAACGACCGGAGTGCCCGCCCGACGTGTAGGCCATGGTCACGCGGGTGATGACGCCGTCGTCCACCTCCGACACCGCGTGCACGTCGGTGAGCGCCGCCAGCGCCGCGCGGCGGAGGAGGGCGTCGGAGGCGGTGCCGGGCATGCCGGACGCGGCGAGGTCGGCCGAGTCGATCGAGACGCCGGGGAGCGCGAGGGCGTCGGCGGCGTGCCCGTCGGCGAGGAGCCCGAGGTAGCGCTCGACGAAGGCCGAGGCGCTGTAGAACTCGCGGTAGAGCACGGCGCCGCCGGCGCCCACCGCACCGACCAGCAGCACGCCGACGATGCCGAGCAGGGTCAGGTCGAGGCCGAGGCGGGATCGCCGCCGCGCGGGTGCGGGCTCGGGTGTCTCGGTCGTGACGGCGACGCCCGGCGTTTCGGGCGCGGCCGAGTCCACCGCCGCGTCTGCGCGCGCCGATCCCGTGTCCACCGCCCCTTGGTCCACGCCCCCAGTCTAGGAAACCCCGTCGTCGCCGGCCCGATCCGCGTCATCCGAAGTCGCGAGCCCGGCCGTGCGTGCGCACAATTCAGGCAATCCGCACGAGGGCAACCCCGACGCGCCCGGAATCACAGGGCCCGCGTCACGCGACCCACGCGAACAGCCTGAGTTGTGCACGCAGCGCGCCGGCGGGGGCGACTGCCGGCCGCCCGCACCGGGGCACCCCGGGGGAGTCTCAGTCCTCGAGGGCGTCGCGGATGAGGCCGACGGCGGCGAGCTGCCCGGCCGCGATCGCCGCGGCGAGCGAGACGAGCGGCCCGGGCTGGGCGGCGGTGTGCGCGAGGTCGCCCGCCGCGTACACGCCGGGCACGGTGGTGCGGCCGAACCCGTCGACCTCGACGCAGCCGGACGGCAGGATGCCGCAGCCCAGCGCCTCCGCGAACGGAGCGGCCTGGTGCGGGGTCGCGGCGAGGAACAGCCCGGCCGCGTCGCGGGCCGAGCCGTCGGCCAGCTCGAGGCGCAGCCCGTCCGCCGTCCGTTCGACACGCACGAGGTCGCCCGGCGCGATCACCGTGAGCTCCGACGCGATGCGGGTGAGCAGCGCCTCCTGGAACAGCACGTGCGGGGGTTCGCCGAGCAGCGCGATCGGGCGTCCGGTGAGCTCGTGTCCGTGGCAGAACGGGCACTGTGCCACCTCGCGCCCCCACGCCTCGGCGATGCCGGGGATGGCGGGCAGCTCGTCGCGCATGCCGGTGGCCAGGACGAGGCGGCGGGCGCGCAGCATCCCCTCGCCCGTGGTCACGGCGAATCCGTCGCCGTCGCGGGCGACCGAGACCACCGAATGCTCGCGCACCTCGACGGTGTCGTAGGCGGCGAGCTCGTCGCGCGATGCGGCGCAGCTCGGCGGGGGAGCGGCCGTCGTGGGTGATGAGGTTGTAGGCGTGCTCGACGGTGCCGTTGCGATACGAGCCGGAGTCGAGCACGACGGTGCGATACCGCATGCGGCCGAGGGTGAGCGCGGCCTGCAGCCCCGCGGGGCCGCCGCCGATCACGATCGCGTCGAGGGATTCGGGAGAGTCGGAGTTGCGCATGCGACGATCCTGTGACTTCATGTCGACATGAAGTCAAGCGCGCTCTCGATCGGCGATGCGGCGACCCGGTTCGGGCTGGCGACCTCGGTGCTGCGGCACTGGGAGGACGTCGGGCTGCTGAGACCGGATCGGGATGCCGCGGGCCGCCGCCTCTTCTCCGACGACGACCTGGTGCGGATCGCCGTGATCCTGCGCAGCAAGGCCGCCGGGATGGGACTCGATCGGATCGCCGTGCTGCTCGACGAGCAGGCGCCCTCGCGGCACCGGGTGCTGGAGGAGCACCTCGACGAGCTCGCGCGCCGCATGGCCGAGATGGAGCGCTCGCGCGAGATGACCCTGCACGCGCTGAACTGCCGCGCGCACGACATCACCACGTGCCCGCGGTTCCGCGCGATCATGGGCGCTGTCGTCGACGGCACGGGGACGTGGCCCGGTCCGTTGTCCACCGAGCCGGGCGGGCAGCGCCGGGCGGGGGCATCCGCTCGTTAGCATTGCCCGGTGAGCACGCCGACCCTCTCCGCCGAGCAGGAGGCGCTGTTCCGGCTCATCGAGGACACCCGCGAGCACGTGTTCGTCACCGGCCGCGCGGGCACCGGCAAGTCGACGCTGCTGCAGCACCTGGCGTGGAACACGGCGAAGCAGATCGCCGTCTGCGCGCCGACCGGCGTCGCGGCGCTCAACGTCGAGGGGCAGACGATCCACTCGCTGTTCCGGCTGCCGATCGGCCTCATCGCATCGGGCGAGATCGACCAGTCCGACGCGACCCGCAAGATCCTCAACGCGATCGACACCCTCGTGATCGATGAGATCTCGATGGTCAACGCCGACCTCATGGACGCGATCGACAGATCGCTCCGTCAGGCCCGCGGGCGTCGCGCCGAGCCGTTCGGCGGCGTGCAGATCGTGATGTTCGGCGATCCGTATCAGCTCGCCCCCGTGCCGCCGCGAGGCGACGAGATGCGCTACATCCGCGACCACTACCGGTCGTTCTGGTTCTTCGACGCGAAGGTGTGGGTCGGTGAGACCGCCGGCGACGGCCTCATAGACATCGGCGCGCACGGCGCGCAGCTGCACATCCGCGAGCTGGTCGACATCCACCGGCAGGCCGATCCGGCGTTCAAGGCCATGCTCAACGCGGTGCGCTACGGGCGGGTCACGGCTGAGATCGCCCAGGTGCTCAACGACACCGGCGCCCGCACGCCCCCCGAGCCCGGTCCCGACGAGACCCCGATCATCACGCTCGCCACCCGCAACGACATCGTCAACACCATCAACCGGCGGCACCTCGATGCGCTCGCCGGACGGGCGCAGACCGCGAACGCCGAGATCAGCGGAGACTTCGGACGCGGGGATGCCGCGTACCCCGCCGACCTCGAACTGCAGCTCAAGGTCGGGGCCCAGGTGATGTTCCTGCGCAACGACGTGTCGAACTTCGGCGAGCCCCCGCGGTGGGTCAACGGCACGATCGGCACCGTCACGAGGATTGCGGGCGGAACCGTGCGGGTCGAGGTCGACGGCGAGACGCACGAGGTGGAGCCGGCCGTGTGGGAGAAGTACCGCTACGCCTACGACGCCGGGTCGAAGTCGCTCTCGCGGGAGATCGTGGCGGAGTTCACGCAGTTCCCGCTGCGGCTGGCGTGGGCGGTGACCATCCATAAGTCGCAGGGGAAGACGTACGAGCGGGCGATCGTCGACCTCGGCTCGGGAGCGTTCGCGCCGGGCCAGACGTACGTCGCGCTGTCGCGGCTGACCTCGCTCGACGGCCTCTACCTGTCGCGGCCGCTCCGGCCCCGCGACATCCAGGTCGACCCCGACGTGCAGCGGTTCATGGCCGGGGTGCGCCGCGCCGCGGCATCCACTCCCGTCCTCGGGGGCTAGGCGACGGCGGACTGTTTGGCGGCGGCGAGGTCCTCGAACAGCTCGGTGTTGAAGCGGTAGGCCAGCAGCACCTCGTCGATCACCCGCTCCTGCTCGGCCGCGTCCCAGGGGGCGGCGTCCAGCTGCTCGCGGTAGACGTCCTTGAACGCGCGCGGGTCGGCGATGTCGCCGAAGAGGTAGAACCCGATGCCGTTGGTCTCGAAGCCGAACTGGCGCGCCATCAGCTTGCCGATGAACAGGCCGCCCGACAGGTCGCCGAGGTAGCGAGTGTAGTGGTGTGCGACGAAGCCGCCCGGCCACGTCGCCCCCACCCGCTCGATGCGCTCGACGTAGCGGGCCGTCGTCGGCAGCGGGGCGATCTGCGTGCGCCAGTCGTCCCCGATCAGGAACGCGAGGTCGGCCTCGAGCGCGGGCAGGCGGGTGAGCTTGTCGCTCAGGAAGACGGATGCCACGGGGTCGCGCCGCATCCGCTCGGCCGCCGCCTCGAGCGCCGCGTAGATGAACCAGTGCTGCGCGACGAGGGCGACGTAGTCGTCACGCGTGCCGCGGCCCTGCAGGAGGTCGGCCATGAAGCCGGAGTGCTCGCTGCCGGAGTGGGCGCCGCTGGATCGCTCGCGGAGGGCTGCGGAGAAGGGGATCGGCTCGGCCATACCTTCATACTAGCTCAAGGTAAGGGCAACCTAAGTGATGAATCCTCTAGGCGTGCGGACGGGGTTCGACGCCGAGCCGGGCGCAGGCCGCGTCGTACAGCGCGACGATCTCGCGGCGAACGTGCGGGCGCTCCGAGATCGGACCACCCGGCCACGGCACGCGCACCTCGAAGGACTCGCCGTCGGCGGTCGCGGCGGCCCAGAGCCCGCTGTCGCCGTCGAAGTCGAGCATGGTGGCACCGGCGGCATCCGCTCTCCCGCCGAAGGCGCGCACGATCAGGAGGTTGTCGTCGGGGTGGTCGCCGTTCATGTGGCCGAGCACTCCGGTCAGTGTGCCGTCATCGAAGCGGTGGGTCATGGTCTTCACCCTATGCAGTCGCGCGCATCGGTCATCCACAGGCGTCACGAGTGGCGTCGGGGGTGTGTTTGAATCTCCTTGCACCAACACCGGGGGGTGAGCATGCGGGCCCGACCCAGACGACGTCGCTTTCTCGCGGCCGCCTCCGTCGTGCTCGCGGCCGCCCTGGCCCTGAGCGGATGCAGCGGCGTCCGATCCGTCGCGATCAACACCCCCGCGCAGGTCGACGCGGCACTGCCCGACGCCACCACGCAGCAGCTGCAGGACGCGGTGACCTCCGCGATGACGACCGCCGGGGCATCCGGCGCCATCGTCGGCGTGTGGGCTCCGTGGAGCGGCACCTGGGTGGCCGGGCTCGGCACGCAGGGCGTCGGCGGTGCGCCGGTCAGCAGCGACTCGGAGTTCCGCGCCGGGCGCATGACCCGGGCGATGACGTGCGACGTGCTCTACAGCTTCGTCGCGGCCGGCACCGTGAAGCTGGACGACCCGGTCTCGAACTGGGTCTCGGGCGTCCCCGATCTCACCGACGTCACCCTCGGCCAGCTGTGCGACGGCACCTCCGGCATCGGCGCCTACGCGCCGCACCTGCTCAGCCTGTGGCTGAACAACCCGGCCCGCGTCTGGAACCCGCACGAGCTCGCCAGCTACGGCCTCGGGCAGCCGCGAACCCTCACCCCCGGTGCCACCTACACCGGACCCGACGCCGGTTACGTCCTGCTCGGACTCGCGCTCGAGCGGGCGGGCGGCCAGACCGCCTCGGCGCTGCTGCAGCAGCACGTGTTCGGTCCGCTCGACCTCCCCGGCACGCGTCTTCCGAGCGCCGGCTCGCGGGCCGACACGGCCGGCGTGCTCCCGGGGTTCCAGTCGGTGCCGGATGCCTCGGGCGCGCTCAACTGCGCTGCGCCGCTCGATCTCACCACGCTGTCCTCGAGCGTCGGGTTCACCGACTCGGGCGTCGTCACCGACATCGCCGACCTCGGACGCTACGCCCAGGCCCTGGCGACCGGCGCCCTCGTCCCCGGTGACGTCGGCCGGTTCGGCGGGGCGCTCCCGGCCTACGAGGGCGCTCCGGCGTGGTTCACCGCGAAGGGCGGCGCCATGCAGGCGGGCTCGCTGATCGGGCAGTACGGCTCGGTCCCGGGATACCTCACCGCGGCCTTCTCCGACCCGAACACCGGGCTCACCGTCGCGGTGGTGCTCAACAACTCCGCCGCGGATGCCGGCATCATCGCCGCTCTCGCCTGGGAGCTGGCCGCGATCGCCTCCAAGGCGCCGGCGGCCTCGGGCCAGTCCGCACCCGAGCTGGGGCTGCCGTGGACCGCGCAGCAGTTCCACGACCAGATCGCCGCCGCCGCGGTCTGCCCTCCGCCCGCGCAGTGACTCCCGCGCCGTCGCGCGCCGGGGTGCGGGTGTGACCGCGGGGTCGGCCGCAGGTCCGGGGTCGGTCACGGGGCCGCCCGCACGCACCGGCACGAGTCTCGCCCTCGTGTTCGTCGTCGTCGGACTCGCGTGCCAGGAGGTCGGGGCATCGCTGGCCGTGCTGCTCTTCCCCGAGGTGGGACCGCTCGGCATGGTCATGCTGCGCCTGGTGTTCTCGGCGATCGTGCTGATGCTGATCGCGCGGCCGCGCGTGCGGGGGCACAGCGCGCGGGGCTGGCGCTCGGTGATCCTGTTCGGTCTCGTCCTGGCCACGATGAACGGGCTGTTCTACCTCGCGCTCGAGCGTCTGCCGCTGGGCGTGACGGTCACGATCGAGGTGCTCGGCCCGCTCGTCCTGTCGATCGTGGCGAGCCGTCGCGCGTCGGCGTGGCTCTGGGCGGGGCTCGCGCTCGCCGGCGTGGTGGCGCTCGGCGGGGGAGGCTGGGAGGGCCTCGACCTGCTCGGGGTGCTGTTCGCCCTGGGCGCCGCGGCGAGCTGGGCGTTCTACATCCTGGCCTCGGCGCGCGTGGGCGCCGAGTTCCGCGGGCTCGACGGCCTCGCCCTGGCCATGTCGATGGGCGCGGTGCTCTCCCTCCCGTTCGGCATCGTGGATGCCGGTCCCGCCCTCCTGCGGCTCGATCTGCTCGGACTCGGGGCAGCGGTGGCGCTGCTGTCGTCGACGATCCCGTACGCGCTCGAGCTCATGGCGCTGCGCCGACTCCCGGCCGCCGTGTTCGCGATCCTCATGGCCTCCTCGCCGGCGACGGCGTCGCTCGCGGGGTTCCTCCTGCTCGGCCAGCACCTCTCGTGGCTGGAGCTGCTCGGCATCCTGCTCGTCATCGCCGCCAGCGCGGGCGCCGTGCTCGCCTCCGGACGCGCCGAGCGGGCGATGAGGGCGGCCGCCCAACCTCTCGCCTGAGAACGGATGCCTCGGGTCGGGGCGCGGGCTACGACCGACCGACGGTCGCGAGACGGCGGAGGGCATCGCGCCGGGTCTCGTCGATGGGCTGACGCGCGGCCACCCAGAAGAACAGACCCCCGATGAGCAGGTCCGCGGTGGTGGCGGCGGAGACCTCGTCGTGCCCCGCCGCCGCCAGAAGCGCGCGCAGGTGATCCATGTGCGGTGCCAACACGACCGATCGCAGGCGGATCGCGGAGTCGTCGTCCTGTGCGGCGGCCGAGAGCATCGCCCGCAGCACCGACGCGTTGCGGTCCTCGCCGAGCGACGCGATGCTGCGATCGATCCAGGCGTCGAGCGTCGACCCGTCCGCCTGGGAGGGGAGGTCGCCCAATGACGACAGGGTGGCCTCCGACAGCAGCGCGGCCTTCGACGGCCACCACCGGTACAGGGACTGCTTGCCCACCGTCGCCTTGAGGGCGACCGCCTCCATCGTCACGATGCGTGGCCCGCCCGTGCGCAGCAGGTCCCTGACGGCATCGAGCGCGCGTTCCCGCGCGGCGGTGTCTCGCGGACGTCCTCGAGTGGGGGGCATTGCGTGATTCTAGCCTGGCGGTTACATTTATGTGACCGACAGTCACAGAAAGGGAAATCCATGAGACTCCAGAACAAGGTCGCCATCGTCACCGGCGGCGCCAGCGGAATGGGACGTTCGGCATCCACCCTCTTCGCGTCGGAGGGCGCGCGGGTCGCGGTGGTCGACCTCAAGCAGGAGTGGGCGCAGTCCACCGTCGACGAGATCGTCGCGGCCGGCGGCACGGCCATCGCGGTCGGCGCCGACGTGTCGAACGCCGAGCACATGGCCCACCTCGTCTCGCGCACCGTCGACGAGCTCGGGACGCCGACCGTGCTGTTCAACAACGCCGGGATCGACCCCGAGAACAAGCAGCCCCTCCTGGATGTCTCGGAGGACGTGTTCGACCAGGTCATGGCCGTCAACCTCAAGGGCCCGTGGCTGGGCATCAAGCACGTCGCGCCGCTCATGATCGAAGCCGGCGGCGGGTCGATCATCAACACGGCGTCGATCGGGGCGTTCATCGCCGCGAGCACTGCGGCCTACTGCGCCTCGAAGGGCGGCGTCGTCGCCCTCACGCGGGTCGCGGCGGTCGAACTCGGCCGCTACAACATCCGCGTCAACGCGCTCTGCCCCGGAGCGACCTGGACCGGAATGGCCCAGAAGCAGATGGCCGAGCTCGAGGCCCGCGGCATCACCGCTCCGACCGAAGCGGAGCTCGCGCGCCGCTACTCGGTGCTCGGACGCCTCGGCCACCCCGACGACATGGCGCAGATGGCCCTCTTCCTCGCGAGCGACGAGTCGTCGTATGCGACCGGCGCCACCTTCAGCAACGACGGCGGCATGAGCATCATGGCCGGCGTCGACACCCACCCCTGACCCCCGCACCCACCCGGAAGGAGAAGGTCGTGGACCCCGAAACGACTCGACCGACAGAACTGCGCGTCCTCGGATTCCCGCTCGAACGGGAGGACGCCGGTGAGATGGCGACGTTCCTCACCCGCACGGAGAACCCCGGCCACGGCCTGTCCGAGTCGCTGCTGGACGACCTCGCCCGCCTCACGGTGGTGCGGTGGTCGTCCCTCGGACTGGACGCCTCGCGGGCCGATCGGCTGCGCGACAAGGTCGCCGACGATCCCCTCATCGTGTCGCGGCTGCTCGCCGCCAGCGCCGGGAGGGTCGCGTTCGACACGCGCCTGATCGAGGAACGCGAGGGCCTTCCGGCCGGCGACCTGCGCGCGGCCGTCGCGGCGGAGATCATGTCGGCGCTCACGCACGCGGCCGCGGAGGCCGCACTCCGCGCCGATGATGCGGACGCCTTCGCCGCCTACCTCGCCGCGCGCATCGACGCCGCCCGCGAGCTGTTCCGCGCGCCGAGGGAGGGAAGCGCCCATGAGTGAGGTCGACACCAGCGCGCGGGCCGAGCGCGCCGCAGCCCTCAAGGAGCGGATCTACGTCACCTTCGCGGTGCTGGCCGTGGTCATCGCCCTCGACTCGCACGGTCACGTGGCGCCCCTCGAGGCGATCGTCACGACGGTCGTGACGGCGTTGGGCATGCTGATGGCCATCTTCACCGCCGACCTCATCTCGCACCTCATGGTGCACGATCGGTTCTGGTCGGGGCGTGAGCTGCGCCATGCGGCAGCCTCCACGTTCGGATCGTTGGGCGCCCTCGTGCTGCCGCTGATCCTCCTGCTCTTGGCGCTCTTCGGCGTGTGGGACACCCACGTGGGGCTGCAGGCATCCTCCTTCGCGCTCCTGGCGGCCCTCGTCGTCTACGGCTGGCTCGCCATCCGCAGACTGCCGCTGCAGTGGTGGCAGCGGGCCATCGTGCTCTGCGCCGAAGCGCTGCTCGGCCTCGTCGTCATCGTGCTGCAGATCCTCGCCCACAGCTGACCCCGACCCCACGAGAGGGACCTCCCATGAAGACGACGCCCGAACGCGCGTTCGCGATCGAGGAGCCGCACACCTTGAGCCGTGCGGACGTGCAGGAGCGGCTGCGCGCCGGCGGCGACGGCCTCACGGCCGCCGAGGCCCGCGCTCGACGCGACGCCGTCGGCGCGAACGCGCTGGACGATCCGCCCACCGATCCGCTGTGGAAGAAGTTCCTGCGCTCGTTCACCGACCGGATGATCATCATCCTGCTCGTCGCGGCGGTGGTCAGCGCGGTCGTGGCGCAGGAATGGGAGACGCCGATCGCGATCCTCGTGGTGGTGCTCGCCAACGCCGTCATCAACGTGTGGCAGGAGCACCAGGCCGAGGCGAGTCTACGGTCCCTCGCCGCGGCCGACACCCAGACATCCCGCGTTCTGCGCGACGGTCACGCGGAGGAGGTCGACGACCTCGACATCGTGCCGGGCGACGTCGTCCTGCTCGAGGCGGGCGAGACGGTGCCGGCGGACGGACGCATCCTCGACGCGGTCGCCCTCGAGGTGCAGGAGGCGGCGCTCACCGGCGAGTCCAGTCCGACGGAGAAGGATGCCGCGGCCCAGGTCGCCGCGCACGCCGGCCTGGGCGATCGCCACAACATGCTCTTCCGGTCGACGACACTCACCCGCGGGCGGGCCCGGATGCTGGTCACGGCGACCGGAATGGACACGGAGATCGGCCAGGTCGCCGCGCTCATCGCCGGAGCGGCGCCGTCCAAGACGCCGCTGCAGCGCCGCATCGAGCAGCTCGCGACCACGCTCACGCTGATCGCCCTCGGCGTCGTCGTGGTCGTGTTCGCCCTGGGCCTCATCCGCGGCATCGGCCTGAAGGAACTCGTGCTGACCGGCGTCTCGCTGGCCGTCGCGACGATCCCCGAGGGGGTGACGGCCGTCGTGGCGTTCACCCTCGCGATGGGCGCGACCCGCCTCGCCCGGCGGGGCGCCATCCTGCGGCGGCTCTCCGCCGTCGAGACCCTCGGCAGCACCACCCAGATCTGCACCGACAAGACCGGCACGCTCACTCTCAACGAGATGACCGCGACCCGGCTGAGTGCGCGCGGGCGGGAGTTCTCGGTCGACGGGCAGGGCTACGACATCGATGGCGCCGTGCGCGTCGACGACGGTGGTGCGGGCCTCGACGCCGCGCGGGAACTGTCCGACGCGGCGGCCGTCTTCGCGCTGTGCGCCGACGCCGAGGTGCGCGACGGGCGCCTCGTCGGCGACCCGACCGAGGGGGCGCTCGTCGTGCTCGCCGCGAAGCTCGGTGTGGATGCGCGCGAGGCGCGGCAGCGTCGTCCGCGCGTCGCCGAGCTGCCGTTCGACGCCACGTACAAGCTCATGGCGACCTACCACGCCCGCGAGGACGGCGCGGTCGACGTCTACGTCAAGGGGGCGCTGGGCTCGCTCGCCCACTTCGCCGATCGCGCGAGCACCGGAGACGGTCGCACCATCGAGCTCGACGAGCGCTCACGCGGACTGCTGCGCGAGCGCACCGACTCCTACGCGCAGCAGGGCCTTCGCACGATGGTCGTCGCGCGGGGTGTGCTCGACGCGGTGGATGCCACGGCGGAACCGCGCGACCTCCTCCTGGGCCTCCCTCCGCTCGAGCTCCTGGCGCTGATCGGCATCGTCGATCCCCCGCGCCCCGCGGCCGCCGCCGCGATCGCCGGCGCCGATCGTGCCGGGATCCGCGTGCAGATGATCACCGGCGACAACGCCACGACCGCCGCCGCGATCGCCGGGCAGCTCGGCCTCCGCGGCGATGTCGCCACCGGCGCGGAGCTGCGGGACCTCGACGCCGACGCGCTCGCCGAGCGCGTCCCCGGGCTCGGGGTGCTGGCGCGCGTCTCGCCCGAGGACAAGATCCGGGTGGTGAGCGCGTTCCAGTCGCGCGGCGAGATCGTCGCGATGACCGGCGACGGCGTGAACGACGCGCTGGCCCTGCGCAAGGCCGACATCGGCGTGGCGATGGGGCGGACCGGGACGGATGTCGCCAAGAGCGCCTCCGCGATGGTGCTCACCGACGACAACATCGGCACGATCCTCCGGGCGATCCGAGAGGGGCGCGGGATCTACGACAACATCGTGCGCTTCCTCACGTTCCAGCTCACGACCTCGTGGGGCTTCCTGCTGATCTTCCTCGTCGCCGCCTTCACCGGTCTCGCGGCCGGCGCGCCGTTCACGGCGATCCAGATCCTCCTGGTGAACCTCGTCATGGACGGCCCGCCGGCCCTCGCCCTGGCGGTGGAGGAGCCCGATGACAAGATCATGCTGCGGGCGCCTCGCGCGACATCCGAACCCCTTCTGACGTGGCGCCGAGGCCTTTCCATCGGAGTCCGCGCGGCCTTGATGGCGCTGGGCACCCTCGCGATCCTCGCGTTCGGGCCGGCGGACCCGCAGACCGGGCACCCGTCGCCGGCGACGACGACGCTGGCCTTCACGACGTTCGTGCTGTTCCAGGTGTTCAACTTCCTGAACGTGCGCGCCGGCTCGGGCTCGGTCTTCTCGAAGCGGATGCTGGCCAACCGCGCGTCGTGGATCGCCCTCGGTGCGGTGGCGCTGCTCCAGGTCGCGATCGTCTACGTGCCCCCGCTGCAGGCGTTCTTCGACACCGCCGCACTGTCGGCCGTGGACTGGCTGATCGCCGTGGGGATCGCGTCGCTCGTGCTGTGGTTCGACGAGATCGCGAAGGCCGTCCGCCGCCTCGGCGACCGCCGCACGGACGCCGATGCGATCTCGGCGTGACCCTTTCGTGGAGGGGATGACGGGAATCGAACCCGCGCTATCAGCTTGGGAAGCTGAAGTTCTGCCATTGAACTACATCCCCGTGGATGCCTTTCGGCGCGGGGACAGCATAACAAAGACGGATGCCGCGGCCGACCTCCGCGGCATCCGTCATCTCCTTCAGGCGTCACCCTCGCGCGGTTAGGCTGGTCGCGTGCTGCTCTCCGACCGCGACATCCGCTCCGAGATCGACGCGAAGCGCATCGGGCTGGATCCGTGGAACCCCGAGATGGTGCAGCCGTCGAGCGTCGACGTGCGCCTCGACCGCTACTTCCGGCTGTTCGACAACCACAAGTACCCGTTCATCGACCCGGCCGAGGATCAGCCCGACCTCACGCACCTCATCGAGGTGCGGCCCGACGAGGCGTTCATCCTGCACCCGGGGGAGTTCGCCCTGGGGGCCACGTTCGAGCAGATCACCCTGCCCGACGACGTCGCGGCGCGCCTCGAGGGCAAGTCGTCGCTCGGACGCCTGGGACTGCTCACGCACTCCACCGCGGGGTTCATCGACCCCGGGTTCTCGGGCCACGTCACCCTCGAGCTCTCCAACGTCGCGACGCTGCCGATCAAGCTGTGGCCGGGCATGAAGATCGGGCAGCTGTGCTTCTTCCGCCTGTCGTCGCCGGCCGAGGCCCCGTACGGGTCCGGTCCCTACGGCAACCGCTACCAGGGCCAGCGCGGCCCGACCGCCTCGCGCTCGTTCCAGAACTTCCACCGCACCGATGTGGGTGTGACGGATGCCGGGGCCTCCGGCCGCTGAGACGACCATGTCGCCGCCTCGCCCGCGTGCGATTCCGACCTCGACCGTGACGAGACGATGAGCCGGAAGACCACCAGGCGTCGCGCGCGTCGCCTGCCGCATCCGGGCTGGGCTGTGCTGGCCATGGTCGCGGTCGTCGGCGTGTACGTCGCGATCGGTGTCGCCGTGATCGGGCCGGCCGTGGCGGAATCGGCCGCCCCGGCGCCGGGAGGAACGTCCGCGCCCGGCGGGGCGGCGACCGTGGCGCCCGCGGAGGCGCCGGCGATCGCTCCGGCTCCCGTCCCGCAGCAGCTGCCGGTCGCCGGGAATGCCGCGCTGGTCGACCAGACCTGGGCGCGGGAGCAGGCGACCAAGACCGGCATCCCGTTGCGCGCCCTGCTCGGGTACGCCGGCGCCGAGATCGCCCTGCGCACCGAGAACGCCGCGTGCCGTCTCGGGTGGACGAGCCTGGCGGCGCTCGGCGCGATCGAGTCAGGGCACGGCACGCACGGCGGCGCGAAGATCGAGGGCGACGGCGTGACCCGGCCGGGGGTGTGGGGACCCGACCTCGACGGCAACGGGAACGCCCTCATCCGCGACACCGACGGAGGCGCGATCGACGGTTCTGCAGCGTACGACCGCGCGGTGGGTCCGCTGCAGTTCATCCCCGAGACCTGGCGGACGTGGGGCGCCGACGGCAATGCCGACGGGGTCGCCGACCCGCAGCAGATCGACGACGCGGCGCTCGCCGCCGGCCGCTACCTGTGCCACTACGGCGATCTGTCCGACCCGGCGACATGGCGCCGCGCGATCTTCGCGTACAACCACCTCGACGTCTACGTCGACGACGTCGCGCGCACGGCGAACGCCTACGCCGAGCGCTCCCTGCGCTGACGCCGCGTGGCCGCCGGGGGACGTGAAGAGGCGCCCCGCGGTGAGCGGGGCGCCTCTCTGAGGGGAGTGCCTCAGTCCTGCGGGGCAGGGGAGACGCGGGATGCCGCGGCGGCGCCGGCCTCGAAGCCGCGCTCGTAGGCGCGCTCAGCCTTGCGGTGACCGCCGCCGTGCCCGTGGCGGTGGTGTCCGCCGTGGGCGTGCCCGTACTCGCCGGACGCGCAGGGTGCGCCGGGCCCGAACCCGCGACCGAAGCCGCGCGGACCGTAGCCGTGGCGCGGACCCTCGCCGGGGCCGAAGCCGCGGTGCGCGTTGCCGCGCTCGCCGTCGAACGGGCGGGGCGCCCCTTCGGCGTCGTGGCGCGGGTCCAACCCGTGCCCGCGACCGTGGTCCGGACCGAACCCGTGGCTCGAGTCGAACCCGTGGCCCGGACCCAAGCCGTGCCCCGGTCCGAATCCCGGCCCGAACCCGGGCTGGAATCCAGGCTGGAATCCGCGACCCCAGCCCCGGCCCCAGCCGCGGCCGAACCAGCCGCCGAAACCGCGGCCGCGAGGCATCCGCTCGCTCCCGTCCCAGCCGAAGCGGCGGGCGATCTTGTCGAGCGACGCGACCAGGGTGTCGTACTCGTCGGGGGTGACGGCCTCGAGCACGCGGGCTCGCACGGCCTCGATCCGCTCCTTCATCGCGTCGCGCTGGGCGCGTCCGGAGTCGGTGAGCGTCCAGCCGTCGCCGTCGGGGGCGGCCCAGCCCTGCTCCTGCAGGTGCTGCAGCAGGGCGCCGCCGCGCTTGCGGGCGAGCTTGGCCAGCCGCTGATCGTCGGCATCGCCGGCGAGGAGGTTCAGCGCCATCCAGGTGCGGCGGTCGATGCCCTCGTCGGCGAACTCGGCGTCGAGCGCCTCGGTCAGCCGGGCGTCGACCAGTCGCAGCCAGAAGCCCAGGGGGCGACCGTCGGGGGCGGGCTGTTCGTTGATGTCGTTGTCGTTCTTCATGAGAAGTCCTTTCGTGGCCGGGGCGTCAACCGTGGTCGGCTCTCCGGCGATCCAGTACATGTCAGGTGGCATGTGTATGTAGTGTGACATGCATTCCGGATACATGTCAAGTCGCATGTAAAATTGGACCCATGCCCGCTTCCACGCCTGACCCCGCCGAGCAGATCGTCGCCGCCCTGGCCACACTGCGGGGGCGACGGATGCCGCGCCCCCCGTGGATGGGCGACGGTGTCGCCGACGGACCGTGGGGTCGTCACGGAACGCGGGGAACGCACGGGCACGGCGGTGACGGCCACGGCGACCACCACGGTCATGGCGGCGGTCCGCACGGGATGCGAGGCATGCCGCCCATGCCCGGCTGGCCGGGCGGACCGCCGGCGCGGTTCGGCGGACCCGCGCGCTTCCGACTGCTCGACGCGCTGGCCGCGGCATCCCACCCGCTGTCCGTCGGCGAGATCGCGGAGGCCGTCGGCGTCGATCAGCCCCGGGCGTCGCGGCTGGTGCAGCAGTCGGTCGATCTCGGTCTCGTGCGCCGCGAAGCCGATCCCGAAGACGCGCGCCGCACGCGCATCGTGCTGACCGACGCCGGGGCGGCGCTCGTGCGCGGGTTCCGCGGCGAGCGTCGCGGCGCCGTGGAGTCCGCCCTCGACGGCTTCACCGACGAGGAGCGCACCGACCTCGCCCGGCTGCTGACGAAGCTCGCCGCGGCCTGGCCGCAGGGCTGAGCCGCGGCATCCCGCGCCCGCAACCGCTCACCCGACGCAACACGCCCTTCTCGGGCCACGCGAAGGGCGTGTTGCGTCAGGCGGGCAGTCCGAAGAGCGTCAGGCGGCGCGGCCGGTCTTCGGCAGACGCACCAGCAGCAGCAGGCCGAGGCCCACGGCGAGGACGAGCACGATCCCGAGCACGCCCCAGATCGTGGCGCCGAACCAGCCGATGAAGAGGGTCCACATCAGCGGGGAGATGAAGCTCGCGACGCGACCGGTGGTGGCGTAGAGGCCGAAGATCTCGCCCTGCATGCCGTCGGGTGTGGCTCGTGCGAGGAGCGAGCGGGATGCCGCCTGCGCCGGTCCCACGAAGGCCGACAGCAGCAGTCCGCCGATCCAGAACACGACCTTGCCCAGGTCGTTGAAGAAGAACACGAACAGTCCCATCGCGACGAGTCCCCCGAGCGCGGTGACGATCACCGCGCGCGCACCGAAGCGGTCGTCGGCGCGCCCGGCGAGGATCGTCGAGATGCCGGCGACGACGTTCGCCGCGATGCCGAAGATGAGCACCTCGTTGGTGCTGAAGCCGAAGGCGACCGCCGCGAGGATGCCGCCGAAAGCGAAGACGCCGGCGAGGCCGTCGCGGTAGACGGCGCTGGAGAGCAGGAACCAGAACGTCGGACGGTGCTCACGGTAGAGCCCCATGATGTCGCGCACCAGCACGCCGTACGCGGCGAAGAAGTTGACCTTCTCGGCCTTGCCGACCGGCGGCACCTCGGGGACGTTGAAGAACAGCGGCAGGGCGAAGACGATCGTCCACACCGCGCAGCCGACCGCGATGAGGCGGTAGGCCATGCCATCGGAGGTGTCCATGCCGAACCACTTCAGCTGCGTCACGACGACCACGAGGGTGAGCGCGACGATGCCCCCGATATAGCCGAGGCCCCAGCCGAGCCCGCTCACTTTGCCGATCGTGCGGGGGGTCGAGACCTGCACGAGCATCGCGTTGTAGTTCACGCCGGCGATCTCGGAGATGACCGCGCCCAGCGCGAGCACGATCGCGCCGAACCAGAAGTAGCTCGGGTCGGCGCGCACGAAGAAGAGCACGAACTGGGCGAGCGCCAGCAGCACCGTGAAGACGATCAGCCACCGCTTCTTGCGTCCCGACCGATCAGCGGTCTGCCCGAGCACGGGCGCGAGCAGCAGGATCAGGAACCCGGCGATGGTGGTGGCCAGACCGTAGCCGCTCGAGAGGTCGGCGAGGGCACGGTCCTTGACCGCGTCGCCCGCCGGCAGCGCGGCGATCTCGGGCGGCAGGAAGTTGTCCGAGACGAGGTACAGCGACGCGAAGACGAAGGTGAGGATGACGGAGTTGAACGGCTGCGTCGCCCAATCCCACAGCGCCCACGACCGCACCTGCTTGCGGGGGACCACGCGTTCGGGGAGCTCGCGACCCATCGCGCCGATCGCGCCGGTGTTGGCGGTGGGCGGCGGCGTGGGTGCGGCATCCGGTTCCATGCTCGTCACGCTAGGCCTTTCCGATGAACGGGTGGTGCACCGACGCGAACGGATCGGGCGACGGATGCCTCCGGTCGAGCGGGAACGCCGAGACGCTGCGTCCGGTCAACGGCCGGGGGCCCCTCCACCCCCGGCCATCGGCCGAACGCAGCGTCTCGGGATCAGACCGCCGTGAGGACGGGGCGGGCCGACATCGGCGTGAAGATGCCCGCGATCTGCTGATCGGACACCGGCGCGAGGCGGTAGCCGAGGCCGCGCACGGTCTCGATCCACTGCGGGTCGCGGGGTCCGTCGGCGAGCTTGCGACGCAGGTTCATCACGTGCACCTCGACCGCGTGACGGTCGTGGTTGGTGATGTGCTGGCCGGTGAGGCCGTTGGAGTCCCGCAGCACGAGCGCGAGCTGGGTCTTGCTGAACACCTGGTCCTTCGCGCGCATGAGCGTGGAGAGGATGTCGAACTCCGAACGCGTCAGCCCGCGGTCGCGACCGCCGATGTGCGCGCGCCGTGAGGCGGTGTGCAACTGGATCGGACCGTGCTCGAGCCACGCGGCCTCCGCGGCGGGCGCGGTGGGGGCGTTCGCCCGGGCGCGACGCATGTGCGCCTCGATACGGGCGCGCAGGGCGAAGGGTCCGATCGGCTTGAGCACGTAGTCGTCCGCGCCGGAGCGGAACCCCTCCACGATCGCCGTCTCGGCCGAGTCGGTGGTGAGGATGACGATGACGGCGTCGGAGATCTGGCGGATGCGCCGCACGGTCTCGAACCCGTCCATCCCGGGCAGGTCGGCCTCGATGGTGATCAGCTCGGGGCGGTGCAGGATGACGGCATCGAGGCCGTCGTATCCGTCATATGCCTCGGTGACCATGAAGCCCTGACGGGCGAGTGCGGTCGAGAGGGCAGCGGCATCGGCCGCGTCGCGTTCGATGACGACGGCGGTCGGGCGGTCATGGCTGGTACTGGCCGGGGAGGAGCGCATCGCAGCAGTTCTTTCGTCTGGGGAGACAAGATGAGAAAGCTCTCATCTAGATGAGAAAGTTATCACAATCACCATTCGCCACAAGAGGAACATTTCTCAGAACCTCAGGCATCCCTCAAGATCACTCGGATCTGACTCAGGATGCCTCGCCGCTCGCACCCTCCGGCGAGAGGCCGTTCTACCGTGGAGGAGGCGCGCTCCCGGCCCCGCGACCGACCCGGCCGCGACCCGGCCGGACGCAGGCGGGGGGTGGGACATGCGCGGCATCGCACAGACACTGGTGCTGACCGGTGCTGTCCGCGCCACCGACATCGGTGACCTGCTCGCCGAGCACGGCGAGTCGGACGAGTTCATGCGTCAGCTCATCGAGCGCCGGCTCGTCACCTCGCGGCAGCTCGCCGAATCCGTCGCCCGCCAGACGGGCCATCGCTTCGTCGACATCGGCAGCGCGCAACTCGACCCGGCCGTCGTCGGCCTGCTGCCGGGCAGCCTCTGCCGCAAGTACGACATCATCCCCATCGAACGGGACGCCGAGCGCATCGTCCTCGCGATGGCCGACCCGAGCGACATCTTCGCGCTCGACGACGTGGCAACCCTCACCGACCTGCACGTCGAGCCGGTCGTGGTCGCGATGGACGCCCTGCAGCTCGCGTTCCAGCGCTACGTGCGCTCGGACGAGGAGCTCTCCGACTTGTCGGCGACGCTCGAGGAGAGCGCCGCGACGCAGGCGAGCGCCACCGAGAACATCGAGGAGCAGGACAACGACGCACCCATCGTGCGATTCGTGAACCTGCTCATCACGCAGGCGATCGACGACCGTGCGAGCGACATCCACGTCGAGCCCGGCGAGACCCACCTGACGGTGCGCTACCGCATCGACGGCGTGCTGCACGAGATGCAGCGGGCCGACCGCAACATCCAGGACGGCATCATCTCGCGCCTGAAGATCATGGCGTCGATCGACATCGCCGAGCGCCGGCGCCCCCAGGACGGTCGCCTCTCGGTCACCCACAACGGCCGCAAGATCGACCTGCGCGCGGCGACGCTGCCCACGGTGTGGGGCGAGAAGATCGTCATGCGCATCCTCGACAACACCGGGGTGAGCCTGTCGCTCGGCGACCTGCGCATGGGCCGCGGCAACCTCGGCCGCTTCCGCGACGCGATCACCCGGCCGCACGGCATGGTGCTGGTGACCGGGCCCACCGGCTCGGGCAAGTCCACGACGCTCTACACCGCGCTGCGCGAGGTCTCCAACCCGCGCGTCAACGTCATCACCGTCGAGGACCCGGTGGAGTACCGCATCGCCGGCATCAACCAGGTGCAGGTCAACGCCAAGGCCGGCCTCACGTTCCAGTCGGCGCTGCGCAGCATCCTGCGTTCCGATCCCGACATCGTGCTCGTCGGCGAGATCCGCGACTCCGAGACGGCGATCATCTCGATCGAGGCCGCCCTCACCGGTCACCTCGTGCTCTCGACGCTGCACACCAACGACGCGCCCGGCGCGATCGCACGCCTCACCGAGATCGGCGCGGAGCCGTTCCTCGTCGCGACGGCGCTCTCCGCCGTCGTGGCGCAGCGCCTCGCCCGACGCCTATGCGCCACATGCCGCAAGCCGTATACCGAGGACTCCGCGGTGCTCACGAGGCTCGGGATGCCGCACGACCCCGCCGACCCGCCCGTGCTGTACCGCGCGGCGGGCTGCCCGGCGTGCGCCAACACCGGCTACCGCGGCCGCATCGGCCTGCACGAGGTGATGGCCATGACCGACGAGATCGAACAGCTCGTCGTCAAGCACGCGTCGGGCAACGAGGTGCGGGCGCTCGCGGTCGCACAGGGCATGGCGAGCCTCCGCGAGGACGGCTGGTCGAAAGTGCTCGAAGGACTCACCACGATCGAGGAGGTGCTGCGTGTCACCGTCTGACCTGCGGCTTCGCAGTGGCAACCAGGAGCAGCGGACGGCCGCGCTGCTCGACGGCATCCTGGCTTCGGCCACGGCGGTCTCGGCATCCGACATCCACTTCTCCGCCGGGGCGCCCGCGCTGCAGCGACTCGACGGCGACCTCGTGCCGGTCACGGGATACCCCGACCCGCTGCCGCAGGCGGTGCTGCTCGACGAACTGGTCACCATCATGACCCCGGCGCACCGGGAGCAGTACATGGACACCGGCGAGGTCGACCTGTCGTACACCGTCGCCGGCGTCGGACGCTTCCGCGTCAACGTGTTCCGTCAGCTCGGCGACGTCGCGGCGGCCTTCCGCCTCATCGCCTCCCGGGCATACACGCTCGATGAGCTCGGCGCGCCGAGCATCGCGGGCGAGCTCGCGCTGCGGCCGCGCGGACTGGTGCTCGTCACCGGGCCCACCGGCTCCGGCAAGTCGACCACCCTGACCGCGATGATCGACATCATCAACTCGACCAAGCCCGACCACATCGTCACCGTCGAGGACCCGATCGAGTTCGTGCATTCCAGCCGGCGTTCGCTCATCCACCAGCGCGAAGTCGGCTCCGACACGCGGTCGTTCGCCGAGGCGCTGCGGCGCGTGCTCCGCCAGGACCCCGACGTGATCCTCATCGGCGAGCTCCGCGACCCCGAGTCGATCTCGACCGCCCTCACCGCGGCCGAGACCGGCCACCTCGTGCTGTCGACCCTGCACACCCAGGGCGCGGCGAAGAGCATCAACCGCATCGTCGACGCCTTCCCCGCGCACCAGCAGAATCAGGTGCGCAGCCAGCTCGGCGACACCCTGCAGGGCGTCATCAGCCAGACCCTGCTGCCCAAGGCCCAGGGCGGCGGGCGGGTCATCGCGACCGAGGTGATGGTCTCGACCCCTGCGGTGGCGAACCTCATCCGCGAGAACCAGATCTCGCAGCTGTACAACGCCATGCAGGCGGGCGAGTCGCACGGCATGCACACCCTCGACCAGTCGCTGAAGAAGCTGGTGGAGAAGGGGGATGTCGCGACCGCCGTCGCCCGCCATTATCTGACCGATCCGCACACCCTCGACGGTGTGCGCCCGGGCACCCGCGACTACGACGCCGAGGCGTGGGCCGTGCCGGCCCACCGCACCGGCGCCGCGAACGACGACTGGAGACTCTGACATGCCACTGGAGGAATACACCTGGCGCGCCGCCACTGGCAGCGGCGACGCGATGGTCAGCGGAACGCTCGAGGCGCCCAGCGAGAACGCGGTGATCGCGCGGCTGCACGCGCAGGGCCTCACGCCGCTGATGATCACGGCGAAGTCCAAGACCGGACTCAACCGCGACATCTCGATCCCGGGGTTCGAGAAGCGCGTGGGGGTGAAGGACCTCGCGGTGTTCGCGAAGCAGTTCGCCGGCCTCATCCACGCCGGCCTTCCACTCATGCGTGCGCTGGCGATCATCTCCGACCAGACCGAGAACAAGAAGCTCGCCTCGGCGTTGACGGCCGTGCAGGTCGACATCGAGTCGGGCAAGTCGTTCTCCGCGGCCCTGGCCGCGCATCCGTTCGTCTTCCCGCCGCTCATGGTGAGCCTGGTGAGCGTCGGCGAGACAGGCGGATTCCTCGCCGACTCGCTCGACGCGATCGCCCGGTCGTACCGGGCCGACGTCGATCTGCAGCAGAAGATCAAGTCGGCGATGACCTACCCGATCATCGTGCTCATCATCGCGGTGCTGGGCGTGATCGCGATGATCACGTTCGTCGTGCCCGTGTTCGAGAACATGTTCGCGAGCATGGGGGGTGAGCTTCCCCTGCCGACGATGATCCTGGTGACCTTGTCGAAGAACATGGCGTGGATCCTGCCGCTGCTGATCGTGCTCGTCGTCGGCTGCACGATCTGGTACCAGCGGGTGAAGAACACCGACAAGGTGCGCACGGTGCGCGACTCGTTCCTGTTGAGGATGCCGATCTTCGGAACGCTGGTCACCAAGATCGCCGTCGCGCGCTTCGCCCGCAACCTCTCGATGATGCTCAAGGCGGGTGTGCCGCTCATGCAGGCCCTCGACCTCGTGGGCAAGGCGGCGAACAACAAGGCCATCGAGGACGCGCTGCACGTCGTGCGCGAGTCGGTGCGTCAGGGCCGATCGTTCTCGGCGCCGCTGGCCAAGGCCGGGGTCTTCCCTGCGATCGTCGCGCAGATGGTGTCGGTCGGCGAGGAGTCCGGGTCGCTGCCCGAGATGCTCGAGAGCATCGCCGACTTCTACGAGACCGAGGTCAATACCGCCACTGAGCAGCTGACGAGCATGCTCGAGCCGATCATGATGACCATCCTGGGTCTGCTGATCGGCGGCATGGTCGTCGCGCTCTACATGCCGATGTTCACGATGTACGACCAGCTCGGCAAGCAGTAAGTCCCCGGCCTCGCGGGCGGGGTGAGTTGCGGCATCTCGCGGCTACCGGCGGGCGCGAGGCATCCATTCGGCGCGAGTGAAGGATCCCGCGGCGCCGGTCGGGAGAATCCCGCCGGTCATCTCTCGCGGTCATTCTCGGCGGCCTCGCGCGCTCGACGCTCGCGTCGACGAGTTCGCCAGTCGACGGAGAAGAGCGAGCCGATCGCCTCGATCAGCGCGCTGAGAACGTCGAGCAGAAAGTGACCCACGTCAGCCCTGGCCTCCGGCGTCGACCCTGGGCTCGGCCTCGAACGTGCGGACTGCGGAAAGATAGCGCGACATCTGAACAACCGATGCCCCGATGACGATCGCGCAGATCGCCCACAGACGCCGCTCGACTGCGAACCGTGGCCGGGTCAAGGACGTCATGCTTTCACGGTGCCGCCCGGCATGAGGTCCGTCAATGCCAGAGGCCGGACGAGGCAGCGCTCACCACGCACAGCGCGCACGGGCGTGCCGACGGCGCGGCAACCGGGATCAGGAGCGGGCGAAGGCGAGCAGCGCGGCGGTCAGGGTGACGCCGCCCGGGGATCCCGGTGCGCTGCCGGCCTTCGAGACGACCATGCCCTGCTGCACCGCGACGAGGCGCTTGCCAGACCGCAGCGCGTCGAGGATGCGGGTCGCCGAGGGCACGTCGGGCGCGTCGATCGTGACGGTCAGCGGAATCTGGTGCGGAGTTCCCGCGGCACCTGCCGCACCGCCCGCCGCTGCGTTCGAATCCGCGGGTGCCCCGCTGGTCGCCGGCGCGGGAGCCGGCGCCGCCGGAGCCCCCGGCGCAGGCGACACCGCCGGATCGGCCGTGCGCGCAGCGAACGCCTCGGCCGAGCCGGGCGTGAGGGCGGTCACCGTGCCGCCGGCGGCCTGCGCAGCCTGCACGGCGAGCAGGAGCACGTCGTCGAGGTGTTCGGTGGTGGGGATCTCGGCGCGGAGCCGCGCCACGTCGGCGTCGAGCTGGGTGGTGTCGGCCGCCTGGGTGGTGAGTGCGTCCAGCGCCGCCTGCTGCGAAGCGTTCGAGGCCGCAACACCGTCGGCCATCCCGTTCGTGGCGTTCGCGGCGGTGTACTGGGGCACGGCGAAGACGACGATTCCCAGGATCACGATCGCGAGCGCGGCGACACCTCCGATGAGGTTGACGAGGTGCTTGTTCACTTGGCCGCCTCCGTGCTCGGCGCGAACGCGCCCGTGTATACCGACTGATCGAGCACGACCCGGACGGTGTACGTGAACACTCCCTGGGCCGAGGTGAAGTCGCCGACTTCGGCCGAGCGGATGCCTGCGGCCGTGCGCACCTCGCGTGTCGCGGCGACGAAGTCGACCGGCGCCGTGCTGGTGAAGGTGACGGTGCCGCTCACACCGGTCGCGTCGGCGGGCTTGCCTCCGGGCAGCGGCACCGGACCGGCGTCGAGGGTGTAGCCGGTGATGGTGACTCCGGCGGGCAGGTGCGAGGCGACGAGGGCCACCACCGGGGTCCAGGCGAGGTCGCCCCCCATGGCGGACTGGCGCATCGCCTCGAGTTCCGACCGGGTGCTGATGTCCGCGCTGACATCCGAGAGCGCCGCGATCCCCGAGATGATCTGCAGGGTGCGGCTCTGCTCCGAGGCCAGCCGCATCGTGGCGGCGACGTTGAGGGCGAAGGTGGCGCCGATCGCCACGGCGGCCACGACGGTGGCGCCGACGCAGAGCCACACCCACAGGCGGGCGCGGGCGATCACTTCGCGATGCTGCACCTCCGAAGGCGGGAGCAGGTCGACGCGGGGCAGCGACCCGATCTGCACCGTGGGCGTGCGGGCGGTGGTCAGCAGGCTCATCGTGCTCCTCCGAGCAGCAGGGCGACGGTGCTCGCCATCCGGGCGGCCATGGCCGCAGGCATCCCGGCCACGTTGGCGGCCGGACGCACGAGGTCGAAGGCCGTGAGGGGTGTGGCGGTCGTGGCGGTGACCCGCGCGACGGCGTCGAGCAGACGGGGGTGCGCGGCATACGTCCCCGACACGAAGGTCGCGTCGATCGGGGCGGCGTCGGGGCGGTCGCGGTAGAACGACACGGTCCCCCGCAGGCGCCCGATCAGGTCGTTCAGCGCGGCCTCGACGTCGGGGTGGAGGTCGGCAGGCGCGGGGGCCGAGGTCGGAAGAGGCGCGGGCGTGGCGACCGGACCTGTGCTGCCCTTCCGGCGCCGGATGTCCGCGCGGCTGCGGGTCTCCCCGCCGTCATACGCGCCGCCTCCCGCAGCGACCGGCTGAAGGGCGGCGGGCACGTTCAGCTCGACTCCCGCGACGAGGGCGTCGAAGCCGTCGGCGGCGCGCTGAGGCATCCGCTCACCCTCGACCGGTGCCGCAACAGGGGCGGCGATGTCGATCGGCACGACGCGGACGAAGCGCGGGATGCCGCCGGTGGCGATCACGATGTGGGTGGTGTGCTCGCCGATGCCGATGAACAGGCCGGTGCGTCCCGCGGGGGCGAGTCCGGCGAGGGCGCGGGCGAAGCCGAAGGCGACGAGGTCGACGGATGCCGCGCGCAGCTTCGCTCCATCGAGCGCGCCGACGAGCTCCTCCATGTGCTCGGCCACGGCCGCCACGAGCAGCCCGTGCACGCCGCGCTCGTCCTGCCCGGTGGGCACGAAGTCGAGCACCGCCTGGTCGACGGGAACGGGCAGCCGGTCCTGCACCTCGAACGGCAGCGACAGGCGGATCTGCGCGGGGTTGGTGAGCGCCGTGGTGTGCTCGCGCACGAGGATGCGGCGGTTGCCGACCCCGAGCACGACGTCGCGGCTCGAGATCCCCGCATCCGCCCAGAGACGCTTGAGCGCGAGACCGACGGCGTCGCGATCGAGGATCTCGGAGTCCTTCGCCGCCCCAGGGGGCAGCGGCACCTCCCCGGCCGCGATGATCGTCGGGGTGCGCCCGGCGCTCAACTCGACGGCGCGCACGCTCTCCTCGGTGATCTCCACCGCCACCTGTGTCTTGGGCATCAGTTGCGCTCCTCACCGCTGTGCATCACAGCGCTCCTAACAGCGAGACATACGACCGGCCGAACAGTTCGCCGGCGACGATGCCGACCCATGCTCCGACGACGATCCAGGGTCCGAACGGGATGGCGGTGCGCCGCCGGGCGCGACCGCTGACGATGAGGGCGATGCCGAACACGCCGCCGAGCAGGAACGCCATGAAGGCGCCGACCGCGAGGGGCCACCAGCCGAGCCAGCCGAGCATGAGCCCGATGGAGGCGGCCAGGCGCACGTCGCCGCCGCCCATTCCGCCCGGGCGGATGGCGCGCAGCACGCGGTAGAAGAGGTAGAGGCCGGCAGCGCTCACGACGGCGCGGCCGAGCGCCCACCAGTCGGCGCCGAGCAGACAGGCCGCGATCAGCAGGCCGAGGCAGACGAACAGCGTCGATCCGGTGATCGAGTGCGGTAGCCGGCGGGTGTCGATGTCGATGAGCGTGAGCGAGATTCCGGATGCCGCGAACCACAGGAACGCCAGCAGCACGAGCAGCTGCGCGCCCAGCGGGCCGGTGATTCCGCTCGCACGGGTGAGGGCGAGCACGATGGAGTCGAACGAGCCGAGCGGACCGGCAGGAACGGTGTCGTACGGCCCGCCCCAGCCGAGACGGCCGGTGCCGACGACCCACCACACGCCGATCCACGCGAAGACGAGCCCGGTCATGAGCTCGACCATCGGGTACCGCGCCGAGATCGGCGCGCGGCAGTTGGCGCACTTCCCGCGCAGCAGCAGCCACGAGAGCACCGGCACGTTCTGGTACCAGCGCACGGGCGCGTCGCACCGCGGGCAGCGGCTCTCGCGCAGAAGCGACATCCCTGCCGGGACCCGGTAGATCACGACGTTGAGGAACGACCCGATGACGAGCCCCAGGATGCCGGCGACCGCCGCGACGATCGCGAGCGCCAGCCACGGATCGGAGGAGAGCATCAGCCCACCGCCCGTCGCGAGATGAGGTTGCCGATTGTGGGCGCCGAACCGGAGCTCGAACCGAAACCGGGGACGCCGATCGGCTCGTAGACGAACTGGAACCCGGGAGATCCGTTGCCACCGAAGCTCATCTCACCGGCGTAGAGCTGGCCCGTCCAGTTCCCCTTGGAACCCGCGACGCCGAAGGTCAACTTGCACGGGGTGTAGATGAGGCCGGTCATTTTGGGCGCGGTCCCGAGCATGGCCGCGTAGATGCTGATCTGCGACCCGCTGTTCGCACAGGTCGCGGCCGAGTCCTTCGTATTGTCGGGCACGACGATCGAGAATCTGTGCGGCTGTCCGTCGGCAGAGGTCACCTGGGCTTCCTGGAAGTCATGAGTGCTGCCGTTGTCGCTCAGGAGAACGACCACGTCCGTCTTGAACTTGAGGTTTGCCTGATACCCGCTGATCTTCCCGCAGCCGCGCATATCGGCGACGGTCGGCACTGAGTAGCCGGTGAGACGGGCGACGTTGGCAGGGCCCCATTGGCTGAGGTCGCACGTGCCGCTAGGAGGCCATGTGTCGACGGCATAGCCCGTGGCCGCCCAGTCGCTCGCGACGAACCCGTAGTCCTGCCACTTTGACTTGCCCGGGGTCAACGGATCGGGCACGGCAACTGTAGGCGCGCCCGGGGCGACGAGTCCGGTCACGTTGTACGAGTTCCCCTTTGTGGCGGTCGGAGGCCCCCAGCCTGTGTTCGCCGTCCCGCCGAGGCGGAGTGCGCCGCCGATCTTCGTGTCGGGCGCGATGTAGCTCTGGACGCTGCGCTGGGCAGAGATGACGTCACCGGTGACGGTCGAGCTCTGGAAGTACGCTCCCGACGACCCGATCGGTCCAGCGACGCTGACGGACGCTGCCTTCACGTTGTAGAGCGCGGCAGGCTGGGTGCTCGCGCTGACCAAGCTGCCTCCGACCGAGGTCGCGTTGAGGTCGAGCGGCCCGCCGGTCGTGACGCTTCCACTGATCGTCGCCCCAGATGTCTTCAACCCCTTCTCTGTGACGAGGTTCCCGATGACCTTGCCGTTGAGGGAGACGTTGCCCTTGGCATAGAGGTTGCCGCCCACCGTCACGGTCGAGTTCGTGATGCTGACATCGCCCATCACGTAGATCGACCCGCTTACGGTCGCCGACGCCGTGATCGTGAGGTTGCCTGCAACGTAGATGTCCTTGTCGAAGGTGCAGGTATTGGTGAGGTTCAGCGAGCCTGTGTAGAGGATCACATCGGTACCGAAACGGGATGCGTTGTTGCAGGAATTGAAGTCTCCCTTGAGCAGCAACGCCGCGGAGTTGACTGCTGTGGACCCCTGCAACACGTTGAGCGCGTTGGCGCTGAAGTTGCCTCCACCGATCACCAGAGCATTCTCGGGACCGCTGGTGCTCACTGAGCCGGCGAACGAGTAGGTCGCCTGCGCTTTGCTCGTGCCAGCGTTCGTTCCCTCGCCGTATCCGATGGACGTGAAGGTGACCTGGCCCGAGCCTGTCGGGCATGACGTGGTGACGGAGTACCGCGGCGCGACGCTGCTCGCGGGAGCCAGAGAGCACACGCCGGAGGGGTTCGCTTTCGCGGCGGCATAAGCCACGGCGAGGCCAGCGTCGGCCGCAGCCTGAGCCTGCAACCCGCCTTTCACGCCGGCTGTTGTCCGCGTCGTGTTGACGATCGCGGTAGAGAGCGTCACCGTGATGAGCCCGAGCACGAGCACGACGATCATGACGGTCACGAGGGCCGAGCCTTGGTCATCGCCCACCCTGCGGGCACGGATTCGGGTCAGCATCGTGGTTGGCTCCCTGAGACGAAGCTCTTGGCTGCGGCCGAGCCGGTGAGGGCCGCGAGGCTCCCGCTGCTCGCTTGAGGCTGCTCGGCGGTGGACACCGAGAGGTTCCATGTGAGCTGCTTGGAGTCGGTCGACGCGACGAAGTAGGCCTGAACGTTGCCGGCGCTGTTGCGGATCGGCTCGATTCGCTCCGCCATCACGGACCAGCTCGTCGACGGCGCGGGCGACGTCGCCGATGAGGCGAGGGGCGCGTATGTGGCATAGCGCAGCTCGAATCGACCGTCGGGGTTGTTCACGACCGCTCCGGAACTGCTGCGTCCGCTGAGGTCGACGACCGCCCAGGCCGTGCACGTCCAAGCTGTCGTGCCGGAGGCCACCGCTGCACGCGCCACCAGCCCGCCTCCTGACACCGATTGGACGGTCACGTTCGCGGCATTGCGGACGCTCGTCGACAGTGAGGTGCTGATCGCCTGCACACGCCCCGTGGAGAGATCCCGGTCCCGTGCGGCGGCATTCGCCTGAAGGGTCGAGAAGAAGACGGTGGCCACGACACCGAGGATCACGGCCGCGACGAGAACGGTGATCAGCAACTCGACCAGAGACAGCCCCGAGTCGTGATCATCATGAGGGATGCGAGAGCTGATCATGGCGTCGTCACCACGATCTTGGAAGCCATCTGCGAGATCGTGGTCGTACTGCTCACAGTTGGGCGGACGGCCACGCTGACCGTGATCGCACCTGGATAAGTAGAAGGGCACGCGGCGACGGTGATGTTCGCTACCAATCCGGTGCCGGCGGGGTCGGCGGCGTTCGTCCTGGCCGACGACCGCACCGCCGAGCAGGTGTTCGGCGATTCGTCGGGGAACGCTGCACGGATCGAGGCGATCTGGGCTGACGCGAACGCATTGGCCGAGCCCGCGTCGCGGTTTCCGGCGCTGAGCTTCGTGGACTGCATGGCGAGCGGAAGGATCGCCAGGGCGAGCACGGCGAACACGAGCATCGCGATCACGACTTCGAGGAGACTGAGCCCCTCGTCGGTCGCAAGACTTCGCGGTGTGGATGCCATGGTGTCGCCTCTCGCTCAGGAGGGGAAGAACAGGGATGCCGGGTCGGCGAGCGTCGCGCTCACCGACCCGGCATTACCGGTGGTGTTAGCAGCCGGGGCCAGACTTCTGCACAGAGTCGGTCGTGGCGCCGGTGGCCTTGTCTGCAGTGACGCAGAAGTTCTCGAGCGAAAGCGTCGAGCCGGTCTTCGGGGCAACGGTCACCACGTACTTGCCGCTGTCGGTGAGGTTGGTCAGGCTCGGCGTTGCGGTCGGGTCCTTCGCGAGCGCTGCGGACACCTGGGAGGCGCCATTGGCGGCGATGGTCTTGATGGAGTTCTTCTCGGCGTCGGCCTGGATGCCGTTGAAGACCGGGATGGCGATCGCGGCGAGGACGCCGAGGATCACGACGACGACGATGAGCTCGATGAGCGAGAAGCCGCTCTCGTCGCCCTCTTCGGACTTGCGACGCTTGAGAGCGTCCATGTAGTTCTTGATCGATGCACGCATGGCTGGGGAGTCCCTTGCTGTAGTTGGAGTGGATGTTGCGCCGCGGTTTCGACCCGTCCCCCGTTTCGACCCTCGGCGCTCGCCGGTCCGACTCGGAGTGAGGCGGGCTGCCCGGCGACGACAACTATGCCGGTGCATACGTTCAGCAATCTGCCCAGAGCGCTCAGTCATTGGTCAATCCCGCTCAGCGTTCCGTCAGGTACGGCGTGCTTTCTGCTCGACATCGCCTTCTCGATGCTTCTAGGCTCGTCGCGCAGGAGGTGCGCATGTCCGACCCGCGGATGCCTCGGGGCCCGAAGCGTCGTCGATCGGAACGCGATCGCGAGCGCATCACCGAGCTGAACGGCGACGCCGACGACCTCGTCGCCTACTTCAAAGAGCGCGTGTACGCGACCTTCACCGGTCTCGCGCTCATCTTCGTCATCGGTGCGAGCGAGCACCCCGACCCGCAGCGCGGGCTCCTCACGCTTCTCCTCGGCGTCGCCGGCATCGTCGCCGCAGGATTCGTGGCCGACGTCGTGTCGCACTTGGCGGTGCACCAGGAGTTCCCGAACGCCGCCGAGTTCGCCATCCTCGGCCGGATCTCGCTGGGCGGTCTCGGGACGGTCGTGGTCCCCGGCATCCTGATCGTCCTCGCCTGGGTCGACGTCATGTCGATGGAGGCGGCGCTCAATGCCAGTGCGTACGTCTACATCGCGACGCTCGTCGTCATCGGTCTCATGGCGGTGCGCCGGTCGCGGCTGCGCTGGTGGCAGCAGCTGCTCGCGCTCGTGATCCTGCTCGCCCTCGGCCTCGTCGTGGTGGCGATCCAGACCATCGCGAAGCTGGTCACCGGGCATTGACGCCGCTCCTAAGAAGTTGAGCCGACTCATAGCAAGTTCGAATTGACAGGTCGCCGCACCTCTCGCTAGCCTTGAGTCATTCCGGCTCAACCCTCTCTGGTGGACCGGACCCACGACTTCCCACAACAAAGGAGAGAACATGCCACGTGCAGTCGGATTCGACCTGGGTACGACGAACTCCGTCGTCAGCGTCCTCGAGGGCGGCGAGCCCAAGGTCATCGCCAACGCCGAGGGTTTCCGCACCACCCCGTCGGTGGTCGCGTTCACCAAGGACGGCGAGGTGCTCGTCGGCGAGACCGCCAAGCGCCAGGCCGTCACCAACGTCGACCGCACCGTGGCCAGCGTCAAGCGCCACATGGGCACGAACTGGACGTTCGACGTCGACAGCAAGAAGTACACGCCGCAGGAGATCTCGGCGCGCATCCTCGGCAAGCTCAAGCACGACGCCGAGGAGTACCTGGGCGACTCGGTGACGGATGCCGTCATCACCGTCCCCGCCTACTTCAACGACGCCGAGCGCCAGGCCACGAAGGAGGCCGGCGAGGTCGCGGGGCTGAACGTGCTCCGCATCATCAACGAGCCGACCGCGGCGGCACTGGCCTACGGCCTCGACAAGGGCAAGGAGGACGAGCTCATCCTCGTCTTCGACCTCGGTGGCGGAACGTTCGACGTCTCGCTGCTCGAGGTGGGCAAGGACGACGACTTCTCCACCATCCAGGTGCGCTCGACCGCCGGTGACAACCGCCTCGGCGGCGACGACTGGGACCAGCGTCTCGTCGAGTACTTCATCAAGCAGTTCAAGGACACCACCGGCGTGGATGTCTCGGGCGACAAGATCGCTCTGCAGCGTCTCAAGGAGGCGGCCGAGCAGGCGAAGAAGGAGCTCTCCAGCTCCATGTCGACGAGCGTGAACCTGCCGTACCTGTCGCTCACCGAGTCCGGCCCCGTGTCGCTCAGCGAGACGATCACGCGCGCCAAGTTCGAGGACCTCACGAAGGACCTCCTCGACCGCACCAAGAAGCCGTTCGAGGACGTCATCCGCGAAGCCGGCATCAAGGTCGGCGACATCGACCACGTCGTGCTCGTCGGCGGCTCGACCCGCATGCCCGCGGTCGCCGAGCTCGTCAAGCGCGAGACCGGCAAGGACGCCAACAAGGGCGTCAACCCGGACGAGGTCGTCGCCGTGGGCGCCGCCCTGCAGGCCGGCGTGCTGCGCGGCGAGCGCAAGGACGTGCTGCTCATCGACGTCACCCCCCTCAGCCTCGGCATCGAGACCAAGGGCGGCATCATGACCAAGCTCATCGAGCGCAACACGGCCATCCCGACCAAGCGGTCCGAGACCTTCACCACTGCCGACGACAACCAGCCGTCGGTCGCGATCCAGGTCTTCCAGGGCGAGCGCGACTTCACCCGCGACAACAAGCCGCTGGGCACGTTCGAGCTCACCGGCATCGCGCCGGCTCCGCGCGGCATCCCGCAGGTCGAGGTCACCTTCGACATCGACGCCAACGGCATCGTGCACGTCTCGGCGAAGGACAAGGGCACCGGCAAGGAGCAGTCGATGACGATCACCGGCGGCTCGTCGCTGCCCAAGGACGACATCGAGCGCATGGTGCGGGAGGCCGAGGAGCACGCCGCTGAGGACAAGAAGCGTCGCGACTCCGCCGAGACCCGCAACCAGGCCGAGACCCTGTCGTACTCGATCGACAAGCTGATCAAGGACAACGACGACAAGCTCCCCGCCGAGGTCAAGGCCGAGGTGCAGGGCGACGTCGACGCGCTGAAGACGGCGCTCGCCGGTGACGACGACGACGCGGTCAAGGCCGCGTTCGACAAGCTCAACGCGAGCCAGGGCAAGCTCGGCGAGGCCATCTACGCCTCCTCGCAGGCCGCCGGCGAGCAGGCCGACCCCAACGTGGGTCAGCCGGGCAACGGCGAGACGCCCAACCCCGAGGAGGACGTCATCGACGCCGAGGTCGTCGACGACGAGGACGAGAAGAAGAGCTGACATGGCCGACAAGAACTTCGAAGAGCCGAAGGGCGACGACGAGGTTCGGCCGGCCGACGAGGGGACGGATGCTGCGGCATCCGTCCCCTCGGAGGGCGACGAGCTGACGATCGACGACATCCTCGGCGCGGTGCAGTCAGAGGACGCCGCGGCGGCCGACGACGCGAAGATCGCCGCCGCCGAGGACACCCTGCTCGTCGACCTCAAGCGCCTGACGGCGGAGTACGCCAACTACCGCCGGCGCACCGAGGAGCAGCGGCAGATCGAGGCGGAGCGCGCCCAGGGGCGCGCGGCCACCGCGCTGCTGCCGGTGCTCGATGACCTCGACCGCGCCGAGAAGCACGGCGACCTGCCCGAGGGCACCCCGTTCGCCGCGATCGCCGAGAAGGTGCGCGGCGTGGCCGAGAAGCTCGGCGTGGAGAAGTACGGCGTCGCCGGCGAGGTCTTCGACCCGCAGCAGCACGAGGCCATCTTCCAGGTGCCCACACCCGGCGCGACCGAGTCGACCGTGCTCGAGGTGGTCGAGACGGGGTATCGTCTGGGCTCCATCGAACTGCGTCCGGCGAAGGTCGTGGTCGCCGTGCCGGCCGAGTAGGAGGACGCATGGCCAGTCAGGACTGGTTCGACAAGGACTTCTACAAAGTGCTCGGCGTCGCCAAGGATGTCAGCGAAGCCGACCTCAAGAAGACGTACCGCAAGCTCGCGCGCAAGTACCACCCCGATTCCAATCAGGGGGATGCCGCGGCCGAGGCCACGTTCAAGGAGATCAGCGAGGCGTACGCCGTGCTGTCCGACCCCGAGCAGCGCACCGAGTACGACCAGATCCGCGCCATGGGCTCGGGTGCCCGCTTCCAGGCGGGCGGCCCGGGTGCCGGCGGGTTCGAGGACGTGTTCAGCCAGTTCGGCCAGGGTCGCACCCGTTACCAGACGGCCGAGGACTTCGACGACATCTTCTCGATGTTCAACCAGCAGAACGGCGGGCGATTCGGGTCGGGCGGCTTCGGCCAGCCGACCGGAGGATTCCGCGGCTACGGCGGTCCGACGCGCGGCGCCGACATGACCGCGCGCACCACGATCGACTTCCTCACCGCCACCAAGGGCGAGACCATCACCCTGCAGGGCGAGGACGGCAAGCCGTTCAAGGTGAAGATCCCCGCGGGGGTGTCGGACGGGCAGAAGATCCGCCTCCGCGGACGCGGCCGGCCGTCGCCCGACGGCGGCGAGACCGGCGACATCGTGGTGCAGATCACGGTGCGCCCGCACCCGGTCTTCACGCGCGACGGGCTCAACCTGCGGGTCACCGTGCCGGTCACCTTCACCGAGGCCGCGCTCGGCGCCACCATCGAGGTGCCCACGCTCGGCGGCGACCCCGTCAAGCTTCGGGTGGCTCCCGGCACCCCGTCGGGCCGCGTGCTGCGGGTCAAGGGGCGGGGCGTGGCATCCACCAAGGGCACCGGCGACCTGCTCGCCGAGGTGCAGGTGGCCGTGCCGTCGCACCTCGACGACGAGGCCCGCGCGGCGCTCGAGCGCTTCCAGGAGCTGCAGCCCAAGGAGAACCCGCGCTCCGAGCTGATGAGCAAGGCGCGGGGCTGAGGCATCCATGTTCCGTCTGCGTCTTTCCGCTGCTCGGCGAGGCGTGAGCCTCGGAAGGGCGCAGACGAAATCATGAGGACGGGACGAGGAGGTGAGCGCACGTGACGGACGACATCGACGAGGACGCCCCGATCTTCGCCATAGCGGTGGCGGCCGAGCTGTCGAACATGCACCCGCAGACGCTGCGGCAGTACGACCGGCTCGGACTGGTCGTGCCCGCGCGCACGCAGGGCGGGTCGCGGCGGTACTCGACGCGTCACGTCGAGCAGCTGCGCGAGGTGTCGCGGCTGTCGGGCGAGGGCATGAGCCTGCCCGCGATCGCCCGCCTGATCGCCCTCGAGGAGCACGTGCACGCCCTCACGCGCCGCGTGACCGATCTCGAGCGGCAGCTGCTGGCCGAACGCCAGTCGCGCCCGGGCGCCCGGGTGTTCGCCGCCGGCTCGGCCGGCTCGGTCGTGCCGCTGCGTCACGGCGTGCGGGTGCGGCGGGCGACCGAGGTCGTGCTGTGGCGTCCGAGGCATCCGTCGCCCGAGTCCGACGCCGAGGACTGATCCGCTCCTCCCCACACGGCGAGGCGCCGCCCTTGTCCCCAACTTCGGGATCGCCGCTCGGACGAGCCCCGCGGTCGTGACAGCGTTCCTTCATTGCGTCACACTGAAGGAGTGCATATGACCGATCCGCAGGCCTGGACTCTCATCGGGGTCTTCAGCGCGGCGATGCTCGGTGGGCTCACGCTCGTCACGACCATGCTGAGCCGAGTCATCCGGGCCGAGGTCGGCGGGGTCCGCGCGGAGATATCCGCCTTGAACACGCGATTCGATCACCTCGACCGCGATGTGCAGACGCTCTCGGAACGGATGTGGCGGCGCGACCGCGACGAGTGACGCGCAGAGCGGATGCTGCGGCATCCGCTCTTCCGTGACGCATACCGCCGCGGCACACTGGGCGGATGGCGACCCTCGACGACGTGCGCGCGATCGTGCGCGAGCTGCCCGACAGCGCGGAGGGCGTCGAGGGTCATCGTGGCGGCGTGGCCTGGCGGGCGGCCAAGGGGCTGTTCGTCTGGGAGCGGGGTCCGTCGCAGCGCGACCTGGACCAGCTCGCCGACCTCGGTCGCGCATGGCCCGGCGGTGTCGTCGTGGGCGTGCGCACCGAGGGGCTCGACGGCAAGACCGCGGTGCTGGGCGCCTACGCCGACGTCGTGTTCGACATCCCGCACTTCGAGGGATACCCGGCCGTGCTCGTGCCCCTCGACGCGATCGATGTCGACCGCCTGCGCGAGCTCGTGCTCGACTCGTGGCTGCTGCGCACCTCTGCCCGCACCGCGAAGGAGTGGCTCGCCGCCCATCCCTGATTCCCCGGCTCAGGCGGCGGTGAACGCCTCGAAGTCGCGACGGGAGAGCGCGGCGTAGGCGTACGCCCACTCCAGCAGCGCCTCGCCCACGACCCTGCCGTTGCCGATGTAGCCGGCGACGGTGGCGCCGTTCGACGACTGCGAATGAGCCCGGGCGAGGGTCGCCGCGCACGCCTCGGCGTACGCGCGGAACGGACGGTCCTCGAGCTCCTCGGCGTCGATCCCGCCCTTCATGTCGTGGAACTGCCGCACGTAGAAGTCGCCGCGGACCGCCCGCAGGTGTCCGAGGAACGGGTCGGACACCGCCTGCAGGATCCGCTGCATCGCCACCACGCGGCCGCCCTGCCCGTACTCGTCGACGTACTCGTCGAACTGCGGCGGCTGGGCGATGCCGCCGTACTCCTCGAGCACGCTCCGACCCGCCTCCTTCGCCTGCAGGATGAGGGCGTTGCCCTCGCCGTCCTGCATCAGCGCCAGCGTGCACAGGGTTCCGACGCTGCCGACCCCGACCACCCGACGCGCCAGATCCGACACCGTGTAGTTGGTGAGGAGGAGGCGGATGTCGACGCTCGCCGTGCGCTGATAGTTCTCCACGTTCACCCGCAGCCGGCTCTCGGTCGCCGCGTCGGCGTGCACCATCGTCGGCGGATGCTCCACGAACACCAGCCGCCCGCGCTCGTCGACCTCGGTGAGCCGCTTCGCCGCCCGGTCGCCGGTGCGGCGCTGCGCGTCGCGCATCGCCTCTTTCAGCACCGACCGGGTCTGCTTGTCGGCGCTCGCCGCGACCGCGTTCACGTCGAAGTGCTCGAAATACCGCAGCAGCGGACTGCGGGCGGCGCCGGCGGCCATCGCGCGCGCGTACGTACGCACGGCGGCGAGGGCGGCATCCCTCACCACATCCTTGTCGCGCGACGTGGCCTGCCCGCCGATCACGATGCTCGTCACGAGGCGCTTCACGTCCCACTCCCACGGCGCCCACGCGGCCTCGTCGAAGTCGTTGAGGTCGAACACGAGCGTGCGCTGCGGCGAGGCGTAGAAGCCGAAGTTGGCGATGTGCGCGTCCCCGCAGGAGGGGACCAGGATGCCGCTGTGCGCGTCGCGCGCGAGGTCGGCCGCCTGCAGGGCCGCGCTGCCGCGGTAGAACGCGAACGCGCTCGCCGACATGCGCTCGATGCGCAACGGCACGAGGTCGGGTTCGCGCGTCTCGTTCTGGCGCTCGAGGATGCCGAGGGGGTCGCGATCGCCCTCGGAGAGGTGCGACAGGGTGCTGCGCGGAACCCGACGTCGCGCATCGCGCCCCGCCTCGGTGCGCGCGCGGACGCTCAACGGCGGTGTCCAGGTGTCTTCGAACACGTTGTGCACGGCAGGGTCGCTCATCTGCACATCATGGCGCACGGCGCCCCGCGCGGGTGGGGACTCCCTGCCCGCGCCGAGGTCGGGCCCGCCCGCGAGGCATCCGACTCTCCGTCCGCGGGCGCCATAGAGTGCCGCCATGACCGCACCGGACGCCGGGACCGGTCGTCAGCGCATGGCCCTGGACCGCTGGCGCACGGTGACCTACTGGCCCCTGATCGCGGTGTCGGTCGCCTTCATCGTGGCGTATTCGTGGCAGGTGATCGCGGATCTTCAGGGCCCGGCGTACCTCGTCGCCCGCTGCGTCGAGGTGTTCACCTGGATGGTGTTCTTCGCCGACTACCTCGTGCGACTCACCCTCGCGCAGCCGCGCGGTGTGTGGTTCCGTCGTCATCTGTTCGAGCTCACGGTGGTGGTGCTTCCGGCGCTGCGGCCGCTGCGGCTGCTGCGGGCGCTCACCCTCGTGCACGTGCTGCAGCGGACGGCCGGCACCGCTCTGCGCAGCCGGCTCGTCATCTACGGCGCCGGCGCGGCGGCCGTGCTCATCTGGATCGCCGCGCTCGCGGTTCTCGAGTCGGAACGCGGACACGCGGGCGCGAACATCGAGAACTTCGGCGACGCGCTGTGGTGGGCGTTCGTCACCATCACGACGGTCGGCTACGGCGATCACTACCCGGTCACGGTGTGGGGTCGTCTGGTGGCGGTGCTGCTGATGTGCGGCGGTGTGGCCGTGGTCGGCGTCGTCACCGCGACCCTCGCGTCGTGGGTGATCGAGCGTGCGGCGCAGGGACACGACGATGACGAGCCCGCGACGCGCGCCCAGGTGCGCGAACTGGCGGCGCAGGTGACCGACGCCGCTCGCCGTCTGTCGGCGGCGACGGATGCCTCGACGTCTCCGGGTGCGCACGATCGCCCGGACGCGGGCTGAGGGCCCCCGGAACGTCACCCTCTCTGCGAGGACCCCGCGGCCTATTCGGACCAGACGGCCAGCTCGTTGCCGGCCGGATCGGTGAAGTGGAAGCGGCGACCGCCGGGGAACGGGTAGATGTCGTGCAGAACGGTGCCGCCCGAGGCCGACACGGCGTCGCGCGCGGTCTCGAGGTCGTCGGCGTAGATGACGGTGAGCGGCATCTTCTGCTGAGTGTCGCCCGGCACACCGTTGATCCCGGCGGCGGTGCCGCTGTCGGTCGTGTCGACGTAGGCGCCGTAGTCGGTGAACGTCCACCCGAACGCCTGCTCGTAGAAGGAGCGGGCGCGTGCCAGGGCGTCGGGATCGGCGGCGGGGAACTCGATGAGGTCGATGCGGTTGTGCGTGGGCATGCCCCAGGCCTACCACCGGCATCCGACGTCGGCACCCGGTTCATGCGCGGGAATCGTTTCCGCTCAGGGCGTACGGCACCCATTGGCACGGTGTCGGAGGTTGCGGTTAGCCTGAAAGGCGCTCGACCGGGACCCGACGCCCCTTCTCGCGAGCGCAGAACCCAACATCGGAGAACACCGTGCTCGGAAAGCTCCTCGTCCGCTATCTGTCGAAGTTCCGCTGGCTGCTGGCCGGCGTGCTCCTCTTCCAGTTCATCTCGGCGATGGCCTCGCTGTACCTCCCCCGCCTCAACGCCGACATCATCGACAAGGGCGTGGCGACCGGCGACACCGGCTACATCTGGTCGACCGGCAGCTTCATGCTCATGATCTCCCTCGGGCAGATCGCCGCGTCGATCATCGCCACCTTCTTCGCCGCGCGCGCCGCGATGGCGGCGGGTCGCGACATCCGCCTCGACGTGTACGAGAAGGTCAGCGCGTTCTCCGAGCGCGAGGTCTCGAAGTTCGGCCCCGGCTCGCTCATCACCCGCAACACCAACGATGTGCAGCAGGTGCAGATGCTCGCGATGATGGGCGCCACGATGCTCGTCTCGGCGCCGCTCCTGGCCATCGGCGGCGTCATCATGGCGCTGCAGCAGGATGTGGGGCTCAGCTGGCTCATCGCGGTCTCGGTGCCGGTGCTGCTCGTGATCGTCGCTGTCATCATCAGCCGCATGGTGCCGCTGTTCCGCAGCTTCCAGGGCAAGCTCGACGCCGTCAACCGGGTCATGCGCGAGCAGCTCACCGGTGTCCGCGTCGTCCGCGCCTTCGTCCGGGAGGACATCGAGGAGGAGCGCTTCCGCACCGCCAACACCGACATCATGGTCGTCGGCCGCAAGGTCGGATCGCTGTTCGTGCTCATGTTCCCGCTGGCGATGCTCGTGCTCAACGTCACCGTCGTGGGGGTCATCTGGTTCGGCGGCATCCAGGTCGACGCCGGCCACGTCGAGATCGGCACGCTCTTCGCCTTCATGCAGTACGTCGGTCAGATCCTGATGGGCGTGCTCATGGCGACGTTCATGACGATCATGATCCCGCGCGCCGCCGTGTCGGCCGAGCGCATCAGCGAGGTGCTCGCCAGCGAGTCCACGCTGACCCGCCCCGAGAACCCGGTCAGCGTCTTCTCCGACCCGGGGACCGTGCAGTTCGATGCGGTCGAGTTCACCTATCCCGGCGCCGACGCCCCCGTGCTCTCGGGCATCAGCTTCGGGGCGGCGCGCGGCGAGACCGTGGCGATCGTCGGATCGACCGGATCGGGCAAGACGACGCTCGTCTCGCTCATCCCGCGCCTGTTCGACGTGACCGGCGGAGAGGTGCGCGTCGGCGGCGTCGACGTGCGCCAGGCCGACCTCGACCGGCTGTGGCAGGGCATCGGGCTCGTTCCGCAGCGCCCGTTCCTGTTCACCGGCACGATCGCCTCCAACCTCCGCTTCGGCCGGGAGGAGGCGACCGACGAAGAGCTGTGGAAGGCGCTCGAGATCGCGCAGGGCAAGGACTTCGTCCAAGAGATGGAGGGGCAGCTCGACGCGCACATCGCGCAGGGCGGCACCAACGTGTCGGGCGGTCAGCGTCAGCGCCTCGCGATCGCCCGTGCGATCGTGCACCAGCCCGACGTGCTCGTCTTCGACGACTCGTTCTCGGCCCTCGACCTCACCACCGACGCGCGGTTGAGGCAGGCGCTGTGGCGAGAGCTGCCGGAGGTGACCAAGATCGTGGTCGCGCAGCGCGTCTCCACGATCACCGAGGCCGACCGCATCGTCGTGCTCGAAGACGGCCACATGGTCGGCCTCGGCACCCACGAAGAGCTGCTCGCCACGAGCGAGACCTACCGCGAGATCGTCGAGTCGCAGCTGGGGGTGGAGGCATGAGCACCCCCGACACCCTCTCCGAGGAGGAGCGCCTCGAGCTCGAGCTGGCCGAGCAGGCCCGTCAGACCTCGGGCGACTGGGACAGCGTCAAGCCCGGCAAGGCCGACAACTTCGGCAAGAGCTTCGGGCGACTCATCGGCCTCCTGAAGCCGTCCGCCGTCGCCTTCGTCTTCGTGTCGATCCTCGGCGCGATCGGCGTGGTGCTGGCCGTCGTCGCCCCCAAGGTGCTCGGCGAGGCCACGAACATCATCTTCGAGGGCGTCATCTCGCGCACGCTCGGCGCCAGCTTCCCGGCCGGCACCTCGCAGGCCGACGTCGTCGCCGCCTTCCAGGCGGGCGGTCAGACAGACTTCGCCAACATCGTCGGCGGATTCAGCCAGTTCTCCGTCGGGGCGGGTGTCGACTTCGACCGCCTGCGCATGGTCATCGTCGTGGTGCTGGCGATCTACGTCGCATCGTCGCTGCTCAACTGGATCCAGGGCTACGTCATCAACGTGATCATGGTGCGCACCATGTGGCGTCTGCGCGAGTCGGTCGAGGCGAAGATCAACCGTCTGCCGCTGTCGTACTTCGACAAGGTGCAGCGCGGAGAGCTGATCTCGCGGGTCACGAACGACATCGACAACATCACCCAGACGATGCAGCAGTCGCTCTCCACGGTCGTCACCTCGGTGCTCACGGTGGTCGGCGTGCTCATCATGATGTTCACGATCTCGTGGCAGCTCGCCCTCGTCGCCCTCGTCTCGCTGCCCCTCATGGCCGTGATCTTCGGAGTCATCGGCCCGCAGTCGCAGAAGGCGTTCGGGGTGCAGTGGCGCAAGGTCGGGCGCCTCAACGCCCGCGTCGAGGAGTCGTTCTCCGGCCACGCGCTGGTGAAGGTGTTCGGCCGCGAGAAGGACTCGCGCGAGAAGTTCCAGGCCGAGAACGAGGAGCTGTACCAGGCGAGCTTCAAGGCGCAGTTCCTGTCGGGCATGATCATGCCCGGCATGATGTTCATCGGCAATCTGACCTACGTCGGCATCGCGGTGCTCGGCGGCCTGATGGTGGCGAGCGGCAATCTGCGTCTCGGCGACGTGCAGGCCTTCATCCAGTACTCGCAGCAGTTCACCCAGCCGCTGTCGGAGCTGGGCGGCATGGCGGCGGTGGTGCAGTCCGGAACGGCGTCGGCCGAGCGCGTGTTCGAGCTCCTCGACGCCGACGAGCAGGAGCCGGATGACGCCGACGCCCCCGCGCCGATCGACGGCGACGGTGTCATCGAGTTCGAGAACGTGCAGTTCTCCTACACGCCCGAGCGCCCGCTCATCACCGACCTGTCGTTCCGGGTCGAGCCCGGGCAGACCGTCGCGATCGTGGGGCCGACCGGCGCGGGCAAGACGACGCTGGTGAATCTCATCATGCGGTTCTACGAGCTCGACGGAGGCCGCATCCTGCTCGACGGGCAGGACATCGCCGAGCTCACGCGCGACGACGTGCGCTCGCGCACCGGCATGGTGCTGCAGGATCCGTGGCTGTTCGCCGGCACGATCCGCGACAACATCCGCTACGGCCGCGAGTCGGCGACCGACGACGAGATCGTCGAGGCGGCGGTCGCGACGCGGGTCGACAAGTTCGTGCACTCCCTGCCCGACGGCTACGACACCGTGCTCGACGAAGACGCGTCGAACGTCTCGGCCGGCGAGAAGCAGCTCATCACGATCGCCCGCGCGTTCGTCGCGCAGCCGTCGGTGCTGATCCTCGACGAGGCGACGTCATCGGTCGACACCCGCACCGAGCTGCTGCTGCAGCACGCCATGGCGGCGCTGCGCGAGGGCCGCACCTCGTTCGTGATCGCCCACCGCCTCTCGACCATCCGCGACGCCGACCTCATCCTCGTGATGGAGCACGGCGACATCGTCGAGAAGGGCTCGCACGACGAGCTCATCGCCGCGCAGGGCGCGTACTGGCGCCTCTACCAGTCGCAGTTCGAGCAGGCCGCGCACGATCTCGACGCCGAGGCGGAGGCGTTGGAGAGGGCCGCCAACCCCGAGACCGGCACCGTGCCGGTGGGCACGGCGACCGGCACCGTCCCCGTCGCGGCCGGCACCGTCCCGACTGGGGGCGTCTCGGCGCCGCCCACGCGCACCGCGCCGGCGGCGGCCGAGGGCGACAGGCCCGGAGAGGCGTAGCGCTCGCGCGAAACGACGCGGAGGGGACGGATGCTGCGGCATCCGTCCCCTCCGTCGTCCCGGTCGAGGTGCCCCACGGCACAGCGGCTCAGGACGGGTCGATGCGCAGCACGGTGGGGCCCTCGCCCATCGTCAGATCGTCGACGATGCGCAGGCCGCGGGCCAGGGCATCCACCGCTCCGATCACCGTGCCGAAGCGCTCGCGGTCGGAGCACACCGCCGTCACGGTGATGAACTGCGCCCCGGTATCCCAGGTGTAGGTCGCGAACGGCGGCGTCCGCGCGTCGGCGGGGAGCGGCATCGCCAGCTTCTCGCCGACGCCGAGGTACGTGCCGCGGAACGTCTCGGTGTCGTCGTACTCGATCGGCATCATCGCCCGTGCGGTGCGCAGCTGCGGGGTCGCCTCCTGCACCTGCGCCATCGCCACGAGCAGATCGGGGTCGGACTTCCACACCCACACGAGCACACGTCCGGCGGCGCGGCGCATCAGGAAGGGCGCCGCCTGACTCACCGCCCACGCCGCCACGCCGCTGCCCGGCCGCTCCTCGGCGCCCATCGAGCGATTCGCCTGCGTGAGCAACATCCGGATCGCCTTCTTGCGGTGGCGGCGGCCGCGCAGCCCGAGCGATTCGGTCACCGGCACCCAGAGCGCCGGATCGGCATCGGCCTGCAGTCGAGACATGCGTCCACGATACGTGGATGCCACGACCCGCCGACCGGGGGATGTCCCCCCGGGTCCACCGAACCCCCTCGGGTAGGGTGGACGATCAATGCACCACCTCGTGCGACCCACCCCCGCCGCAGAGTTAGGCAGCAGCATCCTGTGACTCCCCCCGCGACGCCCGCCCCCGACGACGCGACCCCGGGCGCAGCCCCACGGCCGCTGCGGGTGCTCATCGGCGCCGACACGTTCGCCCCGCATGTCAACGGCGCCGCCCGCTTCGCCGAGCGTCTCGCCGCGGGCCTCGTCGCCCGCGGCCACGACGTGCACGTGTCCGCGCCCAGCGCCGGCCACCGCAACTCCGGCACGTTCACCGAGGTGATCGAGGGGCAGCCGATGACGATCCACCGCCTGCCCGCCTGGCGCTTCCTCCCGCACGACTGGCTGACGTTCGTGCTGCCGTGGATGTCGAAGCACTACGCACGCAAGGTGCTCGACGAGGTGAGGCCCGATGTCGTGCACATCCAGTCGCACATCGTGATCGGGCGCGGGCTCGCGCGCGAGGCGCGCAAGCGCGGCATCCCCATCATCGCCACCAACCACGTGATGGCCGAGAACATTCTCGACTTCACCACTCTGCCCGACGTGCTCGACCGGGTCGTCGTCAAGCTCGCGTGGGACGACGCCAAACGCACGTTCGACATGGCCCGCGCCGTCACGACGCCGACGCGCAACGCCGCGGAGTTCCTCGAGCGCACGATCGACATCAGCGGGGTCATCCCGATCAGCTGCGGCATCAAGGCGTCCGACTACACCGCCGACCTGTCGCCGCGCGACGCGAACCGCATCGTGTTCGTCGGCCGGCTGACCACCGAGAAGCACATCGACGTGACGCTGCGCGCGATGGCGAAGCTGGATCCCGCGCTGCACGCGACGTTCGACATCGTCGGCAACGGCGACCAGCGCCGCGCCTTGGAGAGCCTCACCGAGCAGCTCGGCCTCACCGACCGGGTCACGTTCCACGGACGCACCTCCGACGACGAGCTGCGCGCGACCCTGACCGCGGCGAGCGTGTTCGTCATCTCCTCCATCGCCGAGCTGCAGTCGATCGCCACGATGGAGGCGATGGCGTCCGGGCTGCCGATCATCGCGGCCAACGCGGTGGCACTGCCCCACCTCGTGCAGGACGGGCGCAACGGCTATCTGTTCGCTCCGGGCGACGTCGACGACCTCGCCGCGAAGCTCACCCTCGTGCTCACCCAGACGCCCGAGGAGCGGGCGGCCATGCAGCAGGCGTCGCTCGACGGGGTCGTCGTGCACGACCTCGACCGCACCATCGACACCTTCGAGGCCCTTTACCGGGGTGAGCTGCCGCAGCCATGAGCGCTGCGCGGCCGCCGGAGCGCGGCATCCGGCTGTTCTTCGATGCGCGCTACGTGCGCACCGACTTCCACGATGGAATCAGCCGCTTCTCGGTCGAGCTCGCGCGGGCCGCGTCGGAGGCGGCCGCGGCGCGGGGCGTCGAGATCACCTATCTCGTGCACGACCCGGCGCAGGTCGACCACCTGCCCCCCGGAGTGCGCACGCTGCGCATCCACGCGCCGACCTCGGTGCGTGAGCCCTTCACGGCGGTCATGCTGAATCGCCATCAGCCCGATGTCGTGTTCTCGCCGATGCAGATGATCGGCTCGCTCGGCCGCCGCTTCGCACTGTTGCTGACGCTGCACGACACGATCTACTACCGCCACCGCACGCCTCCGAGCGATCTGCCGGGCTTCGTGCGGCTCGGCTGGCGACTGTTCCACCTCTCGTACGTGCCGCAGCGCATCACACTCGACCGCGCCGACGTGGTGGTGACCGTGAGCCAGACCAGCAAGCGCCAGCTCGCGGCGGCACGGCTCACGCGGCGGCCGATCATCGTCGTTCCGAACGCGCCGCGGCGGCTGGGCGAGCAGTGGTCCGCGACCGGACGACCGAGCGGTGCACCCGCGCGCAACATCATGTACATGGGCTCGTTCATGCCCTACAAGAACGTCGAGACCCTCGTGCGCGCGATGGCGCATCTGCCCGGCCGCCGGCTGCACCTGCTGAGCCGCATCTCTCCCACGCGGCGCGCGGAGTTGGAGGCTCTGGCGTCACCGGGGGCCGAGGTGGTCTTCCACGACGGGACGACGGATGCCGCGTACGAGGCCATGCTCGTCGACGACGCCGTACTCGCGACCGCGAGCCTCGACGAGGGCTACGGACTGCCGTTGGCCGAGGCGCTCGAGCTCGGCGTGCCAGCGGTGGTGAGCGATCTCGAGATCTTCCACGAGGTGGCCGGAGACGGCGCGCTGTACGTCGATCCCCGCGACCCCGAGGCGTTCGCGGCCGCGATCTCGGCACTCGACGACGACGCCGTGCGCGCCGCCGTGGTGGCGGCGGGGTCGGCGCACATCGCCCACTTCTCGTGGAGCCGTTCCGCCGGCATCCTGCTCGACACCGTCGCCGAGCTGGCCGAGGACCGCGCGGCGCCGGGCGCGCGTCGGATCAGAAGCCGCTCGCGGCGATGATGATCGGGAAGATCAGCCCGACGATCACCCCGACCAGTCCCGAGATGCCGATGCCGGTGCCGATGCCGGCGAGCACGCGCGGCTTGCCCCGCTGCGCGAGGCCGATCACGCCGAACGCGAGGGCCACGAGCGCGAGGATCCCCTGCACGACGCCGCTCACGGTGCCGAGCGCGCCGATCGCCTGGTAGCTCGACGACGCGTACGCTCCGGCCTGCAGGAACAGGAACACGAACTGCCAGAGCAGCAGCAGGGCGCCCGCGATGATCGAGACGAGGGCGAGCGGGTTGCCCTTCGACGCGGGCTTCGGCTCGCCGGGCTGCGCGTACGACGACGCGGCCGACGGATACGCGGGCGCGCCCTGAGCGTACTGCGGGGCCTGCCCGTACTGCTGCGCGTACGGCGGCTGACCCGGGTGCGGCGGCACCTGCTGGGGCGGTTGACCGGGCTGAGTCGGCGCGGGCTGCGTGTAGGACGGCTGCGGCCCGCCGGGCTGGGACGGGGCCTGGCCGGGCTGAGGGGGCACGGGCTGGGACGGGGCCTGGCCGGGCTGAGGGGGCACGGGCTGCGCGTAGGCGGGCTGTGCGGGAGTCTGCGGCGGCTGCTGTCCGTACGGGTGCGGCGGCTGCGAAGGGTGTGCGGGCGGGGGAGTCGACATGGTGCGCCTCTCAGGCTCGGGAAACGATCCCGAGTCTAGGGAGGATCGCCGCCGACCCGCCAGCCTCAGGGGAGGCGGGTGCGGTCGGTCGGCGTGCGGCGGTAGCCGTCGTTCGTGAGGGCGGCGATCGTGTGGGCGACCGCGACCAGGGACAGGGCTGCGAGAACGATCATGAGGAACATGGCAGAAACGCTACGCTTGCGGAATCTCTGCCACGAGTGGCAGGATGGACACGCATCGTAAGAAAACTGCCAGGTCGCGGATGCCGCACCTTCGGCATCGCGAAGGGAAGCCGCATGCGCACTGTCGCCGTCATCGTGCAGGAGGGGTTCGCGCCGTTCGAGTTCGGGCTGGCGTGCGAGGCGTTCGGTCTCGACCGCTCCGCCGACGGGATCCCGAACTTCGACTTCCGCATCGTGACGCCCGAGCCCGGGGCGATCTCGAGCAATCTCGGCTTCTCGATCAACGTGACCGACGACCTCGCCTTCGCCGACGAGGCCGACCTCGTCGTGGTCACTCCGGTCCCGCGGGCGTCGTGGACGCGCGTGGACCGTCGCGTGGCCGAGGTGATCCGCCGGGCCGACGCGCGCGGCGCGTGGATCCTCACCGTGTGCAGCGGCTCGTTCGTGGTCGCAGCTTCCGGGGTGCTCGACGGACGACGGGCGACGACGCACTGGATGTACGCCGACACGATGGCCGCGATGTACCCGGCGATCGACGTCGACCCCGACGTGCTCTACGTGCAGGACGGCCGCATCATCACGAGCGCCGGAACCGCGGCGGGACTGGATGCCTGCCTGCACCTGCTGCGACAGGAGCTCGGCGCCGAGCTGACCAACAAGATCGCGCGGCGCATGGTCGTTCCTCCGCAGCGCGACGGCGGCCAGGCGCAGTTCATCGACCGCCCGCTGCCCCAGGTGGCCTCGCTCTCGCTCGCGCCGGTGACCGACTGGATGGTCCAGAATCTGCGCGACGAGCTCACGGTCGACCAGCTCGCCGCCAAGGCGCACATGTCGCCCCGCACGTTCGCGCGCCGGTTCAAGGCCGACTTCGGAGCCACGCCGGCGGCGTGGCTGGGACGGCAGCGGCTCATCCACGCGCAGCGGCTGCTGGAGAAGACCGACCTCGGCCTCGATCGCATCGCCGACGAGTCGGGCTTCGGATCGGCCGCCGTGATGCGGCAGAACTTCGCCCGCGTGATGGGCATCACCCCGACCGCCTACCGCGCGCGCTTCGCCTGCGCGCCCGCGCTCGAGGCATCCGTCCCCTCGCTCGAGGCATCCGTCCCCTCGCTCGAGGCATCCGTCCCCTCGCTCGAGGCATCCGTCCCCTCGCTCGAGGCATCCGTCCCCGCCGCCTGACCCGTCCCCATGGCCCTGACGCCGACCCTTCCCGAGGTGAGACTGCACTCCGGCATCGAGACACGTGCGGTCCGCGGTGGTCTCGATGCTGGACTGCAGTCTCGCTGAGCGGAGGGTGGGCGCGCGAGCGGGCGGCGAGGCCGACGGGTGTTGCTGAGGCATCCGCTCGACTGGTAAAGTTGAGTGCATAGCGCTCAACTTTGAGCGCACAGACTTCAGGAGAACGAATGAACGCCACTCAGCAGCCGGGGCAGGAGGACGCGCGCAGCGCCCTCGAGCAGTTCGGCATCAACCTCACCGACCGGGCCCGTCAGGGCAGACTCGACCCCGTCATCGGGCGCGACAGCGAGATCCGGCGCGTCAGCCAGGTGCTCACGCGCCGCACGAAGAACAACCCCGTCCTGATCGGCGAGCCCGGCGTCGGCAAGACGGCCGTCGTCGAGGGTCTCGCCCAGCGCATCGTCGCGGGCGATGTGGCCGAGTCGCTCAAGGACAAGGAGCTCGTGAGTCTCGACATCTCCGCCCTCGTCGCCGGCGCGATGTACCGCGGCCAGTTCGAGGAGCGGCTCAAGAGCGTCCTCAAGGAGATCACCGAGTCCGACGGCCGCGTCATCACCTTCATCGACGAGCTGCACGTGCTCATGGGTGCGGGGGGCGGCGAGGGGTCGGTCGCGGCATCCAACATGCTCAAGCCCATGCTGGCGCGCGGCGAGCTGCGCCTCATCGGCGCCACCACGCTCAACGAGTACCGCGAGTTCATCGAGAAGGATGCCGCGCTCGAGCGCCGCTTCCAGCAGGTCTACGTCGGCGAGCCGACGGTGGAGGACACCGTCGCGATCCTCCGCGGACTCAAGGGGCGGTACGAGGCCCATCACGGCGTGGCCATCACCGACCCGGCGCTCATCGCGGCCGCCGCGCTGTCGAATCGCTACATCCCCTCCCGTCAGCTGCCCGACAAGGCGATCGACCTCATCGACGAGGCGATGAGCCGACTGAAGATGGAGATCGACTCGAGCCCCGTGGAGATCGACGAGCTGCGCCGCCAGGTCGACCGCATGATGATCGAGGAGGTCGCCCTCGGCAAGCCGAAGAAGGGCGAGGATGCCGGAACCGCCGAACGCCGTTCGTCGCTGCACGAGCGGATGGGCGTCGCGCAGGCGAAGCTCGCCGACCTCGAGCAGCGGTGGGCGCGCGAGCGGGCGACCCTCACCCGTGTCGGCGACCTGAAGAAGGAGCTCGACGAGGCGGTGACGCAGCGCGACCTCGCCATCCGCGAGGCCGACTACGCGCGCGCGTCGAAGCTCGAGTACGAGACCATCAAGCGGCTCGAGCAGGAGCTGGTCGACGCCGAGCGCGCCGAGGCCGACCGCACCGACGAGCGCATGGTGAGCGACCAGGTCACCGAGGAGGACATCGCCTCCGTGATCGCGGCGTGGACAGGCATCCCGGTCGGCCGTCTCCTCCAGGGCGAGACCGAGAAGCTGCTGCACCTCGAGCGCGAGCTGGGCCGACGCCTGATCGGGCAGAAGGACGCCGTGAAGGCCGTGGCCGACGCGGTGCGCCGCTCGCGCGCGGGCATCAGCGACCCCAACCGTCCGACCGGCTCGTTCCTGTTCCTCGGTCCGACCGGCGTCGGCAAGACCGAGCTCGCGAAGGCGCTCGCCGAGTTCCTCTTCGACGACGAGCACGCCATGGTGCGCATCGACATGTCGGAGTACGGCGAGAAGCACTCGGTGTCGCGCCTCGTCGGGGCCCCTCCGGGGTACATCGGGTACGAGCAGGGCGGTCAGCTCACCGAGGCCGTGCGCCGGAGGCCGTACTCGGTCGTTCTGCTCGACGAGGTCGAGAAGGCCCACCCCGAGGTGTTCGACGTGCTGCTGCAGGTGATGGACGACGGGCGCCTCACCGACGGGCAGGGGCGCACGGTCGACTTCACGAACGTGATCCTGATCCTCACGTCGAACCTCGGCTCATCGATCCTGATCGACCCCACGCTCTCGATCGAGCAGAAGCGCGACGAGGTGCAGGCGCTCGTGCGTCAGGCGTTCAAGCCCGAGTTCGTGAACCGGCTCGACGACATCGTGATCTTCCAGGCGCTCACCGAGGACGACCTCGCGCAGATCGTCGAGCTGTCGGTCGATGCGCTGCAGCGCCGCCTCCGCGACCGCCGGCTCACCCTCGCGGTGACCCCGGACGCGCGGGCATGGCTCGCCGAGCGCGGCTACGACCCGGTGTTCGGTGCGCGGCCCCTGCGACGGCTGATCCAGTCCGAGATCCAGGACCGTCTCGCCATGGCGATCCTCGCCGGCGGGGTGCGCGACGGCGACGTGGTGCGGGTGGATGTCTCGGCCGACGGCTCCTCGCTGGTGCTGACGAGCGACGGCCCGGCGGAGGAGTGACGCCGGGGCCCGGCGCCGGGCGCACTACGGTCGAGGCATGAACCTCGCCGGAGCGCTGGCCCGCTCCACCCATCCCGGGCCGAGTCTCGTGGTGACGGCGATCGCCGTCACCCTCGGCGTCGCGACGGCGCTCGAGCCCTGGCGCATCGTCGTGCTCGGCGCCGCCGTGCTGCTCGGCCAGCTGTCGGTCGGGCTCTCCAACGACGCCCTCGACGCCGGACGCGACCGCGAGACCGGGCGCACCGACAAGCCGCTCGCACTTGGCGAGGCATCCGTCCGCGCCGCCTGGATCGCCGCGGTCGTCACGGTCGCGGGGGCCCTGCTGCTCTCGGCCCTGCTGGGAGTCGGGATGCTGGGCGCCCACGCGGTGGCGCTCGCGTCGGCGTGGTCGTACAACACGGGCCTCAAGTCCACGCCGTTCTCGGTGCTGCCGTTCATGGTGAGCTTCGGGCTGCTGCCGTCGCTGGCGACCCTGGCCGCCGACATCCCCCGCCCGGCGGCGGCATGGGCGTGGATCGCGGGTGCCGCGATCGGCGTCGCGGTGCACCTGACGAACGTGCTTCCCGACCTCGACGACGACGCCCGAACCGGCGTGCGCGGGCTGCCGCATCGGCTGCGCCGCACCCCGTCGGCCGTCATCGCCGCTCTGGCCCTCGTAGGCGGGGCGATCGCCGTACTGGCCGGGCCGAGGGCGGGCATCGGCACACCGGGGCCGCTGACGTGGACGGCGTTCGCGCTCGCCGTCGCGCTCGCAGCGGGCGCCCTCGTGCTCTCGTTGCTGCGCCCGCCGGGGCGGTGGGTGTTCCGTCTCGTCATGCTCGCGGCCCTGGTGCTGTGCGTGCAGCTCGCCCTGACGGGTCAGTCGCTGGTCGGCTGATCCCCACCCTCCGACCCCCGCGGCATCTGCCACACCTTTCTGCTTCCGCCCCTGCGAATACTCAGGGGCAGATGCCGGTTTGTGACACAACCACGCAGGGAGGAGAGGGGAGGGATGCGCCGGGTCACGCGTCGGGGTCGAGGCCCATCGCGTAGGCCGAGGCGAAGGCGGCTCCGAGCGGAGGGGCGAGCGCGACGCGGAGCGCGGAGCGGCGGAGCGCGTCGGCACCGGGGCCGAGCGGACGTCCGAGGGCCGTGTTCACCGCGGCCAGACGCGCGGCGGTGCGGGCTGCGGCCACGCGGCGGCGCTCCCATCGGGCGAGGGCGGTGTCGGGCGCCGCGCCGGTGCGCATCCATTCCGTGATCAGCGGAGCCAGGGTCGCGGCATCCAGCAGTCCCAGGTTCATGCCCTGCCCGCCGATGGGGCTCACCTCGTGGGCCGCGTCGCCGATGACGAGCACCCGGTCGCGGCGGAGTGCGGGCGCCACCACCCGCCGGACGCCGAACGGGGTCGCCTCACGGACCGCCGCTGCCGCGCCGGGGTCGCCGCGGCGAGCGACCGCTTCGGCGAGTCGGGCGACGCGCGCGGCGTCGGAGTCGGAATCCGCGGCGGGCGGCCGGTCCCACGCGACGACGCGGCGCCGTCCATCGGGGAGCGGGAACGACTCGAGCACGCCGTCGCTGTCGAGGTTCACGACGGCGACCTCGGCGTCGTCACGAGGTCCCACCGCGACATCCGCCATCAGATACCGATCGCGGTATATGTGCGTCGGGATGCGGCGATACACGAGATCGCGACCGGTCCATCCGGTGGCCACCACCGCGATCCGGGCGCGGTCGACGCGCGCCGCGCCGTCGACCGCCACGTCGAGCTCCATCCCCTCGCCGTGGCGGCGGATCGCCGCCACGCGCGCACCGCGCTCCGGGTCGGGGGCCGCCGCCGCCAGCACCGACTCGGTCGCCGCTTGGGGCAGGGTCGCGACGAACGGGAAGCGCGTCGAGAGCCGGTCGAACCGCACCACCCCGAGCGTCCGCCCGTTCGCGCGCGCCTCGCCGCGCGAGACGCGGACGGCGTGCGCGAGCAGCACGTCGGTGAGCCCCGACGGCTCGAGCGCGGCGAGGACGGGGGCGTGCACGCCGATCGCCCGGGATCCCGGACCCGCGGCATCCCGTCGCTCGTAGAGCGCGACATCGATCCCCGAGCGGGCCAGCAGTCCGGCGATCAGCAGTCCCACCGGGCCCGCCCCGACGACCGCGACGTCACGCACGGCCGCCTCCCCCGACCTCACGCATCCGCGGTGCCTTCCGCGACGGCGAGGACGCGGAAGGGCACGGGACGCTCGACGCGCCAGCCGGGCAGCGCCTGTCGAAGCTCCTGGGGGCGATAGCTGCGCCGGATGCTGCGCAGCCCGTCGGTGCGCAGGAACGTGCCGGGCGCGAACGGGGTGATGCCGACGGCGTACAGCCCGTAGGCGCGAGCGCTGCGCGCGATGTCGGCGTGGAGCACCAGCCCCGTCGACAGCGCGCGGGACTCCGCCGTGAATGCGGCCAGCCCCTCGGCGCCGAGGTGGTGCAGCACATGGTTGGACAGCACGAGGTCGAACCGCTCGCCGGCCTCGAGCAGCGAGACGGAGTCGCCGTGGGCGAACGAGACGTCCGCACCGGAGCGTGCGCGGGCGACCTCCAGCGCGCGCGCATCGGGGTCGACGCCGAGCCAGGTGGCCGCCAAGCGGTCCCGCCGGGCCAGCGCGGCGAGACGTGTCACGACATCGCCGCCCCCGCATCCGAGATCGAGCACCCGGGCGGGTCGCCCGAGCCCCGAGAGCAGCGGGCGCACATGCTCCCGGTACACCGCGCCCCAGCCCGACACGAGTCGGTTCACCACCTCGAAGCGCTGCAGTGTGGCGCGCAGGCGATCGGGGTCGCACGCGGGGTCGTCCATCAGCTCTTGCACCTGCGCGTCGCGCACCGACAGACTCATGCGTCCTCGGGCATGCGTTTGATCGCGAGCATCGACTCCACCGTGAGCCCGGGGCCGAACGCGAGCCCGGCGATGCGCTGCCCGTCCACGACCGCCTCGTCGACGAGCAGATCGCGCAGGATGAAGAGGATCGTCGCACTCGACATGTTGCCGAAGTCCGCCAGCACCGCACGCGACGCCGCCAGCGACGCGGCATCCAGTTCCAGCGCGTGCTCGACACGGTCCAGGATGCTGCGGCCTCCCGGGTGCACCGCCCACACGTCGACCGGGTCGGTGCCGACGAAGGCGTCGACGACCCCGCGGATCTCCCGCCCGATGATGCGCGGCACCTCGGCGGTGAGCGTCATCTCGAACCCCTCGTCGCCGATGACCCACACCATGTCGGATTCGCCCTCGCTCGTGAGCGTCGTGCCGAATCGCTCGACCTCGAGCACCGGACCGGTCGCCGCGGCCGATGCCGAGACGACCGCCGCTGCGGCCCCGTCGGCGAACACCGACGACGCGACGATCTGATCGGGGTCGGGGGACGAGCGGATGTGCAGCGTGCACAGCTCCGCGCACACGACGAGCACGACGGCATCGGGCTGCGCGGCGCAGATCCGCTCCGCAGCGCGCAGCGCGGGCAGGGCGGCGGCGCACCCGAGGAACCCGAGGTGGTAGCGCTCGACGGTGGGGGAGAGGCCGAGGTCGCGCACGAGCCGGTAGTCGGGACCGGGCGCGAAGAACCCCGTGCACGAGGCCGTCACGACGTGCGTGACGGTCGCGGCATCCATCCCCGCCCCTGCCAGCGCCGCGCGCGCCGCACGCGCGAAGAGCTCCGGCGCCTCCGCGGCGTAGACGGCGTTGCGCACCCCGGTGGAGGGTGCCAGCAGCACTCCGTCGCCGTCCACGAACACGCCGTCGCCGGCGCTCCCGCCGTCGGCGAGCTCGGTCAGCACCGTGCGTCGCCGTTCGATCGCCGAGGCGTCGAACGCGGCGTGAACCAGTCGCGACGCGAGCCGGTCGTACCCCGGCTGACGGGCGAAGAAGTCGCGCACCTCGTCCTGTGCGATCGTCGTGTCGGGAACGGCGGTGCCGATCGCCAGGATCCGCGCGGTCATGATTCACCCTAACCGCGCACGGAGGCACCGAGGGCGGGGGTGGCGCCGCCGCGTCGGATGGCGTACGGGAGCACGAGAGCAGAAGTTCGCGGGTTCTTTCCCCGGCGACGGGATGCCGCGGCTCACCCGGCGCTCGTAGCGTGGACGCATGACGATCGCCACCGCCGACCTCTACGACGAGCGCGGCGACGCGCTCGACTCGCTCTCCCTGCAGCTGCTCGACCTCGGCGGGCGCACCGCCTTCGACGGGGCGGTGCGCACCGTGCGGTGCCACCGCGACAACGCGCTCGTCAAGCAGGTGCTCGCCACCGACGGCGCGGGCGCGGTACTCGTGATCGACGGCGGCGGCTCGCTGGAGTCGGCCCTCGTGGGCGACCTCATCGCCGCGTCGGCGGTGGAGCACGGATGGGCCGGGATCATCGTGCACGGTGCGATCCGCGATCGCGTCGCGATCGCCGCCCTGCCGCTCGGGGTGAAGGCCCTCGGCACGAATCCCCGCAAGAGCGCGAAGGACGGTGTCGGCGAGATCGACGTCCCGGTCACGATCGGCGGGGTGGTCTTCGCCCCGGGCGCGCACGTGTGGGCCGACGCCGACGGCGTGCTCGTGGAGCGCTGAGACCACGAGGAGACCGGATGCCGCAGCATCCGGTCTCCTCGTTCGTCGCGTGTCAGGCGGCGATGACGATCTCGTCGAGCGGACGGCGCACGCGCGGAGCGGTCTCGCGCTGCTGCAGGGGCTCGGACAGCGCAGACAGGTCGCCCAGCTCGCCGAGGGCGATCGCCGTCATCGGCACGAAGCGCTCCTCGAGGTCGAAGGCCGCGCGCACGGCCTCGGCGTCGAAGCCGCCCATCTGGTGCACGTACAGTCCGTCGTGGTGGGCCTGCACGCTCAGGTGCGCGACGGCCTGGCCGAGGTCGTACGCCGCCCAGCGGATGGGGGTGCCGTCGGCGGCGGAGGTCTCGGCGACCGCGACGATGAGGGCGGCGGCCGAGCCCGCCCACTCCTTGTTGAAGCCCATCAGCGCGTCGACGAGCACGCGGTGCGCCTCGGTGCCGCGGCGGGCCACGATGAAGCGCCACGGCTGCGAGTTGTTGGCCGACGGCGACCAGCGGGCCGCCTCCAGCGCGCTGGCGAGCTTGGTCTCGTCGATCGGCGCGTCCATGTCGTAGGCGCGAGGGCTCCAGCGCCCGGCGAGCACGTCGAGCACGGGGCTCGAGGTCTGGGCGAGGCGGTCTGCGGTCAGGGTGGTGTCGCTCACGGCGGTTCCTTCGATAGCGGGGTTCGGCCGGGCTCCCTTGCCCACCCCCGTACAACCCCATGCACGTGCATCTATTCCCGATCAGAGGGTGGACACTGCGACGCGGGGGAGGAATGGTGGATGCTGCGGCCGCACGGGTCGCGGACGAGGAGACGCCATGTTCACCGCAGACCACGCCTTCAGCGGATTCTCCGTCGACGACATCGACGCCGCGCGCGACTTCTACGGCACGAAGCTGGGGCTGAACGTCACCGACAACGACATGGGGTTCCTGGAGATCCACCTGCCCACGGGATCCGACATCCTGATCTACTCCAAACCGAACCACGAGCCCGCGTCGTTCACGATCCTGAACTTCCCGGTGGAGGACGTCGAGACCGCTGTCGACGAGCTCAACGGCCGCGGCGTGGTGACGAAGATCTACACCGACCCCGACTTCGGCACCGACGCGAAGGGCATCTCGCGCGGGATGGGCCCCGACATCGCGTGGTTCCGCGACCCCGCCGGCAACGTGCTGTCGGTGCTCAAGGCCTGACCCGAGATATCCAGCCCCGCCTTCCCCCGGCCGAGAATCGGAGATCGGCCGAGAAGCGGAGCGGCAGCGGGAGTTCGGCCCGCTCCCCGTCCGATCTCCGCTTCCCGGACCGAGCGGGCCGAAGGGCAGGCTGGGCCGACCGCTACTACGGCGCGGGCCACGCCTCCGGGCCCGGGGTGCCCGCGGGGTACTCGTCGAGCGGCACCTGTCCGGCCTTCCAGGCATCCAGCACCGGCTGCACGATGTGCCAGCACTGCTCGGCGGTGTCGCCGCGCACCGACAGGGTCGGGTCGCCGTCGAGGATCCCCTGCAGCACCTCGGCGTAGGCCAGCAGCTCGCCCTCGCCGAACTCGGCCTCCAGCGACGCGCGGTCGAGGTGGAACGGGTCGCCCGGTCCGTTGACGTTGATCTCCAAGCCCATCCGGTCGGGGCCGAGGGTCAGGCGCAGCACCGTCGGCTCGCTCGATCCGTCGAAGCCCGTGGGCAGGTGGGTGACGGGCTTGAACGTGATCACGATCTCGCTGTTGCGGGCGCCGAGCGCCTTGCCCGAGCGCAGGGTGAAGGGCACGCCCTCCCACCGGGCGGTCGCGATCCCGACCGTCATCTCGGCGAGCGTCTCGGTGCCGCGCGACGGATCCACGCCCTCCTCGTCGGCGTACGCGGGGAAGGAGCGGTCGCCCGCCGTGCCCGCCGTGTAGCGCGCGCGGCGCGACGATGCCGCGGCATCGCCCTTCCACACCGACGTCGCCCGCAGCACGGTGGCTTTGGCGTCGCGCTGGTCGACGGCGTCGAGCGTCGACGGCGGGTCCATCGCGACCACGGCCAGCACCTGCAGCAGGTGGCTCTGGATCATGTCCACGAGCGCGCCGGCCTTGTCGTAGTAGCCCGCGCGCCCCTCCAGCCCGAGCGCCTCGTCGTAGCGGATCAGCACCGAGGCGATGTGGTCGGCCGACCACACCGGCTCGAAGATGCGGTTGGTGAACCGCACGCCCAGCACGTTGAGCACCGTGGAGCGACCGAGGAAGTGGTCGATGCGGAACACCTGGTCCTCGTCGACGATCGCGGCGAGCTGCGCGTTGAGCTCGTGCGCGCTCGCGGCGTCGGTGCCGAACGGCTTCTCCAGCGCCAGCACGAGTCCCTCGGGACGGTCGACCGACGCGAGCGCGACGCACGCCTTCGCCGCCACTGCCGGCGGCACCGCGAAGTACAGCGCCGGACGCCCCTCGGCGAGAGCCAGCAGCGCCGCGAGGTCGCCCGGGTCGGTGATGTCCGACTTCCGGTAGGTCGCTCCCCCGAGCACCGCGGCGACGGCCGGGCCCGAGGCATCCACCGTCTCGAACGACGCCGTCACCACCTGCCGCCAGTGCGCGTCGTCCCAGTCGTCCATTCCGGCGCCGATGAGGCGGATGCTGCGCTCGGGCTCGCGCGTCAGCAGCTGACCGAGTGCGGGCATCAGCAGGCGCGACGTGAGGTCGCCGGACGCGCCGAGCACGATCAGCGTGGTCTGGGTGTCGGTCATGTCGCCACCCTAGCCGCGCGGGATTTCATCGGAGCCCCTGCGAGAATCGCGCCATGGCCTCACCCATCGAGGATTATGCGATCCTCAGCGACTGCCACACCGCAGCGCTCGTCTCCCGCGACGGCAGCATCGACTGGCTGTGTCTGCCGCGCTACGACTCCGCGTCGACGTTCGGCGCACTGCTGGGCACCGAGGACCAGGGGCGATGGATGCTGCGCCCCGCCGATCCCGCGGCCACGAGCACCCGCCGTTACGACGGCGACGGGTTCACGCTCGTCACGCGCTGGAGGACGGCGACGGGGGTGGCCGACGTCACCGACGTCATGCCGCACGGCGATCGCCGCGCCGATGTGATCCGCCGCGTGCGGGGGATCACCGGCACGGTGGAGTTCACCCAGGAGCTGCGGGTGCGCTTCGACTACGCCCGCGCCATGCCGTGGATGCGCCAGGCCGGCACGGCCGACGCGCCGGCTCTGGTCGCGATCGCCGGGCCCGACGCGCTCGTGGTGCGCGGTGCGGCGCTCGCCGCGACCGACCACGCGCACGTCGGACGCACGACCGTGACGGCCGGCGAGACCGTCGACCTGGCCCTGACCTGGTTCCCGTCGCACCGCCCGGTGCCCGAGCCGGTCGACGTCGACGCCGCGCTCGCCGCGACCGACCGCTGGTGGGGATCGTGGGCCGCAGGCATCCGTCACCACGGTCCGCATCACGCGCAGGTCGTGCGCTCGCTGCTCGTGCTGCGCGCGCTCACCCACGAGGACACCGGCGGCATCGTCGCGGCGGCCACCACGTCGCTTCCCGAGGACTTCGGCGGGGTGCGCAACTGGGACTACCGGTACGTCTGGCTGCGGGATGCCTCGCTCACCCTCGAGGCGCTGCTCGACCACGGTCTCACCGACGAGGCCGCCCAGTGGCGCACGTGGCTGCTGCGGGCCATCGCCGGCGACCCCGCCGACGTGCAGATCATGTACGGGCTCGCGGGCGAACGAGACCTGCCCGAGCGCGAGCTCGACAGCCTGCCCGGCTACGACGGGGCCCAGCCGGTGCGCATCGGCAACGGCGCCGTCACGCAGTACCAGGCCGACGTGATCGGCGAGGTGATGGTGGCGCTGGAGGCGGCGCGCATGGCGGGCGTCGACGAGGAGGAGTCGTCGTGGCCGCTGCAGCGCGCGCTGCTCGGCTTCGTCGAGGACAACCTCGATCGCCCCGACAACGGCATCTGGGAGATCCGCGGCGAACCGCGGATGTTCACCTACTCGCGCGCCATGATCTGGGCGGCGTTCGATCGCGGGGTGCGGGCGGTGCGCGAGCACGGCCTGGACGGGCCCGCCGAGCGCTGGGAGGTGCTCCGCGACCGCGTGCGGGCCGAGATCGACGCGCACGGGTACGACGCCGAGCGCGGGCACTTCGTGCAGGCCTACGGATCGACCGAGGTGGATGCCGCGCTGCTCCTGCTGCCGCAGGTGGGCTTCTGCGCCGCCGACGACGCGCGCATGCTCGGCACGGTCGCCGAGATCGAACGGCGGCTGCTGCCGCGCGGGGGCCTGCTGTACCGGTATCGCACGCAGTCGACGGTGGACGGGCTCCCGGGCGAGGAGAACCCGTTCCTGGCGTGCTCGTTCTGGCTCGTGGAACAGTACGCCGCGACCGGGCGCGAGGCCGAGGCATCCTCCCTCATGGACCGGCTGTGCGCCCTCGTGAACGACGTCGGCCTGCTGTCGGAGGAGTACGACCTCACCCTGCAGCGGCAGGCGGGCAACACCCCACAGGCGCTGTCGCACCTCGCCCTCGTGCGCGCCGCCGACGCCCTCGGCGGCCGTCACGGCCGCGCCGCCCACCGTCGCGGGTGAGGCACGCGGACGGTCCGGCGGCCGGGCGTCGCGATCGAGAAGCCGTCGACGCGCGCCCGGCCACCGGGGTCTGCGCGCTGACCCGAATCAGCCGCGCAGCGCCTCGCTGAACTTCACACGGCCCCCCATGCGCAGCAGCGAGTTCTGGTAAATCCTCGCGCCGACGAGGATCGCGGCGACGCACGTGGCGAGGAGGATCACGAGCGAGATCAGCGGCTCCCACCACTGGGCGTCGCCGAGGAACAGCCGCACCGGCATGCCGACCGGCGCTGAGAACGGCACGTACGACATGATCGCCAGCACGACGGGGTTGTCGTTGAAGAAGATCACCAGGAAGTAGGGCGCCATGATCAGCAGGGTGATCGGGAACGTCGTCGATCCGATGTCCTCCTGACGCGACACCATCGCCCCGGCCGCTGCGAACAGCGCCGCCAGCAGCACGAAGCCGAAGAGGAAGAACACCGCGAACCACAGGATGGGCGAGCCGAGCATCGTCAGCAGCTGGCTCTGCCCGATCACCGTGAGCCCCACGATCGCGATCGCCGCCAGCACCAGGATCTGCCCGACCGCGAGGATGGTGTTGCCGATCACCTTGCCGGCCAGGAGGGTGCGCGCGCGGATCGCCGAGATGAGGATCTCCACCACCCGCGTCTGCTTCTCCTCCACCACGCTGGCCGCGATGGTCGAGCCGAACAGGCTCGCCGCCATGAGGAACACGATGCCGAAGCCGATCGCGACGACGTAGCGGATCGCGGAGTTCGTCTGCGCGGGTTCGAGCAGCTGCACCGGGGGCACCTGCGCGAACTGCAGGAGCAGCGACGACGGTGCCGACGACTTCGCGACCAGGGTGAAGCCGAGAGGCTTCGCGGTCGGATCGCCGACGATCGCGGCATCCACCTTCCCGGAGGTGACGAGCGCCACGGCGGCGGCGCGGTCGGGCACCTCGGTGACAGTCAGGCCCGCCGTGGACGGCAACAGCGACGCGGCGTCGGCGGTGACGGCGACCGGCGTGCCGCTCTGGTTCTGCGCGGCGAGCCCGCCGAACACCAGTCCGGCGAGTGCGGCGACGAAGAGGATCGCGGTCGAGATGACGAACGCCTTGCTGCGCAGCTTGGTGGAGATCTCGCGCTCGGCGACGAGCCACATGGCGGCGGCCTCGCTCGGCGCGGCGGGCCGTTCGCGTGCCGGGCCCGGCGCGGTCGTCGATCGTGTCGAAGCGCTCACTGGACGACCTCCCGGAAGATCTGGGCGAGGGTGGGATGCTGCGGCGCGAAGCTGCCGACATCGCCCCGGTTCACCGCCTCGCGCAGCACGCGCTGCGCGGTGGCGTCGGAGTCGACGTCGAACACGGCGTACCCGCCGTCGAAGTCCACGATTCTCACACCGGGCTCGGATCGCAGCCATCCGGCGTCGCCCGAGGAGACCAGTTCGTAGCGCGGGCTGGAGTGCTCGGCGCGGAGCGCCTCGCGCTCGCCGGCCGCGCGGATCGTGCCGCCGGCGATGATGACGAGGTCGTCGCACATGCGCTCGACCAGCTCGAGCTGATGCGACGAGAACAGCACGGCGGTGCCGGCGGCGGCGCGCTCCTGCAGCACCGCGGCGACGACGTCGACGGCCATCGGGTCCAGGCCCGAGAACGGTTCGTCGAGGATCAGCACCTCCGGGTCGTGCACGAGCGCGGCGGCGATCTGCGCGCGCTGCTGGTTGCCCAGCGAGAGGGTCTCGACGTTGTCGTTCAGGCGTTCGCCCAGCCCGAGGCGCTCGAGCAGCGCGGACGCGGCGGTCGAGGCATCCGCCTTCGAGAACCCGTGCAGCCGTGCGAGGTAGGTGATCTGCTCGAGCACCTTCATCTTCGGGTACAGTCCGCGCTCCTCCGGCATGTAGCCGAAGCGACGCCGATCGTCGGTGGTGACGGCCGCGCCGTCGAGCGTGACCGTGCCGGCGTCGGCGCCGAGCACCCCGAGGGTGATGCGCATCGTGGTGGTCTTGCCCGCACCGTTGCCGCCGACGAAGCCGGTGAGCCGGCCCGGCCGCACATCGAACGACACGTGATCGAGCACGTGATGCGACCCGTAGCTCTTGTCGAGGTCTCGCAGCTGCAGCATCCCTTCACGCTACGCGGCGGCCGTCTCGGCCGTATCCCCCTCGCGGTGGAGTCGTCAACCGGGCGCGCATCATCCCGGTGACGGAGAGGATGGATGCCGTCGGCCGCTGCGGCCGCGGAAGGGACCCCCATGACCGTTCGCACCGTCGGCGTGATCGTCGGCAGCGTCTCCACCGATTCGCTCAACCGCCGCTACGCCGAAGGCCTCGCGACGCTCGCCGGCCGGGCCGGACTGGAGTTCGTCGACATCTCGATCGATCAGCTGCCGTTCTTCGGCACGCAGTTCCAAGACGACTTCCCGCCCGAGGGACTGGCGTACAAGGCGGCGCTGCACGCGGTCGACGGACTGCTGATGGTGACGCCGGAGTACAACCGATCGATCCCGGCCGTGCTGAAGAACGCGATCGACTGGGCGTCGCGCCCGGTGGGTGAGAGCGTCTTCCCCGATCTGCCGATCGCGGTCACCGGAGCCTCGCGCGGCGTGATCTCCACCGCCGTCGCGCAGAACCACCTCAAGGCGATCCTCACGTCGCAGGGGGCGGCGGTCGTCGGCAGGCCGGAGGTGTACCTGCGCGTCACCGACGAGACGTTCGCCCCTGATGGCGGGTTCGCCGATGACAAGACCGTGCAGTTCATGCTCGGCTTCCTGCAGGCTCTGCACGCGCAGATCGTCCGCTTCCGTCCGGCGTGAGGCGGGTCCGTCGCTAGGCCAGACCGTGGCGCAGCGCGAGTACGGCGGCGTGCACGCGATCGCGTGCGCCGAGCTTCTGCAGCACGTTCGACACGTGCGTCTTCACGGTGGCCTCGCCGATGAACAGCTCGAGGGCGATCTCGGCGTTGCTGCGCGCCTGCGCCACCAGCCGCAGCACCTCGGCCTCACGGTCGGTCAATGAATCGGCGCCGGGCGCGACGGGACCGGGCTCGGTGCGCGCGGCCGGTGGTGCAGCATCCGACCGCGCGTCGGCGAACCGCTCGATCACGCGGCGGGTGACTTCGGGAGCCAGCAGCGCGTCGCCGCCGGCGACCACCCGCACCGCGGCGAGCAGTTCGGCAGCGCCGGCGTTCTTGAGCAGGAAGCCGCTCGCCCCTGCCTGCAGCGCCGCGAAGAGGTAGTCGTCGCGGTCGAACGTCGTCACGACGATCACGGCCGATGCGACGCCCGGGTCGGCGACGATCCGCCGCGTCGCCTCGAGACCGTCCATGTCGGGCATCTGCACGTCCATGCAGATCACGTCGGGACGCAGAGCGGATGCCGCCGCCACGGCCGCGGCGCCGGTGCCCGCCTCGCCGACCACCTCGATGTCGCCGCCCGCCTCCAGGATCGTGCGGAAGCCCGACCGCATCACCGCGTGGTCGTCGACGAGGAGCACGCGGATCACGGCCTGTGCTCCGCGACGTCGGCGGATGCCGCGAGCACGCCGTCTGTGGGTCTGACGACGGCCGCGGCCGCGAGCGGCACGGTCGCCCGGACCCGGAACCCGCCGCGCTCGCGCGGACCGATCTCGATCGCGCCGCCCGACGCCGCCGCGCGCTCGCGCATGCCGAGCAGCCCGAGCCCGGGGCGCACCTCGGCGAGCACACGCCCGGTGCTCACGACCTCCAGCTCGACCGAGCCGTCGTCGTAGCGCAGCCGCACGTCGGCCGTCGCACCGGGCCCCGCATGGCGGCGGGCGTTCGTGAGTGCCTCCTGGGCGATGCGGTACAGGTTCACCTGCGTCACGTGGGTGACCTGCCGCACCGCGGTGGGATCGCCCACGAGGGTGAATGACGTCGGCAGTCCGGACGCGTCGGAGGCCGCGACCAGCGCCGGCAGCGCGTCGATGCCGATCGTCGAGGCCGGCGCGTCGTCGGTCCCGCCGGGCGTGCGGAGAGTGTCGAGGAGATGGTGGAGCTCGTCGATGGCGTCGCGGGCGGAGCGCTCGATGCCGCCGAGGAGGTGCTTCGCGGCATCCGGGTCGCGGTCGACGACCGCACCGGCCGCGCCCGCCTGCACGCCCATGACCGAGACGTGATGCGCGACGACGTCGTGCAGCTCGCGCGCGATGCGCACGCGGTCGAGAGCGACGGCCTGGGCGGAGGTCACCTCGCGGGCGCGCTCGAGCTCGTCGGTCCGCTCCTCCAGGGTGAGGCGCTCGCGGGCGGAGATCCATGCGCGTTCGCCGAAGTAGTACGCGCCGCCGAAGTAGAGGGCGTTGGTGAGGAGCGAGAGGATCGCGCCGGCGACGTAGGGCGACATGGCGCCCGCGACGACGCCCGCGCTCTCGGCCTGCGTGAGCGCTTCGGCGGCGATGGTGACGATCAGCCAGACGAACATGCCGACGATGATCGCGATCCGCACCACCATCGCCCGGCGCCGGTGCCGCGACCACGCGCCGACCGTGAACAGCGCGATGAACATCGCGATGTTGCCGACGAACACCTCGGGCAGCCGCAGGGTCACCGCGGTGAAGTAGGCGCCGCAGATGACGACGGCGACCGTGCACGGCCACCGGCGCCGCACGGCGAGGGTTCCGGCCAGCACGGCCGCGTAGACGAGGGTGAGCTGCATCGGGCCCTGCGCGGCGCCGTAGATGCCCGAGATCGAGCTCAGCGTCGCGCTGAGGATCGCCCCGACGAGGATCACGGCGGCCAGCAGCAGGTCGGTGCGCCGCTGCCGCGCCGTCGGCCGTGGGCGCACGAACGGAACGGAGGTCACCCTCCCACGCTAGGCGGAGGGGCCGCCCAGCGGATCCCCCTCGCGAGGGAGTCGCGCGCGCGGGCGCTCGGGAAGAGTGGAGGCCGACCTCGACATTCCGGGAAAGGAGCACGATCGTGGCACGCCTCGACAAGCTCGTCTTCGGAGATGACGCCGATCCGCGCGTCGAACTGCGCGAGCTGTTCTCCCGAGAGGGCGCCGATCCGCTGATCGCGGCGCGTGACTGGGCGCTCGAGGTGCTCTCGCAGGCGGGCGTCGAGCCGGGCGATCAGCTCCGCGCGATCAAGGCGCTGCGTGCCGCGGAGCCACGGCTGTCGCTCAAGCCCGCGACCTACCTCGCGGCGCAGCTCGACTGAGATCCTCGGGGCCGGACTTGCTATTGACAAGTGTGCTTGTTATTCGCAAGTATCGGGACGGAAGCACCCGCCTCGACAGGAAGATCCGCCATGACCACCAACATCTTCGTCAACATCGCGACGACCGACCTCGACCGCGCCAAGGCCTACTACACGGCGCTGGGCTGCGAGATCAACCCGCTCTTCACCGATGACAACGCCGCGTGCCTGGTGTGGAGCGACACCATCTACTTCATGGTGCTCACGAAGGAGTACTTCTCCTCGTTCACCGACAAGGAGTTCGCCGACCCGAAGACCCACGCGCAGGTGCTGCTGTCGATCAGCCGCGACTCGCGCGAGAAGGTCGACGAGACGATTGAGGCGGGCGTCGCGCACGGCGGCACCAACCCCGGCGAGCCGCAGGACTACGGCTTCATGTACTCTCGCGACCTGATCGACCCCGACGGCAACGGCATCCAGTTCATGTACATGGACCCGAAGGCGGCCGAGCAGGGCCCCGAGGCCTACATGGCGGAGCAGGCGCAGGCGTAAGTGGCTGCCCGCAGCTACGGGCAGTACTGCGGCGTCACGACGGCCGTCGAGCTGGTCGGGGAGCGGTGGGCGATGCTCATCGTCCGCGACCTGCTCGTCGGGCCGCGACGCTACACCGACCTCCAGCGCGGCCTGCCCCGCATCCCCACGAACATCCTCTCCGCGCGGCTCAAAGAGCTGCAGGAGGGGGGTGTGGTGCGGCGCGTGCCGCTGATGCACTGCGGCCTCGTCTACGAGCTCACCCCGTACGGACGAGAGCTCGAGCCGATCGTGCTCGCCCTCGGCCGGTGGGGATTCGCGCAGATGGGCGAGCCGCAGCCCGGCGACGTGGTGACCGCCGACTCGCTGACGATGGCGCTGCGGACGGCGTTCCGAGCGGATGCTGCGGTCACGCTGCCCGACGCCGACTACGAGCTGCACGTCGGAGACGTCGCGCTGCGCGCCCAGGTGTCGGGGGGATCGCTGCGGGTCGCGCAGCTGGCGCCGCCCGCTCCTCCCGTGGGCGGGCGGCTGCCCGAGGGCGAGCCCGACGTCGTGATCGTGGCCGGTCCCGGCATCCGTCGCGTGATCTCCGGCGAGCTGACCCCGGCGGACGCCCTCGACGAGGACGTGCTGGCGGTCGTGCGCGGCGAGGCGTCACTGCTCGAGCGTTTCGCCGACACCTTCCATATCGAGACCGGCGGCGCCGAAGCCGCCTGAAAGGAGGCGACCATGTCCGGTCGCATCACCATCGACCTCTTCGTCACCCTCGACGGTGTCGCCCAGGCTCCGGGCGGGCCCGACGAGGATCCGTCGGGCGGATTCTCCTGGGGCGGCTGGCAGGCGCCCATCGAGGACGAGCTCGTCGGCAGGGAGGTGATGGCCGGGATCGAGAGCATGGACGCGCTCGTGCTCGGCCGCCGCACCTACGACATCTTCTCGGACTACTGGCCGCGCCATGCCGAGGGCGCCGGCGAGGGCGTCATCGGGCGGAAGTTCGACGCGATTCCGAAGTACGTCGCCACGCGCGGCGACGCGGCGCTCGACTGGCAGGGTTCTTCGCGACTGAAGGGGGATGCTGCGGCCGCCGTCTCCGCGCTGCGCGAGACCCATGACGACATCCACGTGATCGGCAGCGTGGACTTCGTGCATTCGCTGATCGCCGCCGAGGCCTACGACGAGCTCGTGCTGTGGACGTACCCGATCGTGCTCGGGCAGGGGCGTCGCGTGTTCCCCGAGGGCATGGACGCGCGGCGGCTGCGGCTGCTCAAGCCCGCCGTCACCGGCACCACCGGTGTCGTCGTGCTGCGCTACGGCCCCGACGGGGTGCCCACGACCGGCACGATGGGCGACTGATGCGCACGCTGATCTACGCCATCAACGTCACGGTCGACGGGTGCGTCGACCACCGCACCGGCTTCGCCTCCGATGCCCTGCACGACTTCTGGGCCGACCGCCTCACGTCGGCCGATGCGCTGCTCTACGGCCGCGTCACCTTCGAGATGATGCGGGCGGCGTGGGCCGGCCCGGCGGGCGAGGCGATGCCGGACGAGGCGAGCCGCGGGTTCGCGCGCACGATCGACCGCGCACGCAAGCACGTCGTCTCGCGCACGCTCACCGAGGTGGACTGGAACGCCGAACTGCTCGACGGCGATCTCGGCGACGCCGTGCGGGAGCTCAAGGCGCGTCCGGGCGGCGACATCCTCACCGGCGGCGTGATGCTGCCGACCGCGCTCGCCGCCCTCGGGCTGATCGACGTGTTCGAGTTCGTCGTGCATCCGCAGGTGGCCGGGCACGGCCCGGCGCTCCTGGCCGGCCTGCCGGGGCCGATCGACCTGACCCTCGTCGCCCGCGAGGACGTCGGGTCGGAGGCCGTCCTCACACGGTACATGCCGACGCGCTGACCTCCGCGGCGTGGGGTCGGGGCGCGGCGGCGCCGCCGCGCTAGCGTGCGGCTGTGAGCGACACCGCCCCGGCCGTCTCCGCGCGGCGTCGCCGCGACCTCCCCGTCGGCGTCGTGATGGTGGGCATGGCGGTCGCAGTGTGGTGGCCGGCGTTCACCCTCGGGGCGTGGGGCGAGATCTTCTTCGACCAGCTGCTCGCGCTGTGGGCCGCGTCGGCCGCGGCGTTCGTGTACGTGCTCGTCGAGCATCGGCCCGCCGGCGGGCGGCTCGTCCGCGCGTTCCTGCTGCTGCTTCCCACCCTCTGGATCGTGCTGATGTTCGCCTTCGGCGACGCGACCGCCGATGTGTTCGTGTTCCTCGTGCAGGTGTCGGCCCTGCTGGCCGTGCTCATCGGCATGCCGTTCACCATCTGGGTGCTCGTGCGCATCATCTGGCCGGCCTTCGGAGAGGGGATGCCTCGTCGCACCCGCTGGCTCATCGCCCTGGTCGTCGTGGGCGTGGCGCTGGCGTCGTTCGTGCTGGGGCTCAATCAGTCGCGCTTCCTCACGTGCGAGGACTTCGCGATCAGCGGCAACTCCGAGCCGCCCGGCTGCACCCACGCCACTACTCCCGCGGGCTGACCGGATCGCCTAGAAGATCATCGGGCGGTCGTCGTCGTCCTCGCCGCCGGTCAGGTCGAGGTCGACCATGACGGGGACGTGGTCGCTGGGCGCTTCGCCCTTGCGTTCGTTGCGGTGGATCACCGCGCCGGTGACGGCGTCGGCGAAGGCATGCGAGCCGAGCACGAAGTCGATGCGCATGCCCTCGTTGCGGGGGAAGCGCAGCTGCTTGTAGTCCCAGTAGGTGAACCCCGTCGGGATGAGGGGACGCACCACGTCGGTGAGCCCCGCACTCAGCAGCGCGCCGAACGCCTCGCGTTCGGGCGGCGACACGTGCGTCGCGAAGCCCTGCACGACGGTCGGGTCGCCGTTGTCGGCGTCGGTCGGGGCGATGTTGAAGTCGCCGGTGAGCGCCAGGGCGAGGTCGGGGTTCGTGCTGAGCGTGTCGTCGGTGTACTGCGCGAGGGCGGCGAGCCACTCCAGCTTGTAGAAGTAGTGCGGGTCGCCGAGCGATCGGCCGTTCGGCACGTACAGGCTCCACACCTCGACCCCGCCGACGGTCGCGCCCAGCGCGCGCGCCTCGAGCGGAGCATCCGGTCCCGAATGGTCCTTCGCGAAGCCGGGCATGCCCGGGAACGCGGTGCGCACGTTCTCGACCGGCTCGCGGCTGGCGATCGCCACGCCGTTCCACTGCGAGAAGCCGTGCGCCTCGACGTGGAAGCCCGCGTCCTCGAACGCGGCGTAGGGGAACTGCTCGGCCTTGCACTTGATCTCCTGCATCGCGAGCACGTCGATGCTCTCGCGCACCGCGAACTCGACGATGCGGTCGACGCGGGCGCGGACGGAGTTGACGTTCCAGGTGGCCAGACGCATGGCATCCAGCCTATTCGCGGCCGCTGACGCTCCCGCCCGCTCGCGGTCGTCCCGCGAGGGGACGCGTGTCGTCGTGCAGCGGGGGACGGATGCTGCAATGTGCGTGCCCTCGCCGGCGACCGTTCGACGACGGCCGCCACGTGCTGGTGGCAACGGAGTAGCATCGGGCTATGACCTATGCGAAGGTGAGCGTCAGTCTCGAAGACGCCGACATCGCCCTGCTCGACGCCGAGGTGCGCGAGGGGCGCTTCGCGACGCGGTCCGCCGCCCTGCAGGAGGCGGTGCGGATGCTGCGCGAGAGCCGGCTCGCCGATGCCTATGCCGAGGCATACGGCGAGTGGACCGACGCGGGTGACGAGCACGCGTGGGGCGCGGCATCCGACGACGGCGTCGCATGACCGACCCGATCCCGGCGCTCCGCCGCGGGCACATCGTGAGCGTCTCGCTCGATCCCTCGATGGGGCGTGAGGCGGCGAAGACCCGCCCCGCGGTGGTCGTGAGCAACAACACCGCGAACGCCGCCGCTGCACGGGCCGGCGGTGTGGTGACGATCGTTCCGCTCACCTCGAACACCGCGCGCGTCTTCGAGTTCCAGGTGCTGCTGCCCGCCGGCAGGACCGGTCTCGCCCGCGACTCGAAGGCCCAGGCGGAGCAGGTGCGCACCCTGTCGCTCTTCCGCGTGCGCGACATCGTCGGGTGGGTGCCGGCCGAGCTCATGGGCGAACTCGACGACGCGCTCCGCCTGCATCTCGCGCTGTAGCGCAGCCCCCGCCCGCCGTCCCTGCGCGAGGGGGCCCGATTCGTCGCACGCAGGGGCGGAAGCCGCGATCCGCGTCCCCTCGGCGAGGAACGGCTCAGGCACGGGCGGCGGCGACGGCATCCGTAGAATCGAGCCATGACCGTCGCCTCCACGCCCGAGCTCGAAGCCGACCGCCAGGCGCTCATCGCGCTGATCACCGCCGAGGCGGTGTTCCACGGCGACTTCACCCTCTCCAGCGGCAAGAAGGCGACGTACTACGTCGACATGCGCAAGCTCACGCTCGACCACCGCGCGGCGCCGGCGATCGGGCGCATCATGCTCGACCTCATCCGCGATGTCGACGGTGTCGTCGCGGTCGGCGGACTCACACTCGGCGCCGACCCGATCGCCAACGCCGTCATGCACGAATCCGTGCACGCCGGGGCTCCGCTGGATGCGTTCGTGGTGCGCAAGGAGCCCAAGGACCACGGTCGCGGCCGCCAGATCGAGGGGGCGGATGTCTCGGGCAGGCGCGTCGTCGTCGTCGAGGACACCTCCACCACCGGTCAGTCGGCGCTCAAGGCCGTCGAGGCGCTCCGCCGCGAGGGCGCGGAGGTCGTCGCGGTCGCCGTCATCGTCGATCGCCGCACCGGCGCCCAGGCGGCGGTCGAGGCCGAGGGCCTGCAGTGGCTCGCCGCGATCGACCTGGACGACCTCGGGCTGAACCCTCAGTGAACGCCGCCTGACCCGGCGATCACCGAGGTTAGGCTGTCTCGGTGACCGATACGCCCGACGGCAACGACGACGCCTCCCCGACTGCTCGCAACGGCGTCTGGCTGCTGCTCGTCTACCGCGTGCCGTCCGAGCCGACGCGTCTGCGCGCCACCGTCTGGCGCCGGCTGAAGGGCCTCGGGGCCGTCTACGTGCAGAACTCCGTCGTCGCGCTCCCGGCCAACACGAGGAACGAGCGCGCCCTGCGCAAGCTCCGGCACGAGATCATCGAGATGGCCGGTGCGGCCGTGCTGCTGGATGCCTCCGCGATCGCGGGCGAGTCGACCATCCGCGAGCTCTACGACGCCGCGCGCACCGACGAGTACGAGGAGATCCTCGACCGCTGCCGGGACTTCCTCGCGGGCCTGCAGAAGGAGTACGCGAACGATCACTTCACGTACGCAGAGCTCGAGGAGAACGAGGTCGACCTCGTGAAGCTGCAGAGCTGGTTCGAGAAGGTGTCCGAGCGCGACGCGTTCGGTGCGCCCGGACGCGAGCGCACCACCGAGGCGATCGCCGAATGCGCCACCGAGCTCGAGGCCTACGCATCGCGCGTCTACGCGGTGGAAGGCCAATCGGCGGGGGGCGACTGAACGCTCCCCGCCGATCGGCGGTCCTCCCGCCCCGAGGCGGAACGGTCCTCAGGCTGCGCGGCGCACCGACCGCGACAGGCTGAGGCAGAACACCAGCACGACGGCCAGCGGCACGATCCACCACGTGGCGATGCTCGTCGCCGCCAGCAGCAGCGTCACGACGAACGCGACCACGATGCCGGCGGCCACGCGCCAGTCGTCGCCGATCACGAAGTCGTACCAGAACATCCCGAAGCGGGCCAGGCGCGTGCCGAACGACGGACGCGGGGCGGGGGATGCCGCGATCTCGGCGTCCACCGCGGTGCCGACGTCGGTCGGCTCGGCGACGAGGGGGCCGCCGCCGGCGGCGCCGACGTGGACGGTCGGGGCGGGGATCGACACGACGCGGGCGTCGCGACGGCGGCGGACGCCCTTGAGGATCGCGACCATGACGAGGGCGACGATCAGGATGCCGGGGATGATCCCGAGCAGCGACAGGTCGGCGCCCGGCCAGGTCGCCCCGGCGCCCTCGGCGCCCCAGAAGATGCCGAACGAGGTCAGCATGACACCGACGGCGAACTTGAGCGTGTTCTCGGGGACCCGGGCGAGGGGCTTGCGCACCACGACGCCCAGGAGGGCGACGACCACGACGGCGACGACCGCGGCCAGCGCCGCGACGCCGACCTGGTGCTGGACGGTGCCGAAGGTGAGCGCGATGAACGCGACCTCGAGGCCCTCGAGGAACGTGGCCTTGAACGACAGGGTGAACGCATACCAGTCGGTGCGGCCGGTGGCGGCGCCGGCGGCCTGGGCGGCCTCGACCTCCGACGCGAACGCGGCGTCCTCGTCGTGCAGCGCCTTGAAGCCGCTCGCGCGGAGCACGGCCTTGCGCAGCCACTGCAGGCCGAAGACCAGCAGCAGGCCGCCGACGACGAGGCGGAGCGACTCGATCGGGATCAGCTGCAGCGTGGGGCCGAGCAGGGCGATGATGACGGCGAGGGCCAGGATGCCGACGCCCATGCCCTGCAGGGCGGAGCGCCAGTTGCGGGCGGTGCCGGCGGCGAGCACGACGGTGGTGGCCTCGACGGCCTCCACGAGACAGGCGAGGAACACGGCGATGAACAGAGAGACCGCGGGTGTCATGAGAACTCCAGATTGGTGATGGTTATAGCGGAAGTGTAACAGCGGTTAGAAATCACACGGCACGGGTGAAGACCTTCGCCGTGCTGATGAGCGTCAGGCGGCGGTGGCGGTGGCGGTGGGGAAGACGAGGCAGCCGTCGGGGTCGATCAGGACCGCGCAGCGGTTGCCGCGCGGAACGGCACGCGACTCCACGACCCCGCTGATGAGCCCGTACTCGGTGTCGACGACGTGGTCGTACGAGCGGCCGCGGTAGGCGACGTCGCGGACGACTCCCGGCACCGCGAAGAGCCCGCCGGGGACGGATGCCGCGTCCTCGGCCGCGAGACGGGTCACGCTCGGTCGCAGCAGCACGTCCACGGCGCCCGCGTCGGGGGTTCCCGCCCGCGCGGTGAGGCACAGCTCGCGCCCCGCCACGGCGACGGTGACGCCCTTCGGCGTCCGTCCCACGACCCGGCCCGACAGCATCCCGCCGATCCCGGTGAACTCGGCGACGAAGCGCGTCGCGGGGTGGTGGTGCACGGCCTCGGGCTCGTCGAACTGCTCGATACGACCCGCCCGCAGCACCGCGATCCGGTCGGCGAGGGCGAACGCCTCGGACTGATCGTGGGTGATGTAGACCGCGGTCGAGCCGGTTTCGCGCACGAGCGTGGAGATCTGGATGCGCAGGCGCTCGCGCAGGTCGGCGTCGAGGTTCGACAGCGGCTCGTCGAAGACGATCACCGACGGGCGTGCCACGATCGCGCGGGCCAGGGCCACGCGCTGCTGCTGCCCGCCCGACAGCTCGTGCGGGTAGCGCCTGTCCATCCCGCCGAGCCCGACGCGCTCGAGCATCTCCGCAGAGCGCGATCGCGCGACATCCCGTCCGAGCTTGCGACGGCGCAGGGCGAAGGCGACGTTCTCGCCGATCGTGAGATGCGGCCAGAGGGCGTAGTCCTGGAACACCATGCCGAGCTCCCGGCGCTCGGGGGCGACGTGGGTGCGCGCGGAGCTGACCAGCGCGCCGTCGAGGCGGAGCTCGCCGCCGTCGAGCCGCTCGATGCCGGCGATGCAGCGCGCGAGCGTGGACTTGCCCGAGCCCGACGGCCCGAGCAGCACGGTGAACTCACCCGGACGGATGTCGAGGTCCACCGCATCGAGGGCCGTGACGGCGCCGTAGCGGCGCACGGCGCCGCGCACCGAGATGGCTCGACCGGTGCCGGCCGAGGGGGCGGTGGGCGCGGGAGCGGGGGCGGTGAGCGTCATGATGTGCGACCGATCTGCTTCCACCCGCGCGGGGCGAGGAGCGTGTAGAGGAGGGAGGTGGCGCCGACGACGGCGAGCGCGATCGCGATGGCGATCACCTGCATGGCCGTGCCGCCGCCGAAGTCGTAGTTGGACAGGGCCTTCTCGATGCCCACCGCCAGCGGCGGCGATCCGGGCGGGTAGAGCAGCTGCGAGATCGGCAGCTCGAGGAGGGTCGCGACGAACAGCAGCTGCCACGCCGACAGCACCGGCCGGGCGATCACGGGCACGACGACCGTGAGCCACGTGCGCAGCCCCCCGCCGCCGTGGGCGCGGCTGGCCTCGGCCATCGACTGCTGCAGCTGGCTCATCGAGCCCACGAGCGAGCGCGAACCGGTGGGCAGGGTGGTGGCGACGTAGGCGAGCGTGAGCAGCGTGGACGTGCCGTAGAAGTGGATGCCGAGGGTGTTCATGATCGGCAGGTTGTAGGTGAAGATGTACCCCGCCGCGAAGACGATGCCCGGAAGGGCGACGGCGGCCAGCAGCACGAAGTCGAGCACGCGGGTGGCCGCGCCCGCGCGGGCCTGGCTCAGCATCCGCGCGCACGCGACTGCCAGCACGGTCGCGATCGAGGCCACGATGAGGCCCTGGCCGAACGAGAACGCGAGCGGGTCGCGCAGTTGCGGGCTGCCGAGCACGCGCGTGTAGTTGTCGATGCTCCACGTGTGCGGGCTGAGCGCGTTGCCCAGCCCCGTCATGAGCGACGCGCTGGCCGCGCCGAACGCCGGGATGCCGACCATCACGACGAGCGCGACGAGGATCGCCAGACCTCCGCCGACCTTGCTCCACGGGCTCAGGCGGCGGCGCAGTGCGGGCCGGGTGCGGCCGCCGAACGTGCGGAAGCTGCGGCCCCGCAGTGCCGCCGACTGCGCGAACAGGGCCGCCACGACCAGCGCGAGGAGGATCCAGCTGATCGCCGAGGCCACCGGGAACTGCACCGGGAAGTTCTGCACCGCGTCGTAGAGCGCGAACGTGGCGAGCGGGAAGTGGGATGCCGCAGACAGCGTGGACGCGACGCCGTAGTCGCTGATCGCCTCGGCGAAGACGATGGCCACGGCAGACCAGACCGCGGGGGTGAGAAGAGTGACGACGATGCGCACGGCGTCGCGGCGGGTGCCGCCGTGCACGCGCACGGCGTGCTCGTACTCGTCACCGAGACCGCGCAGGGCGTTGGCGATGACGAGGTAGGCGAACGGGACGCCCTTCACGGTGAGGATGCCGATGATGCCGACCGGGCCGTAGAGCAGGGAGCGGCCGGGCTCGATCGGGATGTGGAGCAGGTCGAGGATGCCGCCCACCTCGAACAGGCGCTGCCAGCCGAGTGCGATGAGGTAGGAGGGGGCGAGCAGGAGCACGAACAGGCAGGCGCGCCAGGCGCGACGCCCGGGGGCATCGGTGCGCTCGACGAGCCACGCCAGTCCGAAGCCCACGCCGGCGCTGACGACGGCGGCGACCACCCCGACGATCACGGTGTTCTGCAGAGCGACGAGGAACGTGCCGCTCAGCGCCGTGGTGAACGAGGAGAGCGTGAACCACTCGGTGCCCTGGCCGAACATCGCGGGACTGAATGCGACCAGCAGGAAGACCAGGATCGGGGTGACGAGGATCCCCACCACGAGAAGCCAGAACACGGTGCGGGCGACGCCCCCGCCGTGCCGGTCCGCGCCGGCGCGGGCGCGGACCAGCAGGGAGGGCGCCGGGGCGGCGGGGTCGCCGACGGATGGCCCGGCCGGAGCGGCCGCCCCCGGGGGTGGGGCGAGCAGTGTCGTGTCCATCCGTCGGCTCCCTTCGTCGTCGTAAGCGGGTTACTTGATGTTGTTTCCGAACCAGGTCACGACCTCGCTCTGGAGGGGGCCCCAGAAGTACGGGTCGATGACGTTGTAGTCCGTCGGGAACGCGGTGACGCCGGCGAGCGGCTTCACGCCGTTCACGATCGGCCAGTACAGCGAGTCCCCGGTCGGGTCGGCGCCGAGCATCGCCTGCTGCCCCTCGGGCGAGAGGATGAACTCGACCAGCTGCTGCGCCTCGGACTGCAGCTGAGGGCTGGCCGACTTGTCGATGCCGAAGGCGCTGGGCAGGAGCGTCGCCTTCGGGAAGAACGCGACCTTCGGGTCGAAGCCCGCGGTCTTGTTAGCGGCGGCGGCGGCCACCTCACCGAGTGCGGCGGAGCTCTGCACCAGGCCGTAGCTGATCTGCCCGTTCTCGAGCGCGTGCAGCGTGTCGCCGTTGGTCGGGAAGACCTGCAGGCCGTTGGACTTGAGCTTGGTGAGGTAGGCCTCTCCGGCTGCGACGCCGCCGGTCTGGCCGCCCATCTGGTCCATCAGCCCGGCGATGAGCGGATAGGTCGGTCCGGACTTCGCGGGGTCGTTCATGCCGACCTTGCCCGAGTACGCCGACGTGAGCAGGTCGTCCCAGGTCTGCGGCACGGAGCCGCCGGCGGCGGCGTTGTAGATGACGCCGGGGACGACGGTGGTGCCGGTGGGCACGTAGGCGTTGCTGGCGGGGACGAGCGACTTCCCGACGGCACTGAGATCGGCCTTCGTCGTGTACGGCGCGAGCTGACCCTGCTGGTCGAGGGCCGCGAACGCCGTCGCTCCGTCGACCCACAGGGCGGTCCACTGCGGGTTGTTCTTCTCGGCGGCGACCTTGGTCAGCAGGGGTCCGGTGCTGTCTTCGACGAGGTTGACGGGGATGCCGGTCTTGGCGATGAAGGCGTCGACGACGGCCTTGGCCTCGCCCATGGCCGAGTACAGGACGATGGGCTGGGGGGCGGCGGACGAGCCGCCGGCCGAGGAAGCGGTGGATGCGCCGCTGCACGCGGCGATCCCCAGGGTCAGTGCGGCGAGGGCGGAGACGGCCGACAGCGCACGGGTACGATGGTTCACAGGTCCTCCGAGATCGGGATGTTCGCCACGAGATGTAACGATCGTTAGGGACGGTATGCAGCGATCGTTAATCTTCGACAGCCGGAAGGTGTCCGATCGGTGAATGCGCGCCGACCGGCGGGCGGCCACGTCCTATGCGTCGACGATGCGTGCGCGGGATCCCGCAGGATCGACCGCCGTCAGCCGCGGTGAGTCGGGATCAGCCGCCGCCGGGCGCCGTCAGTCGCGGTGGTCGCGATCGCCCGGCTCGTCGCGATGGTCGCGGAAGTAGCGCACCGCCTGCCAGATGACGACGCCGAGCGCGCCGAGTCCGGTCACGAGGGCGACCCACAGGGTCGGCGTGGTGTCGATCACGGACGCCTGCCCTCGGCGGCGTCGGCCACGAGCTTCGCGATGCGCGCCGCCCGCGTCTCCGGGCGCTTGGCCATCGCGATCGTCGTCAGCCCCATCTTGCGCGCCGACGGCGGGAACGCGTCCCACGCCGCCCGCGCCGCGGGCACGGCCTCGAGCGCCGCGGTGAGCTCGGGCGGTTCGAGCAGCGCCTCGGGCCCGTCGAGCACCGTCCACGAGCCATTGGCCTTGGCCACCTCGATCGCCCGGATCCCGGCCGCCGCGAGAAGGCCCTCGGCCTCGAGCCGCGCCACACGGGCCTTGTTCGTCGCCGCCCATCCGCTGCTCGGCCGTCGTGGGGCGAACCACAGTCCGCCGGTCGCCTCGTCGAACGAGCGCACCGGCCCGTCGATCCAGCCGAAGCACAGCGCCTGCAGGATCGCGTCCTCGTACTCGACGACCGTCAACCCCGATCCGGGTCGTGCCCGGACGAGCCACGCGCCCTTCGACGTGGCGTGGTTGTCCTCGAGCCACGCGCGCCAGGTCGAGGCATCCGCCGCCGTCACCTTCTCGCCGTCGTGGAGCGCGCCCATCAGAAGCCCTCGGGCAGCTCGCTCTCGACCGGCTCGCGGCGCACGAGCTCGGCCACCGAGCCGAGGATCTCGTCGGGGCGGAACGGGTAGCGCTCGATCTCGGCGGGGTCGCTGATCCCGGTCATCACGAGCACCGTGTGCAGCCCGGCCTCGATGCCGGCGATGATGTCGGTGTCCATGCGGTCGCCGATCATGCCGGTGTTCTCGGAGTGCGCGCCGATCTTGTTCATCGCCGAGCGGAACATCATCGGGTTGGGCTTGCCGACGACGTACGGCTCCTTGCCGGTGGCCTTGGTGATGAGCGCCGAGATCGCTCCGGTGGCGGGCAGCACGCCCTCGGTCGAGGGTCCCGTGGCATCCGGGTTCGTCGCGATGAACCGGGCGCCCCTGCCGATGAGGCGGATCGCCTTCGTGATCGCCTCGAAGGAGTAGTTGCGCGTCTCACCCACGACGACGTAGTCGGGGTCGGTCTCAGTCATGATGAACCCGGCCTCGTGCAGTGCGGTCGTCACCCCGGCCTCGCCGATCACGAACGCGGAGCCGCCGGGCATCTGCGAGCGCAGGAAGTCGGCGGTGGCCAGCGCCGAGGTCCAGATCGACTCCTCGGGCACGACGAGCCCGGAGGCGCGCAACCGCGCCGACAGGTCGCGCGGCGTGAAGATCGAGTTGTTCGTCAGCACGAGGAACGGCGTCCCCTCGTCGCCCCACTGGCGCAGGAGCTCGGCGGCCCCCGGGATCGGCGTGTTCTCGTGCACGAGAACGCCGTCCATGTCGGTGAGCCAGCACTCGATGTCGGCACGCGTGCGCATGCCGTCAGCCTAGACCCGGGCGCGTGCTCGGCGATGAGGCGATGCGACGCCGTAGTCTCGGATCGTGGCACGCACCGGATGGGACCCGCGGGCGCTGCCCGACCTGTCCGGACGCACCTATCTCGTCACCGGGGCGAACGCCGGGCTCGGCTTCTTCTGCTCCGAGCAGCTGGCCGGCGCCGGCGCGCACGTCGTGATGACCGGCCGCAATCCGAACCGCCTCGCCGCCGCGCGCGCGGCGCTGAAGGGACGGATGAGGGATGCCGGGGGCCGCGGCACCGTCGAGACGATGCTGCTGGACACGAGCAACCTGGGATCGGTGCGTGCCGCCGCAGCATCCGTCCGTGGTCGCGGCGCCCTCGACGGGCTGGTGCTGAACGCCGGAAACGTGCATCCGCCGAAGCAGCGCGAGACCACGGTCGACGGCAACGAGGTGGTCTTCGCGACGAACGTGCTCGGCCACTTCGCCCTCGCCGGCGCCCTGCTGCCCGCCGTCGCCGCGGCGGCCGGGCGCATCGTGTGGCTCGGCAGCATCTCGACCTCGATGTGGCGGTACGACCCGGTCGACCCGCAGCTGCGCGAGGGCTACAGCTCGTGGCGCGCATACGTGCAGTCGAAGGTGGCGACCACGGCGCTGGGTCTCGAGGCCGACCGGCGCCTGCGCGCGCACGGCGTGCCGGTCGCGAGCGTCGTGGTGCACCCGGGCTACTCGACGAGCGGCCGCACCCCGGGCATCGCCGGGGTGAACGAGCCGACGCGCCTCACCCGTTTCGCCGACAATCTGCAGGCGGTGATCACGCAGTCGAAGGAGCACGGCGCCTGGCCTCTGGCGCGGGCCGTCGCCGATCCCTATGTGGAGGGCGGCGACATGCTGGGCCCGCGGTTCGTCACGCACGGGATGCCGCGTCGCGCCGTCGCCTCGAAGATCACGCGCGATCCCGAGCTCGGCGACCGGCTGTGGCGGTTCTGCGAGGCCGCGGCCGGCGTCAACTGGCCGTTCGCGGCCGCGGCCGCCGCGGCCTGACGCGCGACGTCAGGCGCTGAGCCACACGGCGGCGGCGGCGCCGGCGGGGAGTGGGAAGGGCGCGCCGTCGACCGCGACCGCGGAGGCATCCGTCACCGTCAGCTCGGCGCCGGGACGCACGCCGCCGTCCTCCAGCGCGCGCAGCAGCGCCGGATCGCGGTCGCTCACCCTGAGCACGCGGCCGGAGTGGCCGGGAGCGGCGGCCGCGAGGAGCACGAACGCCTCGCGCCGCACGTGCCCCGAGGCATCCGGGATCGCATCGCCGTGCGGATCGAACGGGGGATGCCCCAGCCGCTCGTCGATGCCGTCGAGCAGCCGATCGCTGATCGAGTGCTCGAGCACCTCGGCCTCGTCGTGCACCTCGTCCCAGCCGTACCCGAACTCCCGCACGAGCCACGTCTCGATGAGGCGGTGGCGACGGATCACGGCGGCAGCGCGGGCGGCTCCGGCGTCGGAGAGCGCGACCGGGCCGTAGGGGCGATGGGTGACGAGCCCCTGCGCGGCGAGCTTCTGCACCATCTCGGTGACGCTGGACGGGGCCAGCCCGAGCTCGAGGGCGAGCTGCGACGGCGTGATGCGCTCGGTCTGCCACTCGGTGTGCTGGTAGATCCGCTTCAGATAGTCGTCGATCGCGGGGGAGGCCACGCTCCGAGGGTACCGGCGGTCATCACCCGCCGCCGAGCACGAGCCACAGCAGCACCGCGTTGAGCGCGATGAGGAAGACGGATGCCGCGACCCCCGCCGCCGTCGTCGTCCACCGGTTGCGGTGCGTGCCGAGCAGGTCGCGGCGCGCGGTGAGGGCGACGAGCGGGATGAGCGCGAACGGGATGCCGAACGACAGCACCACCTGGCTCAGCACGAGGGCGAGCGTGGGGTCGATGCCGAGTCCGAGGATCACGAGCGCCGGGATGAGGGTGATCAGCCGGCGGGCGAGCAGCGGCACGCGCACGCGCAGTAGGCCGTGCATGATCTCGGCGCCGGCGTAGGCCCCGACGGCGGTGCTGGCCAGGCCGCTCGCGAGCAGGCCCACGGCGAACAGAGTGGCCACGAGCGGCCCGATGCCCTGTGCGAGGGCCGCATACGCGCCTTCGAGCGAGTCGGTGCCGGGCACTCCGGCGAGGTTGGCGGCGGCCAGCAGCAGGATGCACAGGTTCACGGTGCCGGCGATCAGCATCGCGATGCTCACGTCCCAGCGCGTGGCCCGCAGGAGACGGGCGATCGGGATGCCGGGGGCCGAGGCATCCGCCGGCCGGAATCTGTCGCGCGCCAGCGACGAGTGCGCGTAGATCGCGTGCGGCATGATCGTCGCGCCGAGGATCGAGGCGGCCAGCAGCACCGAGTCAGCGCCGTCGAAGCGCGGGACGAGCCCGCCGGCGACGGCCGCCGGGTCGGGCGGTCCGAGGAACACGCCGAACGTGAAGCCGAGCGCGATGACCGCGATCAGACCGATCACCACGAACTCGAACGTGCGCGCGCCGCGCCGCGACTGGACGATGAGCAGCGCGGTCGAGACGACCCCGGTGATCAGTCCGCCCAACAGCAGGGGGATGCCGAACAGCAGCTGCAGCGCGACGGCGCCGCCGATCACCTCGGCGATGTCGGTGGCCATCGCGACGAGCTCCGCCTGCAGCCAGTACGCCCGTCGCGCCCACGGGTTGCGGATGCGGTCGCCGAGGTTCTCGGGCAGGCTGCGGCCGGTGACGATGCCGAGCTTGGCCGAGAGGTACTGGATGAGCCAAGCCATGACGTTGCCGAGCACGACGACCCACACGAGCAGGTAGCCGAACCGCGCGCCGGCGGTCATGTTGCTGGCGACGTTGCCGGGATCGAGGTAGGCCACGCCCGCGACGAGGGCGGGTCCGAGCAGCCACGCGACCCGCTGCGCGGAGGGTGCGCGCGGCGTTGGGCGCGGTACCTCGACCGTTTTCGGCATACCGAAAACGTAGACCACTTTTCGGTCGACCGAAAGGTGCGCCGGGCCGACTCGCGACCCCCGGAGCGGATTCGTGGTGCGGCCCTGGCCGCCATGGCCGCGCAACTAGCCTGGGACGGTGAACGACGAGCGCGGCGACGAGCCCGAGGAGCCGCGACTGCCGCACGGGGTGGGTCCCTGGCCCGACGGGGCTCCCGAGGGATCGCCGGTCGAACCGCCTACCGACCCGCGCTTCGACCCCGACCTGCTCGCGCACGGCGACACCCGCAACGTGATCGACCGCTACCGCTACTGGACGATGGCGGCGATCGTCGCGGACCTCGATGACCGCCGGCATCCGTTCCACGTCGCGATCGAGAACTGGCAGCACGACCTCAACATCGGCTCGATCGTGCGCAGCGCCAACGCGTTCCTCGCCGACACCGTGCACATCATCGGCCGGCGTCGGTGGAACCGCCGCGGCGCCATGGTGACCGACCGCTACCAGCACGTGGTGCACCACGACGACGTCGCGGCGTTCACCGCATGGGCGGCAGGGGAAGGTCTACCCGTGGTGGCGGTCGACAACGTCGACGGCTCGGTGCCGGTCGACCGCGCCGAGCTCCCCGAACGGTGCGTGCTGCTGTTCGGGCAGGAGGGGCCGGGGCTGTCGCCCGAGGCGCTGGGCGCGGCATCCGTCGTCGTCGAGATCACCCAGTACGGCTCCACGCGCTCGATCAACGCCGGAGCGGCGGCCGCCGTCGTGATGCACGAATGGTGCCGCCGGTGGGCCGCGCCGGCGTAGAGCGGATGCTGCTCCTCGTCGTCGCGCGCGTGGGCGAGTTCTCGCGACCCGTCGTCGACGGTTCGGGCCGCGGAGACCTTCTCCCCCGCGCGTTGAACCTCTCGCTCACCCGATAGCCGGGTCGGCCGCGCTCTGGCGCGGCGTCACCTGCTCTGTCGCCGATGCGCGCGTGGGGAGATTCGCCCGGGCCGAACGGCCGCCCCGGCCGCTGTCGGGTGGGCGGGGGGTGTCTCCCGGGCTGGTGGCGGGGCCGCCGCCGTCGGGTGAGCGGGCGTGTCTCCGGCTGCCGCCGTGGCCGCCGGGGTCGGGTGAGTGGGAGTGTCTCCGGCTGCCGCCGTGGCCGCCGGGGTCGGGTGAGTGGGAGTGTCTCCCCGGCTGCCGCCGTGGCCACCGCTGGTGGGCGGGGGTGTCTCCCAGGCTGGTGGCGGGGCCGCCGCTCGGGTGAGCGGGCGTGTCTCCCGGGCGGGCGGCAGGGTCCTCCATGTTGCGTGAGCGGGAGGTTCAATGGTCCCGAAGGGGTGCACGAGCGGGCGACTCGACCACGCTCATCGAGCCGTCGGACCGTGTGAGCCGGAAGTTCATCACGCGGGGGAGAATGTCTCGGCGGCGCGCTTCCCGCGTGGGCTCACCACCCTCGCGGTCCCGTCGCCCGCGCGGTCCCGTCGCCCGCGCGGTCCCGCCGCCCCGCGGGCTCACCACCCCCGCGGTCAGTCCTGCGGTGCGATGTGCGGTGTGATCTCGTACACGAAGACCGCGGGCACGGTGGTGCGCAGGGTCAACGTGTGCCCGCTGCCGCCGGAGAACCCGATGCTGCCCAGGTCGCCGCGCAGCGCCGTGCCGCCGGGGGCGGCGCACTGCAGCGGCTGCAACTCGTTGGTCTCCACCGGAGCCGGAATCAGCGTCATGGCCGATCCGTCGGCCGACTGGCACACGATCGTCAGCTGCCACTGCCCGTCGGGCTGGGTGAGATCGACGACCGCGTCGGTGCCGGGAGCGACCTCGCCGCTCGCGCGCCGCACAGCGGTCGCGCCCCCCGGCTTGTCCGTCGGCATCGCCGCCGTGGCCCATTCGTCGAGGGCCGCTCCTGACGGGAGGGCGCTCGCATCCGCGCTCTTGCTCGGCCCGGGACTGAGCGGAAGGCCGTCATCGACCGGCGCCGGTCCCTGATCGGTGCATCCGGCCAGCACGGCGATCGCGAGGGCGACGGATGCCGCGGCCCCGGCCGTGCGCGCCAGTGAGAGCATGCCTCCACGATAGGCGGGCATCCTGCGAACCACCGGCGCACCCGCCGCCCTCATCGCACGCGTCAGACCGCGATCGTCATCCACGTCGACCCGCGCACCCGCCAGCCGAGCGTGGCGAGGCGGGCGAGCATGTACACCCCGAAGAAGGCCACCGCCACCCACGCCAGGCCCGCCGCCCCCGCCGGCTGCAGCAGCGCCACTAGCACGAGCGCCGGCACGAACGGGACGAGGTTGAGCACTCCCGCGACGGCCAGGTATCGCGCGTCGCCGGCGCCGATCAGCACCCCGTCGAGCACGAACACCACGCTGCAGACCGGCTGCGCCACGGCGAGCACGATCAGCGCGGGCTGGATCAGGGCCGCGATCGCCGCGTCGCCGGTGAACAGCAGCCCGATCACGCCCGACAGCACGCCCACGACCACCCCGACGAGAACGCCGAACCACAGTCCCCACGCGAGCGTGCGCCCGAGCACACGCCGCACCTCGCCACGATCGCCCGCACCGAGCGACTTGCCCACGAGCGCCTGTGCCGCGATCGCCAGCGCGTCGAGCACGAATGCCGTGGTCGAGAAGATCGTGAACGCCACCTGCCACCCGGCGAGCTCGTCGGTGCCGAGCACGCTCGCGACGGCCACGGTGGCCAGCAGCGCCGCGCGCAGCGACACCGTGCGCAGGAACATCCACCCGCCCGACCGTGCCGAACCGCGGATCCCCTCGCGCTGCGGACGGACGGATGCCTCGTGGGTGCGCGCCAGTCGCCCCACCACGACCACGTAGGCGGCGACCATTCCCCACTGCGCGATCACGGTGCCCAGGGCCGACCCGGCGATGCCCCATCCGAGGCCGTAGATCAGCATCCAGTTCAGCAGTGCGTTGGCCGCGAACCCGAGGCCGGCCACCCACAGCGGGGTCACGGTGTCCTGCATGCCGCGCAGCAGCCCGGTCGCGGCGAACACCACGAGCATCGCCGGCAGCCCCCACATCGAGATGCCGAGATAGGTGGCGGCCGCGGCGGAGACCTCGCGGTCGGCTCCGAACAGCGACACCAGCCACGGCGTGGACAGGGAGCCGATCAGCGCGAGCACCGCGCCGAAGCCGACCGCCAGCCACATGCCGTCGATCCCCACCGACACCGCGCGCCCCGGTTCGCCGGCCCCGAACCGACGTGCCACAGCAGGCGTCGTCGAATAGGCCAGGAACACCATCAAGCCGACGATCGTCTGCAGCACGGCGCTCGCGATGCCCAATCCCGCCAGGGGCGTCACGCCCAGGTGCCCGACGAGCGCCGAATCGACGATCAGGAACAGCGGCTCCGCCACGAGGGCCCCGAGCGCCGGAACGGCGAGGCGCAGGATGCCTCGGTTCAGCGTGTCGCGGGGGCTCACCGTTCGAGCCTAGGAGGGCGCGAGCGGCCGCGGCGCCCCGTCAGGAGAAGTCGATCTCGGAGGCATCCGTCACGGCCGCCGTGCGCCCGGGGGCGCGCTGGAAGCTCCAGTACAGGTTGGTGTGGCTGGCGACCGCCTCGGGCGGCGGCGCCCCCCACGCGGTCTTGTCGCCGCTGGTGTGCGCGTCGCCCACGAGCACGGTGTCGTAGCCGCGGGTGAACGCGCCGTGGATCGTCGAGCGGATGCACGCGTCGCTCTCGGCCCCGGCCACCACCAGGCGCCCCACGTGAAGGCCCGCCAGCACCCCCTCGAGGTCGGTGCCCTCGAACGAGTCGCCGTAGAGCTTGTGGATGTGCGCCTCGCCGTCGGCCGGGGCGAGCTCGGGCACGAGCTGCCACCCCTCACCCCCGAGTTCGAGCCCCTCGTCGGAGTGCTGCACCCACACCACGGGGACGTCGGCGGAGCGCGCCCGGTCGACGAGTCCGGCGATGCGGGTGACCACGGCGTCGCGGTTCCACGCGCCGTTCACCACGTCGTTCTGCACGTCGACCACCAGCAGTGCGGTCTGGTCCCTGCCTTCGAGTGTCGTCATGCCCGCACGCTACTCCGTGGCCCCGACACCCGGAACCGGGTGGTGCTCACCATCGCGGCGCATATCCTTGACCCCATGACCGTCTCCCCCGAATCGGGTCTCGAACTCGACGAACTCAGCGCTGAGATCCGCCCCCAGGACGACCTCTTCCGTCACGTCAACGGCCAGTGGCTGGAGCGCACCGAGATCCCCGACGACAAGGCGCGGTGGGGCTCGTTCCACCTCATCGCCGAGCAGTCCGAGAAGGACGTCCGCGCGATCATCGAGGAGTCCCAGGCCGCCGAGGAGGGGACCGAGACCCGCAAGATCGGCGACCTCTACTCGAGCTTCACCGACACCGAGGCGATCGAGGCCGCCGGTGCCGCGCCGCTGCAGGCGGGCCTCGCCGCCGCCGACGAGATCGCCGACATCCCCGGGTTCCTGCGCACCGTGGGCGCCCTGGAGCGCGACGGGGTCGGAGGCATCCTGGACCTCTACGTCGAACCCGATCCCGGCGACCCGACCCGCTACGTGCCGTTCCTCATCCAGGGCGGACTGTCGCTGCCCGACGAGAGCTACTACCGCCTCGAGAACTTCGCCGAGACCCGCACCGCGTACCGCGGGCACATCGAGCGCATCCTGACGCTGGCCGGAGTGGCGGATGCCGCGTCCCAGGCCGACCGCATCGTCGCGCTCGAGACCGAGCTGGCCACCCACCACTGGGACAATGTGCGCAGCCGCGACGCCGTCGCCACCTACAACCTGAAGACGTGGGACGAGGTCGTCGAGCTCATCGGCGTCGACCTGCAGCCCTGGCTGGACGGCATCGGCGACGGGCACCCCGACGCGTTCGCCGAGGTCGTCGTCTACCAGCCGAGCTTCCTCGAAGGGCTCGGCGGGCTGCTGATCGAGGAGCGCCTGGAGGACTGGAAGGCGTGGCTGCGCTTCAAGGTCGTGCACTCGGCCGCCGCGTTCCTCTCCGACGAGTTCGTCGCCGAGAACTTCTCGTTCTACGGCACCCAGCTCACCGGCGTGCCGGTCAACCGCGAGCGGTGGAAGCGGGGCGTCAGCCTCGTCGAGGCCGCGATGGGCGAGGCCGTCGGCAAGGTCTACGTCGAGCGGCACTTCCCGCCTGCGGCCAAGGAGGCCATGGACGAGCTGGTCGCGAACCTCATCGAGGCGTACCGGCGCAGCATCCGGGACCTGGAATGGATGACCCCCGAGACGCGGGAGCGCGCGCTCGCGAAGCTCGACGCCTTCACGCCCAAGATCGGCTACCCGGTGCGCTGGAAGGACTACTCCGCGCTCGAGGTCGACCCCGCGGATCTCGTCGGCAACGTGCGGCGCGCCCACATCTGGGAGCACGACCGCCAGCTGGGCAAGGTCGGTCAGCCGATCGACCGCGACGAATGGTTCATGACCCCGCAGACGGTCAACGCCTACTACAACCCGCTGATGAACGAGATCGTGTTCCCGGCGGCGATCCTGCAGTACCCGTTCTTCGACGCCGCCCGGGATGCCGCGGCCAACTACGGCGGCATCGGCGCGGTGATCGGCCACGAGATCGGTCACGGCTTCGACGACCAGGGCAGCCGGTTCGACGGCGACGGGTCGCTGCGCGACTGGTGGACCGACGAGGACCGCGCCGCGTTCGAGGAGCGCACGAAGGTGCTCATCGCCCAGTACGACGCGCTCGTGCCGAAGGGGCTGAGCGAGGAGAACACCGTCAACGGAGCGCTCACGATCGGCGAGAACATCGGCGACCTGGGCGGTCTCGGCATCGCTCTGCGCGCCTATGCGCTCTCGCTCGCCGACGGCGAGGCCCCCGTGGTCGACGGATACTCCGGCGTGCAGCGCCTGCTGCTGTCGTGGGGCCAGATCTGGCAGCAGAAGGGGCGGGATGCCGAGACGATCCGCCTGCTGACGATCGACCCGCACTCGCCCAACGAGTTCCGCTGCAACCAGATCGTCCGCAACGTCGACGCGTTCTACGACGCGTTCGGTGTGACGGAATCCGACGAGCTCTGGCTCCCGGAGGACCAGCGCGTCACCATCTGGTGACGCGAACGGGCCACGGCGCTCACCGCGGATCCATATCCGCGGCATCCACAATCGAAGACGCGACACCCACAACCGAACACGCTCCATCCGCTGTGCGGGCCGCTCCTGGGGAGCGGTGCCCACTCCACCTCTCATCGGAAGGAACCCGCTCGTGGGCATGCCCTCGGAGCCCAAACGGGACACGGAATCGACGCCGCAACGGGGATCGCGGCGTGGCAACAGGCGACTGCCGCGGCGGGCGGCCGCCGGGCGCCGATCGTTCACCTCGACGCTCAAGGCGCTGGACGCCCTCGCCACCTCCGGCGCCAAGGTGTCGGTGCGCATCAACGACCTCGACCGCGGCACGTCCGTGCTGGCCGGTGACGACTTCGTCACCCTGCCGGTCGCGGGCCTGGGCGCCGTCCCGCTGCTGATCGAGGTCGCCGCCGGTTTCGAGTCCGGCGCGCTCGACCCGCTCGAGATCGTCGAACGCGGGTCGGTCGACGCGGTCACCGTGGCCGGCGTGTGGCAGCACCTGAAGGCGCCGGCGCTGCCCCTGTCGGATCTCGCGGTGCTCACGGCCTCCACCGGTGACGCCCTCGCCGCGAACATCCTGCTGCAGCGGGTGGGGCTGCCCGCCGTGCGCGAGCGCATCGAGGGACTCGGGATGCGGCGCTCGGCGCTGTTGGACCGCTACCGCGACACGCGCGGACCCGACGACGCCCCGCACGTGGCGCTCGGATCGGCGCGAGAGCTCGCCGAGCTGTTCGCGGCCCTGGTCAACTCGCAGGCCGTCTCGCCCGGCGTGAGCGCGCAGGTGTCGGAGTGGCTGAGCCTCAACCACGACCTGTCGCTCGTGGCGTCGGCGACCGGCCTGGACCCGTTCGCGCACGAGAACGACGAGCACGGGCTCCTGTTCATCAACAAGACGGGCCGGGATGCCGGGGTGCGCGTGGAGGCCGGAGTGCTCGCCGGTCCTCGGGCGGGCGTGGCCTACGCGCTGATCGTCTGCTTCGACGACCTGTCGATCGCGCACCGGCTGCGCGCGCACGACGCCTTCCGCGTGCTGGGCACCGACCTCATGGAGTACGTGTTCTGACGTGTGCGTAAAGGGCACATGCGTCCCGATCAATGTCACTGAAGACCCATTAGAGTGACATTGTGGACATCTCAATGTTCAAAACTCATGCCCCGGGGTCACTGGTCCCGATCTTCGGCAACGATCCCCAGCTCGGCGAATGGGAGCACAGAGCCTTCGTGCCTGCTCCACTCGAGCACACGATGCCGGCGCTATCGCCGCCCACCTTCATGGCGATTGCGGACGCGCGCGCCGCGCTGGCAGCTCTGGACAGCACCGCGCGTCAGCTACCGAATCCGACCCTTCTCCGCACGCCCACGCTGAGGCGCGAAGCGCAGAGCACGTCTGCATTGGAGGGCACGTACGCTCCGCTCGCCGACGTGCTTACAGCCGATGAGGACGACCCCGCCACCGCCGAGATGGTCGAAGTGCTCAACTATGTACGTATGGCGAATCTCGGCTTCGCGCGAATCGCGCGGGGCGAGTCGCTCACCGTTCCGCTGCTCAGCGAGCTGCAGGGCGTGCTCATGCAGGGAACTCCGTTGTACAACGTCTCCGGCCGGGTGCGGGATGGCCAGGTGGTCATCGGACGCCGATCGGATGCAGACCCCTTCGACTTCCCGATCAGGACGTCACGATTCGTCCCCGCACCGGAGGGATTCGTTCTCGAGACGGGCGTCCGCGACCTACTCGACTGGATGGCGCGCGACCACGCGTCGGCGATCGACCCCGTGGTCGCGTCCGCGATGGCGCATTACCAGTTCGAGACGTTGCACCCTTACCGTGACGGCAACGGACGGCTTGGACGCCTCCTCATCGTGCTACACCTCCAGGCTGCGGCGGTGCTCAGCGAGCCGACGCTGACCGTCTCACCGTGGTTCGAGGCCAGACGCTCCGAGTATTACGACCGGTTGCTCGCCGTCAGCACTGATGCGGATTGGGACGGGTTCGTTCGGTTCTTCGCACGTGGCCTGCAGAGCGCGGCCGATCGCACGCGCGAGCAGATGATCACGCTCGTGGGTGTGCAAGCCGAGCTTCGAGAGCGAGTCCGGGAGTCGAATCTCCGGGCCGACAGCGCGCACGCGCTCGTCGACCTCGCCGTCGCGAACCCGTCGTTCACCGTTCGTCGGGTGGAGGCCGAACTCGGGCTCTCCTACGGGCGCGCCAACCGTCTCGTCGGTCAACTCGTCGACCTCGGAATCCTCCGAGCGGTCGATCCCGAGGCGTACAGTCGTCGCTTCTACGCCCCTCGCGTTCTCGAGGTGCTCGTTCGCAGTCAGGCGTGACGCGGACTAGAACACGATCGTGTGGTTGCCGTGGCGGATCACACGATCCTGCGCGTGCCACAGCACGGCGCGGGCGAGCACCGCGCGCTCGACGTCGGCCCCCCGGCGCTGCAGGTCGACGGCGGACTCGGCGTGGGTGACCCGCACGACGTCCTGCTCGATGATCGGGCCCTCGTCGAGGTCGTCGGTCACGTAGTGCGAGGTCGCGCCGATGAGCTTGACGCCGCGTTCCTTCGCCTTGCGGTAGGGCGCAGCGCCCACGAAGGCGGGCAGGAAGGAGTGGTGGATGTTGATCACCGGCACGTCCAGCTGCGCGAGGAAGTCCGACGACAGGATCTGCATGTAGCGCGCCAGGACCACGAAGTCGACGTTGCCCTTCAGCAGCCGCACGATCTCGGCCTCTGCCGCCGCCTTGTCGGCGCTCTGCGAGGGCACGTGGAAGAACGGCACGCCGAAGGAGCGCACGTCGTCGGCGGTGTTGGTGTGGTTCGACACCACCATCGGGATCGACACGGGCAGCTCGCCGCGGCGGTGCCGCCACAGCAGCTCGAGCAGGCAGTGGTCGCTCGTCGAGGCGAGGATCGCCATCCGCTTGGGCACCGACTGGTCGGTGAGCGTCCACTCGAGATCGAGCGGCGTCAGCGTCGCGGCCAGGTCGGCCTCGATCGCCGGGATCGCTCCGGGGAGGTCGGCGCGGTGGAACACCACCCGCTGGAAGAACTCGCCGCCGTTCGCGTCGTCGGAGTACTGGTCGAGCGAGACGATGTTGCCGCGGTTGCGGGCGATGAGCGTCGTCACGGCGGCGACGATCCCGGGGCGGTCCGGACCGTGCACCACGAGACACGCGTGATCCTGCAGGGCGTCGGTGTGCACACTCATGGGTACAACTCTGTCAGGTCGGACGGATGCTGCGGCGCACCGCCCGCGCTCTATGCTGACGCCGTGGACAGCACCGACACCGCCGCGTCCGGGCGAGACGATCGCATCACCCTCCGCTTCATGACCACGCCGGGCGACACGTCCGGCGGCGGTCGGTCGGTCGCGGCCGGAAGCGTCATGGAGTGGATCGACAAGGCGGGCTACGCGTGCGCGGTCGGCTGGTCGGGCGCGTACTGCGTCACGGCGTACGTCGGCAACGTGCGGCACCGCCGCCCGATCCCGCCCGGCAGCCTGATCGAGGTGCAGGCCCGCCTCGTGCACACCGGCACCACGAGCATGCACGTCGTGGTCACCGTCTCGTCGGCGGAGGTGAGCACCCGCACCTACACGCCCGCGACGACGTGCATCCTCGTGTTCGTGGCGAAGGACGAAGGCGGCCGCCCGAGCCGTGTGCCGGCGTGGACGCCGCGCACTCGCTCCGACCGCGTGCTCGCCGAGGGTGCACTGCAGCGCATCCCGGCGCGCACGGAGATCAAGCGGCTCATGCTCGTGGAGGAGTACACGGATGCGACGGACGCACCGCGCAGCATCCTGCGCTTCCTCGTGCCGCCCGGTGTCGTGAACTGGGGCGGCAAGGCGCACGGCGGCACCGTCATGCGGTGGATCGACGAGAGCGCGTACGCGTGCGCCGTGGGCTGGATGGGGGTTGCCCCGCTCGCCGACCACGCGGTGGCGGTGTACTCCGGCGGCATCCACTTCTTCGCCCCCGTGCGCATCGGCGATCTCGTGGAGATCGACTCGCGGCTGCTGCACACCAGCGCGCACAGCATGCACATCAGCACGCGCGTGCTCACCGCCGACCCGCGCACGCCGGACCGCAAGAGCCTCACGACCCTGTGCATGAGCGTGTTCGTCGTGCCGGGCGAGGGTGGCGTCGCGCTCCCGGTGCGGGCGTGGACACCGGAGCGCGACGAGGACCTGCGACTGCACGACCACACGCTCGAGATCATCCGGCTGCGCGAGGGCATCACGCCGATCGCGGCCTCGCTCGCCCTCGAGCCCTGACCGACGCGGGGCTACAGCCGCGGCGTGCGGGGCGGCTCGGTGCGGCGCGCGCCGGTCGCCTCGAAGGCCGCCGCCAGGCGCAGCAACGCCGTGTCGTCGTAGGCGCGACCGGCGAAGGTGAGACCCACCGGCATCCCGATGTCGATCATCGTGCCCATCGGCACGGTGACCGTGGGGATGCCCAGGTGCCGCGGCACGAGGTTGCCGTTGGCGACCCACACACCGTTGCGCCAGCCGAGGTCGGCGGACGCCTCGTCCACGTCCATGTCTGCCGGCCCGACGTCGGCGACGGCGGGGAAGACCACCGCGTCGAGGCCGAGGGCGTCCATCCACTCCTCCAGGTCGACGCGGCGCGTCTCCTCGAGGCCGCGCACGCCGCCCTCCATCTCGGGGATGTCGGCGATCGACGCGTACGGGTGCTCCCGCACGTGCGCCGGATAGTGCGGGATGTCGTCGTCGAACCCGTCGTAGCGGTCGGGGAGGGCGCCCCCGGGCTGAGGGAAGATGCGGGTGCCGTCGACGCCGGCCAGCGTGGGCAGGGCGGGGTCGCCGTTCGCGGCGAGGAAGTCGTCCCACCCCCAGGCCGAGAGGTCGACGATCTCGCGCTGCAGGAACTCCGGCGTCACGAGCCCGCGGGTCGCGATCGTGGGGGCGCCGGGGCGGTCGCCCTCGTAGTTCGACACGACGGGGAAGTCGACCTCGACCACCTCGGCGCCGGCCGCCTCGAGATCGGCGCGCGCGGCATCCCACAGGTCGATCACCGACGGGCGGGTCTCGATGCGGCGGCCGGTCGCGCCGCCGATGCCGACGCCGTCGGGGGCGTCGTCGGCGTTGATGTACATCCGCGGGACGCCGAAGCGGCGACCCGCGAGCGGTGCCGGCTCCAGGGCGACGTACGAGGGCGGACGGACGACGGATGCCGCGGGCACGGCCACCCACGGCTGCGACCGCCAGAAGTCCCCGCGCGTCTCGGGGTCGTCGGCGACGATCACGTCGAGCACCTCGAGCAGGTCGGCCATCGTCCGGGCGTGCGGCACGACGACGTCCATCGTGGGGACGAGCGGCCAGTTGCCGCGCACCGAGATCACCCCCCGCGAGGGGGTGTAGGCGCACAGCGCGTTGTTCGAGGCCGGTCCGCGACCGCTCGACCAGGTCTCCTCGCCGAGGCCGAACGCCGCGAAGCTCGCCGCCGTGGCGGTGCCGGAGCCGTTCGACGACCCCGAGCCGAACGGCGCCGTCAGGAAGTCGGCGTTGTAGGGGCTCTCGGCGCGGCCGTAGACGCCCCGCTGCATTCCGCCGTTGGCCATCGGCGGCATGTTCGTGAGGCCCAGGAGCACGGCGCCGCCGGCGCGGAGGCGCTCGATCGTGAACGCGTCGCGCTGCGCGACGAGCCCGGCGAAGGCCGGGGAGCCCGCCGCCGCGGTGAGCCCGCGGGCGAGGTAGCTGTCCTTCGCGGTGTACGGGATGCCGTCGAGCGGACCGAGGGTCGCGCCGGACGCCCGCCGCTCATCCGAGGCTCGCGCATCGTCGAGCGCATCGGGGTTCGGCACGACGAGCGCGTTGAGCGCGGTCTCGGTGTCGGGCGCGTCGTACGCGGCGATGCGCGCGAGGTAGGCCTCCACGAGCCCGACGCTCGTGACGCGGCCGTCGTCGAGCGCCGCGCGAAGCTCGGCGATGGACGCCTCCACGACGTCGAACCCGCTCATCAGGCCACCGCCGGCTGCTGCTGCGTGATGCAGTGGATGCCGCCGCCGCGCGCGAGGATCGGCCGCGCGTCGACCGTGACGACCCGGCGTCCGGGGTAGACGTCGGCGAGGATCTCGCGTGCCCGCGCGTCGGCCCGCTCGTCACCGTAGCCGCATGCGATCACGCCGTCGTTGACGACGAGGTGGTTGACGTAGTTCCAGTCCACGAACCCCTCGTCGTCGCGCAGCGTCGAGGGCGCAGGGATGTCGACGATCCGCCACGCCCGGCCCGCGGCATCCGTCGTCCCCGCGACGAACTCGCGGAGGCCCCGCATGACGAGATGATCGGGATGCTCGGGGTTCGGCTGCTCGTGCAGCAGGAGGGTTCCGGGCGAGGGGATGGTGGCGAACATGTCGACGTGGCCGCGCGTGCCGAGGTCCTCGTAGTCGCGGGTGAGGCCCCGGGGGAACCAGATGACGGTCGACGCGCCGATCGTGCGGGCGAGCTCCGCCTCGACGCGCGCCCTGTCGGCGTAGGGGTTGCGGCCCGGATCGAGCTGGACGGTCTCGGTGACGAGCACGGTGCCCTCGCCGTCGACGTGGATCGCGCCGCCCTCGTTGACGAGCACCGAGGAGACGAGCTCCGCCCCGGCCGCGGCGGCGGTGAAACGCCCGATCTCCCGGTCGTTCTCCCACGTCGACCACTCCGGCGCACCCCAGCCGTTGAAGATCCAGTCCACGCCGCCGAGCACGCCGGGCCGTTCGTCGTCGACGACGAACGTGGCTCCCATGTCGCGCATCCAGTAGTCGTCCAGCGGCGCCTCGACGCGCTCGATCTCGGCGGAGAGCATGCGTGCGGCGCGCTCGCGCTCGACCGGATCGACGACCATCGTGACCGGCTCGAACTCGGCCACGGCGTGCGCGACGGCGGTCCATGCGGCGTACGCCTCTTCGGCGGACGCGTCGTCGTCGCCGAGCGTGAGCCCCGGCCTCGGGAACGCCATCCAGGTGCGGTCGTGTCGGGCGGTCTCTGCGGGCATGCGCCAGCTCATGCGAACACCTCCGGGGTGCGATCGAGGGATGCCGCGGCATCCGGCTGTCCGTGCCCCGGTCGTTGCGCGGGGTCGCGGTACGGGTGCGTCGTGAGCCACAGGGTCGCGTACAGGCCGGCGGCGAGCAGCGGTCCGACGATGGCGGAGAGGTCGGCCCCGCCGAGAGCGGTGGCGACCGGGCCGACGAAGAGCGTGGTGTTGGCCATGAGCACGGCGGTGGTCGTCGCGACGAGCATCGCGATCACGCCCGGCCAGAAGACGCCGCCGGAGTACCAGAACGGACTGCCGCGGCGCTCGTCGGTGAGCGCGCGGCCGTCGTAGCGGTTGCGTCGCAGCACGATGTCGACGGCGTAGACCGATACGAGGGGGCCGAGCACGGTGACGGCCAGTTCGAGCGACGAGTTCAGCGTGTCGAGGAAGCTGGGCGCGACGAACAGCAGCCACGCGGCGGCGGCGGTCGCGACGACGCCGGTGATCACCACGGTCGCGACGCGCGAGACGCGGATGCCGAGTCCCTGCGCGTACAGCCCGGTCGAATAGGCGACCAGCACGTTGTTGGTGACGCTCGACAGCACGATCATGCCGAGGAACAGCGGTGTGAACCACGGCGGCACGATCTCGGAGATCGTCAGCTGCGGGTCGGTCATGTCGATCGCGGTGCCCGCCATGACACCCAGTGTGCCGATGACGATCGCGGGGAGGAAGCCTCCGAGCGCGGTCCACACGGCGACCCGCGTCTTGGAGACGTCGGCCGGCAGATAGCGGGCGTAGTCGGCGCCGGTGCCCCATGACAGCGGCGTGGACGCGACGACGGCGATGCCGAGCAGGATCATCGCCGTGTGCTCGGTGGGGTCCAGCGCGGCGGGCGCGTAGGAGAGGTCGGCGGCGCCGAACACGAAGAACGCGAGCATGACGAACACCACCGCCAGAGCAGCGGAGAAATACGGAGCGAGCGTGAGGATCGTGGCGTGGCCGAAGATGCTGATCGTGTAGCTCAGCGCGCCGACGACCAGCAGCACGACCCATTCCGCTCCGGCGGGGAGGGTCACGCCGAACCACCCGATGAGGGCGAGGGCGGCGAGGGTCGCGAAGGCGATGTTGATGATCTCGTAGAAGATGCCGATGGCGACCCCGAGCCCGGCGCCGAACACGCGGCTCCCGCGGATGCCGAACATCGCGCGCATGATGGCGACGCTGGGCGTGCCCGACACGGGCCCGCTGATCGCGAGCCAGCCCACGGCGGCCCACCACAGGTTGCCGACGACGGTGATCGCCAGCGCCTCCCACAGCGAGAGGCCCAGGAGCATCAGCACTCCGCCGATCACGAAGTAGAGGTAGACGACGTTCGCCGACATCCACACCCAGAAGAGCTCGCGCGGGTGCCCGTGCCGCTCGGACTCGGGCACGAAGTCGGCGCCGTGCTGCTCGATATGACCGGCACGATCGATGGCGGATGTCACGATGGCTTCGTCGCGCATGGGACCCTCTCGACAGCTTTCAGGGGGAGCGGATACTGTTGATCATGCGATCAACAAGTTGTGCCGACGCTACCCACACCGAGGTGACCATGTCAACACCCGTCCGCAAGAAGGCGGCGCGCAAGAGCCCCGGCGAGCGCTCGGCCGAGATCGCCGCCGCGGCCCGTGATCTCGCGCGCGAGGAAGGGCTGACCGCCGTCACGCTCCGCGCCGTCGCCGCGCGGGTGGGCGTCGCGCCCGGCCTCGTGGCGCACTACGAGCCCAACATGGACGCCCTGGTCGCGGCGACGTTCGGCGCGATCGTGGCCGCCGAGATCGACGAGGTCGCCGAGCTGCTCGCCGGCATCCCGACCTCCGCAGAGCGCATCGCCCGGCTCGTCGACACGCTGCTGGACGGCACGCGCGACGAGGTCACGGTCGTATGGGTGGAGGCGTGGGCGCTCGGTCGCCGCAACGACGCGCTGGCGGCCACCGTGCGCACTCAGATGGACGCGTGGCAAGCCGTCGTCGAGGGCGTCATCGAGCGCGGTGTCGCGGCGGGCGAGTTCGAGACGGAGGATGCCGCGGCAACCGCTTGGCAGCTGCTCGGCATGATCGACGGACTCAACGCACAGGCGCTCGTGCGCTGGAACGACACGGGCGCGCGCGGCTCGATGATCCACCGCGCCGTCGACGGGATGCTGCGTCCGCGGCGGTGAGCCAGGAGTGCTACCGCACCCCTCGCATCAGCGCGAGCACCGGCTTCACGGCCAGCAGCAGTGCGCCGCCGAGGGCGACGGCGATGAGGCCCAGGATCGTGAAGTACGGCACCTCGTTCGTGGGGTCGTAGAACTGCGCGAGCCACCCCGCGATGCTCGTGCCGAGCGCCACCGACAGGAAGTAGAGCGCGATCATCTGCGTGTGGAAGCTCTTCGGCGCGAGCTTGGTCGACACCGACAGCCCGACCGGCGAGATGAACAGCTCCGCGAGGGTGAACACGAGCAGGATGCCGACGATCGCCGCCAGCGGCGTGGAGTTGGCGGCGCCGTTCGCGAACGGCAGGAACAGCAGGAACGCGATGCCCATGACGATCGCACCGACGGCGAACTTGATCGGGGTCGAGGGCTGTCGGGAGCCCAGCTTCGTCCACACCGCGGCGAAGACGCCCGACAGGATGATCACGAAGATCGGGTTGATGGAGTTCACCCACGACACCGGCATCTCCCACCCGAAGATGCTGCGGTTCAGGCGCTCGTCGGAGTAGATCGTCAGCACCGTGAACTGCTGCTGGTACAGCGACCAGAATCCGACGTTCACGATGAACAGCGGGATGAACCCGAAGACCCGCGAACGGTCCGTCGCGTCCACCTTCCGCGAGGCGAGGATGACCGCGAAGTACGCGACCGCGGCCGCGAGCGTCACGAGGATCACGATCCCGGCCAGGTTGTCGGCGCGGATGACGCCCACCAGCACGAGCACGGCGAGCACGACGACGCCGGCCAGGGCGATCCCCACGAAGATCGGTCGGCGGCCGGCCGGGAGCGGATTCGGCACCACGCGGGCTTCGGACGGCAGCGCCTTGCGCCCGAACGAGTACTGCACGAGGCCGAGCGCCATCCCGACGGCCGCGGCCCCGAAACCCCAGTGGAAGCCGACCGACGACTGCAGGGCGCCGGTGACGATCGGACCGAAGAACGCGCCGAGGTTGATGCCGAGGTAGAACAGCGAGAAGCCGGCATCCCGTCGTACGTCCTCCGCCCCGTAGAGCGTGCCCACGACCGAGGTCGCGTTGGCCTTCAGGCCGCCGGAGCCGACGGCGACGAACACGAGACCGACGCCGAGCCCCAGCATCCCCGGCAGCAGCGCCAGCGCGACGTGCCCTGCCATGATCACGATCGCGCTGTAGAACAGCACGCGCTCCGAGCCGAGCAGGCGGTCGGCCACCCACGCGCCGAGGATCGTGGAGAGGTACACCGTGCCGCCGTAGGCACCGACGATGCCCGTCGCGACGGCCTGGTCGATGCCCAGACCGCCCTCGGCGACCGCGTAGTACATGTAGATCAGCAGGATGCCCTGCATGCCGTAGAAGCTGAACCGCTCCCACATCTCCACGCCGAACACGTGCGCGAGCGCGAACGGCTGGCCGAAGAAGCGGGTGTCGCGGTCTCCGTGGACCTCGGTGTCCGGGTGGTCTGCGCCTGCGCCGCTCATGGCGCCAGGCTATCGCTCGCGCCGCGGGACCCGGCGGATGCCCGGCGGTCGTGTGAACGGCCGGTGAAGATCGCCCGGGCGGGGTTCATCCGACGCCCTGCCCGGGCGAGGATGGCGAGTAGTCATGTCGCATCCCGCACCGAACCGCACCGCACCGTGAGCGCCGAATCGACCGCGGGTCAGCCGCTGGGACTGGCGCTGGATCGACGGGCGGACGAGTTCGGCGCCCTGCTGCTGCGGGCGCCGATGCGCGGCATCCCGCTGCGCGGACAGCGCTGGCTGCGCCGCCGCTACGACGAGATCGTCCCCTTGGTGCTGCCGGCCGCCCTGCGCGCCGTCGAACACGGCGAGCCCGTCGACCCGGCCAGCCTCGCGGCACTCCGCGCGGCGGCGGCCAGGTGCCGTGACGATGCGGATGCCTCGATGGCCGTGGTGCTGCGGGGCGCGGTCCCGGCGCTGCGGGTGTTCGGGCTGGTCATGCGCTCTGCGGCACGCGGCGACCTCGCGCAGTCGGTGACGGCGACGAGCCGGGCGGCGGTCGTGGCCCACGAGCTGGGCACCTGCTGGACCGAGGGGTGGATGGCGGCGCGGTCGGCGGCCGAATCCGAACTGGCGAGCGACGCCGTCACGGTGGCCGAGCTCGAGCTCGTGCCCGCCGATTCCGATCTCGACGACACCGACCAGCAGATTCTCGCACTGGCCGCGTCAGGGCTGTCGACCGACGCCATCGCCGAGGAGACCGCCTAGAGCCGCCAGGCCGTGGCGTGGCGCATCGGGCGGCTCATGAAGGCGTGGGACGCCCCGAACCGCACCGCCCTGGTGTCCCTCGCGTTCGTGAAGGGGTGGATCGGCGCCCGCCGCACGCGCCGGCGGAGAGCGTGAGACGCACGCGAAGCCGGCATGCGCGACGGGGCTCCCGACACCGCAGTGCCGGGAGCCCCGTCGCGACAGGCGACTCAGCCGCCGTTGACCGAGATGACGTTGCCATCTCGGGTGATGTTGCCGAAGACGCCCCAGTTGAGGTATCCGCCGTCTCCGTTGTTCACGACCCGGCCCGGACCGCTGAACCAGTAGATGACTTAGTTGCCGTCCTTGATGGCGATGGTCTGCGCGTCGGCGACCTCGCCCGAGACCTGGATGTCCTGGTCCTTGTTGACCACCGCGACCGTCAGACGGTCGGGGTTGCTCGCGCTGTAGTAGCCCACGTCGAGCGCGGCCTGAACGGCGCCCGCGCGGTCGGCCTGGTTGTTCACGGCGTCCTTGATCGCGCCGATGATCGCGATCGGGTCGAGGTCGACGCCGACGCCCACGTCCACAGCGTTGGTCGTGGGGGGAGCGGGCGCGGGCTCTGCGGCCTGAGCCGGACCCGCGACGAGCGCGCCGCCCAGGAGAGCGGCGCTCAGGGTGGTGCCGGCGATGAGCTTGGAGGTCTTCGACGTGAAGGAGTTCATGACGTTTCCCATCTGTTGCGTTTCGCTTCGTGCATCCGGTGGATCCGAACGAGAACCAGCCTGTCGGCGCAGCAGCGCATCGACCGCGATGTTGGACGATCGTCCAACATCCCGACGGGAGCCTTGCGGAGATCGGCTACCTCGGCAGTGAGGGGTGCTTCTCCTGCGGCGCGCGCCGCGTCGGGATGAACAGCGCGAACGCCAGCGCCACGATGGCGGCGATGAAGCCGAGCACGTACGAGATCGTGAATCCGGTGGCGGTGGGCACCGGAGCGCCCTGGAACGTCGTCGAGTACCCCGCGAGCACCGCCCCGACCACGGCCGCCGCGGTGCTGGTGCCCAGCGACCGGAACAGGGCGTTCAGGCCGTTCGAGGCCCCGGTCTCGGACTGCGGCACCGACCGCATGATGAGCATCGGCATGGCGGCGTAGCCGAAGCCGATGCCCACGCCGATGATGATGTTCGCCACGAGCAGCTGCCACACCTCCTGGTCGAACAGCAGCGTGAAGCCGTAGGCGACGATGAGGGCGATCGCGCCGAGCACGAGCAGCAGCTTGGGCCCGACGGTGCCGGCCAGCCGTCCTGAGAACGGGGAGAGCACCATCATCACCAGGCCCGACGGCATGACGATGAGGCTCGCGGCCACGAGCGAGAGGCCGAAGCCCACGCCCGTCTCGACCGGCAGCTCGAGCTGCTGCGGGTAGACGACGTTCGAGGCGAACAGCGAGAAGCCCATCGCGACCGAGGCGAGGTTGGTCAGCAGCACGGGCCGGCGCGCGGCGACGCGCAGGTCGAGGAGGGGCTCGCTCGCGCGCAGCTGATACCAGCCCCACAGGAGGAGGACCAGGATGCCTCCGATGCCGCACACGAGGGTCGGCACCGCCGCCCATCCCCACTCGTTGCCGCGCGAGACGGCCAGCAGGATGCCGATGAGACCCACGCTCAGGCCGGCGGCGCCGAGGTAGTCGAAGCGACCGGCGGTGCGCAGCACGCTCACCGGCACGATCCACAGCACGAGCGCGAAGACCACCACCCCCAGCCCGGCGGCGAGCCAGAACAGCACGTGCCAGTCGCTGTACTGGGTGACCAGCGCGCTGATCGGCAGGCCGACCGCGCCGCCCACGCCGAGCGTCGCGCTGATCAGCGCGATCGCCGAGTCGACCCGGTCCTCGTGCAGCACGTCGCGGAGGATCGAGATGCCCAACGGCACGACGCCGACGACCGCCCCTTGAAGGGTGCGGCCCACGATGATGCCGATGATGCCCGTCGACAGGGCCGCCACCACCGACCCGACCACCAGAACCGCCAGCAGCACCAGCACGATGCGGCGCTTGCCGTACATGTCGCCGAGCCGACCGGAGATGGGCGTCATGACGGCCGCGGCGAGCAGCGTCGCGGTCACGACCCATGCGGTGTCGGCGGGCGAGGAGTGCAGCAGCTCGGGCAGCCGCGACTGGATCGGCACGACGAGCGTGAACATGAACGAGGAGCACAGCCCCGCGATCGCGAGCACCGCGACGATCGCGCCCTGGTGCGGCATCCGGGTCAGTCGCCTGCGTTCGCCGTTCTCCCGGGTGCCCACTCGGTTCAGGCTATCGGCGTTCGGAGGGGTCGAGGCGCACAGGGGGAGATCGAGGCGCGCAGGCGGAGCCCGGTGCAGACTGGAGCCATGACTGAGCCCGCCGCCCCGTCGGGGATCGAGATCCGCCCGCTCGACAGCGTCGCAGAGGTGTTCGCCGCGTCCGCGGTGCTGGCCGAGGTGTGGGGCGGCGACCGCTCCGGAATGCCGCCCAATCTGCTGCGCGCTCTCGCCCACGCCGGCAACTACGCGGTCGGGCTGTACGCCGGCGAGGAGATGATCGGGGCATCCGTCGCCTTCTTCGCCGCGCCCGCCGCCCGATCGATGCACTCGCACATCACGGGCGTGCTGCCCGGCCGCCGGTCGCAGGGGCTCGGCCGCGTGCTCAAGCAGCATCAGCGTGAATGGGCGCTCGCGCGCGACGTCGGACACATCTCCTGGACGTTCGACCCGCTCGTGGCCCGCAACGCGCACTTCAACCTGCGGGTGCTGGGCACGCGCGTGACCGAGTACCTCGTCGACCACTACGGGCCGATGGACGACGGCGTGAACCGCGGCGACGAGTCCGACCGCATCATGGTGTCATGGGCGCTCGCCGCCCCTCCCGTTCCGACGCCGGCGCCGGAGCGGGTGGTCGCCGCCGTGCCGGTGCCGCCCGACATCGAGACGCTGCGCCGGGACGATCCGGCGGATGCCGCGGCCTGGCGCCCCCGCGTGCGCGAGGCCATGCTCGGGCATCTCGCCGACGGCCTGACGATCGGCGGCTTCGACGACGCCCGCGGCTATCTCTTCGTCCGGCCGTGAGCACGGCGCGGACGCGGACGGGCGCGTGATCGCCGAGGACTGGACCCCGCACCGCCGCGACGACGGCGAGCTCGTCGGGTGGATCCGGCCCGCCCCGGGGGCGCTGTGGGTGCCGGTCGACCTGCTCGGGCGCGAGGCATCCGTTCCTCTCGAGTGGCTCGACGCCGAAGCGGTGCTCGAAGGTCGCGGACTCGGGTTCCTCGCCGACGTGTGGATGCTGGAACGGCCGGATGCCCCGCCGCTGCGCGTGCGGATCGCGGAGGTGACTCCGCCTCCCGCTCCGGCCGCGGCCGGCCGCGTCGTGGTGCACACCGACGACTTCGGCGCGATCGACGTGCCGTTCACGCGCATCGAGCTGGAGTGGCCCGCACCGAGCCGGCTCCGCCCGCGCCGCCGAGGCGAGGCCACGGAGTTCTCCGGCTGAGGTATCAGTGCGGCATCCGCCCTCTCCTGCACCGTGACGTCGCATCCGCGGCGAGGGTGGAGACGTGGCCATGCGGCGATCGGCGCAGCGGATCGTGCGACGGTGGTCGGACGCGTGCGCGGCGATGCTCCCGGTGCGCCGGCGGGGACCGATGACGGCGCGTTCCACGTTCCGGCCGGCTCCGGATGCGGCGGCCGTGCGGCTCTTCGCCGCCTGATCGCCTGAGGGGGGCGAGATCACGGGTCGGCAACGACGGCCGTTCTCGCAGGAACCGCCTGGGATCGGCCAATACGCTGATCTCATGTCCATCGCACGCCACCGGTCTGCCCTCCCGGCTCTCCGCGACGTCGTGGTGACGCGCGCACGCCTCCGGCGCGCCGCATGAGACGCACCGCGAGCCTGATCGCGGCCGGTGCCGCCGTGCTGATCGCCGCCGTCGTCCTGGCCGGCTGCGCCGAGCCGCCGCGTCCGCAGCCCTCGGCCACGTCGCTGCCGGGCGGCATCGAGGCGTCCATCGTGCAGCTGCGCTCCGACGTCGCCGACCGGCAGGCTCAGCTGCGCATCCACAACACCGCGACCGAGCCGCTCGTCATCGGCACGGTGCGCGTCGACGACCCGCGGTTCGCCGGCCACGCCGTGCGGACGATCCGTCGCCAGACCACGATCGCCCCCGGCGCGACGGTCGACATCCGCATCCAGCTGCCCGAGATGAACTGCTCGGCCGATCTGACGGGTGTCGCGCCCGGCGACGGCTCGCCGCAGACCGAGCTCACGCCCGCTGCGACCCCCTCGGCCACTCCCGACGCCACGCGCGCGCCCGCCGGTCCGACGCCCGGCGCGAGCGGACCGACCCCCGCCGCAACACCGACACCGGGACCCACCGGTGGGGGCCTGCCGTCCGCGACCACCACCCGGGCGACGGTGAACTACCAGTTCGGTGCGTCGATCGCGATCGCCGTGGCCCAGCTGTCCGAGCCGATCCCGTTCCTCGAGTCGATGTACGACCACGAGTGCCTCGGCCAGCAGGTCGCCGGTATCGCAAAGGTCACGATCGGCTCCTTCACACCGTCGGCCGCGGGGCAGCCCGCCGACCTCGCGATCGACATCGCACCCGTCGCGGCGACGGCGCCCACGGATGCCGCCGCCGCTCCTCAGACGGCGACCGTTCTGGGCATCCACCAGACCAACCTGCTGTCGTTCGGCACCGTGGGCGGCGCCCAGCCGGCGGTGTATCCGATCGGCGCGGCGCTCGCGCCCGGCGGAGCTCCCCAGACCGTGCACCTCCCGCTGCTGCCGGGGCGCTGCGACGCGCATGTGATCCAGGAGGACAAGCGCGGAACGGTCTTCAACGTCGACGTCGAGATCGACGGTCAGCCCGGCATCATCCAGCTCGCCGCCGATCCGACGATGCGGGGCGAGATCCTGACCTGGGCGAGCCACTGGTGCGGGATCAGCTGACGCCGACCGCCTGAGCCCGCCTCCACGATCGGGGACGGGTGCGACCGTCACAGCCGCCGCATAGGCTGTGGGCATGCGCCCGCGACGACGTGTTCCCGCCGCCCGCTCCTCTGCCGCGCGACGCCGCGGTCCGGCCGCTGCGGCGGTGGCGCTCGTCGCGGGACTGACGCTGAGCGGATGCTTCGGCGGCGGGTCGCCGAGCCCGTCCGGCGGCAGCGACTTCGCCGACGACGGGTGCACGAGCGTGGTGGTGGCGACCTCGTCCGAGAAGGTCAACATGCTCGACGCCCTCGCTCAGGCGTTCAAGGATTCGCCCGAGGCGAAGGCGCTGTCCACCTGCGCGACGGTGCGCCCGATCAACGTCTCCTCCGGCGACGCCACCCGGTACCTCACGTCCGGGCAGGACTGGCCGGCCGCCGACACCCGTCGGTGGCCGTCGATGTGGTCACCGGCCTCGACCGTGTGGACCGAGCGGGTCGCGGCCGCCGCATCCGCCTCCCTGGTTCCCGAGCCGACGTCGTTCACCCACACGCCCGTCGTGTTCGGGGTGCCGGAGTCGATGGCCAAGGCGCTCGGCTACCCCGACAAGCCCCTCGGCATCGCCGACTTCGAGAAGCTGTGCGCCGATCCGAACGGGTGGGCGAGCGTGGGCAAGCCGATCTGGGGGTCGTTCAAGATCTCCAAGACCAACCCGAACACCTCCACCACGGGCCTGTCGGCCATCCTGATGCAGTCGTACGAGGCATCCGGCAAGACCGCCGATCTCACCGCCGCCGACGTCGCGGCGTCCGAGCAGTTCTCGCGCGTGTTCGAGGAGTGCGTCATCCACTACGGCGACACGACCGGCAAGGTGCTGACCCGGCTGTACGACGAGACGCAGAACGGCGCCGGAGGGTCGGGCTACGTGTCGGCGGTGGCACTCGAGGAGACCTCCCTCCTCAACTACAACCTGGGCAACCCCGACTCGCACACCGTCCAGCCGGGCGAGACCCTGACTCCGCCGAAGGAGAAGCTCGTCGCGGTCTACCCGAAGGGCGGGTCGATCTGGTCGGACAACCCGATCACCGTGCTCGGCGCCTCGTGGGTCACGCCGGAGCAGCGCACCGCCGGCGCGGCGTTCGCGGCCTTCGTGCAGACGGCGCCCGCGCAGCGCATCCTGCCCCAGTTCGGCTTCCGGCCTCTGGATGCCTCGGTGCCCCTCGGCGACCTGTTCACGACGCCGTTCGGGGTCGATCCCGCAGGTCCCGCCGTGACGCTGCCGCGACCGGGCGTGGACGTGGTCTCCACCGCGATCGACCAGTGGACGCAGATCCGCAAGCCGTCGTCGGTGCTCGAGGTGATCGACATCTCCGGTTCGATGGATGACTCGATCGGCGACGGCCGCTCCAAGCTCGACGGCGCGATCGAGGGCGCCCAGACCACGCTCGGGCACTTCCGCCGCACCGACGAGGTGGGAGTGTGGGCGTTCACGACCGGGGTGTCCTCGCCCGTCGGTGACGGCATCATCCAGGTGCGCGACGTGGCTCCGCTGGCCGCCGACCTCGAGTCCATCAACACCTCGCTCGCCGACCTGCGCTACGCCACCCGCCAGGGCACGCCGATGTACGACGCGATCGCCGCCGCGTACGACGCGATGAGCGCACGTGCGCAGCCGGGCCGCATCAACGCGATCGTCGTGCTCTCCGACGGCAAGGACACCGACTCGACCCTGTCGCTCGACTCGCTCATCGCCAAGATCGGCACGTCGTCGCGCGAGGGCGGCAAGGCCGCGCCGGTGCGCATCTTCCCGATCGCCTACGGCGAGGGCGCCGACATCTCGGCCCTGCAGCGAATCGCCGAGGCCACGGGCGGACAGTGGTTCGACGCCTCCGATCCGGCCAAGATCGACCTCGTGTTCGCGTCCGTCATCAACAACTTCTGAGGCGTCGGATGCTGGTGCTCACCGCCTCGGGCGGCTACATCGACGAAGCGTCGAACGCGCTCTCCTCGACGAACGTCTTCGTCTCGCCCGAGGTCGCCGGGGCGACCGGGCTGCGCGAGCAGCTCTCGCAGCAGGTGTCCGGCGACGGGATCGCGGTGGCGGTGTTCTCGACGAACGCGAACCTCGAGGCATCCACCGTCGACATCGTGGCGGCACTGCGCGAGGCGCACCCCGAATACGGCACGATCATCGTCGCCGTCGGGAACGATGTCGCCGCCGGTTCGAGTGCGATCCCGAACGATCAGGCGCTACGGATCGCGAACGAATCGGAGGCACTCGGCGGCCCGAGCGCCTCGATTCCGCAGACGATCACCGGCGTGATGGTCGCGAGCGACAGGAACCTCGCCCAACCGGGCGATGCTGCGGCCGGCGATCCCGTCCTCGGGATCGTGCTGGCCGTCTCCGCCGTCGTCGTGGGAGTCGGCGTCACGATCGGGCTCATCGCGGGCACCCGCCGTCGGCGGCGCGCGGGCGGTGCGCGCGGCGAGCAGGGCCCGCCCGACAGCATCCGTGCCCATCTCGCCGCGCTCACGGCCGATCGCGGCGCGTACGCCGCCGCGGGGGCAGCGGGCAACACGGCCGCGGCGCGCACGGCGGAGGCGATCGGGGCGCTCGTGGCCAATGTGCCGGAGCTGTTCCGCCGGCTGCAGAGCCGAGCCGACGACGGGCAGCGCGGGATCGCCGCCGTCGAGTACGACGACAAGCTGAGGCGGCTGAGCGGCGCGCTGCAGCGCGACTACCTCCTCGACATCCAGACCCGTCCCGACCTGTGGGACGACCCCGAAGAGCGCGCGCGCGAGGTCGAGGCCGCGCTCGGTGCCGTCTCGGAAGAGGTCGTCGCGAACATCAAGCAGGTCAACGCGCGCCGCGCCCTGCACTTCCAGGTGTCGCTCGACGGCCTCATGGGCAAGCGCCGCGAGCTGCAGGAGTGGGACCGCGCGTTCGACAGTGCCGAGGGCTCGGAGGGGTCGGGCCCGGGCGGGACCGCTCAGTAGACTGGTTCTCCGCCATTCGTGCGGAGAACCCCGCTTCCCGACCATTGGAGCCACCATGGCCGAACAGTCCCGCCTCGACAAGGTCATCGCCCTCGCCCGCCATCGCGGGTTCGTCTTCCAGGCGGGCGAGATCTACGGCGGTTCCCGTTCGGCATGGGACTACGGCCCGCTCGGCACGGAGCTGAAGGAGAACATCCGTCGCCAGTGGTGGCAGACGTTCGTGCGCGGCCGTGGCGACATGGTGGGCCTCGATTCGTCGATCATCCTGCCCAAGCGCGTGTGGGAGGCATCCGGTCACGTCGCCACGTTCAGCGACCCCCTCGTGGAGTGCCTGCACTGCCACAAGCGATTCCGCGCCGACAACCTGATCGAGGACTTCGAGGCGCGCAAGGGCCGCGAGGCCGTCGGCGGGCTCGCCGAGGTGCCGTGCCCGAACTGCGGCACCAAGGGTCAGTACACCGAGCCCAAGGATTTCTCCGGCCTCGTCAAGACCTACCTCGGCGTCGTCGACGACGAGAGCGGCCTGCACTACCTGCGCCCCGAGACGGCGCAGGGCATCTTCGTGGACTTCGCCAACGTGCTCACCGCCAGCCGCAAGAAGCCGCCGTTCGGCATCGGCCAGGTGGGCAAGGCGTTCCGGAACGAGATCACGCCCGGCAACTTCATCTTCCGCACGCGCGAGTTCGAGCAGATGGAGATCGAGTTCTTCGTGCCGCCCGCCGAGGCGCAGCAGTGGTTCGAGCACTGGGTGGAGGCGTGCTGGGACTGGTTCATCGACCTCGGCATCGACCCCGACCACATGCGCCGCTACGACGTGCCCGCCGAGGACCGTGCGCACTACTCCGCAGGCACGATCGACGTCGAGTACGCGTTCGGCTTCCCCGGCAAGCAGTGGGGCGAGCTGATGGGTGTCGCGAACCGCACCGACTACGACCTGAAGAGCCACTCCGAGGCATCCGGCCAGTCCCTCACCTACTTCGACCAGGCCTCGGGCGAGCGCTACACGCCGTACGTGATCGAGCCCTCGTTCGGCCTGACGCGCGCGATGATGGCGTTCCTCGTCGACGCCTACGCCGAGGAGGAGGCGCCCAACGCGAAGGGCGGCACCGACACCCGCACGGTGCTCAAGCTCGACCCGCGCCTGGCTCCGGTCAAGGTCGCCGTGCTGCCGCTGTCGCGCAACGAGCAGCTCTCCCCGATCGCCCGCGAGCTCGCCGCCGACCTGCGCGGCGAGTGGAACATCGACTTCGACGACGCCGGCGCCATCGGCCGCCGTTACCGCCGGCAGGACGAGGTCGGCACGCCGTTCTGCGTCACGATCGACTTCGACTCGCTCGAGGACCGCGCCGTCACCGTGCGCGACCGCGACACCATGAACCAGGAGCGGGTTTCGCTCGACCGTCTGCACGGGTACCTGGCGGAGCGCCTGCGCGGGGCCTGAGGACCCACGTCCGGCGTGAGTTGCGCCGTTCGGTCGTCATCGCGATGACGATGACCGCAGATCGGCGCAACTGAGCCGCTGAGCGCCGTCACCCCGAGGCGGCGACGGGCTCCGTGCGTTGGTCGCGGAGCCTGTCGCGCGTCGGGCGGACGGCGACGACAACCGCGACGATCGGCACGGCGAACCCGAGCAACGGCAGGAGCATCACACCCGCGTAGGCGGCGTAGAGGGCTCCCGTGAACCCGCCGAGCAGCACGGCGCCGGTGCGGGAGAACGGGACGCGGACGATGATCGACCACGCGATCGCGCCGCCGATGACGATGGCACCGACGTGGAAGCCCAGTGGCATCCCGGTCTGCGACGGCGATTCGACGTAGCCGAGGGCGCCGCATCCGAGACCGAGCGCGACCAGCGCCCAGGGTCCCCACCTGAGGGGCCGGATGCCGGCCGTCGCCGTCTCGCGCAGACCGAGAGACGAGACGAGAGGGATGCCGGAGAGCAGCAGTATGGCGATGCCCTGACCCATCGCGACCGTGCCGTCGGCTGCGCCCGGTGACCAGTGCGCGCCGGTGAAGGCGTAGACCAGACCGATCGCGCTCGCGGCCAGCGCGATCAGGGCCAGCAGTCGCGCGGTGGTGCGCGCGTCCGCCGGATCAGCGATCCGCCGGACGGCGGAGAGGCGGCCTCCCGCGCGCCCGGGCGGCGTCCCCAGCGTGCGAAGGCTCCCCGGCCACACAGCGATCACGCCGACACCCACGGCCAGGAGGGCGCTGGTCAGCGGGCTGATCGTGCCGTAGCCCAGAACGGGTGCCGAGACGACACCGGTGAGCACGGCGAGGGCGATGCGCGCGACGTGCGGCATCGCGCTGCGCGAGAGCAGCGCGTCGACCAGGAGGGCGATCGCCGCGGCGCCGGTGAGCACGGCGGCGGCGAACAGGGGGAGCCAGGCGGCCGCGAGACCCTCCACCGGCTGCCCGGTGTCGGCGGCGTCGAACCCGAGCGACCACGATGCGGCGGTGAGCACGTTGAGGCTGAACGCTGTCACGGCGAGCGCGGCGGTGGCGAGGGTGTCTCCGTCGCCCAGCCGTCCATGCTCTCGCAGGACGCACAGGAGCGCGAGCGAGGCGAGGGCGGGCACGATCCCGGACAGCAGCACCGGCAGCATCCCTCCGCCGCTCGTCGGCGCCCAGATCGACAGCATGCCCCCGACGGTCGCGCCGCCGAGCGCGAGGAACGCGAGCACGATCGCGGTGCGCCGTGTGAGGCGCGCGGCTGTGCCGTGCACGAACGCCGCCCGGTGCTCGGCGATCGTGGGCCTCGCGCGCTGCTCGTGTTCGGCGGCGTCGATGAGCGTCGACAGCAGCACGGCGCCGTTCTCGTGGCGCCATGACCGGGGATACCACCGCAGCAGCCGGCGGAACGCCCGTTCGTCGAGGCTCACGGGCGCACGGCCGCTCCGCGGATCGGCGTCGCGCGGGGGGCCGCCAGCCGCGCCCGCGCTGTCCGCGCCTGGGACTCGAGTGCGTCGGCCGCATCGGCGAGGCGAGCGGCCCCGTCATCGGACAGCACGTAGTAGCGGCGTGCGCGGCCGCTGACGATCTCCTCGCCGTCGGCGACGATCGATCCCTCCCGCACGAGACGTTCCAGCGCCGAGTAGAGCGTCGTCACCTTGAGCGTCACCGCGCCGCGCGAGGCATCCGCCGTCTCCCGGAGGATCTCGTAGCCATGACGCCTGCCGCCCGCGAGAGCCGTGAGGATCCAGAAGCTCGGGGTCGAGAGTGGAGCGGTCATGAGACAGGTATATTACGACGCGCGGAATATTGCAACGATCGATCCCGCGAACCGGCGCATAGCCGATTCCAAGCCGAGGCCAAGGCCCCTCAGGGAGCAGCGCGCCTACCCTCCCGATGTGACCACGACCGCCGGCATCCTTCCCGTCGCCTTCCGCCCTCGCCTTCACCTGCGGTGGACCGGATGGCACACCGGGATGCTGGTGCTCGCCGTCGCGGCCGCCGCTCTCACCACCTGGGCCACGTCGACGGCCTCGATGTCGGACTACTACGCGTCGATCGCGTTGTCGATGAGTCGGAGCTGGCCGAACTTCTTCTTCGGCGCGCTGGATCCGGCGGGGACGGTCACGCTCGACAAGATCCCCGGATCGTTCTGGATTCCGGCGCTGTTCATCCGGCTGTTCGGCTTCTCCGCCTGGACGGTCGTCCTGCCCAACGCCCTGGCGGCCGTCGGCGCGGCGCTGCTCGTCGCGATCACGGTCAAGCGCCTGCTCGGTCCGGGCGCGGGAATCCTCGCGGGCGCGGTCGTGGCGACGACGCCGATCCTCGTGGCGGTGTCGCGCTCGAACCAGCCCGAGACGTTCTTCGTGCTCGGGCTCGCCGCCGCGGTGTGGGCGAGCGTGCACGCGATCACCCGACGGAGCTTCGGCCGGCTGATCGGCGCGGGACTGTTCATCGCGCTCGCGTTCCAGACCTACATGCTCGAGGCGTGGGCGGTGTGGCCGGCGCTCGCCGCCGCGTGGCTGTGCACCCGCGGGGGCTTCCTCGGCAAACTGTGGCGCCTGGCCGTCGCGGGAGCGGTCAGCCTCGCGGCATCCGTTCTCTGGATCGTGATCGTCTCGCTCATCCCGGCGTCCGCTCGGCCCTACATCGGCAGCACGCTCGAGAACAGCGCCTGGGAGATGGTGTTCGGCTACAACGGGCTCGGACGCTTCGGCTCGGCGACCGCCGATACGACCGCCTACCGTTCGTTCACGCCGCCGTTCTCGGGGAGCCCGGGCGTGCTGCGGCTGTTCAACGAACAGCTCGCGGGGCAGATCGCCTGGCTGCTGCCGACCGCGATCGCGGCGGTGGTGGTGCTGTGGATGCTGCGCTACGCACGCCCAGTGACCGTGCTGGTGACGGTGTGGCTGGCGACCTTCGCCGTGATGTTCTCGGTGGTCGCCGGGATGCACCAGTTCTACACGGCGGCGCTCGCGGTGCCGATCGCGCTGGCCGTGGGCCTCGCGTTCGGCGCGGCGTGGCGCGCCCGGCGCACCTGGCCGCAGGTGCTGCTCCTGGCGACGGCCGCGATCACGGCGCTCGGGATCGGGATCTCGACCGGCGGCTACTCGGTGCCGATCGCGGTGGTGCAGGCCGTCGCGGCGGCAGGGGCGATCGGGATGCTGGTGGTGCGGCGTCGCTCGCAGGGCGGGGCCGAGCCTGACCGCGGCGGCGCCGGTCGCTGGCTGCGGGTGGGCACCGCCGCGCTCGTCGGCGTCGGCCTCCTGCTCACGCCCCTGGTGTGGTCGATCGTGACGATCGCGCATCCGAGCTCGATCAACCCCGTCGCGGGCGGCGCGTCGGAGATGGCCGGGTTCGGCGGCCGCGGCGGTGCTTTCGCGGCAGCGCCCGGCGGCGCGGCTCGCGGAGCCGACAGCGGCTTCGCGGGCGGGATGCCGCAGGGTGCCGCTCCGGGCGGTGCCGCCGGCGGGATGCCTCCGGGTGCGCAGGGCGGCGCGGGCTCGGGGTTCGCCGGGGGAACGGCTCCCGGCGGGCAGGACGGCAGCGGCGCGGGGTCGGCCGGTGGGACGGCTTCCGGCGGCGCCCCGGGTGGCGCAGCATCCGCCTCCGGCTCGCAGAATGCCACGCTCATCGCCTACCTGCGGCAGAACGCCGGCGATGCGCGCTATCTCGCGGCGACGTTCGGCGCGCAGTCGGCGGCGACGCTCATCCTCGCCAGTGACGGCGGGTCGTTCCTGCCGATCGGAGGGTTCAACGGCGGCGATCCGGTGCCGACGCTCGCGGTGTTCCAGACGCTCGTCGCCGACGGGCAGCTGCGATACGTGGTGCTCTCGGGCGGCGGGGCCGGCGGTCAGGGCGGCGGCCCGACCGGCGGCGGGTCGGGCACGGTCGACGTGAGCACCTCGGCGCAGATCCGCACGTGGGTGCAGGCGAACTGCACCGTGCCCGCCGACTCCCCGAGCACCTCGCTGTACCTCTGCACCACGGGGTGACCCCCACCCCGCGACGTCGGCCCGCGCCACGCGGGATCAGGCCTTCGCGGCCTTCGCGGCGGCCTTCATGGCCTGCTTGTGCGCGCGCACCTTCGTGAGCGATTCGGGCGAGACGATGTCGGCGACCGAGCGGAACGAGCCGTCCTCGCCGTAGGGGGCGGATGCCTCCACCCACCCCGCGCCCGTGAACCCGTACTGCTTGCCGAGAAGCGCGAGGAAGATCTTCGCCTTCTGCTCGCCGAACCCGGGGAGCGCCTTGAGGCGCTTCAGCACCTCGGCGCCGTCGGGCTCGCCGCGGGTCCAGAGGGCGGCAGCGTCCCCTCCCCAGTCGTCGACGATCGCCTGGCACAGCGACTGCACGCGCCCGGCCATCGAGCCGGGGTAGCGGTGCACCGCCGGAGTGGTCTTGAACGCCTCGGCGAACGCGTCCGGGTCGTACCCGGCGAGGGTCGAGGCATCCACTCGCCCCACCCGCTCCTGGATCTTCAGCGGGCCCGAGAACGCCGTCTCCATGGCGACCTGCTGGTCGAGCAGCATCCCGATCAGCAGCGCGAGCGGATCGTCGGTGAGGAGCTGGTCGGCCGCGTCGTCGCCGGTGATGTGCAGGCTCATGTCCCCAGTCTGGCACCGGGGCCTGGTGCGTGCGTCGAAGTGTTCAGGTGTCGCAACACGCGGAACACTTGTGAGGGGTGCGGCGTGTTGCGACCCCCGAGTGCGGCGGGCCGTTGCGGGGGCCCAGGCTCCGGTGTCGCAACACGCGGAACACATGTGAGGGATGCGGCCTGTTGCGACCCCCGAGTGCGGGTCGAGGCGGCGGGTGCGGAGCGGGTCAGCCGGCGGCGTCCAGCGACGGGCGGGCGGATGCCTCGGGCCCGACGGGATCCGCCGCGGGCTCGACGTCGATGCCGAACAGCGTCTCGAGGGCTGCGGCGTACTCGTCGGCGCGACCGGAGGCGGCGAGCTCGTGCGCGCGCGTGGTCGGGGTGTGCAGCAGCACGCCGACGAAGTGCCGCAGCGACTGCTCGATCGCCCCGTCGTCGCCGCGGGCACGAGAGCGGGCGACCTCCGACTCGAGCAGCTCGAACACGTGGGAGCGCAGGGCCACCAGGGCGGGCTCGACGGCGCGGCGCTCGCCCCGGTCGGCGAAGCGGCGGGCGGCCACCGAGATGACCTCGCGCGCGGCATCCGTCGCCTGCAGCTCCTCCAGGGGTGCGTGCAGGCGGATCGTCTCGAGGTCGAGGAGGTCGACGCGGTCGAGGCCGGCGACGTCGGGGTCGACGTTGCGGGGGAGGCCCAGGTCGATCACCATGCGGCGACCGTCGTGCGGAGCGGCGAGCATCGACGCCGACAGCACCATCGAGGTGGTGCAGGTGATCACGAGGTCGGCGGAGGCGGCGTCGGCCGGGTAGTCGGTGACGGCGCGGACGCCGTGCTTGAGCGCGAACGCCGCAGCGCGCCCCGAGGGCGAATGCACCGCGATGTCGGTGGCGCCGTGGTCGCGCAGCGCCGCGAGGGTGGCCGCGGCGTACGATCCGGTGCCGACCAGCAGCACGCGCAGCTGCGCCCAGTCGGCGATGCGCGAGTCGGCGAGGTCGAGCGCGAGCCGCACGAGCGACCGCCCGGCGCGGCCGAGGGCCGTGGAGTTCTTCACGCCGCGCTGCGTCTCGCTCGCGCGCTGGAACAGCCGCTCGAGCTCGCTCGAGGTGGTGCCCTCGGCGCGTGCGTCGACGAGCGCCCGGCGCACCTGGCCGGCGATCTCGCCCTCGCCGACGATGACGGATTCGAGCCCGGATGCGACGGCGAACAGGTGCTGCGCGACGTCCGCACCCTCGATCACCTCGTACGAGCCGTCGAGCTCCGCGGCGGCGACGCCGGTGGCGGCTTCGATCGCGAGCAGCGTCGCCTCGACGCCCACGGCGCCGGCGGCCGTGACCGGCTCGTCCATCTCGACGTAGGCCTCGAAGCGGTTGCAGGTGGCCACCACCACGGCGCCCTGCACGCAGTCGGCGTGTGCGGAGATGAGCGGTGCGATCGGCGTGGTCGGGGTGCTGAGCCGCTCGAGGAGCTCGAAGGAGGCGGTCTTGTGACTCGCCGTGACGCACATCAGCACGTGCTCCAGGATATCCCGGCCCGCGCGGCATCCGGCCCGGGTCCCTCGACGTCGAGATTCCGCGGCGCGGGCACCATCTCTCCACGTCGAGACTCGCGCGAACACCGCACAGGCGCGGGTGGAAGGATGGACGGATGCCGCAGCCGCACGAATCCGCCCTGGTCCGCGCCCTCCGGGGCGAGCGTCAGGACCGCCCGCCGGTGTGGTTCATGCGGCAGGCCGGGCGCTCGCTCCCCGAGTACCGCGAGCTGCGCGTCGGCACCCGCATGCTCGACGCGTGCCTCACCCCCGACCTCGCCTCCGAGATCACGCTGCAGCCGGTGCGCCGTCACCGCGTCGACGCCGCCGTCTTCTTCAGCGACATCGTGGTGCCGCTCAAGCTCGCCGGGGTCGAGGTGCACATCGAGCCCGGTCGCGGCCCGGTGTTCGCCGATCCAGTGCGCACGGCATCCGATGTCGACCGTCTCACCGCGATCGATCCGGCCGCGATCGTCGAGGCGGCCGCTCCGGTTCGCGAAGCGGTGCAGATCACCGTCGCCGAACTCGGCGACACCCCGCTGATCGGCTTCGCCGGCGCACCCTTCACCCTTGCGGCCTACCTCGTCGAGGGCGGACCTTCGAAGGAGCACCTCCGCGCCCGCGGCATGATGCACGCCGACCCGGCCTCTTGGCACCGCCTCGCCGGCTGGCTGGCGCAGGTCTCGCACGCGTTCCTCTCCGTGCAGGTCGCCGCCGGGGCATCCGCCGTGCAGCTGTTCGACTCGTGGGCGGGTTCGCTGTCGCCCGCCGACTACCGCGCGTTCGTCGCGCCGCACTCGCGCGCCGCGCTCGCCCCGCTGTTCGGCACCGTGCCCACGATCCACTTCGGGGTCGGCACCGGGCCGATCCTCGCCGACATGCGCCTGATCGACGAGGGAGCGGATGCCTCGGGCAGGGCGGATGCGGTCGGCGTCGACTGGCGTCTGCCGCTCGACGAGGCCGCCGCGATCCTCGGGCCCGACACCACCGTGCAGGGCAACATCGACCCCGCGCTGCTCACGGCGCCGTGGGACGTGCTCGCCGCGCACGTCGACGACGTGATCGCCCGCGGTCGCGCCGCCCGCGCGCACGTGCTCAACCTCGGACACGGAGTGCCGCCCGAGACGGACCCGACGGTGCTCACCCGCATCGTCGCCCGCGCGCACGGGGAGGATGGATGACGGGGGTCGAAGACCTCGCCGCGTCCGCGTCCGAGACCTCGGTCGTCGTGATCGGCGGCGGGATCGCGGGCCTCGTCGCGGCGCTGGAGTGCGCCAAGGTGGGCATCCGGGTGACGGTGGTGGAGGCATCCGATCGCGTCGGCGGCGTCGTGCGCTCCGCGGAGGTCGCCGGCGTCACCGTCGATGCGGGCGCGGAGAGCTTCGCCACCCGCGGCGGCACGGTGCGCGGGCTGATCGACGAACTCGGTCTGGGCGACGCGGTCGTCTCGCCGAACCCGGGCCGCGCGTGGGTCGCCGGGATCCCGGGAGGGGATGCCGCACCCCTGCCCGGCGGGGGAGTGCTGGGCATCCCCGCCAATCCGTTCGACGAGGACGTGCGCCGCATCATCGGCTGGCGCGGAGCCTGGCGCGCCTACCTCGACCGGCTCCGCCCGCCGCTGACGATCGGCCACCAGCACAGCCTCGGGGCGCTCGTGCGCTCGAGGATGGGCGCGCGCGTGCTCGACCGGCTCGTCGCACCGGTGACGAGCGGGGTGTACTCGGCGCGGCCCGACGACGTCGACGTCGACCTCGCCGCGCCGGGTCTGAACGCGGCGCTCACCCGCGCGGGGTCACTGTCGGGCGGAGTCGCGCAGCTGGTCGGCGATCGAACCACCGCTCCCGGCGCCGCGGTCCAGGGCATCGACGGCGGGATGGCCCGCCTCCCCGAGGCTCTGCACACGCGCCTCGTCGAGCTCGGTGCCGACGTGCGGGTGTCGACCGCCGCCACCGCCCTCGCCCCACGCGCCGGCGGCGGCTGGACCGTCTCCCTCACCGACTCCGCGCCTGACGACCCCCTCCTCGCGGATCCGCCTGTTCGTGACACAGATGCGCATCCGCCCCACGAGGTTCATACGGGCGAACGTGAAGAACTGTCGCAGTCGGCCGCGGGTTCAGCCGGCGAGTTGACCGCCGACGCCGTGATCGTCGCGACCCCCGAGACCGACGCGCGGCGCCTGCTCGCACCGCACGCGCCCGGGCTCGCGCGCGAGACCCCGGGCGCCGCCCCCGTCGTCGAGATCGTCACCCTCGTGCTCGATGTGCCCGCCCTCGACGCCCGTCCGCGCGGCTCGGGTGTACTCACCGTCCCGGGCAGCCACACCGCGAAGGCGCTCACGCACTCGACCGCGAAATGGGGGTGGGTCGAGGCATCCGCCCCCGGCCTGCACGTCGTGCGGGTCTCGTTCGGCGCGCAGGGCGAGGCCCCCGCGACCGAGGCGCTCGACGACGCGGATGCCGCGGCCCTCGCGCTGTCGGAGGCATCCGCTCTCCTCGGCGTCCCGCTCACGGGCGCGCAGCTGCGGGGGGCGCACCGCGAGCGCTACACGCAGGCGCAGCCGGGGTCGGTGATCGGCCGGGCCGCCGCGCAGAGGGTGGCGCGCGCAGCGGTGCACAAGGTCGCCGGGCTCGCCGCGGTCGGAGCGTGGCTGGCGGGCACCGGGCTCGCCCAGGTCGTGCCCGACGCCGTGCGCGAGGCGGAGCGCGTGCGCCGCGCGGCTCTGTTCGGGGCCGTCCCGCGCGAGGACTGAGCCTCGCGGAGAGGCTTGTCAAGGGCGGATGCCGGAATCGGCATACAGGGCTACCCTGGACAGCAGACCAGCAGTCTCATCAAGCGTGAGGAGACCCCATGAGGGGCAAGGTAGGACTCGTCATCGGGATCGGCGTCGGCTACGTGCTCGGCACGCGCGCCGGACGCGAGCGGTACGAGCAGATCAAGACGCAGGCTCTCAAGGTGTGGAACCTCGACCCGGTCCAGGATCAGGTCGACAAGGTCAAGGACTTCGCGAAATCCAGCGCGATGGCGCTGCCCAAGACGCTGTGGAACACCGCGGTGAAGGTCACGAAGGCGGCATCGGGCGACCGCGGCACGGCGGGCGACCGACTGGATGCCGCGATCGAGGCCGGCAAGGACTCGGTCGACGACGTCGCCTCGGCCGCCGGCACGACGAAGAAGGCCGTCAAGAAGGCCGCCGACGACGCGATCGACGGCGTCGCGGACGCGGCTGGTCGCGGCGGGAGCTGACATGACCACGCCTCGCGGCTTCCGCGACCGCTCCGACGACAGCCTGTTCACGCTGCTCGGAGACATCCCCGAACTCGTCCGCAACCTCGTCGTCGCCGAGCTCAACGCCGCCAAGGCGTGGGCGGGCCGCACCGCGAAGAGCGCGGGTATCGGCGCCGGGTGGTTCGTCGGCGCCCTGTTCGTGCTGTTCTGGTCGGTGCCCGTGCTCGGCACCTTCGTCATCGCCGGGCTCTCGTCGTGGTGGCCGGTGTGGCTGTCGGCCCTCGCGGTGTTCGTCGTGATGCTCGTGATCACCGGCATCCTGGCGCTGCTGGGCATCATGCGCTTCCGCCGGATCGGCAAGGACGAGAACCCCGCCCAGTCCGTCGCCAAGGATGTGAAGGGAGTGCGCGATGAGCTCGATCTCTGACGCACCCGTGCCCGTGCCGCGAACCGGCGTCGCCCTCGGGATCACCGACCCCGTGGAGAGCGCGCGCGCCGAGCTGAAGGCCGCGCTCGCCGCCATCGAGGAGAAGGGCAACCTGCCTCGCAGGCTGTCGCGTGCGACCGACCGCACCGTCGAGAAGGCGCGTCGCTTCTCCCGCCGCAACCCGGCTGCCGCCGCCGCGTGCGTCGTGGCCGGTGCCGCCGCGGTCGGAGCGATCGTCTGGGCGGCCGTGCGGATCTACACCCGTTAGCTGTACTTCCCCGGGAGGTTGTGAACGGGTGAGGTAGGCGAAGACCTCCGGGCAGGATGTGGGTTACCACACTCGCATCCTGACCACGGAGGTCTTCGTGTCTCACGCTAACGCGCCTTTGACGCCGGAAGGGCGTCGTCGTCTTGCTGTCCTCGTCGTGGATCGGGGCTGGTCGTTGCGGCGGGCAGCGGAACGGTTCCAGTGCTCGCCCGCGACGGCGAAACGGTGGGTCGACCGGTATCGGGCCGGGCTGCCGTTGACGGACCGCAGCTTCAGGCCGCAGACCTCGCCGAACCGGCTCCCGCGGAAGACGGAGCGGAGGATCGTGTCGTTGCGGTTCACCCGCCGGTGGGGTCCGCACCGGATCGCGTATCACCTGGGCCTTGCCCGCTCGACGGTCGGCCGGGTGCTGGCCAGGTATGGGATGCCGAAGCTCGTGAACATCGATCAGGCCACCGGGCTGCCAGTCCGCAAGCCGACGCCGAAGCGGTACGAGGTCGCAAGACCGGGCCAGCTGATCCACGTCGATATCAAGAAGCAGGGCCGGATCCCTGATGGCGGCGGCTGGCGCGCCTTCGGCCGCGGATCGGCGCAGGACCGTGCCGCGGGATCCGTCCGTGACAAGGCCGCACGGTCAGGAGCGGCCGGCTCCCGCGGCTACCGGTATCTGCACCACGCCGTCGACGACAACTCGAGAGTCGCGTACTCGGAGATCCTCGACGACGAACGCAAGGAGACCGCGGCAGGGTTCTGGACCCGCGCGAACGCGTTCTTCGCGAGCCTCGGAGTCACGGTCACCGCCGTGATGACAGACAACGGCGCGTGCTACCGGTCACACGCGTTCGCGGACGCGCTCGGCGACGGTGTGAAGCACAAGTGGACAAAGCCGTATCGGCCGCAGACCAACGGGAAGGTCGAACGCTTCAACCGCACCCTCGCCGCCGAATGGGCCTACGCCAAGCCCTACGCCAGCGAAGCAGAGCGAGCCGCGGCATACGAGACCTGGCTGCATCACTACAATCACCACAGACCCCACACCGGGATCGGCGGCCAGACCCCCTCAGCCCGCGTTCACAACGTCACGGGGAAGTACAGCTAGGGCGGTGCTGATCAGCAGGCGGCGGCGCAGCGACCCGGTTTCATCGTCGTCTCGTGCCGGGGCGGCCTGGTCCGGTTTCGTCGCAGGCGGGACTGGGAGGGCGGCGTGGTAGCCGGCGGATTCGACGGCGGTGATGAGGTCGGCGGTGTCGACGTCGGTCCCGCGGACGCGTGCTTTCTCGGTGGCATAGTTCACCGTCGCTTCCACTCCGGGAAGCTTGTTCAGCTTGCGTTCGATCCGGGACGCGCACGAGGCGCACGTCATCCCGGAGATGTCGAGTTCGACGTCGAGGGCGGTCATACCGGGTCACCTGCCAGGGCGTATCCGGCTTCCTCGACCGCGGCCTGCACCGCATCGGCGTCGATCGGTCGTGCGCTGTGAATGGTCACCCGCGAAGTGCCGTCGGCGTTCAGATCGACGGCAACGTTCTGCACGCCGTCGATCGCGGTCAGTTCTTCGGTGACGCTCGCGACACAGTGCGCGCAGGTCATTCCCGTCACGAGGATTTCGTCGGTCACCGCAGCGTCCACAGCCGGGGTCGCCGGCGCGGCTGCGGAACCGGTGGAGCAGCATGCGCAGCTTGCGCCGGAGTCGGTCAGTCCAAGGTCGATGCGGTCAGTCATGATGAGTAGTCCTCTAGGGGTTTCGTGGGTGGTTAGGAGCGAACGAGACGCGCGATCGCGTCGTTGGCTTCACGGATCTTCTCGGCGGCGACGTGCCCGCCTTCGGCGCTCGCTTCCGCGACGCAGTGACTCAGGTGATCCCCGAGCAGGGACAGCGCCACCGTCTCCAGCGCCTTCGTCGCAGCGGACACCTGGGTGAGAATGTCGATGCAGTATTTGTCTTCCTCGACCATTCGCGCGATTCCGCGCACCTGGCCCTCCGCGCGGCGCAGCCGCTTCAGCAGGTCATCCTTGTTGCCCTCGTAACCGTTCACCCGTATACCCTACCCCCCTACCGTATACAGATGTCAAGGGAATCCATGAGGAAGACAACCCTTCACCGATATCGCAAGGCGTGAATTCACGTTCCTATGTACTATCGGTGTATGTCCACTGCCACCGCGTCCGCCACCGTCACCCATACCGCGGCTCTCGCGCGGCTCGGGCACGCTCTTTCGGATACCACCCGCGCGGGGGTGCTGCTTGCCCTGCGCGAGGCTCCCGCGTACCCCTCCGACCTCGCCGACGCACTGGGCGTCTCTCGCCAGGTCATGTCCAACCAGCTCGCGTGCCTGCGCGGCTGCGGCCTCGTCGAGGCCGTACCGGACGGGCGACGCACCTGGTATCGGCTCGCCGATACTCACCTGGCGCCCGCCCTGGACGAGCTGTTGCGCGTCGTCCTCTACGTCGAGCCGGGCTGCTGCGCCGGAGAGAGCTGCACCTGCGCATGACCACCATCACTCCCCGCCTCGCCGACGACCGCCGGCTGGTTCTGCAACGCCGCATCCGCTGGATCGTCACCGCGACGATCGCCTACAACCTGATCGAGGCCGTGGTCGCGATCACCGCTGGCACGGTGGCCTCGTCAGCCGCACTGATCGGGTTCGGACTGGACTCGACCATCGAGGTTCTATCGGCGGCCGCGGTCGCCTGGCAGTTCACCCGCCGCGACCCCGAGCGATGGGAGAAGGGCACTCTCCGCGTCATCGCCGTCGCGTTCTTCGCCCTGGCCGCATACGTCACGGTCACGTCTGTGCTCGCGCTCGTCGGCCAGGTCGACGTCGAGCACTCCACCCTCGGCATCGTCATCACCGCCCTCAGCGTCGTCATCATGCCGTTCCTCTCGCTCGCTGAGCGTCGGGCCGGTCGCGAGCTGGGATCGGCCACGGCCGTCGCGGACTCGAAGCAGACGCTCATCTGCACCTACCTCTCCGCGGCTGTACTGGTGGGCCTGGTCGTGAACAGCCTGTTCGGCTGGTGGTGGGCCGATGCGATCGCCGGCCTCGTCATCGCCGCTTTCGCGATCCGCGAGGGCATCGAGGCATGGCGCGGCGACGCCTGCGCCACCTCGGTCGGAATGCTCCTGGAAGACGAGCACGACGACGAACACGAACACGACCACCACGAGCACTGAGCCGTGAAGACCGCCGCTAAACCGCTGATCGCAGCGGCCGCCGTTCTTGTCGCTCTCGTCCTCGCCGGGCTGGTCTACTTCCTCGTCGACCGCGCGCAGGCACCCGATCCAGCATCGGCCAGCATCCTCCGATCGGACTCACACGTTCTTGACGACGGCGGCGCCGACGCGGTGATCGTCGTGGAATTCCTGGACTTCGAGTGCGAAGCGTGCGGCGCGTACTACCCGGTTGTCGAGGAGCTGCGCGAGAAGTATGCCGGGCGCATCACCTACGCGGTGCGCTACTTCCCCCTGCCCGGACACGTCAATTCCACCCACGCTGCGGTAGCCGCCGAAGCTGCCGCCCGGCAAGGCCAGTTCGAGAATATGTATAACCGGCTGTTCGAGACACAAACTGAATGGGGCGAGGCTCAGGAATCACGCGCCGCCTTGTTCCGGGACTACGCCGCGCAGCTCGGACTCGACATGAGCGCGTACGACGCAGCGGTTGCCGATCCTGCGACCGAAGAGCGGGTTCGCTCCGATTTCGAGGAAGGGCGGGCGTTAGGCGTGGGCAGCACGCCCACGTTCTTCATCGACGGAGAACCGCTTCTGATCGAGCGGTGGAACGACCTGGAGACGGCGATCGAGGCGGCTCTGCGCGGTTAGACGTCGATATGACCGAACGGATCCGTACACCACGCTATTGGATGCAACCGGATATGCCGGGCCTAAGCCTGTGTGGCCATCTGCCACGTCCCACAGGCAGCCGAGCGTCCGGTCGTACAGAGGATCAAGAGTTCACGCGCTGGCAGCGTCGATAGTGACCCTTGGACCCTTGGGAGGATGAGTACATGCGATCGATTGTCAAGTGGATGGAGCGGGTTCAGATCCCGCTCTACCTCGCCGCGCTGGTGCTCGGCGCCGCGGTGGGCCTGCTGGTGCCTGCGATCGCGCATCCGGCAGAGTTGGCGATCAATCCCGTGCTCGGGCTGTTGCTCTACGCGACCTTCCTCGGGGTGCCGTTCGCCAAGATCGGGCAGGCGTTCCGGGACTGGCGGTTCCTCTCCACCGTTCTCGTCGTGAACTTCGTGCTGGTGCCGATTGTGGTGTTCCTGCTGTCGCGGATTGTCGCCCACGACCAGGTGCTCCTGGTCGGGGTGCTGTTCGTGCTGCTGACGCCGTGCGTGGACTACGTGATCGTTTTCACCGGTATCGCCGGCGGCGCGAAGGACCGGCTGCTGGCGGCCGCGCCGCTGCTGATGCTCGCCCAGATGCTCCTGCTGCCGTTTTACCTGTGGTTGTTCGTCGGTGCCGAGTTCGTCGAGGCGGTCGACCTCGCCCCCTTCGTCGAGGCGTTCTTGCTGCTCATTGTCCTGCCGCTCGTGACGGCCGGGCTTACCCAGCTCGCTGCCGCCCGCACCCGTTGGGGTGCGGCGGTGCAGGAGGTTGTGCTTGGTGCGATGGTGCCGTTGATGATGCTCACCCTTGCTGTCGTCGTCGCCTCCCAGATTGCCGGCGTCGGCCGGCAGCTCGGCGCGCTTCTGCTCGCGATCCCTGTCTATGTGCTGTTCGCCGCGGTCATGGTCCCGATCGGCGCCCTTGCAGGCAGGGCGGCGCGGCTGGACGTCCCCGCGCGGAAGGCGATTGTGTTCAGCGGTGCGACCCGCAACTCTCTCGTCGTCCTCCCGCTCGTCCTTGCACTCCCGGCCGCGTTCGACCTCGCGCCGCTCGTGGTGGTCACTCAGACCCTCGTCGAGTTGATTGCCATGGTGATCTTCGTTCGCCTCATCCCGCGCCTGCTCCCGTCCCGCTCGGCGTCGATGCCGGCGTAGGGGTCGGTTGGCGACGATTCGCGGGAGCGTCAGGCGAATCCGGTAGAACGTAGTGCGGGCATGGCTGTTAGATGCGTGCCGGTTGTCACTTACCCCGACGGCGATCGATCTCCGCCTGCACAACGTAGTCCTCCACGAGCGCATCCATCTCGGCATCGAGGCGGGCGAGCAGCTCGCGCGCGATTGCCTCCAACTGTGCGACATCCAGCAGATCGAACAACGGAGACCCCTCCGTCCACGTCTGGACGAGGACGCGAGATCCCGGAAGTTCGCGGAGGCTCCGATTTCGGCTGCTCGCGACACCAGCGTGCGCACCGGCCTCGTCAAAGACCGCCTCGTCGAGGTGCATCAGCGCGTTTCTCAGGTGACGGAGGTGAGGAATTGAGGCGGGAGGCTCCTCACCGATCGCCCGATACAGAAGATTTAGCCAACGATCGAGCCCATCCGCAATCCATACCGTAAGCACGCATTCCGACCAAAGAGCTCGGAATGCACGGTCGTAGTCGAGCTCGCTGGGACTCCACTCCTCCATGTATTCGATCTGACGATCGATCAGCTCGGCGGCCCGAGCTGCAACGCGCACAGCTTCAACCTGTCTTGCGAGCCGCTCAGCCCACGCTCGGGCGAACAGGAGGCTGTGATCGCCCGCCCACGTCGGTGTCGAGAAGTGTCCTGACATGTGCGGGGTAAGTGGCGGCATGCCCAATTGTCTCGTCGGTTGACGCCGTTAGGAAGCCGATCCTGTTGGTGATCGGTCGAGTGCTGCTTGCAATCATTTGCGCGTCAGGTTGAGCCATCGACCCAATAAACAGCGATTGTGCGCCGCTTCTGTCCGCTGTCAAGGGTGCCCGCCGGGCATCGCCTGCGACGCTCTGCGCCCTTGACAGCGGACAGAAGCGGCGTGATCCTCCGGGATCGGGTTGATGCTCCGGTTCGGTCGATTGATCCATCTATCTTGGCCGGCCCCCCGGTTCTCCTTAGTTGGACGCTCGGCCCGGTATCGCCCGGTGTCGTCGACGTCGACGATCCAGCCTGACCGCCGAAGATTATCGGCTGCCTTCTCAGCGAGTCGACGAGCAAGCCGCCGAGATACATCGCTGTAGGCGGGAGTTGTCCTCCAGCGGCAATTATGAGACGTCATGACCATGCTTCGATGTAGGCGATTTGATCGAGAAGCTGCGCCCGATCCTCGAACGTCGTGTGCGGAGCTCGGGCACGGATCGGAGAGATGGCATAGAACACCCTCAACTGTTTTCCTTCGTGGTGAATAACGGTTGGCTGCGCGTATCGCTCTGAGGGGGGCCACGTCCACATGTCGAATAAATGGGGTGACGTCCCGTGGGGTGGTGTAGTTTCCCGGCTCGAGTGTCACGTCGATGACGTGGTGAGCCATCGTGCGATGGTCAGTGAGAACTGTCTAGGAATCTCACGGAAGGACACATACGCACGATGGCTCTTGACCAGTCTGCCCTCCTCGAGTTGCTCGGGGAGCTGAAACTCACAGATGTGAATAACCGGATCCGGGTCGCGACCGAGACGCTCTACCAAGAGCTGATCGACGCGGAAGCGGCCGCGTTCATCGGCGCCGCCCCGTTCGAACGCAGCCCGGACCGGGTGACCCAGCGCAACGGGTCCCGGCTTCGCACGCTCACTACGACCGCGGGTGAGCTCGAGTTGCGGATCCCGAAGCTGCGGCAAGGGTCGTTCTTCCCGTCGCTGCTGGAACGCCGCCGCCGAGTCGATCAAGCACTGTTCGCGGTCGTGATGGAGGCGTACGTGCACGGCGTGAGCACCCGCAAGGTCGACGATCTCGTCAAGGCGCTCGGCGCGGACACCGGCATCTCGAAGTCGGAGGTCTCGCGGATCTGCGGCAACCTCGACGAGGACGTCGCCGCGTTCCGGGACCGGCCGCTCGCAGACACGACATACCCTTACGTGTTCCTCGACGCGACTTACTGCAAAGCCCGCGTCGGCCGGCGCGTCGTCTCCCAAGCCGTGGTCGTCGCGGTCGGTGTCGCCGCCGACGGGCGCCGGGAAGTCCTGGGGTTCGAGGTCGGGGACACCGAATCGCAGCCGTTCTGGACCACGTTCCTCCGATCCCTCAAGGCCCGCGGACTGGACGGGGTGAAGTTGGTGATCTCCGATGCTCACACCGGGCTGATCGCCGCGATCGACACCGTGTTCCAAGGCTCGTCATGGCAGCGGTGTCGGGTTCACTTCATGCGGAACGTGCTCGCGAACGTCCCGAAGACCGCCGGCCCGATGGTCGCGTCGATCATCCGCACGATCTTCGCGCAGCCCGACACCGAGCATGTGTTCACCCAGTTCCATGAGGTCGTCCGCATGCTGACCCGGTCGCACCCGAAGATCGCCGGCATGCTCGAGGACGCGAAGAACGACATCCTCGCGTTCTGCGCGTTCCCCGCCGCGCACTGGCGACAGATCTGGTCCACCAACCCGCTCGAACGCGTCAACAAAGAGATCAAACGCCGCACCGACGTGGTCGGCACGTTCCCCAACCCGGCCGCGCTGCTGCGCCTCGCGGGGCACGTCCTGATCGAGCAGCACGATGAATGGGACGGCGCCGACCGCCGCTACTTCTCGGAGCACTCGATGAAGCTCCTCACCGCCGAACACGAGGAGGTGGCGATCCCAGAACTGACCGCGGCATAATCACAACAGCTGACCCTGCACGGTGTTGAGAAACTCCACCACTCAGCGGGACGTCACCAATAAATGCGAGTCGGGGACGTCATCCCGTCGGGAGTGCCAGCCTCGGCGCGTCAATGCATCGTCCAGCTCAGCGTCGTACGGCGGCGCGAATGGCTCGTGCAAGGGGCGAGCGCCGGCATCGATCGGCGGAAGGATCGCCCGGGAAGCAATACTCGAGTCGCCCCACGACCGCCGCGATCAATCGATCGCGAGCCTGCTGGATTGACTCGCCGGAGGACATTGGTCAATACCGTCAAGCATTGATCGCCGCCGCAAGCGGGGACCGGTCACTTTCGCCAGATCGACAAGATGTAGCGGCGACCGCCGCTACATCTGGCAACGTCAACGCAGCGGAATCAAGGTTGTCGCGCCGTAGCGGGAGTAGCGCGGAGACAGCAGGTTTGAGCCTTCTACTGGCCACAGTCGGTCGTCAGTTCAACGCTGGAGCCATGGGATCAATTGAGCCGTACGAAACCGCAGCGGGTCGACGCTACCGAGTGCGATACCGGAAGCCGGACCGCTCACAAACGCAGAAGCGCGGGTTTCGCACCAAGCGAGACGCCGAACAGTACCTCGCGACGCAACAGGTTGCTCAGATGCGTGGAGAGTGGGTCGACCCCAGTCGCTCCCGCGTTGATGTCGCCGTCGTGGCCGGGGATTGGATTGCCGCACAGGTCCACGTCAAGGCGTCCACTCGATCGGGCTATGAATACTCTCTCGCGAAGCACATCCTCCCTCGATGGGGAAGTACTCGGTTGAGCGACGTCTCGCACGGAGATGTTCAGCGCTGGGCAGCAGAACTCAGCCAAAGACTCGGCCCATCAACCCTGCGTCAGGTCGTGTTGGTCCTCAGCGGAATCTTCAAGCTGGCTATTCGCGACGGCCGGCTCCAGACCAATCCGGTCGCGGACATGCGACTCCCGCGAATCACGCGGGACCGGCGCGGCTATCTGACGCATGCACAGGTCATTGATCTCGCTTCGCAGTGCGGAGACTATGCCGATCTGATTCTCACACTGGCTTATACGGGACTGCGTTGGGGGGAATTGGCGGCGCTGCGGGCGCGGTCGGTCGATCTCCAGCGCCACCGGATCGTCGTCGACGAGGCGGTCGTTGACGTCCGTGGAGAGTTGGTGTGGGGGACGCCAAAGACACATGAGCGGCGCTCGGTCCCCGTGCCTCCATTCCTTATCGACAGGCTTGCCCGCAGAGTTGCCGGCAAGCGTCGCGAGGACCTGATTTTCACATCTGCTCTCGGGGTCGCGCTGCGGAACGGCAACTTTCGCCGGCGCGTGTTTCAACCGGCGGTAGCCGAGTGTCGTGCGGTCGACCCCGCGTTCCCCGTCATCACTCCACACGACCTCCGGCACACGGCCGCTTCGCTCGCTGTCTCGGCCGGTGCACACGTGAAAGCGGTGCAGCGGATGCTCGGTCATGCATCTGCTGCCATGACTCTCGACGTCTACGCTGACCTGTTTGACGACGACCTGAACAGCGTGGCGACGGCTCTCGGGGCGCAGGCATCGGACGCCGTGGCCAAATTGTGGCCAGAAGCGACGCGAGACCAAGTCGCGGAGGAAAAAAGAAGGCCCTCTCCCCAGTAGAAGCCTAGGGAAAGGGCCAGTGGCTCCGACGGGCGTCGATCCCGTGACCTCACGATTTTCAGTCGTGCGCTCTACCAACTGAGCTACAGAGCCGCGCAGCAACCGAGGATGCCGCGCTCGAAACGAAAGGCCCTTCGAAAAGGGCCCGTCGCTCGAAGCGACCCTGACGGGACTTGAACCCGCGACCTCCGCCGTGACAGGGCGGCACGCTAACCAACTGCGCTACAGGGCCATGCGTATTGAGTTGTGTGTCGAGAAGTGACCCCAACGGGATTCGAACCCGTGCTACCGCCGTGAAAGGGCGGCGTCCTAGGCCACTAAACGATGGGGCCGGGCGAGCCCGGGGGCTCACGCTTGCCGACGCTCAAGCATACGCAATCCCTCGCGGATCCGCCAATCGAGGGCGCGTCCTACGGCCGCCCCGCGACCACGAGGAGAAGATGTGCCGGGATGCCTGCGCCCGCGCTTGCGCCCGAAGGGTTGCGCTTGTGACTGTTGTTGCTAGTGTGATTCGAGTTGCGTCAGCGAAACGGAGGCATCCTGATGCTCGAACGCATCGACACCGATGAGTGCGGCTGCGGCCCCTCCGAGGCGGAGAAGCGCACCCTGTGGCCCTCCGCGTTCACGCGGCGCGCGGCCATCGGCGCCGGAGCGCTCGGCCTCCTCACCGTCGGCGCGATCGCCTCCCCCGGCATCTCCCCGGCCTTCGCCGCCGGCTACCCCTCGTGGGACGACGTACAGGCGGCCAAGGCCAACGAGGCCGCGAAGGCAGCCGAGGTCACCCGCATCCAGGGGATCATCGATTCCCTGAATGCCCAGGTCGCCGCCACTCAGGCCGAGGCCGTGCGCACGTCCGATGTCTTCTACTACGCGCAGCAGGCCTACTTCGAGGCCGTGCACAGAGCCGACGATCTGCAGGCGAAGGCCGATCAGGAGTCCGCCCTGGCGGTGGATGCGGCCAACAAGGCGGGCCGCATCGCGGCGCAGCTGTATCGCAACGGCGGCGACGACACCTCGCTCCAGCTCTTCTTCGCCGGCTCCGCGGCATCCGCCGACGATCTCCTCTCGCGGCTGGGCACGATGGACAAGCTCATCCAGCGCAACCAGGCGTCGTACGCCGCCGCGGTCACCGCGCGCGACTCCGCCAAGAACCTCGGCAATCAGGCCGTCGTGGCGCGCGACGAGCGCGACCGCCTGCAGAAGGAGGCGGAGGCCGCGATGGTCGCCGCGCAGAAGGCGGCGGATGCCGCCCAGGCCGCCCTCGCCGAGCAGCAGGCCAACCTCACCACGCTGCAGGCCCAGCTCGCGGCGCTGCAGGACACGACCGCCAAGACGATCGCCGACTACCAGGCCGGAGTCGAAGCGGCGCGCATCGCCGAGGAGCAGCGTCAGGCGGCGATCCGCGCCGAGGCCAAGCGCCTCGCCGACGCTGCCGCCGCCGCCGCGGCGGCAGCGGCTGCCGCCGGCGGTGGCGGGGGCGGAGGAGGCGGCGGCGGAGGCTGGTCCGGTTGGGTGCGTCCGAACTGGGGCTGGGAGAGCTCCGGCTACGGCCCGCGCTACTCGCAGTGCGGAAACGGCTACTGCGCCAGCGGCTTCCACGAGGGCGTCGACCTCGCGCAGGGCTGCGGCTCTGCGATCTATGCGGCCTCGGCGGGGCGCGTGACGTACGCGGGACCCAACGGCGGCTACGGCAACTACGTCCGCATCGATCACGGCGGCGGCGTCGGCTCGGGCTACGGGCACATCGTCAACGGCGGCATCTACGTGCGCTACGGCCAGTGGGTGAACGCGGGCGACATCATCGCCGCGGAGGGCAACACCGGCAACTCGTTCGGCTGCCACCTGCACTTCGAGATCTACGTCAACGGCCGCACGGTCAACCCGGTGCCGTTCATGGCGGATCGCGGTATCTCGGTCTGACCGGTCCGCCCGGTCACACGAGCTGCTGCGACGTGACCCACTCCTCGACGGCGCTCCGGTCGGGGTAGGACGACTGGGCGCCGAGCGACTGCACCGAGACGGCGGCGAAGGCTGTCGCGAACCTCACGGCGTCGCGCAGGACCGCCCCTCGGGTCAGCTCGCACGCGAGAGCGCCCACGAAGGCGTCCCCGGCACCGGTGGAGTCGACCACGGGGACGGCGAACGCCGGGACGACCTCGATCCCGTCCGCGTCGCCGAACAGGGCACCGGCGGCCCCGAGGGTGATGACGACCGACCGCGCGCCCTGCTCGAGGAATCGTCGCGCGAGGTCGGCGAAGGCGCTGTGCGGATCGCTCAGGAGCGTCCGGGCCTCGTGCTCGTTGACGACCAGCGGGTCGCAGACGGCGAGCGTCCGCGCGTCGAGCAGCGCCGCGGGGGCGGCGTTGAGCAGCATCCGGATGCCTCGCTCGCCCGCGATCGCGGCGACGTGCTCCACCGTGCGCAGCGGGGTCTCCAGATTGAGCACGAGCATGTCCGCTCCGGACCACTCGTCGATGCGCGCGGTCGCCGCGGCGACGTCGAGCGCGTGATTCGCGCCGGGCGAGACCACGATGGAGTTCTCCCCGTCGGGGGTCACGAGGATGAGCGCCGTGCCCGTCGGCCGGTCGACCGAGCCGACACCGCTCACGTCGACTCCGGCGGACGAGAGCTGCGCGCGGAGGGCGACGCCGTGGTCGTCGGCCCCGACGCACGCGAAGAACGACGTCCGCGCGCCGCTCCGGGCCGCGGCGGCGGCCTGGTTGGCGCCCTTTCCGCCGGCGAAGGTGCGCAGGTCGCTCCCCGACAGGGTCTCGCCCGCCTCCGGCCGCCGAGCGACCTCCACGACCAGGTCGACGTTGGCGCTGCCTATCACGGCGACGTGATTCATGGATGCCGCACGCTCACGGGGTTCGGGCTCGCCTCGGGAGACGCCCGGTCAGACGGTCTTGGGCGCGACGCCCTCACCCTGGGTCTCGGTCTCGCCCTCGTGCTCGGCGAAGCGCACGATCGACTCGGCGAGCAGACGGTCGGCCTCGTCCTTGCCGCCCCACTGATCGACCTTGACCCACTTGTTGGGCTCGAGATCCTTGTAGTGCTCGAAGAAGTGCTCGATCTCCTTCTTCGTGTACTCCGGGATGTCGGCGAGGTCCTGGATGTGGCTCCAGCGCGGGTCCTTGGTGAGCACCGCGACGAGCTTGTCGTCGCCGCCCGCCTCGTCCTTCATCTTCAGCACGCCGACCGGGCGCACGTTGACCATGACGCCGGGGAAGAGCGTGACGTCCAGCAGCACCAGCACGTCGAGCGGGTCGCCGTCCTCGCCGAGCGTGTTCTCGAAGAAGCCGTAGTCGGCGGGGTAGCCCATCGGCGTGAACAGCACGCGGTCGAGGAACACGCGGCCGGTGCCGTGGTCGACCTCGTACTTCACGCGGCTGCCGCGGGGGATCTCGATGACGGCGTCGTGTGAGGTCATGCGAACTGCTCCTTCAGAAGAGGGGTGGATGCCGCCGATCAGCCTACTGCGCGGGCTGTCGCCGCTGGATCGTGCGCAGAACTCCGGCTGCCCGCCGCGGGCGACGCCGGGGATCCGCGGAATCACGGGTGTCGCCGGCGCGGACCACGTCGATCTGCCGGAGTCGTGCACGCGGAACGCGGGCTAGCGTGGAGCGCATGACGCGCCGCCCCGGACTCGATCCCGCCGTCGCGAGCGTGCGACTCGCCGTGCGCCGCGCGCTCGAGCCGTACGCGGTCGACCGTGTCGTGCTCGTCGGGCTCTCCGGCGGCGCGGACTCGCTCGCCCTCACCGCCGCCGTCGCGTTCGAGGCGCCCCGGCTCGGGCTCCGCGCGGCGAGCGTCACCGTCGACCACGGCCTGCAGGGGGGATCGGATGCCGAGGCCGCCCGCGCGGCGGCGCTCGCGACCTCCCTCGGCCTTGATGCCCGTGTCGTGCGTGTCGAGGTGGGCACGGACGGCGGCCCCGAGGCGGCGGCCCGCGACGCCCGCTACGCCGCGCTGCACACCACGGCGGAGGAGCTCGCCGCCGCGGCGGTGCTGGTCGGGCACACCCTCGACGACCAGGCCGAGACCGTGCTCCTCGGGCTCGCTCGGGGCTCGGGGGCCGCGAGCCTGCAGGGCATGGCGCCGGTCTCCGACCTCGACGGCGTGCCGCTGCTGCGGCCCCTCCTGGGACTGCGCCGTGAGACCACACGTGCCGCGTGCACGGCCGAGGGCCTCGAGCCCTGGCTCGATCCGCACAACGCCGATCCCCGCTACGCCCGCGTCCGCGCCCGCGAGCGGGTGCTCCCGGTGCTCGAGGCCGAGCTCGGCCCCGGCGTGGCCGAAGCGCTCGCACGTACCGCCGAGCAGCTGCGCGAAGACGCCGAGGCGTTCGACGAGATGATCGACGAGACGATCGAGGACCTGGTGGAGCATGCCGAGGCCGGCATCTCGGTCTCGGTCGCGGCGCTCGCGGCCAACCCCGCTGCGCTGCGGCATCGCATCATCCGGCACGTCGTGGCATCCGAGTTCCATCAGAGCCTCACCCGGGTCCAGACCCTCGAGGTCGCGCGGCTGGTCACCGACTGGGCGGGGCAGGGTCCGCTGGACCTCCCCGGATGCCGCGCCCGGCGCGTCGGCGGACGCATCGAGTTCGCCGCGTCGTGAGCGGACGGCGACGGATGCCTCGGCCGGGTCGTCGCGGCATCCGTCGCCCTAGACTCGGGACATGCGTGCGGCGGACATCCCCGGTGACCTCAGTTCGATCCTCGTGACGGAGGAGGAGATCCTCGCGAAGCTGGAGGAGATCGCCGCGCAGGTGGCGGCCGACTACGAGGGCAAGGATCTGCTGCTGGTCGGGGTGCTCAAGGGTGCGGTCATGGTGATGGCCGATTTCGCGCGGGCGCTGCCGACGCTCGTGCCGATGGACTGGATGGCGGTGTCGTCGTACGGTGCGGGCACGAAGTCCAGCGGTGTCGTGCAGATCCGCAAGGACCTGGACACCGACCTGCACGACAAGCACGTGCTGATCGTCGAGGACATCATCGACTCGGGCCTCACCCTCAGCTGGCTGCTCGAGAACTTCAACGCCCGTGGCGCCGCGTCGGTCGAGGTGTTCGCCCTGCTGCGCAAGCCCGAGGCCGCGAAGGTGCAGGTCGACTGCCGCTACATCGGCTTCGACATCCCGACGGAGTTCGTGGTGGGCTACGGCCTCGACTACGCCGAGAAGTACCGCAACCTGCGCGACGTCGCCGTCCTCGCCCCCCACGTCTACAGCTGACGTCCGCGCCGCGGCGGACCTGTGTACGCCGTCGGCGAATGCACAGACGGGCCATAGCCGGGGCGTTATACCCTGAATCCACCGCGTTCGCGCGCGGTTCGTCGACGAAAGGGAACGGGCGTCGCCCGCACCATGGACTTCAAGAAGATCACTCGGAACCCGCTCATCTACGTGCTGCTGATCGGGATCTTCCTCATCGTGGGCTTCTCGCTCATCTCCAGCCTCGGCGGAGCGAAGCAGATCTCCACGCAGGAGGGCCTCCAGCTGCTCAAGGGCGGCACGGTGAGCGAGGTGGTCAACACCGACGGCGACCAGCGCGTCGACATGAAGCTGTCCGAGCCGTATCAGGGCGCGAACGACGTGCAGTTCTACTACGTCGGCGCCCGCGCATCGGAGGTCGTCAACGCGATCAACACCGCGGCTCCGAAGAACGGCTTCAACGACGCCGTGCCGAAGCCGAACTGGTTCGACGGCATCCTCTCGCTTCTCATCCCGATCCTGCTCCTCGGCCTGCTGTTCTGGTTCCTGATGTCCAGCGCCCAGGGCGGCGGCAGCAAGGTCATGCAGTTCGGCAAGTCGCGCGCGAAACTCGTCAGCAAGGAGTCGCCGACGGTGACCTTCGCCGACGTGGCCGGCTCCGACGAGGCCATCGAGGAGATGCAGGAGATCAAGGACTTCCTGAAGGACCCCTCGAAGTTCCAGGCGGTCGGCGCCCGCATCCCGAAGGGCGTGCTGCTGTACGGCCCTCCCGGAACCGGCAAGACCCTGCTGGCCCGCGCCGTCGCGGGCGAGGCGGGCGTGCCGTTCTACTCGATCTCCGGTTCGGACTTCGTCGAGATGTTCGTCGGCGTCGGCGCCAGCCGTGTGCGCGACCTGTTCAACCAGGCCAAGGAGTCGTCCCCGGCGATCATCTTCATCGACGAGATCGACGCGGTCGGCCGCCATCGCGGCGCCGGCATGGGCGGCGGCCACGACGAGCGCGAGCAGACGCTCAACCAGATGCTCGTCGAGATGGACGGCTTCGACCCCAAGGTCAACGTCATCGTCATCGCGGCCACCAACCGCCCCGACATCCTCGACCCGGCGCTGCTGCGCCCCGGTCGCTTCGACCGTCAGATCGGCGTCGATGCGCCCGACCTCAAGGGCCGCACGCGCATCCTCGAGGTGCACGGCCGCGGCAAGCCGCTCGCCGACGGCGTCGACCTCGAGGTCGTCGCGCGCAAGACGCCGGGCTTCACCGGCGCCGACCTGGCGAACGTGCTCAACGAGGCGGCGCTGCTCACCGCCCGCTCGAACGCGCAGCTCATCGACAACCGCGCCCTCGACGAGGCCATCGACCGGGTGATCGCCGGCCCGCAGCGCCGCACCCGCGTGATGAAGGACAAGGAGAAGCTCATCACCGCGTACCACGAGGGCGGTCACGCCCTCGCCGCGGCGGCGATGAACCACACCGACCCCGTGACGAAGATCACGATCCTCCCGCGCGGCAAGGCGCTCGGCTACACGATGGTGCTGCCGCTCGACGACAAGTACTCCATCACCCGCAACGAGCTGCAGGACCAGCTCGCCTACGCGATGGGCGGCCGCGTCGCCGAGGAGATCGTCTTCCACGACCCGACCACCGGCGCGTCCAACGACATCGAGAAGGCCACGGGCATCGCCCGCAAGATGGTCACCGAGTACGGCATGACCGCCGACGTCGGACCGGTCAAGCTCGGCCAGTCCTCGGGCGAGGTGTTCATGGGCCGCGATATGGGTCACGGCCGCGAGTACTCCGAGACCGTCGCCGAGCGCGTCGACGTGCAGGTGCGCGCGCTCATCGAGCAGGCGCACAACGAGGCATACCAGGTCATCAACGACAACCGCGACGTCCTCGACCGGCTGGCCCTGGAGCTCCTCGAGAAGGAGACCCTCGACCACCTCGAGCTCGAGGAGATCTTCAAGGACGTCAAGCGCCTGCCGCCGCGCCCGCAGTGGCTCTCCAGCAGCGAGCGCCCGGTGTCGCAGCTTCCGCCGGTCGACGTGCCGCACCGTCGCGAGGACGCGGGTCTGGCCGCGTCGGTCGAGGCCGAGGTCCCCGTCGCCGAGAAGGCCCCGCGGCGCCGTCCCACCGGGCAGGCGCGACCCGCGACCGCCTGAGCCCGGCCCATGGCCGTCGATCGTGAGCGCGTCGCCGCGCTCGTGCGCGAACTGCTCGGCGCGATCGGGGAGGACCCCGAACGCCCGGGTCTGCGGCTGACCCCGCAGCGCGTGGCCGACGCGTACGCGGAGTTCTTCGCGGGGGTGGGAGAGGATGCCGCCGCGCCCCTCGCGCACACGATCTCCGTCTCGCGGGGCCCGGCGCCCGACACGCTGCCGTCGGGAGCGGTGCTGCTGCGCGGCATCCGCTTCCGCTCCGTCTGCGAGCACCACCTGCTGCCGTTCCGGGGTCATGCCCACGTGGCCTACCTGCCGGGGGAGCACGTGGTCGGTCTCGGGTCGCTGCCGCGCGTGGTCGAGATCCTCGCGTCGCGGCCGCAGGTGCAGGAGCGCCTCGGCGAACAGATCGCCGACACGATCGCGGGCTCCCTCGACACCCGCGGCGTGCTCGTGGTGCTCGATGCGGTGCACGAGTGCGTGACGATGCGCGGCGGACAGCAGGCGGATGCCTCGACCGTCACGATCGCCGCGCGGGGAGAGCTGGCAGAGCCGGCCGCCCGCGCCGAGCTCATCGCGCTGATGACCCTCGGGCAGGGACCGGCCGCGGCTCGCGAAGCGGCGGGATCGTGAGCGTGCGGATCATGGGGGTCGTCAACGTCACCCCCGACTCGTTCAGCGACGGCGGCCGTTTCGTCGACGCCGACGCGGCGATCGCGCACGGCCTGCGGCTGCGTGCCGACGGGGCGGAGATCCTCGACGTGGGCGGGGAGTCGACCCGCCCGGGCGCCGAGCGGGTCGACCCCGCCGTCGAGCAGGAGCGGGTGCTTCCGGTGGTGCGGGCCCTCGCCGAGGCGGGCGCCGAGGTGAGCGTCGACACGATGAACGCGACCACGGCGGTCGCCGCCGTCGCCGCCGGCGCCCTCATCGTCAACGACGTGTCGGGGGGGCTGGCCGACCCCGAGCTGCTCGCCGCCGTCGCCGCGACCGACGCCGAGATCGTGCTCGGCCACTGGCGCGGGCCGTCGGCCGACATGTACGCGCAGGCGCAGTACGACGACCCCGTGCGCGAGGTCGTCGCCGAGCTCGCCCGGCGGGTCGAGGCCGCCGCGGCCGCCGGCATCCCGCCGTCCCGCATGATCGCCGATCCGGGCATCGGGTTCGGCAAGCGCGGCGAGCAGAACTGGGCCGTGCTGCGCGGACTGCCGCGCCTGATCGGCCTCGTGCCGCGGGTGCTGGTGGGCACGAGCCGCAAGGGCTTCCTCGGCTCCGCGCTCGGCGAGCCCGACGCGCCGGTGGACGACCTCGCCCGGCGCGATCTCGCCACCGCCGTCACGAGCGTGCTCGCCGCGCAGGCCGGGGCGTGGGCCGTGCGCGTGCACGAGGTCACCCCCACGCGCGACGCGCTGCGCGTCGCGCAGCACTGGGAAGGAGAGGGACGATGGATGTCTCGGACCAGATCTCGCTGAGCGGCGTCCGCGCGTTCGGCCGGCACGGCGTCTTCGCGCACGAGCGCCGGGAGGGGCAGGAGTTCGTGGTCGACCTGGTGCTCGATCTCGACACCCGGGCGGCTGCGGCATCCGACGACGTCGCCGACACGGTGCACTACGGCGAACTCGCCGAGCAGGTCGCCGCGATCGTCGCCGGGGAGCCCGTGAACCTGCTCGAGACGCTCGCGGCGCGCATCGCCGACCACGTGCTCGGCTTCGCGCTCGTCGAGAACGTGCGCGTCACGGTGCACAAGCCGTCGGCCCCGATTCCGGTGCCGTTCGACGACGTCGCGGTCACGATCACCCGCGGGCGCACCCGATGAGCCGGCGCCTGGCCGAGGGGTTCTCGGGAGACGTCGCCCCGGTCGTCGGCGGGCCGGTCACCGCGGTCGTCGCGCTCGGCGCCAACCTCGGCGACCGCGCCGAGGCGCTCGCCGCGGCGCTGCGCGACATCGCCCGGCTGCCGCTCGTCGACGAGGTGCACGCGTCGGGTCCGATCGAGTCGGTGGCAGTGACGCCGGACGGCCCGGATGCCTCGGCCCCGGCCTACCTCAACGCGGTGGCGCTCGTCACCACCCGCCTGGCGCCGAGCGTGCTGCTGTCGTACCTGCACGCGATCGAGGCCCGGCATGGACGGGAGCGCCGCGAGCGGTGGGGCGACCGCACCCTCGACCTCGACCTGATCGCGTACGGCGACGTGCGCAGCTCCGATCCCGCGCTGCGACTGCCGCATCCCCGGGCCTTCGAGCGCGACTTCGTGCTCGGTCCGTGGCTCGAGGTCGATCCCGATGCGGTGCTCCCGGGTGCGGGGCGCGTCGACGAGCTGCTCGAGCGGCTGCGGGGATCATCGTGAAACGCACCGGCCCCGGCATCCTGATCGTGGCGGCCGTGCTCGGGATCGCGGCCGGGTTCGGTCTCGACAGCGCCCTCACCGCGGGCGGCCGCCCCACCTTCACCCCCGCGTTCACGCTGCCGATCCTGCTCGCGCTCCTCGGGCTGTTCGTGGTGGTCCTCGCGCTCCCGGTGCGGCGCGCCATCCGCGACGGGTCGCCGATCAACCCCTTCCGAGCGGTGCGCACCGCCATGCTCGCCAAGGCGTCGAGTCTCGTCGGGGCCGCGGTCGGCGGCGGGGCGCTGGGCCTCACCTTCTTCCTCCTGACCCGTCCGGCCGACCCCTCGATAGGCTCGTTGAGTGCGACCCTGACCACGGCGGCGTGCGGTGCGGTGCTCGTGGCCGCGGCGCTCGTCGCGGAGCACTTGTGCACCATTCGGAAGGACGACGATGACGACCAGCCCGGAGGCTCCGACCCCGGACTCCACCACCGGCACTGACCGGGACGTCGCCGATCCGGTCGCCCACGCGATCCAGGCGACGGATGCCGCGGCCGCCCGAGCGGGAGAGAGCACGGCGCCGCTCGCCGACGAGCTCGACGGCCAACGCGACGTCGCGGGCCCCGATCCGGTGCTCGACAGGGGCACCTACGACCGCATCCGCGAGCCGCGCGGCGGGACGGGAATCCCCGTCGGCGACGGCACGTGGCACCAGATCTCGCGCTCGTACGTGTGGGTGCAGCTGATCTCCAACGGGCTTCTCCTGCTGCTGGTCGTGGCGGTCGCTCTCGTGCTCGCGCTCGTGCTGCGGCAGTGGTGGGCGTACATCCCGGGCGGAGTTCTCGCGGTGATGCTGGTGTGGACCATCGCGATCACGCCGCGGCAGGCCCGCTCGATCGGCTACCAGCTGCGACGCGACGACCTCGTGTTCCGCCGAGGCATCCTGTGGCAGCGCACCGTCGCGGTGCCCTACGGGCGCATGCAGCTCGTCGACATCACCCACGGTCCGCTCGACCGCGGGTTCGGCATCGCGCAGCTCAAGCTCGTCACGGCGGCGGCCGCCACCGGAGTGACGATCCCGGGTCTGACGCAGGATGCCGCCGAGCGCCTCCGCGACACCCTCGTCGAGGTCGCCGAGACCCGACGGACCGGGCTGTGACGGATCCGGATGCGGCGGCCACCCCCGCCGATCGCGCCGCCGGGACATCCGTCCCGCAGGCGTCCGCATCGCCGACGTCCGTCGCACCGGCGCCCGTTCCCGGCCGACCGGTGCCGGGTGCGGCGTCGCCGCTCAGCGACGGCGAGTGGCACCGGCTGCACCCGATGACCCCGCTGTTCCGCGGCGGGCTGTTCCTCGTGGTGATCATCGGCATCGTGATCGCGAACCTGCGCGAGAGGCTCGTGGAGTGGTTCCTCCCGGGCCTGTTCGTCGACGTTCCGCCGGGCGCGGTGCCGCCCGACCCCGTGGACTACGTGCTGCGCAACAACCTGCTGGTGGTGGCGCTGCTGGTCGTGCTCGGGGTCGCGGTGATCCTCGTGGTGCTGTTCTACGTGTCGTGGCGTTTCCACACGTTCCGCATCACCGGCGACCACGTCGAGGTGCGCTCCGGGGTGCTGTTCCGCACGCAGCGCCGCGCGCCGCTCGACCGCGTGCAGGGCGTCAACCTCACCCGGCCGATGGTCGCGCGCCTCCTGGGCATGGCCAAGCTCGAGGTCGTGGGCGCCGGATCCGACGGCAACGTCAAGCTGGAGTACCTCTCGACCGTCAACGCCGAAGCGGTGCGCGCCGACATCCTCACCCTCGCCTCCGGCGCCCAGCTCGCCCGGTCCGGACGCTCGGCACCGCCGCGCGGCTCACGCGTCTCGGCGGCCGCCTCGGCGGTGAGCGAGGGGATCAACGGTCTCATCGTCGGCGCCGAACATCCCGTCGCCGAGCCGGCGTCGGTCGTGCACATCCCGGTCGGGCGGCTCGTGGCCTCGCACCTGCTGAGCGGAACGACCCTCACCCTGCTGCTGATGATCGCCGCCATCGTCGTCGGCTCGATCCTCGGCACCCCGTGGGTGCTGTTCGCCGTCGTGCCGACCGTGCTCGGGTTCGGGGCGTACTGGGTGCGCGGCATCACACGCGCCCTCCGCTACTCGATCGCCCCGACGCCCGACGGGGTGCGCATCACGTTCGGACTGTTCACCACCGTCACGGAGATCCTCCCACCCGGCCGGGTGCACGCCGTCGAGGTCACCCAGTCGCTGCTGTGGCGACCCGCGGGCTGGTGGACGATCACCGTCAACCGCCTGTCGGGCCGCAACAACACCGATACGACCCAGGACCAGTTCACCACCGTCCTGCCGGTGGGCACCCGCGGCGACGCCGAGCGCGTGCTGCGACTGCTCATGCCGGGGATGCCCGAATCGGAGTGGCCTGTCGTCTTCGCCGACGGGCTGCTCGGCCCCCGCGACGGCGACCCGTACACGACCACCCCGCGGCGCGCCCGGCTGCTGCGGCTGCTGTCGTGGCGACGCAACGGATTCCTGCTCAGCCCCGACGCGGTCTTCCTGCGCCGGGGGATCGTGTGGCGCAAGCTCGCGATCTTCCCCCTCGCGCGTGCACAGAGCATCGCGCTGCATCAGGGGCCTCTCGCGCGGGCGCTGGGTGTGGCATCCGCTCGCGTGCACACGGTCATGGGACGCGTCTCGGGGGCACTGGGCGCGATCGATCGGGAGGCCGCGCTCGTGCTGTTCGCGCGCGCCGAGGCCGCGGCGGTCGCGGCCGCCGCCTCGGATCGCACCCACCGCTGGGCGGGCGCACCGGGCTCTCCGGAGGAACGGCCGTGAGGCGCGACGGCCGGCTCGGGGTGGGCATCATCGGCGCAGGAAGGGTCGGGCCGGTGATCGGCGCGGCGCTGGCCGGAGCGGGGCACGCGCTCACCGGCATCACCTCCGGGTCCGACGACGAGCGCGTCGCGGCGGTGCTCCCGGGGGTTCCGGTGCTCGATGCCGTCGAGGTGGCGCGGCGCAGCGAGCTGGTCGTCGTGGCGGTGCCGCACGATCAGCTGCCCGGACTGGTGCAGGGCCTCGCCGACATCGGCGGATGGCAGGCGGGACAGCTGGTGCTGCACACCGACCCCGCACACGGGGTGGGGGTGCTCGCGCCGGCGATGGCGCAGGGCGCGATCCCTCTCGCGGTGCACCCGGCGATGACGTTCACCGGCAGCTCGATGGACCTCCGCCAGCTCCCGCACACGTACGCCGCCGTGACCGCCCCCGGACCGGTGCTGCCGATCGCGCAGGCGCTCGCGGTCGAGATGGGCTGCGAGCCGGTCGTGGTCGCCGAGGCCGATCGCCCCGTCTACGCCGAGGCGATCGCCACGGCCACCCATTTCTCGCGTTCGATCGTGCACCAGGCCGCCGATCTGCTGCGCGCGGCCGGGGTGGAGGCACCGGGGTCGTACCTGGCGTCGCTCGTGCACTCGACGGTCGACCACGCCCTCACCGACGCCGGCGTGCGCCGCGACCCCCTCGAGGACTGACCCGCGACGCGATCGGCGCCTTCCGCCGACAGCCGCGCGGCGGGAAGGCGCGGGTTCGTCGCCGCCCTCCGCCACGGAGTGGGACGCCGGGCGCCGATAAACTGGAGCCGACCCCGAGGAGCCCTCACTGTGACCGACACGTCTTCGCCCGCGCCCGCCGAACCGGAACTCTCCGAGGCGGACATCTTCGAGCAGAAGGCGGTGCGCCTGGCCAAGCGCGAGCGACTGATCGCCGCGCGGACGGATGCCTCCGGCGGCGCCTATCCCGTCGCGGTGCCTGTGACCGACAGCATCCCCGACCTCCGTGCGCGCTACGTCGACCTCGAGGCGGGTGCCGAGACGGGCGTGGTCGCGGGCGTCGCCGGCCGCGTCGTGTTCAGCCGCAACACCGGAAAGCTGTGCTTCGCGTCGCTGCAGTCCGGCGACGGCAGCCGCATCCAGGCGATGGTGTCGCTCGCGGCCGTCGGCGAGGAGTCGCTGCAGGCGTGGAAGGAGCTCGTCGATCTCGGAGACCACGTCTTCGTGACGGGCGAGGTCATCTCCAGCCGCCGCGGCGAGCTGTCGATCATGGTCGCGGACTGGACGATCGCGGCCAAGGCCGTGCTGCCCCTGCCGAACCTGCACGCCGATCTCAGCGAGGAGACGCGGGTGCGCAGCCGCTTCCTCGACCTGATCGTGCGCGACCAGGCGCGCGAGACGGTGCTCGCCCGCGCGAAGGTGAACGCGAGCCTGCGGGCGACCTTCACCGGTCACGGCTTCGTCGAGGTCGAGACCCCCATGCTGCAGGTGCAGCACGGCGGAGCATCCGCCCGTCCGTTCGTGACGCACTCGAACGCGTTCGACACGGATCTCTTCCTGCGCATCGCCCCCGAGCTGTACCTCAAGCGCGCCGTCGTCGGCGGCATCGACCGGGTGTACGAGATCAACCGCAACTTCCGCAATGAGGGCGCCGACTCCACGCACAGCCCCGAGTTCGCGATGCTCGAGGCCTATCAGGCGTACAGCGACTACAACGGCATCGCCGATCTCACGCAGCAGCTGATCCAGGATGCCGCGATCGCCGTCGCCGGCTCCACCACGGTCACCTGGGCCGACGGCACCGAGTACGACCTGGGCGGCGAGTGGGACCGCATCTCGATGTACGACTCGCTCTCGGAGGCCGCGGGCCGCCGCGTCACCCCCGAGGCGTCTCTCGACGAGCTGCGCGCGCTCGGTGCCGAGGCGGGCGTCGACGCGCCGCCGCACGAGACCCACGGCAAGTGGGTCGAGGAGCTGTGGGAGCACTTCGTCAAGGGCGCTCTCACCCGCCCGACGTTCGTGATGGACTTCCCCGTCGACACCAGCCCGCTCGTGCGCGAGCACCGCTCGATCGCCGGTGTGGTGGAGAAGTGGGACCTGTACGTGCGCGGTTTCGAGCTGGCCACCGGGTACTCAGAGCTCGTCGACCCCGTCATCCAGCGCGAGCGGTTCGTCGAGCAGGCCGCCCTGGCCGCGCGCGGCGACGTCGAGGCGATGCGCATCGACGAGGAGTTCCTCCGTGCTCTCGAGCACGGCATGCCTCCGACCGGCGGGATGGGCATGGGCATCGACCGCCTGCTCATGGCGATCACCGGCCTCGGCATCCGCGAGACGATCCTCTTCCCGCTGGTCAAGTAGTCACCCGGCAGCGGCGCGGAACGCCCAGTCGGGCAGATGGCCCGCGAGCACGAACGACCGCACGATCTCGGCGAGGCCGTGCTCCGGCTCGATCTCGAGCGCCTGCGCCGCGTAGACGTCGGCGTGGGTCGAGCGACCCAGCGCCCAGGCCAGCCACGCGCACGTCGCGAGCGGTCCGGACCGCCGATGGCGGGGAGCGCTCGCCGCCACGCGACGCACGAGCGCGAGGGCGGCCGAGAGGCGTGTCGCATCGGGCACCGGGCCCTCGCCCCACATCCGCATCGCGAGCTGCGACGGGTACTCCTCGCCCGATTCCCACTTCAGCTGGGCGTCCAGCGCGAGGTCGCCATCGCCGAGGTCGCCGCACCACTGCACCAGGGCGATGTCGCGCAGCGACGGGCGACTCAGGCACCACAGGATCAGCGCCGCATCGAACGGGGCGGGTGCCGAGGCATCCCATTCCAGCGCCTCCTCGAACAGGGTCGGCAGGTCGTCGAGCTCGCACATGGCCGACAGGGCGGAGGGATCGACGCGCCCGGCGCCCTCTGCGGGGGCGGATGCCTCAGCCTCGGGCCCGCACACCAGCCGCACGGCCTCGGCCACGGCCGTCAGGGCACGCGCCACGGTCTCGCGCTCCCTGGGAGCAACGTCGGGCAGGTCGGCGCCGGAGGCCTGATCGGCGAGGTCGTCACCCTCGCCGGCGATCTCGGCGAGGGGCCGATCGGTGCACGTGCCGTCGGCGTCGAGGTAGCGGCCCCACGCGTCGACCCCGACGTACAGCGCGTCCGTCACCCGCAGTCCGCACTCCTCGGCGCGCAGCTCGAGCGCCGTCACGAGGCGCACGTCGGGTGCCGAGGCGTCCGCGACCGCCTCGTCGGTGTAGACCACGATCGCCGCGGCGTCGACGTGGTCGATGCGGCACACCGTGCCGATCAGGGTCGCCGCGATGCGGTCGGCGTCGACCTCGGGCCCGGGCAGGTCGAAGCGCAGCGCGCCGACGCTGCGGCTGCGGGTGAACGGCACCAGCACCACGCTGCGGCGGGGGAGGAAGCCCACGAGCTGCGGCACGAGGGAGAGGAACTGCGCCGCGTCGGCGGCCTTCACGATCGTCGTCATGGCCCGAGCGTGGCGCGTCGGGCGCTCGCGTGACGGACTCCGCGTGCGCAACGGCGATCTCGGCGCGGGGGCGCCGATCGTCGAGGTCTGGGGAGGAACGGACGCGGGTATCCTGGGGGCATGGACAGCAGCTTCTGGACCGCCGTGTTCTGGTCGCTCGCGCCGACGATCGTCGTCAGCGGCCTGTTCTTCTACGTGCTGCGCAGCGTCATCCGCGCCGACCGCGGCGAGCGCCGTTCGTACGCGCGCATCGAAGCCGAGGAACGCGCCAAGCGCGGCCTCCCGCCGGTTCCGCCGACCGCGCCGGCACCCGCGTCCGACCGCTGACCCCGCGGCATCCCGGGCCGATGTCGGCCGCGCCACTACGCTGAGGACACAGCGGCAGCAGGGGGAGCACGTGGTCAACGTCACATTCGACCCGACGTGGTGGGTCGTGCTGGTGTTCGTCACCGACCTGATCATCCGCATCACGGCGATCATCGTGGTTCCCCGCAACCGACGTCCGACCGCGGCCATGGCATGGCTGCTCGCGATCTATTTCATCCCCTACGTCGGTGTCCTGCTGTTCCTGCTGATCGGCAACCCGCGACTGCCGCGCAAGCGCCGCAAGAAGCAGGAGCAGATCAACGGCTACATCCACGACACCAGCGCGCACCTCGACTTCGGCACCCTGCGCCCCAACGCCCCGCAGTGGTTCACGTCGCTGGTCACCCTCAATCGCAACCTCGGCGCGATGCCGCTCGCCGGCGACAACGGCGCGCACCTCATCTCGGAGTACCAGCAGAGCCTCGACGCGATGGCCGAGGCCATCCGCGGCGCCGAGCGCTACGTGCACGTCGAGTTCTACATCCTGCAGTCGGATGCCTCGACCGACGACTTCTTCCGTGCCATGGAAGAGGCCACGGCCCGCGGCGTGACGGTGCGGGTGCTGCTGGACCACTGGGCCAATCGCGGAAAGCCGTACTACCGCAAGACCCTGCGCCGACTCAGCGCGATGGGCGCGTCCTGGCACCTCATGCTGCCGGTGCAGCCGCTCCGCGGCCGGTACCAGCGACCCGATCTGCGCAACCACCGCAAGCTGCTCGTGGTCGACGGCCGGGTCGCCTACCTCGGATCGCAGAACGTCACCGATTCCACCTACAACCTGAAGAAGAACATCCGCCGCGGCCTCCACTGGGTCGACCTGATGGTGCGCATCGAGGGGCCGGTCGTGGCATCCGTCAACGCCGTCTTCCTGTCGGACTGGTACAGCGAGACCGACGAGATCCTCACCGAGGAGATCGACCTGTTCGAGGTGACGCCCGGGCCGGGCGACCTCGACTGCCAGATCGTGCCGTCCGGGCCGGGGTTCGAGTTCCAGAACAATCTCAAGCTGTTCGCGGGCCTCCTCTACGCGGCCGAGCGCGAGATCATCATCGTGAGCCCGTACTTCGTGCCCGACGAGGCCCTGCTCCTGGCGATCACCACGGCGTGCCAGCGCGGCATCCACGTCGAGCTGTTCGTCAGTGAAGAGGGCGATCAGGCGATGGTGTACCACGCGCAGCGCAGCTACTACGAGGCGCTGCTGCGCGCCGGCGTGCAGATCTGGATGTACCGCAAGCCCTACATCCTGCACTCCAAGTCGATGACGATCGACGACGAGGTGGCGATCATCGGGTCGAGCAACATGGACATGCGCTCGTTCGGTCTGAACCTCGAGATCTCGATGCTCGTGCGCGGCGAGGAGTTCGTCCGCCAGATGCGCGACGTCGAGCAGCAGTACCGCGACCTGAGCCGCGAGATGACCCTCGAGGAATGGGAGAAGCAGCCGCTCCGCTCGACGATCCTCGACAACCTCGCGCGGCTGACCTCGGCGCTGCAGTAGTCGCCGAATAGTTATGGCGCCGTGACCGGTTTCGTCGGAGGCGCCCAGGGGCCTCCGCGAGGATCGAAGGCATGACGACGTCCCCCCGCCGCCGCGTCCTGGCCCTCGCCGCCGCCCTCGCCCTCTCGGCGCTCGCCTTCGTCGGATGCGCCAGCACGACCGCGGGGTCGAATCCGACGACGGATGCCTCGACCCCGACCCCCGTCGGCGAGCTCGCGGCAGCCTGGCTCGACGACGGTCGCGCGATCGGGATCGTCACGTGGGGGAGCTCGACGTGCATCCCCGTCGCGGGTGAGCCGGTGTTCAAGGACGGCGTGCTGACGATCGGACTGAGCGACGTCGAGGGCCAGGTCTGTACGCAGGACTACGTCGCGCGGGGCACCCTCGTGACCCTGCCGGCGGGGGTGGACCCGGCGAAGGAGCTGAAGGTCGCCGTCACCGGCGCCTACGCGGGCGATCTCGTCGTCGCAGGCGACGCGACGCTCGCGCCCGCCGCCGCGGTGGAGTACCTGCCGACGGCCGGATGGTTCAGCTCCGACGGATTCCTCGTGCTCACGTGGGGCAGCTCGACGTGCGTCCCGCAGCTCGAGAAGGCCGTCGCGAGCGGCAAGGCCGAGGTCACCGCCACGTTCGTCACCCCGCCCGCCGATCAGGTGTGCACCGCCGACATGGGCCCGCGCGTGACGGTCGGCGCCGTCACCGGGCTCGAGGCCACCTCGAGTGTGCACCTCGTGCTGGCCGGCGGCGGGCTCGACGGCATGCAGGTGTCGATCGTCGGCACGCGCTGACGCGGGCTCCCCGTCGGAGTGGGTGTTCGATCGCCCCGATCGGCGACCCGTCCGCGGCATGACTCGCCATGAGCGGCACATGAGCGACCCCCCTAGGCCTGTGAGGGACGAGATGTTCTCCACAGATCGCGGGATGCGGAACCAGCCCGAGCGGCCCGGAGTGCGATGTTCTCGGCATGCCGCTCACACCGCTCCCGCCGGGACTGCCCGTTCCCTTCTCCGTCGCCGAGGCTCGGAAGCACGGTGTGGATCGTTCCCGGACACGCGCATCGGACCTTCGCTCGCCGTTCCACGGCGTACGCGCCGACGCCGCCGTGCCGGTTGACGCCTACGAGAAGTCGGTGACGCGGCGTACCGGCGAATATGCGCCGCGGATGCGGGGCGTCGAGTATTACTGTCTGGTCGCGGCGGCGGTGCTCTGGAATGCGCCGCTCCCGGCGAAGGTCTTCTGGGCGACGACCGACGACGGCGCGCGCGGCGAGCGCCCGCTCGACGTCGCTGTGACCCTGCCCGCGCGTGCCCCGAGGGCGAAAGGCGTGCGCGGCCGGTCGATCCGACCGGGGTGGGCGACGGTGCGCGTGCACCCGGCGACCGGGCTGCGTCTCACCAGCCCCGCGACGACCTGGGCGATGATGGCCGAGCTGCTCGGTCGTGACGACCTCATCGCTCTGGGCGATGCATTCGTGCGGGTGCCGGTGCGCAGCGACGACCCGCCGGCGCTGACGACGATCGCCGAGCTCGAGGCCGCCCTCGGGGTCGGCCGCCGTACGGGCGCTGCGGCACTTCGCGCGGCGCTCCCGCTCATCCGTACTCGGTCGCGTTCCCGCAAGGAGACCGACGTCCGGCTTCTCGTCGTCGACGCGGGGATGCCGGAGCCCGAGCTCAACTGGCCGCTCGTCGTCGAAGGGGTCATCGTGGCGTTGCTCGACCTCGCGTATCCGGAGCTGCGATTGGCCTTCGAGTACGAGGGCGAGCAGCATCTGACGAACGAGGCTCAATGGGCACGCGACATCCGCCGCTACGAACAGCTGGCCGACCTCGGATGGCGGGTCATCCGCATCACGAAGTCCGATCTCGCGGAGCACCGCGGCAGCCTCATCGCGCGGCTGCGACGCGCGTACGCCGCGGCGTCCGAGCGCCCTGCGCGCTGATCAGCGACCTCGTTCATGTGCCGCATGTGGCGGCATCCTCGCGACGTATGATCGCTCGACACGCGAGCTCGCTTGCCTCGAATGGCGGGTCGAGCGGCACGGATGTCGTCGTATGAGGCGAATGAGTGAAGACGCACGGCCCCGCGGGAGTCAGTCGGCGCGCACGAGCAACTCGCCGATCTCGCAGTCGAGGGCCCGGCAGATCGCCGACAGCGTGGAATAGCGGATGGCTCGGGCCCGGTCGTTCTTGAGCACCGACAGGTTCACCACCGACACCCCCACGAGCGCGCTGAGCCGGGTGAGCGTCATCCCGCGCAGCGCGAGCAGTTCGTCGAGGCGGCAGTGCACGCCGCTCGGACCCTCTTCCTCGGCGGGGCTCACACCAGTCCCTCGGTGTCGCGCTGCAGACGCGTGCCGTAGGAGAACACGAACGACAGGGCGAGCACGCCGACGCCCACGAGCATCCACGCGGGGTCGAAGCGGAAGCCGACGACGAACACATCACCGGCCACCGGGTTGAGTTCGGTGGCCGCCATCATGCGGCCGAGACCGCCGAGTCCGGCCGACAGGATGCCGCCGATCAGCAGTGCCGCACCCGCGACCTGCGTCGCGACGATGAGCGCCCGATGGAACGGACGCCGCCACATCATCAGCAGCAGGAAGAGCACCACCGCGCCGACGGTGAGCGCCGTCGGCACCGCCCCGAACGACGCACCGAGCGCGAGAAGAGCGCGCGTGCCGCCGTCGAGACCCGACGCGACGACCCACGCCGAGTCGAAAGTGGCCGAGGAGATCGCGGCGCCCGCGACCGCGTCGGTGTGCGGCACCGCGGCATCCGTCAGCATGCTGATCCCGCCCGCGCCGGTCGCGACGCCGATCGCCTGCTGCGCCGCCGGCACCGCGAGCCCGAGCCCGATGACCGCGGCCGCCGCCATGAACAGGATCAGGATGCCGCGCTCCATGCCGCGGCTGACCGGGGGTGGGTTCGTCATGTCCACTTCCTATCGTTTCTCGATATTATCGAATAACGATAAGCACGAGAGGAGGGCGCGTGTCAAGGCTGCGGTATGCCGACGGCGAACACGGGGCCCCGGCATCCGCCCGCTCGTTACCCTCGATACCAGGCGCGGAGACTCGCGTCGTATGTGGCCCCCGGCCGGAGGAACGAGATGTTCGAGAGATTCACGGACCGTGCCCGTCGTGTGGTTGTGCTCGCCCAGGAAGAGGCGAAGATGCTCAACCACAACTACATCGGCACCGAGCACATCCTGCTCGGGCTGATCCACGAGGGCGAGGGCGTCGCCGCCAAGGCCCTCGAGAGCCTGGGCATCTCGCTCGACGCCGTCCGCGAGCAGGTGCAGGACATCATCGGCCAGGGTCAGCAGCAGCCGACCGGGCACATCCCGTTCACGCCGCGCGCCAAGAAGGTGCTCGAGCTGTCGCTGCGCGAGGCGCTGCAGCTCGGCCACAACTACATCGGCACCGAGCACATCCTCCTCGGCCTCATCCGCGAGGGGGAGGGCGTCGCCGCCCAGGTGCTCGTCAAGCTCGGCGCCGACCTCAACAAGGTGCGCCAGCAGGTCATCCAGCTGCTCTCGGGCTACCAGGGCAAGGAGCCGGCCGCCGTCTCCGGCGCTGCGCACGACAACCCCCAGGCCGTGCAGGGCGGGTCCGCCGTGCTCGACCAGTTCGGCCGCAACCTCACGCAGGCTGCGCGCGAGAACAAGCTCGACCCCGTCATCGGGCGCGAGAAGGAGATCGAGCGGGTCATGCAGATCCTCTCCCGCCGCTCCAAGAACAACCCCGTCCTCATCGGCGAGCCCGGCGTCGGCAAGACCGCCGTCGTCGAGGGGCTGGCGCAGGCCATCGTGAAGAACGAGGTGCCCGAGACGCTGAAGGACAAGCAGGTCTACTCGCTGGACCTCGGCTCGCTCATCGCCGGATCCCGCTACCGCGGCGACTTCGAGGAGCGCCTGAAGAAGGTCACGAAGGAGATCCGCACGCGCGGCGACATCATCGTCTTCATCGACGAGATCCACACCCTCGTGGGTGCGGGCGCTGCCGAGGGCGCGATCGACGCGGCCTCCATCCTCAAGCCGCTGCTCGCCCGCGGCGAGCTGCAGACGATCGGTGCGACCACGCTCGACGAGTACCGCAAGCACTTCGAGAAGGATGCCGCGCTCGAGCGCCGCTTCCAGCCGATCCAGGTCGCCGAGCCGAGCCTGCCCCACGCGATCAACATCCTGAAGGGGCTGCGCGACCGCTACGAGGCGCACCACAAGGTGCAGATCACCGACGGTGCGATCGTCGCCGCGGCCAACCTCGCCGACCGCTATATCTCGGACCGCTTCCTCCCGGACAAGGCGATCGACCTGATCGACGAGGCCGGCGCCCGCCTGCGCCTGTCGATCCTGTCGTCGCCGCCCGAGCTGCGCGAGTTCGACGAGAAGATCGCCAAGGTCCGCGAAGACAAGGAGCTCGCCTCCGAGGAGCAGGACTTCGAGAAGGCCGCCAGCCTGCGCGACGAGGAGAAGTCCCTCCTCGCCGAGCGTCTGCGCCTCGAGAAGCAGTGGCGGTCCGGCGATGTCGCATCCCACGCCGTCGTCGACGAGGGACTCATCGCCGAGGTGCTCGCCCAGGCCACCGGCATCCCCGTCTTCAAGCTCACCGAGGAGGAGTCCTCGCGGCTCGTCTTCATGGAGAAGGCCCTGCACCAGCGCGTCATCGGCCAGGAGGAGGCGATCGCGGCCCTGTCGCGCACGATCCGCCGCCAGCGCGCCGGCCTCAAGGACCCGAAGCGTCCCTCGGGCTCGTTCATCTTCGCCGGGCCCACGGGCGTCGGCAAGACCGAGCTCGCCAAGGCGCTCGCCGAGTTCCTCTTCGACGACGAGTCGGCGCTGATCTCCCTCGACATGTCGGAGTTCGGAGAGAAGCACACCGTCTCGCGCCTGTTCGGAGCCCCTCCGGGATTCGTCGGGTTCGAGGAGGGCGGCCAGCTCACCGAGAAGGTGCGCCGCAAGCCGTTCAGCGTGGTGCTCTTCGACGAGATCGAGAAGGCCCACCCCGACATCTTCAACTCGCTGCTGCAGATCCTCGAGGAGGGTCGCCTCACCGACGGTCAGGGTCGCGTCATCGACTTCAAGAACACGGTCATCATCATGACCACCAACCTCGGATCGTCGGCGATCGCCGGCGGCCCGGTCGGGTTCCAGGTCGAGGGCAACGCCGCGACGAGCTACGAGCGGATGAAGGGCAAGGTCGACGAGGAGCTCAAGCGCAACTTCAAGCCCGAATTCCTCAACCGCGTCGACGACGTCATCGTCTTCCCCCAGCTCGACAAGGCCGAGCTGCGTCAGATCGTGGGTCTGTTCACCAAGCGCCTCAGCGAGCGACTGCTCGACCGCGACATGACGGTGGAGCTGTCCGACGCCGCGAAGGACAAGCTGATCGAGATCGGCTTCGACCCGACGCTCGGCGCCCGCCCGCTGCGTCGTGCGATGCAGCGCGAGATCGAGGACCGCCTGAGTGAGAAGATCCTGCACGGCGAGCTCAACCCCGGCGACCACGTGAAGGTGGATGTCGAGGACGGCCAGTTCGCCTTCGAGACCGCTCCGCGCGGCGAGAAGGTGTCGGTCGGGGTCGGTGCCGCCGGCGAGATCACCGCGACGCCCGACATCGTCGCGGGAGGCTGACGCCTCGACACGCTCGACGACCGAGACGACACGGAGGGACGGATGCTGCGGCATCCGTCCCTCCGTCGTTCCCGTCCCTCGCGCGGCGGGTCCGGGATCCGGAGATCGGACGGCCGGCGGACCGCTCCCCGGCATCCGCTCCGCCCCTGGGCCGATCCCCGCGACCCGGACACGGGACCGCGCAGGACCGCGCGGGACTAGGGCCGGTCGTAGGCTGGGGGGATGAGCAGTTTCACCGTGCGGCCGGCCCGCACCGCCGACGTGCGGGCCATCCAGGGGCTGCTGGAGCCGTTCGTGCAGCGACGCATCCTGCTCGGCAAGGATCCGGTCGTGCTGTTCGAGGCCGTACAGGAGTTCCTCGTCGCCGAGGACGCCGACGGCGTGGTCATCGGCTGCGGCGCCCTGCACGTGATCTGGGAGGACATCGGCGAGGTGCGCACCCTGATCGTCGCCGACGGATGGCTGCACCACGGCGTGGGACGCGCGGTCGTCGACGGGCTCGAGGAGCGGGCGCGGCGCCTGGGGCTGTCACGGCTGTTCTGCCTCACGTTCGAGGTGGACTTCTTCACCCGCCGCGGCTTCGCGCCGATCGGCGAGCAGGTCGTCGACGCCGACGTGTACTCGCAGCTCGTGCGCAGCCCCGACGAGGGCGTGGCCGAGTTCCTCGACCTCGCCCACGTGAAGCCGAACACCCTCGGCAACACCCGCATGCTCAAGCACCTCTGAGCGGCGCCCGTGAACCCCGGGGTCCGGGGCGCGCCGTCGGGGCGCACGCGCGACGTCGACCTACCCTGGGGCCATGGCCACCACCGCACCGCGCCGACGACGGCACTCCGCCGCCGTCTACCGGCGGCGGAGGCTCGTGGTGCTGCTCGCCGCGATCGCGGTCGTGGCCGCGGTGGTGTGGCTCCTCGTCGCGCAGCCGTGGCGGGCCCTCGCCGCGCAGCCGGTGAGCGCTCCGGTGCCGACCGCCTCGACGCCCGCTCCCGCGCCGACGGCGCCCGTGACCTCGGGGCCCACGACCGCGCCCGACGCGAACCCGCTGCCTGCCGAGGGGGCGATGCCCTCGGCATCGGCCGCCCCATCGACGGCGGCGCCGCCGGCCGCGGGCGCCCAGCCCTCGCTGACGCCGACGGCCGAGCCGTGCAAGGCGGCCGCCCTCGCCGTGCAGGCGGTCACCGACCAGGACACGTACGCGTCGGGTCAGAACCCGCAGCTGTCGATCACGCTCACCAACACGAGCGCGACCGGCTGCACCCTCAATGTGGGCACCTCGACGCAGAAGTTCACGATCAAGAGCGGCAACGACGTGTGGTGGCGCTCGACCGACTGCCAGACGCAGCCGAGCGACATGATCGTGCTGCTCGCCGCCGGCCAGTCGGTGACCAGCGCGACGCCGATCGCGTGGGATCGCACGCGCTCGTCCGTCGACTCGTGCACCGCGACGGACCGTCAGCGTGCGCCCGGAGGCGGAGCGTCGTACCATCTGTCGGTGGAGATCGGCGGCGTCGCGGCTCCCCAGACGAAGCAGATCCTGCTCTACTGAGCCGGTGCTGAGGCTGCGCTGAGGACTTCCTGAACGGCGTTCGGAATTTGTCCCCCGAAGAGGGGACATGCGGAACATTGTGCACATGCGTAAGATTGCTCACAGCTCCCGTGTGGTTCGTCGCCTCCCCCAGTGGCGATTGACCGGACCTCGTCCCCAGCGAACCGATCTGCGAACTCACGGAGAGCCTCGCTCTCGCCGCGCTGACCCTCAGCGCCTGCTCGTTCTTCCCCGTGCCCGCACCGTCCTCGTCGGGCACCGCCGCACCGACCGCGTCGCCGACGCCCACGGCCGGGGCCGGGGAGCAGTTCACCCCGATCCTCGCCTCCGTGCTCGCTCCGCCCGTGCCCGTGGCATCCACCGACGGCGCCACCCACCTGGCGTACGAGCTCGTCGTCACCAACGCCCTGTCGCAGGACGTGACGCTCGACGTGCTGGAGGTGCGCTCCGGTTCCGACGCCGTACTCACGCTGGCCGGCGACGACCTCACCGCGCGGATGGTGGTGCGCTCGGGCACCGGGCCGACGCGCACGCTCGGTCCGGGACAGCAGGGCACCGTGGTCCTGGATGTCGCGATCCTCGCCGGCGCGCGGGTGCCGGGGCGTCTCAGCCACGCGATCACGCTCACCGCGACGCGTGCCGTCGAGCCGGTGTTCTCGTCGCCCATGACCGAGACCGTGGGCGACGTCGGAGTGTCGACCGAGGATCCGGTGGTGATCAGCTCGCCGCTGCGGGGCGAGCGCTGGTTCGACGGGAACGGCTGCTGCGGGATGACGCCGCACCGGCTCGCGCTCAACCCCATCAACGGGCGCATCTTCGCCCCGGAGCGGTTCGCGATCGACGCCGTGCAGCTCACCGCCGACGGGCGTATCGCGACCGGACCGGTCGACGATCTCGCCAGCTATCCGTACGAGGGCGCCGACATCCATGCGGTCGCCGACGGGCCCGTCGTGGCGATGACGAGCGACCGGCCGGAGCAGAAGCCCGGCGCCAACCCGACCGGCCTCACGCTGGACGAGTACGGCGGCAACTACGTCGTGCAGTCGATCGGCGGCGGTCGCTACGCGTTCTACGCCCACCTGCAGCCGGGCAACCCGCTCGGACTGACCGTGGGCAGGCAGCTCACGCGCGGCGATGTGCTCGGCAGGCTCGGCAACTCGGGCAACTCCGACTCGCCGCATCTGCACTTCCACGTCATGGACTCGCCGCTGCCGCTCGCTTCGAACGGTCTGCCGTTCGTATTCGACCAGGTGCAGCTGCTCGGGACGGTGCCGACGGATGCCTCGTTCGACGCGTGCATCGCGAGCCTCGCCGCGTGCACGATCGACCCGAAGAACGCCGGTCCGCTGCGCGCGACCGGACTGTTGACCGGAGACGTCTTCACAGCGAAGTGATGTCGGGGTGGGCCCCGTGGGGCTCGAAGCTCTGCTCGAGATGGCGGGTTCTCGACGACACGAGAGCGCATTCGCGTCGAGACGCGACGCTCCGCGCCGCCTTTCGACGCGAGTGGGCCCCGTGGGGCTCGAACCCACGACCCGCGGATTAAAAGTCCGATGCTCTACCGACTGAGCTAGAGGCCCCTGTCCATCCAGCCTACCGGGGGAGGAGGCATCCGCTTTTCGTGCGCTCCTGCGTGGCTCTCGCACTGCCACGCACACGAAAGAAGCGACCGCCGGTGCCTCTTTCGAGACATCGGCGGTCGCTTTCACTCACGTATTGCGGGCAGCCCCCCGGTGCCGCAACACGTTCCGGCTCACTGAGCCGGGGGCATCAGCACCGTGTCGATGAGGTACACGGTGGCGTTGGCGGTGTGGACTCCACCGCAGATCACAGCAGCGGAGCCGTTGACCATCAGGCTGTTGCCGCTGCCGGTGACCTCGAGCGAGCCGCCCTCGACGGTCTTGTGCATGCCGGCGATCTTGTCCGGAGCGATCTGACCGGGCACCACGTGGTACGTGAGGATCTTCTGCAGCGTGGCCGAGTCGGTCTTCAGGGTGTCGATCGTCGCGGCCGGGATCTTGGCGAACGCGGTGTCGACGGGAGCGAAGACGGTGAACTCGCTGCCGTTCAGCGTGCTGACGAGGTCGACCTGCGGGTTGAGCTTGCCGCTCACCGCAGCGACCAGGGTGGTGAGGAGCGGATTGTTGGATGCCGCGACCGCGACCGGGTCGGCGGACATGCCGGCGACGGAGCCGGCGCCCGACGGGACGGCCTTGGCGTAGTCGGCGCAGCCCGGACCCACGAGGTCGGCGGCGGGGTCGGCGGACATGGCGGGGGCGCTGCTCTGCGTCGGAGCCGTGGTGGGGGCGCTGCTCGAGCCGCCGGCAGAGGTGCTGCCCATGCTGCAGGCGCTGAGCGCGAGGACGGCCGCGAAGGCGAGCGAGAGCCCCGCGGTGAGGCGTGTGGTGCGTGACATGATTCCTCCTGTGCGACCCGTCTGGATCGGCGTGGATAGGACCCCGGTGCGGGGGTTACCCGCTCGTTCAGCGGGTACGAATGCTGTTCGGAACCCTTCCGCGAACGGATGGGACATTCCCGCGATCGATGTCAAGAGCGCCGTGCTGAACGGTCGGAAACCCCTCTATAGGGCATGCTGGGGGAGTGGTGATCGATGGTCTGGACGTTCCGGATGACGGAAGCGCGTCCGTGGACCACGCGGGCGAACTGCTCGTGCGCGTCGCCGGTGGCGATCAGAACGCGTTCGCCCGCCTGTACGACCTGCTCTCCCCGCGCGTGTTCGGCCTCATCCTGCGCGTTCTGGTGGATCGGTCGCAGAGCGAAGAGGTGCTGCAGGAGGTCTTCCTCGAGATCTGGCAATCCGCAGCCAAGTTCGCTCCGAACAGAGGCCAAGGAAGGTCGTGGATACTCACGATCGCTCATCGTCGGGCCGTCGATCGCGTGCGATCGTCGCAGGCGTCGAGTGATCGGGACGTCCGTGCCGGATTCCGAGATCTCGACGTCGCACACGACAGCGTCGCCGAGCAGGTGGAACTGAAGATCGAAGGACGACGCGTCGCCAAGGCTCTGGGCGTGCTTCCGGAAGCGCAGCGTGAAGCCATCACGCTCGCGTATTTCGGGGGGTACAGCCAGAGCGAGATCGCGGCGCTGGTGGGCGCTCCACTGGGGACGATCAAGACGAGAATGCGCGACGGACTGTCGCGCCTGAGGACAGAGATGGGGGTGACGACGTGAACGAGAAGGACTTCGCCGAACTGGCGGCCGGCCATGCGCTGAACGCGCTGTCGCCCGACGACGAGGCGCTGTACCGCGATGCGCTCGCGGTGCATCCCGAATGGTCCGCGATCGTCGACGACGACGAGGCTGCCGCTGCGTCGCTGGCAGGAGGCGTCGCCGAGGTCTCGCCGCCGCTCACGCTGCGCTCCGAACTGCTCGGCCGCATCGCCGCGCTCCCGCAGGGCGACACGGCCGACTCGACGACTCCCGTCGCGCAGGTGCCCCCGCCTCCGCTCCCCGAGATTCCGGCGTCGGTCGCAGCCGTCCTGCCTCCCGACGCGCTCACCCTCATCCCCGCAGATCCGCCGGCGACGGATGCCTCCGGAGAGCCGCCGCTCGACACCACCGCCGTGCAGGCGATCACCCGCCGCAACTGGACGCGAGGTCTCTTCGCCCTCGCCGCCTCGTTCGTGCTGCTCCTCGGCCTCGGCTTCGGAGCCGTCATCGTCGGGCAGCAGCTCAACCGCCCCGTGGAGATCGTCGCGCTCGACCAGATCACGTCCGCCTCCGACGCGCAGACCGCCAAAGTCGCCCTCGACAACGGCGGAGCGGCCACCGCGCACTGGTCGCCGTCGCTGGGCAAGGCCGTCCTCGTCACCGACGGTCTGCCCGTCGTCGCCTCCGACCAGGCCTACGAGATGTGGTTCCTCCGCAACGGCTCGGCCGTGTCGGCGGGGGTCTTCACCACGGACTCCCGGGGGCACGCCTCCGCGGAGCTCACCGGCGACATGCACGCCGGGGACGTCATCGCCGTCACCGTCGAGGCCGCCGGCGGCTCGCCCGACGGACAGCCGACGACGACGCCGATCGTACGCATCCCCACCGCCTGAGCCGGTCGTCGTCCGGCGCTCCCGGTAGCGTGGCGGTGTGGCATCCTCGTCCCCCTCGTCGGCGTCTCTCGTGCACCTGCGCCGCGCGCGCGATCTGATGGACCGCGATTACGCACTGCCTCTCGACGTGCCCACGATGGCGGCGAAGGCGCTGATGTCGCCCGCGCATTTCTCCCGCGAGTTCAAAGCGGCCTACGGTGAGACGCCTTACGCCTATCTGATGACGCGGCGGATCGAGCGGGCGATGGCTCTGCTGCGCGCCGGGACGACGGTGACGGATGCCTGCATCGCCGTGGGGGCGACATCCCTCGGCTCGTTCAGCTCGTCGTTCACCGAGATCACGGGGGAGACCCCGAGCGCCTACCGCGCGCGGGAGCACGACGTCGACGAGGCGATGCCGGCGTGCGTGGCGATGATCCTCACGCGGCCCACGCGCTACGCCTGAGCGGTGGCCGAACCGAGCAGGATTCGAGAAGCGCGCCGCGCGGCGGTCGTCGTAGCGTGAGGGCATGCCGAACATCTCTCTCGCCTACTGCCCCATCACCGTCGACGACGTCGAGGCGGCGATCCCCTTCTATCGCGACGGTCTCGGACTCGAGGTGGTCAACGACGTGGGCTACGACGGTCACCGCTGGGTGAGCTTCGGGTTCTCGGGTCAGCCGGGCCTCGCGGTCGTGCTCTCCGACCCGGGCGCCGGTCGCTCGCCGGACGACGGCGACGCGCTGGAGCGGCTTGTGGTGAAGGGCGTCGGCCCCGGTCCGTACGTGTTCTACACCGACGACCTCGACGCCACATTCGAGCGGCTGCGCACCTCCGGCGCCGAGGTGATGCAGGAGCCGATCGAGCAGTCCTGGGGGCCTCGGGACTGCGCGTTCCGCGACCCGGCCGGCAACCTCGTGCGCATCAACCAGGCCGGCTGAGACCCCCGGCGGACGGCCTGCGCGAAAGTCGTCGCGGGTAGCCTGGGAGCATGAGCGACGGATCCCGGGACTTCCACAAGCCGGTGCGTCGGCCGGCGGAGCTCTTCGACCGCCTCTTCGCCGACGACGACCCCGCCGAGATCTCGCGGGTCGCGCACAGCACGGCGCGCGCCCTCGTCGCACGGGTGCGCGAAGAGCCCTCCGACGGCGTCGTGGAGCGCTTGGTGTCGTTCACCGACGCGCACGGGATCGACGACATCGCCGAGCTGTGGTCGCGGTCACCGGCCCGCACGCTCCCGGGGGCGCTGTGGCGGCTGTACCTCCTGCAGCTGATGATCCACGACGATCCGCAGACGGCCGCTCTGCTGTACGAGCGGGGTCGCGTGGAGATCGACTCGGTGGACCCTCTCGTGGCGGGCGCGCCCACACCGGCGAGCCCCGACGAGCTCGTCGCGCTGATCGACACGATCCTGCGAGGGGTCTTCCAGGGCGACTTCGCGATCGCGCTGGAGCGGGCGGCGGCCTTCGCGCGCGTGCAGGCGGCCGGGGCGAGCCACGTCGCCGACGACTACGAGGCGACCGAATCCGACCGCGCCTCCGCCCTCACGACACGGGCGCTCCGGCTCGCGACGTACGCGGCGGATCTGACGGCGTGCGCGAGCCTCTGGCGACGCGACGCGCTGTCCTGAGCCCGGCACTCGCCTCACACGCGCCCGGACATGATGGTGCCGGGCCGCAGAACGCCTCTCGGCGCAAGGCCGCTCACAGCGGCAGAAGATGGAGCCCGGGGTTACTGCGGCCCGGCTGATCAATAGTAACCGAACGCACCCGCGGGGCATTCCCGGCGTGCGGGACCTAGGCTCGGTGCCATGGCCTGGCACTTCGCAGTGATGCTCGACCCCGCGGCATCCGACGATCCCCGCACGTCGTTCGCCGACACGTTCACCGAGGTCGATCCGGCCGCTCCTGCGTTGAGCGTGGGCGAGCTGAGCACGCAGCGCGGCGACGGCATCTTCGAGTCGATCGGCGTCGTCGACGGTCACGCGCAGGAGGTCGAGCCGCATCTCGAGCGGCTCGCCCACTCTGCCGCGATCTGCGACCTGCCCGTCCCGCACCTCGCGCAGTGGCGCGAGGCGATCGCCCTCGCCGCAGACCGCTGCGGAGCGGGGGAGGCGGTCATCAAGCTCATCCTCAGCCGCGGCGTCGAGCACGGGCCCGCCCCGACGGCGTGGGTGACCGCCGCTCCCGCCGCCGACAACTCGCGAGTGCGCGTCGACGGCGTGCGGGTGGTCACGCTCGATCGCGGCATCGACAGCGCCGCCGCCGCGCGGGCGCCGTGGCTGCTGCTGGGCGCCAAGACCCTCTCGTACGCGGTCAACATGGCGGCCATCCGCGAGGCGAAGCGCCGTGGCGCCGACGACGCCGTCTTCGTCTCCAGCGACGGCATGCTGTTCGAGGCGCCGACCGCGTCGGTGATCCTGCGGATCGGCGACCTGTTCGTCACGCCCGCCCCCACGGGCTCGATCCTCCGCGGGACGACGCAGATGAGCGCGTTCGCCTGGCTCGATGCGCAGGGTCTGGTGACGGAGTACCGCGACGTGCCCGCCTCGGCACTCCCTCGGGCGGATGCCGCGTGGCTGGTCTCCAGCGTGCGGCTGGCCGCCCCCGTCGTCTCCGTCGACGGCGCCGCGATCCCCGTCGACGCCGACCTCACGCGCCGGATGAACGAGTACCTCCTCGGCCCCCGCGACTGAACGGCCGAAACGATGAGGAGAGCGGATGCCGCAGCATCCGCTCTCCTCATCCGTGCGAGTGACTCAGATCATCCGAAGCGCCCCGAGACGTAGTCCTCGGTGGCCTGCACGGACGGCGACGTGAAGATCGACGCGGTGTCGTTGTACTCGATGAGCTTGCCGGGCTTGCCGGTGCCGGCGATGTTGAAGAACGCCGTCTTGTCGGACACGCGCGAGGCCTGCTGCATGTTGTGGGTCACGATCACGATCGTGTACTCGCTCTTCAGCTCGCCGATCAGCTCCTCGATCGCGTACGTCGAGATCGGGTCGAGGGCCGAGCAGGGCTCGTCCATGAGCAGCACCTGCGGCGACACCGCGATGGCGCGGGCGATGCACAGACGCTGCTGCTGACCGCCGGAGAGGCCGGCTCCCGGCTTGTCGAGGCGGTCCTTGACCTCGTTCCACAGGTTCGCGCCCTGCAGCGAACGCTCCACCAGCGCGTCGGCGTCGGACTTGGAGATGCGCTTGTTGTTGAGGCGTACCCCGGCCAGCACGTTCTCCTTGATCGACATCGTCGGGAACGGGTTCGGCCGCTGGAAGACCATGCCCACCTGACGGCGCACGAGCACCGGGTCCACGCCCGGACCGTACAGGTTGTCGCCGTCGATGAGCACCTCGCCCTCGACGTGAGCGTTGGGGATGACCTCGTGCATGCGGTTGAGCGTGCGCAGGAAGGTCGACTTGCCGCAGCCGGAGGGGCCGATGAACGCCGTCACCGAGCGCGGGGCGATGTCCATGGACACGCCTTCGACCGCCAGGAAGTTGCCGTAGTAGACGTTGAGGTTGTTGACTTCGATGCTCTTGGACACGCGCGGTGCCTTCCTTGCTAGCGGCTCTTCGGCGCGAACACGGTCGCGACGATGCGGGCGATGAGATTGAAGATCACGACGAGGATCACCAGGAGGAGCGCCGCGCCCCAGGCCTGCGCCTGGCTGGCGGAGATGTCCGTTCCGGGGAAGCTGTAGTTCGTGTACGCCATGACCGCGAGCGTCTGCATCGGGTCGGAGAACGGGTTGGTGTTCAGGGCGTCGGTGAAGCTGGCCGCGATGAAGATCGGCGCGGTCTCGCCGACGATGCGGGCGATCGCGAGCACCACGCCCGTGACGATGCCGCTCGCGGCGGTGCGCAGCACCACGCGGATGATGGTCTGCGCACGCGGCACGCCGAGTGCGAACGAGGCCTCGCGCAGCTCACTGGGCACCAGGCGCAGCATCTCCTCCGTGGAGCGCACCACGATCGGGATCATCAGCACGCACAGGGCGATCGCCGCCGAGAACCCGCTGAACGCCTTCGGACCGACGATGAGGCTGAACAGCGAGAACGCGAACAGACCCGCGACGATCGAGGGGATGCCGGTCATCACGTCCACGAGGAAGGTGATCGCGCGGCGCAGCGGGTTGTTCGGCTGCGCGTACTCGACGAGGTAGATCGCCGTCAGGATGCCGATCGGCACCGAGATGACGGTGGCGATGCCGGTGATGATGAGCGTTCCGACGACGGCCTGCCAGGCGCCCGGGGTGTTGGTGACCTCGAGGGTGTCCTGGTTGAACTGGTTGCCGCCGACGCTGAAGATGAAGCTCCAGTCGAGCACGGCGGCACCCTGGACGACCACGGTCACCAGGGTCGAGACCAGCGGGATGACCGCGAGCACGAACGCGCAGATCACGAGTCCCCGCACGACGCGGTCGGTGGCCTTGCGCCGGTTCTCGACGATCGACGATCCCACGCCGATCACGACCAGGTAGGCGATCGCGGTGAGGAACAGCCACACGCCGATGTTGAGGTCGCGCGCCAGCAGGAGCAGCACGGCGGCGATGACGGCCGCGACGGCGACGAGCGCGACCGGCTCGATCCACCGGGGCAGCTGGCCGCTGGTCAGGGTGACCGGCGGGGAGGGCTTGGCGGAGGTGGTCTGGGCGCTCACGCCTTCTTCCCCTTCGAACGCTTGTCGGCCTTCGGGCCCGAGGCGGCCACCAGGTAGCGGGCGAGCATGTTCACTCCGAACGAGATCACGAAGAGCATGAGGCCGGTGCCCACCAGGGCGGAGCGCTGCATCTCGTCGGAGATCGGGAAGTTCAGGGCGATGTTGGCGGCGATGGTCTGCGAGTTGTAGCCGTCGGTGAGCAGCTTGACGGAGAAGATCAGCGAGGGGGAGATGATGAGCGCGATGGCCATCGTCTCGCCGAGGGCACGGCCGAGGCCCAGCAGCGTGGCGGACACCATGCCGCTGCGGGCGTACGGCAGCACTGAGAGGCGGATCATCTCCCACCGGGTGGCGCCGAGCGCGAGCGCCGCCTCCTCGTGCAGACGCGGCGTCTGCAGGAAGATCTCACGGGTGATCGAGGTGACGATCGGAAGGATCATGACCGCGAGCACCAGACCGCCGGCGAGCATCGTCGAGCCCGTCGAGGAGACCGGGCCCTCGAACAGCGGGATCCAGCCGAGGTAGTCGTTGAGGAAGTGCGACAGCGGCAGCAGGAGGGGGCGGATGACCATGATGCCCCAGAGGCCGAACACGATCGACGGCACGGCGGCGAGCAGGTCGACGACGTAGCCCAGCGCGCCGGCGATGCGGCGCGGCGCGTAGTGCGAGATGAACAGCGCGATGCCGATGGCGACGGGCGCCCCCAGGATCATCGCGATGAACGCCGACCAGATGCTGCCCCACAGCAGCGGTGCGACGTACTCCCAGAAGCTTCCCCACGGCACCTGGGCCGGGTTCTGGATGACGTTGAGCGAGGGGTTCTCGGTCCAGTTGGCGGTGATCGCCGGCATGCCCTGGATGATCAGGAAGATGGCGACACCCGCCAGGATCACGAGGATCGAGACGGCGGCGGTCGTGGACAGGCCGAGGAAGGTGGTGTCACCGGCACGGCGCTTGGCGCGACCGCGCGTGGGCCCGCCGGTTCTCGGGGCGGCGGTCGTGTCAGTCATCGCATTCCTGCGGGTGGCGCATCGGCACGGGAGCTCCTCGTTCGGCGGGGGAGATGATGTTTCGGGTTCAGATGTCGTCCCGGGGTTCGGGCTCGGCCGGGCATCCGATGCGGGTTCGGAGGTCCGGCCCAGCCCGCCCCGCCCGAGACGTGCTCGGACGGGGCGGACGGGGATTCAGCAGGTGTTACTTGATGGCTGCGAGCGTCGTCTGCGCGGCCTTCAGGACCGAGTCCGGAAGCGGCGCCGAGCCGGCGTTCTTGGCCGCGACGGCCTGGCCGGCGGTGCTGGTCACGAACGACAGGTAGTCCTTCGCGAGCTTGGCCTGCGCGGCGTCCTTGAACGTCGAGCACAGGATCGCGTACGACGCCAGCGGGATCGGGTAGGTGTCGGCGGTCAGCTTGGTGTAGTCGAACTTCTTCGACAGGTCGCCCTTGATGCCGTTGGACGCGTCGACCGCAGCGGCCTCGAAGGTCGCCGTGACGGCGGCGGGCGAGAACTTCAGCGCCTTGCCGCTCTGGATGATCGCGACCGAGGCCAGGTCGCCGATGGCCGAGTGGTCGGCGTAGCCGATGGTGCCGGTGCCGGACTTGACCGTGTTGACCACGCCCGAGCCGCCCTTCTGCGCCGAGACGTTGCCGGTGACCGGCCACGAGTTGGCGGCCGGGTAGGGCCAGTCCGCGGCCTGCGTGGCGGCGAAGTAGTTGGTCAGGTTCTGCGTGGTGCCCGAGCCGTCCGAGCGCGCGACCGTCGTGATGGCGCCGGCCGCGAGGGCGGTGCCGTTGTCCTTGGTGATGGCCGGGTCGGACCAGTCGGTGATCTGCAGGTTGAAGATCTTCGCGATCGTCGAGCCCGAGAGCTTGAGGTCGGTCACGCCGGGGATGTTGAAGATGATCGCGACGCCGTCGAGGTAGACGGGGATGTTCAGGCCGCCCTCGGTGCACAGCGCCGCCGACTGGGTGGTCTGGTCGGCCTTCAGGGGCGAGTCGGAGCCGGCGAAGTCGTATGCACCGCTGAGGAAGTTGGTGACGCCGCCGCCGGAGCCCTGCGACTTGTCGTAGTTGACGGTCACGCCCTTGACCTGGGCGTTGTAGGCGCTGGTCCATGCGGCCTGCGCGTTGGCCTGGGCGCTGGAGCCACCGGCGGTGATCGTGCCGGTCAGGCTGGCGTCGACCTTGTAGTCCACGGCCGCGGAGCCGGAGGAGGCGGAGCCGGACGGCGCGGTGGTGCTGCCACCGGTGCTGCCGCCGGCGCAGCCGGCGAGCGTGAGCGCCGCGACGGCTGCGACAGCGCCGAGAGTGGCGATGCGGGAGATCTTCACAGGGTGAATCCTTCACAGTTCGGGGTATGAAGCCCGGTGCAGGGCTCGCCTCGAAGGTAGACAGGGACTCTTAAGCGCGTGCGCAGTGAAGGTGAACGAGAGGTGAACGGCCGCTGTGCGCCTCACGTGTGCGTCAGGGCTTGGGATCGTGGGTTTCGATGGCCACGATGCCCGAGCCGGGATTCGTCGACGACAGATGCACCACCGAGAATGAGCCCGTCTCCAGCGCCGAGGCGCTGCCGAGATACGACCCGCGGAGGGTGCCGGTGGCGAGCGCGAGCTCGTGCAGGATGTCGGGCAGCACCGGTCCGTGGCTGCACAGCACCGCGGGCTTGCCCGAGCGCACGCGCTTGCCCACGACGGCGCGGGCGTCGGATTCGCCCGCCTCCCACGCGTCCTGGCTGAGCAGCGCGGTCTGCGTGATCCGGCGGCCGAGCGCCGCGGCCAGGGGGGTGACCGTGCTCACGCACCGCACGGCGTCGCTGGAGATGATCTTGCGCACGCCGAACGCCGACAGCGGACCCACGACGGCCTGAGCCTCGCGGGCGCCGCGATCGGTCAGGGGGCGCGCGGCATCCGCACCCTTCCAGTTCTCCCTCGCCGTCGCCTTCGCGTGCCGCAGCACGACGATCGGGAAGGTCTCGAGGATCCCGTCGTCGACGAACCGCAGGAAGTTCTCGATGATCTCCACGTCGACGGGGTAGCTGAGGTGGGTGAGCGCCTTCTTCGGCGTGATCCATTCCAGCGCGGCGATCTCGCGGTTGGGCACGAACGCCGAGGCGCGGATCGCGTCGTCGGTGGCGTGCGCGGCCCAGTAGTGCACGATCTTCTGTCGACGGCTGGGGGTGCGATAGCGGGAGATGCCGACCGGGATGCCGAGGCGCACCCGGATCCCTGTCTCCTCGAAGATCTCGCGCACCGCCGTCTCGGCGAGCGTCTCGCCGGGGTCGACCTTGCCCTTGGGCAGGGTCACGTCGGCATAGGCGGTGCGATGGATCGCGAGCACCATCAGCTTGCCCTCCACGACACGCCAGACGACCCCTCCGGCGGCGTAGACCGCGGTCTCGGTCATCGCACCGCCCGCGCGCGACGGCGCCGCTGGACGGTGGCCATGGTGCGCTCCTGCAGGTCGATCAGCGGTGCGCCGTCCTCGCCGGTGCTGTGCCGGGTCCACTCGCCGTCCGAGCCGAGCCACCACGAGCTGGTCGTTTCGGCCATGGCGAGGTCGAACAGGTCGGTGAGCTCCTTGACGTGGGCGGGCGCGACGACGCGCACGAGCGCCTCGACGCGGCGGTCGAGGTTGCGGTGCATCATGTCGGCACTGCCGATGTAGACGTGCGGATCGCCGTCGTCGTCGAACGCGAAGATGCGCGAGTGCTCGAGATAGCGACCCAGGATGCTGCGCACGGTGATGTTCTCGCTCATCCCCGGGATGCCGGGCTTGAGCGAGCAGATGCCGCGCACCCACACCTGCACCCGCACACCGGCCTGGCTCGCCCGGTACAGCGCGTCGATGATCTGCTCGTCGACCATCGAGTTGACCTTGATGCGGATGCGCGCCGGCCTGCCGGCCAGCGCGTGTCGACGCTCGTCGTCGATCGCCCGCAGCAGGCCCTTGCGCAGGTGCAGGGGGGCGACCAGGAGCCGCTTGAACTTCTTCTCGATCGCGTAGCCGGACAGCTCGTTGAACAGGCGGGTGAGGTCGCGGCCGACCTGGTCGTCGACGGTGAACAGCCCGAAGTCCTCGTAGATGCGGCTCGTCTTGGGGTTGTAGTTGCCCGTGCCGACGTGGCTGTAGTGGCGCAGCACGCCGTCCTCCTCGCGGATGACGAGCGCCAGCTTGCAGTGCGTCTTCAATCCGACGAGTCCGTAGACGACGTGCACGCCGGCCTTCTCGAGCTTGCGGGCCCAGACGATGTTGGCCGCCTCGTCGAAGCGCGCCTTCACCTCGACGAGGGCGAGCACCTGCTTGCCCGACTCGGCGGCGTCGATGAGGGCCTGCACGATCGGGCTGTCGCCGGAGGTGCGGTACAGCGTCTGCTTGATGGCCAGCACGTGCGGGTCGCGGGCGGCCTGCTCCAGGAACGCCTGCACGCTCGTGGCGAAAGACTCGTACGGGTGATGCACGAGCACGTCCGCGCTGCGGATCGCCGCGAACACGTCGGCGCGGCCGTTCTGCTCCGGCGGCTGGAACGGCACCGCCGTCTTCGGCACGTGGCGCGGGTACTTCAGCTCGGGGCGGTCGATGCGGCCGAGCTCGAACAGACCGCGCAGATCGAGCAGTCCGGGAAGCCGGTAGACCTCCTGCGCCGTGATCGACAGCTCGCTGATCAGCAGGTCGAGGGTCACGTCGTCCATGTCGTCGGTGACCTCGAGCCGGATGGGCGGCCCGAACCGGCGGCGCAGCAGCTCGGCCTCGAGCGCCTGGATGAGGTTCTCGGTCTCGTCCTCCTCGATGGCCACGTCCTCGTTGCGCGTCAGGCGGAACGTGTGGTGGTCGAGGATCTCCATGCCCGGGAACAGATCGCCCAGGTGGTTGGAGATCAGGTCCTCGAGGGGGAGGTATCGGATGGTGTCGGTATCGGGGTCGTGGGGCACCTCGACCAGCCGCGGCAGCATCGGCGGCACTTTGAGGCGGGCGAACTCTTGGCGACCGGTGCGGGCGTTGCGGATGCGGATCGCCAGGTTCAGCGAGAGTCCGGAGATATAGGGGAACGGATGCGCGGGGTCGACGGCCAGCGGCATGAGCACCGGGAACACCTGCGCCTGGAAGTACTCCGACAGCCGCTCCTGCTCCGGGGCGGACAGCTCGCCCCACGACGACACCTCGATGCCCGCGTCGGCCAGGGCCGGACGCACGAGGGTGGTCCAGGCATCCGCGTGTCGCATCTGCAGCCGGTGCGCGTCGGCGGAGATGTCGGCCAGGACGTCCTGCGGAGCGCGTCCGACGTTCGTCGGAACCGCGAGTCCGGTGTTGATGCGGCGCTTGAGACCCGCGACGCGCACCATGAAGAACTCGTCGAGGTTGCTGGCGAAGATCGCCAGGAAGTTCGCGCGCTCGATGAGGGGGAGCGTCGGGTCCTCGGCCAGCTCCAGCACGCGCCGGTTGAACGAGAGCCAGCTGATCTCCCGATCGAGGTACCGGTTCTCGGGGAGCTGCGCGTCGGCGGCTTCCACCGCTTCGTCGAAGTCGTCGTCGTCGGCGTCGCCGAGACCGGCGTCGAGCACGTCGTGGTCGATCATCCCCACATCATTGCAGGGCCGCGTGTCACTCGGGTGAACGGCGACCGGGCTACGGGCGCGCCGAGGGCGCCGCGAGCTGGTCGTCCTCGTAGACGTTGAACCGGTAGCCGACGTTGCGCACGGTACCGATGAGCTGCTCGAGGTCGCCGAGCTTGGCGCGCAGACGACGCACGTGCACGTCGACGGTGCGGGTGCCGCCGAAGTAGTCGTAGCCCCACACCTCGCTGAGCAGCTGCTCGCGCGTGAACACCCGGGAGGGATGCGTCGCGAGGAAGTGCAGCAGCTGGAACTCCTTGTAGGTGAGGTCGAGCGGTTTGCCGTGCACCTTCGCGGAGTAGGAAGCCTCGTCGATCGTGATGCCGGAGGTCTGCACGCGGGTGGACGTCTGCGCCGCGCTCTGCCGGCCGATCGCGAGTCGCACCCGCGCATCGACCTCGGCGGGGCCCGCCGTGACGAGGATCACGTCGTCGACGCCCCAGTCGGTGGAGACGGCGGCCAAGCCCCCCTCGGTGACGACGAGCATCAGCGGCGCGTCGAGCCCGGTGGTGTTGAGGATCTTGCACAGCGACTTCGCGCCGACGAGGTCGGTGCGGGCGTCGACGAAGATCACCTCGGCGCTCGGGGCGTTCACCAGCTGTGCCGGCTCGGCGGGGATCTGGCGCACGCGGTGGCTCAACAGCTCGAGGGCAGGCAGGACGGGCTCGCCCCCCGGGGAGGAGCTCAGAACGAGAAGCTGTGCCAAGAAGAGCCGTCCTTCCGGCGCGGACGGGCGCGCCGTTGGGGACAGTTTACGACGGCGCGACAGCACCCCCGGTCGCGTCCCGGGAGCGGGTGAGCGATGATGGAGCGGTGACCACCTCTGAACTCGCACCGAAGCGCACCTTCGGCGGCGTCGTCGCCGTGTGGGTCGTCGCGGCCGTGATCGGTGTGGTCGTCGGCGTCGCCGTGCCGGCGGTGTGGCGAGGCGCCTGGCTGATCGTGGGGCTGGGCGGATGCCTGCTGCTGTCGTTCGGCATCCAGCTCTGGTTCGGCCGCTCGCAGGGCTTCACCGAGCGCGTCGCGGCCGGCATCCTGGGAGCGCTCCTCGTCCTCGGGGTCATCAGCGCGGGGTTCGGCCTCGCGGCGATCGTTCCCCGCTGACGCGCGGTAGGCTTTTCGCATGGACATCGTCGCACTCGAACTCTTCTTCGTGGGACTCCTGGCGCTCGCGTCGCTTGCGATCCTGTTCGTCTCCGGTGCCGTCGTCTGGAACCTCTACCGCGGCCAGCGCTGATCGGGGCGGTGTCGTGTTCGATCTGCCGACCGACCTGCCCGCCGACCTCGTCCCCCTGTCGTGGCTCCTCGGAGTCTGGGAGGGCACCGGGGTCATCGACTACGCCGCCGACGAGACGCGCCTGACGGGCGAGTTCGCCTACCGCGCGAGCTTCAGCCACGACGGCGGCGACTACCTCAACTACTCCGCGGAGGCGTGGCTGCTGTCGCCGGCCGACGGGGGGGACGAGCCCGCCCGGACGCGACTGGTCGCCGAGACCGGCTTCTGGCGGCTCTCGCGTCCCGCGACCGGACAGGATGCCGGGCCCGGCCTGCTGCCGCCCACCGAACCGCCGGTCGCGCGCACCGCCGACGATGTCGAGGGCCTGCGCAACGTCGAGGGAGGGTTCGACCTCGAGGTGCTGCTGGCCCACTCCGACGGCGTCAGCGAGCTCTACCTCGGCCAGGCGCGCGGTCCGCGCATCGACCTGTCGACCGACTACGTGGCCCGCCCCGCCGGCGCCAAGCAGTACACCGCCGCCTCGCGCATGTACGGCCTCGTCGACGGTCACCTGCTGTGGGCGTGGGACATCGCCGCGCTCGGCCAGGAGCTCGGCTCGCACGCCTCCGCACGGCTCGCGCGGGTGGACTGATGCACGAGGTCTTCTCCCGGGTCCCCGGCGCGGTCGTCGACGAGACCGGCCTGCGTCACCTCGGCAATCCGCTCGGCGAGCAGCGGGCGCTCGCGGCCGGCACGTCCGTCGCACCGCTGGGCGATCGGCGGGTCCTGGCCGTGCCCGGCGAGGACCGGCTGACCTGGTTGGACTCCCTCACGTCGCAGTCGCTCGCGCGGCTGCTGCCCGGTGTGAGCACCGAGATGCTCGTGCTCGATCCGCACGGGCGCGTCGAGCATGCCGCCTCCGTCCTCGACGACGGCGAGACCACGTGGCTCATCGTCGATGCGATCGACGCCGAGGGGCTGCTGAGCTGGCTCGCCCGCATGCGGTTCCGCCTGCGCGTCGCTCCGCGCGATGCGAGCGACGAGTTCGCCGTGGTCGGCGGCACCGCCGCGGCATCCCGCCGTCTTCCGGCCTCCGCACCCGCCGGAACCTCGCTGGTGTGGCACGACCCGTGGCCCGAGGTGACGGCGGGCGGCTGGGGCTACGCCGCGATCGACCCGCATCCGGGCCGCCGCCGCGACTGGACGGAGACGCTCGTGTCGCCGGAGGTGATGACGGCGATGGCGGATGCCGCCGCCACCGGTGATCTCGCCCTCGCGGGGCTGGAGGCGGCCGAGGCGCTCCGCGTCGCGGCGTGGCGTCCGCGGCGGGCGACCGAGGTCGACGAACGGGCGATCCCGCACGAACTGGACTGGCTGCGCACCGCCGTGCACCTGAACAAGGGCTGCTACCGCGGTCAGGAGACCGTCGCGAAGGTGCACAACCTCGGGCACCCGCCGCGGCGGATCGTGGCGCTGCAGCTCGACGGCAGCGGCTCGCGCCTGCCCGCCCGGGGTGCGACCGTGCGCCTGGGCGAGGCCGAGATCGGAACGATCACCTCGGCGGCGCTGCACTACGAGGACGGGCCGATCGCGCTCGCCGTCGTCAAGCGCACCACGCCCGTGGACGCCGAGCTCGTCGTCGACGGCCCGGACGGACCGATCAGCGCCGCGCAGGAGGTCGTGGTGCCGCCCGAGGCCGGCGCCGCGGCGAACGTGCCGCGTCTGCCCCGGCTCGGGCGGCGTGCTCCTGCGTCGTGAGTGCGTGAGAATCGCCTCGTGACCGCACGCCGCGAGCCGCCGACCGACACGGCGGTGATCGACACCCGCTGGCGGACGCGGCTGGATCCGCGTCGCGGTCTCGTGCGCGTCTACGGGTCCGCGAACGCGATCGTGCAGATCGTGGTGGCCGCGACGGCGGCGTATCTCTTCTCGTCGATGGTGCTGGGGCATCCGTCGCCGCTGCTGGCCGCGACCGTCACCGTGTCGAGTCTGGGCCTGGTGCGCGACGCGCGTCCGCGGCGCGTGCTGGAGACGGTGGTGGGGATGCTGGTGGGCATCCTGGTGTCGGAACTCCTGCTCCTCGTCGCGGGCTCGGGCTGGTGGCAGCTCGCTCTCGCGTTGGGGCTCACCCTCGCGGTGGCGCGGTTCCTCAGCGACCAGGCGAGCTTCGCGATCGCCGCGGCCATCCAGTCGCTCATCGTGATGGTGATCCCGGCGGGGGTGCCGTTCCTGCGGCTGATCGACGGCGTGGTCGGAGGAATCGCCGCCCTCCTGGTCACGGCGCTCATCCCGCGCGACGCCCGCCGCGCCGCCGCACGCGACGGCGCGGCCCTGTTCGCCGCCTTCGACGGTGCGTGCGGTGCCATCGGCCAGGCGCTGCGCCGGGCGGATCCGCTGCGGGCGGCGCGCGGGCTCGAGAAGGCCCGCGGTCTGCAGCCCGCCGTCGACCTGTGGCGCGCGTCGCTGGAGTCCGGCCTGGCGATCACCCGCATCTCGCCGTTCCTGCGCCGGCAGCGCTCCGAGCTGGAGCGCGAGGAGCGCATCCGCCGATCGATGGACCTGGCGACCCGCAACCTCCGGGTGATCGGCCGGCGGGTGGTGTATCTCGTCGACGACGGAGTCGCCCGGCCGGTCGCCGCCGACGTGCTCGGCGAGCTCGCCCGCGGCGCCCAGCTCGTCGGGGAGTCGCTGCACGACATCTCGCTGGAGCCGATCGCGCGCGAGACGCTGCGGGCGGTGGCCGGGCGGCTCGACCCGGGCGCGATGGTGCCCGACGCCACCCTCGGCGACCAGAACCTCATCGCCGCGATGCGACCGCTCGCGGTCGACCTGCTGACGGCGACCGGGATGCCCGACGCCGAGGCCCGGGGGAGCGTGCCGCGCATCTGAGGCTGCGGGCTCAGCCGCCACCGGGCGCGACCGCGCTCCACGGCACGGTCACCTCGCCGAGCCGCCAGCGGCTGCGCGCCCGGAGGGGCCACCCGGCATCGGTGAGAGCCTTCAGAGCTGCGCTCCAACGCGCGACCGGTCCGAAAGGCGCGACCGCCGCCGCCCGTTCCCACTCACGATCCAGGGCCCGCAGATAGGCGTGCACGGGCTCTCCCGGCACGTTGCGGTGGATGAGGGCCTTGGGCAGCCGCTCCGCGGCGATCGACGGATGCTCCAGCCCGGCCAGTCGCAGCGACACGGTGAGCGTCTGCGGCAGGGGGCCGGGGCCACCGGCATCCGCCTCGTCCGCGTCGATCGCGACCCACGTGCAGACCCGGCCGATCTCGTCGCACGTGCCCTCGACGAGGAGGCCGCCGGGGGCGATGCGCGCGGCCATGCGGCGCCACGCCTGCGCGACATCGGCCTCGTCGTACTGCCGCAGCACGTTGAACGCGCGGATGACCGCCGGACGGCGCGCGCCGGTGGGCACCTCGAAGCCCCCGAGCCCGAACGACACCCGCGCGTCGGGCGCGAACGCCGTCGCCCCCGCGCGCACGGCGGCCAGCTGCGCTCGTGCACGATCGACCCGCGCCGGTTCGATCTCGAGCCCGAGCACCTCCACGTCCGGGCGCACGCGGACCAGCCGCGCGTGCAGCTCCAGCGCCGTCACGCCGCTCGCGCCATAGCCGAGGTCGACCACGAGCGGGTCGTCGCTGCGCCGCAGGGCCGGATGTCGGGCGATCCACCGGTCGATCCGCCGCAGGCGATTGGTGCCCGTCGTGCCGCGGGTGACGCGGCCCACGGGCGATCCGGCGGCGGGCATGACTCCATGTTCCCAGACGCTCGCCGACAGGCGGTGGCGAGGCATCCGCTCTCGATATCATCGGAGCATGACCGCGCCCTACACGCTGATCCTCCTCCGTCACGGCCAGAGCGAGTGGAACAAGACCAACCAGTTCACCGGCTGGGTCGACGTCCGCCTGACCGACCAGGGCAAGGCCGAGGCCGCACGCGGCGGCGAACTGCTCGCCGACGCCGGCATCCTGCCCGATGTGCTGCACACCTCGGTGCTCAGCCGTGCCATCCAGACCGCGAACATCGCCCTCGAGGCGGCCGACCGGCTGTGGATCCCGGTGAAGCGCTCGTGGCGGCTCAACGAGCGCCACTACGGTGCGCTGCAGGGCAAGGACAAGGCTCAGACCCTCGAGGAGTTCGGCAACGAGCAGTTCATGCTGTGGCGCCGCTCGTTCGACGTGCCGCCGCCGCCGCTGCCCGCGGACGACCAGTACAGCCAGATCGGCGACCCGCGCTACGCCGGCATCGACGGCGAGGTGCCCGACACCGAGTCGCTCAAGCTCGTGATCGACCGCATGCTGCCCTATTGGCACAGCGACATCGTGCCCGACCTGCAGGCGGGCAAGACGGTGCTCGTCACCGCGCACGGCAACTCGCTGCGCGGCCTCGTCAAGCACCTCGACGGCATCAGCGACGCCGACATCGCCGAGCTGAACATCCCCACCGGCATCCCGCTGGTCTACCGCCTCGACGAGAACCTCGTCCCCCTCGGCCCGGGGGAGTACCTCGACCCCGAGGCCGCCGCCGCCGGCGCCGCCGCGGTCGCCGCACAGGGCAAGAAGTAGTCGCGCCTCACGCGTACGAAGAAGAGCGGATGCCTCCCCCCGAGGCATCCGCTCTTCTGTTGCGGTGGACGCGAAGCGTCAGACGACCGCGGCCTCTTCGTCGTCGTTGCCCGCCCAGTCGCCCGTGGCGAGGTAGACGACCTTCTTCGAGATCGACACGGCGTGGTCGCCGAAGCGCTCGAGGTAGCGGCTGGCCAGCGTCGCATCGACGGTGGCGGACGCCTCGCCCTGCCAGCTGTCGCTGAGCACCTTCTCGAACACGCTGATGTGCAGCTCGTCGATCGCGTCGTCGGAGTTGCGGATCAGCTCGGCGAGGTCGAGGTCTTCGCTGCGCAGCAGCTCGGTGAGGGTGCGGGCGACCTCCACGTCGAGCTCGCCCATGCGGGTGAAGGTGCCCTTCAGGCCCTTGGGGATGGCCCGCTCCGGGAACCGCATGCGGGTCAGCTGGGCGATGTGCTCGGCGATGTCGCCCATGCGCTCGAGCGAGGCGCTCACGCGCAGCGCGGTGACTACGATGCGCAGGTCGCGGGCGACCGGCTGCTGACGGGCGAGGATCTCGATGGCCAGTTCGTCGAGGGCGATCGCCTTGTCGTCGATGACGGCGTCGGCGTCGATGACCTCTTCGGCCAGCGCGACGTCACTGGAGCCGAACGCGCGGGTGGCCTTGTCGATCGCGACCGTGACGAGCTCGGCGATCTCGACGAGTCGCGCCTGCACATCTTCGAGCGACTGGTGGAAAACTTCGCGCATCGCAGCACCTCCTGGTTCACGGGGCGGGTGGTGGGACGGATGACGTCCCTCGTGGCGACGAACGCCGCCGGTTAGCGATTCTCGCCAGCCGAGGTTAACGGTTGGTGCCCCCGCGGTGAATAGTACCGTCGCCGCGTGGGGTCTGAGACGCGCACGGGAGGGGTGCTCCCCGCGGCCGTCTACGCTAAGTCGCATGGACTCGACGCCGTTGGCGCTTCTCGCGCTCGCGATCGGCGTGATCTTCGGCGGAGGGGTGTCCGCGATCGTCGTGATCGCGCTGCGCGCACGGGATCGGCAGAGGCTGGCGGCGTCCGCCGACATCCCCGACGGGGTGCGTCAGGTGCTGCGCGGGCTCGACGACGCCGCCATCGTGATCGACGGCTCCACCACGGTCCTCGCCGCCTCGCCCCAGGCCACGCCGTTCGGGATGCAGGAGGGCGAGGTGATCCGCAGCGACGAGCTGAGGGCGCTCGCCCGCAGCGCCCGGGAGGCGCGCGGATCGGCCACCGAGACGCTGCGGCTGCGCCGGGGCACGCCGCCGGTCGAGCCTCGGCTCGTGGCCGCCCGCGCCACGAAGATCTCCGAGCGACTCATCCTCCTGGTGTTCCGCGACATCACCGAGCGCGAACGCGTGGAGGAGATGCGCCGGGACTTCGTGGCCAACACCAGCCACGAGCTGAAGACGCCGGTGGGCGCGGTGAGCCTCCTCGCCGAGGCCATCATCTCCGCCGCCGACGACCCCGATCAGGTGCGCAACTTCGCCTCGCGCCTGAGCGCGGAGGCGACCCGGCTGGCCGGGCTCACCTCGCGCATCATGAGCCTGTCCCGGCTGCAGGCCGCCGACGAGCTGAACGACGATCGCGAGGTGCCGGTCGACGAGGTCGTCGCCTCGGCCATCGACGCGCACCTGCTGCAGGCCGATTCGGCCGGCGTCGAGGTGCTGCGCGGCGGCGACCGCCGGCTGTACGTGCGCGGCGACGCGCAGGTGCTGAGCGAGGCCGTCGGAAACCTGCTGGCCAACGCGATCGCCTACTCGCCGCGCGGCTCGTCGGTGGGTGTCGGGGTGCGCGGCGTCGCGGACGTCGTCGAGATCGCCGTCACCGATCGCGGCATCGGCATCTCGGAGGCGGACCAGCAGCGAATCTTCGAGCGCTTCTACCGCGCCGATCAGGCGCGTTCGCGCCGCACCGGCGGCACCGGTCTCGGCCTGTCGATCGTGAAGTACGCCGTGCAGCGCCACGGCGGCGAGGTGAAGCTGTGGTCGCGCCCCGGCCGGGGGTCCACCTTCACCATCCGGCTTCCGCTCGTGGACGCTCCGGTCGACCCGACGGAGCGCAAGAAGAAGCGCGAGCGCAAGAAGAAGTCGTCGTCGAGCGGTTCCGCCGCCGCCGCGTCGGCGACGCCTGCCGGCGCCGCATCCGTCCCCGAAACCTTCCGCACCCGCTCTTCGAATGGAGACACCGCATGACCCGCGTCCTGATCGTCGAGGACGAGCCGGATCTGGCCGATCCGCTCGCCTACCTGCTGCGCCGAGAGGGCTACGAGGCCGAGATCGCCGAGGACGGGCCCAGTGCGCTGAGCGCCTTCCGCGAGCGCGGCGCCGACATCGTGCTGCTCGACCTGATGCTGCCCGGGATGCCCGGCACGGAGGTGTGCCGCCAGATCAGGGCCTCGTCGGCGGTGCCGATCATCATGCTCACCGCGAAGGACTCCGAAGTCGACATCGTCGTGGGGCTGGAGCTCGGCGCCGACGACTACGTCACGAAGCCGTATTCGGCGCGCGAGCTGCTCGCCCGCATGCGCGCCGTGCTGCGCCGCCTCGTGCAGATCGACAGCGACCTCGATGAGCGGGTGCTCTCCGGCGGCCGCGTCACCGTCGACATCGATCGCCACACCGTGGCCGTCGACGGGCGCGAGATCGGCATGCCGCTGAAGGAGTTCGAGCTGCTCGAGGTGCTCATGCGCAACGCCGGTCGCGTGCTCACGCGAGGGCAGCTCATCGACCGCGTGTGGGGCACCGACTACTTCGGCGACACGAAGACCCTCGACGTGCACATCAAGCGGATCCGCTCGCGCATCGAGGAGAACCCGAGCGACCCCACGATGCTGGTGACCGTGCGCGGGCTCGGCTACCGCTTCGAGGCCTGACCGACAGGAGTCGCGACGGCGCCCCGAGGGTGCCGTCGCGGCGGCCTCGTCAGGGGGTCGTGGTCGGAGTGGGCGTGGCGGATGCCGCCGGCGTGGCCGATGTCGTCGGGCGCGGCGTGGGCACCAGGTTCGTGAGGTAGTCGAGCTTGCCGTCGAGGATCGGCACGGTGGCCAGGTTCCCCTGGTCTCCCGCGGAGAAGTAGACCGCGATGTCGCTGCCCGGCTTGGCGTCGAGGCCCTCGAGCAGGAGCGGGTCGGTGTCGGCGGTGCCGAGGCTGACCGTGCCGTTGGCCGGCACGCGGACGGAGTCGGTGATCGCGCCGTTGCGGATGTCGATCGTCAGCGTCTGGGCCGAGGACGATTCGTTGACGATCGCTCCGACGAGGTTCCCGGCCGAACCGTCGGCGGTCGCCACGATGAGCACGTTGCGCAGCTTGAGCGGTCCGGTCCCGTTGACGTTGATGCCGTCGGACGGCGCGTAGGGGATGGTGGTGGCCTGCGGGGAGATCATGCTGCAACCGGTCGCGCCGAGGACGACGGCGGCACCCAGGGCGACGGACGCGATGAGGCGCGATTTCACGGATCCTCCAGAACGATCGAGACGGCTGTCCTCGTATTCTATGGGGTTCGCTGGCGCCGCCGCGGGACGTCCGGGGCCCTGCTCGGCGAACCTTAGCGCATGTCGCCTGTGGTATGCTTGACGTTGCCGAAAGGACATAACTGCATGCTTTTTGAGGTTGGCGAGACGGTCGTCTACCCCCACCACGGGGCGGCCACGATCGCGGAAGTGAAGACCCGCGTCATCAAGGGCGAGGAGAAGGTCTATCTCAAACTCCGCGTCACGCAGGGCGATCTGACCATCGAGGTTCCGGCCGACAACGTCGACCTGGTCGGCGTTCGCGACGTGATCGGCAAGGAGGGCCTCGAGCGGGTGTTCGAGGTGCTGCGCGCGCCGTTCACCGAAGAGCCCACCAACTGGTCTCGCCGCTACAAGGCCAACCTCGAGAAGCTCGCCTCCGGCGATGTGATCAAGGTCAGCGAGGTCGTACGCGACCTGTGGCGCCGCGATCAGGACCGCGGCCTCTCCGCCGGCGAGAAGCGCATGCTCGCGAAGGCGCGGCAGATCCTCATCTCCGAGCTCGCCCTCGCCGAGAAGACCGACGAGGAGCAGGCCGGCGTGGTGCTCGACGAGGTCCTCGCGAGCTGATCGCCCCGTGCGGTGATGTCGCACCGACATCGGGGCGACGCGGTGCAGGGTTCCGCCGCGGTCGCGGCGACCGGATAGCCTCGCTTCCGTGACCGTCGAACCTGTTCCCACCGTCGCCGTCGTCGTCGTCGCCGCGGGTTCGGGCACGCGTCTGGGCGCCGGAGCACCGAAGGCACTCGTGGGGCTCGACCGCCACACGATCCTGCGTCACGCGCTCGACGGAGTGTTCGCGGCGCCCTCCGCGCAGGTGATCGTGGTCGCGCCCGAAGGGCACGAAGGCGCCGCGCTCACCGACGCGCTCGCCGCGGCCGGCGCGCATCACGACCTCGTGTCTGTCGTTCCCGGCGGGCCCACACGACAGGCATCCGTCGCCGCCGGCCTGGCCGCGGTGTGGGGCGACGTCGAGGTCGTCCTCGTGCACGACGCGGCCCGGGCGCTCACCCCGCCGGCGGTCTTCGAGCGGGTGATACGGGCCGTCCGGGCGGGCGCACCGGGGGTGCTGCCCGTCGTGCCCGTCGTCGACACGATCAAGCGGGTCGACGGCGCCGTGGTGACGGGAGCCGTCGACCGGGCCGAGCTGTCGGCCGCGCAGACCCCGCAGGGCTTCGACCGCGCGGTGCTGGATGCCGCCTACGGCGCCGCCGAGCGCGAGTACACCGACGACGCGGCGCTCGTGGGCGACCACATCGCCGCCCGCGGCGGTCGCATCACGACGGTCGCCGGGGACCCGCTGTCGTTCAAGGTCACCACGCCCGACGACCTCGTGCGCGCCCGCTCGCTGCTGGCGCAGCATCCGCATCCGTCCCCCACCTCCGCACCCGTGACCGCGCCGCGCGTGGGGATCGGGACCGATGTGCACGGCTTCGGCGGCGAGGGTGCGCTGTGGCTCGCGGGCCTGGAATGGCCGGGGGAGCCGGCGCTGTCGGGGCACTCCGACGGCGACGCGGTCGCGCACGCGATCGTCGACGCCCTGCTCGCGGCAGCGGGTCTCGGCGACATCGGCACGCATTTCGGCACCGACCACCCGGAATACGCCGGCGCGCACGCCGAGGCGTTCCTCGCGCGCACGGTCGATCTGCTCCGGACGGCCGGGTGGCGCGTGGGGAACGTCTCGGTGCAGGTGCAGGCGAACCGGCCGCGGTTCGCGGCGCGCCGTGCGGAAGCCGAGGCCGCGCTGTCGGCCGCGCTGGGCGGTGCATCCGTCGCGGTGAGCGCGACCACCACCGACGGACTCGGGTTCACCGGGCGCGCCGAGGGCGTCGCGGCGTTCGCGGTCGCTCTCGTGCTGCCGGCCTGAGCCGCCGCGACCGGGGCGAGCGAGCCCGAAGCGCGCCCGCCCCGCCGGCGGTGACGCCTCCGCCGCGGGGGGCCTACTTCCATTCGACCCCGCCGCCTCGGCGAGTGACGGATGTGCCCGCACTCGCGAGTTCTTGGATGGTGAAGACGAGCGACATACTCCGTTCGTTATCGCCCACGGTCACGCCGCTGAAGGGGTCGCCGCCGACAGCGGCCTCGAACTCGCTCCACGCTGCAAGGAGATCGGCGTGCTCCACGGCGTCGCTATCGGCGTCGTAGATCTGCGTCCGGTGTCCCGGGCGCTCGAGGGAGACGCGCAGGTCGTGCACACGGACGGTTCCTTCCCCGCATCGGAACACCCAATTCGCGTCCCACGGGGTTGACGCACCGCGTGCGGCCCACGTCGCGCCGTATGTCACGAGGGCCCCGTGATCGAGGCGGAGTACCGCGTCGAGATCGGTCATGCCCACGTACGCCGTGCCGTCCAAACGTGCGGACCATGCGCCCAAGACCTGCGCTTCGCTGCCTGTCAGGTAACGGAGCAGGTCCAGGTGGTGGATCGTCATGTCGTCCAAGAGCGGGTGGGGGAGCCGCTCGCGCTTGCCCTCGAGGAACTCAGGCTGTGCGAACGAGATCGCGACGTGATGCAGCTGACCCGCAGCACGGAGTGCGTCCCGCGCGCTGCGCACCCAGGGGCGGAGCCGATAGTTCTGATCGACGCGGATGACGACATCGGTTTGTTCTGCCAGGGCTACGAGCTCGGTCAGCTCGGTGCGCGAGGCGACGAGCGGCTTCTCGCACAGCACCGGGATCCCACGCTTGACTGCGTACGCGATCGCCTCCTGGTGTAGCCCCACCGGGAGCGTGATCACCGCGGCCGCGAGGTCGGGCTCGTCGAGGATCGCGGTGTAGTCGCGTCGGGTCGTCCCGGTGTCGAGGTGCTCACGTCCGACGACCTCGACACCGGGAACCCGATCCAGCGTGTATGACCATGCGCGACCCCACCGACCCATTCCGAGCACGGCGACTCGGCGGGGAAGCGGAGCCTGCGCCATCGTCAGGCCTGGTATCCGGTGGGCGGCACCAGGACGCCGCGCTCGATGAGCGTCTGGATGTTCTTCGCGCGCGTCTCGTGCTCTCGCGCGAGCCAGCCCTCGGTGGGCGGTGCATCGGCGTACTGGTTCTTCGGGTAGATCGGCTTGTCGTAGATCGCGCGGTACTGCTCAGTGCGCAGATCCTTGAATTGGTTGTACAGACCGTTCGCGACGCGTGCGCGGCGGAGGGCCTCGATGTCGAGTGTGGTGCACACGAACGAGTCGCCGGTCGTCCAGCCGCGCTGCTGCGTGAGGATCTGCCCGCGAGGGCCGACGATCATCGACTGGCCGCCGAAGAGATCCTGCACTCCGCCGTCTTCGCGATACTCCGGGCCGAGGTTCGGAGCGACGACGTACGCGGAGTTGAACATGGCGTGTGCCCGATTCTGCAGCTCCCACATCCCGTTCTGCACGGCGGGCTCGATCAGTGTCGGGCGGATGATGATCTCTGCACCGTTCATGGCGAGCCCCCGCGCGACCTCTGGGTAGACGCCTTCGTGGCAGATCGCGATGCCGATGTTGCCGATCTCGGTGCGAGCCACCGGGAAGATCGCGTTCATCACGTCGCCGTCGGCCTTCTTCGCCACGAACTCATCGAAGATGTCGTGGGGATTCATGTTGCCGAGCATTCCGCCCTCGTAGGCGTCGCTGGTGGCCTTGTAGCGCTTGTAGATGACCTCGCCCTGCGGATCGATGATGAACGCAACGTTGAAGTAGCGGTCGGGGAAGTCATCGTCCTTGACCATGTAGAGCTCCGCCGCGATGAAGGCGTTCAACTGCCGCGCCTTCTTGCCGAGCTCATCGGTCTCGGGTCCGGGGATCGTGACGGCGAAGTGCGCCTCCTTCTCCCGGTTGCCAGGGGTGTTGGCGATCATTCCCTGGATCGCCATCTCCGGAATCACGATGAGGCGGACAGGGGATCCCTCCCATGCACCCACCATCGCGGCGGTGTCGATGAACTCGTTGATGCGCTTGACATTCGCCACACCGTCTCCGGGGTTCTTGACGGCGAACGTGCGCGGCGATACAGCGGCCACGACGTACGGATCGATCATCTCGTTCTCTCTTCTCTGAGATTCGGGTCGAGCGAAACCCGTGAGGGCTTCGTCGCCTACGCTGAGTTAGCGCTAACTCAGCGTAGGCATGATCTTCAGGATCGCGCAAGAGCCTGATCTGATGTGTCGGCAGAAGCAACGGATGGAGCGACCTCAGCTCCCACGATCGAAGTCGAGAGAGCGCACTATCGTTCGCCGGCCCCGTGGCGCGCATCGAAACAGGTGCTGCAGAGGGCCTATCGCCGCGGCGGTGCCGTGGTGTCGCGCACCACGAGGCTCGGTTCGATGAGCGGAATGACGCCGTCGGCGTCTCCTCGGATCATCGCGAGGATGCGTGTCACGGCGATATGGCCGATCGCCTCGAAATCCAGGGTGACGGTCGTCAATGCCGGACGGAAGTACGGAGATTCCTTCACATCGTCGAAGCCGACGACGCTCACATCGCCGGGGACGTCGATCCCGGCCTCATCGAGTGCCTTCACCACGCCCAGCGCGAAGGGGTCGTTGGCGGTGAAGATCGCGGTCACCTCGGGGTTGCGGGCGAGCTCGCGGCCGGCGCGGTAGCCCTCCTGCGCGGACCAGTCCGAGGTCTCCAGCGGCGGAGGTGCCGCCCGGCCGGCGGCGGACAGTTCCTCCGACCAGCCTCGCTCGCGCGCGGTCGTGGCGAGCCAGCCGGCGGGACCTCGAACGTGCCAGACGGTGTCGTGCCCGAGGTCGAGCAGATGCCGCACAGCCATCCGAGCTCCGTGCACCTCGTCGATCGAGATGCTCGTGGGACTTGCCGGCGTGCCCTGCTCGAAGGTGATGACCGGGATCTCGGCATCCAGAGCGCGGACGACGGTGAGCGCCTCGTACAGCGGTGCGAGCACGACGACCCCGTCGACCGAGTCCGGGCCGATGGATTCCAAAGCCGTGCGGATCGTCTCCCTGTCAAGCGATCCGAGGGTCACCAGCCGGGTCGCATACCCTTGTTTGCGCGCCTCCTCCGAGATGCCGTAGAGCGCCACGGACGGGCCGAGCACGGAGAGCTCGAAGCTCACCACACCGATCGTCATCGTGCGGTTGCTGGCAAGAGCGGAGGCGGCCGGGTTGCGACGGTAACGCAGCTGGGCGATCGCGGTCTCGACACGCTCGCGGATATCGGGCGCGACGTTGGTCGCACCCCCGACCACCCGTGAGACCGTCTGCTGAGACACCCCCGCGAGTCGCGCCACATCCACCATCCGCGGCCCCTTACTCCGCGACGCGAGGCGTTCGCGGGTGCCACTCGTGCCCGACGCGGAAGAGGGTGGGCTCGCGGGCATCCCCTCATTATGCCCGGCGAGCGCCCCCTCCCCGATGATCCGACCCTCAGCGACGCCCGTAACGGAGCACCTCGGGATGCTGGTCGTACGGCCACTCGGCGCCTTCGACCATGTACTTTCGCGTGGTGTAGCTGCCGTCCATGGTCGCGGCGAGGGAGGAGGGGCCGTCGAATCCGATGACGCCCCATCCGATGCGGTTCTCGTTGCCGCCGTAGACCGGATCGCCGTAGAACCCTTGGCGTGTATTGAGCACCAGGAGCGGGAAGAAGTCGAGGAAATCCTCGTTCACCGGCTGGTTACCCGCCGGTGCGCCGCCGAGGCCGGCCTCCTCTTCGGCAGCCAGCGCGAAGCGCTCAGGCCGCGGCGCACCCGAGAGCTCGACGAGCACCGCATCCTGATCGGCCTCGCTCAGCCCGATGAAGTCGCCATCGCCGCGCTGCCGGGCGAGCCCATCCATCCGCTCGACCCCCTCCCGATAGAACATGCGACGGGCCTCGATGCGCTCCGCCCAGGCGTCCTGCTCCCGACCCTCCATGCGCAGGAAGCCGTCGCCGTCCGCCGCGGGGAAGATGTACTGCGTGCCGGCGAGCATCCGGTCGATGAACCTTACGACCTTCGCCTCTCGAGCACCCGGGTGATGGTCGGTCGGGATGATGCGCGCGGTAGCCGCCTCGATCGTGTCCCATTCGTGGGGGGTGAAGAACACCGGCCCGTCCACGTCGCGCGTGGAGATCGGCACCGTCACCCATTCCGCCTGTCCCATGTCAGTCCTCCGTTCCTCGTGTGTGAGTCAGTCCTCGGTCCACCCGTGCCGGTCCACTTGGATGATCCGGTCCGAGCAGCGCCATGCGTTGGCCATGATGGTGAGCGCCGGGTTGATGCCGGTCGCGGTCGGGAAGAAGCTCGCGTCGAACACGTACAGGTTCGGCACGTCGTGCGAACGGCACCAGCGGTCCACGACCGAGGTCGCCGGGTCGTCGCCCATACGCGCCGTCCCCAGCTCGTGCGACGTGTTGCCGGTGATGCGCTCCATGTTCACCGGGATGACCTTGGTGGCGCCGGCGGCTTCGAGGATTTCGCCGTTCTTGGCGATCTGCCACTTCTCGTGGGCGAAGTCGTTGGCATGCGGCGTGTGGGTGATCCGTGCCACCGGCAGGCCCCAGGCATCCTTCACCGTGGGATCCAGATCGACGCGGTTGGATTCGACGGGAAGGTCGTGCAGCAGCATCCCGATCTTCATGCTGTGGTTGAAGAACTCCCGATCGGCATCCTTGGCTGCCGGACCCCACGTGGGACGCCCGGGGAAGCTCCAGTTCACGGGGTGGCCGATCATCGACGGGAAGATGAGCGAGCCGAGGATGTGCCCGCGATCGGTGTCGGTCTCGTAGAAGTCGAACGAGCACAGGCTCATGTAGTGCCCCGCCCAGCCGTACAGCGGGTCGGTCACCTCCCGATCGAACAGGCCCACCGAGAACGAGTACTGGTGGAAGGTGGCGTTGCGCCCGACCATGCCGCTGCTGTTGCCGAGACCGTCGGGAAACAGTCCCGAAGTCGACATCAGCAGGAGGCGCGGGGTCTCGATGCCTCCGCCGCAGACGATCACAGCCTTCGCGTTCTGCACGAACTCGTCGCCGTCCTCGTCCTGATAGCGCACGCCGGTCGCCCGCCCGTCCTTACCGACGAGGATCTCGCTGACGTAGCAATCCGCCCGTAGGTCGTAGAGACCGGTCGCGACCGCGTCCGGGATGAAGGAGATCAGCGTCGAGGACTTGCCCGTGCCGGGATCGGGATACTGCTGCCAGAAGCCGTTCTCGCTGAAGGGCTCGCGCCCGCGATAAGGCTCGGTGACCATCCCCTGGGGCATCGGGAACGTCCCATGACCCATCTTCGCCATCGCAGTGGCGAACGTGCGTCCGATCTGGCTGAGCGGCGACGGCTTGGTAGGGTATCCGCGACTGCGCCAGGCCTCCCACTTGTTGGCACCGGCCAGGCCCGACGTGCCGAACTCCCACTCCACGCGGGTGTAGTACGGCTCGAGTTCGGCGTAGCTGATGGGCCAGTCCACGATGCTGGCACCCGGCACGTCGCCGTGCAGGCTGCGGAGCTTGAAGTCGCTCTCGGCCATGCGAGGAACCATCCCGCCCCAGTGGGTGGTGCCCCCGCCGACGACCTGCGGCGTAGCCGAGAAGTTCGTCACGACCGCCTCCTCCGTGTCGTTGGGGCGGTAGGTTCGGGGCTTGAGCTTCGGGTCTTGCCAGATGAAGTTTCGATTGAGGAACTTCAGCTCGTCGCCCGAGGCGTGCTCGGGCTTCAGCCACGGGCCGCGCTCGAGACCTACGACGCGGAGTCCGGCCTCGGTCAGCACCTTCGCTGCGGTGGCGCCACCGGCGCCGGCGCCGACGATCACGACGTCGACGTCTTCGGGGTTCCGCTTGCGTGTCATGTTCGTGTCCTTTCCCTGGGGTCGCTCACGCGGCCGATTCGTGGCCCGCTCGCCCGATCGCGGCGAGTGGGAGGAGCCGAGCCCACAGCTCCTCGGGGATGGGATGCTCGAGCAGCCCCTGCGTGTGCTCGATGCGGTCGGGTCGCGACATCCCGACGATCGTCGACGTCACGCGCGGGTCGCGCGTGGAGAACTGCAGCGCCGCCGCCGCGAGCGGCACGTCGTAGTCGGCGCACAGCGACTCGATCGACAGAGCGCGTTCAAGGGTCGCCGCACCCACCGGCGCGTAGCAGTACCTCGGGACGGCGCGCGGTCCCTTCGCCAGCATCCCGCCGCCGAAGGGGGCAGCGTTTACGAAGGCCACGCCGCGTCGCCGCGCGTCGTCCAGCAGCGGCTCGGCTGATTGGTCGATGAGCGTATACCGGTTGTGGCTGATGACGACATCGAAAGCCTCGGTCGCGAGATAACGCAGTTCCAGATCGATCGGGCCACCCGCGACGCCGAGGTGCTCGATCACGCCTTCGTCGCGGAGGCGGATGAGAGCCTCCAGCGGTCCGCCGGGGGCGACGCCCTGCGCGAAGCTGATCTTCTCCGGGTCATGCAGGTAGACCAGCTGCAGGGTGTCCACCCCGAGGCGGCCGAGGCTCTCTTCCACAGACCGGCGCACGCGGTCGCCCGAGAAATCGGTGCTGCCAGGGAGTGGGTCGACCTTCGTGGCGACCGTGAAGCCCTCGGGGATCCCGCCGCGCTCTGCGATCGCGCGACCGATGCGAGCCTCGCTCGCACCGCCCCCGTACTCGTTGGAGGTGTCGATGAACGTGAAGGGACCGTCGAAGACGCGAAGGATGGTGTCCACCGCCGTCTCCTCGTCGACGTCGTAGCCGTACTGCGCCGGGAAGCTCCCCAGAGCGCTCGTTCCTACGCAGATCTCGGAGACGGACAAGCCCGTCCGTCCCAATTCCCGTGTGTTCATGGTCGATTCCTTCCGTCGATGGTCAGCGGTGCGGTGCGGGAGGGCGCAGTGCTCTCGCGCACGATGAGTGCGGGGGCGATGCGCGGTGGCGGAGCCGGGTCCTCTCCGCGCATGAGGTCGAGGATGTGGTCGACCGCGCGCCGCCCGACGTCGGCGAAGTCGTAGCGCACAGTCGTGAGACCCGGACGGAAGAAGGCCGACTCCGGGACGCCGTCGAAACCGACCACGCTGACGTCGTCGGGGACGGATCGACCCGAATCGGTCAGCGCCTTGACGACGCCGAGGGCCATTTGGTCGTTTGCAGCGAACACGGCCGTCACGGTGGGATCAGCGGCCAGACGCAGGCCCGCTTGATGACCCGACCTGGTGGTCCAGTCGCCTTCGAGGTGCGGATGGGCGACCAGTCCGCGCTCGGACAGCGCCCGCGACCACCCGAGCAGTCGGGCCGACGTGCCCAGCCAGCCGGGCGGGCCGCTCACGTGGTGCACGCTCGCGTGGCCCAGGTCCAGGAGGTGCTCGGTGGCCAGACGAGCCCCGGCCACCTCGTCCGTGACCACGCGATCCTCACCCTCGTCGGCTCCGGGGTGGAAGACGACGAGCGGAGCATCCGCGTCGAACCTGTCGATCGCGGTGAGCGCAGCATCCAGGGGGGCAAGGATGATGATCCCGTCCACGGAATCGGCCACCAGGTGATCCAGGGCCTGCCGCATCCTTGCGCGGTCGACCTCGATCAGGCTGACGATGCTGGTGGAATACCCCGCGGCGCGCACTTGATCGGCGATGCCGGTGAGAGCGACCGACGGACCGTATTGGGCGAGCCCGTAGCTGACGACACCGATGCTCATGCTTCGACTGGTCGCCAGCGCGCGAGCGGCCGGATTGCGGCGGTAGCGCAGCTTCTGGATCGACACTTCGACCCGCTCGCGGATCTCCGGAGCGACGTTGCCCGTGCCGTTGATGACGCGGGAGACCGTCTGGTGCGACACCCCGGCGAGGAGGGCGACGTCGACCATACGCGGTCCGCGAGCGTTTCCGTTGCCGTCTCGAGGCATGACGAGGTCCTCCTCTCCGGGATGAAGGGTCGATGGGTGTGCTGGGGAATCAGCTGAACGCGGGGCGTCCGTGGCCGAACCTCTTCGCGAAGAAGCCGGAGATGCGTTGGACTCCGCCCGCGCTCGAGAGGAACACGGCGATGACGATGACGGCGCCCTTAATGACCAGCTGGGGTTCGGAGGAGATGCCGACGAGGTTCATGATGTTGATGATCGTTGCGAGGACGAAGACGCCGATCACCGCGCTGATCGGGTCGCCCTTGCCGCCCATCAACGATGCGCCTCCGACGACCACGGCTGCGATGGCGTCGAGCTCATAGCCGACGCCGATTAGCGAGCTTCCCTGACGCAACTGGGCGGCGGCGATGAGGCCTGCTAGTCCGGCGAGGAACCCCGACATCGTGTAGGTGATGATGAGGTTGCGGGCGACGGGCAGCCCCGACAGCCGAGCCGCCTCGGGGTTGCCGCCGATCGCGTACAGGGAGCGGCCGAAGGTGGTGAACTTCGCGACGAGCGCGGCGACCACCATCACCAGCAGGAAGATCGCGACGGGTGTCTTCATCCCGAGGATCGTGCCGGTTGCGAACACCTCGATGAAGGATTTGTCGAGGATCTGGATGAGGCTCGTGGACTGGATGATGTAGCTGAAGCCCTTGACGGCGCTCATCATCGCGAGCGTCGCGATGAACGGCGGAATGCGCAGCCAGACCACCAGGAGCCCGTTCACCAGGCCGGCGAGCGCGCAGCACAGGAGCGTGAAGGCGATCGACAGGCCCGCAGACATGCCCGTCTGGAGCGTCAGGGCCACGATCACCGTGGACATGGCGAGGATCGAGCCGACCGACAGGTCGATCCCCCCAGTCAGGATGACGAAGAACTGGCCGACCGCGAGCACGGCGACGATCGATGCCGCCGCGATCACGTTCTCGGCGTTGCGCACCGTGAGGAAGTCGGCCGAGACGTAGTAGCCGATGATGATGATCGCAACGAGCACCAGGATCAGGTAGCTCTTGGGCAGGATGCGGCGCCACAGCGCGGCGGCGCCGCTCGTTCGCTTCGGCGGGGTCGGGGCGGCGGACGAGCCCGGCGCGGGGCTCTGCGCGGTCGTCGACGCGGTGTTCTGAGACATGGTGTTCCTTTTCGACATGGGTCGGACGGGGTGCTCGCTCACGAGAACTTCTGGAGGATGGCTTGGCCGTGCGGATCGATCTCGTCGTGGTCCAGCTCGGCGATGACGCGGCCGCGCGCCATGACCAGCACTCGATCGCACATCATCGCCTCGGTGATCTCGGAGCTGGCGATCACGACGGTGCCGCCCTGGCGGGCGAAGTCCCGCAACAGCTCGTACATGTCCTCCTTCGCGCTCACGTCCACACCACGCGTGGGTTCGTCGCAGATGAGGATGCGGGAGTTGCGCACCAGCCAGCGCGCGAGGATCGCCTTCTGCTGGGTTCCTCCGCTGAGGGTCTTGACGGGCTGGCCAACCCCGGACACCTTCATGCCCAGACGAGTGACCATGTCAGCGGCGACCTGCTTCTCGCGACGGGAGTCGATGACGCTGAGCCTGCTGAACTGCGGCAGGCTGGCGAGGGTGATGTTGCCGGCGACGCCCATCTCCGGGATGAACCCGGCGGCCTTCCGGTCCTGGGGAAGGTGGCCGATTCCGCGACGGATCGCGTCGCGCGGGGCGGAGAAGTCGACGGGACGCCCCTCGACCTCCATCGAACCGGACGACCGAGGACGCGCTCCGGCGAGAAGGCTGGCGAGCTCGGATTGCCCACTGCCGATCAGGCCGGCGATGCCGAGCACCTCACCTTCGCGCAGGTCGAACGACACTTCCCTGACGCGGTCGGTGTCGCACAACTCGCGGACCGACACCATGACCTTCTCGCCGGCGCCGGTGCCCAGCCGCGGTGAGCGCTCGCCGCGCAGCGCTGCGTCGGCGATCGATCCCTCAAGCGAGCGCCCGACCATGGCGGTCACGACGTCAGCCGGACGGGAGTCGGCGGTGGCGAGGTCGGCGGCGGTCACGCCGTCGCGCAGCACAGTGACCGCGTCGCATAGCGAGTAGAGCTCATCCATCCGGTGCGAGATGTATAGGAGGGTCACGCCCTGCTTCGACAGCGAGCGCAGCACCGAGAAGAGCTTCTCCACGTCGGGGAGCGGCAGCGTCGAGGTGGGCTCGTCGAGGAGTAGCACGCGGGCGTCCTTGTGGATCGCCTTCGCGAGCTCGACGGCCTGTTGCTGCGCGGTGGAGAAGCTGCCGACGGGGCGGCGCACATCCAGATCGAACCCGACCCGGTCCAGTGCGGCGCGCGCCTCCGACGCCATCCGACTCCAATCGACCGAGACTCCGGCAGTGCGGGGGAGACGCCCCAGGAAGATGTTCTCGGCCACAGAGAGCGACGGCACGAGCGAGAGCTCCTGATAGATGGTGTGGATGCCGGCGTTCTGCGCGTCCAACGGTGTGCGGAATCGCTGCGGCAGGCCGCCCAGTCGGATGGATCCGGCATCCGGTGTCTCCGCGCCGGACAGGATCTTGACGAGCGTGGACTTGCCGGCTCCGTTCTGGCCCGCCAGCGCGTGGATGCTGCCCCGACGCACTGAGAAGCTCACGCCCTTGAGCGCCTGCACGCCGAGGTACCCCTTGGTGATCCCGTCGAGCTCGAGCTCGTTGACGGGCCGATCGACAGGAACGTCGACCTGATGCGTGGACATGGGCGTGGACATGTCGTCTCCTCTTCGAGATGGGGGGTGGGTGGCGCCCGCCCGGCCGCGCCTGTGATCGCGACGACCGGGCGGGCGAGTGTCACTGCTTGGCGCGGACGTAGGTGTCGCCCGCGACGTAGTAGTCCTTCGCGTTCTCCGGCGTGACGACCGTCGTCTGGATGTATTTGGTCTGGTCGGGGCACGCCGACTGGTCCTTATTGAACGCCGCCAGCGCCATCTTCACCGCGGTGGCACCCTGGTCCCACGGCTGGTTCGACGCTGTCGCCTGCAGCGGTCCGGTGGGATCGTCCATCATCTCCTTGACCGAGACCATGCCGCCGTCGTAGCTCGCGAGGATGACCCCATTGCCCCAGAGTCCTGCCTGCTGCAGGCCCTGGACCACGCCGCCGTTCATGACGTCGCTCATGCTGTAGACGATGTTCAGATCTGGGTTCGCTGTCGCGACGTCGCGGATCGGTGCCAGCGCCTTGTCGGGCTTCCACTCCCCGTACTTCATGTCGAGCGTCGTCGTCTTCACGCCTGTGTGCGCCGACATGACGCTGCCATAGCCCTTCATGAACCCGTTCCAGCGGAGGTCGCTGAGCACATCGCCGGGGAATCCGCCGATGCCGACGATCTTGACAGGCGCCGATTCGCCGAACTTCGCCAGCGCTTTGGTTGCGGCCACCTCACCGGCGAGGGAACCGGTCTGGACCTGATCCTCGGCGACGTAGCAGAACATGTCGGGCACCAGCGAGGGATCGAGGTTCGAGTTCACCGTCACGAGGGGAATGCCGGCATCCTTGAGCGCCTGTACCGACGGGCCGACGCCAATCGGGTCGTTGGCGTTCATGATGACAACGTCGACGCCCTTCGTGATGAGCGTCTGAACGTCGGCGTTCTGTCGCACCGTGTCGCCGTTCGCGTCGAGGAGCTCGATCTTGGCGCCGATCTTGTCGGCCTCGGCCTGGCCGCCATCGACGAGGGTCTTCCACCAGTCGCTGCCGCTGATGCCGCGCTGGCTCCAGCCGATGACGAGCCCTTTTCCGGTGGCCTTGTCCTCGGATGATGCCGTGTCGGTGGAGGCGCGGCATCCGGCGAGAACGACGGCCGTTGCGGCGAGCGCCACGACGCCCAGCATGATCCGGCGCCCTCTCGAGCGCGCGATTGCATTACTCATGTCAACACTCCCTTGTGCAAGTGGCTGTGCAGCGACCTCGATCGGCACCTTGTCGGGTGAGCGTCCCGTCGGGGTCTGCTGAGCCTGTGTGTTGGTGATGTTAGCGCACTATCAGGCAAATGCAAGAGGCAATGGACGTGGGAACTGCAACCTGTGAGAGCGGCGTCTCATGTTCGCTTACGGGGCTTTAAAAGTCTTCTGATCAGGATATTAAGTGAGGTGCGTGCGCCTTGGATGGAGAGCAGAGGTTGCTAGACAAGGAGATGTATCGGGCCGATCATGGCTGTGTGTAAGTTACCGATCACCCAGTGGGAGACGATCGATGCCTGGCTGCACATGAGTCAGAGCGCACGGGTCATGAAGATCGAGTGCGGGTCGTCGGCGTAGCCGTCGAACGGCGGGCACTGGGTGAAGCCCTCGCTCGCGTAGAGGCGGTGGGCGGCCGTGAACTCCGGCGACGATCCGGTCTCGAGCCAGAGACTCCGTATGCCCGCGGCGCACGCCTCGTCGATGAGGTGCCCGAGCAGCGCCCGGCCGACACCAGAGCCGCGGAACCGGTCGTCGACTCGCATCGACTTGATCTCGCCGCGGTCCGGGTCTAAGCGGAATAGCGCCGCCATGCCGGCCAGCTCGCCGTCGATCCGCCCCGACCATACCGTGATGGCGGGATCCTGCAGACCCGCCGCGTCGAGAGCATGGACGCTTTCCGCCGGCCCCGTGCCGCGCATGTCGTTCAGGTGGAAGGCGATCAGCGCGAGGATGTCGGGCGACGTGAGATCGTCGACGCGGATGTCGATTGTGGCAGCGGTCATGACGCCAGTCTCCTATCCCGCAGCGCCGGATCGCGCGGCGCGCGCGAACCCCACGCCAGCAGGGCGAGCCCCGCCGCGAGCACGACGACGCCGATGATCGCGAGCGGCGACAGCTGCTCGCCCAGGACGAGGACGCCGAGGAGGCCCGCGGTGAGCGGTTCGGCGAGGGTGAGCGCCGCGGCGGTCGCCGCGCGGAGGCTCTGCAGGCCCCAGGTGAACAGCACGTACGCGAGGGTGGTGGTGGCCAGCCCCAGCCAGAGCGTCATGGCGATGCCGCCCGCGCGGCCGATCCAGGAGAGGTCGGTGGTCAGCAGCAGGGGAAAGGCGAGCACCGCGGCACCGCCGCCCATCGCCCCCACGACGGTGAGGGCCGACCAGCCGCGATCGAGCAGTCGTCGCTGGGCGACCGCGAACACGGCGAACGACGCGCCGGCGCCCACCGATCCGAGAAGTCCGACCGCGTCGAGTTCGCCGCCGTCGCCGGGCGCGCGGCCGAAGGCGAGGAGGGCGACGCCGAGGGTGGCCGCGCCCGTCGCGGTCAGCCAGACGCCGGACGGCGCCCGCCGGGTGAGGGCCCACTCCAGCCCGCCGGCCAGCACCGGCGCCGAGCCGAGCGCGACGACGGTGCCGATCGCGACGCCGTTGGCCGCCGTGCCGAGGAAGAACAGCGGCTGATACGCCACGAAGGCGACGGCGGTGAGGGCCATCAGTGCGAGATCGGGGCGCGCCGCCGGGCGGGGCCTGGCGGCCGCCCGACGGCGGAGCCCGGTCCCGAGCGCGAGCAGGCCCAGGATGCCGCCTCCCACCACGAGCCGGGCCATGCCGACGGACAGGGGTGTCGTGCCGTCCGGTCCGAGCGCCTGCGCGGTTCCGGTCGTGCCGAACAGCACGGCGGCGGCGAGCACGGCGAGGACGGACACGTCCACAGTTCTATCGGATACCCGCCGGTAGGCTGAGGAGGTGACAGTCCGGCTCTACGACACCCAGGCGCAGACCCTGCGCGAGTTCGTGCCGGGAGACCCGTCGAACGTGACGGTGTACGTCTGCGGCCCGACGGTGCAGTCGGGTCCGCACATCGGGCACCTGCGAGGCGCGCTGAGCTTCGACATCCTCCGCCGCTGGCTCACCCATCGCTTCGGCCGCGTCACGTTCGTGCGCAACGTCACCGACATCGACGACAAGGTGCTGGCCAACGCCACCGACGACGAGCCGTGGTGGGCGCTGGCCTACCGCATGGAGCTCGCCTTCACGCGGGCGTATTCCGCGATCGGCATCCTTCCCCCCACGTACGAGCCGCGGGCGACGGCATCCGTCCCTCAGATGATCGAGCTCATCGATCGACTCATCGCGGAAGGGCACGCCTACCCGGCGGAGGGCAGCGTCTACTTCGACGTGCGCTCCTGGCCGAGCTACGGCGAGCTGACCCGGCAGCGCCCCGATGCGATGGAGTCGTCGGCGGATGCGGATGCCGGCAAGCGCGACGCGCTCGATTTCGCACTCTGGAAGGGCGCGAAGGCCGACGAGCCCGCATCGGCGACCTGGGCGTCGCCGTGGGGCGCGGGGCGCCCCGGCTGGCACATCGAGTGCTCGGCGATGTCGCGCCGCTACCTCGGGCCCGAGTTCGACATCCACGGCGGCGGACTCGATCTGCGCTTCCCGCACCACGAGAACGAGCTCGCCCAGTCCGCCGCGGCCGGCGACCCGTTCGCCCGCTACTGGGTGCACAACGGGCTCGTCACCGTCGACGGGCAGAAGATGTCGAAGTCGCTCGGCAACTTCGTGCTCGCCGACGATGCGCTGCAGGGCCGCGACCCGCTCGTGGTGCGGTACGCCCTGGGTGCCGCGCACTACCGCTCGAGCCTCGACGTCGCGGGCCGCGCGTTCGACGAGGCCGAGGCCGCGCTCGAGCGCATCCGCAGCTTCCTCGATCGGGCCGAGCGTGTGGTCGACATCTCGGCCGACCCCGACGGCGTCCTGCCCGACGCGTTCGCGGCGGCGCTGGACGACGACCTGGGCGTGCCGCAGGCGCTCGCCGTCATCCACGAGACGGTGCGGGCGGGCAACGCCGCGCTCGATGCCGGAGACGCGGATGCCGCCTCCCGCGCCGTGCGTGCGGTCGGCGTGATGACCGGAATCCTGGGCATCGACCCGCGCGACCCGCAGTGGCGCACGGGCGGCGACCCGGCCGAGGCATCCGCTCTGGACTCCCTCGTGCAGGCGATGATCGCCCAGCGCGCGCAGGCGCGGGCCGAGAAGGATTGGACCACGGCCGACCGTGTGCGCGATGCGATCGCGGCGGCCGGCATCGATCTGGAGGACACTCCGGACGGAACACATTGGAGCATTCATGGCCGGTAAGCCGGGGCGCCCGGGCGCCAGAGGGAAGAAGAAGGGTCCGCTGAAGGGCACCGGCGGGCACAGCCGCAAGGCACTGGAGGGTCGCGGGCCGACCCCGAAGGCCGAGGACCGCGCCTGGCACCCCGCCGGGAAGCGCAAAGCCGCCCAGGAGCGCTACGCCGCGGCGGGCGGCAAGCCCCGCGTCGCCGGGCAGGGCGGGTCGCGCCCGCGCGCCGCGAAGAAGGACGACGACACCGAGACGGTCACCGGCCGCAACTCGGTGCTGGAGGCGCTGCGGGCGAAGATCCCCGCGACGGCGTTCTACATCGCGCAGCGCGTCGAGATGGACGACCGCGTCAAGGAGATGCTGTCGATCGCGACGAACCGCAGCATCCCCGTGATGGAGGTCACCCGCCCCGAGCTCGACCGCATGGCCGGATTCGACGGCGTGCACCAGGGCGTGGCGCTGAAGGTGCCGCCGTACGAGTACGCGCACCCGCACGATCTGCTCGAAGAGGTGATCGACCGCGGCGAGGTGCCGCTGTTCATCGCCCTCGACGGCATCACCGATCCGCGCAACCTGGGCGCCATCATCCGCTCCACCGCCGCGTTCGGCGGGCACGGCGTGATCGTGCCGCAGCGTCGGTCGGCGAGCGTGAACAGCGCCGCCTGGAAGACCAGCGCGGGCGCCGCAGCGCGTCTCCCCGTGGCGGTGGCGCCCAACCTCACCGCGACGCTGAAGGACTTCAAGAAGCAGGGCGTGTTCGTGCTCGGGCTCGACGGTGGCGGGGATGTCTCGCTGCCGGCGCTGCAGCTGGCCGACCGTCCCGTCGTGATCGTCGTCGGCTCGGAGGGCAAGGGACTGTCGCGCCTGGTCACCGAGACGTGCGACCAGGTCGTTTCGATCCCGATCGAGGCGGCGACCGAGTCGCTCAACGCCGGGATCGCGGCATCCGTCGCGCTCTACCAGGTCTCCACCCTGCGCAACCCGGAAGGCAGCTGACATGGCCCGCATCGCCGTCATCGGAGGGACCGGGTTCGCCGGTCGCAACATCGTCGAGGAGGGCGCGCGCCGCGGTCACGAGGTGCTCGCCGTGTCGCGATCGCTCGCTCCGGAGCGGGTCGAGGGAGCGACGTACGTCGAGGGCAGCATCCTGGATCTGCCCGGCCTGCTCGCGCAGATCGAGGGCGCCGATGCCGTCGTCGTGGCGATCGCGCCGCGCGGGGACATGACGGAGAAGGCCGTTCCCGCTGTGGTCGCTCTCGCCTTCGAGCTCGTCGGTACCGGCGCGCGCCTGGGCGTGGTCGGAGGAGCCGGCGGGTCGCTCAGCGCTCCCGGAGGGCCGCGCCTGTTCGACCTGGACTTCCCCGAGGAGTACAAGGCCGAGGCGCAGACCGGCATCGACATCCTCGACGCGCTGGAGAACTCGCCTGCCGACCTCGACTGGTTCTTCGTGCATCCCGCCGAGACGTTCGGGGCGTGGAACGCGGGGGAGCGCACCGGCTCGTACCGCGACGGCGGCGACGTCGTGGTGCGCGACGAGGAGGGCGTCTCCTACATCTCGGGCGCCGACCTCGGGGTGGCGTTCCTCGACGAGATCGAGGCGCCGAAGCACCACCGCGAGCGGTTCACCGTCGGCTACTGACGACCGGTCCGACGGAGCGGATGCCTCGGGCCGAGGCATCCGTGCGCCTCAGGACGCGCTGGCGAGGCTGCTGCCGTCCGCGAGCGGAAGCTGGACGGCGTTGCGCTCGGCGATCATCGGCACGAGGTGCGACTGCAGCACCGCCAGGTGCTCGGGGTGGTCGAGGTAGGCCTCGAGTCCGGCCGCGTCGTCCACGAGCGCGGTGACGGCGTAGTCCGACCCTCCCGGTCGCAGGTGCAGATTGGGACCCACGACGTACGAGCGCAGCACGGCGATCTTCGTCGCCATGTCGCGCAGTGCCACGGTGAGCTCGTCGACCTGCTCCTGCGTCACGTCGGGCTTCCAGCGGAAGACGGCGAGGTGGGCGATCATCGGGACTCCTCAGGGACGGCGACGTACGGGGATCGCTCGATTGTATGACGATATGCCGATCCTCGCGAGGCGTCAGACCAGGTCGCGCCAGTCGACCTCGTCCTCGTCATCCACGACACCCACCGTGCCCGTGACGACGGGGATGGCCATGGTCTCGGTCGGCGGGCCCATCACGGTCGCCTCGTCACGACGGTGCCGCAGCACGTCGTCGATGTAGGAGGTCAGCACCTCCGCCAGGGGGACGGCACGTCCCTGAGCCTGCGACATGTACCAGCGGTGCTCGAGCACCTGGTGGAACACCTCGGCCGGTTCGAGCTTGGAGCGCAGATCGAACGGGATCGCCTTGACCACCGGCTCGAACACCCGCGTGAGCCACTCGTGGGCGACCATCTCCTCGTCGGAGCCGAGTCGGGAGATGCGCGCCGCGAACTGGTCGAGGTCGTTGAGCAGCCGCCGCGCCTGGTTCTCCTCGACGTCGAGTCCCGTCAGGCGGATGAGACGGCGCTGATGGTGACCGGCGTCGACCACCTTCGGCTGGATCGAGACCCGGGTGCCGTCGGCCGTCGTCTGGATCGACATCTCGCCGATGTCGAATCCGAGGTCGTTGAGGCGCTGCACGCGCTCGCTTAGCCGCCAGGCCTCGTCCGAGCCGAACGACTCCTGATCGGTGAGGGCCGCCCACAGGGATCGGTAGGACGACATGATGCCGTCGGCCACCTCGACCGCGTCGACCCCGCCCTCGAGGCGTCCGCCCGCGGCGAGGTCCATGATCTCCCCGGCGATGTTGGTGCGGGCGACGTCGAGGTCGTGCTCACGCTGCCCGGCGGTGAGCCCGCTCTCGTGGAGCTCCCCGGTCTCGGCGTCGACGAGATAGGCGGCGAACGCGCCGGCGTCACGGCGGAAGAGGGTGTTGGACAGCGACACGTCGCCCCAGAAGAAGCCCACATTGTGCAGGCGGACGAGCAGGGCGGCGAGGGCGTCGACCAGTCGGGTGGCGGTGTCGGGGCGCAGCACCTGCGTGAACAGGGCGCGGTAGGGGAGCGAGAAGCGCAGGTGCGCGGTGACCAGCGCGGCGGGAAGGGGGTCGCCTGAGGCATCCCGCCGCCCGGCGATGACGGCGACGCGATCGACGCACGGCGCGTCCAGACGCGTGAGATTGCCGAGCATGTCGTACTCGCGGCGGGCCATCTCCTCGGTGGTCTCCTTGATGGCGACGACCCGGCCGGAGAGCGTCGCGAACCGCACGAGATGGCGGGAGATGCCCTTGGGGAGGAAGACGATGTTGTCGTTGGGCCATTCGGCCAACGGGGTCGACCACGGGAGGGTCAGCAGGCCGGCATCGACGGAGCTCGCCGTGATGCGCAGGGACTCGGTCATGAGGCTCCGGGGGAAGCGAGACGCGGCGCGGGCGCCGGCCCGTCGACTGAGTCGAGGACCGGCTTCCGCGCCGCGTCGCTGCGTGGGATGAGGTGGTGCGTCAGGCCGAGACGACGGGCTTGTCGTTGAGGCGCTCGCCCGACTCGATGTCGAAGGCGTGCACGTGGCCGGCATTGGCCGCCAGGGTCACGGTGTCTCCGGCGTTCGGGTGACGACGTCCGTCGACGCGCGCCACGATGTCGGTGCGCTTGCCGGCGATGTCGGTGTGCCCGTACAGGTAGCCGTCGGCGCCGAGCTCCTCGACGAGGTCGACCGTCACCGAGAGGCCCTTGCCGTCGGCGGGGCCGACGGTGATGTCCTCGGGGCGCACGCCGACGGTGACCTGGCTGCCGTTCGCGCGGCCCACCGTGTCGCGGTCGAGCGGGACCACCTCGGAGCCGAACTTCACCCCGCCGTCGGCGAGGTCGGAGGTGAACAGGTTCATCGCGGGCGAGCCGATGAAGCCGGCGACGAACACGTTGTTCGGCTTCTCGTACAGGTCGCGCGGCGTGCCGACCTGCTGGAGCAGACCGTCCTTGAGCACGGCGATGCGGTCGCCCATCGTGAGCGCCTCGGTCTGGTCGTGCGTGACGTAGACCGTGGTGACCCCGAGGCGGCGCTGCAGCGACGCGATCTGCGTACGCGTCTGCACGCGCAGCTTGGCGTCGAGGTTGGACAGCGGCTCGTCCATCAGGAACACCTGCGGCTGACGCACGATGGCACGGCCCATGGCGACGCGCTGACGCTGGCCGCCCGAGAGCGCCTTCGGCTTGCGCGTGAGGTACTGCTCGAGGTCGAGGAGCTTGGCGGCCTCGAGAACGCGGGTCGCGCGCTCCTCCTTGCCGACGCCGGCGATCTTGAGCGCGAAGCCCATGTTCTCGGCGACGGTCATGTGCGGGTACAGCGCGTAGTTCTGGAACACCATCGCGATGTCGCGGTCCTTCGGCGGCACGTCGGTGACGTCGCGCTCGCCGATCAGGATGCGGCCGGAGTTGACCTCTTCGAGGCCGGCCAGCATGCGCAGCGACGTGGACTTGCCACAGCCGGAGGGGCCGACCAGGACGAGGAACTCCCCGTCGCCGACCTCGAGGTTGAGCTTGTCCACCGCGGCACGGGTGCCTCCGGGGTACAAGCGGGTTGCGTTGTCGAACGTGACTGACGCCATTTTCTCTTCTCCTTCACCGGCAGGTACGTGCCGGACGATCCGTAGTGATGGAATGAGCGGGGCTTGTCCCGCACGCCCGCCATTGGACGCGCCACCAGTATGGCACGCGGATGCCCCGCACAACCTGGGTATTCCTGGATCCCGGCGGCCCGTGGGCGCCCGAGGTTGCGGGATCGACGGACCGCACGCTCGGGCGGCGTGGACGCCGTGTCTGGGCATTTCCCAGAATGGCTGGCTAGCATCGATCCCGGCCGCCTCAGCGCGCGGCCCGCCGGAGATCCGGCCCTGTTCCCGCTCAAGAGGTTCCATGTCAGACGATCAGTCGCCCCACGTGCCTGCGCCGAACGATCGTCGCGGGGCTGTGCGCGAGAAGGCTCAGCAGGTGCAGCAGCGGCAGAGCCGTGCGCGCATCATCCGCCGCGTGTCGGTGGGCATCGGCGCGGTCGCCGTCGTGGCCGTGGCCGCGGTGGTCGTCACCTGGGCGTTCACGTCGAACGCGTCCAAGCCGCTGCTCTCACCGGCCAACGTCGCCGGCGACGGCTTCGTCGTGACCAAGGCCGGCAGCGTGGCGAGCTCGGGATCGGCCGACGGTCTCGGCTCCACGCCGGCTCCGAGTCCGGATCCCTCCGTCGCCGCGGCGACGCCGGCGCCCACCCCGACGCCGGCGCCCACCGCGACCGGCCACCCGACCGTCGACATCCGCGTGTACGTCGACTACCTGTCGTCGGGGTCGCGCGACTTCCAGGCCGCGAACGCGCAGCAGCTGTCCAAATGGGTGGACCAGTCCGCCGCGACGCTCACCTACTACCCGGTCGCCATGCTCACGGCCAAGTCCAATGGCACGAAGTACTCGCTGCGCGCGGCGAACGCCGCCGCCTGCGTGGCCACGCACTCACCGGACAAGTTCTTCACCTTCAACAACGAGCTGCTCAAGAAGCAGCCGAACGTCGACTCCGACGGGATGACGGATGCTGAGCTGGCCACTCTCGCTGCGGCGACCGGAGTGGACTCGCCCAAGGCCATCAAATCCTGCATCGAGGACGGCACGTTCTCGACGTGGGCGAAGAGCGCCACGGACCGGGCTCTGAAGAGCATCCCCGATTCCAAGGGCGTCTCCCTCACCCGCACCCCGACGGTGCTCGTGAACGGCGTCGAGTACGTCGGAGCGCTCAACGACCCGAAGGAGTTCGCGCAGTTCGTGCTGACGGTCGCGAGCGACGCCTACTACAGCACGCCGACCCCCACGCCGTCGGCGACCGGTTCGGCTACGCCCGCGGGCTGACTCCGCCGCTCATCCCTCCGTCGCTGCCGCGGGAGCGACGAGACCCGCCGTAGACTCGATGCGACGACCGCCGTCGACGGCGGTCGAGCCGACTTGGCGCAATTGGTAGCGCACCGTACTTGTAATACGGGGGTTGCAGGTTCAAGTCCTGTAGTCGGCACCATAGGACGTCGACCCGCCGGTTCGTGAGCCGTGGCGACCGATCACCGGCATGCCCTCCTCGTGATGTCGCCGGGTGCGGGTACTTTCGAGGGAGGGAAGGGGAGCCGATGGCCGATCGCAAGCAGTCCGCGAAGGGGGCGGCCAAGGTGCCGCGCCACGGGTACGCGTTCGTCACGATCACCGCGCGCGACGCGAACGGATTCGTGCACCACTACGACACGATCGAGACGCGGGTCGGCTCGCTGCACGAGGCCGTCGCCATCCTTCAGCTCCACTCCACCGCGATGGAAGCCGAGCACGACCAGAGCCGCCGCGCCTGACGGGAGAGCCGCCGCCCCGTTCCCGACTCCGGCGGGAGCCGGTCGTTACGCGTTCTCATCAGGCTCCCACCGAATCCAGGGGTGCATTCCGCGCTCGGACGCCGTACCATCGACGCCCAGGGAAAGCGTTCATCACTGGGGGATGACATGGCAACCGTTGGGGAGACTGCCGTGCGCCGCGAAGCCGAGCTGCTTCGTCGCGCCGAGCTGGGGGAGACGAGTCGGGCGCTGAGCGTGCCGCCGGTCGGCGACATCATCGCGGCGACCGTCCTGCGCGCGTTCCGGCGCCTGGGAGGGCGCTGGTCGATGCTGGCCGCGGGACGATGGTGGCAGCGGATGCTGGCGGCCATGGTCGCGATCGTGGTGATCACCGCCGCCTGCGCGGTGGGGGTGGGGCTCGTGTACGGGCTCATCCACGCGCCGGCGCTGGTCATCGCGTGCGTCGGCGTGCTGGTGTTCGGCGTCGCGTTCCTGCGCTACGTCTGGTGGGGCACGGGACGCTGATCGCACCGATCCGCGGCCGGCGCGACGCCGACCGCGACGTGTGTCGCGCCCGGTTCGGCGCTGCGCCGCACGCTCGGTAGATTGGTGCGCCGGAGCGGCCCCGATGCTCCGGATCGGCAGGACCGTGACCGCTCACGACCACACCCGCCTGCCCGCCGGACTCGCGCTCGGCGGCGCGGCCCTCATCGGCGTGCTCACGGCTGTGCAGGCGCGCGTCAACGGTCAGCTCGGGCTGAGACTCGGCGACGGCTTCGTCGCGGCGGTCATCTCCTTCGGCTCGGGTCTGGTGATCGTCGCCGTGCTGTCGGCGGTGCTGCCGTCCGGGCGTGCGGGCTTCGGCCGCCTGGTCGCCGAGGTGCGCGGTCGCCGCATCCCGTGGTGGATGCTCGCCGGTGGCGCAGCCGGCGCGTTCACCGTCGCCACCCAGGGCCTGTCCGTCGCGATCATCGGCGTCTCCCTGTTCACCGTGGGCGTCGTGGCCGGGCAGATCGTGAGCGGACTGGTGCTCGACCGGACCGGGTACGGCCCCGCCGGAGCGGTGGCGGTGACCCTGCCGCGCGTTGCCGGAGGCGTCCTCGTCCTGGGCGCCGTGGGCGTGTCGCTGGCGGGCGGCACGGGCGCGGCGCCGGTGTGGATGCTCGTCCTTCCCTTCCTCGTCGGCGCGGGCATCGCATGGCAGCAGGCCACGAACGGCCGCCTGCGCGCGCGGGTGGGCACCCCGTTGACCGCCACGCTGGTCAACTTCATCGGCGGGACCGCGATCCTGGCGGTCGTCGCGACCGTGCACGTCGCAGTGGTCGGTTCGCCGCAGCCCCTCCCGACCGAACCGTGGCTCTACCTCGGCGGTGCGCTCGGGGTGGCGTACATCTTCCTGTCCGCGGCGCTGGTCGCCTCGACCGGCGTCCTGCTGCTCGGACTCGGGATCGTCGTCGGGCAGCTGACCGCCTCGGTCGTGCTCGATGCGCTCTGGCCGGCGCTGTCCGGACCGGGACTGGGCGTGGAGCTCGCCACGGTGGCCATCGCGCTCAGTGCGGTGATCGTCGCCACGGTGCGGTGGCGGCGCCGCTGATCCCGCGCCGTCGTCAGCGCGGCATGCGCGACAGGTGCTTGCGCGCGTCGATCGTCTTGACGCGGGTCGGCCGCGACCGCTCCGGCTTGCCGCCGATGTAGAGCCAGCCGAGCAGCTCCTCGTCCTTCTTCAGCCCGTGCGCCTTGGCGACGGCCTTCGCGCGCGTGTAGTCGCCGGTCCGCCAGAAGACTCCCCAGCCCTCGTCGTCCAGCAGCAGGCTCAGCGTGTGGGCGACGCCCGAGGCGACCGCCTCCTGCTCCCACCGCGGCACCTTGCTCTTGCGGTAGCTGGCCACCACGGCCACCAGCAGCGGCGCCCGCTGCGGCTTGGTCGAGGCGCCCTTCTTCCCCTCGGCCTTGTGGATCGCGGTGCCGAGGCGCTCACGATCCTTGCCGCGCAGCTCGATCAGCCGCCACGGACGCAGCGAGGAGTGGTCGGCCACGCGGCCCGCGGCCGAGACCAGGCGCTCCAGCTCCGCGCGGTCGGGCGCGGCATCCGTCACCTTCGACCACGACTTGCGGACCCGCGCGGCCTCGACGGCGCCGGTCACGCGTCAGCCTCGGGGGTGAACTCCAGGGCGAGCGAGTTCATGCAGTACCGGTCGCCGGTGGGCGTGCCGAACCCGTCGGGGAATACGTGCCCGAGGTGCGAGCCGCAGCCGGCGCAGCGCACCTCGGTGCGCTCCATCCCGTGGCTGCTGTCGTCGATCAGCTCGACCGCCTCCGGCCGCACCGACTCGTAGAAGCTCGGCCATCCGCAGTGCGAGTCGAACTTGGTGCCGCTGCGGAACAGCTCCGCACCGCAGCCCGCGCACGTGTAGAGGCCCGCTCGGCTCTCGTCGAGCAGCTCGCCGGTCCACGCGCGCTCGGTGGCGGCCTCGCGCAGGACCGCGTAGCGGTCGGCGTCGAGCTCGTCGCGCCACTGCTCGTCGCTCTTGGTGACTTCGTATGCCATGCCTCCATTCTCGCAGGCGCGCACCTTCGCGGAGCCCGGGAGAATGAGGTCATGACGACGGATGCCGCGCAGCACGTGCGCGAGCGGTACGCCCGGTTCGCGCGCGAGGAGGCGCCCGGGCGCTCCCCGCTCTACGCGGAGTGGGCGGCGGGCGTGGCGGCCGATCCGACCGTGCAGGAGGTGCTCGGTCGCATCCCGGCGACCCGGCGGCAGCCTCCGCTCGTGTTCGCCGTCACCCGCATGCTCGGGGCGCCCGAGGCGGCCTACCCGGTCTGGGCGGAGTGGGTGCGGGCGCACGCCGACGCCGTGGTCGGGGAGTGCGGGCGGCGCAGCATCCAGACCAACGAGCCGCTGCGGTGCGCGGCGCTGCTTCCCGCTCTGACGCTCGTCGAGGGACCGATCGCGCTGCTGGAGGTGGGGGCGAGTGCCGGGCTGTGCCTGTACCCCGACCGCTACTCCTACCGCTACGACACCCCCGACGGCCCGGTCGTCCTCGATCCGGTCGAGGGGCCCTCGCCGGTGCTCCTGCACGCCGCTCTCGAGCGCGTGCGCCCGCCGGCGCTGCCCGACGTCGTGTGGCGCGCCGGCGTCGACCTGCACCCGCTCGACGCCGCCGACCCCGACGATCGCCGGTTCCTCGGTGCACTCGTGTGGCCCGGCGAGGCCGGTCGGGTCGAGCGCATCGTGGCCGCCCTCGACGTGGTCGCCGCCGACCCGCCCCGGCTCGTGGCAGGCGACGCCACCGACCCCGCCGTGCTGCGGGCGCTCGCCGCCGAGGCGCCGACGGATGCCGCGCTCGTCGTCACGACGCCGGGGGTGATGCCGCACATCCCCCGCGAGGGCAGGGATCGGCTGATCCGGACGATCCGCGACCTCGGCGCGCGGTGGATCACGGTCGACCCGCCGGCGCTGCACGCTCCGGGATCGCCCGGGGCGTGGCATCCGCCCCTTCGCGCGGACGAGGGCGACGGCTTCGTGCTCGCGCTCGACGGCGAACCGCTCGCCGCGGCGGATCCGCTCGGCGGGTGGGTGCGCGGGTTGGGGAGCGGGTCGGCGGCGGCGCGCGCGTCGCGCCGCTGAATCCCGTGGAGCGGTCGTACCGTGGGATCGTGCCCCTCTCCGATCGCGACCGCGCCCTCCTCGCCTTCGAGGCGGAGTGGACCCGTCATGCGGGCGCCAAGGAGGAGGCCATCCGCGCCGAGCTGGAGCTCACCCCGGCGCGCTACTACCAGCTGCTCGGGCGGCTGATCGACACCGCCGATGCGCTCGCGCACGACCCGATGCTCGTCAAGCGGCTGCGACGGGTGCGCGACACGCGCGACCGCGCCCGCCTCGCGCGGGTGACCGCCGCCGGCAGCTGAGGACGCGGCACCGCGCGGTTCCGGCCCTGCCTGAACGGCGCCCTCGGCGGCGCCCGGTAGCATCGTGGGATGCCTCGAACGTCCTACCCGAAGGATCGCTTCGACGATCTCCCGTCCGCCCACGGACGCGTCGGGGCTCATCGGGCCGAGAACCCCCGTATGCGCGGATGGGTCGTCGCGCTCTGGGCGGCGCTGGCGACCATCGTCCTCATCGCGGCCGGCATCTTCGGCGTGCTCGTCGTCTCCGGCCGCGTCGTCCTCACGCCGACGCCGACCCCGACGCCCACACCGACCCCGGTCGTGACGCCGATCGTCGACACCACGTTCACCGTCGGCATCCTGAACGCGACGCCCGAGACCGGACTGGCGACCCGCCTGAAGGAGACGGTGGTCGCCGCCGGCTGGGGTCCGAACGCGGTCAACGCCAGCGGCGCGGGCAGCACCGATTTCCCGACCACGACCGTCTACTACTTCGCTCCCGGCGACCAGGCGGCCGCGCTGGGTCTCGCGGGCATCATCGGCGGCGCCAAGGTCGAGCAGAGCGACGTGTACCAGCCGGCCGGCAACCCCGACGCCAAGGTGCTCACGATCGTGATCGGCCTCGACCGCACCGCCAATCCGCCTGCGGCTACCCCCGCGCCCACGGGCTGAGGGACCGGACTGTTTCCCGCCGGTAAACAGTTCGATGCACGCGTGTCAACAGTCGTCCATCGGGCGATTCCGGCCCCATCCGTCTGAATACGATGACCCTGTCCCACAGCAACAGGAGATTCGCATGACCCAGGGCACCGTGAAGTGGTTCAACGCTGAGAAGGGCTTCGGCTTCATCACCGCGGGCGACGGCCAGGACGTGTTCGTCCACTACTCGAACATCGACATGTCGGGGTTCCGCGTCCTCGAGGAGGGCCAGGTCGTCGAGTTCACCGTCGGCTCCGGCCAGAAGGGCCCGCAGGCTGAGTCGGTGCGCGTCGTCTGAGCCGCCTGCGGCGCCCCCTCGGGGTGCCTCGCCGCACCCGGCGACCCCGGGTGACGGCATCCCTCCGCGTGGCTTGCACTCGCCTGGTGCGAGTGCCAGAATGGCATTAGCACTCGATCTCTCTGAGTGCTAATGACCATTCGCTACGTCCGGACTGCGCGTCCGGGAGGGACGACATACACATGGCAAAGATCATCGCTTTCGACGAAGAGGCCCGTCGCGGCCTCGAGCGCGGCCTGAACATCCTGGCCGACGCCGTCAAGGTGACGCTCGGCCCCCGCGGTCGCAACGTCGTGCTCGAGAAGAAGTGGGGCGCTCCCACCATCACGAACGACGGTGTCTCGATCGCCAAGGAGATCGAGCTCGACGACCCGTACGAGAAGATCGGCGCGGAGCTCGTCAAGGAGGTCGCGAAGAAGACCGACGACGTCGCCGGTGACGGCACCACCACGGCGACCGTGCTCGCCCAGGCGCTCGTCAAGGAAGGCCTGCGCAACGTCGCGGCCGGCGCCGACCCCATCTCGCTCAAGCGCGGCATCGAGAAGGCCGTCGCGGCCATCTCCGACGAGCTGCTCGCCACCGCCAAGGAGGTCGAGTCCAAGGAGCAGATCGCAGCCACCGCATCGATCTCGGCCGCCGACTCCACCATCGGCGACCTGATCGCCGAGGCGATCGACAAGGTCGGCAAGGAGGGCGTGGTCACCGTCGAGGAGTCCAACACCTTCGGCACCGAGCTCGAGCTCACCGAGGGCATGCGCTTCGACAAGGGCTACATCAACCCCTACTTCGTGACCGACCCGGAGCGCCAGGAAGCGGTCTTCGAAGACCCGTACATCCTGATCGCCAACCAGAAGATCTCGAACATCAAGGACCTGCTGCCGATCGTCGACAAGGTGATCCAGGAGGGCAAGGAGCTCGTGATCATCGCCGAGGACGTGGAGGGCGAGGCTCTCGCGACCCTCGTGCTCAACAAGATCCGCGGCATCTTCAAGTCGGCCGCCGTCAAGGCCCCCGGCTTCGGCGACCGTCGCAAGGCGCAGCTGCAGGACATCGCGATCCTCACCGGCGGCCAGGTCATCACCGAAGAGGTGGGCCTCAAGCTCGAGAACACCACCACCGACCTGCTCGGCAAGGCGCGCAAGGTCATCATCACCAAGGACGAGACCACCATCGTCGAGGGTGCGGGCGAGTCGGGCCAGATCGAGGGTCGCGTGACCCAGATCCGTCGCGAGATCGACAACACCGACAGCGACTACGACCGCGAGAAGCTCCAGGAGCGTCTCGCCAAGCTCGCCGGCGGCGTCGCCGTCATCAAGGCGGGCGCGGCCACCGAGGTCGAGCTGAAGGAGCGCAAGCACCGCATCGAGGACGCCGTGCGCAACGCCAAGGCGGCCGTCGAGGAGGGCATCGTCGCCGGTGGCGGCGTCGCGCTCATCCAGGCCGGCAAGGTCGTCTTCGCCCAGCTCGAGCTCACGGGCGACGAGGCGACCGGCGCGAACATCGTCAAGGTGGCCATCGAGGCCCCGCTCAAGCAGATCGCGCTGAACGCCGGTCTCGAGCCGGGCGTCGTCGCCAACACCGTCGCGGGCCTTCCGATCGGACACGGCCTCAACGCCGCGACCGGCGAGTACGGCGACCTGTTCGCACAGGGCATCATCGACCCGGCCAAGGTGACGCGCTCCGCGCTGCAGAACGCCGCGTCGATCGCCGGCCTGTTCCTCACCACCGAGGTCGTCGTCGCCGACAAGCCCGAGAAGGCCGCCGCTCCCGGTGGCGACCCGACGGGTGGCATGGACTTCTGATCCAGAAGCCCTGACCTTCGGAAGACCCCGGCACCTCGCGGCGCCGGGGTCTTCTGCGTGCACGGCGGAAAGCCCGTGCTCAGCGGAACAGCCCCGCGTTCAGCTGCTCGGCGTCGGCGTAGTGCCGCCCGGCGGTGGCCAGCGCGGCGTTGATCTCGACGAGCGAGTCCTCCACCTGGCGCTGCGCGGCGCGCCAGCGGTCGACCACGCCCTGGAACGCGACGGCGGCCGACCCCGTCCACGACGACTGCAGCTGCGTGAGCTGCGACAGCATCGCGGAGGTCTCGCCCTGCAGTCGATCGGCGGTGCCGCGCACGGCGGACGTGGCCGAGAACAGCTGATCGGCGTCGACGGAATAGGCGGTCATGGCATCTCCCTGGGTCGGTGGGGTGTGCCTCGACGCTAGGCCGGCGGGACGAGGCATCCGCTCGCCCTGCGGTCATCCGTGGACGACGACCGACGGATGCCGCCACCTGCCGTGCGGGGGAGGAGCGGCCGGTCAGTCGGCCGGGGGCGGGCTCATCCGGGGGAGGGGCTGCGTCTCGATCAGCAGATGCTCGGCCGCGTCGCGCTCGTGCGCGAGCGGCAGCGACACCCGGAACGTCGCGCCGCCGCCGGGGGTCTCGGTGACATCGACGGTGCCGTGCAGCGCGTCGACGATGGAGGCGACGATCGACAGACCGAGCCCCGTGCCGCCGGTCTCGCGCGTGCGTGACGTGTCGGCCCGCCAGAAGCGCTGGAAGATCTTGTCGCGGATCTGCTCCGGGATGCCCTCGCCGTGGTCGATCACCTCGATCCAGCCCATGCGGGCCGCGGCGTCCGCGCCCACGCGCAGGTCGATCGGCGAGTCGTCGGCGGTGAAGCGGCGGGCATTGCCGAGCAGGTTCGTCACCACCTGCCGGATGCGGTTCTCGTCGCCCAGCACGATCGGCGCGGCGGCGGGATCGAGCGGGACGGATGCCGCGGCCCCCGGCATCATCGGAGTGGACTCGCCCGCTCCGGTCGCCCCGGTGGCCGGCACGGGGCGGGGGCGACGACGCAGCAGCGACAGGGTCGCACCGGCGCGCGCGATCGCCGACGTCGGCGGATTCCCGCGCTTCCTGCCGTCGGCGCGGTCGTCGGGGTCGGCGTCGGGATCGGAGGCGTCCGCCGAGTCTGCGGGGGACGAGGCATCCGCCATCGCCGTCAGGGCGGTGTCGATCACGGTGACGGTGCGCTGCGGGGAGGTGGCGCGCACGTCCATCGCGGCGTCGCGCGCGATCGGGCGGAGGTCGACGGGGGCGACCACGACGTCACGGCGCTCGTCGAGGCGGGCGAGCGCGAGGAGGTCCTCGACGAGGACGCCCATGCGCACGGCCTCCTTCTCGATGCGCTCCATCGCCTGCGCGACATCGTCGTCGCCGGTGATCGCGCCCATGCGGTACAGCTCGGCGTAGCCGCGCACCGTCACGAGCGGGGTGCGCAGCTCGTGGCTGGCGTCGCCGATGAACCGGCGCATCTGGCGCACGGTGGCGTCGCGCTGCGAGAGCGCCGCGTCGATGCGGCCGAGCATGGTGTTGACCGCCACCTTCAGACGGCCCACCTCGGTGCCGGGCTCGATGTCGGTCATGCGCTGGCTGAAGTCGCCGGCGGCGATCGCCATGGCGGTGCTCTCGACCTGTCCGAGGTTGCGGAAGGCGAGGGTCACGAGCAGGCGGGTGAGGAAGGCGCCCGCGATGATCGCGATGGCGGTGAGGATGCCGTAGATGCCGAGGAACTGCGCGATCGTGCGGTTGACGGGCGCGAGCGGCACCGCCACGAGCTGCGTGTAGTTGAGTCCCGTGGACGGGTACTCCTGCACGGTGACGGCGGCGACGTACTCGTTGTCGCCGGTGGCCGAGACCAGCCGCGTCGTGGTGCCCAGCTGCATCTGCCCGTAGGCGTCGGTGAGGCTGAACATGTCCGGCACCGCGGGGGGCGCTGCTCCACGTCCGCCCGCCTGTCCGGCGATCGCGCCGGAGGGGTCGTACACGGCCACGACGTTGTCGGTCGGCGGGGCTTCCGGGGTGGCCGTCGCGGTCAGCGCGCCGTCCTGCACCCCGAGCGTGAGCAGCTGCGAGGCGAAGTTGGACGCCGCGAGCGTGCGCGCCTGACCCTCCACGCCGCTGACGAGGGAGTTGCGCATCAGCACGGCCGTGCCGATCCCGGCGCCGATCAGTCCGAGCGCGAGCAGCATCACGGTCACCCCGGTGACCTTGGCGCGCAGGCTCGTACCCCGCCACCAGCGGGTGATCGCGTCGGTCTTGTCGGCCACGGAGGCCCTTCGAGTGGTGCCGCGGCTTACGCGGTCTTGCCGGCCTTCAGCATGTAGCCGAAGCCGCGCTTGGTCTGGATGAGCGCCTCGGTGGAGTGCGGATCGATCTTGCGGCGGAGGTACGAGATGTAGCTCTCCACGATGCCCGCGTCGCCGTTGAAGTCGTACTCCCACACGTGGTCGAGGATCTGCGCCTTGCTGAGCACCCGATTCGGATTGAGCATGAGATAGCGCAGGAGCTTGAACTCGGTCGGGCTGAGGTCGATCGAGATGTCGCCGACGGTGACGTCGTGCGTGTCCTGGTCCATCGTGAGCTCGCCGGCGCGGATCACCGACTCCTCGTCGGCCTGCATCGTGCGACGCAGGATCGCCTGGATGCGCGCGACGATCTCGTCGAGCGAGAACGGCTTGGTGACGTAGTCGTCGCCGCCCGCGTTGAGGCCGGTGATCTTGTCCTCGGTCTCGTCCTTGGCGGTCAGGAAGAGGATCGGGGCGGTGTAGCCGGCGCCGCGGAGGCGCTTGGTGACGCTGAACCCGTTCATGTCGGGGAGCATCACGTCGAGCACGATGAGGTCGGGTTCCTCCTCGAGCACGGCCGAGATCGTCTGGGCCCCGTTGGAGACGGCCCTCACCTGGAATCCGGCGAAACGCAGGCTCGTGATGAGCAGGTCGCGGATGTTCGGCTCGTCGTCCACGACGAGGATGCGCGGTGCGGTCATAGGCCCATTATGGCCACCTCACCATTGCGAGGGCTGGAAGCGCGCGCTACGGCGGGCCGTCGTCCCTCCGCGAGGGGTCGCGAATCGTCGTGCGCGAGGCATCCGGTACCGCCTATCGCGTCCCCTCGACGGGAGCCGGGGAGCGGCGGGCTGTCAGGCGGCGAGGGAGTCCGCGTCGAGGATCGTGTAGGCGTAGCCCTGCTCGGCGAGGAAGCGCTGGCGGTTCTGGGCGAAGTCCTGGTCGACGGTGTCGCGCGCGATCAGCGTGTAGAAGCTCGCGGTGTGACCCGACTCCTTGGGGCGCAGCAGGCGTCCGAGCCGCTGGGCCTCCTCCTGTCGCGAGCCGAACGATCCCGACACCTGGATGGCGACGGATGCCTCGGGCAGGTCGACCGAGAAGTTGGCCACCTTCGACACCACCAGCAGTGAGATCTCGCCCACCCGGAACGCCTGGAACAGCCGCTCGCGCTCGTCGACGGGCGTGGACCCGGTGATCTGCGGCGCGTCGAGGGCCTCGGCGAGCACGTCGATCTGGTCGAGGTACTGCCCGATCACCAGGATGCGCTCGCTGATGTGCCGTTGCACCAGGCGGCGCACGACGTCGATCTTCGCGTCGGCGGTCGCGGCCAGCCGGTACCGCTCGTCGTCGGCCGCGGCGGCGTACTCGAGCCGCTGGCTCTCCGGCAGGTCGACGCGCACCTCGTAGCAGGCGGCGGGGGAGATGAAGCCCTGCGCCTCGATCTCCTTCCACGGCGCGTCGAAGCGCTTCGGGCCGATGAGGCTGAACACGTCGCCCTCGCGGCCGTCCTCGCGCACGAGGGTCGCGGTCAGGCCCAGTCGGCGGCGCGCCTGCAGGTCGGCGGTGAGCTTGAACACCGGGGCGGGCAGCAGGTGCACCTCGTCGTACACGATGAGGCCCCAGTCGAGCGCGTCGAGGAGCGCCAGGTGGGCGTACTCGCCCTTCCGCTTCGCCGTGAGGATCTGGTACGTCGCGATCGTGACCGGCTTGATCTCCTTGGTCTGCCCGGAGTACTCCCCGATCTCCTCGGGCGTGAGCGACGTGCGCTTGAGCAGCTCGTCGCGCCACTGCCGCGCGCTGACGGTGTTGGTCACGAGGATGAGCGTCGTCGTCTTGGTGTCGGCCATCGCCGCCGCCCCCACGAGCGTCTTGCCCGCACCGCAGGGGAGCACCACGACGCCGGAGCCGCCCTCGGTGAAGATGTCGACGGCCTTGCGCTGGTAGGGCCGCAGCGTCCAGCCGTCCTCGGCGAGCTCGATCTCGTGCGGCGTGCCCGGCGTGTAGCCGGCGCGGTCCTCCGCCGGCCAGCCGATCTTCAGCAGCTCCTGCTTGATCTGGCCCCGGGCCCAGGCATCCACCACGTAGGTGCCGGGGTCGGGGTGGCCGACCAGGAGCGGCTGGATGCGCTTGTTGCGGGCCATCTCGGTCAGCACCGCGGCATCCGTCGACCGGAGCACCAGCACGTCGTCGTCGCCGCCGACCGTGTCGCGCTCGATCACGAGACGGCCGTATCGTCCCACGGTCTCGCGGATGTCGAGCGACACCGACGGGGGCACCGGGAACCGCGACCAGCGGTCGAGGGTGCCGAGCATGTCGTCGGCGTCGTGGCCGGCGGCGCGGGCGTTCCACAGGCCCAGCCGCGTGATGCGGTAGGTGTGGATGTGCTCGGGTGCCCGCTCCAGCTCGGCGAAGATCGCCAGCTCGTGGCGCGCGTTCTCGGCGTCGGGGTGCGCGACTTCGAGCAGCACGGTGCGATCGCTCTGCACGATGAGGGGTCCGTCAGCCATAACGTGCCAGTCTACCGGCGGCCGGTGGCGCACCGGCCGCGTCGCCCTGCCCGTCCCTCCGCGAGGGACGCGATTCCTCCTGTCGGGAGCGACGGATGCCGCGATCCGCGTCCCCTCGCGAAGGAAGGTGCAGCCGAAGGTGGGTCAGCGGGAAAGGCGGGTCAGGGGGCGGGGCGGACGCTCACGATGCTCGAGACCGGCAGCGTGCGCTCGATGTCGGCGCCGCGGTCGCGGCCGCGCAGGCGTCCGCCGCCGAGCCCGGATGCCTCGAGGGTGAACGTACGCCGCGAGCCGTCGGGCAGGCTCACCTCGACCGCGATGATCGACCGGGCGCGCACGGCGAGCTCCAGCTCGCGGCCGAGCCACGCGGCATCCGTGTCCCCTCCGCCGGATTCCCCCGCGCGGAGCGTCGCGATGAGGCGGGCGTAGGGGGAGGGCGCGTCGGGCTCTGCCGCGGCGCGCTGTCCGCGCCGCAGCGCGAGCGCGTCGCCGTCGTCGTCGACCGCGACCACCGGGTAGCGGGCGTCGACCAGCGACCAGTACACCGCCTCGCGGGCGACGCGCGAGACGAGCGCCTCGTCCTCGGGCACGAGGCCGAGCGGCCGCAGCGCCTGGTCGACGGCGATCGTGGCGCGCAGCGCCGCATCGGGGCTCTCGACGATCGAGCGGCCGGTCGCGGCATCCGTCCGCACCGTCACCAGGCCGTGCCGGGCCGCGGTGCTCTCGATGAGGTACTCCAGCGGCTGCGGGATGCCGGTGAGCGAGATCCCGGCCAGGAACGCGCGCATCGAGTCGGCCGTCTCGCCGCTGCTGAGCGCACCGCCGATCGAGGCGGCGCTGAAACGGTAGGTGGACGCCTGGGCGCGCGATTCCCGGTGCGCGAGCCCGCGCAGGCGCAGGTCGAGGGCCGGCTCGAGGGGTCCGGGCGCGATCGCGCTGAGGTCGGCCTGCAGGTAGACGCGGTCGATCTCGGCGGGGAGCAGGGCGGCCAGTGGGGCGGGGTCGGGGGCGGCGCCACCGCGCACGGGCTGCGCCCACGCCGGCTCGGTGCCGTCGGCGGCGATCAGTCCCCACCGCGACCACACGCGGGCGAGACGCTCGGCACGTGCGGTCCACTCGGCGTCGAGCGGGAACTCCGCCGCCCACGCCGCGAGCGGACGGTAGCCCCCGTCGGCGGTGCGCAGCGAGGGCGGCAGGCTCGCACGCAGCCCCGCCGCCATCTCGGCCCAGCGCTCGCCGGTGGGGCGGGAGAGCCAGACTGCGGCAGCGGGCGTCGCGATCCATTCGCGGTCGCCCTCGCGCAGGAGGCCCGCCGCGGTCGCCGCGACGATGAGGTCGTCGAGCTCATCGGCGCCGTCGACGACGTGCGCCTCGACGAGTCGGCGCCGGTCGGCCGCGCTCACGGCTCCCGTGCCGGTCCGGGAGAAGGGCGTGTGCCCGGCGGCCAGCAGCACGTCGGCCAGCGCGCCGGCCGTGGCGAAGACCCGTTCGGCGGATGCTGCGGCCAGCGCGTCGGTCGACGGCTCCGGGTCGGGGGGTGCGACGGCGGGGGAGAACGCGTCGGGTCGCGCCTCGGCGCCCGCGAGGGCTCGCGCGGCGACGGCGGCATAAGGCCGCCCCTGTTCGTCGACGAGCAGTCCGGCGATCACGGCCGGGTCGTCGACCGGATCGCCCGCGGCCAGCGCGTGCAGCACGTGCCGCGGCAGATGCACCAGGGCGCGGTCGACGGATGCCGCCTCCAGCAGGGCCTCGGCGGCGTCGAAGCCGTCCTGCCACGGCGCGTGGGTCGAGACCCCGCGTGCGCTCAGCGCCCCCGCGAGCCGCTCGTCGCTCAGACCGGCGAGCCGTGTCGCGAGCGCGCGCTGATCCGAGGGGGCGGCCATTCAGCTACCTCGGTTGGCCCGAGCCCTTCGCGCGATGCTCGTGATGAGCACCGTCAGCAGCAGTACGAACGCGACGATCGGCGCGATGAAGACCAGGACGCCGATGACCGGCCACACCCCGGTGTTCATCATGGCGCCCGAGGCAGACCCGATCATGATCGCGAAGAAGCACAGCACCGACAGGGCCAGTAGCCCCAGCGACATGAACGCCAGGATGCGATCGATGCGGCGGACCGGCACGTCGCCGCCAGGAGTAGAGGTGCTCATCCTGCTCAGACTACCTGGCGGGCGCCGTGCCGTAGTCTGGATCGGAGGCCTTTCGGTCTCCATTGCGTCATGCCCGCACGCGCGGGCCCGATTTCCACGAGGTTCAGCGATGCCCACCGGCAAGGTCAGGTTCTACGACGAGGAGAAGGGCTTCGGCTTCATCACCACCGATGACGGCCAAGACGTGTTCCTGCACGCCACCGCCCTCCCCGCCGACGCGGCCGCGCCCAAGCAGGGGACGCGCCTGGAGTTCGGCGTCGCCGACGGCAAGCGCGGTCTGCAGGCGCTGTCGGTGCGCGTGCTCGAGGCCCCGGTGAGCCTGGCGAAGCGCTCCCGCAAGCCCGCCGACGACATGGCGATCATCGTCGAAGACCTCGTGAAGCTGCTCGACGGCATCGGCGGAGATCTGCGCCGCGGCCGCTACCCCAGCGGCTCGCACGCGAAGAAGGTCGCCGCGGTGCTGCGCAAGGTCGCAGAGGAGCTCGATGCCTGAGGCCGACGAGTCGCTGCTGGCCGCGCACGATCTGGCGCGGGCGGCCCTGCTCGAGGTCACCCCCGAGGCATCCATCGGCGCCCCCGCCGGCTACTCGCTCGAAGAGGGCGGCGTCGTCTCGCTGCGGTTCGCGAACCTGCTCGCCGGCTATCCGGGCTGGTTCTGGACGGTGAGCGTCGCGCGCGTCGAGGGCTCCGAGCCCACTGTGCTCGAGGTGGAGCTGCTCCCCGGCGAGACCGCCCTGCTCGCGCCCGAGTGGGTGCCGTGGGCGGAGCGTCTTGCCGACTACCAGGCCGCGCAGGCGGCGTCGGCCGAGGCCGAGGGCGACGCGGTGTCGGACGACGAGGATCCCGACGACGATTCGGACGACGATCTCGATCTCGACCTCGACGAGGACGAGGATGACGCGGACGACGAGGACAGTGCCCGGACCCTGCACGCCGGCGACCTCGACGGCGTCGACATCGACGAGCTCGACCCCGCCGACGCGGACGATGAGGATGACTCGGTCGATGACGACGACGACTCCGACGATGACGACGACTCGGACGACGAAGACGACTCGGACGACGAAGACGACTCGGACGACGACGACGACTTCGACGAGGAAGAGGTCGACCGCTCCTACTGAGCGGTCACCCTCCGTTCGGGGGTCGCAACACGCGGACTGCTGCAGCGCGGCCTCGCGTGTCGTGACACCCGGCCGTGACCGGACGGGTCAATCGCGACGGGCCGGGGGCCGGTGTCGGCTCAGAGGTTCTCGAGCACGAACTCGATCGAGCGGATGAGCTGACGCACGTCGTCGGGGTCGATCGAGACGAACGTCGCCACGCGCAGCTGGTTGCGGCCGAGCTTGCGGTACGGCTCGGTGTCGACGATCCCGTTGGCGCGGAGCGCGGCGGCGATGGCCGCGGCATCCACTCCGTCCTCGAAGTCGATCGTCACGACCACCGGCGAGCGGTCGGCCGGGTCGGCGACGAAGGGCGTGGCGACGGCGGATGCCTCGGCCCAGTCGTACAGCGCCGAGGACGACTCGCTCGTGCGCGCCGCCGCCCACGCCAGACCGCCGTTGCCGTTGATCCAGCGCACCTGGCTGTCGAGCAGGTGCAGCGTCGTGAGCGCGGGGGTGTTCAGCGTCTGCTGCAGCCGCGAGTTGTCGACGGCGTTCTTGAGGCTGAGGAACTCGGGGATGTAACGGCCGGACGCGGCGATCCTCTCGACCCGCTCCAGCGCGGCGGGGGAGAACAGCGCGAACCACAGCCCGCCGTCGGAGCCGAGGTTCTTCTGCGGGGCGAAGTAGTAGACGTCGGTCTCGGCGATGTCGACGTCGATGCCGCCGGCGGCGCTGGTCGCGTCGATCACCGTGAGCGCGCCGGCGTCGCCGTGCACGCGGGTGACCGGGGCGGCCACGCCGGTCGAGGTCTCGTTGTGCGGCCAGGCGTACACGTCGACGCCCTCCACGGCCTCGGCGACCGCGCGGGTGCCGGGATCGGCCGTGCGCACATCGGGAGCCTGCAGCCACGGCGCCTTCGCGGCCGCGGCGAACTTGCCGCCGAACTCGCCGAACACGAGGTTCTGCGCGCGGTTCTCGATCAGGCCGAAGGCCGCGGCATCCCAGAACGCCGTCGAGCCGCCGTTGCCGAGGATCACCTCGTAGCCCTCCGGGATGCGGAACAGCTCGCCCAGGCCCTCGCGCACCGAGCGCACGAGGTTCTTCACCGGCGCCTGGCGGTGCGACGTGCCCAGCAGCGACATGCCCGAGGCGGCGAGGGCGCCGAGCTGCTCGGCGCGCACCTTGGAGGGTCCGCAGCCGAATCGTCCGTCGGCGGGCAGGAGGTCGCTCGGGATCACGAGGGAAGACATGCCCCCGAGTCTATTTCCGCCTCGGCGTGCCCTCGGACGTGTGACGGCCGCCGCACGGGCGTGTGACGGCCGCCGCATGGGCCCCGGTGTCCGCGCGTTGGATAGGCTTGCCTGAGACGTTCGCGCACCGGTACGAGGAGCACCATGACCGATCTCATCGACACCACCGAGATGTACCTGCGCACGATCCTCGAGCTCGAGGAGGAGAACATCGTCCCCCTCCGGGCGCGCATCTCCGAGCGCCTCGGCCACTCGGGACCGACGGTGTCGCAGACGGTCGGGCGCATGGAGCGCGACGGGCTCGTCGTGGTCTCGGACGACCGCTCGCTGGAGCTCACCGGCGCGGGCCGTCAGAAGGCCGTCGACGTGATGCGCAAGCACCGCCTCGCCGAGCGCCTCCTCAGCGACGTGATCGGCCTCGACTGGGCGTTCGTGCACGAAGAGGCCTGCCGGTGGGAGCACGTCATGAGCGAGCAGGTCGAGCGTCGCCTCGTCGAGCTGCTCGGCCACCCCACCGAGTCGCCCTACGGCAACCCGATCCCCGGTCTCGACCAGCTCGGCGACGTCCCCGCCAACACGTTCGAGCAGGGGGTCGTGGGCCTGGTGCGCAAGCTCAACGACGCCGGAGAGCCCATCCAGGGCACCGTCCGCCGTCTCGCCGAGCCCGCTCAGGTCGACCCCGAGCTGCTGCAGCAGCTCAAGGCCGCCGGCGTCGTCCCGGGCGCCCGCGGCGACTATCGCTACAGCGAGGGCTACGTTCTCGTGCAGATGGACGGCAACGACGAGGGCCTCGAGCTCCCGGTCGAGGTCGCGGCGCACATCTTCCTCGTCGACGAGCGGGCGGCCTGACGATTCCGGATGCCGGGGCACAGGCATCCGCTCCTCCACAGGCCCGTATGGCCTCGAGGCCGCTGTGTCAATCCCTCTGTGGCGTGACTTATTCGTTACCTTCCGGTACCCTCGAAAAGTCCACAGGCGAGAAGCCCGCCGTCGGACCCCGCGCGGACTGCCTCTCTGGTTCGTCGTCTGCTCGGGAAAGCCCGCACCACGTGCCCTGACGCAGAGTGCCGACGAACCAGCGCACACCCGCGCGGAGGCGACGGAGGACAAGCTTGGCTGATCAGAACGATTCGTCGGAACCCGAACCCGAAGTCGGGCCCGCGAACCAGACCCGCAGGATGCGCGCCCGTCAGGACGTCGCCGCCCGCTCGCGGTCCCCGCGCATCGCGCGGGCGCCGCGTCCCGCACCGACCGCCGTTGCGAAGCCCGCCGCGCCGACCCGCCCGGCGGCGTCGAAGCCGAAGCGCAGGCGCAAGCCCGTGCGCAGCATCGTCATCCTGACGATGGTCGCCGGCCTCATCGCCACCGTCGCGCTCCCCGCCTACGGCGCGTGGCGCACGCCCGCCGAGGCGCTCACGCTGCAGCAGTCCGCCGCCGGCGACGCGCAGTCCCTCGTGGTCGCCTCAGACGCGACCGCCATGACGCTCAGCCGCGGCAGCTACGCCGCGACCACCGCCGACGAGATCGCCAAGAAGCAGGCCGAGGCCGCCGCCGCGCAGCGCGCCAAGGTCGCCCTGCAGACCACGAGCGTCGCCTCGGTGCCGGTGAACATCAACCTCACCTCCCCGGGCACGGGCGAGGTGCGCTGGCCGCTGCTCAACTTCACCAAGGGCCGCGGCCTGTGGGACTCCGGCTATCACCAGGGCGTCGACCTGCTCGCTCCCGCCATGACCCCGATCTACGCGGCCGCCGCCGGCGTCGTGAGCGTGTCGTCCGAGAGCTACTACGGCTACGGCGTCGCGATCGAGATCCAGCACGTCATCGGCGGGCAGAACGTCGCGACGCTCTACGGCCACATGACCTACGGCACCCGTCAGGTGCAGTCCGGCGAGACGGTCGCCGCCGGCCAGCTGATCGGCTTCGTCGGCTCCACCGGCAGCTCGACCGCCAACCACTGCCACTTCGAGGTGCACATCAACGGCTCGGTCGTCGACCCGTGGGCCTGGCTGCAGGCCAACGCGGGCTGATCGCGCCGATACGTCACGAGGGGCGGATGCTGCGGCATCCGCCCTCGTCCTTTCACCGACACGCCGCCCGCCGTTCACCTGCCGCGCGGCCTCGGCGCCCGCAGGGTGCATTACCCTGAGACCGGACGCTTGAGAGAAAGCGGAGGTCGCCGAATGGGCAGCACACCACGCATCCGAACCATGGATGCGCTCGGCCTGCTCGTCCTTCGGCATCGTGTACACGGAAGCCACGGCACCGCCGTGGCGCCGAGGCGCTGTCTGTAGACAGCGCCTTTTTTCATACCCTCTGCGCCCTCGAAAGCATCCGACGTCGAATCCCGGGAAGCCGTCCCGGACGTTTCGAGAGGATGAGGAATGCGCACTCTGGTGCTCAATGCGGGCTACGAACCGCTCGCCGTCGTGTCGTTCAAGCGAGCCCTCGTGCTCGTGATGAACGAGAAGGCCACCGTCGTGGAGAACATCGACGGCGAACCGATCTGGAGCGCGCGGGGGTCGTACGATCGCCCCGCGGTGATCATCCTGACCCGCTACGTGCGTGTGCCGGGCAGCCGCCGCATCCCGGTCACCCGCCGCGGGGTGCTGCGCCGTGACGCGCACCGCTGCGGGTACTGCGGCAAGGCCGCGTCGACGATCGACCACATCCTGCCCCGCTCGCGCGGCGGCGCGGATTCGTGGGAGAACCTCGTCGCGTGCTGCCTGCGCTGCAACAACGTCAAGAGCGACCGCACGCCGCAGGAGATGAACTGGGAGCTGCGGATCATCCCGCGGCCGCCGCGCGGGGCGCAGTGGACGGTGCGGGGCACCGAGAAGTCCGACCCGCGCTGGAGCCCCTACCTCGAGCTCGCCGCGTAGGCGCCGAAGCCGACGGAGCCGCCCCGACGGGTGTCGGGACGGCTCCGGTGATCGCTGTGCGGGTCAGGCGCCGGCGGTCGCGGCATCCCGTCGCGGCAGCACCCAGCCCGGACGCACGAAGTGGCACGTGTACCCGTGCGGGATGCGTACGAGGTAGTCCTGGTGCTCGGGCTCGGCCTCCCAGAAGGCGCCGAGCGGCTCGATCGTGGTGACGGCCTTCGCGGGCCACAGCCCCGACGCGTCGACGTCGGCGATGGTGTCGCGGGCGATCTGCTCCTGCTCCGGGGTGACCGGGAAGATCGCCGAGCGGTAGCTGGTGCCGACGTCGTTGCCCTGACGGTTCTTCGTCGACGGGTCGTGGATCTGGAAGAAGAACGCCAGGATGTCGCGGTACGTCGTCTGCGACGGGTCGAACACGATCTCCACGGCCTCGGCGTGGCCGGGGTGGTACTCGTACTCGGCGTGGTCGTTCTTCCCACCCGTGTAGCCGACGCGCGTGGTCAGCACGCCGGGCTGGCGGCGGATGAGGTCCTCGACGCCCCAGAAGCAGCCGCCCGCGAGCACGGCGGTCTCGGTGCCGGGGGTGCGGGTGATCGCTCCGGTGTCGGTGGGTCCACTGGTCATGGCGTTCTCCTTCGCTGGAAATGTGCCTGAGACAAGTGTCGCAGGCGAGGGGTGGGGGAGGGCGGGGTCAATCGTCGGCGACGGTGATCGTCACGTCGATGTTGCCGCGCGTGGCGTTGGAGTACGGGCACACCTGGTGTGCGGCATCCGCCAGCTCCTGCGCCTTCTCGAGGGGGAGCCCGGGGATCACCACCTCGAGCTCGACGGCGAGGCCGAAGCCGCCCTGGCCGTTGGGGCCGATGTGCACGCGCGAGCCTACGGTCGAGTCGGCGACGTCGACCTTCTGGGTGCGGGCGATCGACTGCAGCGCGCTGTGGAAGCACGCGGCGTAACCGGCGGCGAACAGCGCCTCGGGGTTGGGTGCGCCGCCGGCGCCGCCCATCTCCTTCGGGATGCGCACGTCGGTGTCGACGAGGCCGTCCTTCGTGGCGACGTGGCCGTTGCGGCCGTCTCCGGTCGAGAGTGCTTCGGCGGTGTAGATGATCTCCATGCGGATCCCTTCTCTGGGCGGGGCGGATGCCTCGCGCTGCCTCTCGCGCCAACGTCGCCGCCGCGGGTCCGATTCCCCGTCGGCGTGTCGGACGTACGCTGGGCGCATGTCGTTCGGATCGATCGTCCGCGCCTCCTTCGGCGCCGTCCTGCTCGTCAACGCGATCCCGCACGTGGTGCGCGGGGTGCAGGGAGACCCGTTCCCCACGCCGTTCGCCGACCCGCCCGGCGAGGGCGACTCGTCGCCCGTCGTGAACGTGGCGTGGGGCGCGGCCAACGCTGTCGGCGGAGGTCTCCTGCTCCGCGGCGCGCTGCGCAGCCGGGGCGGCAAGGTCGCCGCGGGGATCGCGGCGACCCTGTTCGCCCTCGGCATCGCCTACAACTTCGGCGAGGTGCGCGCGGGTCGGGGCGGCATCCGGGGTCGTCTCGGGCGCTGAGCCCTTAAGCGAACAGTCCGCGGAAGTCGCCGTAGCCCTCGGCCTCGAGGTCGGCCAGCGGCACGAACCGCATCGCGGCGGAGTTCATGCAGTAGCGCAGCCCGCCCTCGGCGGCGGGTCCGTCGTCGAAGACGTGCCCGAGGTGGCTGTCGGCGCCGGACGAGCGCACCTCGGTGCGCGACATCCACAGCTTCCGGTCGGTCTTGGTGGTGACGGCGGTGGCCTCGATCGGACGGGTGAAGCTCGGCCAGCCCGATCCGCTGTCGTACTTGTCGGTGGACGAGAACAGCGGCTGGCCCGAGACGACGTCGACGTAGATGCCGGGCTCGTGCGTGTCCCAGTACTCGTTGCGGAACGCCGGCTCGGTGGCGTCCTCCTGGGTCACGCGGTACTGGTTCGGGGTGAGGCGGCTGAGGGCCTCGGGGGTCTTGCCGTAGTCGGTGGTCACGATTCCTCCTGTTCGGCGCGGCTGGCTGCCGCGTCTGATGTTCGTAACGCCGACCGTGCGCGGTTTGGTCCCGCGAAGCTGAAAGCGCGCCGTGAGTTCCGGTGAGCGGTCCCCGCGGTCAGTCCTCGCCGAGGAGGGCGAGCCAGCGGGTGAGGATGCGCTCGAGCTCGGCCGCGTCGGCGGCGCCGAGCTCGGCGACCAGGGCGTGCTCGGTGTCGAGGTGCACGGCGATCACGGCGTCGATGACCTCGAGTCCGGTATCGGTGAGTGCGACCAGCCGGCGGCGACCATCGGATGCCTCGACCCGCCGCCGCACGAGTCCGCGGGCTTCGAGCCGGTCGACGCGCTTGGTGAGTCCGCCCGTGGTGATCATGGTGTGGTCGGCGAGTTCGCCCGCGGCCCGCTCGTAGGGGGCGCCGGCGCGGCGGAGGGTGGCGAGCAGGTCGAACTCGCCCTCGGCGAGTCCGAAGGTGCGGTAGTTGACCGTGAGCCGCTCCATGAGCGCGTCGCCGGTGCGGTGCAGCCGTCCGATGACGCCCATCGGGGAGGGATCGAGGTCGGGGCGCTCGCGGTGCCACTCGGCCTGGATCGCGGCGACGCGGTCGGGGGCGGGTGTTCTCGCCGGCTCACGGGGGGTGGAGGCATCCATGGGTGGAATCTTATCTTCCTGGGAAGGTAATATCTCTTCCATGGAAGACAAAACCGCGAAGTGGATCGCCGTCACCGCGCTCGCGCCGATCGCGTGGGGGAGCACCTACTTCGTGACGCGGCACCTGCTGCCGCCCGACGTGCCGCTGTGGGGCGGCCTGCTGCGCGCGCTGCCGGCGGGCCTCCTCGTGCTGCTGCTCTCGCGGCGTCTGCCCACCGGCGCGTGGTGGTGGCGTTCGCTGCTGCTCGGCACGCTCAACGTCGGCGGATTCTTCGTGCTCATCTACGTCGCCGGGCAGCGGCTGCCCTCGAGCATCGCCTCGACGCTGATGTCTCTCGCGGCCGCGGTGATGATGCTGCTCGCCTGGCTGCTGATGCGCCAGCGGCCTCGCCTGGCGAGCGTGCTCGGGGCGATCGTGGGCATCGCCGGGGTGGTGCTGATGCTCGGCGTCGGCGGCGGCCCGGTGGATCCGGTCGGGGTCGCGGCCTCGCTGGGCGCGATGCTCGCCTCGTCGCTCGGCTTCGTGCTCACCGCACGATGGGGAGCCGATGTGCCGGCCCTGGCGATGACCTCGTGGCAGCTCGTCGGCGGATCGCTCGTGCTGCTGCCGTTCGCCGTGCTGATCGAGGGCGCCCCGCCGGCGCTCACGGTGCCCTCGGCGCTGGGATTCGCCTACGTCACCCTCGTCGCGACCGCCCTGGCGTACGTCGCGTGGTTCACGGGACTGCGCCGCCTCACCCCGGCCGTCGTCGGGATCGTCGGGCTGCTCAATCCGCTCACCGGCGTGCTGCTGGGCGTGCTGATCGCGGGCGAGGCCTTCGGCGCGGCGCAGGTGATCGGGTTCGTCCTCGTACTCGCCGGCATCGTGGTCGGGGTGCTGCCGGGGCGGGCTCGGCCGGGGTCGATGGCGGACCCGGTGCCCCCGGCCGATGAGCTGCGCAACTCCTTCGGCCCGGTGACGGGTGGCGCGGAAACGGCGAAGACCGGCAGTCGCGCTTCCTGATTCGAAGGAGTTCGGCAGACCGCTCCGTGGTGAGATGGGGGCATGACCCGAGCCCTGATCGTGATCGACATGCAGCGCGGCTTCGACGACCTCGACGTCTGGGGCCCGACCGCCAACCCGGAGTGCGAGGCGAACGTCGCCGCACTCCTGGACGCCTGGCAGGGGCCCGTGGTGATCGTGCGGCACGACTCCGTGTCCCCGGCGTCGCCGCTGCATCCGGATGCCGCGGGCAACGCGTTCGTCGACCCGGTCGCGGCCGTGCAGCCCGACCTCCTGGTCTCGAAGAACGTCAACTCCGCCTTCTACGGCGACCCCGACCTGCACGCCTGGCTGCAGGAGCGGGGCATCGGAGAGCTGGTGCTGTGCGGCATCCAGACCAATATGTGCGTCGAGACGACCGCGCGCATGGCGGGCAACCTCGGGTACGACACGACGGTGGTGCTGGATGCCACCCGCACCTTCGATCTCGTGGGGGAGATCCCGGGGGTGGGCACCGTCACGCACACGGCGGCGGAGCTGATGGCGACCACCGCCCTCGTGCTGCAGCAGGGCGGCTTCGCGCGGATCGCGACCACCGCCGAGGTGCTCGCGGGCTGACGCCGGGTGCTGCGCGTGCGCTTCGGGAGGAGATGTGCACGTGCGGAGGAGGCATCCGTGGATTCTCTCCTCCCGAGGCGCAGATCTCCTCCCGTACTCTCGTGAGAAATCGAACATAGGCTCGTAAATACCCCCGATTCGGATGTCGGAGCATCCGGGTAGCGTCCCTCTCAGTGGAATTGATAGAACATCTGTTCTAGTCTGGGGGGATGGTGGTCGTCATGCGGGACAGCGTCGGGGGCGTCGCGGCGCAGCGCGCCGATCTCGACGTGGTGCACCGCCTGCGGGCCGAGATGCAGAAGAAGCAGGGGCTGCGGCTCGACGCGCCCGTGCTGCCGGTGCATCCGGCGCTCGCCGAGCTGCTGCCCGGGGGAGGGCTGCGTCCGGGGGCGGCCTACTCCCTGCCGCCGTCCGGGTCGCTGCTGCTGGCGCTGATGGCGCGCGCGTCGCACGACGGATCCTGGTGCGGCGTGATCGGCATGCCCGAGCTGGGGGCCGAGGCGGCCGAGCGGCTGGGGGTCGACCTCGACCGGCTCGTGCTCATCCCCGATCCGGGGCCGCGGTGGCTGGCCGTGGCCGCGACGATCGCCGATGTGCTGCCGATCGTCGCGGTGCGCCCGCAGGGCCGGCCGATGGGTCAGGAGGTGTCGCGGCTGGCCGCGCGCCTGCGCGAGCGGGGATCGGTGCTGCTCGTCGAGGGCGATTGGCCGCAGGCCGAGGCGAGCCTGCGGGTGAGCGAGCCCGAGTGGTCGGGCCTGGGTGCGGGCCACGGCTACCTCGCCGGCCGCGCGCTCACCGTCACCGCGTCGAGCAGGCGGTGGCCCGTGCCGCGGAGATCCCGGATGCTGCTGCCCGCCGCCGACGGAACGATCGAGGTGCTGCGCGAGCAGGGCGGCGTGCGCGCCGAGGAGCGCGCCCCGCTCATCGTGCTCGACGATCTGCGGGCGGCAGGTTGAGGTGGCCGCGCAGACTCTGTCGTTCGCGCCGGGGGCGCCACCGGTGCGCAGCATGGTGCTGTGGTTTCCGGATTGGCCGGTCACCGCGCTGCTGCGCGACCCGACGGCGGCGGCCGTGCTGCCCCGGGGTGACCCGGCGACCGCGCCGATCGCGGTGGTGGAGCGCAACGTCGTGGTGGCCTGCTCGCCGGCCGCGCGGGCCGAAGGGGTGCGCCGCGGGCAGCGCCGCCGCGACGCGCAGGCGCGCTGCGCGCGGCTCACGGTGGTCGCCGCCGACGCGGCGCGCGACCACCGCGTGTTCGGACCGGTGGTGTCGGCGATCGAGGAGCGGGCGCCGGGCGTGCAGATCGTGCGGGCCGGGCTGTGCGTGCTGCGCGCCCGGGGCCCTGCCCGCTATTACGGGGGCGAGGTCGAGGCGGCGCGGATGCTGCTCGGAGTGCTCGCCGCCCAGGAGCTGTTCGGCGTGCGGGCAGGTATCGCCGACGGACCCTTCGCCGCCGAGCAGGCCGCCCGGTTCGGTGCGGGGATGGACGTCACTTCGCGGCCCGACGCGGTGAGCATCGTGCCGCCCGGTGGGGCGGGGGCGTTCCTCGCGCAGCTTCCGGTGGCGGTGCTCGCCGACGCGTGGGCGGTGCTCGGCGCGGGCGACGACCTCGTGGGGCTGCTGGCCCGGCTCGGCGTGCAGACCCTGGGCGAGTTCGCCGCGCTCGACGCGGAGCGGGTGCGCGAGCGGTTCGGGGAGCGCGGCATCCGTCTGCACGCCCTGTCGGCGGGGCGTGACGCGCGACAGGTCGCACCGCGCACCCCGCCGCCCGAATTGCACCGCGAGGTGGCGTTCGAGCCGCCGCTCGAGCTCGCCGACCAGGTCGCGTTCGGCATGCGGATCGCGGCGGAGGAGTTCCTCGGCCGGCTCGGCGCGCTCGATCTGGTGTGCACCGAGCTGCGGGTCGAGCTGACCGGTGAGCGCGGCGAGCGGTCGGAGCGGGTGTGGCTGCATCCGGCGTTCTTCGACGCCGCCGCGGTGGTCGACCGGGTGCGTTGGCAGCTGGGCGAGGCGCAGGGCAGCGCGCTCGGCGGCGGCGTGCTCACCAGCGGCGTCGCCCTGGTGCGGATCGTGCCCGAGGCGGTGGATGAGGCATCCGCCCACGCCCCCGCGATCTTCGGCGCCGGAGCCGAGGAGCGGGTGCACTCGGCGCTCTCGCGCGTGCAGGCGATGCTCGGGCATCGGGGCGTGCTCACCCCGACGATCGGCGGCGGGAGGTGGCTGGCCGAGCGGCAGGTGGAGGTGCCGTGGGGCGACCGCGCGGTGCTGCGGCACGATCGCGCGCGCCCGTGGCCGGGGAGCCTGCCCGACCCGCTGCCGACGACGGTGTTCCCCGAGCCGCGGCTGGTGGAGGTGACGGATGCCTCGGGCGCCCCCGTGCGCATCGGCGAGCGGTCCGCGCTCAGCGCCGCGCCCGCCGTGCTCGCCGTCGACGGGCGCGTGCGGGCGATCGAGGCGTGGGCGGGTCCGTGGCCGGTGGCCGAGCGGGCGTGGGACGAGCTGCGCCGGCGGGCGGCGCACCGGTTCCAGATGGTCGACGCCGACGGGCTGGCGTGGCTGCTGGTGTGGGAGCAGGACGAGTGGCGGGTGGAGGGCCGCTATGACTGACCCGTCGACGTGCCCAGCGGCGCGGCTGCGTTCCGGGTTCGGGGCGCATTCGGTGCGGTGGGGCGCGTTTCGCTCGGCCCGGGTGCACGAAACGCGCCCCGAACCCCGACCTGCGGGCTCGACCCGGGGAGGCGGTCGCTGATGGGGTGGCACAACCCGCCGGTGAAGTGGTCAGACCTCGAGCGCACGCTGAGCGACACCCGCCGTCCGACGAACGTCCCGGCGCACGGCGACGGCGGCGACAGTCCGGCGTGGTCGCGCAAGCGCGGCAAGTACACCGCGCCCGAGATCCAGCGTCCGACCGACGCGGTGCCCTACGCCGAGCTGCACGCGCACTCCTCCTTCTCGTTCCTCGACGGCGCCTCCTCGCCCGAAGAGCTCACCGAAGAGGCCGAGCGCCTCGGCCTGCACGCGCTCGCCCTCACCGACCACGACGGCTTCTACGGCATCGTCAACTTCGCCGAGGCGGCCGAGGCGCTGAACATGAAGACCGTCTTCGGGGCCGAGCTGTCGCTCGAGCTCCCCGGCAAGCAGAACGGCGAGGCCGACCCCGTCGGATCGCACCTGCTCGTGCTCGCGCGCGGCGAGGAGGGCTACCACCGGCTCGCCGCCGCCATCACCCAGGCGCAGCTGGCCGGGGGAGAGAAGGGCAAGCCGCTCTACGACCTCGCCGCGCTCGCCGACCAGGCCGGCGGGCCGCGCGATCCGCACTGGACGATCCTGACCGGATGCCGCAAGGGCGCCGTCCGAAAAGCGCTCGCGTCCGACGGGCCCCGGGCCGCAGCATCCGCTCTCGATCGGCTCGTCGAGCTGTTCGGCCGCGACGCCGTGCACGTGGAGCTGATCGACCACGGCAGCCCGACCGACACGCGCGACAACGACGTGCTCGCCGCGCTCGCCCAAGGTCGCGGGCTGTCGACCCTCGCCACGAACAACGTGCACTACGCCGTGCCCGAGCGCGAGCTGCTCGCCGCGGCCGTCGCGGCGGTGCGCGCCAACCGCAGCCTCGACGAGCTCGACGGCTGGCTGCCCGCGCACGCCGGTGCGCACCTGCGGTCGGGTCGCGAGATGGAGGCCCGCTTCGCGCGCTACCCCGGAGCGGTCGAGCGCACCGTGCCGCTCGCCGACGAGCTGGCCTTCTCCCTCCGCAAGGCCAAGCCCGCCCTCCCCAAGCAGGCCGTGCCCGACGGGCACACGCCCATGTCGTACCTGCGGCAGCTCGTGTGGGAGGCGGTGCCGCGCAAATACCCGAACCTCAAACCCGAAGAACGAAAGCGCATCGAGGGCGAGCTGGAGGTGATCGAGGCCAAGGACTTCCCCGGCTACTTCCTCATCGTGTGGGGCATCGTGCAGGAGGCGCGTCGGCGGGGGATCCTCTGCCAGGGGCGGGGGTCTGCGGCATCCAGCGCCGTCTGCTACCTGCTCGACATCACGGCGATCGACGCGATCTTCTACAACCTGCCGTTCGAGCGGTTCCTCTCGCACCTGCGCGACGAGGAGCCCGACATCGACGTCGACTTCGACTCCGATCGCCGCGAGGAGATCATCCAGTGGGTCTACGGCCAGTACGGGCGCGAGCGCGCGGCGCAGGTGGCGAACGTGATCCAGTACCGGCCGAAGAACGCCGTGCGCGACATGGCGAAGGCCCTGGGGCATTCGCCCGGACAGCAGGATGCCTGGTCCAAGCAGGTCGAGCGATGGGGCGCCGTGCTCGAATCCGACGACCACGACATCCCCGATCAGGTGATCGAGTTCGCCTCCGCGCTGCTGAAGGCGCCGCGGCACATGGGCATCCACTCCGGCGGGATGGTGCTCACCGAGCGTCCGGTGGGGGAGGTGGTGCCGATCGAGCACGCGCGCATGGAGAACCGCACGGTGATCCAGTGGGACAAAGACAGCGCCGCCTGGATGGGGCTGGTGAAGTTCGACCTGCTCGGGCTGGGCATCCTCGCGGCGCTGCAGTACTGCTTCGACCTCGCCGAGGAGGCGACGGGGGAGAGGTGGACCCTCGCCACCCTGCCGAAGGAGGAGAAGGCCGTCTACGACATGCTGTGCCGGGCCGATTCGATCGGGGTGTTCCAGGTGGAGTCGCGCGCGCAGATGGGGCTGCTGCCGCGCCTGCAGCCGCGGCGGTTCTACGACCTGGTGATCCAGATCGCGCTGGTGCGGCCGGGGCCGATCCAGGGCGGCGCGGTGCACCCGTTCGTGCGCCGCAAGCTCGGCCAGGAGGAGGTGACCTACGTGCACGAGAAGCTGCGCGAGCCGCTCGAGCGCACGCACGGCGTACCGGTCTTCCAGGAGCAGCTCATGCAGATGGCCGTCGCGATCGGCGAATGCTCGCCCGCCGAGGCCGACACCCTGCGCCGGGCGATGGGGTCCAAGCGGGGCATCGAGCGGATCGACTCGATCAAGGCGCAGCTCTACAAGGGGATGATCGAGGTCAACGAGCTCACCCCGCAGCAGGCCGACGACATCTACGCCAAGATCCAGGCGTTCGCCAACTTCGGATTCGCCGAGTCGCACGCCCTGTCGTTCGGGCTGCTCGTCTACGCCAGCTCGTGGATCAAGCTGCACTACCCTGCGGCGTTCCTCGCCGGGCTGCTGCGCGCACAGCCGATGGGGTTCTACTCGCCCGCGACACTCACCGCCGACGCCCGCCGTCACGGGGTCGAGGTGCGCCGCCCCGACCTGGGCCTGTCGGGCGTGCACCCGACGCTCGAGCCGGTCGGCGGTGCCGGGGCTGCGGACCGTTCCGAGGAGCCGACGGGGATGGATGCCTGTGCCGACAGCATCCAGCCTCCCGTCGGGCTGTTCGACACCACCGCGCCCGACGAATCCGCCGCACACCGCCGCGACGGAGGGCATGCCGTGCGGCTGGGGCTGGCGGGGGTGAAGGGGATCGGCGAGGCGGTGGCGACGCGGATCGTGGCCGAGCGCGACGCGCGCGGCGCCTTCCGTGACCTGCGCGATCTGGTGCGGCGCACCGGCATCACGCAGGCGCAGGTGGAGGCGCTCGCCACCGCGGGCACGTTCGACGGGCTCGGCATGGGCCGGCGCGAGGCGATCTGGCTCGCGGGGTCGGCCGCGCAGGACCGCGCCGAGTACCTGCCCGACTCGATGGTGTCGGTGCAGCCGCCGCTGTTCCCCGACCCGACCAGCTACGAGCGCCTCGCGGCCGACCTGTGGGCGACGGGCATCTCGACCGACGACCACCCGATGACGCACTACCGGTCGGCGCTCGACGCGCGCGGGGTGCTGTCGTCGCGCGAGCTGCGCACCTCCGAGACGGGTCGGCGCGTGGAGGTCGCCGGACTCGTCACCCACCGGCAGCGGCCGGCAACGGCATCCGGGATCACGTTCCTCAACCTCGAAGACGAGCACGGACTGGTGAACGTGATTTGCTCGACCGGAGTGTGGAGCCGGTACCGCCGGGTGGCGCGGGATGCGCCGGCGCTGATCATCCGAGGGATGCTGGAGCGCTCGGTCGAGGGTGTGACCAACCTGCTCGCCGACCGGTTCGAAGACCTGCGGATGGGGGTGTCGCACTCCTCGCGGGACTTCCGCTGAGCAGAGCCGCGCGCCGCCGCCTATCGTGGGAGGCGATGGCCGACGACGAGGATCGCCCCGAGACGCAGGAGGAGCGCGCGATGCGCACCCTGCGTGCGATCTGGGCGGGCGGCGATCTCACCGAGGAGGCGATGAAGCTCTCCAACGAGTTCACCGACCGCCACACCGCCCGCTTCACCCGGTGGCTCCGCGGACTCTTCCGTCGTTCCCCCCGGTGATTGAGTAGGGCGAGGCACGAGCCGTATCGAAATCACCCACCTCGGCGCCTGCGAGATCGCACAGGCCCCTGGTTTCGATACGGCGCCGGCGCGCCTCACCCCTCCGTGAGCCGCTGGACCGTGTTCGAGTAGACGATCGAATCGGCCGTGGCTCCGACGAGGCCGAGCGTGACGCGCAGCAGCCCGGGCGCGACACCGTCGGCCGGGGGAGGCGTGTCGGCGCCGAGCGTGAGCGCGAGCCCGCCGAGGGTGGTCGCCGTGAGGGAGTTGACGTACACCTGCACGTTGCCCGACAGCGTCATGCGGTCGGCGGTGGTCACGAGGATCGGCCCGGTCGCCCGCCGCACGGTGAGTGCGAAGCCGTCGATCGTGATGGTGTCGGCGCTGATCTTGAGCGCGGTGGCGCGCGACCCGTCGGCGAGCGGCACGGTGACGACGCTGATGCCCTTCAACCCCGAGAACGACAGCGACCCCGCGCCGAGCTGCGCCGGCGGCTGCGTGAAGACGGGCGCGCTGCCGTCGGGCACGGCCGGCTGCGCGGGCGGTGTGGTCGGGTCGGTCGGAGCCGGCGCGGGCGTCGTCCCGGTGCCCGGAAGGATGCCGGGCAGCAGCGGATCCAACGGAGAACCCGGTGTCGTGGGCGGGGACGGCGTGGGGGTGCCGCTGTCGGACGGGGTGGGACTCGGCGTGGAGCACGGCAGGAGGATCGGGATGCAGAACTCGCCGGGGCGCACGCCGCCGTCGGCGGCGACCGCGGCCGTGCTCGTGGCCCCGACGAGGAGCCCGGCCAGCGCCAGGGCGCCGACCGCGATGCGCAGGCGCGTCATCGGCTCGCCTCCGTCGCCTCGACCTCCCGGTTGCGTGTCCGTCCGCCAGCGCGGGTCGCCGAGCTCGTCGACGCATCGTCCTCGACCGCCGGAGACCCTTCGGCATGCTCCGGAACCTCGACGGCCGCGGTCGCGGACCCTGTCAAAGCGTCGTCCTCCACCTTCGGCGACCGTTCGGCAGGTTCCGGCACCGCGCTGGGTTCAGACACGTCATCAGCCGCGTCCACACCCTTCGGCGCCCACGACACCGCGACGATGCCGCCGACGGTGCTGAGCAGCATCCCGAGCAGGAACCCGCCGAGGTTCACGCCGACCAGCGAGTACAGGGCGACCGCGAGGGCGATGACGCCGTAGAACACCCGGTGCGCAGGCATGGTGACGAGCAGCACGCCCAGCAGTACGAGCAGGATCGGGATGATCGTGGCCTGCAGCCCCTCGATGCCGAGCTGCACGTGGATGTTGCCGAGGTCGAGCTGGCTGGAGAAGAACATCTCCAGCCCGCCGAGCGCGACGAGCACTCCGCCGACGAGCGGGCGCGATCGGCGCCACTGGTTCCACCGCGAGGTATGCATGTCAGCCCCGATCAGTACCAGGTCAGAAGCACGTCTTGGTGCCGTCGGTGAGTTCGAGCTTCATGCCCGTGAGGGTGAAGACGGATGCCTGGGTGCTCCACGCGGTCTGCTGCAGGCCGGCGATCGAGACGGTGTCGGCATCCTGCGCGAAGTCGCCGGCGCTGCCCTTTGCGGAGGTGTTCACGGTCGAGGCATCCACTCCGATGCGGATGTTGCCGAACGACGAGTCGCCCTTGAGTCCGGTCATGCCGATCTGCAGGTCGGAGGCGCTGGCGGGGTTGCCGCCGCCGCCCGCGCTGATGAGCACGCCCACCTTGCCGAGGGGAGTGTCGGTGACGACCGATTGGCAGAGGTCGGCGAGGGTGGCCGACTTGATGTTGGCGATGGCGACCGGATGCTGCCCGCCCGCGGTGTCGTTGGTGACGCCGGCGTACTGCGAGAAGCCGGTGCCCTCGAGCTGGGAGGCGCTGATCTGGAACTGGCTGCCCGAGACCGCGAAGGAGACGGGGACGGCGCCCTGCGCGACGCCGCCGAGCAGCAGGCTCGCGGCCGCGGCGACGGGGACGGTGACCAGTGCGACGCGTCCGAGTCGCGATTTTGTCAGGCTGCGGAACTTCATCGATCCTCCCGAGTGTGCAGGTCGGCGACACCGCCGAACCTCGACCAGGCTAGCCGTCGTTGACTGTCTGTCAATAACCTCTTGACAGATTGCCAATACTGCGCTCGTTAGAATCCGTTCATGTCTGCCGACCGGCGCACCCGCCTCACGCGCGACGAGCGGCGCGCGCAGCTGGTGGCCTCGGCGGTGGCGTTCCTCGCCGACAGCTCGCTCGACGACCTCACCATGGAGGTGCTCTCCGAGCGCGTCGGCGTCTCGCGGGCGCTGCTCTTCCACTACTTCGGATCGCGCCAGGGCCTGCACCGCGAGGTGGTGATCACCGCCGCCGCAGCGCTGCTCGAGGCATCCGCTCCGCGCTCCGAACTGCCCCCGCGCGAGCGCCTCGATGACACCCTGCTGCGCATCGTCGGCTTCGTGCGCGACCACCGCGGCACCTTCTTCTCCCTCGTGCGGGGCGTGGCCTCGGGCGACCCCGTCGTGCGCGTCGCGGTCGACCGCTCGCGCGACGAGAACGCCCAGCGGGTGGTCGACGTGTTCACCGAGCTCGGCGTGCCCGACTCTCCGCTGCTGCGCGTGGCGCTGCGCTCCTGGGTCTCGTTCGCTGAGGAGGTGCTGGTCGAGATGGCCCTGGGGACGGATGCTGCGCCCGAGGCGATCGTCGCGTTCCTCTCGCGCTCTGCTTTCGGTGTGGTGGGGGCGGTCGAGCTGTCTGCGAACCCGTAGTCCGGCCGTAGCTCGGTTCCCGTCAGTCCAACGCCCGACAGTGCCACGCCGTAGACAGTAGCCCGTCACCTCTTTAGGGGTGTTGCCCTGGCCAAGCCGCGGCTCGGCGTTGGTTGATGTGCCAGTACGAGCTCGCGAGTGCGGATGGTGTTGTGCCAAACGAGACTGTGCAGTCCATGCTCTCGCCGATGGCAATCGTCTTCGATGAGCAGATGAGAGTGGGACGTGTGCCCCATGTCTCGTTGTACATTTCCTCTTTAGGAGGTGAGTCAGACCCGAAGGCAATGAACTCTGATTCGAGGAAGGACTCGCCGTAACCGAGGTCTTGGACGCGTGAGACGTGAATTGGTGAAGTCATCGTCACGATCTCGCCGTCAATCGATGTGAGCGTCGGAGGAGCGGTGACGGTGATCTCGTAGTCGGATGTGAGGGAATCGCCGACGACACGCTTTCGACCCCTTACTGGTTCGCCAAGTGCGACGTCACCACCGTTCCAGGTGCCATCGGTCAGACCAGCCCATGGAGTTGGGGTTGGCGAAGGAGTCGTCGTGGAATGCCGCACGACGCGCAAAATCACGCGCTTCCCAGCACTGAGTGAGGATCCTGCAGCGGGGTCTTGCGAGGTGACGATCCAGTTCGACTTCACCCAGACCGAACCTTCATCTGATTCAAAGTCGACTTTGTAGCCCGCAGCATCGAGCGCGTCGCGAGCCTCATCGCCTAGCTTTCCCACGACATCAGGCACAAGTGCCTCTGCGGAAGCTGGTGGGTCGGGCGGGGTCGTGTCACTTAGCTTTGTGCAACCCGCCAGAGATGCTGCGATGAGCAGCAGGAAGGAAGCAACAATATAGGGAGCTGAGCGCCGCATTCACATAAGGTATCGATGAAATCGTTCGCTCGCCCTGTCCAGCCATGGACCTAGTTCGCCCAAGAGGTGATGGTTGAATCGGCCTGACTTTCGTTCCGTTCTTCAAGCAAGGATGGAACTCGATGAACAGGAAGTATTCGCCGGAGATGTGTGAGCGCGCGCTGCGGATGCTCGCGGAGACGCGGCCGTCGCACCCGAACATGATGAGCGCGGTCCGTCACGTCGCGGGGTTGCTGGGCATGAGCCCGGAGACGCTGCGGCTCTGGCAGCGCCGCTACGAGGTCGACGCCGGCGGCAAGCCTGGGGTCACGACCGAGGCCGCGCAGCGGATCAAGCAGCTCGAGAAGGAGAACGCCGAGCTGCGGAAGGCGAATGAGATCCTCAAGGCTGCGAGCGTGTTTTTCGCGAAGGAGCTCGACCGCCCCTGACCGAGATGATCCGGTTCATCAATGAGCACCGGGATCGTTTCGGGGTCGAGCTCATCTGCCGTGTCCTGCGACCGGCAGTGCAGGGCTTCCTCACCTCCCGCGGCTACCGCGCCGCCATCGGCCGTGCGCCGTCCGCGCGGCAGTTGAAGGATGAGCTGCTGGTCCCGGAGGTCGCGAGGCTGCACGCCGAGAACTACGGCGTCTACGGCCGCCGGAAGATGCATGCGCTGATGCGCCGGCAAGGCTGGGACATCGGCCGCGACCAGACCGAACGCCTCATGCGGCTCGCTGGGGTCCGCGGCGTCCGGAAGTCGAAGCGGGTATTCACCACGCGCTCCGACAAGACCGTGGCGCTGCCGAGCGACCTGGTCAACCGTCGCTTCACCGCGCCGGCGCCGCGACGGCTCTGGGTGTGTGACGTGACGTATGTCGCCACCTGGTCCGGTTTCGCGTACGTCGCGTTCGTCACCGACGTCTACTCGAGGCGGATCGTCGGCTGGAACGTCGCATCCACGCTGCGCGCCGAGATCCTGCCGATGCAGGCGCTCGACATGGCCGCCTGGGGCGTCGGCGGACGGCTCGACGGGCTCATCCATCACGCTGACCATGGGTCGAACTACACCGCGATGGTCTACACGGAGCGGATCGTCGAGCTCGGCGCGGTCCCCTCCACGGGGACCGTCGGCGACTCGTTTGATAACGCGATGGCAGAGGCGGTCAACAACCTCTACAAGACCGAGCTGATCCGTCAGCGCGGACCGTGGCGGACCGTCGAGCAGGTCGAACTCGCGACGCTCGAGTGGGTGTGGTGGTGGAACAACCAGCGCCTCCACGGCGAGCTCGACATGCGCACCCCGATCGAGGTCGAGAACGCATACTACGCTGACCTGGAATCAGCCCAACCGGGACCTGCCGGACAAGGCTCCCGATAGGAACGAAAGTCAGGCCGATTCAGGTCGAGGTGCGGGGACGGATACGTCACCCAATGCGATCGGTGCGTTCCTCTCGCGCTCCGCTTTCGGGGCGGTAAGCGAGGTGGTGTTGCCCACTGACGCATGACGAAGATTTGCTTGTTCGGCCCGTTGACTGCCTTTGTGGCATACGTTCGCGACATGGACCCTGCGCAGCATGAAGGCCTCGACATCGTCGAGTTCGCCGACGTCGCCGCGCTCCGCGCTTGGCTCGCGTCGCGCAACGCGGGGCACCCGGCAGTGTGGGTGCGCCTCCGCCGCGCGCGGTCGACCGTGCCGAGCGTCACTTTCCACGACCTCCTCGAGGAGGGCATCGCGGCCGGCTGGAGTGAGAGCACACGCCACGCCTACGACGCCGACTCCTACTTGCAGAAGTTCGGTCCGCGGCGCATGCGGGGCACGGCATCGCCGCGCAATCGAGCGATCGCCGAGCGTCTCGCGGGGGAGGGGCGTCTGACTCCCGCGGGGCGGCGGGCGCTCGGCCTCCCCGACTGAGCCCGCGCCCGAAACCCCGGGCGAGGATCACCGTAGGAACTGGTAGCGGATCTCCACCTGGATCTGCGTGAGTCCCGACAGGTCGATGCCCGCGTTCTCCCTCGCGCCGACCGCCGAGACGCTCCAGTCGCCGCCGATGCCGCGCCCCCAGAACCGCAGCGAGAGCGGTGCGGTGAGCGGCAGGTCGATCGTCCCCTCCGTCTCGGCCGCCAGGGGAACGAACGTCGCGCTGCGCGTGCTCGTCTGCGGCTGCAGCAGCTGCACGTCGATCGTTCCGTCGGCGCGGCGCTGCTCGTAGCGCCCGCCGTGCGTGATCTCGCACGAGATCTTCCCCGTGGGATGCGCGGCCCCGACGAGCGCGATCCGCACACTCCGCACCTTCGCGTCGGCACGACCGGCGGGAGTCCGAGCCGCGTCGACGAAGAAGTCGAACCGACCGGATGCCTTCAGCTGCGCGAACTCGCGGTCACCCGGCGCGAACAGCCGCGTCAGCACGTCCTGGTCGTGGGACTGCTGGAAATAGGCGAGGTAGTCCTGCTGCACCCGGATGGGCTGCAGCATCTTCCCCCACGACGCGGTCAGCGCGGTGGCGAGCTCGATGTCGGTGACTTCCTGCTCGTAGTACTTCAGCCAGGTCTCCGGGCTCAGCACGCCGGCGTCGAGCGCGATGTTCTGCGCCTGCGGTTGGAGCGTGTAGATCTCCACCGAGCGTGCCGCGCGGAACGCCATGCTGTTGAGCGCCTCGGCGCTCGCCTTGGCCACGTCGATGGCGAGCAGTCCCGCGGCGCGGACGGATGCGGCATCCATCGCCAGCCGTCCGGAGAGCTGTTCGGCCTGCCCGGCCAGCTCGGCCGCACGCGCGGAGCGTGCCTGCGCGGCGTCGACGCGCTGCTGGGCGAGCTCGACGCGGTTGTTCGCGATGAGCAGCTGGTGGGCGAGGTCGGCGCCGCGGCGCACGAGCGCGACCTCGGCGGAGTTGTCAGGGGTCGCCGAGGCGGTGAGCTTCTCGACGACGCCGATGAAGTTGACGATGGTCTTGCCCGCCTTGACGACGACATCGGCGCTCTTGCCGACCTTGGCGTAGGCGTCTTCGACCGCCTTCGTGTCGGCCTTGGTGCCGGCCAGCAGCGCCTTCGCGATCGGCTCCGTCTGCGCCGTCACCGTGTCGACCAGGCTGACCATCGCCGGTACGAGCGCGACGAGGCTCGCGCCCGCGGTCGGGATCGCCGCGATCACGCCGACCACGGCGCTCGCGACCGACGCCACCGTGCCGATGATGTCGCCGATGCTGAACGGCGTCTCCTTCATCTTCGCCATCTCGGCCTGCAGGTCGGCGGTGGCCTGGTCGAGCTGCTCCTTGACGCGGCTCGCCTCGTCGAGGGCGATGCGCTTCTCGGATGCCGCGAGCTCGGCATCCGTCTCGCCGTTCGCCCGCGCGGCGTCCGCCGCCTGCCGCTGCGCGTCGACGAGCGCCGACAGTGCGCTCGTGTTGCCCGCGGCGAAGATCGTGTCGATGCCGTGGAGGAGGAAGCCGGTGGCGAGGGTGCTGAACCCCTGGTAGGCGGTGATGTAGGTGTCGAAGCTCGGCAGGATGTCGAGCTGCGGGGGCAGGCCGAGCACGTTCGTGCCGCCGCCCACCCACACGCGCTGTCCCGCGATCTCCTCGGCGACGCCGACGAGCTGCCCCTGCAGGCGTAGGCCGTGGCCGTTGTCGGGCTGCAGCTCGAGGCCGCGCGCGAGCTCGGTGGCGGCGCGCTCGCCCTCGTCGCCGAGGCCGTCGTCCATGGGGGCGAAGCGGTGGTAGTGGTATTCGCCCATGGCGATGCGGAACGGCGCCCAGTAGTTGGCCCACGACGGCCCGGTCGAGTCGAGCAGCGGTCGCAGGCCCGCGACGAACTCCTCCTCCGACACGGTCGAGCGGGTGACGCTGCCCTCAGCGCCCCAATCGCCGGGCGTGCCGTCGATGCCGGCGGATGCCGCGGCCTCGCTCAGCGCTCCGTCGGCACCGGGCGCTCCGCCTCCGCCGGTGTTGCCCGGCGCGCCGCCCGCGATGGTGAGCACCGGTTCGGTGTCGTCGGCGATCGTGGTGAACACGATCGTGCCGCCGGCGCCGCCCGACCCGCCGTTGCCCCCGTTTCCGCCGTTGCCGCCCGGGGTTCCGTAGATGGTCTGCTCGGGGATGACGATCTCTTCGAACTCGAAGTCGAACGGGTCGCCCGGGGTGAGGTCGCGCCGTTCGATGTGCTCGGCGATGTAGGCGCCGTTGGCACCCGCGGTGCCGTTGCCGCCGTTCCCGCCGCTGGTCGCGCCCCCGCCCGCGACCGTGATCTGCGCGTTGACCGTGCGGCGGGCGTAGACGGTGACGCTCTGCCCGTTCCCGCCGTTCGCGCCCGACCCGCCACCGTCGCCGCTCGTGCCGCCCGCGATCGGGATCCCGTCTTTCGAGTACATCTTGGTCACGGGGAGCGGCACGCCGTTGAGTCCGTTCGCACCGGCGGCCGTGGCATCCACTCCGTGCGCGTCGATCGTGAAGCCGCCGCCGTCGAACACGTCGGCGACGATCACGAGCGGCCGCGCGGTGATGCGCAGGTTCTGCGCGAGCCGCACGACGCGGCCGAGTAGGAACACCGGACCGTCGCCGGCATAGGTGCGGCAGATGTCTTCGATCTCCTGCGTGACGACGATCTCGTCGCGGATGAAGGGGGAGGTGTAGGTGTAGTCAGACATGGGTGTCCTCTCGCGCTGGGGTCGCTTCGCGACGAAGGAGCACGCCGCACCTGCGGTGATACGTGTGTCGGCTCCCCGCACCCGCGCGGGCAGCCTGTCGCGCCGAATCTAACGACGACGGATGCTGCGCCTCAAGCAAACTCTCGGTTGCCGCGCCGTCGGGGTCGCCCCGGTCGTTGAGCGAGGAGCGCAGTGACGAGACGAAACGCCCCGACGGTTTCGGTCGCCGAGCCCGTCGAACCTTCACCCCGCTCCCGTAGACTCGACACCGCCAGCCTCTGTAGCTCAATGGAAGAGCAGTTCCGTCCTAAGGAAACGGTTGGGGGTTCGAGTCCCTCCAGGGGCACCATGTGATGAGTCGCGACATAGGAGACATCTGAGTCGCGACATAGGAGACATTCACGAGGAGGAGCCCGGCCATCGGCCGGGCTCTTTTTCGTTGTTTCGCCAGTAGGTCCGAGTGGGATCGATGGTGTTGGTGGCGATGATCTCGCCGGTGTCGAGGTGGACGACGGTGATGGTGTGGTCGTCGGCGATGAGGATGCAGCGTTTCCCGCGATGTGTGGCGCCGATGCCGAGGTGGTGCACGCGGGCTGCGCGGCGGAAGCTGATCTTCCCGTTGGTGTCGACGTGGTCGTGACGGACCCGGTAGTGGGTGCGGTCGTCGTGTCCGGAGGGCGCGGTTTTGGGTGTGCTGGCGTAGGCGGTGGCTGGCGTGGTTCCTCGGGCGCGATGGGGTCGGGTGGTGTTGTAGTGCTCGCGGAACGTGTTGAGCTGGGTCTGCAGCTCGGTGATCGTGGCGGCGCGTGGGCGGGCGGTCAGCCATCGTTTCAGGGTCTGGTGGAATCTCTCGATCTTCCCCTGGGTCTGAGGGTGGTTCGGGGCGCCGTTCTTCTGCCGGATGTTCAGCGCGGCGAGGACGTATTCGAACTGGTTGCGGCCTCCTCCGTGACGGGCGGTGTAGACGCGGCCGTTGTCGGTCAGGGTCGACGCGGGCGGCCCGTAGGCATCGATGGTTGTCAGGAACGTGTCCACGACGTCACGGCCGGTGACGGGCCGGTGGGCGGTGCAGCTGAGGAGCAGGCGGGAGTGGTCGTCGAGCCAGTTCAGGATCTCGACGTCGGTGCCGTCCGCGAGGCGCCAGTGGGTGAAGTCGGATTGCCAGGTCTCGTTGGGCTGGGAGGCTTCGAACCGGATGTAGGAGCTTTTCGGTCGTTTGCGTGGTTCGGGCACGATCAGCCCGGCGGTGTGCAGGATGCGTCGGATCGTGGAGGTCGATGGGGCCCGCAAGCCCTCGCGTTCGAGGTGCCAGGCGATCGTGACGGGGCCGGCGTCCGTCCCGGCAGCGGTCAACGCGTGCCGCAGCTCCACGACCCGGACCCGGACCCTGTCCGTGACCGCCTGCGAACTCGTCAACGGGGCGCGGGACCGTGGCTGCAACCCGTCCAGGCCCTCGTCGCGGTAGCGGGCGAGCAGCTTGTGCAGATACTGCCGCGACATCCCGTACTCGGCCGCCGCCTGGGTAACCGTGAGCTGCCCTGAGACGATCTTCAACACCACAACCCGATGCTTCGACGACATGCACGAGTGTCGCCTATGACCCGACTCACGTGTCGCCGATCACCTGTCGCCTATGTCGTGAACCCAGACACCTCCAGGGGCACCATGTGATGAGTCGCGACATAGGTCTCACCTGAGTCGCCTCATCGGCGACATTCATACGAGAGAGCCCGGCCATCGACCCGTAGGCGGGTGGTCCAGCTGGGCTCCTTATGTTGCCATCACGTGCTGCCGCGACGACTGCTCCCGGACGTGCAACCGGATGAAGCCGTACGACCTCGCTCCGGGAGGCCCGGGACATCGCGTGGGGAGAACTCAGTCGGACAGGTAGGTTGAAGGGCGGAGTTTGGAAGCGAGGGAGCGGGCATGACGATCGGCACCGGGGCGTCACCGTCGGCACTCAAAAGACGACAAGATGGACGCGTGGCGCACGCCAAGAAGGTGCTTGATGCAGTAGCCGCTAAGCCCCTCGTGAAGTCGAGGCAGCGGGTTCAAGATCACGCCGAGGTGTTGACGCCGGCATGGCTCGTCGATGACATGCTCGACCTCGTCAAAGACGAGTCTGAGCGCATCGATTCGCGATTCCTTGAACCGGCGTGTGGCGACGGGAATTTCCTCGTCCGCGTCCTGGCGCGGAAGCTGCGTACGGTGAAGGCCCGTTACGGCAAGAGCGGGTTCGAGACGCGCCACCAGGCACTACTCGCTGTTATGTCCATCTACGGGATTGAGATTCAAGCGGATAACGCCGCGGACTGTCGCACGAACCTGCTCGACGTCTTCCGCGCGTTCTTGGGGCTAGACGCTGAGGATGATCTGGTGCGGGCAGCGACGGCAGTACTCGAGGTAAACATCGTCCATGGTGATGCGCTTGCGATGCGGCGGGTCAATCCGGAGACAGGCTTCCCCGGCCTCCCCATCGTCTTTCCCGAGTGGGGGTACCTCGGCCGTGGAAAGTATCAACGACGAGACTTTCGTTTGGATGTGTTGGCGTCTCGGTCTACTGTCATGACCGGTGAGTACGATCACGTCGTTTTCCAGCCAGTTCGGTCCCACCCACAGATGACGGTGAAGGAGCTGGCCGAATGACAGGCACTGCGAGCACACCGAGCGTTAGCTTGTCACTCTCGTTCGGAGAGGCGCTGCGTCGCGATCGGCAGAACCGCGCACCCGACGTGTTGAACACGATTGCGAACTTGTCGAGCGACGAGGTGTTTACGCCCCCAGAGTTTGCGAACAGGATGCTGGACGCGCTCGCGGGAGCGTGGGCGGCGGATCACGGTGGGACGTCGATTTGGGCAGAGCCTGACGTTACCTTTCTCGACCCCGCGGTGAAGTCCGGGGTATTTCTCCGCGAGATTACGAAGCGCCTTGTTGAGGGGCAGGGTAACCCTCTCTCGGGCTCTGACGAGCGCAGAGCGCTCGTCGACCGAATCCTCACAAAACAGGTTTTCGGTATCGGGATGACGAGCCTCACGGCATTGCTCTCTCGTCGGTCGATCTACTGCTCGCGAGATGCGACGAGTAAACACTCCGTCGCCCCATCCTTCACAAATCCAGACGGCAACATCTGGTTCCAGCGCACAGAGCACACGTGGTCCGGGGACAGGTGCGTCTATTGTCCGGCCACGCGTGACGGCTACGAAAGAGGAGGAGAGGCGGAGACCTATGCTTACGCGTTCCTTCACCACACCAATCCCAAGGCGCTCGTGGCGCGACTCTTTGGAGGCAGCATGAACTTTGACGTCATCGTGGGAAACCCGCCGTACCAACTGGACGATGGTGGTGCCGGAAAGAGTGCCGCGCCGATCTACCAGAAGTTTATTCAAGCGGCGAAAGCGCTCCAGCCGCAGTACCTCACCATGGTCACTCCGTCCCGCTGGATGGCTGGTGGCAAGGGATTGGACGACTTCCGGGCGGAAATGCTTTCGGATGATCGGATTCGGTCGCTGACGGACTACATCGACTCTGATGAAGCGTTCCCGGGCGTGGACATCGCAGGCGGCGTTTCGTATTTTCTCTGGAGCCGGGACTATCACGGGAGCTGTGCGGTGACCACGATCGTTCGAGGCAATCGCAGTCTGCCGACACAGCGCCGACTCAATGAGTACGACGTTTTCGTCCGGCACTCCAACGCCATCTCCATCCTTCGCAAGATTTGGCCGGACGGTCCGAAGGAGGATCGTGCCCTCACCGCTAAGGTCTCCGGCCGCAAAGCGTTCGGATACGCAACGACGGATCGTGGCGCGCCAACTGACGCGGGCATCACCGATCCGATCACCTTGGTGAGTAGTGGTGGTCAAGGGTTTGTCGCCAGAGCAGAGGTCAGCATGAATGCTCACTGGATTGACAAATGGAAGGCGACAGTCAGTCGGGCCGCGCCCGCTGGCGGGCGGCCAGACAAGCAGGGCCGCTACTACGGCCTCAGCAGTATCCGAGTTACCCCGCCTGGATACGTCACCACCGAGGCCTATCCGGTTGTGAGCGTCTTTGACTCGGAGGCCGAGGCCGAGTTCATGTGCGCATACCTAAAGTCTCGATTCGTCCGGTTCTTGCTGTCGCTTCGAGCCGCCAATCAAAGCGTCACGCGGTCATCCTTTGCATTCGTGCCTGAGCTCCCAATGGACCGGGTCTGGGACGACGAAGCACTCTACGAGAAGTACGGCATCAGCCCCGAGGAACGGACGTACATTGAGTCGCTCGTCCGACCGATGGATGTCGGCACCGCTACCGCGGGCGCCGAGGTCTAGCAAGTGGCGACCGCAAAATCCCTTGCAGACCTTTTCCCCGAGAAGCCCGCGGGTGAGCCGAGACTCTATGCGTACGTACTCCCGAAATCGTCGCAGCATGACGGCTTGATCAAGGTCGGCCAAACGACGCGCGATGTGAAGACGCGCGTGCGGGAGCAGATCGGCGCGACAGGGGCGGAGTTCGTCATCCAGCTCGACGAACCGGCCCTCGACGTCAGCGGCGAGCGGATCACTGACACTGTCCTGCGGCAACGCCTGGCAGCCAAGGGCTTCGAAAACATTGATTTTGGCCCGGGTGTCGCCGCGCGCGAATGGGTGCGATGCACGGTCGAGGATGTGCAGACTGCGATCACAGAACTGCGGGAGCACCGTGAGCTCTCGGGAACACACCACCTTACGTTCGGGATGCGCGACGAGCAGAAGGCGGCCGTCGAGAAGACAATTGCCTTCTTCGAGCGTGAGTGGAAGCAGGACAAGACCGCGGTCCCCCGCTTCCTCTGGAACGCAAAAATGCGGTACGGGAAGTCCTTCACCTCTTACCAGCTTGCGAAGCGCATGGCGGCGAAGCGCATCCTCATCGTGACGTTCAAGCCCGCGGTCGCCGACGCCTGGCAGACCGACCTCGAGACGCACGCCGATTTCGATGGGTGGCAGTACGCCTCCAAAGATGGTCGTCTGACAGACCCGACGAGGGCCGCTAGAGATCGGCCACTAGTCTACTTCGGTTCATTCCAGGACCTCCTCGGCCGAGAGCGTGGCACCGGCCTCATCAAAGCCAAGAACCAGTGGATCCATTCGATCAACTGGGATCTAGTCATCTTCGACGAGTACCATTTCGGTGCTTGGCGGGAGAACGCGAAGGAACTTTTTGAAGGCGAGGACGCTTCTGAGGCGAGGGCCGAGCAGGCGGAGGAGTTCAGCGTCGACCTGGAGACAATGGACGAGGAACTTGACGAACTTCGTAACGCGGAGGCCGACTTCCTTCCAATCACCACCCGAGCCTTCCTCTACCTCTCTGGGACGCCGTTTCGGGCACTCGCGGAGGGCGAATTCGTTGACGACAACCTATATAACTGGACGTACACAGATGAGCAGCGAGCCAAAGCTGCATGGCCGGTCGACCACCCCAAAAAGCCAAACCCCTACGCCATCCTTCCCGAGATGGCGCTGATGACCTACCGGATGCCTGAGGACATCCTCACCGTCGCGATGCAAGGCGAGTTCGACGAGTTCGACCTCAATGAGTTCTTCCACGCTAGTGGGGTTGGCTCTAATGCCGCTTTCAAGCACAAGAGTGACGTTCAAAATTGGCTCAACCTGATTCGAGGCCAGCACCAGCCCACCAGCGTAGATGCACTTCGAGCTGGAACGCGCCCACCCTTTCCCTATTCAGACACTCACGTTCTGCCCTACTTGAACCACTCTTTCTGGTTTCTGCCAACCGTCGCCTCAGTCCACGCGATGGAGAACCTCCTGAAAGAGACGCACAACGCGAATGGCTTCTGGAGCGACTACAGCGTCATCAACGCTGCCGGACCTGGTGCAGGAATCGGACTGGCTGCCCTACCGCCGGTCCGGGCGAAGATCAAGGACGGCTTCAGTACGAAGTCAATTACGCTGTCCTGCGGCAAGCTGACTACCGGCGTGACCGTTCCGCAGTGGTCCTCCATCCTGATGCTGCGAAACCTGCAACGCCCGGAAACGTACTTCCAGGCCGCATTCCGCGTCCAGTCTCCTTGGGCAATCTCGAACCCCGAAGGCGACGACCCGAGCTCAGTTCAGGTTGTTAAGCCAGTATGCTTCGTCTTCGATTTCGCACCGACCCGCGCCCTTCGACAGCTGGCGGACTATGCTCGCGGCCTCAATCCTCATGAGAGCAATGACGATAAGGCGGTCGCTGATCTCCTCGCCTTCTTACCGGTGCTCGCATACGACGGTTCGAACATGGTGCCCATCGATGCCGGTAGCGTTCTCGACATCGCCCAGTCGGGCACTTCCGCGACCCTGCTCGCTCGAAAGTGGGAATCGGCGCTACTGGTTAATGTAGACAACGACACGCTCAGGAAGGTGCTGGCCAATCCTGAGGCAATGAGCGCAATTCAGAGTATCGAAGGCTTCCGCTCGTTGGGCGACAACGTCTTCGAGACCATCATCAACAAATCTGAAAAGATCAAGGACCTGAAGAAGAAGGCCAAGGAACGCGAGCTGGAGCCGAAAGAGAAGAAGGAGCTTACAGAGGCGGAGAAGCAGCAGAAGTCCCTTCGCAAGCAGGTGCAGGACAAGCTCATCAAATTCGCCACGCGTATCCCCGCATTTATGTATTTGACAGACTTCCGCGAGAATGCGCTCATCGACGTCATTAAGGCTCTCGAGCCCGACCTCTTCAGGGCAGTGACCGGCCTCACTATTCCGGACTTCGATCTGCTTCGCGGGCTCGGGCTGTTCAACTCGGCCCACATGAACGATGCGGTGAAGACATTCCGCCGCTTCGAGGACGCCTCTCTGTCCTACGCGGGTGTCGACTCACACGAGGGGCTGCGGCACTGGGGCCTCTTCGATACAGTTATCGAGGCGGAGTCTGCGCACATGCCGGGAGGCTGAGCGACAGTGGCAGTTCTTATGGGATCGCTGAATCGTGCCGACTTTTGATCCGTGCTTCAAGCAAGGATCGAACTCGATGAACAGGGAGTATTCGCCGGAGACGCGTGAGCGGGCGTTGCGGGTGCTTGCGGAGACTCCGCCGTCGCAACTGACGATGATGAGTGCCGTGCGCCGTGTGGCCGGGCTGCTAGGGATGTCGGTTGTCGAGCTGAACCTCCCGGCTCTAGATCGATCAGCATCGGAGACCTGAAACCTGTGTTCCAACTCCGTACATTCCGGATCCCGTCAAGTGAACCATGGACGGTTCACGGCTCAACCGCTGACGAGAGTGGTCGACGATGGATCCGAATTACGAAGGGTTAGGATCATCACGCTTCACAGTGAAACGGCGCGAGTCAAAGTGGTAAACGAGTATCTCTTCCTCGTCGTCGAGGATACCGATGAGAATATCGAGCGGCTCCCTGAAGTAAACGGAACTCGGATCTGACTCGGTATTCAGGACTGGGTTATCCAGCACTTCCACTACTACAGCTGGTTCATCATAGGCAGGACGAACCCGATTTTTGAGTCCCGGCTTCCATACGACGAGATCCCCAGGCGCGAACGACTCATGAGTTGTGAGAGCGCGGTACTGTTCGAGCAGTTCGCTTTCGTACTCTTGGCTTCGACGTCCGTTCAATTTGTCAATTGACCGGGAGGCCACGACGTCGGAGATGAGCTTGAATTGGTCCGGATTCTGAATAGCGAACCTGATTAGCGTCTCGGCCTGCGGCGAAAGCGCTTCGGAATCGGCGGTGCCTCTCTCGCGCCTAGGCAACCCGGGCCTCCATTCGAGGTTCGGGCTCAAAGTTGCTCAGTCGCGGGTATGCGACGGTCGACTCGAGTTCGATTTCCAGGCGAGTGAACGCTTCGACAACCTCGGCCTTCAATTGCAAGTATGAAGACTCTTCCATCGAGTACTGCTGAGTAGCTGCGGCCACTCGCCCGTACGCCGCCGCAAGCGATTCTCGCAGCGAGTCGCTGGCAGCATGCCGGTTCGAGACCACATTATCCGCTGAGATCGCCGGGATCGCTCGTGCAACGTCGTCTGCTGGCGTCGAGCGTCTGCGATGGCGGAAGGACGCGACGAATGCGCCTATCAGCGCTGCGACGGCCACGGCTAGAAGCGCGAACGACGCCCATACAAGGAGGGCTGACACCATCATTCCCCAATCATAGTTAGTTTCGCTCGGAGACGGGCGCTCCCGTGCGTTGCCCGAACAACGTGACGATCAAGGACAAGACGAGGCAGGTCGCAGCCAGGGCGATGGCAACTGTAAGGGTAGTGTCCGACGACATGCTCAGTGTGCCAACATCGCTCAGTAGGTTCTGTAAGCAAAGCAATCCGATCGCAGCGGACGCGACTACGACGGCGATCCACTTAACACTCATCATCACCGCGCGCAGAACGGCAAATCCAGCTGCGCCGGTGGCGGATGAGAAGTCATCCAGGAACGCCGCTGCCAACGCCAGCGTGTAGGCGAACAACGCAGCCGCCACAGGAAGTGCTGGCTCAGCGTCGGGGATCGAACCACGAACGAGAAGAGTGATCGTCAAGGTTAGCCACACGGGGACGAGGGCAATGACGATCCAGTCCCTGAAGAAGGGTGCCAACGCTCGCCAGTTCGCCAACCCGTCCCCCTGCCAGGCTCGATCATCCCCTCAGGGATTCTCCAGCATTCCTATCACAAACCCGTCACCGCGGGATCCCTCCGCGGATGTATCTCTTTGCCGCACCATCGTTGGAGTGCTCTGCGGACTCGGGCGCGAAGTGGAGGGCGGACCAAGCACGAGGTTGAACCCACAGCCGAAACTAGCGTTGATGCCAACACGCGCAGCAGCGGCACGCGAGGGATCATCGCGGGGGTGGCCGAAGTCGGCCGCAGACTCGTATTCGAGTCCCTCCGGGGCGCTGCGCACTTCAAGAACAGCTTCGCGCCGCACTCCTTGACGCTATAGCTATGCGGCAGCCATAGGACCCCACACGCCGAGCTCGTTGCCGCTCGGGTCGAGGAAGTGGAAGCGGTGGCCGCCGGGGAAGTCGTACGGGCCGTTGATCACCGCGCCGCCGGCGGCCTGCACGCGCGAGACGGCGTCGTCGAGGTCGTCGACGTAGAGCAGCACGAGCGGGCCGCCGCGCGTGACCTCGTCTGCGAGCACGAGGCCGCCGGCCTCGTCGCCCTCGGCCTCGGCGGCGGTGCGGATGCCGGAGTAGCTGTCGCCGTAGGCGGTGAACGTCCAGCCGAAGGCGGCGCCGTAGAAGTCGCGGGCGGCGGCCATGTCGGTGACAGAGATCTCGATGTAGTCGATCGTCAGGGGGATCGCGTGCGTGTGGCGGCTCATGCGCACCATCATCGGGCACGACCCCGACATCCGCGAGAGGCCGAGTGTGGGCGGGAGTTCACGCGGGCAGGGTGGGCGCAGCATCCGCTCGCCTTTGCTACGGACGGGGCGTTCCACGCTGAACACAGGCGGACGGGAAGCGCAACCCCCTTCGGTGCGCGCGGGATGCGCGTTGACTGTACTCATGGCGCCGCGGCGAGGCAACGACTCCTCACCCGGACGCCCCTCAACAGCCGACAGAAGGGAGATCCACTATGGGACTCGATGACAAGGTGAAGAACGCCGCCGAAGACCTCGGCGGCAAGGCCAAGGAAGCCGCCGGCAAGGTGACCGGCAACGAGCGTCTGGAGGCCGAAGGTCAGGCCGACCAGACCAAGGCATCCGTGAAGAAGGCGGGCGAGAACGTCAAGGACGCTTTCAAGTAACCCGTCTGACGCGAGAGGCGCTCCTTCGGGGGCGCCTTTCGTGTGTGTTGACGACGCTTCGGCAGGCTCAACGACCGGGGACGAGGAAGATAGCCACATGACCCGCACCACCGCCACCGACCGCTTCCGAGCCGCCCGCGACCAGCTCGTCGACCTGCGCGAGGACTCCGCACGCGCCGTCGCCGAGTTCGCCTGGCCCGACATCGCGGGCGAATTCAACTGGGCGATCGAGTGGTTCGACGTGATCGCCCGCGGCAACGATTCCCCCGCGCTCGTCATCGTCGAGGAAGACGGCCGGCGCACCACCCGCACGTTCGACGAGATGGCCACCCGCTCCGATCAGGTGGCGCAGTGGCTGTATGGCGTCGGGGTGCGCCGTGGCGACTCGGTCATGCTCATGCTCGGCAACCAGGTCGAGCTGTGGGAGTCGATGCTCGCGCTCATGAAGCTCGGCGCGATCATCCTCCCCACCACCGTCGCGGTCGGCGGCGACGACCTCACCGACCGGATCGAGCGCGGCCACGTGTCGTACGTCATCGCGTCGGGTGCCCAGGCGTCGAAGTTCGTTGGGGTCGCAGCATCCGTCGTCGGCATCCGCGTGGGAGACGGACCTGACACGTGGCACGCCTACGACACAGCCTTCGAGCGGGCCGCCTCACCCGCCGCGCACCCGGGAACGCGGGCCGACGAGCCGATGCTGCACTACTTCACGTCGGGGACGACGAGCCGGCCGAAGCTCGTCGAGCACACCCACACGTCGTACCCGGTGGGCCACCTCACGACCATGTACTGGCTGGGGCTGCGCCCCGGCGATGTGCACCTCGCGATCAGCTCGCCCGGCTGGGCCAAGCACGCGTGGAGCTGCTTCTTCGCCCCGTGGATCGCAGAGGCGACGATCTTCGTCTGCAACTACGAGCGGTTCGACGCTCCGAAGCTGCTCGAGACGATCCGCGCCGAGGGCGTCACCTCGTTCTGCGCGCCGCCGACGGTGTGGCGCATGCTCATCCAGTCCGACCTGTCGGGCGGACCCGGCGCGCTGCGCGAGGTGATCTCGGCCGGCGAGCCCCTCAACCCCGAGGTGATCGGACAGGTGCGCACGCACTGGGACCTCACGATCCGCGACGGCTACGGGCAGACCGAGATGACGGCCGTGATCGCCAATCCGCCGGGCGCGCCTGTCGTCGAGGGGGCGATGGGCCGCCCGCTGCCGGGGTGCCCGATCGTGCTCGTCGACCCGGTCACGGGTGCGCTCGCCGAGGAGGGCGAGATCTGCATCGACCTGGCGCAGCGGCCGACGAACCTCATGACCGGCTACGTCGGCGACCTCGCGCGCAACGCCGAGTCCACCGCGAACGGCGTGTTCCACACCGGCGACATCGCGGCGAGGGATGCCTCGGGCTCGCTCACCTACATCGGACGCACAGACGACGTCTTCAAGTCATCGGACTACAAGATCAGCCCGTTCGAGCTGGAGAGCGTACTCATTGAGCATCCTGCCGTCGTGGAGGCGGCCATCGTACCCGCGCCCGACGAGCTGCGGCTGTCGGTGCCGAAGGCGTACGTGGTGCTCGCGGCCGGCTTCTCGCCCGACGAGCAGACGGCGCACGACATCCTCGCGTTCGCGCGAGAGCGGCTGGCGCCGTGGCAGCGCGTGCGGCGCCTCGAGTTCTTCGAGCTGCCGAAGACGATCTCGGGCAAGATCCGCCGAGTCGAGCTGCGGCAGCGCGAGGAGCGCGTCGCGCGCGGCGAGGAGGAGTGCCGGGAGTGGCGCGACGACCACCTGCGTGACGCGGGGGTCACGCCGTCCGGTCGCTGAGTGTTCCGCCCTCGTCGTGGATCAGGGCGACCGCCGACGCCGTCAGGTCGGCGTTGGAGGCGGCGCGCGATCCGTCCTCGTGCACCGAGGTGTCTTCGAGGCCGGTGCGGATGCTGTGGCCACGCCGCACTGCGCGGCGACTCACGTGCCACGTCGCGGGGCCGACGCCGTGATGCAGCTGCGGGAGGGCGACTCCCGCCGCGGCGGCCATCGCCTCCATCTCGTCGGCGACCGCGAGAGCGTCGTCGGGGTTCTCGTCGGTCGGCTCGATCACGAGTCGCTCGTACCGGTCGAATCCTCCCGCTCGGACGAACCGCGCGGCATCCGACATGCTCAGCAGGCACGCCTCGACGCCGACCCCGCGGCTCTCCAGCAACGCGGTGACGTCGTCGATGCCCTTCTCGCCCTGGTTCGCCGAGACGAGATCGGGCAGCTCGATCCACTGCTCGATGAGCGCGAGACGCTCGCGGGCGTCGGGCACGATCGCGGCGAACGTCGTGACGTTGAGACGCACACCCGGGCAGGCGCGGCGCACGGCACGCAGCATCCGCCCGACGGGCCCCGCCGCCAGCGACTCCGCACCGTCGTCGTCGAACGCGTGGAGGTGCAGCAGTGTCGCGCCGGCCGCGACGCAGGCGGCGGCGTCCAGGGCGATCTCGTCCGCCGTGCGCGGCATGGCCGGGTGATCGCTGTCGCCGTTGAGTGCCACCTGCAGATCGATCACGGTTGCAAGGCTACGACGCACCTCGGACGGTGGGCCCTCATCGCGCGGCGTCGGATGCGGACTGGAGTCGGCGGAGGCGCCGGCGGGCGAAGTCCTGCGCGCGCGGTCCCGAACCGAGGGTGCGGGCGGCGAGAGCGAGGATGATGCGCGTGCCCGTGATCACCGGGAACGGCGAGCGGCGCAGCCCGAGCAGCCGGCGGTAGGGGCGGGGGATGCTCGCCACAGCGCCGCGGAACAGCACGGCGTAGGCCGGGCGCATCGGGCCCGTGAACGGCACGCGCCGCAGGAACCGCACGACCTCGTCGACGCGTTCGTCGCGGCGGAGGATCCCGGCGTCGCGGAAGGCGTCGATGCGTCCGCGGAGCTCGCTCTCGGTCAGCGGGGGATCGGCGACGCCCATGAGCTCGCCCGCCTTCGCCCACTCGCGCACATACGCGTCGGGTCCGCCGGGGATGGGGCCGCCCCAGCGCTCGTGCGCACCGAGAAACGCGTCGGTGAACGCGAGGTGCACCCACTCGACGAGGTCGGCGTCGTCGGCGGAATACGTCCGCGCCTCGCCGCCCGTCGCGACGTACGTGCCCTGCACCTTCTCGTGGAACCGCGACACGCGACCCACCTCGCGCGCGGTCTGCGCGCGCGAGCCGTAGGTGAGCGAGATCACCCAGCGCACGGTGCCGGTGAGGCGCCCGAGCGGATCGGTGCGATAGCGCGGCCAGTCGTGCACCCCCGCGAGCGCGCCCGGATGCAGCGCCTGGAGAAGGAGCGCCCGGATGCCTGCCACCAGCGTCCCCATGCCGGAGTGCACCGTCCACACGGCGCCGCCGTCGTCGAACCAGCCGGTGTCGTCGCCGTCGGCGAGAGCTCGGATCCACGCGGGCGATCCGTCAGGCTCGCCGGAGAGGACCGTGAGCAGGCGACCGCGCATGCGCGGTCGCGGCGGCAGCGTGGTCATGCGGTGGCGGCGGGGAGCGGACGGGGCATGGGTTCCAGCGTGCCACGGACGGGGAGGGGTGGGGTCGTGTGGGGTCGGGACGACGCTTCGGCAGGCCTCAGCGGCAGGACGTCAGCGCGCGACGCGGGAGGTGCTCATCGCGGTGCGCAGGCCCGTGGTGACGTGGATGACGAGGGGGACGTCGGCGCCGAGGGTCGTGTCGGCGGTGGCGACGGCGGCCCGCAGCTGCGTCAGCAGAACGAGGAGGTTGGCCCGGCTGCGCGTCTGCACGTTCACGAGCACCGCTCCGCCGGCGCGTCGGTAGCCCTGTGCGGCCACCGACAGCACGTCGGGCGAGGCATCCAACTCGGCACGCAGGATGCCGGCCAGCGCCGTGTCGTCGACGACGATGCCGTCGGCGTCGATCGCGCGGCTCGTGCGACCGCGTCCGCGGGTGGCGATCCACGCTACGGCGAGAACGAGAACGGCGACGAGGCCCGCGGCGAGGATCCACAGCACGGTCGGGTCGGTGAGATCGGGGAGCGGGGGGATCCACGCGAGGAGCGGGATGCCGATCCACGCCGTCACCGCAGGGAGCAGCGGCAGCGCCAGGGCGGCACCGCCGGCGAGTGCGACCACGCCGAGCAGGAGCAGGATCACGCGGTTGAGCGTGCGGTTGGTGGAGGTCATGCGGTCACCGTTCCTCGGGGTGTGATGGCGACCCGGGCCGCGACCCGGCGGGAGGGCTGTGCGGCGGTCAGCGTCTCGTCGACGGCTGCCGTGATCGCGTCGACGGCGAGCGGGAAGCCGCTCAGCGGAGTCACCGACACCTGCGCCGAACGGCGGCCGAGGGCGGTGCGCACCTGCGCGCCGGGAACACGCGCGGCCGACGCGGCGGCACGGGACAGCGCCCCGGCGAGCACGACGTCGTCGATCACGACGACCGACCGCTCGTCGGCGAGCACGTGGCGGGCCTTGCGTGCGGGCGAGAGCGCCAGCACGATCAACACGATGCCGACGAGCGCCAGGGCGACGGCCACGGCCCCGGTCACGGCGGGCTGGTCGCGCAGTATCTCGACCATCGCGGAGGGCGACAGAAGCAGAGCCGGGTACCCGAGTGCCGCGACGACCGCCTCGGTGGCGATCCATCCGCCCCCCACGACGACGCCCACGAGGGCGACGATGACCGACGCCGAGCGCGACCGATGGGTGAGCCGACGGGCGGCGGAACGCTGCTGTCGCGGGTTCATGAGAGTCTCCTTCGCGGGGTGGGAACGACGCCGGTGATGCGCACGGTGACCTCGCCGACGCGGGCGCCGCTCAGGGCGCCGCCCTCGTCGCGGATCACGCGCTGCACCTCGGCGGCGGTGGCGACCACGCTGCGGTCGCGGGCCGAGTAGGGGGCGCGGATGTCGACGGTCACGAGTCCTCGTGCGTCGCCGATCCGCGCCGCGACGGCGCCGGGAGCGACGCCGAGCGTGCGCGCCGCCAGGGCGGCGAACACGTGCTCGAACGCACGCGAGCGGATGACGACCGTGCCGGGCGCGGCGGGCCGACCGCTCCCCGCATCCTGCTCGGCATCCCGAGCAGCGGCGGGCGCAGCATCCCGAACCGCTCCCTGCGCGGCCATCACGCCACGCGCCGGCCCCGCGCGGCGCTGACGGCGGCGCGGAGGTCGATGCGCCCGGTCATCGCGAGGGCGACCAGGGCTCCGACGGCTCCCAGCACGGCGACCAGGACGAAGCCCCAGAAGCCGAACAGGAGGGCGGCGAACGCGAGCGCCATGCCGACGCCTGTGCCGTAGGCGAGCGCGATCACTGGACTCGCGCCTCCTCGACCACGTCGTCGTCGCCCGGGATGTGCACGTCGGCGACGGTCACGTTGACCTCGGCGACCAGCATCCCGACGATCTCCTCGATCGCCTGCGTGACGGCCGCGCGCACGGCCTCGGCCACGACCTGCAGCGGCTGCGGGTACTCGACGATGATGATGACGTCGGCGGCGACCTCGGTCTCGCCGACCTCGACCTTGACGCCCTGTGCGAGGTCCTTGGTGCCGATCGCCTCGCGGATCGTGCCGATCACGCGCGCCGCTCCCGAGCCGAGAGCGAACACGCCGGGCACGTCGCGGGCGGCGAGTCCGGCGATCTTGCTGATCACGGGGTCGACGATCGTGGTCTTGCCGCCGGCCGCGCTCGTGGTCGGTGCGGTCTGAGTGGTCTGAGCCATGTCCTCTCCTTTCGTCGACGCCTTCGAGGCGACGGTTATGGTGTTCACAGGGAAGACGCTCGCGGGGACGGATTCGTCACGGTGCACTTGCTGGGAGTCGTCTGGGAGCGGAGGAGTCACGCGTGACCCGCCTCGAGACCGCGCCCGACGCTCTGCTGGCCGAGCGCTCCGCCGACGGCGACACCGCCGCGTTCGCCGTGCTCGTGCGCCGGCACGCCCCCTTCCTGCGGGCTTTCGCCGCGCGGCTCACCGGGTCGATGGCCGACGCCGACGACTGCGTGCAGGAGGCGCTCATCACGGTGTGGGACAAGCTCCCCGAGCTGCACGAGCCGGAGCGCGTGCGCGCGTGGCTGACCACGATCGTCTCGCGCAAGGCGACCGATCGGCTGCGCGCGCGGCGCCCGTCGGACCGCATCGACGACCTCGAGCTGGAAGACCCCGAGTCGTCGCCCGAGCGGCAGGCGATCGCGTCGTCGCGGCTCGACGCGCTGCGTGCGGCGCTCGACGCGCTCACGCCCGAGCAGCGGGCGGTGTGGCTGCTGAAGGAGGTCGGCGAGCACTCGTACGAGGAGATCGCCGACCAGCTCGAGGTGCCGGTCGCCACGGTGCGGGGGCGTCTCGCCCGCGCGCGGGCGTCGGTGCTGCAGAACATGGAGGAGTGGAGGTGAACGTGGACGACGACGACACGAACGGCATCGGCGGCACGGGCTTCACGCTCGACGACCTGGCCGACTACGCCGAGCGCGGGCGCACCCCGGCCATCGACGCGATCGAGGGGAGCGCCGAGTGCCAGGCGGTGCTCGACTCGCTCGACCGGCTGCACCTGCTCTCGGCCGAGCTGATCGCCGAGGAGGCGGCGGCGGTCGACGAGAGCTGGATCGACGGCATCCTGAACACGATCTCGCGGGAGGTGCGCGCGGGACGCGACATCCCGTTCCCGTCCGACGACTCCGGCACCACCCTGGCCGTGACCGAGGGCGCGCTGCGTGAGCTGGTGCGCACCGCCGGCGACGGGGTCGACGGCGTGCTGATCGGACGCTCGCGCATCGAGCAGACCGAGCCCGGCCACGCGCGGATCGAGGTGACCGCCACGATGACGGCCACCCGGTCGCTGCGCGCCATCGCGGACGACCTCCGCGGACGCATCGCGACCAGCGTCGAGCGGCATGCGCCGTTCACGGTCGACGACGTCGACGTGACGATCGTCGACGTGCACGAGCCCGAGGAGGGCGACGCATGAGCGACAGCGCGCGACGAGTGGATGCGGCGGCCACGGCCGTCGAGGGCGTGGTGCGGCTCTACTCCGCCGCTCCGGCGGTGGTCGGGCTGGTGCGGTCGGTGCTTCCGCCCGAGACGGATGCCGCGCTCAGCGTGGTGCGTGACGGCGACCCCGCCGAGGCGACGGTGAGCGTCGGTGTGGAGGCTGCGTGTTCGAGCGCGGTGATCGCGCAGGCCGTGGCCGATGCGGTGCGGGCGGAGCTCGGCCCGGCCGCCGTGGTGCACGTGCGGGTGAGCCGGATCGAGCACGGCTGACGGCGCGCTCGGCGAGCGGTCAGGTGCGGTGGGTGACGCGGAGCCAGAGGACGGCGTGCGCCGCGACCTCGAGACCATCGTGGAGCGACACCCGCCGGCCCTCGACGAGATCCTCGGTGTCGCTGGCCAACCCGGACAGCGTGACGGCGTCGACGGATGCCGCGTGATCGCTCACGTTCGCGAGCACGAGCACGCCACCGTCGGCGCCCGGGCGCAGGAACGCGACGATCGCATCGACGTGCGCGTCGAACGGGATCAGCTCGTTGCCGGCGAACTCGGGGGTCGCGCGTCGCACGTCGATCAGCCGTGACAGCCGTGCGAACACGCGGCCGGCGGGCGTCGAGGCATCCGCGCGGTCCACGTCCCCGTCGACGCGCCGGGGGCGATGCACCCAGCGGCTGTCGCCCGCCTCGGCCGGATCGGACAGGTAGGCGTAGTCGTTGAGCTGCGCCACCTCGTCGCCGAGGTACAGCAGCGGGATGCCGCCGGTCGACAGGGCGAGCGCGTGGGCGAGCACGACGCGGTCCTCGCCGCCGGCGTCGCCCGTCTCGATGCCGGCCAGGGAGGCCGTGGTCCCCGCGATGCGCGCGTCGCCGGTGCGCGGGTTCTCCTGGAACGGCACACCCTTCGCGAACGAGCCGTCGACGCGGCCGACGTAGAAGTCGTTGAGGAAGCGGCGGTGGGAGTGCCCGTGGATGCCGAGCTCGGCGGCATCCTCGTCGGCGAACGTCCAGCCGATGTCGTCGTGGCTGCGCACGTAGTTCACCCACGCGGTTCCCGCGGGGAGGGCGTGGCGGCGTGCGAGGGCCTGCTGCAGCATCCGTCCGTCCCTCGTCGCGAGCGCCTCCCACGTGAGCGCCATCTGCAGCGGGTTGTAGGACAGGCGGCATTCGCCGGGGGAGATGTACTCCGAGACCTCGTCGGGGTGCACGATCGCCTCGGACTTGAACAGCAGGCTCGGGGCGGCCATGCGCAGCACCGCGTTGAACGCCTGCAGCAGGAGGTGCGCCTCGGGGAGCGACTCGCACGGGGTGCCCAGACGCTTCCAGATGAAGGCGACGGCATCCATCCGCAGCACCTCCACTCCCTGGTTCGCGAGGAAGAGCATCTCGCCGGCCATCGCCTCGAAGACGGCGGGATTGGCGTAGTTGAGGTCCCACTGGAAGTGATAGAACGTCGCCCACACCCAGCGTCCGTCGGCGAGCTGCACGAACGAGCCGGGGTGATCGTCGGGGAAGATCTCGCGCGTGGTCCGCTCGTACGCGTCGGGCATCGTGCGGTCGGGGTAGATCAGGTAGAAGTCGTCGAAACGCGGGTCGCCCGTGACGGCCTTGCGTGCCCACTCGTGCTCGTCGCTCGTGTGGTTGAAGATGAAGTCGACCACGAGCGAGATGCCCGCTTCGCGCAGGTCTGCGGCAAGATCCTTGAGCTCGGCCATGGTTCCGAGCTTCGGGTCGACCCGCCGGTAGCTCGAGACCGCGTAGCCGCCGTCGCTGTTGCCCTCGGGGCTCTCGAACAGCGGCATGAGGTGCAGGTACGTCAGCCCCAGCTCCTGGAAGTACGGGATGCGATCCCGGATGCCGCGCAGCCCGCCCGCGTAGCGATCGACGTAGCAGACCCCGCCGAGCATGCGCTCCGACTCGAACCACGTCGGCTCTGCCTCGCGGGTGTGGTCGTGGGCCTTCAGCTCGGGCGGCCGCTCCTGCCAGGAGCGTGCGGCGAGGGAGACGACGGATGCCAGGCGCTCCGCGCTGTCGTCGCGGTCGCCGTAGAGCGTGCGGAACAGGCCGTGCAGGCGGGGGAGCTCTTCGTCGACGCGGGCGAGGAAGTCGGGGTCGGCGACAGGCAGCGTCGCGACGATGCGGGCGACGTCGGCGGTGACGTCATCGCTCAGTGGTGGCACGAGACCTACTCTCTCGCACCGCCCCCGCGGAAGGCTACGGCGCGCCCGACCGCACGCCCACGCACGTGGGGGACGACGCGTCGACAGGCTCGGCCACCAGGCGTCGGGGAGGATGGGGGCATGAGTGCGGCGGATCGCCCCGGTCTGCGGGTGACAGCGGGCACGACCATTCCCGAGGCGGAGCTGTCGTGGCGCTTCTCGCGCTCCTCGGGCCCGGGCGGGCAGGGCGTGAACACCACCGACTCGCGTGTGGAGCTGGTGTGGGATGCCGCGCGCTCGCCCGTGCTCTCCTCGGTGCAGCGCGAGCGGCTGCTCGAGCGGCTGAAGGGCCGACTCGTCGACGGAATGCTGGTGGTCGCGGCATCCGAGCATCGTGCCCAGCTGCGCAACCGGGAGGCGGCGCGAGAGCGGATGACCGCCCTGGTGGCAGAGGCGCTCCGTCCGCCCGCGGCACCGCGCCGCGCGACGAAGCCGACGCGCGGCTCGAAGGAGCGGCGGCTCGAGGGCAAGCGCCGGCGGACGGACGTCAAGCGCCTCCGGCGACCGCCGGGGGAGTGACCGGCCGGTAGGCGTCCGCAGGTCAGTCCGGGACGATCGTCACGCTCTCGATGAGACCGTCGCGGAGGACGAAGCGGAACGGGCTCGTCCCGTTGAAGCCGTCACCGGTCACGGCGAGGTGCACGAGATAGGTGTCGTCCGACTCGCGCGCGAGGTCGACGAGGTCGAAGTGCGAGTGCTTGCCGATGTTGTCGGTGCGGTCCCACTCGCGGATGGCGTCGTGGCCACGGGCGACGCGGCCCCAGTCATCCAGGGAGCCGTCGGGCGCGAAGGCGGCGACGAATGCGTCGGAATCAGCGCTGTTCGTCGCGTCGATGAACGCGGAGATGGGGGAAGGAGTGTCGCTCATGGTGCGATCCTCGCGCGCCGTCGGCGTGGAGTCCACTGCGCGTTCGGCGACCGGCCGGCGCGGCGGTAGCGTCGGAGGATGACCATCGAGTACTTCCGTGCGCCCGTCGCGGAGATGTCGCCCGCGGTGCTCTACCGGGTGCTCTGGCTGCGCGTGCACGTGTTCGTCGTGGAGCAGCAGGCGGCGTATCCCGAGATCGACGGTCGCGACATCGAGCCGGGCGCCGAGCTGCTGTGGGCCGCCGACGGCGACGACGTGCTCGCCACGCTGCGCATCCTCACGGACGCCGACGGTCTGCGCATCGGACGGGTGGCCACCGCCCCGCAGGCGCGCGGCCGCGGTCTGGCCGCCGATCTCATGCGGCAGGCGGTGCAGCGATGCGTGTCCCTCGACCCCGCCGCCACGATCCGGCTCGACGCGCAGCTGCAGCTGGAGGACTGGTACGCGCGGTTCGGCTTCCGCACCTCGGGCCCCACGTATGTCGAAGACGGCATCCCGCACATCCCGATGGAACAGGTGCCGGAATGACCTCCGAACCCACCTTCCCCGTCCCCGGGCGCGCCGCTTGACTATGTCGACGCGAACCGCTGGGATGACAGGAAAGTCGCATCTGTGCGTGCACCGTGAACCGCACGGCGCCGACGTCGCAGCTGTGACATCCCGACGTCAGGCCGAGATATGTCACCGCAAGCGCTGAAGAGACTGGTGCCCCGCGGCATCCGTCTGCGGAGCAAGATGCGCTGGAAGAACGGGCGGTGGCGTCTCGCCACGCCCGACCGCATCGCCCTCGAGGACGTGATCGTGCCCGGGATGCTCGCGCGCGACGATGTGCGGCGCGTGCTCGACATCGGCGTCGCCTGGTACACCCGTTCGTACCCGAAGCTGTTCGCCGGCGTCGACTACTGGACGGTCGATTACGACCCGGCCTCCGAGAAGATCGCCAGCAGACAGCACCACACCGTGTCGGCGACGCAGCTCGACACGGTGTTCGATGCGGGCATGTTCGACCTGATCGTCTGCAACGGCGTGGTCGGGTGGGGGCTGAACAAGCCCGAGGACGTCGCGACCGGTGTGAACGCGATGGCCACGGTCCTGCGCCCCGGAGGCTGGCTGGTGCTCGGCTGGAACGACATGGAAGGTCGGCGCGTCGCGGGCCTGGATGCGCTGCTCGCCGAGCGCTTCGAGCGGGCGGTCTTCCCGCCGGTCGGCGCGGATCACCTCATTCCCGACACGCCGTACGCCCACCGCTTCGACTTCTTCGTACGGAAGTGACCCCGTGAGCGGCGTCCCTCCGGACTCGCAGGAACCGGCGGAGAGCGTCCTGATGATCTGGGCGCACTACGACGACGACCTGATCTTCGCCAACCCGACGCTGATGCACACGCTCGACAGGGGCGGTCGGGCGCACGCCTGCTTCTTCACGGCGTCGGACGCCGGCAAAGGGATGTCTCCCTACGTCGACGGCCGCGAAGCCGGCATCCGGGCGGCCTACGACGCGATGCGCGACCGGCGGAACGAGTGGATCGACCGCACGATCACGCTTCCCCACGGCGTCACCCTGACCCTGACGCATCCCGTGGACGACGACACGGTCTCGCTCTCGTTCCTGCGTCTGCCCGACGGCGGGCTCACCGGGGGAGGGTGGTGGGGCACCGGGTATCAGACCCTGCCGAAGCTGTTCTCGGGCGAGCTGTCGTCCATGACCACCCTCGACACCGGGCAGCGGATCACCGTCGACCTGCTCCGCAGCACCATCGCGCACCTCGCGAGCGCGTATCGGCCGAGCATGGTGATCACCCACCACCCCGGCTACGAGGACGCGCACGGCGAAGACCATCCCGATCACCAGACGGTCGGTCGTCTCGTCGCGTCGGTGGTCGAAGACGGGGGCATCCCCGCGGAGATCGCCCGCTACGCAGTCGGATACCCCGACGCGAACCTTCCCGCCAACATCGCTCCCGACATCCTGCGGCGCAAGCTCGAGATCTTCGCCGCGTACGCGGCGCACGACCCGGTTGTGGCGCGCGGGCACGTGGACGAGTACCTGCAGGTGCGCGGCTTCGGAGACTGGCTGCAGCGCCACTACCTCGAGAGGCACAGCGGGCTGCTCCTGCCGGGGCGGCACTCCGCCGCGGACGCGGAGTCCATCCCGGGCTGAGCCGGCCCACCCGATCGGGCCCGGGGAACCGCCTGACCAACCGACGAAACGTCGATATCGCGACAGACGGCTCAGGAGTCGCTCAGCCGTTCCGCAAGATCGCGGATCCCGCGCCCCGAGGGTGAGAACGTGGATCAATGCCCTACCTCGACGATGACGACGACCACGTCTGTCATCCGGTGTGGTGCCGGGCGCTGACCGACGAGATCGACCCTGACCCGGTGTGGTGGCACCAGACTCCCGCGATCACCTACGTGTCGATCGGCGGACCGCGGGGGCCGGAGATCTACGACGTCACGGAGCCGCTGTTGGGCGCTTATCTGAACGCGAGGGGGATCGATCCGCTATGAGCGTGGACGCGATCGACGAACGCCGGATGACCCTGCGCTTCTCCGGTCGATGCCGCATCTGCGACGCGCGGCTGGCGGCCGGAACACGCGCGATCTACGAGCGGTCCGGTCGCACGGTGCGCTGCATCGAATGCGCGGTGGGCACCACGGGCGAGATGCCGGCGCCGGCCGAGGTGCGGGCGTTGATCGCGAGCGCGACGGAGGAGGCATCCGCGTCGGCGACGCAGGCCGCATCCGTACCGACGACGGATGCTGCGACCGCCCGCGCCCTCGTCGAGCCCGAGAGTCTGCGGCTGCGCGCGCCGGCCTCGGCGGTGATCGCCGAGACCCTCCGGCAGCAGGAGAGCGCGCCGCCGCCGTCGTGGCTCTTCCGGCTGCTCGGCCGCAGCCCGCTCACCGCGGAGAGCCGGCCGTGGTACCTCGGCGCCCTCGGCGAGCTCGAGGTCGGACGGGTGCTCGACGAGCTCGGCGGCGGGTGGACGGTGATCCACGCCGTGCCGGTCGGCCGCAAGGGAGCCGACCTCGACCATGTCGTGATCGGGCCGGGAGGGGTCTTCACGATCAATGCGAAGTTCCACGAGGGCCGGAAGGTGTGGGTCGGCGACGCGCGGCTGCTGGTGAACGGGCAGCGTACCGACCACCTCCGCAACGCCGCCTTCGAGGGCCGGCGCGCGGCCAAGGCGCTCACCGCGGCGGTCGGCGCGCGGGTCGATGTGACCCCGATCGTGGCGATCGTGGGCGCGCGCAGCATCGTGATGCGCGGCCGGCCCGCAGAGGTCGTCGTGTTGAGAGCGACTCAGCTGGTGTGGTGGCTGTCGAAGCGGCCGGTCGTCCTCTCGCCCGACCAGGTGCAGCGCGTGGTGGACCGCGCGGTCGAGCCGGCGACGTGGGGTGGGGCGGATGCCGTGCCGGCCGATCTCGCCCGCTTCGCGCAGCTGCGGGACGACGTCGTGTCGGCCGCCCGTCGACGCTTCGCGTGGGCGACCGCGGTGCTGCTGGCGGTGTGCGCGTGGCCGGTGGGCACCGCTGTGACGACGCTCATCGGGATGCTGCGCGCGGGCTGAGCCGCGGGAGGTCGCCGGGGAGCGGACCCGGCGAGCATGTGTTCCGCGTGTCGGGGGTCCGGCGTAGCGTGATCGGCGCGACCATCGCGGCCGCGCCGTCATCGAAGGGGATCGGGATGAGCGCATCGTCGAGCAGGATCACGCCGGCGCAGTTCCATCGGGCGCCGGGCGTCGGCGAATGGCGCGTCACGGCCACCGGACCGCAGGCGGTGTTCGCCGCGGCATCCCTCGCCGAAGCGGCGGGTCTGGTCGGCCCGGTCGTCGCGGCCGCGGAGCGGTGGGGCGTACGGCCCGACGTCGACCTGCGTCCCGAGGCCGTCGTGGTGCGCGTGCCGAACGGCGCGGACGGCGGCATCCCCGACGGCGCCCCGGAGTTCGCCGCCGCCGTGTCGCACGCGGCCGAGGGGCTGCGGCTCGTCGCCGACCCGTCGCGCGTGCAGTCGATCGGCCTCTACGTCGCGCAGCACTCGGCGGCCGACGTGCGCCCGTTCTTCACCGCCGCCCTCGGCTACGCCGAGCTCGGCGACGGCGACGCGGTCGATCCGCTGCGCAGCGGCCCCGTGCTCGCGTTCAATCCGCTCACCGGCGACGCGCCGGGGCGCGGCCGCACGCACCTCGACGTCTTCGTGCCCGCCGACCGGGCGCAGGCGCGCGTGGACGCGGCGCTCGCCGCCGGCGGGCGTCTCGTCGACGACACCCACGCGCCGGACTGGTGGTCGCTCGCCTCGCCCGACAACCACGGCGTCGACATCGCGTCCTGGACCGATACGTACGAGTGAGCGGATGCGGGGCCGGCGAGGAGCCCCGATGCCCTCACCGGCTGCCCGCGACGGCGACCGCCGTCACCAGCCGAGCTCGCCCCGGTCCTCCTGGAACGTGCCGGTGGGACCGTCGGCGTCGATCATCGCCATCCGGGCGACGACCTCGGCGCTCTCCGATGCCGGACGCCCCGGGTGACTGCCCGGATCGCCGCCGCCGAGCTCCGTGGCCGTGATCCCCGGCTCGACGGCGTTGACCTTGATGCCGGGGTGGGCCATCGCGTACTGCACCGTCAGCATCGAGACGGCCGCCTTGCTCGAGCCGTAGATCTTCGACACGAAGTGCGAGGCCGGTCGCGACGGCTCGTGCGTCGCCCAGAACGAGCCGAGCGCGCTCGACACGTTCACGATGACGGGGTTCGCCGAGGCATCCAGCAGCGGCAGGGCCGCCTCGGTCATGCGCACGATGCCGACGACGTTCGTGTCGAACACCTCGAGCACGCTCGCGCTGTCGAGCGCCTCGTTCATGCCGCCACCGCGCTTGGCGATGCCGGCGTTGTTGACCAGCACGTCCAGGCCGGTGCCCGACTCGGCGATCGTGGTGACGGCCGCGGCGACGGAGGCGTCGTCGGTGACGTCGAGCTGTACGAATCGCGCTCCCACCTCGTCGGCGGCGGCGCGGCCGCGGGTCTCGTCGCGCGCGCCGAGCCAGACGGTGTGGCCGGCGGCGACCAGTGCACGGGCGGTTTCCTTGCCGAGGCCCTTGTTGGCCCCGGTGATCAGTGTCGTTGTCATGGCTCCACGATGCTCCTCCGACGCGGCGGCAGACAGTCGTCGCGTTTTCGTAGGACTCCCAGGGCCACCACAGCGCGGCCGGATGCGCGCAGACTGGACGCATGGAAGCGTGGGAGTTCGGCAGCGCGGTGCGTCGGTGGCGTGATCGCGTCGCTCCGGATGCCGTCGGCCTCTCCTCCGGCGGACGCCGCCGGGCCGCCGGCCTGCGCCGTGAAGAGCTCGCCGCGCTCGCCGGGATCTCGGTGGACTACCTCACCCGCCTCGAGCAGGGCCGGGCGACCGCCCCGTCGGAGCAGGTGGTCGAGGCGCTGGCCCGGGCGCTGCGCCTCGCCGACGCCGAGCGCGACCAGCTCTTCCAGCTCGCCGGTCGGGCCGCTCCCGGCGCGGGCCTCGTGCCCGCGCGGGTTCCGCCCAGCGTGCAGCGACTGCTCGACCGGTTCACGGGCATCCCCGTGATCGTGTACGACGCCGCCTGGAACGTCGTCGTGGCCAACGCGCCGTACGACGCACTGATGGGCCCCACCGCCGCCCTGCGCGGCAACGAGCGCAACGGCGTGTGGCGCAACGTCCTCGGGCCGCCCTCGCGGGCCCGTCAGACCGCCGACGAGCACGACGCCCAGGTGCGCGCGCTCACGGCAGATCTGCGTGCCACCATGGCCCGCTACCCGCACGACGACCGCCTGCGCCGACTGGTCGCCGAGCTGCGCGCCGAGAGTGCGACGTTCGACGCGCTGTGGCAGACGGTGACGGATGCCGCGCCCACCGAACTCTCGCGTCGCAAGATCATCGATCACCCGACCGTCGGGCCGATCGAAGTGGACTGCGACACGCTCGTCGTCGCACAGGACGACCTGCGCATCATGGTCTACACCGCCGACCCCGGCAGCGCCGACGCCGAGCGGCTCGAGCTGGCGATCGTGCTCGGCACCCAGTCCCTGGTCTGAGCTCACGGGGCGCCGTCGGGCGCCTGTGCTACCGTGGACGCCACCGGCACCCCCGGCACCTCGCGTCACCTCTGCCTCAACGTGGAGAAGCAGACACCTCGACGCTCGCCGCCACCGCGGCGCATCTCGTTCGCCGTTGCGCGGGCTCTCCGCCCCGACAGCGCCCCCTCCCCAGATTGATCATGCTCTCTTCGCTCTCCTCCTCTTCCGACGCCCTGCGCTGGCGTCCCGCCGACGACGGCGTCTTCGTCGCGACCCTCGACGGCGAGTACGCCGGCTTCGTCGCCCGCACCCCGCAGGGGTACGAGGCGCACAGCGCCGTGGGTCTCGACCTCGGATGCCACACCACCCGCGATCTCGCGAGTTCGGCCGTGGCCGCCTCCCTCGACGTCGCCGCCGGACCGGCTGTTCCGATGCACGGGCGGCGCAGCATCCGCCGCCCGTTCCTGCCGCCCCGCGGGAGCGCCCGTCGCGGTCGCAGCCCCCGTTCGAGCAACGGCTGAACACTGTCTGGGAAACCCTGAACATTCCGTCCCGGACATAGGCCCTGACGTAGTCTGAGGCCAGCGATCGGCATCTGCCCTTGGCTCCGCACAGGCCAACGGTCACGATCCGAATCGGGTGCAGTCATCTCTTCCACCACTCTCGAGCCGACGCTCGGACCCATCCGCCAGACCTACGCCGGAACAGCGGAGTTCCCACCCCTCACGCAGGCCTACACCGAGGTGTCGCAGGTGGTGCGCGAGACGGGACTGCTGGCCCGCGCCCCCTGGTTCTACTCGCTCACCGGCGTGGCGATCGCCCTCGCCTTCGGCGGCGTCGTCACCGGCATGATCCTGCTGGGCGACAACTGGCTGCAGCTGCTGATGGCCGGTGCCCTCGGCATCCTCTTCACACAGGTCGCGTTCCTCTCGCACGAGGCCGCCCACCGGCAGATCCTCACGTCCGGCCCGGCCAACGACCACCTCGCCCGCGTGCTCGGCAACGGCATCGTGGGCCTGAGCTACTCGTGGTGGACGAGCAAGCACACGCGCCACCACGCCAACCCCAACCGCGTCGGCAAAGACCCCGACATCGATGTCGACACGATCTCGTTCCTCGACGTCGACGCCTCCTCCGCCCGGGGCCTCCGCCGCCTCATCACGAAGCGCCAGGGCTGGCTGTTCTTCCCTCTGCTCACGCTCGAGGGCATCAACCTCCACGTGCTCGCGTTCCGTCACGTGTTCGGTCGCGGACCGGTCAAGGCGCGGATGCTGGAGCTCGGTCTCCTGCTCGCCCGCTTCGCGATCTTCGTGGTCCCCGTGTTCCTGATCCTGCCGCTGGGCATGGCGTTCGCGTTCCTGGGCGTGCAGCTCGCGGTCTTCGGCGTGTACATGGGCGCCTCGTTCGCCCCGAACCACAAGGGCATGCCGGTCATCGCGCCGGGCGCCAAGCTCGACTTCTTCAGCAAGCAGGTGCGCACCTCGCGCAACGTCTCCGGCGGCTGGTGGGCGACGTGGCTCATGGGCGGCCTCAACTACCAGGTCGAGCACCACCTGTTCCCCAGCATGGCGCGGCCCCACCTCGCAAAGGCGCGCGGCATCGTGCGCGACCAGTGCGCCCACCTGAACGTGCCGTACACCGAGACCACCCTGTGGCGCTCCTACGGCATCGTGATCGCCTACCTCAACCGCGTCGGACTCGCCGCGCGCGACCCGTTCGACTGCCCCGTCACCGCCACGTACCGCCGCGCCTGAGCGCCGTCGCCGGTTCCTGCTAGCTTCGTCCTGATCGGGGGATCACGGCACGGGGGTGCCGGGCGCGCGATGTCCGCGCGGACGGACGGGGGACGACATGCGATCCATGACGAGGTGGATGCCGGTGGTCGCGGTGGCGGCCGTGATCGCGCTGGCGGGCTGCACGCCGCAGCCGGGCGCAGCGAGCTCCGGCGTCGCATCGAACCGCGCCGGTGTCGGTGAAGGGTCGGCGACCGCCACGCTCGTCGCGGTCGTCGACGGGGACACGATCGAGACAAGCGCCGGCACGGTGCGCATCATCGGGATCGACACGCCCGAACGCGGCGAGTGCGGGCACGACGAGGCATCCGCCGCTCTCACCTCCGCGGTCGCGCCCGGTGACGCCGTCACGCTGACCCTCCCCGCGGGCGAGAACGACACCGACGACTACGGGCGGCTGATCCGCTACGTCGTGACGGCGGGCGGCGTCGACCTCGGGATGCTGCAGCTGCAGGCCGGGAACGCCGTGGCCCGGTACGACTCGCGCGACGGGTACCCCGCGCACCCGCGGGAGGTCGAGTACCGCTCCGCGCAGCTCGCCTCGCTCGACGTGGGCCGAAAGGTCGTGACGGCGGCATGCGCGGCGGCCGCGGCGCCGCCGGCGCCCGTCGTCGAGCCGGCGCCCGTCGTGGTGGCGCCCGCCCCCGCGCCGCCCGCCGCCGTTCCGGCGACCGACACGTGGTGGACCGGGTACGGCTCGTGCACGAAGCTGAAGCAGAACACGGTCGGGCACCCGACCGGCCCCTTCAGCCGCGACGATCCGGCCCAGGCCGCCATCTACACCTGGTTCACGCAGGGCACCGGCCACAACGGCGACGGCGACGGCGACGGGCTCGCCTGCGAGTAGCCTGCGTCGACCGGGCCTCCGAAGATGGTCCTCCTGGCGTACACCGGATCACCCTGGCGGACGACGCGCACCCGGTGGCCTGCTCCGTACCGTCGAGGTATGACCGCCCAGCCCTCGACCGCCCTCGCCGTCCGTCCGACCACCTCGACCGCGCTCGTGCGCTCCAGGCCGCGCGAGCGCTCCAACGTCATGAACGCGTTGCTCGCCGTCGGCGGATGGATGGGTGTGATCACGATCATCGGCGCCGCCTCCGCCCTCACCGCGGTGAGCGCTTTCATGGTGTTCGGTACGGCGCTGCTCTCTCGCGTCTGAGACCGGCGCCGCGCGGGAATCGGATCACCCGCGCAGCTGTGCGAGCAGCTCGACGTGGTCGGCGGTGCCGGACGACTCCGCGATCCGGTCCTGCACCACGCGGTGGAACGCGAACTCGGCCACGTTGACGTGCCGCCGGGTCGCGGCGACGCCGCGGAAAGCGCCCGTGTGCGTGCCGCTGCCGCGCAGATGCACGGCTAGGCGGTCGTCCTCGACGAGGATCTGGATGCGTCGCCACCGCCAGTCCGGGAACGCCCGGAACAGCTCGTCGAGGTCCGCGATCCATGCGTCGGCGCCACCGGGGAGGTGCGCCCGCCGCACGCCCGGGTCGAGGAAGTCGCGGACCGCGTCGAGGTCGTGGCGGTTGCAGGCCTCGAGGAAGTCCGCGTGCCACGCGCGCATCTCCCACGATTCCATCCCCTCATTATCCGGCGGGGGACGGATGCCTCGACGCGCCCGCTCCCGCCGACCACACTGGAGACGTGGACCCGACCGTCGACGACCGGCGCGAGCTGGCGCTGCTGCAGCTGCGCGCCTACGGTCCGTCCGGCGGCGACCCGCTGTCGCCGTCGGAGGCTGTTCGGCTGGAGGAGCTGGAGGCTGCCGCGCGCCGCCGCCGCTTCCCGCTCGCCCTCGACGCCGCCGGGCGGGAGGAGAGACTCCCCAGCGCCGCGTCGGCCGAGCCACCGCCACTCCACCCGGCCGCCCTCACCGCGCCGGAGGAGCCGGTCCGCCCGCCGGTGCGCCGGTGGTGGGTTCGCGCCGCCGCAGCCGGCGGTGTGGCGGCGGCAGCGGCGATCGCGGTCGTCGTCTCGGTCGCGGTCGGCGCCGGGGCGGGCGGACCGCCGGAGGCCGAGGCATCCGCCGCGTCCTTCCCGGAGTTCGCGACCGCCCAGACCGGTGCCGATGAGCTGCCGGCCGACGGGGTCGCCGCACTCGTCCCGGCGATCGCGCCGGAGACGACGCGCTTCCTCGGCCGGCTCGACGGCGTCGACCTCTACCTCGCGCGGACGCGGGACTACCCGGGCGTGTGCGTGATCTCGCGAGACGAGACGGCGGATGCCGCGCTCAGCGCCGGATGCGGGGGAGCGGTCGGCCCCGACGGCGGCGGACTGCTGCGCGGGGTCACCGGGCGGCTGAGCGTCACCGTCGGACCGTTCGCCGGTCCGCCGCCGCTCGGCGATCCGATCGCGCTGTCCGAGAGCGTCACGGCGTTCCGGCGGGTGCTCCCTCCGCAGCCCACCGGCCCGCCGTCCGCGCGCCCGACCCCCTAGCGCCGCATGACCGCACCGCCCACCATGGAGGGATGACGGGTCAGAAGCTGCTCGAGGGTCGGAACGTCATCGTCTACGGGGCGGGAGGGCTCGTCGGCGCCGCGATGTCGCGGGCGTTCGCCGCCGAAGGGGCCCGTGTGCACCTCGCCGGACGGCATCGGGAGAGTCTCGACCCCGTGGTCGACGACATCCGGGCCGCAGGCGGAATCGCCGAGGCCGCGGAGGTCGATGCCCTCGACGAGGCGCAGGTCGACGCGCACGCCGATGCGGTCGCCGCCGCGGCGGGTTCGATCGACGTCTCGATGAACGTCATCTCGGTCGGCGACGTGCAAGGGACTCCGCTCGCCGAGATGACGCTCGCCGACTTCGAGCAGCCCGTGCACACGGCCGTGCGCACCACGTTCCTCACGGCGCGCGCCGCCGCACGGCACATGATCCCGCAGGGGTCGGGCGTGCTGCTGTTCTTCGGCGGCATCGGCGACCCCGTGCGCGACTACAGCATCGGCGGATTCCAGGTCGCGCTCGCCGCGACCGAGATGCTGCAGCGGCAGCTGTCGTCGGAGCTGGGCCGGCACGGCATCCGCTGCGTCACGATCCAGACGGGCGGGATGGTCGACGGCGTGCAGGATCAGCCCGAGATCCTCGAGATGGTCACCGGCGACACGATGCTCGGCCGAGGCGCCACCACCGCCGACGCGGCGAACGCGGCGGTGTTCGCGGCATCCGATCGCGCCTCGATGATCACGGCGTCCACCATCAACATCTCGGGCGGGTCGATCCTGCCCTGATACCGCCCTTCCACCTGCACGCGACGAACCCCCGATGCCAAGCGGCACCGGGGGTTCGTCGGACGGATCTCGGCCGTGCCGGGAGATCAGCCCTGCGTCACGAGGGCGAAGCGCACCCCGCCGTCCTGGGCGACCTCGGCGTCGAGCACGCGGTCATCCAGCAGCGGGACGACCTCCTGGTCGACGAAGACGCGGGCACCGGCCACCTCGACGACCGCGTCCTGCGGCTCGGGGGTGCTGCTGATGCCCAGTTCGAATCCGGTGGCGGGCTCGGCCGCCTCGCGGATGCGCAGGTCGGCCTCGGGGCCGACCTGGGAGCCGGTCACGATGGAGGTGACGGCGGTCGCGGCGTTCTCGGTGAGTGTGAGCATTTCTGCTCCCTTCCGTATCGGCGTTGGGTCAGCCACGATTCCGAGAATGCTCGGAAGGCGCAACCCACGGCCGCCATTCGGAGGGGACTCACATATTCGCGGAAGGAATCAGTGGGCCGCTTCGTATGCCTCGACGACGGATGCCGGAACGCGTCCGCGCTCGGAGACGTCGAATCCGTTCGACTTCGCCCACGCGCGGATCGCGGACGTGTCGTTTCCGGTGGCGCGCCGCGCGCGGGGTGCGGCGGAGGATGCGGAGGCGCGGGCGGAGCCGACCCGGCGCGCGGCCGTCCGGTACCGCTCGAAAGCGGCGCGCAGTTCCGTCGCGTTGGAGTCGGTGAGGTCGATCTCGTAGGCGACGCCGTCGAGGGAGAACAGGACGGTCTCGCCCTCGCCGACCTCGATCTGGGTTCCGTCGAGGTCATCGATGAGCTGGTGAACGATCTTGCGAGCCATGATCGGAAGTGTATTCCTCCGCGCAGGAAAAGAAGAATGGCGCGTGGCTTTGTCGCAATTCGAAGAAACGCAACGTCGACGCTATTCGCGCGACCGCCGATTCACGGCGGAATTCCCACGCGACGGGCTTTCGCCACCGCGGCATGGCGGGTCGAGGCATCCAATTTCGCCATCGCCGACGCGAGATAGGACTTCACCGTCGCACTCTTCAGATTCAGCGATTCACCGATCTCGGCATTCGTGGCGCCCAGTGCCGCGCACGCCAGCACATCCGTCTCGCGTGCGGTCAGGCGGATGTCGGTCTCGTCGGAGGACGGCGCGTCGTCGCGGGGGATCGACGCGATGCGGCGCTCGAGCCGTTCCAGCCGCTCGCGCAGTGCCGCGTCGGTCACCGACGCCGTGATGGAGCGCAGCTCGGCGTAGGTCTCGCGCAGCTCCTCCTGGGCAGCCGCCACCAGCGGGACGGATCCGGTCGCGGGCAGCTGCGACATCCGCCGCTCCACCTCCTCGCGCACGCGCAGCTCGGTGGCGAGTGCCTCGGCGACACCGAAGGCGGGGCGCGCCACGACGTCCCCCACCGGCGCCTCCGCCCACGAGCCGCAGTAGATGACGCCCCGCGCCGAGCCGGACACCACCACGGGGATCGCGAAGAGCGTGGAGATGCCCTCACCCAGGATCGCGCGGTCGTAGTCGTGCGTGATGCTGCGGGCGGCCTTGTAGTCGAGCGCGACGCGAGGTCGCTTCTCGACGAGCGCGCGGCCGCCGAGACCACGCATCGACTGCACCACCAGGCCGTCGATGCTGCGCGTGCGCGCGCCCACGATCGAGGAGACGTGGATGGCGCCGTCGTGCTGGAGCCCGCCGAAGGCGACCGGGAAGCGGGTGCGGCGTGCGAGGTCGGCCACCGCGCGCGCCAGCAGCTGCTCGCTGCTGTCGGCCTCCACGGGTGCGAACACGCACTACCTACTTCCGGGGGTGACGGCCACTTCGCCGCCTTCGTAGCGTCGACTGTATCACCGGGCTCGCCGCCCCCGGCCGGCCCGCTCCCCAGCCCGGCGCCGTGCTGCGCCGGTCCATGAGGCAAGGAGGCCCCATGTCAGACCCCCGCCCGTCGCCGCCCGCCGGCATCGACTACGTCGCCGTCGAGAACTCGCCGCCGTTCGTCGAGCTGAAGCGCACGCAGCGCAGTTTCGTGTTCCCGCTCGCCGTCGCGTTCCTCGTCTGGTATTTCGCCTACGTGCTGCTGTCGTCGTTCGCGACCGAGTTCATGTCGCAGCGCGTGTGGGGTGACATCACCGTCGGGCTGCTGTTCGGCCTCGGGCAGTTCGTCACCACCTTCGCGATCACGATGGCCTACGTCGCCTACGCCAACCGCCGTCTCGACCCGAAGTCGGCGGCCATCCGCGCCGAGCTGGAGAAGCAGGAGGTCGCGTCGTGAACGCCCTCGAATCAGCGCTCGGCGCCGTCCACGCCGCCGTCCAGACGGTCGAGAACAACCCGGTCCTGAACATCTCGATCTTCGCGGCGTTCGTCGCCGTGACGCTGTTCATCGTGCTGCGCGCCAGCCGCAACAACAAGACCGCCGCCGACTACTACGCGGCCGGCCGATCGTTCACCGGCCCGCAGAACGGGTTCGCGATCGCGGGAGACTACCTCTCGGCGGCATCCTTCCTGGGCATCTGCGGCGCCATCGCGATCAACGGCTACGACGGGTTCCTCTACTCGATCGGGTTCCTGGTGGCGTGGCTGGTGGCGCTCCTGCTGGTGGCCGAGCTGATGCGCAACACCGGCAAGTTCACGATGGCCGACGTGCTGTCGTTCCGCCTGAAGCAGCGGCCGGTGCGCATGGCCGCCGCCATCACCACGCTCGCGGTCTGCTTCTTCTACCTCTTGGCGCAGATGGCCGGCGCCGGCGGACTGGTGTCGCTGCTGCTGGGCATCAAGGAGTCGATCGGGCAGTCGATCGTCATCGCGGTGGTCGGCATTCTGATGATCGTGTACGTGCTGATCGGCGGGATGAAGGGCACCACCTGGGTGCAGATCGTCAAGGCGTTCCTGCTGATCGGCGGCGCACTCGTGATGACGATCTGGGTGCTCGCGATCAATGGGTTCAACCTCAACACGCTGCTCGAGAGCGCGGTGGCCGCATCGCCCAAGGGCGAGGCCATCCTCGGACCCGGGCTGCAGTACGGCAAGAATCCGTGGGACTTCGTGTCGCTCGCGATCGCGCTGGTGCTGGGCACCGCGGGCCTGCCGCACGTGCTGATGCGCTTCTACACGGTCCCGACCGCGAAGGAGGCGCGACGGTCGGTGGTGTGGGCGATCTGGCTGATCGGCATCTTCTACCTGCTGACGCTCGTGCTCGGCTACGGCGCCGGTGCGCTCGTGGGCCCCGAGGCGATCATGGCCGCACCGGGCGGAGTGAATGCCGCGGCGCCCCTCCTGGCCCTGCAGCTCGGCGGGCCGATCCTGCTCGGCTTCATCTCGGCGGTCGCGTTCGCGACGATCCTCGCGGTGGTCGCCGGGCTCACGATCACCGCCGCCGCGTCGTTCGCGCACGACATCTACGCGAACGTGATCAAGAAGGGCGACGCGTCGCCGGCCAGCGAGGTCAAGGTCGCCCGGCGCACCGTGGTGGTGATCGGGCTCGTCGCGGTCGTCGGAGGCATCGGGGTGCAGGGCCAGAACGTGGCGTTCCTCGTGGCGCTGGCGTTCGCGGTGGCCGCCTCGGCGAACCTGCCGACGATCCTGTTCTCGCTGTTCTGGCGGCGGTTCACCACGCGCGGCGCGGTGTGGAGCATGTACGGCGGCCTCGCGGCCGCGGTGATCCTCATCGTGCTGTCGCCGGTGTTCTGGGGCACGCCCACGAGCGTGTTCAAGGACACCGGAGTCGCGATCTGGCCGTTGAACAACCCCGGAATCGTGTCGATCCCGCTCGGATTCCTCCTGGGCTGGCTCGGGTCGGTCACGTCGCGCCGTGCGGAGGACCCGCGCAAGGCGGCGGAGATGGAGGTGCGCTCGCTCACCGGCTTCGGAGCGGAGAAGGCCTCGTCCCACTGATCGGCGGAAGGATGCGCGGCGCCGGCGGCCTACACGCCGGCGCCGCGCTCCAGCTCCAGCAGGTGGCGCTTCACCTCGGGCCTGCCGCCGTACTCGCCGATCGACCCGTCGGCGCGGATGACCCGGTGCACCGGCACCACGACGGAGAACGGCGTGAGCCGGCAGGCGGTGCCGGCCGCGCGCGCCGCGCCGGGCCGCCCGGCGAGCACGGCCACCTCGCCGTAGGACGCCGTCTCGCCGTACGGGATCCGCTCGATCGCGTGCAGGGCGTCGAGCGTGAAGCCCGACACGAGCCGCCAGTCGAGGTCGAGCTCGAACCCTGTGCGCTCGCCCTCGAAGTACTCGTCGAGCTGCCCGACGGCGTCGTCGCCGATCCCGTCGTCGGGCACCACCGGCGCGCGCAGCAGCAGTGAGACGCGCTCCAGCTCGAACGCGAGCGGTCCCTCGAAGGGGTGCAGCGTCACGATCCCCTCGTCGCCGGCGACGATCACGATGTCGCCGACGGGGGAGGGGGTCACACGGGCGAGGAACTCGGTCATGACCCCATCCTGACGGCCCCGGGCGACAGCATCCGTCGTCTCCTGCCGATCCGTGCACAGCTGGTCCGCGGACGGCGTCGAGGTCGCACGGGGGAGGAGCGGATGCCTCACACCCGTCACATGCGCCCCAATACCGCGAAACTCGCGTCCGGTGCAAGGTGCGGCGACACGCCGCCCGTAGGGTGTCCGTGTGTGGCGAGCAGACAGCAGCGCCGTGGTCGGCGAACAGGATGCCGGAGCCGCGGCATCCGTGGATCCCGGCCGGCTCGACCTGTCCGAGCCCGGCGTCACCGTCGTGCACGCCGCCGCCACCGAGCGCGACCGCCTGCGCCTGCAGTCGGCGGAGCTGGGCGGGCGCTCGACGCTGCTGCACTTCTCCGACGCCGCCGACGCGGGCATCGAGATCACCAAGGCGCACCCCGGCAGCCTCCCGCAGTTCATCACGGGGCGCTCGACGCTGCTGTCGGGTCTGTTCCGTGACGAGGTCGCCCTCCGCAACGCGCGGCTGGCCGCCGAGCGCATCACCACCAAGAACGTCGAGCTGCGCACCGCGCGCGGCATCGAGCCCGTGCACCTCGCCGTGGGACTGGCGAGCTGGATGCTGGGCGACGAGTCGTTCACCGCGCCGGTGCTGCTGCGACCGCTCGCGATCCGCCGCCACCACGCCGACTTCGAACTGAAGCTGCACGGCTCGTTCTCGGTCAACCCCGAGTTCATCCGCGCGCTCCGCACGCAGTTCGGACTGCGTCTGAACGCCCCCGCGCTGGCCGCCGCCGCCTACGACGAGGGCGTGTTCAAACCGCAGCCGGTGATCGACCTGCTGCGCTCGCTCACCTCGTCGATCGAGTCCTTCACGGTGCGACCGCGGCTGGTCGTGTCCACCTACGCCGACATCGGCTCGGCGATGGAGCGCGACGCCGCCGATCTCGACCACCCCGTGCTCAACGCCCTCGCCGGACACCTCGCCGACCGCGAGGCGTTCACCGTGCGCCGCGCGGCGGTCACCCCGCCCAACCCCGACGAGCGCCCGCCCGCCGCCGACACGCTCCTGCTCGACGCCGACGCCGAGCAGGAGGCCGTGCTCGCACGCATCACCGCAGGCCACTCGCTCGCCGTGCACACCCTCCCCGGCACGGGCGGCACCCAGACCGTCATCAACGCCGTGGGCGCGCTCGTGCGCGAAGGCAAGCGCGTGCTCGTGGTGAGCGCCCGCCGCTCCACCCTCGAGGGGGTGCGGCACCGACTGGCCGGCATCGGCCTCGGCGGACTGGCCGTCACGCCCCGTCACCTGCAGCGCGACCTCATCCGCGCGATCGGCCGCAACGAGAAGGCGCAGACGCCCAAGGTCGCCGACATCGACGACGCGCTGGTGCGGCTGCGCGGCGTGCTGCGCGACTACCGCTCGGCGGTCACCCGTCGCCACGACGGGCTGGGCGTCTCGGCGCTGGAGATCCTCCGCGCGCTCACCGGGCTGGCCGCCCGCACCCCGCAGCCGGCCACCGCCGCCCGGTTCGACCAGCCCACGCTCGCGCGGCTGGCGCACACCCGCCCCGAGGCGGCGAAGATGCTCGCCGACGCCGCGCGACTGGGCGAGTTCCGCTTCGGCCCCGACGACTCGCCCTGGTACGGCGTCACCTTCTCCACCACCGAGTCCGCGCGTGCTGCCCACGATCTCGCGGCGAAGCTCCACCGTCGCGATGTGCCGGCGCTGCTCGAGCGCGGCTACGAGCTCATCGCGCAGACGCGGATGCGTCCGTTCCACACCCTCGCGGAGCTGGGCATCTACCTGCGCGTGCTGCGCGGCATCCGCGATTCGCTCGACAAGTTCAGCCCGACCGTGTTCGAGCGTCCGCTCGGCGAGCTCATCCAGGCGCACGGCCCGCGGCGCGATTCGCCCGAGATGACCAGCGCCAACCGACGTCGGCTCAAGCGGCTCTCCCGCGAGTACCTGCGCCCGGGCGTGCACATGCCCGACATGTACGAGGCGCTCGTGCGCGTGCAGCAGCAGCGCACCGAGTGGCAGCGGTTCGTCGACGCCGGGGTCACTCCCGAGGTGCCGCTCGGGCTCGCCGACGTGCACGTGGCCTGGCAGCGCGTCGACGCCGAACTCGGCGAGATCGACACCGTGCTGCGCCGCAGCGACGCCGACCGGCTCGTCGGCCTGCCGGTGAAGACCCTGGTGCGCACGCTCGCGGGGCTCGCGGCAGAGTCCGAGGTGTTCGACAACCTCGTCGAGCGCGCCACGCTGCGCACCCGCCTGGCCGCGCTCGGCCTCGAGCCGCTGCTGCTCGAGCTGTCGGTGCGCCACGTGCCCGAGGACCGGGTGGGCGCCGAACTCGAGTACGCCTGGTGGCAGTCCGCCCTCGAGCATCTGCTGACCTCCGACCGGGCGCTGCTCGGAGCCAACACGGCCGTGGTCGACCGGCTCGAGCGCGACTTCCGGCTCGTCGACGAGGCGCACGCCGCCGCATCCGGCCCGCTCCTGGCCGCCTCCCTCGCGACCCAGTGGCGCATCGGGATCGTGGACCGCGCGGACGAGGCCGACGCCCTCAAGCGCGCCCTGAAGAACGGTGCGACCACTCCCGAGGAGTTCATCGGCGTCGCGCCCGCCCTGCTGCGCACGCTCGCGCCGGTGTGGATCGCCTCGCCCTACGACGTGCCCTCGATCCCCGCCGAGTACGACTTCGACGTCGTGCTGATCGCGGATGCCGCGGCGCTCTGCGTCGCCGAGGCGGCACCCGCGCTGCGCCGTGGCCGCCAGATCGTGGTGTTCGGCGACCCGGTCACCCAGAAGCCCACGCCCTTCCGTGTCGCCTCGAGCGTGCCCGCGCCGTCGGACGACGACGCGCACGAGCCCTTCGACGCCGTGTCCGTCTTCGAGCGGCTCGCCGACCTGCTGCCTGTGGAGACCCTCACCCGCAGCTACCGCGCCGGAGGAGAGGATCTCGCCGAGCTCGTCAACGACGCGTTCTACGGCGGCGAGATCGTGTCGCTGCCATGGGCCGGCTCCTACCTCGGCCGCGGCAGCCTGAGCGTCGACTACGTCGAGGGCGGCACCGGTGCGCCGCACCCGATCACCGGTGCGGTGGAGAGCCCCGATGCCGAGGTGGCGCGTGTGGTGACCCTCGTCGTCGAGCACGCCGTCAACCGCGGATCCGAGTCGCTCATGGTCGTCACCGCGTCGCCGCGCCACGCCGAACGGGTACGCGCCGCGGTGGATGCCGCCTTCGCCGGCCGATCCGATGTCGCGGACTTCGTCTCGCGCGACACCGCCGAGCCTTTCGCCGTGCTCAGCCTCGACGAGTCGGTGGCCGAGAGCCGCGACCGCGTGATCTTCTCGCTCGGGTTCGGGCTCACCAAGCACGGCCGCGTCCTGAGCGACTTCGGCGACCTGTCGACCCCCGACGGAGAGCGCCTGCTCACGGTCGGGATGACGCGCGCCCGCCGCTCGATGGTGATCGTGTCCTCGATCCGCCCCTCGGCGTTCGACGACGGCCGACTCGAGCACGGCGCCGCCACCCTCATGGGCATCCTCGGCGGCATCGCCGCCCGTGCACGCGAGGCGCGGCTCGAAGACCTCGCCGACCCGCTCACCCTCGCCCTCGCCCGCGAGCTGCGCCGCCTCGGCATCGCCGTCGACGTGCACTACCGCGGACTGCTGCCGCTGGTCGCGCAGCACGGCGGCAAGGCGGTGGTCGCCGAGAGCGACCCCGAGACCACGGGGGACTCGCTGCGCGAATCGCTGCGACTGCGCCCGCAGATCCTCCGCCGTCTGGGCTGGCACTACGTGCGCGTGCACGCGTTCGACCTCTACAGCGACCCCGCCGCGGTCGCGGTCAAGATCGCCGGGCTGCTCGGGATGGAGGCGCCCACCCGCACGTCCGACGCCGACACGCAGCCGCTCGATGTCGGCGACTGAGCACCCCGCGCCCGAGAACGCCCGTCAGCGCGTCGAGAAGGTCGTCGGCAGCCGTCGTGCCCGGCTGACGCCCGCGCCCGGGTCGACGGCGGAACCCGTCCCCGCGGACGAGGAGGCGGATGCCGCGGCATCCGACTCGTCCGAAGGCTCCGGGCCCAACGACGCGCGGCTGCGAGCGGACAAGCCGCCGCACTACTGACGCGCTACTGGTTGAGGTCGCGGCGCAGCGTCTGCGACGGAGCCGCGGGAGCTGTCGCGCCGCTCTTCTCGAGCAGGTCGCGGATCTGCACCAGCAGCTCCTGCTCGGTGGGCAGCTGCGGCTCGTCCGGCTCCTTCTCCACGCCGGCCTTGGCCGCGGCGCGCTCCTTGAAGTGGTTCATCGGCATGACGAACACGAAGTACACGATCGCCGCGACCGCGAGGAAGTTGATGATCGCCACGATGATGTTGCCGAACTCGAAGGTCGACGTGCCGCCCGTGATCGTCGGGACCTCCCAGACCCAGTGGCTGAGGTCGCCCACCTGGAACAGTGCGCCGATGAGCGGATTGATGAGCCCCTGCACGAGGGCCGTCACGATCGCGGTGAACGCGGCGCCGATGACCACCGCGACGGCCAGGTCGATGACGTTCCCGCGGAGGATGAACTCCTTGAAGCCCTTGATCATGTCGTACTCCTCAGTGTCTCCGACCGGCGACGATCAGGATGCCGTCGCGGCCGGGGAGGCCTTCGTCTCCGACTTCGATGATGGCGAAGATGACCCGGCGTCGCCACTCGACGCGGCCGCAGGGCTCGAGGGGGACGTGCTGTCGCCGGTGCCGCCGGAGCGCGAGTCGGTGCGGTAGAAGCCCGAGCCGTTGAAGGTCACGCCGATCGAGCCGTACTCCTTGCGCAGCACGCCGCCGCATTCGGGGCACTCGGTGAGCGTGGGATCGGCGAAGGACTGCACCGCGTCGAAGCGGTGACCGCACTGCTTGCAGGCGTAGGCGTAGGTGGGCATGGGCTCTCTCGGTGAGTCAGCGCCGCGGGGACGCGAGGGTGAGCGTGCGGGTCGGGGTGACGACGCCGGTCACGGGCTGGTCGTGGATCTCACGCGGCACCTCGTCGAGGAGCTCGGAGTCGTAGATGACGGCGTAGACGGGCGGGCAGCCCTCCATCGAGCCGATGGTCTTGTCGAAGAACCCGCGCCCCCAGCCCAGCCGCATCCCGGAGCGGTCGACGGCGGCGGCGGGGATGACGAGCAGGTCGACGTCGTTGACGGCGATCGGGCCGAGCAGTTCGCCCACCGGCTCGGGCAGTCCGAGCAGCCCCTCGGCGATGTCGCCGTCGGGGGTGGCGACGGCCCAGTCGAGCAGACCGTCGCTGCGAGTGACCGGAAGCAGGACCCGGATGCCGCGTCGCACCGCCTCCGTCACGAACGCGTGCGTGTCGGGCTCGCCGGTGGTGGACAGGTAGCAGGAGATCGAGCGGGCGCCGGTGCGCTCCACGAGGTCGTCGAGCTGTGCGCGCAAGCCCGCCGACGCGGCATCCCGCGCCGCCTGCGACAGCAGCTGGCGGCGCTCGCGCAGCTCCGCGCGCAGCGCCCGCTTCTCGTGACCTATGTCATCGGACATGTCAACGATTCTAGGCGGGCGGAGCGGATGCCTCGCCGTCGTGTGCTCGGCGCGCGACGGCCGCATCGCTAAGGTGTCCGTATGTCGCTGAAGCCGTTCAAAGCCGTGATCCCCGCCGCCGGACTCGGCACCCGCTTCCTGCCCGCCACCAAGGCGATGCCGAAGGAGATGCTCCCGGTCGTCGACAAGCCCGCCATCCAGTACGTGGTGGAAGAGGCGACTCTGGCAGGCATCCAGGACATCCTGATCATCATCGGTCGCAACAAGAACGCGCTGTCGAACCACTTCGACTCGGTGCCCGAGCTCGAGCACAGCCTCACCCGCAAGGGCGACCACGACAAGCTCGCCAAGGTGCAGCGCTCCAGCGACCTCGCCGACATCCACTTCGTGCGCCAGGGCGAGCCCAAGGGGCTCGGCCACGCGGTCTTCCGCGCGAAGGCGCACGTCGGCGACTCGCCCTTCGCCGTGCTGCTGGGCGACGACCTCATCGACGAGCGCGACGAGCTGCTCACCACCATGCTCGAGCTGCACCGCAGCACCGGCGCCGCCGTGGTCGCCCTGATGGAGGTCGACCCCGAGAGCATCCACCTCTACGGCGCCGCCGCCGTCGAGCCGACCGACGACGACGCGATCGTGAAGATCACCGGACTGGTCGAGAAGCCGAAGGCCGAGGACGCGCCGTCCAACTACGCCGTGATCGGCCGCTACGTGTTCGCGCCGACCGTGTTCGACATCCTCGAGCGCACCGAGCCGGGCAAGGGCGGCGAGATCCAGCTCACCGACGCGCTGCAGGAGCTGGCCGCAGACCCCGCCGGACCGGGCGTGTACGGCGTGGTGTTCCGTGGCCGTCGCTACGACACCGGCGATAAGCTGGACTACATCAAGGCCATCGTGCAGCTCGCCGCCGACCGCGACGATCTCGGACCCGAGCTGCGACCCTGGTTCAAGGAGTTCGCGTCGTCGCTCTGACGGCGCCGGTGGATGCTCGATGAGGGGGATCGCATGGACGTGATGGCCCCTCAGCGGCACGGCCCGATCTCGTTGCGCGTCGTCCGCCAGCGCGACGCGCGCGTGCTGCAGAACGAGCTCATCGGCAACCGCTCGTGGCTGCGGCCGTGGGAGGCGACGAGCCCCGACGGCCCGGTCTCGTTCGACATGCGCATCGGCGTGCGCCGACTGCTGCAGCAGTACCGGGACGGCACCGGAGTGCCGTTCGTGATGGAGTACGACGGCGAGATCGCCGGGCAGCTGAACGTGTGGGGCGTCGCCCGCGGATCGCTCGCCTCCGCGACGATTGGATACTGGGTGAGCGAGCGGTTCGCCGGCCGCGGGATCACCCCGACGGCCGTGGCGATGGCCACCGACATCGCGTTCCGCGAGATGATGCTGCACCGCATGGAGATCTGCATCCGGCCCGAGAACCACGCCAGCCTGCGGGTGGTGGAGAAGCTCGGGTTCCGCTACGAGGGCCTGCGCCGCCGGTACATCCACATCAACGGGGACTGGCGTGATCACTACGCCTTCGCCCTGGTGCGCGAAGAGGTGCCCGAGGGCGTGCTCACCCGGTGGGTGGAAGGCCGCGCACCCCAGGACGCCGCCGCGATCCCGCCCGCCGACCGCCTGCACGCCTGAGCCGCGGCATCCGTCGTCCTGCGGCCCTCGGTGGTGCGTGCCGGGCGTAGCCTCGAGCCATGCAGACCGGTTTCCACTTCTGGAACTACTCCGTGCCCGGCGTCCCCGTGACGCTCCCCTCCGTCATCGCCGAGACCGCCCGCACCGCGGAGCAGGGCGGATTCGCCCAGTTCACCGTCATGGACCACTGGTTCCAGATGGAGCGCGTCGCACCCGCGACCGAGCCCATGCTCGAGGCGTACACGACCCTCGGCTTCATCGCCGCGAACACCGAGCGGATGCGGCTGGGCCCGCTCGTGGTCGGAGTGACCTACCGGCACCCCGGACTCCTCGTGAAGACCGCCACCACACTCGACGTGCTCAGCGGGGGCCGGTCGATGCTCGGGATCGGCGCCGCCTGGTACGAGCGCGAGCATCACGCCCTCGGTGTGCCGTACCCGGCGATCTCGGAGCGGTTCGAGCGCCTCGAGGAGACGCTGCGGATCGCGCAGCAGATGTGGAGCGACGACGACGGCCCGTTCGAGGGGGCGTACTACCGCCTCGGCGAGACGATCGGCGAGCCCCGCCCCGTGCAGTCTCCGCCGCCCATCATGATCGGCGGGAAGGGCGAGAAGAAGACGCTGCGCCTGGCCGCCCAATATGCGCAGATCGTGAACCTCACCTCCGCGGATCCCACCGAGGTCGCGCATCTCCTGGACGTGCTGCGCGCGCATTGCGACCGTCTCGGCACCGACTACGACGCGATCGAGAAGACCGTGATCGCCTCGGCGCGCGATCCTTTCGAGCCGGACTTCCTGCCCCAGATGGAGAAGCTCGCCGCGCTCGGCATCACGATGGTGGTGCTCGGCGTGCGCCAGCCCGACCCGGTCGGGTGGGCCGCGCGTCTCGGCGACGAGGTCGTACCGGCGCTGGCCGGGCTGTGATCGACCGCCGTCTTCCAACCTTCAGGTAGAGGTTGAGACGCGACACGCGAACGGCTCCGCGGTCTTGAGGGCATCGTCGCCTACCGTGGGACCCATGGGCGGGCCGGTGCTGGGTGGGGGAGTGATCGTGCTCGTCGCCGTGCTCCTGTGGCTGGTGTACCTGCTGCCCAGCTGGCATCAGCGCCGCCAGTACGACGCCGCCGAACGCAATGCGGTCCGTCTCAACCAGGCGCTGCGCATCCTCGCCGAGACGAGCGAGACGCCCGGAGAGGTGCGCCTCGAGCTCAACGCCCGCACGGCGATGGCGCAGCAGCGACTGGCGCGCCAGGCGATCGCCGAACGCGAGCAGGTCGCCCTCGAGGAGGCGCGCGTCGACCTCGAGCGCGCACGCCGGGAACGCGCCGCGGCCGAGGTCGCCGCCCGTGACACGATCCGCGCCGATCGGGCGGAGGCGCACGCCGCCGAGGAACGCGCCCGAACCGCCGCACGGGCCGCGGAAGCCCGCGCCCGGGCCGAGGCGGCCGCCGACCGTGCGCGACCGGAGGCCCGCCGTGCGCGCGCCCGCCGTGGCATGCGCGTCGTCGCCCTCGTGCTGGGTGCGGCCGGGCTCGCCGCCGGCGGGTGGGGTGCGTGGCAGATCGTCTCCGTCGGCTCGGCGCTGTGGGCCTGGGTCGGCGGTGCGGCCGCGGTCGTGTCCCTTCTCACGCTGCAGCGGCTGTCGCGGGTCGCCTCCCGCGCGGTGGCCCGTCCGGCGGCGCAGACCGCGCGCACGGCGCAGGCCGACATGCAGTCCGACCTCCAGGATGTCGCGCTCGACGCGGCGCCCCGCAGGCAGTGGGCTCCGCGCGAGCTGCCCCGACCGCTCACGGCGTCCGCCGGGTCCCGCGCGGCGGCGGTGCTCGACGCCGAGGCCGCGCGCGAGGCGCTCCGGCAGGCCGCCGTCGAACAGGTGATGCGCGATCGGGCCGAGGCCCGGCGGCCGCCGTCGATCGACACCGCGCGCACCGCCCGGCCCGCGGCATCCGCGGAATTCTCGCGGATGGGCGTCGTCGACGACGCCGAGATCGAGGCGCACGTGCGGCGCCTCCTCGAGCGCCGCGCAGTCGGCCAGTAGCACCCGCCGCGTTCGAGGCCGCCCGGTGCGGCGTGATAATGTTGCGGAGGTTCATGGGCCTGTGGCGCAGCTGGTAGCGCACCTCGTTCGCATCGAGGGGGTCAGGGGTTCGAGTCCCCTCAGGTCCACGTTCCGAAGGCCCCCGCGAGAGCGGGGGCCTTCGTCTTCTCCGGCTGGTCAGTCGGCGTCGACCGCCGTGTCCGTGTCGCTCGTGTCGACCTCGACGAACTCGACGTCGAGGTCGTCGTCGAGCTGTGCGCGGATCCACGCATCGGGGAACTGGCGCGGTGCGTGGAACGAGAGCAGCGTGGCGCCGGGGAACACTGCGATGGAGTGGATCTCCAGATCCTCGCGCAGGTCGATCGTCTCGGTGATCTCGTTCGGGTCTCCTGCGGCCTCCTCGATCTCGGTCGCGATGGCGTCGACGACCTGCCGCCACCGTCGCTCGGAGATCGCGAGGATGCGCGCCGTCGCGTCGACGAGCGCCTCCAGGTCGGGCTCGTCGTCGTCGTCGGTCTCGGGATCGACGTTGACGGTCACATCGACGTCGGCCGCGTCCAGCCGTGTGCGGCCGAAGACGTCCTCGACATCCACGGTCGCCTCGTCGAGGACGCCGCGCGCGGTGAGGAGGTTCTGCAGGGTGGCGAGGTCAGCGGTGGGCATGCAGCCATTCTGGCGGGTGCGGATGCCTCGAACGCCGCCGCCCGTCCCCGGCCCGCAGATCAGCGGGTCAGCGGGCGCGGAGGTCCTTGCGGAGGATCTTGCCCGCGCTGGACTTGGGGATCGCGTCGATGAACTCCACGCGGCGCACCTTCTTGTACGGGGCGACCTCGGCCGCGACGAACGCCATCACCTCGTCGCCTGTCAGCCCCGAGTCGGGTGCGGCGACGACGAAGGCCTTCGGGATCTCCTGTCCGTCGTCGTCGAGCACGCCGATGACCGCGGCATCCATCACCTTCGGGTGCGACAGCAGCAGCGCCTCCAGCTCGGCGGGCGCGATCTGGTAGCCCTTGTACTTGATGAGCTCCTTGACGCGGTCGACGATCGAGAAGTACTCGCCCTCGTGGTAGACGGCGACGTCGCCGGTGTGCAGGAAGCCGTCGGCGTCGATCGTCTCGGCGGTGGCCTCGGGTCGGTTCAGGTAGCCGAGCATGACGTTGGGGCCGCGCACCCACAGCTCGCCCGGCCGTGTCTTGCCGTCGTCCTCGAACGCGGTGATCTCCTCGCCCGTCTCGGTGTCCACGAGCTTGCACTGCTCGTTCGGCAGCATCGTGCCGACGGAGCTCACCGGGATGTCGTCGCGCGTGTACGGCATCGCGTGCGAGACCGGGCTCAGCTCGCTCATGCCGTATCCCTGCATCATGCGGGCGTGGATGCGGCGCCCCGCCGCCTCCGCCGTCTCGCCGTCGAGCGGTGCCGCGCCCGAGAAGACGGTGTGCACGCTCGAGATGTCGAAGTCGTCGACGATCGGATGCTTCGCCAGTGCGACCGCGATCGGCGGGGCGATGTAGAGGTAGGTGCACTGGAAGCGCTGGATGTTGGTGAGGAAGTCCACCAGATCGAACCGCGGCATCGTCACGAGGCTCGCGCGCTGCCGCAGCGCGAGGTTCAGCAGAACGGTCATCCCGTAGATGTGGAAGAACGGCAGCACCGCGAGCACGCGGTCGTCGTGATGCAGGTCGATGTTGGAGCGGGACTGCTGCACGTTCGCGACCAGGTTGCGGTGGCTGAGCATCACTCCTTTCGGCGTGCCCGTCGTGCCGCTGGAGTAGGGGAGCGCGGCCACGTGCGTCGCCGGATCGATCGTCACCGCGGGTGCCTCCCGCTGCTCGGTCAGCAGTTCCCGCAGGCTTGGGTTGCCCGGCGCATCGCCCGACCCCGGTCCGTCCATGACGATGAGCTGCTCGGCGGGGATGCCCACCGCGTCGGCGGCGGCCTGCGCCCCGGCGAGGAGCGGCGTCACCGTGACGAACCACGTCGCCGCGGCATCCCGCAGCTGCGTCTCGATCTCGTGCGCGGTCGAGAGCGAGTTGATCGTGGTGACCGTCGCCCCCGCGCGCAGGATGCCGTGGAACACCGTGGCGAAGGCGGGCACGTTCGGGCACAGGAGGGCGACGACCGTGCCTGGGCCGATCCCGCGGGCGGCCAGCGCGCCGGCGAACGCGAGCACCTGGGCGCGCAACGTCCGGTACGTCGTCTCGGCGCCGCCGGCCGGATCGATGAGGGCGACCCGGTCGAGGTCGGACTCCTCGAGCGATCCGAACAGGTAGTCGTAGACGCTCAGCTCGGGGATCTCGACGTCGGGCAGCGGGCTGGTGAACATGCGGTCTCCTTCGACGCGCGGATGCGTGCCCTCATCCTGTCACCCGTGCGACCTGGTGTCACGGTTCGCGGGATCGGGTCTCGCATCCGCGAGGACGCGAGACCCGACGGCGTCAGACGAGCGCGTGCGCCGGGCGGCCTCCGGCAAGACGCTCGGCGGCCAGTCCCTCGGCCGCAGCGAGGGGGGTGACCCCGCGCGCCTCGGCCTCGGCGAAGATGCGACGGACGGTGTCGCCGATGCCGGTCACGCGATCCATGATCTCGGCGCGCGTGCCCAGGCCCTTGGCCTCGTGGTCGAGGTAGATCACCCCGCCGGCGTTCACGACGAAGTCGGGCGCGTAGAGGATGCCGCGTGCCGCGAGCCGGTCCGCGCCCTCGTGGGCGGCGAGGGGGTTGTTCGCCGGTCCGCACACCGCGCGCGCGTCGAGAGCGTCGATCACCTCGGCGGTGAGGATGCCGCCGATCCCGGCCGGCACGAACACGTCGGCGGGCACGAGGTGCTCCTCGCCGGGGGAGACCCAGCGGGCGCCGAGCTCGGCCACGAGGTCGCGCTTGGCGGGGTTCACGTCGGTGAGCGTGAGCAGAGCGCCCTCGGCGGCGAGTCGTACCGCGAGACGGCTGCCCACCTGCCCGAGCCCGGAGATGGTGATGCGGCGTCCGGCGACCTCGGCCGAGCCGGTCACCCGCTCGAGGGTCGCCTGCAGCGACGCGTACACGCCCAGGCTGGTGGGACCGGCCGGCTCGCCCGACCCGCCGCCGGACTCCGGAAGGCCCACGACGTGCGCGGTGCGCTCGCTCACCACGAGCATGTCCTCGGTCGTCGATCCGACGTCTTCGGCCGTGCGGTACAGCCCGCCCATCGACTCGACGACGTCACCGAGATCGAGGAACGCGGCGCGACGGCGCTCCGCGTCGAGCACGGTGCCCTCCGGCAGTCCGATCACCGACTTGCCGCCGCCCGCGTCGAGGCCCGCGGCCGCGTTCTTCAGCGTCATGGCCGCCGACAGCCGCAGCGCATCGCCGAGCGCGTCGCTCCAGTGCGGATAGGTCCACAGGCGCGCGCCGCCGAGCGCGGAGCCGAGCACCGAGGAGTGCAGCGCCACGGTCAGGAACAGTCCGCTCCGGCGCCCGGTCACCACCTCCACGCGCTCGTGGGTGAACTCGGGCAGGGGCAGGGCGTGGGTCATCGCGATCCTCTTTCGGGCGGCCTCGTGGGCGGTGCGCGGAGCGGATGCCTCGGCGTCGAGGCATCCGCTCCCATGAGATCACCGCACGACGAACTGATCAACCCTGCTCGCGGATGATGCGCAGAATGCTCGGTCAGAGCCGGGTCGGCGCGGTCGGATCGCGCAGACTGGAGGGTCGGGTCACCAGGCCTGGAGTCGGCGCGGAGTGAACTCGATCAGGGTGTCGAAGGTCTCGCCGATCTGCGGAAGGGGGGAGCCGTAGTCTTCGATCGCCGCGGCGTACTTCGCGCCGAACGGCTCACCGTAGTCGGCGAGCCATTCGGCGGTCGAACGCGGCGAGATCTCGGCGGTGCCGTGCAGGATGACCACGTCGTCGCCGAAGGGGCCGCCGGCGTTCAGGTGGACGAGCACGGGCGACCCGCGCCGCACATGCGCCACCTTGCCGGCGGTGGGCTCGCTGAAGACGAACAGACGGCCGTCGTCCCAGTAGAACCACACCGGCACCGCGCGCGGTGCGCCGTCTTTCGCGATGCTGACGAACCATGCGATCAGCTCGTGCTCGAGCATGCGCAGCGCCTTCGCGTGCGCAGGATCGGACAGATCGATGAGTGCGGACATGGCCCGACCGTACCGCCGGTCACCGACACGCGATAGGGGCCTCCTAGAGTGGTGCCGTGACCGCGCATCTGCACCCCCGGAGCCGCCTCGTCCATGACGCACTGCGGGCGGCCGGCATCCCCGGAGAGATCGTCGTGCTCCCGGATGCCGCCTCCACCGCGGCGCTCGCGGCGGCGGCGCTGGGCATCGAGGTGGGCGCGATCGCCAACAGCCTCGTCTTCTGGTCGGACGACGAGCCGATCCTCGTGATGACCAGCGGTGCGCACCGGGTGGACACGGCCGCCCTCGCCGCCCGTCTCGGGCGCGGGTCGATCGTGCGGGCCAGCGTCGAGCAGGTGCGGGAGGCGACCGGTCAGGCGATCGGCGGGGTGGCTCCGACGGGTCATCCGGCGCCGCTGCGGACGATCGTGGACGAGGCGCTCGCCGGCCATGACGAGATCTGGGCGGCGGGCGGCACCCCGCACACGGTGTTCCCGCTCACGTTCGACGAACTCGTGCGGCTCACGTCCGGCGACGTCCGCGCCGTGGACTGACCGCGGTCGGAGGTCGGCGTCGCGTCAGCCCCGGTGGCCGCCGAGTGCGGGGATCAGGATGTCGTCGACCAGTTCGGTCGCCGCGGCCACGTCGAGCACCTCTCGGGCGATCACGACGCGACCGAACGCCACCGAGGGCACGATCGAGACGATGGCCTCCACCGCGACGTCAGCGGGCACGACTCCCGCGTCGATCCACCGCACGATGACGGTGCGGAAGGTCGCCGCGCGCGGAGCGCCGATCATCTCGGTCGTCACCGCGCGCAGTTCGGCGTCCTGTCCGGCCGCGGTCAGCAGGCCGGCCATGATGCCCGCGAACCGGTCGTCGCCGCGCGTGTAATGCATCGCGCACGCCAGGAGGTCGCCGCGCAGCGATCCGGTGTCGGGCGCGTCGATCGGCCCGTGGAGGGATCGCACTGCGGCGACGACGAGGTCGGACTTGCTCGCGTAGCGACGGTAGACGGCGGCTTTGCCCGTTCCCGCCGCACGCGCGACGCCTTCCATCGTCATCCCGGCGTAGCCGCGCTCGACGAGCAGGTCGAGAGCCGCCCGCAGGATCGACGCGTCGACGAGCGGGTCGCGGGGCCGGCCGACGCCGACGGCGGGGGTGGTCGTGGTTGTCATGGACTCTTGCTCCTTATGGAACGGTAGCGTACCGTATTCATTACGGGACCGACCGGACCCGTAATAATCCCTCGAGCGAGGAGACCGCACCATGACCGCTTCCCCCGTCGCCGTCGCCCCGGCACGTCCCACCTCTCGCGCCCGCACCGCGGTCACCCTCGTGATCGCCGTGGCGATCGCCGTCGCGCTCAACGCGGTCGTCGCGGCGATCGCCGGGGCGGCGGGGGCGACCCCCGGCTACGGCCCGCTCACCCTGCCCGCCTACGCGCTGTTCACGGCGCTCGGCTTCGCGGCCGGATGGCTCGGATGGTCGATGATCACGCGTCGGGCCGCGCGGCCCCGCGCTGTGCTGTCGGTGCTCGTCCCCGTCGTGCTCGTGCTCTCGTTCGTGCCCGACGTGCTGCTGCTCCTGCTCGGCTTCATCCCCGGCACGACGACCGTGGCGGCCGTCGCGCTCATGGTGATGCACGTCGTGGTGGTCGCCATCGCGGTGCCCACCTTCGCCGTGCTCGCCCCGCCGCGGCGCTGACGCGCTCAGCGGGCGAGGCACTGTGCCGACCGGTGCGCGCCGGTCAGCGCAGTGCCTGCAGCGCGGTGATCGCCGCCGCCGCCGACCACGCCTGCGGACGACAGGCGGCGGGGTAGGGGGTGGGCGTCGCGGTCTCGGCGGCGGCATCGCCCGCGTGCAGCTCCGGCACCCGGAAGCCGAAGCCCTCGGCGGCGTCGAGCATCCCGGCCACGACGGCGCGCGCAGCATCCGCTCTCCCGGCACGCAGCATGCCGTGCACGGAGATCGCGGTGTCGTGCATCCACACGCTGCCGCCGTGGTACGACAGCGGCCAGTAGCCGCGCGCGCCGGTGGACATGGTGCGGATGCCGAACCCGCTCGCCATCGACGGGTCGAGCAGCAGCGCCGCCACGTGCTCCTCGTCGGCGGGATCGAGGATGCCGGTGCCCAGCAGGTGCCCGATGTTGCTCGTGAGCGTGTCGACCGGACGTTTGTCGCGGTCGAGCGCGACGGCGGGATAGCGGCCCTCGGGAGTGGTGATCCAGAACGCCTCGCGGAATCGCGCGCGCAGGGCGTCGGCCCAGCCGCGCAACGCCGCGGGGCGCAGCGTCTCGTCGAGATCGGCGTCGGCGGCGAACGCCTCGAGCAGGTCGGCGCCTGCACGGGCGGCCTCGTACGCGTACGCCTGCACCTCGCACAGCGCGATCGGGCCCTGCGCGAGGGTGCCGTCGCGCCACTGGATCGAGTCGCCGGAGTCCTTCCAGCCCTGATTCGCCAGGCCGCGCCCGGTGCGGTCGATGTAGTCGAGGAACCCGTCGCCGTCGCTGTCGCCGTGCTCGAGGATCCACCGCAGCGCGCCCACCAGAACCGGAACGAGCTCCCGCACCTCGGCCTCCGGCATCCCGGACCGCCACGCATCGGCGAGCAGGCAGATCCACAGCGGCGTGCTGTCGACGCTGCCGTAGTAGCGCGGCGGCAGCACGATGCCCTCGCCGGGCAGTTCGAGGGTCGTGGCGCGCAGCTCGTGCAGGATCTTGCCGGGCTCCTGCGCCGTGTCGGGGTCGTCGGCGGTGCCCTGCAGCCGCGCCAGGACGCGGAGGGTGGATGCCGCGATCCCGACGTCGAGCGGCAGCGCCAGGCGGGCCGCCCACAGCGAGTCGCGGCCGAACAGGGTGAGGAACCACGGCGCGCCGGCGGCGAAGAAGTCGTCGCCGGGGGCGTCGGGGAGCACGAGGCGCAGCGCGTCGAGATCGCCGAGGGCCGTCTCGAGCCAGCGGGCGAGACGGGGATCGGATGCCTCGGCCGCGACCGCGTGCGCCTCCCACGGTGCCGGGTGGTCGGGCGCGCGCACCACCAGGGTGTCGTCGGAGAGCTCGAGGGCGAACGAGACCTCCGCCGCGCCGCCGGGCGCGATCCGCACCGGCCACATCGCCACGAGGTCGTCGCCGTCACGCCGCACCGAGGCGCCGGGCGCGGTCAGCGCGATGCGCTGGGCGCCCGAGGTGGCGGTGGCGGCGGCATCCGTCGTCTCGATCTCGACGCCACGCGCCTCGGGGGCGCCGGACTTCACCTCGTGCAGCAGGGCGAACTCGGGCGTCAGGCGCAGGGTCAGACTCGTGGAGATCGGGTCGGCGACGCGCGAGCTGAGGAGCCACGTCTCGACCACACGCCCGGGGGACACCACCCGCTCGCGCCGCAGCCGCACCTTCGGGTCGGGCGCGGGATCGTCGAGTCCGCGCAGCAGTCCGCCGAACACGACGCGCGAGGGGCCGTCGGCGGCGCGCGAGATCCACTCGACGGGCGAGTCGGCGCAGGCGAGCGTGAGCGTGCGGACATGCCGCACGTCGCCGTGGTAGACGCCGTCGATCGACGCGGGTCCGAGATCGCCGCCGTCGCCCGACCACACCTGGGTGGGGGCGCGCAGCGCGATCACCGCGTCGCTCAGCAGAGGCTGGAGGGGGGCGGTCATTCCTTGACGGCTCCTTCGCTGGCGTTCATGATGCGCCGCTGGAAGATGAAGAACAGCACGGCCACCGGGATCGTCATGATGAGGGCGGCGGCGAGCTTGAGCGGATACTGCGTGCCCTGGCTGAGCTGGCCCGAGGCGAGGCGCGCGACACCCTTCGTGAGCGTCGTCAGCTCGGGCGACTGCGCCGACACGATGAAGTGCGACAGCTCGTTCCACGACCCCTGGAACGACAGGATGATGATCGTGATGAGCGCCGGGCGCGCCATCGGGAGCACCACCGACCAGAACACGCGGAAGGTGCCGGCGCCGTCGATGCGCGCCTGCTCCTCGACCGAGACGGGGATCGACTCGAAGAAGTTCTTCATGATGAACACCCCCGCGGCATCCACGAGGAGCGGCAGGATCATGCCCGCGTACGAGTCGTACATGCCGAGCTGGTTGATCACGAGGAACTTCGGGATGAGCAGCACCACCGTCGGCACCGCCATGACGGCCACGACCCCCGCGAACACGACGCCGCGGCCGCGGAAGTGCAGGCGGGCCAGGGCGTAGCCGGCGAGGGAGCAGAAGAACACGCGCCCGAGCGTCACGCAGACCGTCACGATCGCCGAGTTGGCGAACCACACCGGGAAGTCGCTGCGCAGGAACAGCCGCTCGTAGGCGGCGAGCGACCACGTCTGCGGGATGAGCGAGACGGGATCGGTGCTGGCCTCGGCATCCGTCTTGAAGGATGTCGCCACCTGTACGAGGAACGGATAGATGTAGATGAGCGCCAGCACCACGAGCAGGGCGTACAGCAGGATCTGCCACGTGAGGGTGCGCGTGTGCCAGCGCTGGCGCGTCGGCTTCTCCCACTTCTGAGGAGGCCGGGTCATCACCTCGGCCTCGGCGAGCGTCGTGCCGGTCATCGCGGAGTCCTCTCGGAGGGGAGCTGGTACTGCCGCGCGCGCCGGCGCGACACCGGCCGCTCGCGCAGCACCCAGCGCTGCAGGATCGTGAAGGCCACGATGATCGCGAACAGGATGAACGCGATCGCGGCGCCCTGCCCCCACGACTGGTTGAGGAATGCGGACGAGTACGACAGATAGGCCGGGGTGAGGGTGGTCTTGCCGGGGCTTCCCTGCGTGCCGGTGTAGATCTGGTCGAACACCTGCCAGCAGCCGATCAGACCGAGGGTGAGCACGGTGAACAGCGTCGGGCGCAGCTGGGGGAGGGTCACCCGCCAGAAGCGCTGCCACGCGTTGGCGCCGTCCATCATCGCCGCTTCCTGCACGTCGCCGCCGAGGTTCTGCAGCGCCGCGATGAACAGGAGCATGAAGGTGCCGCTGGTCGTGAACACCGACATCAGGATGAGCGCGGACATCGCCACCGAGGGACCGGCCAGCCAGTCCCACCACGTGATGCCCAGGAATCCGCTGCCGGTCAGGGCGTCGGGACCGGAGGTGACCCCGACCGCCGCGAGCAGGTTGTGCAGCACCCCGCTGGGCTCGTTGAACCAGTTCGGACCGTTGATGCCGATCCACGACAGGATCTCGTTGACGGCTCCGGAGGCGGAGAACAGGAACAGCCACAGCACGGTGATCGCGACGGTGCTCGTCACCGAGGGGAAGTAGAACGCGGTGCGGAAGAAGCCTCGGCCCCGCAGCACCGCACGGTTGACCAGCACGGCCAGGAACAGTGCGAGCGCCGTCTGCAGCGGCACGACCAGCAGCACGTACCAGGCGTTGTTGCGCAGGGCCGTGCCGAAGTCGCGGGTGGGGAGGCCCCCCTTCGTCGTGATCGCGGCGTAGTTGTCCAGCCCCACGAACGACACGTTCCCGGAGAAGGGGCTGCCGCGACCCGACCAGTTCGAGAAGCTCACCCACAGCGCCATGAGCACCGGCACGAGGAGGAACACCCCGAGGATCACCAGGACGGGGGCGGTGAACACCCATCCGGCCAGCGCCTCGCCGCGCCGCAGGCCCCGCGAGGAGCCTCCGGCACGGCGCGGCGTGCGCACCACCGTGCTCGCAGTCATCGGCCGGGACTCAGCCCACGACCGCCTGGACGTTGGTCTGCGCGGTCTTCAGGATCTGCGCCGGGTCGCCGGTCTTGAGGGATTCCAGCTGTGCGTTGAAGTCCTTGATGACCGCGGTGATGCCGTTGTTGACGGGCACGCTCTTGGCGTAGTCGGCTGCCTTCAGGAACGACGCGAGCGCGGGGTTCTCGCTCGTCCACTGCGCGGCGGCGGAGCGCACCGGCGGCATCGGGCCGAACGCCTTCGAGAAGGCCAGCACCTGGTCGGCGCTCGTCAGGTACTGCACGAGGTCGAGCGCGGCCTTCTGGTTGGGGCTGTCTGCGGCCATGCCCCAGCAGTTGGTGAACTGCAGCGTGCCCTGGCCCGACGGTCCGGCCGGCAGGGGTGCGACGACGTACTGCACGGTCGGGAAGTCGGCCGACATGGCGCCGGTGATCCAGTTGCCCTCGATCGTCATGGCCGCGAGGCCTTTGCCGAACGCCTCGCCGCCCCAGCCCGCTCCGACGTCCTTGGCGTACGCGAAGGTGCCCGCCGCGAGGTGGGTCTTCACGTAGGTGAGGGCGTCGACGTTGCCGGTGCTGTCGGCCGTCGCGGTCTTGCCGTCGTCACTGACGAGGCCGCCGCCGGCCTGCGCCATGAACGCGCCGACGCGCTGGTACTCCGCGCCGAAGGCGAGACCGACGACGCCGTTCGCGGTCAGCTTCTGAGCGACCGTGGCGAGCTGGTCCCACGTGGTGGGCAGGTCGGCGTCCGTCAGCCCCGCGGCATCCCACAGCCCCTTGTTGATGACCAGCTGCAGCGTGGAGAAGTCCTTCGGGGCGCAGTAGAACTGGTCCTGGTAGGTGAAGTTCTGCACGAGCGAGGGGTAGAAGTCGTCCTTGTTGCCGAGCATGTCGCCGTACGCCTTGAGCGAGCCGTTGCCCGCGTAGCCGGCGAGGGCCTCGGGGGCGAGGTAGAACAGGTCGGGCGGGGATCCGGCGGCGAAGCCCTGCGACAGCTCCTGGGGGAGATCGCTCGCGACGCTCACGGTCGCCTGGATGCCGGACTGCTTCGACCAGGCCGCGACGGCGGCGTTCACGGCAGTGGTCTCGGCCTCGCCAGACGAGCCGATGAGGAGCTTGAGCGGATCGCTCGACGAGGTGAGGTCGCCCGAGGCGGCGGACCCGGACGCCCCGGGGTCGCTGAAGCCCGAGCCGCACCCGGCCAGGACGATCGCTCCGACGGCGGTGATCGCCCCCGCGGCGAGGAGGCGGCGGAGTCTGCTGCGTGTCATGTCTCTTCTCCTTCGATGAGCCCGTGCAGTGAGGGGGTGCGCAATTTGATCGTTCAAACTTCGCTGTGCGATCGACGCTAAGGGCCGGGCGACGGGGTTGTCAAGTGCCGCCGGGGCGCGCGTAGGATGACGATTCACAGTTCGGATGCCGGAGCGGAGCCATGGATCGGACCCCTACCGTCGAGGACGTGGCGCTGGCCGCGGGCGTGTCCCGGCAGACCGTCTCGAACGTGCTGAACGCTCCCGACGTGGTCAAGCCGGCCACCCGCGAACGCGTCGCACGCGCGATCGCCGAGCTCGGCTATCGCCCCCACGCGGCCGCACGGCGCCTGCGCACGCGACGCAGCTCGACCATCGGCATCCATCTCGATCCCTACGCCGGAGGCATCTCGGGCGTCGTGCTCGACCGCTTCGTGCACGCGCTCACCGAACGCTCCAGCGAACGCGGAATGCGGATGCTGGTCTACGCCGCCCGCTCGCCCGAGGAGGAGCTGGCCCGCCTCGCCGACCTCACCGAGGGCGGCGAGGTGGACGCGGTCGTGATCACCGGAACCTTCCACGGCGACCCCCGCACCGGGTGGCTGGCGGAGCGCGGCATCCCGTTCGTGTCGTTCGGTCGGCCGTGGGGTGCGGATGACGTCTCGGCTCCCGCGCACCTGTGGGTCGACGTCGACGGTGCGGCGGGCACCCGCGCGGCGACCCGCCACGCGATCGCGTCGTCCGGACCGCGCGTCGGGTTCCTCGGGTGGCCCGTGGGCTCGGGCACCGGCGACGACCGCGAGCGGGGCTGGCGGGAAGCGGGCGCGGGCGGGCCGCGGCTGGTGACCGAGGAGAGCGTGGCCGGGGCGCGGGACGCCGCCGGTCGGGCGATAGTCGACGGCGAGCTCGACGCGCTGGTGTGCGCCAGCGACTCCCTCGCGATCGGCGCGCACGTCGCCGCGGTGGCCGCCGGTCGCGGCGACCTGCCGATCATCGGCTTCGACAACACCCCGGCCGCCGAGGCGCTCGGGCTCTCGAGCGTCGAGCAGCTGCCCGAGGAGGTCGCCGGCGGTGCGCTCGAGCTGCTGATGGGATCGTCGGGCACGTCGATCCGGCCCCGCGCGGCCACTCCCGGTGAGGCGCACGTGCTCGTCGAGCCGCGCCTCGTGCTGCGCTGACCCGCGCGCGTCCCCGCCCGCGCACGTCGGGCGGTCGCGACACGCCGCGCGAGCCGCGACCTGCGCGGCGTGTCGTGACGGTTCGGTGGGGGAGGAGGCCGCGGATCAGCGTGCGGTCGGGCGGCCGATGCGACGCTCGAGCTCGCGCGCGGCGCGGGTGACCGCGGCGGCGACCACCTCCTCGTCGACGTCGCGGTCGTCGGGGTAGGTCACCGCGAACGCCGCCGTCGGCCAGCCGGCGTGGTCGCGCACCGCCACCCCGACCGAGCGCAGGCCCAGACTCACCTCGCCGTCCTCGGTCGCGTGACCGCGGGTCCGCACCCCGCGCAGCACGTCCCGCAGCTCGGACGGGCGCGCGGGACCCCGGCCGGTGCGATCGGCGAAGGCCGAGGCATCCGGGAACAGCGCCCGCACCTGCGCGGGCGAGAGCGCCGCGAGCATCGCCCGGCCGCTCGCGGTGAGGTGCGCGGGCAGGCGCACGCCGACGTCGGTGACGAGCGCGGGGCGCCGCGGAGCGCGCTCCTCGACGAGATAGAGCACGTCGCGGCCGGTCATCACCGCGAGGTGCGCGCTCTCGCCGGTGGCGTCGGCCAGCCCCGCCACGAGGGGCCGACCCAGACGCGCGAGCGGCTGCTGTCGGGCGAACCCTCCCGCCAGCTCGAACGCCGCCGTGCCCAGTCCCCAGCGGCGATCGCCGGGCAGGTGCACGACGAAGCCGTGCGCGGCGAGGGCGGCCAGCAGGTGGTACACCGTCGAGCGCGGGATCCCCAGCGCGGCGGCGAGCGTCTGCGCGGCGACCGGGCCGGGCTGGCGGGCGAGATGGGCGAGGATGCGCAGGGTCTGGTCTGCGGCCGGCACCTGCGGGCGGGCGGCGGTGGTCATGCGCCCAGGATGCCACGCAGCCGTCTGGGATCACAGACGGCGGATGCCTGGAGCCTCTGTCTCCCCGCCGGGCGCGGGTGTGGAATCGAGCCATGAGCAGTGCACCCGCCGCGACCGCCACCCGATCCGTCCGCGTGGGGGGCGCGCCTCTCACGCCCGAGGACGTCGTCGCGGTCGCCCGCCACGGCGCCCGCGTGGAGCTCGATGAAAGGGCTCTCGAGCGCGTCGGCGAGACGCGCGCGCTCGTGGAGGCGCTCGCCGACGACCCGCAGCCGCACTACGGCGTCTCGACCGGGTTCGGGGCGCTCGCCACGACGTTCATCGAGCCCGAGCGGCGCCGGCAGCTGCAGGCGAGCCTGATCCGCTCGCACGCGGCCGGCACCGGGCCCGAGGTCGAGCGGGAGGTGGTGCGCGCGCTGCAGCTGCTGCGCCTGCAGACCCTCGCCACCGGGCGCACCGGCGTGCGACCGGTCGTCGTGGAGACGTACGCGACGATGCTCGACGCCGGCATCACGCCGATCGTGCGCGAGTACGGGTCGCTCGGCTGCTCCGGCGACCTGGCGCCTCTCTCGCACGTCGCCCTGGCCGCGATGGGGGAGGGCGAGGTGCGGGTCGGCACCGCATCCGGCCCCGGCGAGCCCGTCCCTGCCGCGCAGGCGCTCGCCGAGGCATCCATCCGCCCGCTCGTGCTGGAGGAGAAGGAGGGACTCGCCCTCGTCAACGGCACCGACGGGATGCTCGGGATGCTGCTGCTCGCCGTCGCCGACCTGTCGATGCTGCTCGACACCGCCGACGTCGCCGCCGCGATGTCGGTCGAGGCGCAGCTGGGCACCGATGCGGTGTTCGCGGCCGACCTGATGGCACTGCGCCCGCAGTCGGGGCAGGCGGTGTCGGCCGCGCACCTGCGCGCGCTGCTGGACGGCTCGGCGATCATGGCCTCGCACCGCGACCCGGCCGTGTGCACGCGCGTGCAGGACGCCTACTCGCTGCGCTGCTCGCCGCAGGTGCACGGCGCCGCGCGCGACACCCTCGACCACGCGCGGATGGTCGCGACGCGCGAGTTGGCGGCCGCGATCGACAACCCGGTGGTCACCCTCGACGGGCGGGTCGAGTCCAACGGCAACTTCCACGGCGCGCCGATCGCCTACGTGCTCGACTTCCTCGCGATCGCCGTGGCCGATGTCGCGTCGATCTCGGAGCGGCGCACCGACCGCGCCCTCGACCCCGCTCGCAGCAACGGGCTGCCGCCGTTCCTCGCGCACGAGGTGGGTGTGGATTCGGGTCTGATGATCGCGCAGTACGCCGCCGCGGGCATCGTTTCGGAGCTGAAGCGGCTCGCCGTGCCCGCCTCGGTGGACTCCATCCCGTCGTCGGCGATGCAGGAGGACCACGTCTCGATGGGATGGGCGGCGGCGCGCAAGCTGCGCCGGGCCGTCGACGGCCTCGCCCGCGTGCTCGCGGTCGAGCTGGTGACCGCCGCCCGGGCACTCGACCTGCGTGCGCCGCTCGAGCCGGCCACCGCGACCGCGCGGGCGCGCGCCGTCGTGCGGCGCGGAGCCGGCGGACCCGGCCCCGACCGCTTCCTGTCGCCCGAGATCGAGGCGGTGACCGCGCTCGTGCTGTCGGGAGCGGTGGCGGATGCCGCGCTCGGTCCCGTCCGCGAGGGAGGAAGCTCCGTCCGCGTGGCCGGACGCCCCGCCGCAGCGGAGGAGATCGCGGTTTCTGAGGAGGAATCGGCGTGATGTCTCCTCATAAACGCGAATCTCCTCAGAACCACGAACGAAGGAGCGACAGATGAACGAGACCACGTCGGGCACCCGGGTGATCCGCGCCCCACGCGGCCCGGAGCGCACAGCCAAGAGCTGGGGCGCGGAGGCGGCCAAGCGGATGCTGATGAACAATCTCGATCCGGAGGTGGCGGAGCATCCCGAAGACCTCGTCGTCTACGGCGGCACGGGCAAGGCCGCGCGGTCGTGGGCGGCGTTCGACGCGATCGTGCGCACGCTCGACGAGCTCGAGCCCGACGAGACCCTGCTCGTGCAGTCGGGGAAGCCCGTCGGGGTGTTCCGCACCCACGAGTGGGCACCGCGGGTGCTGATCGCGAACTCCAACCTCGTGGGGGACTGGGCGACGTGGCCCGAGTTCCGCCGCCTGGAGGACCTCGGGCTCACGATGTACGGGCAGATGACGGCCGGCTCCTGGATCTACATCGGCACGCAGGGCATCCTGCAGGGCACCTACGAGACGTTCTCCGCGGTCGCCGGCTCGCTCGGCCGGCCGTCGCTGAAGGGCACGCTCACCCTCACCGCCGGGTGCGGCGGGATGGGCGGCGCGCAGCCGCTCGCCGTCACGCTCAACGAGGGCGCGGTGCTGATCGTCGACGTCGATGCCTCCCGCCTCGAGCGCCGCGTCGCGCACGGCTACCTCGACCGTCACACCGCCGACCTCGACGAGGCCGTCGCACTCGTCCTGGCCGCCAAGGATGCCGGCGACGCGCTGTCGGTCGGGCTCGCGGGGAACGCCGCCGAGGTGTTCCCGGAGCTGCTGCGCCGCGGCATCCCGATCGACATCGTCACCGACCAGACCAGCGCCCACGACCCGCTCGCCTACCTGCCCGTGGGCGTGTCGGTGGAGGAGTGGCACGCCGAGGCGGAGCGCGACCCGGAAGGGTTCACGGCGCGGGCGCGTGCGTCGATGGCCGCGCACGTGGCGGCGATGGTGGGCTTCCAGGATGCCGGGGCCGCCGTGTTCGACTACGGCAACTCGATCCGCCGCGAGGCCGAGCTGGGCGGATTCGATCGTGCCTTCGCATTCCCGGGGTTCGTGCCCGCCTACATCCGGCCGCTGTTCGCCGAGGGGAAGGGCCCGTTCCGCTGGGTGGCGCTCTCGGGAGACCCGGAGGACATCGCCAAGACGGACGCCGCCGTGAAGGAGCTGTTCCCGGAGGATGCCGCCCTGCACCGCTGGCTCGACAAGGCCGGGGAGAAGGTGCACTTCGAAGGGCTCCCGGCGCGCATCTGCTGGCTCGGCTATCAGGAGCGGCACCTCGCCGGGCTGCGGTTCAACGAGATGGTCGCCGCGGGCGAGCTGTCGGCGCCGATCGTGATCGGTCGTGATCACCTCGACGCGGGGTCGGTCGCGTCGCCCTACCGCGAGACCGAGGCGATGGCCGACGGCTCCGACGCGATCGCCGACTGGCCGCTGCTCAACGCGCTGCTGAACACCTCCAGCGGGGCGTCGTGGGTGTCGATCCACCACGGCGGAGGCGTCGGCATCGGGCGCAGCATCCACGCCGGCCAGGTCACGGTCGCCGACGGGTCGGCCCTCGCCGCCGAGAAGCTCGCGCGGGTGCTGGTCAACGACCCCGGCACGGGCGTCATGCGCCACGTCGACGCCGGCTACGAGCGCGCCCGCGAGGTCGCGCGCGACCGCGGCCTGACCGTGCCGATGCCATGACCCTGCTGCTGACGCGCATCGGCGAGCTGACGACGAACGTCGGCCGCGACGGCGACCCGTGCGGGACGATGACGGATGCCGCGCTGCTCGTCGACGGCGGACGCATCGCGTGGGTCGGGGCCGCGGACGACGCCCCCGGCGCCGACGAGATCGTCGACGCCGCCGGCGGCGCCGTGATCCCGGGCTTCGTCGACAGCCACACTCACCTCGTGTTCGGCGGCGATCGCGCCGACGAGTTCGCCGCGCGCATGGCGGGCATGCCGTATGCTGCCGGTGGCATACGGCGCACGGTCGCCTCGACCCGCGCCGCGGGTGACGACGAGCTGCGCGCGCGGCTCGCCGGGTTCACCGCCGAGCTGCGCGCGCAGGGCACCACGACGTTCGAGGTGAAGACGGGCTACGGGCTCACCGTCGCCGACGAGAAGCGGCTCGCTCGTGTGGCGGCGGAGGTCACGCCCGAGGTCACCTACCTCGGCGCCCATGTCGTGCCGCCGGAGTACGCCGACGACCGCGACGGGTACGTCGATCTGGTGTGCGGCGAGATGCTCGACGCCGTCGCCCCGCACGCGCGGTGGATCGACGTGTTCTGCGAGCGGGGCGCGTTCACGCCCGACGAGTCGCGCCGGGTTCTCGCCGCGGGGATCGCGCGCGGCCTCCTCCCGCGCGTGCACGGCAACCAACTCGGCCCCGGGGAGGGCGTGCGGATCGCCGTCGCGGCGGGCGCGGCATCCGTCGACCACTGCACCTACCTCGACGACGATGATGTGGCGGCGCTCGCGGCATCCGACACCGTCGCGACACTCCTGCCCGGGGTGGAGTTCTCCACCCGCCAGCCCTACCCCGACGCCCGACGGCTGCTCGACTCCGGCGTCACCGTGGCGCTCGCGAGCGACTGCAACCCGGGGTCGAGCTTCACCAGCTCGATGCCGCTGATGATCGCCCTCGCCGTCCGCGAGATGGGCATGACCGTGCCCGAGGCGGTGTGGGCGGCGACCGCCGGGGGAGCGCGGGCGCTGCGCCGCGACGACGTCGGGGCGATCGCCCCGGGGATGCGCGCCGACCTGGTGCTCCTGGACGCCTCGACCCGCACCCACCTGGCCTACCGCCCGGGGGTTCCGCTGGTCGCCGCGGTGTGGAACGACGGAGTGCGGCTCTAGCGCGGACTGTCGAAGCTCCACGAGGCGGGAGGGACGGCGGTCGCGACATCCCACTCGTCCTCGTCCCACGCGAACGACGCGACCGCGCACGTCGGCATGTGCGCGATGCCCCCGTCGGAGAGCTGCTCGGCGAGCACCGACATGCCGGGATCGTGGGCGACGATCAGCACCGACGGCACCCGGAGTGCGGATGCCTCGGCCAGGAGCGTGCGCGCCGACGCCCCGTAGAGCTCGGGCACGAGGTCGACCGCGACCCCGAGCACCTCGCCGAACGCCGCCGCCGTCGTGCGCGCCCGCAGCGCGGTGGAGGAGCGGATCGCGTCGGGCCGGAACCCGGTCGCGGCCAGGCGCTCGGCCATGCGCGGGGCATCGCCGGTGCCGCGTCCGTTGAGCGGACGGTCGTGGTCGTCGAGCCCGGGATCGCCCCACTCCGACTTCGCGTGCCGCACCAGCACGAGCCGGATCACGTGCGCACCGCGAGACCGGCCAGCAGCTCGAGGACGCACAGCGCCGCGAGCCGCACCGTGCGCCCGTCGGGGGTGTCGGCGGTCGCGTCCACCTCGACGATGTCGGCACTGGCGACGCGGGGATCGGATGCCGCGGACCGCACGAGGGCGCGCAGCTCCCACGCCGCGAGGCCGCCGGGCACGCTCGCCGGGCAGCCGGGCGCCGCCGAACGATCGCAGACGTCCACGTCGACGTCGAGGTGCACCGCGCCCTCGCCCGCGCCCGCCACCTTCAGCGCCCGCGCCATCACCGCCCCGACACCGAGACGGCGCACGTCGTCGAGGGTGATCACCGTGATGCCGAGATCGGACGCGCGGCGCGCGTAGGCGGCCGAGTTGGCGAAGTCGGCGATGCCGATCTGCACGATCCGCCAGGGGTCGAGCCCGTCCGCGACGAGGCGGCGCACCGGCGAGCCGTTGGAGACGCCGTCGCGCAGGTCGAAATGCGCGTCGAGGGTGATCAGCCCTCCTGCGCCGGCACCCTGCGCGACGGGGAACGTGGCGGCGTTGTCTCCGCCGAGAGCCACGACCAGCCGAGCCCGAGCCGCCAGCTCCGCCACGCGAGCACGCACCGCGGCCTCGCCGGCCTCCCCGTCGGGCTCGGCGACGTCGCCCGCGTCGGCGATGCGCAGCGCCTCGGTCAGATCGGTCGGCGGCGGTCCCATCAGCGTCGGACTGAAGCGCCGCAGAGCGGCCCGGATCGCGGCCGGAGTCGCGTGCGCGCCGGTCGGCGACAGGGACGTGCGCCAGGTGGGGACACCCACGAGCACGGCATCGACGGAGCCGTCGGGGGCGGGCCAGTCCCCGGCGCGCGGCCAGAGCGGATCGACGGGCAGGCTCATACGCTGACGTACACCCACGCGATGCGGCCCGATTCCAGCGGCGCCTGCACCCGCTGGTAGAGGGCGACCTCGTACTCGTCCGCGGCATCCAGCTCGTCCGGCGTCAGCAGCAGCACCCGGCCGGTGACCTTGTCGCGGGGGCTTCCGGTCGCCCGCACCACGGGATGCGTGGCCTGCCCCGACAGGTCCACGACCCGTGGATCGTCGATCTCGGCGTAGGCGATCGTGAAGCCGGGGAGCACGTCGTCGTCGCCGTCGATGAGACGGCCGAAGGTGTCGAGCTGCACGCGGGGCAGCTGCAGCGTGCCGTAGCTGAACAGGAGCTGCGAAGGCAGCTCCTCATCCCAGGAGGCGGCGGGGTCGACCACAGCCCCAGGCTAGCCCAGGCCCTGCCCGATCAGAGCGTGCGCGATCGTGAAGATCGCCAGCCCCGCGAGGGCTCCCACGACCGTGCCGTTGAGGCGGATGTACTGCAGGTCGCGGCCCACCATGAGCTCGATCTTCTCGGTGGTCTCGGCGGCGTCCCAGCGCGAGACCGTGTCGGTGATGATCGAGGCGATGTCGTGCCGGTAGCGGTCGACCAGGAACACGGCGGCGTCGGTGACCCACCCGTCGACACGGCGCTGCAGCGCGGCATCCGTCGTCAGCCGGGCCCCGACGTCGGCGAGCGCCGCCGTCGCGCGCGTGCGCAGTCCGCTGGCCGGGTCGCCGAGGGCGTCCAGCAGCCCCGACTTCGCGGTGTTCCACGCCTGCGCGGCGAGCTCGCGCACGCGCGGGCTGTCGAACACGGCGCTCTTGGCGTCCTCGAGGCGGCCGATCGTCGCCGGGTCGTGCTGGAGGCCGTCCGCGAGGCGGGCCAGGTAGCCGTCGATGGCGTGCCGGGCAGGATGCTGCGCGTCCGCGCGCACGGCGGCGACGAACTTGACCGCCTCGTTGTACACGGTGTCGTCGACCAGGCGGTGCGCGAGGCCGGGCACCCATCCGGGCAGCCGGCGCGAGACCAGTCCACCGAAGGCCTCGCGGTTGTGGTCGAGCCAGCTGCCGATGTTCTCGGCCGCGAGATCGACGGCGTTGTGGTGGGCGCCGGATGCGACGATGCGCTCCAGCCACGACCCCAGCGGCGGACCCCAATCGGGCCCGATCAGGTGCTGGCGGGCGAGATCCTCGATCACACCCTGCACGTCGTCGTCGCTGAGCGCCCGCAGAACCCCCGCGGCCATCGCCGACCCCTCGGCGGCGACCCGCTCGGCGTGCGCCGGATCGCTCAGCCACTCGCCGAGGCGCGCGGCGATCGCCGTCGATTCGAGCTTCGTCCGCACGACATCGGCGCGGAGGAACTCGGTCTCGACGAACTCGCCGAGCGTGCGGCCGATCTCGTCCTTGCGGCTCGGGATGATCGCGGTGTGGGGGATGGGGATGCCGAGCGGATGCCGGAACAGCGCCGTCACCGCGAACCAGTCCGCCAGCGCCCCGACCATGCCGCCCTCCGCCGCCGCCCGCACGTACGCGAGCCAGGAGAAGCGGGCCTGCAGCGCGAAGGCGATGACGAACAGCACCGCCATGAACAGCAGGGCGCCCAGCGCCACCCCCTTCATGACCCGCAGCGCGCGGCGCCGCTCCTGATCGGCCGGGCTGAGCAGCGCGGTGGGGGTTCGAGCCATGCCCGTCATCCTCGCACGCGAGTCGGGCGACGCCTCGGGGGTAGCCTTTCGGCGTGATCGAGAACATCAAGAAGCGCGCGCTGCACCGCACGAGCATCCTCGAAGGACAGCTCCGGGGCCTCTCGAAGATGATCGAGAACGAGGACTACTGCATGGACATCATCGCCCAGTCGCGGGCGATCGAGAAGGCGCTCGAGTCGCTCAACCGCCTGCTGCTCGAGAACCATCTGCGCACCCACGTGACCGACATGTTCGAGTCGGGCGGCGAGGAGCGCGATCAGGCCGTGGCGGAGCTGCTGAAGGCGTTCGACTTCGACCGCCGCTGACCTGCGTGCTCGTGGGGCGTCAGGTGTCGAGGGGCCCGAGCCAGGCCGCGGCGACCGTGGAGCGGGCGGACTCGGGATCCGAGGGATGGAACTGCCCCGCGAGGACGTCCCGGTACAGGCGGCCGAGCTCGGACCGGGAGAAGTAGGAGGAGCCTCCGGCCACCAGCATCCCGTCGTCGACGATCTCCTTCGCCGCCACCACCGCGCGGTGCTTCAGACCCGACAGCAGCGAGAACCAGCGCGCGCCGTGATCGGCGCGCTCGTCCACGTCGCGGGCGAGCGCGGCCAGCTGCGGCGGCAGAGCGTCGTAGGCGAGCGCCATGTCGGCGATGCGGCGGCGGATGTCGGGGTCCTGGCTGTACGCCAGCCCGGTCTTCTTCGAGCGGCGCCCGTGCGCGGTGTCGACGGCGAGGTCGAGGGCCCGGCGCGCGATACCGGTGTACACCGACGCGAGGAGGATCTCGAAAACGCTGAAGATGCCGAACACGATCGGGTCGGGATTCGGTCCGGGCGCGACGCGACGCACCACGCGAGCGGCGGGGGCGACCGCCCCGTGCAGCTCGGTGGTGCGGCTCTGCGTTCCGCGCATGCCTACGGTGTCCCAGTCGTCGCGGGTGACGACGGCATCCGACCGTGGCACGAAGGCGTAGACGAACTGCGGGGCGTCGGGTGACGTCGTGTCGAGGCCGTGCAGCCCGAGCTGCGTCCATACGGGCGCGAGCGACGTGAAGATCTTGGTGCCGGTGAACGCGTACGAGCCGTCGGCCTGCGGCGCGGCCTGCGTGTCGCTGCCGAACAGCACGAGGTCGTTGCCCGTCTCGCTGATCCCGAAGGCGAAGACCTCGCCCGCCGCGGCACCCGTCTGCACGAACGCGAGGTCGTCGATCCCGCGGTCCCGCAGCACCTTCGCGACGCCCGTCCAGACCAGGTGCATGTTGATCGCGAGGGCGGTCGCCGGCGCGGCGCCGGCGAGGCGCTGCTGGAGCACGGATGCCTCGGCAAGCCCGAGCCCCGCGCCGCCGCGGTCCTCCGGCACGAGGATCGAGAGGTACCCGGCATCGTGGAGGTCGGCGAGATCGTCGATCGGGAAGGTGTTGTCGCGGTCGTGGACGGCCGCGCGCTCGCGGAACCGCTCGAGCATCGCGTCGGGGAGCCGTGCGGCGGGATCGAAGGCCGGCGCGGTCATGCCAGCGCCTCCCGCAGCTGCCGCAGCGTCTCCTCAGGGTCGTCGCGGTGCGCGGAGTGGCCCGCACCGGCCACCACCGACACCGTCACGTGCGGGTTGGCGTGCAGCTCCTCCACGACGGTGCCGGCGAACAGCGCGCCCAGCGCGGGATCCGCCGCGATCACGTGCATCGGAACGGTCAGGCGGAGTGCGGCATCCCGCTCGTCCCACTCCGGGTTCTGCACGCTGGTCTGATCGACTGCCCAGCGGCTGGCCTGACGTGTAGAGAGGGTCTTGAGCTCGACATCCAGCTCGTGCCAGTGCGGGTGCTCGGCGCGCACGGCCTCGATCGAGGGGTCGTCGAACGAGCGCACCTGTCCGGCGCGCACCGACGCGCGATCCTCCTCGACGAGGTGGACGGCCGGATCGATCGGCACGAGGCGGCGCGTCCAGTCGGGGTGGTCGGCGGCGGCGACGATGGAGGCGACACCGCCCAGCGAATGCCCGATGACGGCGTCCCACGCGCCGCCGTCGTCCGGGCGGGTACCGGCCAGGTCGGCGGCGTAGGCGGCGATCGTGTAGTCGAGGGCGCGCGGTGCCGTGCCGTGTCCGCGCAGGTCGACGGCGACCGCGTACCAGCCGTCGTCGGCGAGCGCGGTGCCGACGCGCCACATCAGCGGGCCGTTGGATCCCAGCCCGTGCACGAGCAGGGCGCGGCGAGGTGCGAGCGGATCGCCCCACGCGAGGCGGGGCAGTGTGACCGGTGCGGGCATGGCTCCAGCCTACGAGCGGCCCGGCGCCCCGGCATCCGGCCCCACAATGGAGGGATGATCTCGACGGAGCTGGCGCAGTCGCTGCGGACGGCCGGGCTGGTCTGGCACCCGGCATCCGGCGACCGCTTCCAGCTGAACGAACCCGAGTTCGAGGCCGACGTCTTCACCGTCAGCGAGATGACGATCGAGCCGCGCGAGTATCCGACCGGGCGGATCCTCGCCTTCAACGGCACGACCGAGTGGGCGCTGGACTCGGTCGCGCTCGAAGACGCGCTGTGGCTGCCCGCCGAGGCGCAGCTGCGCGAACTGCTGCGCGGCGCATTCCGGGCGCTTCGGCGCCTCGCCGACACGCACGAGGTCGAGATCGTGGTCGGCGGCGAGTCGCTCGTGTTCGAGCATCCCGAACCCGCCGACGCCTACGCGCTCGCGGTGCTGGAGCTTCTGCGCCGCATCGCGTGAGGCCGGGACCGCCGCGGGCCGGTCAGCGCGCCGCGGGTGAGCTGATCAGGCCCGTCGTCAGCGCGGCGAACGCGTCGAGGTAGAGCGCCGCGTCCCGCGGTGCGGGCTCGTCCAGCCAGGCCTCCAGCAGGCCGACCGAGCCGTGCGCCACGAAGCGGGCGGTGGCTTCGAGCGCGAACGTGCCGTCGGCGCCGGGGGTCGAGAACGGCGGACGGAGGCGGTTGGTGTCCTCGAGCATCCGCAGACTGTCGCGGAAGTGGGCGGACAGCAGGCCGCGCACGCCCCCGTCCGCGGCCTCCAGCAGACCGCGGCGGTAGATGGCCTCGTGCGCCTCGACGTGGGCGAGCACCGCGCGGGTGGTGTGCACGACCGCCTCGCCGACCTCCACACGCGGGTCGCCGAGATGGCGGACGCGGATCTCGTCCAGCTCGGTCCGGAGGGCGAGCGCGAGCAGCGCGTCGGGCGACGCGGCGTGCTCGTAGAACGTGGAGCGGTGCACCCCGGCGCGGCGGGCCAGCTCGGTCGCGGTCAGCTCGGCGACCGGTCGATCGGCCGCCAGCTCGAGCACGGCCGCGTACAGGCGCAGATGCGACGTGCGGGGTGCGGGCACGTGCGGCTCCTCCCGGTGCGGGGCAGTGGATGCGAGGAGTAGTCTACCGTTATCCGACATTTGTCGGATAACACCCACCGCGCCCGAGGCGCGAGAGATGGAGCAGGGCACATGGCCACGTACGACGTCGCAGATCGTTCCGCGATCGTGACAGGCGCGGGATCGGGTATCGGACGGGCGACCGCGCTGGTCCTCGCGGCGAGCGGAGCGGCGGTGCTCGTCGCCGACATCTCCGCGGATGCCGCGAACGCCGTGGTCGGTGAGATCACCGCCGCAGGCGGCACCGCGGTCGCGTTCGTGGGCGATGTCGCCGACCCCGACGTCGCCGAGGCCATGGTCGCCGAGGCCCAGAAGCTCGGGCCGCTGCGAATCGCGGTCAACAACGCCGGTATCGGCGGTGCGGCGGCACCGATCGGCGAGTACCCGATCGACAGCTGGCGCAAGGTGATCGAGATCGACCTCAACGCGGTCTTCTACGGCCTGCGCGCCCAGCTCCCGGCGATGGTCGCCGCCGGCGGCGGATCGATCGTGAACATGGCGTCGGTGCTCGGCGCAGTCGGCATCCCGATGTCGTCGGCCTACGTCACCGCCAAGCACGGCCTCATCGGTCTCACCCAGAACGCCGCCCTGGAGTACGGCGCCGACAAGGTCCGCGTCAACGCGGTCGGCCCCGGCTTCATCCACACTCCGCTCGTCGACGCGAACCTCGACCCGGACGCGCAGGCGGCGCTGGCTGCCCAGCACGCGCTCGGTCGCCTCGGCACCGCGGAGGAGGTCGCCGCGCTCGTGGCCTTCCTCGCCTCGGACGCCGCCGCCTTCGTCACCGGCAGCTACCACCTCGTCGACGGCGGCTACGCGGCCCACTGACGTCCTGCCGGCCCGCTCACCCGACACGACACGCCCTCCGCGCCGTTCCGCGAGGGCGTGTCGCGTCGGGTGGACGGCCGGTCAGACGCCGATCGTGAGAGCCGCGGTGTAGCCGCCCGTCACCGAGCCCGACATCGTGGCGAGCTGGTGGATGCCGCCGTCGTCGCCGAAGACCATGTCCTTCTGCAGGGACGTCTGGGAGAGGTTGCGCACGCTCTGCTCGTAGCCGGCGGTCGCGTACACGGCCTGGTCGATCTCGGCCGGAAGGGCGATCTGCGACGTCTTCACGATCGGACCCGACGCCACCGCGTGGGCCACGTCGTCGTACACCTCGAAATGGATGTGCGGCCACCGTCCCGAGTAGCAGGCCGGGTAGATCGACGTGAACGTCACCGTGCCGTTCGCATCGGTGGCCTGCACGCCGCGGAGGTAGTTCTCGTTCTGCACGCCCTGGCTGTACAGCGAGTAGTTGCCGTCGCGGTCGCAGTGCCACAGGTACACGCCCTTGCCCACGAGCGCGGCGCCGGTGGCGGCATCCCGCACCGTCAGGGCGATCGTGAGCGGGATGCCCGGGGCCACCGTGGTGGACGAGCCGAAGCTCGAGCGGATGTCGCTGCGCACGATCCCCGAATCGTCGAGCACGTTGACGCCGTTCGATCCGTCGGCCGGGTACGGGCCGCCGGTCTCGTCGGGCACCGCGGAGAGAGGACCGGATGCCGCGGCGGTGGGCGTGCTCGTGGCGGACGCCGTGGGCGTCGGCGTCGCGGTCGCCGTCGCGGAGGGGCTGGCAGACGAGGTCGCCTGCGCGGTCACCCCGCACGCCGACAGCAGCGATGTCAGCGCGACCCCGCCGAAGATGCCGAGCGCCCGGCGGCGGCCGATGAGGGTCTGGATGTCGTAGACGAGGCCGCGGTGATCCTCGTCGATGGGGTCGCCGTTGCGGTCGACCCAGCGGTCGTCGTCGTGTGTCATGACCCCAGGAAAGGATGCCGCGCTATGCGTCCGCTATGACCCGTCTATGCCGGGGCGAGGCATCCGTCGCCCTCAGGTGATGGTGGGCACGGGCTCCGTGTCGGGGATGGGGCTCGCATCGCGGTGCCGCAGATCGGGGAACCCGCGGAAGAACAGCACCGCGACCAGCAGGCCCGCGATCGCGAACCCGGATGCGGCCCAGTACGCGCCCTGCGGGCCGACGCCGTCGATGAGCAGCCCCGCGACAGCCGATCCGGCGGCGGCGCCGATGAGCTGGCCCGTGCCGACCCATCCGTACGCCTCCGCCGTGTCGCTGAACTTCACGCTCGCCGAGGTCACGGCGAAGATCATCGCCAGTGCCGGAGCGATGCCGATGCCCGCGGCGAAGAGCGTGCCGCCCAGCCACCACACGTTCAGCGACACCATCGTGAGGGCGAGCCCGGCCGCGACGATGCCGAGCCGGCGGGCCATCGACCACGGACCCATCGGGATGTGTCCGAACGACAGTCCGCCGGCGAGGCTGCCGATGGAGAACACCGCCAGTACGAGCCCCGCCTCGAGCCCGCCGTGCCCGAACGTCGACACGACGCCCGCCTCGACGGCCGAGCACGCGCCGATGAGCAGGAACCCGACCACGGTGGCCAGCAGCACGGGGGGCTTGGCGAGCACCTTGCCGAACGAGCGGCGGCTGCGCGGGATGCGGACGCGGCCGACCTCGGGCGAGAGGATGAACCACGCCCCGCCGCCGATCAGGATCACGACGATGAGGATGAGGGCGGGCACGGTGCCGACCTGCGTGGCCACGAACGTGATCACGACCGGCGCCAGGATCCAGATGATCTCCTGCAGCGATGCGTCGAGCGAGAACAGCGGGGTGAGCTGCCGGGAGTTGACCATCTTCGGGTAGATCGTGCGCACGGCGGACTGCACCGGGGGAGTGGACAGTCCCGCGACGAGGCCCAGGCCCATGTAGACGGGGAGGACCGAGTCGACCACGGCCAGGGCGGTGATCGCCGACGCGCACACCGCGAGCGTGAGGGTGAGCACGCGCCGCATGCCCCACACGCCCATCCAGCGGCTCGTCACCGGGCCCGCGACCGCCTGGCCGACGGACGTCGCGGCCAGCACCAGGCCGGCGGCGCCGTACGACCCGGTGACGTGCTCGATGTGCAGCAGGATCGCGAGGCTCGTCATGCCGTTGGGGAACCGCGCCGTCAGCTGTGCCGCGATGATGCGCCCCACGCCCGGAGTGCGCAGAAGATCCCGATAGCCCGCCACTCCTCCACGGTATCGCCCGCGACGCGCCGCGACACGCCGGAGGGCCCGTTTCCACAGGCCGGGGGATGTCGGCGGCCCTCTCTATCGTGAGCCCTGTGGATGGATGTCTCCGAGGCATCCGAATCTCCCGTGATTCAGGGTTTTTCCAGGTTCGGGGCGAGGCGCCGGCCTGTGGATGAATCGGTGGACAACCTGTGTTGTACATGGGGAGAGCGGTGGAAAATGACAGTCGTGTAACTACTACCTGTTGTGGTTGCTTCCAATGTCCGTACCCATATGTAGTATTGGTCTCCCGGCGGGGGAACGCCGTTCTCAGACAAGACATCGAGCGGAAAGGGGATCGCACATGGCGATCACGGTCTACACCAAGCCCTCTTGCGTCCAGTGCAACGCGACCTATCGCGCGCTGGACTCCAAGGGCATCGAATACGAGGTTCTCGACCTCTCTCAGGACCCGGCGGCGCTCGAGCAGGTCAAGGCGCTCGGCTACCTCCAGGCGCCCGTCGTCATCACCGACGAGGACCACTGGTCGGGCTTCCGTCCCGACAAGATCGACGAGCTCGCCAGCCGCCTGGCCTGACCATGGCCGCGAGTGTGGCGACCTCCGCTCCGCTCCTGGTCTACTTCTCGAGCGTCTCGGGCAACACCGCGCGCTTCATCGAGAAGCTGGGCCTGCGGGCGGTGCGGCTGCCGCTGCATGCCGCGGACGCGCAGCCCGTCGTCGATGAGCCCTATGTGCTGGTCACCCCCACCTACGGCGGGGGTGCCGGCCGGGGCGTCGAGAAGGGTGCGGTCCCCAAACAGGTGATCCGGTTCCTCAACGACGAGCACAACCGCAGCCTCATCCGCGGGGTCATCTCCGCGGGCAACACCAACTTCGGCGAGCACTTCGGGCTCGCCGGCGACATCATCAGCCGCAAGTGCTCCGTGCCGCACTTGTACAGGGTCGAGGTATTCGGCACGCCGGACGACGTACGACGCGTGAGCGAGGGATTGGAACGATGGCAGAAGCAGTGGTGAAGGACGCCGACTTCAAGACGCAGGCGCGCTTCGAGGGGATGGACTACCACGCCCTCAACGCGATGCTCAACCTGTACGACGCGGACGGGAAGATCCAGTTCGACGCCGACAAGCGCGCCGCGCGGGAGTACTTCCTGCAGCACGTGAACCAGAACACCGTGTTCTTCCACTCGCTCCAGGAGCGACTCGACTACCTCGTCGAGAAGGAGTACTACGAGCCCGCGGTGCTCGAGAAGTACTCGGGCGCGTTCATCCAGCAGCTCAACGACTTCGCCTACGGCAAGAAGTTCCGCTTCGAGACGTTCCTCGGCGCGTTCAAGTACTACACCAGCTACACGCTGAAGACCTTCGACGGCAAGCGCTACCTCGAGCGCTTCGAGGACCGCGTCGTGATGACCGCCCTCGCCCTCGCCGACGGCGACGAGACGCTCGCCACCAACCTGGTCGACGAGATCCTCTCCGGTCGCTTCCAGCCCGCCACCCCGACGTTCCTCAACGCCGGCAAGGCGCAGCGCGGCGAGCTCGTGTCGTGCTTCCTGCTGCGCATCGAAGACAACATGGAGTCGATCTCGCGCGGCATCAACTCCTCTCTGCAGCTGAGCAAGCGCGGCGGCGGCGTGGCGCTGCTGCTGTCGAACATCCGCGAGGCGGGCGCGCCGATCAAACAGATCGAGAACCAGTCGTCGGGCATCATCCCGGTCATGAAGCTGCTCGAAGACAGCTTCAGCTACGCCAACCAGCTCGGTGCGCGTCAGGGCGCCGGCGCGGTGTACCTCAACGCCCACCACCCCGACATCATGCGGTTCCTCGACACCAAGCGCGAGAACGCCGACGAGAAGATCCGCATCAAGACGCTCTCGCTGGGCGTCGTCGTCCCCGACATCACGTTCGAGCTCGCCAAGAACGGCGAGGACATGTACCTCTTCTCGCCGTACGACGTCGAGAAGGTCTACGGCGTGCCGTTCGGCGACATCTCGGTGAGCGAGAAGTACCGCGAGATGGTCGACGACCCGCGCATCAAGAAGACGAAGATCAACGCGCGCGAGTTCTTCCAGACGCTCGCCGAGATCCAGTTCGAGTCGGGCTACCCGTACATCATGTTCGAGGACACGGTGAACAAGGCCAACCCGATCAAGGGTCGGATCAACATGTCCAACCTGTGCTCCGAGATCCTCCAGGTCAACACGCCGACCACCTACAACGAAGACCTGTCGTACGCCGAGATCGGCAAGGACATCTCGTGCAACCTGGGCTCGCTCAACATCGCGCTGGCGATGGATGGCGGCGACCTCGCCAAGACGGTGGACACCAGCATCCGCGCCCTCTCCGCCGTCAGCGACCAGAGCCACATCGCCTCCGTCCGCTCGATCGAGTCGGGCAACGACCGGTCGCACGCGATCGGCCTGGGGCAGATGAACCTGCACGGCTACCTGGCCCGCGAGCACGTCTACTACGGCTCCGAAGAGGGCGTCGACTTCACGAACATCTACTTCTACTCGGTGCTGTTCCACGCGCTCACCGCGTCGAACAAGATCGCGATCGAGCGCGGCGAGGCCTTCGACGGGTTCGCCGACTCCACGTACGCGTCGGGCGAGTTCTTCGACAAGTACATCGATCAGGCATGGGTGCCGGCCACCGACAAGGTGAAGGACATGTTCGCCGGTCACCACATCCCCACCCAGGACGACTGGACCGCGCTGAAGGCGAGCATCCAGAAGCACGGCATCTACAACCAGAACCTGCAGGCGGTGCCTCCGACCGGCTCGATCTCGTACATCAACAACTCGACGTCGTCGATCCACCCGATCGCGGCGAAGATCGAGATCCGCAAGGAAGGCAAGCTCGGGCGCGTGTACTACCCGGCGGCGTTCATGACGAACGACAACCTGGAGTACTACCAGGACGCGTACGAGATCGGCTACGAGAAGGTCATCGACACGTACGCCGCGGCCACGCAGCACGTCGACCAGGGCCTGTCGCTCACGCTGTTCTTCAAGGACACCGCCACCACGCGCGACATCAACAAGGCGCAGATCTACGCGTGGCGCAAGGGCATCAAGACGATCTACTACATCCGCCTCCGCCAGATGGCGCTCGAGGGCACGTCGATGGACATGTGCGTCTCGTGCACGCTGTGATGACCGGTCGTTGAGCGAGTAGGGCGAACAGGAACGCGATGCCTGAGTCACGTCATGGATGGGTCCCCTTCGTGGGGCTCATCTATGGCGTCAGGCAGCTCGGGTCGCCGGAGTACCGCTACGTCGGGTTGACGACCAAGACGGTGACTCGGCGAAAGTCGGAGCACTTCAAGGTCGCCGACGGCGGACGCAAGACGGCGTTCGCCGACTGGCTCCGCACTCGTGACGGTCGGGAAGATGCGTACTTCCATTCGCTGGAGCTCGTCATGAGCGAGGATCTCGCCGACCTCGGTGCCGCAGAAGAACGGTGGATCGAAAAGCTGCGCGCCGAGGGGCACCGACTGCTCAATCTCAATGACGGCGGGCTCGGCAATCACGGCTACGTATGGACGGACGAGCAGCGCGCTGCGGCATCGGCCCGGCACCGCGGTCGAAAGCGGGAGAACCTGCCGACCGGGCCAGACCATCCCTCGTGGGGCACGAAGCGCTCAGCCGAGACACGGGCGCGAATGTCGGAGCAGCGCAAGGGGATGAACTCGGGGGCCGCCAATCCGAACTTCGGCAAGTTCGGGCAGGACCACCCGGCATTCGGACGCAGGCTTTCCGACGAGACCAAGGCGCGACTCTCGGAGCAGCGGCGCGGCGAACGGAATCCCAACTTCGGCAGGGTCATGAGCGATGAGGACAAGAAGAAGCGGTCCGACGCCCTCAAAGGTCGACCGATGCCCTCCAGCAGGCGCAGTGCGCACACCCGGCACCACACGAACAAGAACGTCTACAAAGAAACCTGCACACACTGCCTGGACGATCGGCGTTCTCAGGCGAACGAAGGAACCACGAATGACTGAGAAGCTCAAGCTCCTGAACGAGGTTCAGGCGATTAACTGGAACCGCATCCAGGACGAAAAGGATCTCGAGGTCTGGAACCGCCTTGTCAACAACTTCTGGCTGCCCGAGAAGGTGCCGCTGTCCAACGACATCCAGTCGTGGAACACGCTCACCCCCGAGGAGCAGACCCTCACGATGCGGGTGTTCACCGGACTGACGCTGCTGGACACCGTGCAGGCCACGGTCGGCGCCGTCTCTCTCATCCCCGATGCGATCACCCCGCACGAAGAGGCCGTCTACACCAACATCGCGTTCATGGAGTCTGTGCACGCCAAGAGCTACTCGTCGATCTTCTCGACGTTGTGCTCGACGAAGGACATCGACGAGGCGTTCCGCTGGTCCGTCGAGAACCCGAACCTTCAGAAGAAGGCGGCGATCGTCATGGAGTACTACCGGGGTGACGAGCCGCTGAAGCGCAAGATCGCCTCGACGCTGCTCGAGTCGTTCCTGTTCTACTCGGGCTTCTACCTGCCGATGCACTGGTCGAGTCGGGCGAAGCTCACGAACACGGCAGACCTCATCCGCCTCATCATCCGCGACGAGGCCGTGCACGGGTACTACATCGGCTACAAGTTCCAGAAGGGGCTCGAGCGCGTCGACGAGGCCAAGCGCGAGGAGCTCAAGGACTACACGTTCTCGCTGCTGTACGAGCTCTACGACAACGAGGTGCAGTACACGCAGGACCTCTACGACTCCGTCGGGCTGACCGAAGACGTCAAGAAGTTCCTGCACTACAACGCCAACAAGGCGCTGATGAACCTCGGCTACGAGCCGATGTTCCCCTCGACGGTCACCGACGTGAACCCGGCGATCCTGTCGGCCCTGTCGCCGAACGCCGACGAGAACCACGACTTCTTCAGCGGGTCCGGCTCGTCGTACGTCATCGGCAAGGCCGAAGCCACCGAAGACGAGGACTGGGACTTCTGACCTCCCGATTCTGACGCCGGCCCGAAGCGGCCGGGAAGAGGCCCGGATGCGCAGGATGCTGCGGATCCGGGCCTCGTCGTCGAGGCACGGACCGCGCCGGGCTATCGCCCAGGACGACGCGCGCGCGCATCCGGACGCTCACGCAGGGTTCCGCAGGAGTCGCTCGAGCAGTTCCAGTGCCTCGCGCTGCGGGATGGTGTCGTCGATGAGCCACTGGGTCTGCAGCCCGTCGGAGGCGGCGATGACGAGGGAAGCCACGGCGACCGGGTCGACGTCGGTGCGGATGCGCCCGGCACGCTGTCCGTCGCGCACCCGCTGCGCCAGGTGCTCGCGCACCCGTGAGAACCAGTCGTCGGCGAACGCGGTCGCGGTCGGGTGACCGTCCTCGATGGCTGCCGCCATGAGCATCGAGTAGAGCTGGACCAGGCCGGGAACCTCGCGGTTGACGCGTGCGGATTCGATCATCACCTCCACGGGGGTCGCTTCGTCGCCGATGCTGATCCGCCCGTCGGTCGCCCTGTCGCCCTCGAGATAGACCGCGACGAGCAGCTCCTCGAGCGACCCGAAATGGTGCGTCAGCGTCCCGTGCGTCACGCCCACCTCATCGGCGATCGCACGCAGGCTGGTCTTGTTCGCCCCCCGTCGGGCGAACACCTCGATGGCGCGGTCCAGGATCTGCTGCTTACGGGCATCGCCCTTGGCGTAACCGCCCCGCTTCGCGCGTCGGGGGACATCATCGGGCATGGCTCGAGCCTAGCGTCGCGAAAGATTCCAGATGGAAGTGTCATCCCGCAGACCGCGGCCGCACGTCGGTCGGCGGTTGACCGACGAGCCTTCCATCTCATAAACTTCCATCTGGAAGGTTTAACGGCCTCCATCCCCGCAGCGATCGCTGCCGCTCACCGAGGAGAAGGTCACCGTGGCTCTGCCCGAAGAATCCAAGCCGCTGGCATCCGTCCAGCTGTACACGCTCCGGGACGCGTTCTCGGTCGACATGGGCGGGGCGCTCGACAAGCTCGCCGCCATCGGGCTCGAGAACGTCGAGGCGTTCGACTTCGTCCGCCGACCGAAGGAGATCCGGAGCGCTCTGGATGCCGCGGGTCTCGCGTCGCCGACCGGTCACGCGCCCCTGCTTTCGGACGAGCTGTGGACCCCCGACGGCTCCATCCCGACGCCGGCGCCCGAGATCGTCTTCGAGGCGGCCGCGACGGTCGGACTGACCACGGTGATCGACCCGTTCGTCGCACCCGATCGATGGCTGACCCTCGAGGGCGTCACCGACATCGCCGACCGTCTCAACCGGCTCGTCGACGTCGCGGCCGGCTTCGGGCTGAGCGTCGGATACCACAACCACGCGCAGGAGTTCGTCGCGGACTTCGACGGGCAGACTGCGTTCGAGCGTTTCGTCGAGCTGACGGACCCCCGCGTCGCCATCGAACTCGACCTCTTCTGGGCGCTGGTGGGCGGGCAGGACGGCGTCGGCCTGGTCTCCCGGCTCGGCGACCGCCTGATCGCGGTGCACGTGAAGGACGGCGTCGCCCCCGCGGTGAACCCGTTCGGCCCGGACGCCGGGGATTTCGGCTCCGCCGCGCTCGATCAGCGCCGGCCTGCCGAGGGCGATGTGCCGCTCGCCGACGCACTGCGCGCCGGGTCGGCCGTGCAGTACGCGGTCATCGAGTACGACAACCCGCCCGGAGACGTGTTCGACGACATCGCCGCCAGCTACGCCTTCCTGACGGACGGCGGGTTCGTCCGATGAGCGCGGTCGGTATCGGCATCATCGGCGTCGGCGTCATCAGCGACACCTACCTGCAGAACCTCTCGTCGTTCCCCGACGTCGAGGTCGTGATCGTGGGCGATCTGCTGGTGGACCGCGCCCGCCGGCAGGCCGAGAAGTACGGCGTCGCCGCCCACGGCACCGCGGCCGACGTGCTCGCACATCCGGGCGTCGACCTCGTCGTCAACCTGACGATCCCGGCCGCGCACATCGAGGTCTCCCGCGCCGCGATCGCCGCGGGCAAGCACGTGTGGACGGAGAAGCCCCTCGGCCTCGACCGCGACGCGGCGGCACTCCTGCTGGCGGAGGCCGCCACAGCCGGGCTCCGGGTCGGCTCGGCACCCGACACCCTCCTCGGCCCGGGCTTCCAGGCCGCGCGCCGCGCGATCGAGTCGGGACGGATCGGTCGGCCGCTGTTCGCGCAGACGGTGTTCCAGACGCAGGGGCCCGACCTCTGGCATCCGAACCCCGCCTTCCTGTTCGCTCAGGGTGCCGGGCCGCTACTCGACATGGGCCCGTACTACTTCTCGGCGCTCGTGAGCCTGTTCGGCGCCGTCGACCGCGTGTCGGCGTTCGGCACGAAGGCGCACGAGGAGCGGTGGATCCGCACCGGACCGGACGCGGGCCAGGGCTTCCCGGTCGAGGTTCCCTCCACGATGCAGATCATCGCGTCGTTCGACTCGGGCGCGCAGTCGCAGAGTCTGCTCAGCTTCGACTCGGCTCTCGAACGCCACGGCGTCGTCGAGATCCACGGCACCGACGGCTCGATCGTCATCCCCGACCCGAATCAGTTCTCCGGCCGGATCGCCGTCGTCGCACCGCTCGGCGTGCTGCGCGACGGGATGTCGTTCGAGCAGGAGTGGATCGAGATCGAACACGACCCGATCGAGGTCGGTCGCGGGCTCGGAGCGCTGGACATGGTGCGGGCGATCGCGGCGGACCGCCCGCACGTCGCGTCGGGCGCGCTCGGATTCCACGTGCTCGACGTGCTCCTGTCGGCAGGCGAGTCCGCCTCGACCGGCGAGACGGTCGAGATCCGCAGCGACGTCGCGCCCGTTCCGCCCCTGCCCGACGGCTTCGACCCGTTCGCCTCGACGCTCTGAGACGGGCGGGCGCTCCCCGTCGTCTCGACCGGCTCAACCTTCAACTAGACTGAAGGTGCGGCCGAGCCGGGCCGCGTCGCCTGCACCCGAGGAGAGTCGTGTTCCGCACGCCGTTGGCCCTGTTCCGCACCTTCGCGATCGCCGAGGCGATCTCGTGGACCCTGCTGATCGGGGGGCTGATCCTGCGCGCGACGATCGGGTGGGATGCAGCGGTCTCGGTGGGCGGCGGCATCCACGGGTTCGTCTTCCTGGCGTACGCGGCCACCGCCGTGCTCGTCGCGAAGAACCAGCGATGGGATGCCGGGCCCACCGTCATCGCGATCGTCAGCGCCGTCGTGCCCTATGCCACGGTGCCGGTCGAGCTGTGGCTGCACCGCTCGGGCCGGCTCGCGGGGGACTGGCGTCTGCAGGAGACCTCGGACCCGCGCGACCGCCGCTGGCACGACCGGCTGATGCGGGCTCTGCTCACCCGTCCGCTGCTGCTCGCGGCCGGGCTCGCCGTCGTGCTGATCGCGGTGTTCGTGGTGCTTCTGCTCGTCGGGCCGCCCGGCGGCAAGGGCTGAGTCAGGCTCAGGGCTCCGGCGTCACGCCGAGCACGGCGTCGAGCAGGCCGGGGAACCGTCCGTCGAGGTCGTCGCGGCGCAGCGTCAGCACGCGGAACCGCCCGTTGGGGTCGTTGCGGATGACGCCGGCCTCGCGCAGCACCTTCATCAGGTGCGACTTGGTCGACTTCGGCATCGTCGGGTCCACCGCGTGGCAGAGTGCGGCATCCATCGGTCCGTCGCGCAGCTGACGCACGATCTCGAGGCGGTCCGGGTCGCTCAGGGCGAACAGCACGGCGCTCAGCTCGAGGGCGTCCCGGTCGGGATGCGGCAGCTCCGTGGCGGCAGGCATGGTTCGAGAATAGTTGAACCATGAGGGAATGGGGAGTACGTTCGGTGAGTTCCAAGATTATGGAACCACCACCGACAGGAGACCCATGAGCGCCACGGCGACGGCATCCGTTCCCCTCCCCGGCATCACGTCTTCGGCGCGCACGGGTCGCGGACTCGCGCTCGGCGTGGTCGCCACGACCCTGATGCTCGCCGGGGCGAGCGCGCCCTCACCGTTCTATCCGCTCCTGCAGGAGCGGCTCGGTCTCGGCTCCGCGGGCGTCGCGATCGCGTTCGCCCTGTACGCCGTGGCCCTGCTGATCGCGCTCCTGACGGTCGGCTCGCTCTCCGACCACATCGGCCGCCGCCCTGTCCTCACCGCCGGGCTCGGGCTGCTCGCGGTGGCGGTGCTGCTGCTCTGGCTCGCCGACTCGGCGGCGATGCTCTACCTCGCTCGCACGCTGCAGGGCCTCGCGAGCGGTGCGCTCGTGGCCACGACCTCGGCGCTGGTCACGGACACGGCTCCGCGCCCGCAGCATGCGGCCCTGCTCAACTCGCTCGCCCCGATGGCGGGTCTCGCGCTGGGAGCCCTGGTCGCCGGCATCCTGCTGCAGCTGATCCCGGATGCCGCAGCCACCGCGACCTTCCTGCCCCTCGTGCTCGCCTACCTGGTCTTCGCGGCCCTCATCTGGACCGTTCCGGAGACCTCGCCGCGCGAGCCGGGCTGGCGGCGCGCGCTCCGCCCGCGAGCGGCCGTGCCCGCCGCGGCGCGCGGACTGTTCGGCATCAGCATCCCCATCGTGCTCGGCGGCTGGGCGACCGGAGGGCTGTTCCTCTCACTCGGCCCGAGCATCGTGCACAGCGAGCTGCACGTGGACGGCCAGCTCGGCCCGGCACTCGTGGTCGGTGTGCTGCCCGCCGCCGGCGCGATCGCCGCGTTCGCCATGCGCCGCCGACGCCCGGCGGTCACCGCCGTCTACGGCGCCGCCGCGCTCGCGCTGGGGACGCTCATCATGCTGCTCGCGCTCGTGCTCGGCTCGCTCCCGATCTACGTCCTCGCCGTGGTGATCGCCGGCACCGGGTTCGGCACCGCGTTCATGGGCACGGTGGCATCGCTCATCCCGCTCGCGGCGGTGCACGAGCGCGCCGAGCTGTTCGCCTCGCTCTACATCGTCGCCTACCTGTCGTTCGGCGTTCCCGCGGTGGTCGCCGGCGTGCTGGTGGGCATCGTCGGCCTGCACGCCACGGTGATCGGCTACGCCATCGCCGTCGCGCTCGCGGCGGGCATCGCCTCGGTCGTGCGGGCGCGGTGGCAGGCGGGTCAGGCCCGGGGAGCCTGACCCGCCGGCATACCGCTCGGCTCAGCCGCTCGGCTCAGCTCCAGGACGGCAGCTGCTGCAGCGTCCAGGTGTTGCCGTCAGGGTCGTCGAACGAGACGAACCGGCCCCATGCTAGATCGTCGACCCCGCGGGCCTCGACCCCGGCCGCCTGCAGGTCGGCGAGCGCCTGATCGGCATCGGGCACGACGACCTGGATGGTGTTCTGCTTCCCCGGTTCGAGATCGATGCCCAGCCCGGTGCCGAGCGCGATCGAGCAGGCCGACCCGGGCGGCGTGAGCTGCACGAACCGCATCCCCTCGGACGGGCTCTGATCGTGGTCGGCGGTGAAGCCGATCTTCACGTAGAAGTCCTTCGCGCGGTCGACATCGGTCACCGGCACGAAGATGAGCTCGATCTTCCAGTCCATCCGTCACTCCTGTCGCTCGAGACGGCGCTGCGGTGCGTCCGTCACGCCCCACGATAGGAGGGCCCGCCGACATCCGGAACAGGGTGCACGCCCGCGCCCGCAGGCCCCAGGATGGGAGCATCCCGCCCGCACGAAAGGCTCCGCCATGACCTCGCGCTCTCCGCACGTCGCCTCGCTCGTGTCCGCCCCTCCGGTGTTCGAGAGCGAGCTCGGCAGTGTGACCCAGCTGACGGCGGCTTCGTTCCCGATCCTGTCCCGCATGTCGCTGAAGCGGATCGTGCTCGAGCCGGGCGCCATGCGCGAGCCACAGTGGAACGTGAACGCCAACCAGCTCGCCTATGTCACGGCGGGGCGCGTGCTGGTGTCGATGCTGGGCAACGCCGACGGGTTCTCGACGTTCGTGGTGGAGGCGGGGCAGATGTACCACGTCGAATCCGGTGCGATCTATCACGTCGAGAACGTCGGTGCGGGGACGGCGGAGATCATCGCCGCCCTGCGCTCCGATGACCCGCAGCACTTCTCGTTGACGGCGGGCGTGAACGCGATGACCGACGCCGTCCTCGGCAACACCTACGACCTGCCGGCGGCCTCGTTCGCGGCGTTCGCGAGGCCGGATGCCGCGCAGCTCCTCCGTCGAGAAGGCCCGGCGCGCATTCCGGAGACCGCAGGACTCCCCAACGCCCATCTCTTCGACGCTGACGGGCAGATCGCCCCGCTCGCCTCGAAGGCCGGGTTCGCCAAACTCGCCCGTCGGCAGTACTGGGCCGCGCTGTCGGACCTGTCGATGTACCACCTGCACGTCACGGGCGCCGGCATGCGCGAACCGCACTGGCACCCGCGCACCGCCGAGCTCGGCTACGTGTGGAAGGGACGCGGACGGATGCGGGTGCTCGCCCCCGACGGCACGCTCGACGAGTACGAGCTCGAGCCCGGCCAGGCCTACTTCATCCCGCGCGCCTACCCGCACCACATCGAGGCGCTGGGCGACGAGGGCCTCCACTTCCTCATCTTCTTCGACCGCGCCATGCCCGGCGACATCGGCTACCGCGCGACCGCGTCGGCGTTCTCCCGGGAGGTGCTCGCGGCGAGCTTCGGCGTGCCCGAGCGGGACCTGCCGGTCTTCCCGTTCACTCCCATCGACCCCCTCTTGGTCGACCGCCGCAACCCGCGCGATCCGGAGCGCCCGGGCCGGGAGTGACCGCGCGCCCGCGTCCCCATCGCCCCGCCCGCGACTAGCATGGGCGGGCCGGTGTGCGTCAGAGGAGGCGATGTGGCCACCCAGACCCCGTCAGATCACGGCCCGTCCGATCCGCAGCCGCCGCGCGGCGAGCGGCCTCCGTTCAGTCCCGTGATCGCGCTGCTGACCGTCTCGGCGGTGTGGGACGCCACGCTCAACGCGCAACTGCGCGATGTCGCACTCACGACCCGCAAATACGGTCTGCTCGCCCACCTCGAGGCGACGCCGGGCATCTCGTTCAGCGAGCTCGCGCGCCGCTCCCGCATCACGGTGCAGAGCGCGCACACCGCCGTCGGCGCGCTCGTGCAAGCCGGGTTCGTCGTCGACGCGACCGCGCACGCGGGTGCGCCGTCCGACCTGCGCGTCACCCCGGCGGGCACCCGCACACTGCGCGAGGCCGATGCCCGGCTGGCGGCGCTCGACGCCGACTTCGGCCGGGGCGCGCCCGCACTCACCGCCGCCCTGCAGGGGCTGCACGAGAAGCCGTTCGAGGCTCCGGCGGCAGACGACTGAGCCGAGGCATCCGATTCGGGGCCATCATGGGAGCGTGACCCGACTCCCGCTCGCGCAGGCAGCACCCGCCGCACCCGCCCCGCACCGCAAGAAGAAGAAGCACGTCAGCGGCGATCGGCTGTCGGCGACGCTCATGTTGGTCGGCGTCGCCCTGGCGATGGTGTGGGCGAACCTCCCCGGCGGCGGCTACGAGGAGTTCTGGTCGATGCCGGTCGACCTGTCGCTCGGCGGCACGCACTGGGAGTTCACGCTGCACGAGCTGGTCAACGACGGCCTCATGACGCTGTTCTTCTTCCTCGTCGGGCTGGAGGTGAAGCGCGAGCTCACGATCGGCGAGCTGACCGATCGCTCGCGCGCGACCGTGCCGATCGTCGCCGCGATCGCGGGGCTCGCCGTTCCCGCGCTGCTGTACGTCGCGATCGCCGGCGGGACGAGCGAAGCGGATGCCTGGGGTGTCGTGATCTCGACCGACACCGCGTTCCTCCTCGGCGCGCTCGCGCTCATCGGACCGAAGTTCCCTGCGCGACTGCGCACGTTCCTGCTCACCCTGGCGGTGGTCGACGACATCGGCGCGCTGCTGGTGATCGGCCTGTTCTACACGAGCGGGCTGAGTCTCGTGCCGTTCGCGGTCGCGATCGTGCTCATGGTGCTCATCGCCCTCGTGCGCTTCCTGCCCGTCGGACGCGGGTTCGCCTACTCGACCCTGGCCATCGCGCTGTGGGTCGCGGTCTCGCTCGCCGGCGTGCACCCCACCCTCGCGGGCGTCGCCGTGGCCCTGCTCATCCCGGTGTTCCCGCCGCGCCGCACCGACGTCGAACGCGCCGCCGAGCTGACCCAGGCGTTCCGCGAGTCGCCCAACCCGAGCTACGCCGCGGCGGTCTCGCGGAGCCTGCGCGACTCGCTCTCGATCAACGAGCGCATCGACAACGCGTGGCGCCCCTACATCTCCTACCTCGTGCTGCCGCTGTTCGCCCTCGCCAACGCGGGCGTCCACATCGACGGCCAGACGCTGGGCGCGGCGCTGGTGTCGCCGATCGCGTGGGGCATCATGGCCGGTCTGGTGATCGGCAAGTTCGTCGGCATCGCCGGGGGCACCGCCCTCGTGCGGGTCCTCGGCAAAGGCGTGCTCGCGCCCGGGCTCACGATGCACCGCGTGGCGGGGGGAGCGGTGCTGTCGGGCATCGGGTTCACCATCTCGCTGTTCCTCGTGCCGATCGCCATCAGCGACCCCGAGACGCAGAACATCGCACGGGTCGCGGTGCTCGCGGCATCCGTCGTCTCCTTCCTGCTCGGCTGGGCGGTCATCGCGATCGGCGACCGGATCAGCCCGCCCACCGCCGTGGGCCTCAAGCTCGCACGACCCGTCGACCCCGACCGCGACCACGTGAAGGGCTCGATGGAGGCGCCGTACGAGATCGTGGAGTATGGCGATTACGAGTGCCCGTTCTGCAGCCGTGCCACCGGCTCGGTCGACGCGGTCCGCGAGCACTTCGGCGACCGCATCCGGTGGGTGTGGCGGCACTTCCCCCTCGACACCCCGCACCCGCACGCGCAGGAGGCCGCGCAGGCGGCGGAGGCGGCCGGTCGGCAGGGGCAGTACTTCCAGATGGCGGCGAAGCTGTTCGCCCACCAGGATCGCCTCGAGCGCGACGATCTGTTCCGCTACGCCGAGATGCTGGGCCTGGACGCCGACCGCTTCGCCGAGGACTTCTCGTCGGCGAAGGTGGCCCGTCGCATCCAGGACGACCGGCTCGACGCCGAGGTGATGGACCTCAACACGACGCCCACGTTCTTCATCAACGGCAAGCGGCACATCGGCCCCTACGACTCCGCCTCCCTCATCCGGGTCGTCGAGACCCCGCTCGCTCAGCGGCGCCTGCAGTAGCGGCCGGCGTCACCAGCGCGGCACGCGGAGGTCTGCCCACACCAGCCGGTGGTCGCTGCTCGGGAACGGGTAGACGCCCGTCAGCCGCGACAGCGGATCGGACTGCGCCGGCCAGAACACCTCCGCACGCACCGGGATGAGCGCGAGCGACGGCAGCACGTAGTCGGCGCGGAGGTTGCCCGGAGCGGTGTCGGCGAAGTCGGCGGTGTCGTAGCGCGGGTCGCTCCGGTGGGCGAGGTTCGCGCCGCCCTGCAGAGCGGATGCCTCCACCCCGCCCGGCGACGTCGGCTTCGGGTCGCGGATGCGCCAGTTCCCGAGCAGCTGGGTGATCGCGGCATCCACCGAGTCGCCGTCCTTCGGGTCGGCGTTCTGGTCGCCGAGGATCACGAACGAGTCCGTCACCCGGAGTCCGCCGCGCGCACCTGCGTCATCGACGATGTAGCGCGAGGAGACGGGGGAGATGTAGTCGGACCAGAAGCGGATCTCGTCGTGGTTGCGGCGGCCGTTGCGGTCCTCCGGTCCGTCGAAGGTCGGCGGCGTGGGGTGCGAGGCGAGCACGTGCACGGTGTGGCCGCCCACGTCGATCGGCACATCCCAGTGCGACTTGCTCGACAGGCGCACGACTCCCAGCTCCTCCGGGGTGAACCAGTCGGCCGGTGCTGCGGTGGCGGGGTCGTCGGGGAGGAGGGCGCCGGGCATGTCCTTCCAGAGGAAGTTCTGGAACGTGCGCACCTTGTCGGTGCGGATCGGATGCTTCGACAGCGCCACCATCCCGTACTGCCCCTCGAACTGCCCGAACCCGAGCGCGTCGTCCCCGCCGCCGACCGTGCCGTCGTTGTTGAGATCGAATCCACTCGGGACGCCCGTGTTCGACGGGGCGGTGAAGACGTACGGGTAGTCGACGGGGTTCGCGCCGTTCTGGCCGACCTTCAGGTAGTTCGCGCGGAACAGATCGACCGCCGCGCCGCCGGCGACGTAGTCGAACTCGTTGAGGAGCACCACGTCGGGGTTCGCGCGCTGGATCACCTCGGCGACGGTGCGGGCCTGCGCGTTGTCGGGCGTCGAGAGGTCGCGCACCAGATCGCCCGCGGCGTTGCGGTTGAGCGAGAGGTTGTAGGTGGCGACCCGGAGGGTCTGCTTCTGGTAGATCCCGCCCCAGCCGCCGGTCGCGGGCTGGGCGGAGGACGAGGAGATCTGCGCGGAGGCGGCGGGAGCGCCGAGGGCGACACCCGAGATCACCGCTGCGGAGGCGGCGATCACGGCGAGGACGCGGGCGGACGGGCGACGGGTGGGCATGAGAGCTCCTTCGATCCGGCGGTGGGCGTGCCGTCCACGCTATGAGTCTCCGATGACGCCCAGGGGAACGGGGCATGAGGGGATTCTCATCGGCCGGGAATAGCCTGTGCGCTCCGCCGTTGAGCTTGATACGCCTTGGCTCAAGTATAAACTTGAGTCAGATCGACTCACCTTTACGGGAGACCACGCAATGCCTGAGAACTTCACCCCCGACGGCGCCGACAACGGCTCGAGCGCCTTCGACGACTTCCTGTCGCGCTACCTCGACGGTGAGCGCGCCCGTGCCGCACGGTCCATCGACCTGAGTCGCTTCCTCAGCGCCCGCACTCAGCAGGTGCTCCAGGAGGCCGGTCGTTTCGCCCTCGAGCGCGGCCAGCACGAGCTCGACGCCCTCCACGTGCTGCGCGTGATCGTGCAGCACGAGCCGGCCGACGAAGCCGTGCGCCGGGTCGGCGCCGACCCGCGCGCGATCGCCCACGCCGCCGAGGAGCGACTGCCCGCCGCGACCTCGACCGCCGAGGTCGACGCCGCGGTTATCGCGCCCTCGGTGCAGCGGGCGCTCTTCCACGCTTATCAGGTGGCGCGCGCCTCCGGCTCGACCTATGTCGACCCCGAGCACCTGTTCTTCGCGCTCGTGATCGCGCAGGATGCGCCCGCGGGCCAGGTGCTCGCACGCGCCGGCGTCACGGCCGAAGCGCTCACGCAGGGTATGCGGGAGACCGTCGGCGCCGACGGCACGACCCCGCAGACCGCGCCCGACGGGCGGACGGATGCCGCGGCATCCGACACTCCGATGCTCGACCGCTTCGGCACCGACCTCACCGAGCGCGCCCGCCTCGGCGAGCTCGACCCCGTGATCGGACGGGCCGACGAGATCGAGCAGACGATCGAGATCCTCAGCCGCCGCACGAAGAACAACCCCGTGCTGGTGGGGGAGGCCGGCGTCGGCAAGACCGCGATCGTCGAGGGCCTCGCCCAGGCGATCGTCGACGGAGCCGTGCCCGAGCAGCTGCGCGGCAAGCGCGTCGTGGCGCTGGACCTGCCCGCGATGCTCGCCGGCACCCGCTACCGCGGCGACTTCGAGGAGCGTCTCACGCAGACGATGGACGAGATCACGGCGGGAGCCGGGGAGCACATCGTGTTCATCGACGAGGTGCACACCGTCGTCGGCGCCGGGGGCGGCGGCGAGGGCGCCATGGACGCCGGCAACATCCTCAAGCCCCGCCTCGCGCGCGGCGACCTGCACCTCGTGGGCGCCACGACGCTCAAGGAGTACCGCGTCATCGAGAAGGACCCCGCGCTCGAGCGCCGGTTCCAGCCGGTGCGCGTCGGCGAGCCCTCGATCGAGGACGCGCTGCTGATCCTGCGCGGCCTGCGTGCCGCCTACGAGGAGCACCACGCGGTGACGTACACCGACGGGGCGCTGCGCGCCGCCGTCGAGCTGTCCGACCGCTACCTCTCCGACCGCGTGCTGCCCGACAAGGCGATCGACCTGATCGACCAGGCCGGGGCACGGCTGCGGCTGCGCCTCGGCGTGACCGTCGACGTGTCGGCGCTCATCGAGCGACTCGCCGAGCTGGAGGCCGACAAGAACGCCGCCGTCTCCGCCGAGCACTACGAAGAGGCCTCGCGCATCCGCGACGCCATCACCGAGGTGCAGTCGCGTCTCGACGAGACAGCCGCCGCCGGTGCCGTGCGCGCGGGCGACGCGGTGGTGGACGAGGCGCAGATCGCGGCCGTGATCAGCCGGGCCACCGGCATCCCCGCCTCCCGGCTGACCGAGACCGAGCGCGAGCGGCTCGCCACCCTCGAGGACGAGCTGCACGAGCGCGTGATCGGGCAGGACGCCGCGGTCGCCGCCGTCGCGAAGGCCGTGCGGCGCAACCGCACCGGGATGGGCGACGCGCGCCGCCCGGTCGGGTCGTTCCTGTTCCTGGGCCCCACCGGCGTCGGCAAGACCGAGCTGGCGAAGGCCCTCGCGGGGTCGCTGTTCGATGACGACACCGCCGTCATCCGTTTCGACATGAGCGAGTTCGGCGAGCGGCACACGGTGTCGCGCCTGGTGGGAGCCCCTCCGGGATACGTCGGCTACGACGAGGCCGGACAGCTCACCGAGCGCGTGCGACGCAACCCGTACTCGATCGTGCTGTTCGACGAGATCGAGAAGGCGCACCCCGACGTGTTCAACCTGCTGCTGCAGGTGCTCGACGACGGGCGCCTGACCGACGGCCAGGGCCGCACGGTCGACTTCCGCAACGCGGTCATCGTGATGACCTCCAACATCGGCAGCGAGTTCCTCGCGTCGCGCTCGGGCGCCCTCGGCTTCGTCGCCGACGGCGGCGGGGCCACCGGCTTCGGATCGGAGGACGACCTGCGCGCCCGCGTGATGGGGCGTCTGCGCGAGGCGATGCGACCGGAGTTCCTCAACCGCATCGACGAGATCGTCACGTTCCGCAAGCTCGACCGTCCGCAGCTCGAGCGCATCGTGCGCCTGCTGCTGGACGCCACGTCGTCACGGCTCGCGCGCCGCGAGGTCGGCATCGAGGTGACCGACGCCGCCGTGGCGTGGATCGCCGAGAACGGGTACGAGCCCGAGTACGGCGCCCGCCCGCTGCGGCGGGTGATCCAGCGCGAGGTCGACGACCGCATCGCGGAGCTGTTCGTCGACGGTCACCTGACCGACGGCGGGTACGTGACGGTGGATGCCGCTGATGGCGCGCTCGTCGTGACGGCCGGGGTGGCGCTGGCTCGCGCCGCCTGACCCCCGACATCCCCTCCCGACCGCGAGAACCCGTTCCCTCGTCGAGACCACCGCACTCTGCGGTGTTCTCGACGAGGGAATGGGTTCTCGCGGTTAAGGAGCGGCGGGAAGGTGGGAGACTCGGGACATGGCCTCTCACGGTGTCGTGTCCCTCGGAATCGCCGGAGCGCTCGGACCGGAGGCCGCCGCGCGCATCGCCCCCGCCGCCGAGCGCGCCGGATTCCACGCACTGTGGATCAACGACACCCCCGGCGGCGACTCCCTCGCGGCGATGGAGGCGGCGGCATCCGTCACCGACTCCCTGCGACTCGGCACCGGGGTCATCGCCCTCGACCGCCGGAGCGCGAGTGAGATCGCCGCCGACGTGGCGGCGCGCGGGCTCCCCACCGACCGGCTCACGATCGGGATCGGTTCGGGGCAGACCGGCCGCGGCGCTCTCGCGCTGGTGCGGTCGGGTGCCGACGACCTGCGCGGAGCGGGACTGCGCGTCATGGTCGGCGCTCTCGGGCCGCGCATGCGCGCGGTCGCCGTGACACATGCGGCGGGCACGCTGCTCAACTGGCTCACCCCCGAGACGGCGGCCGTGCAGGCCGCGCAGCTGCGCGCCGCGTCCTCCTCGACCGCCGTCGTGCTGTACGCGCGGACGGCGATGGATGCCGCAGCCGACGAGCGTCTCGACGAGGAGACCGCGCGCTACGCGTCGTACCCGAGCTACGCCGCCAACTTCGCCCGGCTGGGGATCTCGGCGGCCGACACGGTCGTGCGCGCGCCGGGGATCGCCGCGCGGGTGGCCGCCTACCGCGCGCACGTCGACGAACTGGTTCTGCGCGCGATCACCCGCACCGACGACGTGGCGGACTACCTCCGCTTCATCGACGATGCGGCCGCGGAACTGGCGCTGCGCGCCGACGGCTGACCCGGCGACCGGGTAGCCCGAGCCGCGTGACAGACTGAGGCGATGACGACCGCCCGACTTCTCGCTCGGCTCGCGCTGGCGGCTCTGCTGCTCGTGGCGGGCGTCTCGCACCTCACGTGGGGTCGTCGCGGGTACCGCATCGTCGTGCCGGATTGGGCCACGACGCTGCTGCGCACCGACAAGGATGCGATCGTCGTGGCATCCGGCGCCGTCGAGGTCATGCTCGGCGCCGCCGTGATCGCGCTGCCGCGCGAGCGGCGCACCGTGGGCGCGGCGATCGCGGCGTTCTTCGTCGCGGTGTTCCCCGGCAACGTGCATCAGTGGCGCACGCACCGGTCCGCGCCGATGCTCGACACCGATCGGAAGCGCTTCGTGCGGCTCCTCCTGCAGCCCGTGCTCGTCGTGTGGGCGCTCTGGGCGACCCGCTGATCCTGGACGCGTGTCGGCGGGTGCTGGCAGGCTGAGGGAATGAGCCGCATCGGAGCGATCTTCACCCCGTTCTTCCCGCCCGAGCGCCTGCGCGACGCGGCGATGGCCGCCGAACGTGAGGGGATAGCGCAGCTGTGGGTCTGGGAGGACTGCTTCCGCGAGGGGTCGATCTCGGCGGCCGCCGCGATCCTCGCCTGGACGGAGCGTCTCGCCGTGGGGATCGGGGTCGCGCCCATGCCGCTGCGCAACTCCGCGCTGCTGGCGATGGAGCTCGCGACCCTCGAGCGCATGTTCCCCGGTCGCCTCGTTCCCGGCGTGGGACACGGGGTGCTCGACTGGATGGGCCAGGTCGGCGCGCGGGTCGCGTCACCCCTCACGCTCATGCGCGAGTACGTGCCCGCGCTGCGCGGGCTGCTGGCCGGCGAACAGCTCGACGTGGCGGGACGGTACGTCACCCTCGACGGGGTGCGGCTGGACTGGCCGCCTTTCGCTGCGCCCCCGGTCCTCGCCGCCGCAGAGGGGCCGAAGACGCTGCGCCTGTCGGGCGAGGTCGCCGACGGCACGATCATCCCCTCGGGGTGGACGCCGTCGCGACTGCGCACCGCGGTGCAGACGGTGCAGGAGGCGCGGGATGCCTCCGGCCGCCCCGGCGGGCACGAGATCGTCGTGTTCGTCACAGCGGGGTTCGGCGGTGCGGGGACGCTCGAACGCGTGCGGGCCGACCACGTCGCGTGGAAGGAGGAGCTCGATCCCTCGTTCGACATCGCCGGGACACCGGAGGACGTGGTCGCCGGGATCGTGCCGTTCTTCGACGCGGGCGCGACCTCGGTGATCCTGCAGCCGACGATGGACGAGCCCGACCTCTACGCGTTCCTCGCCGGCGTCGGCGAGGTGTCGCGCGTGATCGGCTGACGGCCGGCGCGCCGGTGTCTCAGCGCGCCCGCGCGCTGCGCATCGCCCTCGTGTGCGCGAGAGCGGGGTCGGCGGCCAACCGCGCGTACTCCTCGGACTCGACCGCGACCAGCGCGACCCGGCCCTCGGCGTCGTGGTTGGTGCCCCACCCCAGTCGTTTGCCGAGCGGCGACGAGCGCAGACACGGCTGACCCTTCGCGAAGAACTCCGTGCGTGCGGCCTCGCGCTCGCCGGCGGGGATGTCGTGCCGGCGAGCGTACGTCTCGAAGACCACGTCGTCGGAGGTGAACCGGTACGGATGCTGCGCCACCAGCTCGTAGTGCAGTTCGGCGACGGTGGGGCTCTCGCGCGCGATCGGCTCGGTCGCGACGGTCGCCGGGCAGTCTTCGGCGACCTCGATGAACGTGTCGGTGTAGTTCGTCGTGTGCACGCCCTCACCGTACTCCCGGCCTCCGACACGGATGTCGGCGGCCGGTGCGAGAATCCGAGCATGCTCCTGTCCGACCTCGTCCGCGTCACCGATGCCGTCGCGGCCACGTCCGCGCGCACCGCCAAGGTCTCGGCCCTCGGCGAGCTGCTGCGGGCGCTGGCTCCCGACGAGATCGTGCCCGCGGTCGGATACCTCGTCGCGACCCCCCGGCAGGGGCGGGTCGGCGTGGGGTGGCGCGCCCTGGCGAACATCGGGACCGAGCACGCCGAGATCGAGACGCTCACCGTCGCCGATGTCGACGCGGCGCTCGACGCGCTCGCCGCGGCCTCCGGGTCGGGGTCGGCGGCCGCCCGCACCGACGTCCTGCGCGAGCTCGCCGCCCGCGCCACGGCGTCCGAATGGGACTTCTTCGCGCGCGTCCTGGGCGGCGAGCTGCGCACCGGGGCGCTCGAGGGCGTGCTGCTCGATGCGATCGCCGCGGCCTCCGAGCGGCCGGCGGCATCCGTCCGTCGTGCCGCCATGCTCTCCGGCGACCTGGGCGAGACGGCGGTGATCGCGCTCACCCGCACGGTGGCCGATCTCGAGGCCGTCGGGCTGCAGGTGGGGCGCGGAGTGCTGCCGATGCTCGCCTCGACGGCGCCCACCGTCGCCGCGGCGCTCGCGAGCACCGGCACCGCATCCGTGGAGTACAAGCTCGACGGTGCCCGCGTGCAGGTGCACCGCGACGGCGACGAGGTGCGGGTCTTCACCCGTACGCTCGCCGACGTCACGCACCGCGTCCCCGAGCTCGTCGAGGCCGTGCGCGCGCTGCCGCACGAGCGGCTCATCCTCGACGGCGAGACCCTGTCGCTCGACGAAGACGGGGCGCCGCGCGCCTTCCAAGACACCATGGCGCGTTTCGGGTCGGGCATCGGCACGGCCACGGCGCGCGACGTGGTGCTGCGCCCGTGGTTCTTCGACGTCCTGCACGTCGACGGCCGCGACCTGATCGACGAGCCGCTGTCGGTGCGCCTGGCCCAACTCGACCGCGTCGTCGGCGTGCTGCGCATGCCCGGCATCGTCACCGCCGACGGCGATGCCGCCGATGCGTTCGCCGCCGAAGCGCTCGCCGCGGGGCACGAGGGCGTGATGGTCAAGGCGCTCGACGCCCCCTACGCCGCCGGCCGTCGGGGCAAGAGCTGGGTCAAGGTCAAGCCGGTGCACACGTTCGACCTGGTGGTCCTCGCCGCCGAATGGGGTTCGGGCCGTCGTCGCGGATGGCTGTCGAACCTCCACCTCGGCGCTCTCGATCCCGAGGGCGAGTTCGGCGAGCCGGGCGCGTTCGTGATGGTCGGCAAGACGTTCAAAGGCCTCACCGACGAGCTCCTGCGGTGGCAGACCGAGCGCTTCCCGCAGATCGAGACCTCCCGCAGCGCCTACGCCGTGCACCTCGAGCCGGTGACCGTCGTCGAGATCGCGATCGACGGGGTGCAGCGCTCCAGCCGCTACCCGGGAGGCATCGCGCTGCGCTTCGCCCGCGTGAAGGCCTATCGCGAAGACAAGCCGGCCACCGAGGTCGACACCATCCAGACCCTGCGCGGCCTGCTGCGCTGAACGCGGTCAGCGCGCCGTCGAGACGGTCACGGTGAACTTGGCGTTGCGCGCGACCTGCGTGGTCGGCCCCACCGCGCGCTCCAGCGCCGCCCGATACCGCAGCGGCGAGTTCCACACGGTCCACAGCCGCCCACCCGTGGCGAGCACGCGGCCCGCCTCGGCGAACAGGCGCAGAGCGACGCCGTCGTGCACGGCGGCTCCGACGTGGAACGGCGGGTTGAGAGCGATGAACTCCGCGCTGCCGTCCGCACGGGAGCCCAGGGCGTCGTCGCGCACGACCTCGACCCGATCGGCCACGCCGTTCGCGTCGGCCGTGGCCAATGCCGACGCGACCGCCGCGGCGGACTGGTCGGTCGCGACGACGCGGATGGAGGCATCCGTCATCGCCATCCACACGCCGACCACCCCGGTGCCGCACGCCAGGTCGATCACCTCGGCCGGGAGCTCCCGCGGCAGGTGCTCGAGCAGGAAGCGCGTTCCGATGTCGATCGAGGTGCCCGCGAACGCGCCGCCGTAGGCGCACACGGTGGGCAGTCCCGGATGCTGCGCCACCGACGGCCGCGGATCGGCGCCGTCGTGCGGGCCACGGGCGACGAGCACGCGGGACTTCTGCCGGGCGTGCGTGACGTCGAGTGTGGCGAAGTGCGCCCGCAGCACGTCGTTCATCGCGAGGGTCATGTGCTTCACCCGGCCGCCGGCGAACACCACGACATCGGGCGCGGCGTGCGCGGCGATCAGCCCCGCGAGGTCGCGGAGCGCGTCGAGCGAGCGAGGGAGGCGCAGCAGCACCACCCCGGCGCCCGAGACCAGCGCCGGCTCCAGCGGCATCGAGGCGAACCCTTCCACGCCGCCGAGCTGGGCGGCGTTGGCGGCGAGAGCGCGTTCACCGGTGAGGGGATCCTGGTGCACCCGTACCGCTGCGGCCCCGTCGGCGATCGCGGCGAGGGCGAGGGCGCCGTACCCGTCGCCGATCACCACCACTTCGCCGGCACCGGCGGCGGCGCGCGCGGCGGCCGACTCGTCGAGGATCAGCGTGTCGGCGGCATCCCACGCCTGCAGGTCCGGCGCCTCGAGGTCGGGGCGGCGGCGCAGCGCGTCGAAGGGGAAGTCCACCCACCGACGCTACCCGGGTTCCTCCGGCGGGAACGCCGAAGGGGGCCCCGCGGTGCGGGACCCCCTCCGTCTGACGATGCGTGCGATCAGCCGCCCTGGACGATCTTCAGCAGGGAGGGGCTGTTCTTGTACGCCTCGGCGGCGTTCTCCTTGGTGACGATCACCGGAGGCAGCAGGTACGCCGGGACGACCTTCACGCCGTTGTCGTACTGCTTCGTGTCGTTGACCTCGGGCTCCTGGCCCTGCTGCAGCGACTGGATCATCTTGATGGTCTGAGCGACCAGCAGGGTGGTGTCCTTGTTGATGGTCGAGTACTGCTCGCCGGCCATGATCGACTTCACCGACTCGGCCTCGGAGTCCTGACCGGTGACGGTGAACGTCGCCACGTTCTTGCCGGCCTGCTTCACCGAGGTGAGGATGGCGCGGGCGAGCGTGTCGTTCGGCGACAGCACGCCGTCGATGGTCGCGGAGGTGTAGTTGGCCGCGAGCAGCGAGTCCATGCGGCTCTGGGCGTTCTCGGCCTTCCAGCCCTGGGTCGCGGTCTGCGCGATCTCGGTCTGACCCGACACGACCTTCAGGGTGCCGTCGTCGATCTTCGGCTTCAGGATCGACATGGCGCCGTTGAAGAACACGGCCGAGTTGGCGTCGTCCGGCGAGCCGGAGAACAGCTCGATGTTCCACGGAGCGGCGTGGCCGCTGCGTGCCGCGAGTCCGTCGAGCAGGGCCTGACCCTGCAGCTCGCCGACCTTGAAGTTGTCGAACGCGACGTAGTAGTCGACGTTCGGCGAGTTCTCCAGCAGACGGTCGTAGGCGATGATCTTGACGCCGGCGTCGTGGGCCTGCTGCAGCTGGGTGCCCAGCTGCTTGCCGTCCTTGGCGCCGATGACGATGACCTTGGCGCCGTTGGTGATCATGGCCGAGATCTGGTTCTGCTGCTCGGCGACCGTGTTGGTGGCCGGGGCGTACTGCACGTCGGCGCTGAAACCGGCGTCCTTCAGGCCCGAGGTGAACAGGTCGCCCGCGAGCACCCAGTTCTCCGACGTCTTGTCGGGCAGCGCGATGCCGATCTTCGCGTCGGCGGCGAACCCGGAGGTGCCCCCGGATGCCGCGGTGTCGCTGCGACCTCCGCCGGACGAGCATCCGGTGAGGGCCAGGGCTGCTGCGGCGGTGAGCGCTACAGCGGTCAGAGCGATCTTCTTCATTGATCCATCACTTTCTCTTGGTGGGGAAATGGGGAGCAGGGGAGTCAGCCGCGACGGATGTCGGCGGGCTGGCTGGATTCGTTGGTGCCGCTGGGCGCGACCGTCGGCGTCTCGGGGAAGCTCTCGGTGGAGCGACGACGCCGCGACATGATCAGGCCGATGATCGACGGTCCGCCGCGGCGCTTGCTGATCACATCGACGGCGACGGCGAGGAGGAGCACGAGGCCCTTGGTGATCGCCACGGTGTCGGCGCCGGCGCCGACGAGCTGCAGGCCGTTGTTGAGGAACGCCATCACGAGTCCGCCGACGATGGAGCCGATCACGGTGCCGATGCCGCCGGAGACGGCGGCGCCGCCGATGAACACCGCGGCGATCGCATCGAGCTCCCAGCCGTTGCCGTCCTGCGGACCGGAGGCGGTGGCCCGGCCGACGTAGATCATTCCGGCGATGGCGGCCAGGACGGCCATGTTCATCATCACGAAGAAGTCGATGCGACGGTCCTTCACGCCGGACAGTGCCGCGGCCATGCGGTTGCCGCCCACGGCGTAGATGTGGCGACCGAACACCGTGTTGTTGGTGAGGAAGGAGTAGATCACCACAAGGACGAGGAGGATCACGCCCGAGACGGGGAAGCTCGTGCCCGGACGACCGGTGGCGAACAGCCAGGATGCCCACAGGATCGCGGCGCACAGCACGACCACCTTCACGCCCGACACCCACACGGGAGCCGCCTCGGCACCGATCTTGTGCTGCTGGCGGCGCAGGCGCACCTCGTTGTACACGATCCAGCCGGCGCCGATGAGGCCGAGCAGCATCGTCAGGACGTTGAAGTTGAGTGCGATCGGCAGTTCCGGGAGGTAGCCCGAGCCGATGAAACTGAACTCCTGAGGCACCGGCGTCGTCGTCGACTGGCCGATCCACTGGTTCGCCCCGCGGAAGATGAGCATTCCGGCCAGGGTCACGATGAAGGCCGGCACCCCGACGTAGGCGACCCAGAAGCCCTGCCAGGCGCCCACGAGCACGCCGACCACCAGGCCGATCGCGATCGCGAAGGGCCACGGCACGTGCCACTCGTTCATCGACTTCGCCACGATGATGCCGACGAACGCGGCGACCGAGCCGACCGACAGGTCGATGTGCCCCATGATGATGACCATCACCATGCCGATCGCGAGGATCAGGATGTAGGACTGCTGGCTGACGACGTTGATGAGGTTCTGCGACGACAGCGTCAGACCGCCGGTCCAGATCTGGAAGACGACGACGATCGCGATCAGCGACGCGAGGATGCCGAACTGGCGGGCGCCGGAGGTGCTCCCGCCGAACATCTTCCGGAGGTCCGAGAGGCCGCCGCGCTTGGGTGTGCGGGTCGTTTCGGTGGTCATGCCTGTGCCTTCTGTCGAGCCGAGGTCATGCTGCGCATGAGGTTCTCGGGGGTGGCCTGCGGGGTGGGGATGTCGTCGGTGATCTGTCCCTCGAAGATCGTGTAGATCCGATCGGTGATGCCGAGGAGCTCGGGCAGCTCGCTGGAGATGAGGATCACGCCCTTGCCCTGCGCGGCGAGGTTCTGGATGATCGCGTAGATCTCGTACTTGGCGCCGACGTCGATGCCGCGCGTGGGCTCGTCGAGGATGAGCAGGTCGGGGTCGGTGAACATCCACTTCGCCAGCACGACCTTCTGCTGGTTGCCGCCGGACAGCTTCGACACTCCCACGTTGACGTTCGGGGTCTTGATGCGCAGGCGCTTGCGATAGTCCTCGGCGACGTCGTTCTCGGCATCCCGATCGACCACTCCGCGCGGGGCGATCTTGCCGAGCTTCGCAGAGACGATCGAGCGCTTGATGGTGTCGAGGAGGTTGAGACCCAGCACCTTGCGGTCCTCGCTGACGTACGCCAGCCCGTGGTCGATGGCCGCCTCGACGTTGCGCAGCACGACCTCCTTGCCGTCCTTGAGTATGGTGCCCTCGACGTAGGTTCCGTAGGAGCGCCCGAACAGGCTCATCGCGAGCTCGGTGCGTCCGGCGCCCATCAGGCCGGCGAGGCCGACGATCTCGCCGCGGCGCACGACGAGGTTCGAGTGCTTGGCGACCAGGCGCTCGGGTACCTGCGGGTGCCGCACGGTCCAATCGCGCACCTCGAAGAACACCTCGCCGATCTGCGGCGTGCGGTCGGGGTAGCGGCTCTCGAGCGAGCGGCCGACCATCCCGCGGATGATGCGGTCCTCGTCGACGTCGCCCTGGCGCACGTCGAGGGTCTCGATCGTGCGGCCGTCGCGGATGATCGTGATCGAGTCGGAGATGCGCTCGATCTCGTTGAGCTTGTGGCTGATCATGATCGACGAGATGCCCTTGCCCTTGAGGCCGAGGATCAGGTCGAGCAGGTGCTGTGAGTCGTCCTCGTTGAGCGCCGCGGTGGGCTCGTCGAGGATGAGGAGCTTGACGTCCTTCGCGAGCGCCTTGGCGATCTCGACCAGCTGCTGCTTGCCGACGCCGATCGTCTTGATCTGGGTGTCGGGGTCGTCGCGCAGTCCCACGCGGGCCAGCAGGTCGACCGCGCGCCGTCGGGTCTCGGTCCAGTCGACCACGCCGCCGCGCTCGATCTCGTTGCCGAGGAAGATGTTCTCGGCGATCGACAGCTCGGGGATGAGCGCGAGCTCCTGGTGGATGATCGCGATGCCCGCCGCCTCGCTGGCGCGGATGTCGCGGAACTGCACGTCCTCTCCGCGGAAGCGGATGTCCCCGGTGTAGGTGCCGTACGGGTAGACCCCGGAGAGCACCTTCATCAGCGTGGACTTGCCGGCGCCGTTCTCGCCGCAGATCGCGTGGATCTCGCCGGCGCGCACCGTGATCGAGACCTGGTCGAGCGCCTTGACCCCGGGGAACTCCTTGGTGATGGAGCGCATCTCGAGGATGGGCGGCGTGGCGCTGGTTTCACTCACAGGAGGACTCCGTTGTCGGGGCGGTGCTGACGTGCGGGATGTGAACGTGTGACCGTTCACATCGAGAAATGGTGCTCCTCTCCGAGGCCGGTGTCAAATGCTCGCGGGTAACAGGATGGAAACGATCCATCCCGGCCGTCTCGGGCGAGGTGCCTCGCGGAGGTTCAGCGCCGACGGGGCGGTGCCGTCGACCCTCGGACGACGAGAGTGGTGCTGATCGAGCGGGTGCCCTCGTCCGCATCCCCGAGGAGCGCGCCGACGGCGCGTCGCCCGAGCATCTCGAAGTCCTGATGGATGGTCGACAGCGGCGGCCAGACGTGCGCAGCGATCGGGATGTCGTCGAAGCCGATGACGCTGATGTCGCCCGGCACGTCCAGGCCCGCGTCGCGGAAGGCGTGCATGAGTCCGATGGCCATCACATCGTTCGCGGCGAAGACGGCGGTCAGATCGCGACTGCGCACCAGTTCACGTCCCGCGAAGTGCCCGAAGTCCGCGGTCCAGTCGCCCGCGATGGGCGGCATCGTCGGCAGTTCGGCGTCGGAGATCGCCTCGAGGAACCCGCGCATGCGGGCATCCGCCTCGATCCAGTCCTGCGGTCCTGCGAGGTGGATGATGCTGCGGTGGCCGAGGTCGATGAGGTGCTGTGCGGCCGCCTTCGCGCCCTCGGACTGGTACGGATCGATCGATCTGACCTCCCGCGCGGCGGATTCGAGGCTGACATAGGGCACGTCGATGTCCATGCCCTCGATGACGTCGAACGTGCGCGTCTGCGGTGCGCTGACGACGATGCCCTCGACCCCCTGCCCCAGGAGCACGCGCACGCCTTCGGCGATCGCCTGGGGGGTGGCGGCGGCGATGTTCGCCGTGGTGACCTGGTACCCGCGCTCGCGCGCGGCCTCCTGGAGGGACGCGATCGCGGCGCTGGGACCGTACTCGCCCACGGTGGCCAGCAGCACGCCGAGGGTGTGACTGCGGCTGGTCACCAGCATCCGCGCCGCCCGGTTGGGCTTGTAGCGCAGCGTCTCCATCGCCCGCTCGACGCGCGCGCGGGTCTCGTCGCGGATGCTCGGGTGGTCGTTCAGCACCCGCGAGACGGTCTGATGACTGACCCCCGCCAGGCGTGCGACATCGCGGATGCTCGGCGCGCGGCCACGCGCGAGATCGGACGACACTGGGCACCTCGAAGCTGTGATGTTCACGGTCACATGCGTGACGTGGTGACCATTATGCACCCCGCCCGCGCACGCGCCAGTGTCAGCGCTTGGCGGGCACCAGGCGGATCAGCACGATGTTGCTCGACTCGTCGACCTCGGCCACCGAGGGGTGCGCCTTGATGAAGTCGGTGAAGCTCTTATGCCCCAGCGCCTTCTCGCTGAAGGACGGGTCGAGGCGCTTGATGAGGCTCTTCACGATCGACGCGTGCTGCCACTCCGCGTCGGCCTTGTCGCTCTCCAGGCGCAGCGCGCGCTCGAGCAGGTCGGCCCCGGGATCCTTGGCCTTACGGCGCGAACGGCCCGGCGCGGCATCCGGCTTCTCGGTCGTCGCCGGCACCGGCGCGGGCACGCCCGGCAGGGAGTCGTACGCCTCGAACTCGTCGCATGCGGCGGCGAGCGACTTCGCTGTGGAGCCGGCCACCCCCACGCCGATGACGTAGCGGCCCAGGCGCCTGCTGCGCTGCGCGAGCGGCACGTAGTCGGAGTCGCCCGCCACGATCACGACGTGCGTGAGGTCGGGGAGGCGGAAGAGGTCTTCGACGGTGTCGACGGCGAGCCGGATGTCGGCGCCGTTCTTCGCGTACGCCGCCGCAGGGAACAGCTGCACCAGATCGACGGCGCGCGCCACCAGCTGCGAGCGGTAGACCGCATTGACCGGCGATGACCAGTCGGCGTAGGCGCGCGTGAGCACCAGGGTGCCGAACGACGCCGCGTAGTCGATGATCGCCCCGACGTCGATCGTCGCGGCGGCGAGACGCTCGGCGATCTCGGGATCGGTGGGGTCGTCGGCGATGCGCGGACGGTCCTTCTGGTACGAGTTGCGGCCGTGCACGCGGTCGTACCAGCTCATCACGATGTTGTCGAAGTCGAGGTAGACGGCGACGCGCGCGCCCTGGGTCTCAGGCATTGTCGGTCTCCGTGGGGTAGCGGATGCCGATGGTCCGGCGCATCTCGTCGAGGGTGGCCATGATCGCGATGCTCTCGTCGATCGGCAGCAGCTCGGAATCGCGGCGCCCGTCGGCGACGATCTCCTCGGCCGCGAGCGCCTGGAACTGCATGCCCCGGCCCTCGACCTCCGAGGTGTACTCCTCGAGCACCGTCCCGTCGTGCGCGATCACCCGGAACGAGGTGGGCATGTACCAGACGGTGTCGATCTCGATGCGCGCCTCGGTGCCGAGGATGTACGCGCGGTTCGGGCCGGCGGTCCGCGAGGACGACAGCGTGGTGGAGATCGCGCCCGAGGAGTGCGTGAACGTGGAGGCGACCTCGGTGTCGACGCCGGTCTCGCCCACCAGGGCCGAGACCGACACCGCGGCCGGCGCCCCGAGGATGTCCCACGCGAACGACACCGGGTAGATGCCGAGGTCGAGCAGCGCTCCGCCGCCCAGCGCGGGATCGTTGAGGCGGTGACCGGGGTCGGTCGGGAGATGCTGGGTGTGGTCGGCGCTGAGGGAGCGGATGTCGCCGAGGGTGCCGGCGGCGACGATCTCGCGGATGCGCACCATGTGGGGCAGGTACCGCGTCCACATCGCTTCCATCGCGAGCACGCCCTGCGTCGCGGCGGCGTCGCGGATCGCGGTGGCCTCGGCCGCGTTGAGGGTGATCGGCTTCTCGATCAGCACGTGCTTCCCGTGCGCGATCATCAGCAGCGCGTTCTCGGCGTGCGCCGGGTGAGGGGTGGCGATGTAGACGATGTCCACCTCCGCGTCGGCCGCGAGCTCCTCGTACGACCCGTGTGCGCGGGGGATGTCGAAGCGGGCGGCGAACTCCTGCGCGGCTTCGAGGCGACGCGAGCCGACGGCGGCGACCTCGAGGCCCGCGGTGCGCAGATCGTTGGTGAACGCGTGGGCGATCCCGCCGGTGGCGAGGATGCCCCATCTCAGGCCGGCAGCAGAGGGTCGGGTCATGCATCGAGCGTAGCGACCGGGTGCGGGGTCGGCGACCGTGGGTAGGCTCGGCCCGTGGCATCCTCGACCGATCGATTCCGCGAGCTCCTGCGCATCCCCACCGTGTCGCACGTCGATCCGGCACTCGTGGAGTGGGCGCGGTTCGACGAGTTCACCGCGGCGCTGGAGCGGCTCTACCCCTTGACGCACGGCGTGCTCGTCCGCGAGATCGTCGCCGACCACTCCCTGCTGCTGCGGTGGACGGGCTCGGCGGCGGGCGATCCGCTCGTGCTGATGGCCCACTTCGACGTGGTCCCGGTGATCGAGTCGGAGTGGGCGCACGGGCCCTTCGACGCCGAGCTGATCGGCGAGGGCGGGGCCGCCGAGATCCACGCGCGCGGGGCGATCGACGACAAGGGCGCGCTGGTCGCGATCCTCGAGGCCGTCGAGTCGCTCGTGGCGTCCGGGTTCACGCCGCAGCGCGATGTGTACCTGTCGTTCGGACACGACGAGGAGACCGCCGGCGGGGGAGCCCGGGCGATCGTGGGACTGCTGGCCGAGCGCGGCATCCGTCCCGCCCTCGTGCTCGACGAAGGCGGGGCGGTGGTGGAGGGCGTGCTGCCGGCCGTCGCGGCGCCGACGGCGATGATCGGGGTGGCGGAGCGCGGTGTGATGACGGTGCTGCTGACCGCGCGGGAGGCGGGCGGGCACGCCTCGACCCCTCCGGCGCTGCCGGCGACGGTCCGGCTGGCCCGGGCGATCGATCGGCTCCACCGGCATCCGTTCCCGCGGCGCATCACCCCGCCGGTGCGCGCCATGCTCGCCACCGTCGCCCCGCACGCGAGCGGACCGCTGCGGTCGGTGTTCGGAAGCCTCGCGGTGACCGGTCCCGCCGTGGCTGCGGCGCTGTCGGCGCTCGGCCCCGAGACGAACGCGATCGTGCGCACCACCGCGGTCGTCACCGAGCTCTCCGGCGCGCCGGGCGAGAACGTGCTCGCCACCACGGCACGGGCCTCGGTCAACATCCGCCTCCTCACCGGCGACAGTGTCGACGGGGCGGTCGCGCACGTGCGCCGCGCGATCGCCGATCCTGGCATCGAGGTGGCCGTGCGGCACACGTCCGAGCCGTCGCCGGTCTCGCCGTGGCGGGGCGAGGCGTGGCGGAGGATCGCCGCCGCCGTGCGGGGAACGCTCGGCGGCGATGTGGTTCCCACGCCGTACCTGCAGCTGGGCGCGAGCGACAGCCGGTGGTTCACCGCGATCAGCGCGCACGTGTACCGGTTCACGCCGTTCGCGATCAGCCGGGCCGAGCGCGACGCGCTGCACGCGCACGACGAGCGCATCCGCGTCACATCGTGGCTGCGCGGCATCGACTTCTACCGCGCGCTGATCGCGGCCGGCTGAGCCGCGCCCGCCGCTGGAACGGTCGGCGGGTGCACGATAGGAGCATGTCGCTGCTCATCACCCCCGAAGAACTCGCCACCCTGATCGACGCCGACGCTCCCGTGCGCGTCCTCGACGTGCGCTGGCGGCTCGACGCGCCCGACGGCCGTGCCGCGCACGCCGAGGGCCACATTCCCACAGCGGTATACGTCGATCTCGACGACGAGCTCGCCGGTCCCGCCTCGCCGGCGGCGGGCCGTCATCCGCTGCCCTCGCGGCAGGCGCTGCAGGACGCCGCGCGCCGATGGGGCATCTCGGCCGGTGACGTCGTCGTGGTCTACGACGACGCCGGATCGGTGCCGGCATCGCGTGCCTGGTGGCTGCTGTCGTACAGCGGCGTGACCGACGTGCGCGTGCTCGACGGCGGCCTGGGCGGGTGGCGGTCGTCAGGCGGAGCGCTCGAGGAGGGCGAGGTCAGCCCGACGCCGGGCGACGTGGAGCTCACCGACCTCGACCTCGGGATCGGGATCGGGATCGACATTAACGACGCCGCCGGGTGGTCCGAGCGCGGCGTGCTGGTGGACGTGCGGGCGGCGGAGCGCTACCGCGGCGAGGTCGAGCCCATCGATCCGATCGCCGGGCACATCCCCGGGGCGGTCAACCTCGCGCTGCCCGCGTTCGTCGAGGCGGGCCGATTCCGCGACCCCGCCGCTCTGCGCGACGCCTTCACCGCGGCGGGAGCCGTCGAGGGCCGTCCGGTCGCGGCGTACTGCGGATCGGGTGTGGGCGCGACGCAGGCCGCCCTCGCGGGAGCCCTCGCCGGCATCCCGGTCGCGGTCTACCCGGGATCGTGGAGCCAATGGTCGAACACCCCCGGGCGGCCCGTCGCCACCGGCGCGACACCGTGAGCCCGCGGCATCCGTCGTCCTGACCCGGCTCACCCGCCGGCGAGCGTCTTCGCGATCCGCTGCAGCGAGACCTGTTCCGCCGTGCCCAGGCGCTGCGCGAACAGGCTGATGCGATACTCCTCGAGCAGCCAGCGAGCGTGGACGACGGATGCCGCGGCCTCCGGCGCAGGCGGAACGGTGCCGCCGGCCTCGGCGTACAGCGCCGACGCGCGCTCGAACTCGGTCAGCCGCTGCCGATCGCGGCCGGGATTGTCGGCGAGCCCCTTCACCCGCTCGATCGCCCCCTGGAGGTAGCGCGGCAGCTGCGCGAGCCGTTCCACTCCGGTGCGCGCGACGAAGCCGGGGTAGAGCAGTCCGGACAGCTGTCCCCGCACATCGTTGAGCGCGCCGAGCAGCGTGAGCGAATTCTGCCCGCGCACCGCGCGGTCGGCGTCGCGCGCGAGCGTGATGATGCGTGCCGACAGCGACACCGCGGCGAACAGCTCGTCGACGATCGCGGCCGACAGGGCCTGCCGCACCGTCTCGAACCCGGCCTTCGTGCGCACGACGCCGTCGGGCGCGGAGCGGGCGATCACCGCGTCGGCCACAGCCACCCTCGCGTCCTCGATCAAGGCCTTCGCCGAGGCGTACGGCGAAGCGGCGAGGGCGAGCTTCTCGGCCGCGGTGAGGTGATCGAGCACGTACGAGGTGGGGGAGGGGACGGTGAGCAGCAGCAGGCGGCGCACCCCGGCGCGGGTCTGCCGGGCCGCCTCCTCGGGAGTGGTCTCGATGCGCACCGCGACCGTCGCGCCTTCGTCGACGAGCGCGGGGTAGCCGCGCACGACGCCGCCGGCCACCTTGGTGTCGACCACCTCCGGCAGCTCCTCGAGCGTCCAGTCGGTGAGTCCGGAGCGGACGAGGGATGCCGCAGCCTCGGTCGCACCGGGGGTCGCCGCGGCGACGCGCCCGACCCCGGACTGCTCCACCGAGCGGCGGATCGAGCGCTCCACGGTGGTGCGGGCGCGACCGGCGAGGCGCTCCTGCAGCGCGGCGAGGTCGCGGTCGGAGCCCACCGTGCGTCCACGGTCGTCGACGGCGCGGAACGAGACCTGCAGGTGCCCCGGCACCCGTTCGCCCTCGAAATCCGCCGAGGTCACCGGCTGGTTGGCGACGCGCTGCACCAGGCGCGCGAGCGCATCGCGCAGGGTGCGCGGCGGAACGCCCGCGTGGGCCTCCGGACCTAGGCCGGCGAGGTCGTCGGCGAACGTGGCGGCCCAGTCCGCGGCGGGCACGACGTTGCGGCGGATCGCCTTCGGGAGCGCGCGCAGGAGCGCCGTGACGAGCTCGTCGCGCAGGCCGGGCACCTGCCAGTCGAAGCCGTCCGGGCGCAGCTGGGCGAGAAGGGCGAGGGGCACCACCACCGTGACGCCGTCGTCGGGCGCTCCCGGCTCGAAGCGGTAGGCGAGTGAGAGCACCTGGTCGCCCTGCGTCCACCGCGCGGGGAAATCGCGTTCGTCGCGGCGGGCGTTCTCGTCGAGGAGGTCGGCCTCGGTCAGATCGAGCAGGCGCGGCGTGCGGGCCGAGGCATCCTTCCACCAGGACTCGAACGAGCGGGCGTCGTACACGTCGCGGGGGATGCGGGCGTCGTAGAACGCGAACACGGCCTCATCGCCGACGAGGATGTCGCGCCGCCGCTCGCGCTCCTCGATCTTCTCCAGGCGCCGGCGCTGCTCGACGTTGCGGCGCAGGAAGGCGGTGAGGCGCTTGTCCAGGTGCGACGGATCCCAGTCCTCCTCGACGAGCGCATGGCGCAGGAAAAGCTCGCGCGCGAGCGCCGGGTCGAAACGGGCGAGCTGCACGCGCCGCCGCGGCACGATCTCGACCCCGAAGAGGGTGACCTTCTCGGCGGCGACAGCCGCGCCGGCATCCTTCGACCAGAGCGGGTCGCTCAGCTGCCGTTTGGCGAGGTCGCCGGCGAGCGGCTCGGCCCACGCGGGATCGATCGCGGCCACGGTGCGCGCGAACAGGCGCGACGTCTCGACGAGCTCGGCCGCCATCACCGCGTCGGGGCGCTTCTTCTTCAGCCCCGAACCGGGGAAGACCGCGAATCGCGTACCGCGGGCGCCGAGGTACTCGCCGGGCGCGGGACGACCAGCGGATGCCTTGGCCCGCGCGCGATCGTCGAGCATGCCGATCTGCGACAGCAGACCCGACAGGATCGCCTTGTGCACGGCGTCCGGGTCCGCGGTGATCGCGGCGCCGGAGCCCTCGGTCCCCGACCCGGACCGGCGGTCTCGCCGGCCGCCGAGGAGCGAGCGCAGCTGCCGGTGCACATCGACCCATTCCCGCACCCGCACGTAGTTCAGGTGCTCCGCGCGGCAGAGGCGGCGGAACGCACTCGATCCCAGCTCGGCCTGCTTCTCCTGCAGGTGGTTCCACAGGCTCAGCATGCTGAGGAAGTCGCTGGTGGGGTCGGTGAACCGCGCGTGCGCCCGGTCGGCCTCCTCGCGACGGTCCTCGGGTCGTTCGCGCACGTCCTGGATCGACATGCCCGCGACGATGGCGAGCACGGGCGGGAGCACGCCCGATGCGCGGGCCTCGACGAGCATGCGGGCGAAACGGGGATCGATCGGCAGCCGCGCGATCTCGCGCCCGCGAGCGGTGAGCGTCGGCTCCCCCTGCCCGCGCGGGGCGGTCACGGCGCCGAGCTCGATCAGCAGGTCGAGCGCGGCCTTCACCCCGCGCGAGTCCGGTGGCGTGAGGAACGGGAACGCGGCGATGTCGCCGAAGCCGAGCGACAGCATCTGGAGTATGACCGCCGCCAGGCTCGTACGGAGGATCTCCGGCTCGGTGAACTCGGGTCGTCCGTCGAAATCGGCCTCGGAGTACAGCCGGATCGCGATCCCCGGCGCGGTGCGCCCGGCGCGTCCGGAGCGCTGCTGAGCGGATGCCTGCGACACCGCCTCGATCGGCAGCTGCTGGATCTTCGTGCGCGCGCTGTACCGGGAGATGCGTGCCGTGCCGGTGTCGACGACGTACCGGATGCCGGGGACCGTGAGGCTCGTCTCGGCGACGTTCGTGGAGAGGATGACCCGGCGTCGCACGCCGGGGATCGTCGACCGCTCGAACACCCGATGCTGCTCTGCGGCGGAGAGGCGTCCGAAGAGGGGGAGCACCTCGGTGGGGGCGGCGTCCTTGGCGTAGGCGCCGCGTACCGCGTCGGCGGCATCGCGGATCTCGGCCTCGCCGGGGAGGAACACCAGCACGTCGCCCGCAGGCTCCCGGTCGAGTTCCCGCAGCGCCGCGACGATGGCGCCGACCTCGTCGTCGTCTCCGCCGCTCGCCGAACCGCTCCTGCTCGCCGAACCGCTCCCGCTCGCCGAACCTGCCGGAGCGTCGTCGTCGCTGTCGTCCTGGCCGCGATAGCGGATCTCGACCGGGAACGTGCGCCCCGAGACCTCGACGATCGGGGCCGGCCGGCCCGAAGCATCCGCGAAGTGCGTCGCGAAGCTCTCGGGGTCGATGGTCGCACTCGTGACGATCACCTTCAGGTCGGGGCGCTGCGGCAGGATCCGCGTGAGGTAGCCGATGAGGAAGTCGACGTTGAGCGAGCGCTCGTGCGCCTCGTCGATGATGATCGTGTCGTAGCGGCGGAGCAGCCGGTCGCGGTGGATCTCGTTGAGCAGGATGCCGTCGGTCATCAGCGCGATCGCGGTGTCGTCGGAGACGTTGTCGGTGAAGCGCACCTTGTAGCCGACGGTGGTGCCGAGCGGCACCTGCAGCTCCTCGGCGATGCGCTCGGCGATCGTGCGGGCGGCGATGCGTCTCGGCTGGGTGTGCGCGATGCGGGTGCGGCCGAGCTCGAGGCAGATCTTGGGCAGCTGGGTGGTCTTCCCCGACCCGGTGGCGCCGGCCACGATCACGACCTGCGAGGTCGCGATCGCACGCGCGATCTCGTCCCGCGCGGCGCTGACGGGCAGCTCTGGCGGGTAGAAGATCACGGGTTCGGGCGACGACACAGCCTTCGATCGTACTGCCGCCGACGGCCTCGTTCGCCGCCGCCGGCGTTGAATGCTCATTCGTGATCGTCCGTCGAGACATTCTCTCCAGCGCGTTGAACTTCTCGTTCACGCGACGTCCTGGTTCGGTGAGGCGCGGATGTGCTCGGATCGGTGGCGGTCGGCCTCGCCTCCAGCGCGGTGAACCTCTCGTTCACACGATCGCTCGGTTCTGTGGGTCGCCCATCCGTTCCGATGATCGTGCGGGGGATCCGTGGGTCGCGTGAGCGGGAGGTTCATCGAGCGTCTGAGTTCCCGGGTCGTGTGAGCGGGAGGTTCATTGAGCGTCTGAGTTCCCGGGTCGTGTGAGCGGGAGGTTCATTGAGCGTCTGAGTTCCCGGGTCGTGTGAGCGGGAGGTTCATTGAGCGTCTGAGTTCCCGGGTCGTGTGAGCGGGAGGTTCATCGTGCGGGTGGATCCGCGGGTCGTGTGAGCGGGAGGTTCATCGTGCGGGTGGATCCGCGGGTCGCGTGAGCGGGAGGTTCATCGTGCGGGTGGATCCGCGGGTCGCGTGACCGGGAGGTTCATCGAGCGTGCGAGTTCTCGGGTCGCGTGAGCGGGAAGTTCACTGCGCTGGAGAGAATGTCTGCGCGCCGGATTCCGTCCAAATGAGGGCGCCGAGCGGCGCCGGCTCCTCCACAACGACGTGCGGAAGACGAGGCATCCCCGAATCGTCGTCCGCTCACGACGACGGCTTCGCCGGGCAATACCGTCAACGCATGAATCCGTTCGCGGCGCTGGCCGATCCCGCTCGCCGGCGGATCGTCGACATCCTCGCGTCGGGCGAACACACCGCCGGCCAGCTCGCCGAGGTCGTGGGCGGGGAGTTCCGGATCAGCCGGACCGCGGTGTCGAAGCACCTCGGCATCCTCCGGCTGGCCGGGCTCGTCGACGCCCGCATCGACGGCCCATGGCGGTGGTACCGACTCGGCTTCCGTGGCATGGATGTGATCGAGCACGCCGTCGCAGACCTTCGCTGGAAGCTCGATCGTGCCGTCGGATGGGACGCCGAGAATCTCCAGGACTATGACCCGATCGTCAGCTGGCCTCCCGCTCCGGAACCGGCGGTCGGACGGCCTCGGACTCCCGGCCGACGCGGGCGGCAGACGGAGGCGCCCCGCGCCGCCGATCCCGATGCGGGACTGTTTCCGCCGATGCTCCTGCCTCCGTGAGTCCTCCTAGGCTGGAAGCATGACCATTCCCACGGTGCCGCTCAATGACGGCCACTCGATTCCCCAGCTCGGCTACGGCGTCTTCAAGGTGCCCGCGGAGGATGCCGAACGCGCCGTCAGCGAGGCGCTCGAGGTCGGCTACCGCCACATCGACACCGCCGCGATCTACGGGAACGAAGAGGGTGTGGGTGCGGCGATCGCCGCCAGCGGCATCGCCCGCGACGACCTGTACGTCACCACCAAGCTGTGGAACGACCGGCACGACGGCGACGAGCCCGACCGCGCGATCGAGGAGAGCCTCGGCAAGCTCGGGCTCGACCACGTCGACCTCTACCTCGTGCACTGGCCGACGCCGGCCCGCGACAACTATGTGCACGCGTGGGAGAAGCTGGTCGGGATCCGCGACCGCGGGCTCACCCGCTCGGCCGGCGTGTCGAACTTCCTCGTGCCGCACCTCGACCGCATCGTCGCCGAGACCGGGGTCACCCCCGCGGTGAATCAGATCGAGCTGCACCCGGCCCATCAGCGCCGCGACATCACGACGTGGGCTGCGGAGCACGACGTGCGCATCGAGTCGTGGGGTCCGCTGGGGCAGGGCAAGTACGACCTCTTCGGCCTGCCGGCCGTCGCCGACGCGGCCGAGGCGCACGGCAAGACCCCCGCGCAGGCGGTCCTGCGCTGGCACCTGCAGAAGGGCTTCGTGGTGTTCCCCAAGTCGGTGCGGCGCGAGCGGCTGGAGGAGAACATCCAGGTGTTCGACTTCGCGCTGACGGACGCCGAGATGGCGGCCATCGACGCCCTCGACCCGCTCGACGGCTCGGGCCGCGTGGGCAGTCACCCCGACGACGTCAACTGACCCGACGACGTCACCCGACCGCGCCTTCGGCGGGCGCCCGACCCGGAGCTCAGACCCAGGTCTGGAACCAGTTGTGCGCCCGCCAGAAGTCGTACGGCACGGGCATCGCGGTGAGTATCGGATACCAGAACGCCGACAGGGTCAGCGCGAACGCGAGGAAGACCCACACCACGCGTTGACCGCTCTTGCGCCGCTCCGCCGTCGCGGTCGCCGCCCCCGCGATGTCGCGGAGCGCGAACGCGAGGGCCAGCACCATGAACGGCAGGATCGCGATCGTGTAGAACTCGAAGATCGTGCGCTCGGGGTAGAGCAGCCACGGCACGTAGGTCGCGACGACCCCCGTCAGCACCACCGCGTGCCGCCAGTCGCGGCGCACCACGAGCCGCACGACGAGGTACAGCACCGCCGCGACCCCGGCCCACCAGATCAGCGGATTCGGCATGCTGTACACGTTCTGCACGCACCCGTTCACGACTCCGCAGCCCGCCTCGCCGAAGTTGTCCTGGTGGTAGTACATCGACGTCGGACGCACGAGGAAGGGCCACTGCCACGCCGGGCTCGCATACCCGTGCGGAGAGGTCAGACCGACGTGGAAGCCGTACATCGCCTGGTGGTACGCCCACAGGTTCTGCAGGGGCAGGGGCACCCACGACCAGAATCCGGTCGCCGGCGACGCGTCCATCGCATGCCGGTCGTAGCCGCCCTCCGAGGTCAGCCACCCCGTCCACGACGCGAGGTAGACGACGAAGGCGATCGGGACGAGCAGCACGAACGACACGAGTCCCTGGCGGAACGCGGCATCCGTCGGCCAGAACGTCACCCCGACGCGGCGACGGGCCAGGGCGTCGGACACCACGACGTACACCCCGATCGCGGCGATCGCATAGAGCCCCGACCACTTCACGGCCGTCGCCGCGCCGAGGGCGGCGCCGGCGGCGATCAGCCACGGCCGATTCCAGTACACCGGCCCGAGCGACACGGCGCCCGATCCTTCGGCGCGCGCGGCGACGGCGGCAGTGAGCCGCGCGGTGTGACGCCGGCGGTCGAGGACCACGAACCAGAACGCGAGCAGCACGAAGAAGGCGAGGAAGACATCGAGCAGGGCGACACGGCTCAGCACGATCGCGAGGCCGTCGACCGCCATCAGAGTGCCGGCGACCGTCGCGAAGGGCAGCGACCCGGTCAGCGACTTGGCCACCAGGTAGACCACGAGGACCAGCGCCGTGCCGAAGACCGCCGTCGCGAAGCGCCAGCCGGCCGAGTCCGCGGCTCCGAACAGCGCCATCCCGGCGCCGATCAGGTACTTGCCCAGCGGCGGATGCACCACGAAGCTGCCGATGGTGGTGAAGATGTCCGGCTCTCCGGCCACGAACCGGGCATCGGCGCCGTCCGGCCACGTGGCCGGGTACCCGAGGTTCCACTGACTCAAGGAGTCCTTGACGTAGTAGGTCTCGTCGAACACCAGCGCGTGCGGATGCCCGAGATTGACCAGGCGCAGGATGCCGGCGACCACCGTGATCACGGTCGGCACCAGCCACCTCAGCAGACGCTGCCGCTGCGCGTCGCCGGCGAGGCGCAGCATCCACCGGTCGTACACCGACAGCCGCGACGGCAGCGGCGGGGGGCCGGGGATGAGCGGCTCGGCGGTCGTCGTCACGACGACCAGCCTAAGGTCGGTGTCAGACTGGGACGATGCTGATCCTCGCCGCCACCCCGATCGGCAATCTCGGCGACGCGTCGGCGCGATTGATCGAGATGCTCGAGACCGTCGAGGTCGTCGCGTCCGAGGACACCCGCACCACCCAGAGACTGCTCGCCGCCCTCGGGGTGGCCAACCGTCCGCGGCTCATCGCCCTCCACGACCACAACGAGAAGCAGGTCGCCGCGGAGCTCGCCGCCCTCGCCGCCGAGCGCGACCTGCTCGTCGTCAGCGACGCCGGCATGCCCACCGTCAGCGATCCGGGCTACGGCCTCGTCGCCGCCGCGGTCGCCGCGGGCGTAGCCGTGACGGCTATCCCCGGTCCGAGTGCGGTCGTCACGGCGCTCGCCGTCTCGGGGCTGCCGACCGACCGCTTCACGTTCGAGGGATTCGTCGCCCGCAAGCCCGGCGAGCGGGCGTCGTCGCTGCGCGCCCTGGCCGCCGAGCCGCGCACCATGGTGTTCTTCGAGGCGCCCACACGCGTGGCGGCGACCCTCACCGACATGGCGGTCGCCTTCGGAGCCGACCGCCGCGCCGCCGTGTGCCGCGAGCTCACCAAGCTCTACGAGGAGGTCGCCCGCGGCGGCCTCGGCGAACTCGCCACGTGGGCGGAGGCGGGAGTGCGCGGCGAGGTCGTCATCGTCGTCGAGGGCGCGGCTCCGCGCACGGTCGAGTTCCCCGACGCGGTCACCCAGGTGCTCGAGCTGGTGCGCACGGGGGTGCGACTGAAGGATGCCTCGTCCGAGGTGTCCGCGCACACAGGGCACTCCTCGCGCGAGCTGTACCAGGCCGCGCTCGCCGTCCGCGGCTGACGCACGCGCGGCGGCGGCGCCGTCACAGCGGGGAGCCGCAGCATCCCGCCGATCTAGAATCGTGAAGTGACTTCCGGCTCCTTCTACATCACGACGCCGATCTACTACCCGAGCGACGTACCCCACATCGGCCACGGCTACACCACCGTGGCCGTCGACGCGCTCGCGCGCTGGCACCGGCAGTCCGGCGACGACACCTGGATGCTCACCGGCACCGACGAGCACGGCCAGAAGATGATGCGCGCCGCCGCCGCCAACGGGGCGACCCCGCAGGAGTGGGTCGACAAGCTCGTGAGCGAGTCGTGGTTCCCGCTGCTGACGACGCTCGACGTGGCCAACGACGACTTCATCCGCACCAGCCAGCCGCGGCACGAGGAACGCGTCAAGCAGTTCGTGCAGGCGCTCTACGACCGCGGCTACATCTACGCCGGGGAGTTCGAGGCGCTGTACTGCGTCGGCTGCGAGGAGTTCAAGACCGAGGCGGAGATCGTCGAGGGCACCGGTCCGTTCGAGGGCCTCAAGGTGTGCGCGATCCACTCGATCCCGCTCGAGCTGCTGCAGGAGAAGAATTACTTCTTCAAGCTCAGCGAGTTCCAGGACCGGCTCCTCGAGCTCTACAAGACCGTGCCCGATTTCGTCCGTCCCGACTCGGCGCGCAACGAGGTGGTCTCGTTCGTGAAGAACGGGCTGAAGGACCTGTCGATCTCGCGGTCGACGTTCGACTGGGGCATCCAGGTGCCGTGGGACGAGTCCCACGTCATCTACGTGTGGGTCGACGCCCTGCTGAACTACGCCACCGCCGTGGGCTACGGCGCCGACCCGGAGGAGTTCGCGCGCCGGTGGCCCGCGTACCACGTGGTCGGCAAGGACATCCTGCGCTTCCACGCCGTCATCTGGCCCGCCATGCTCATGGCCGCCGGCGTCGAGGTGCCCCGCGGCGTCTTCGCGCACGGCTGGCTGCTGGTCGGCGGCGAGAAGATGTCCAAGTCGAAGCTCACCGGCATCGCACCCACCGAGATCACCGACGTCTTCGGCTCCGACGCGTACCGCTTTTACTTCCTGTCGGCGATCGCGTTCGGGCAGGACGGCTCGTTCTCGTGGGAGGACCTCTCGGCCCGCTACCAGGCCGAGCTCGCCAACGGCTTCGGCAACCTCGCCTCGCGCACCGTCGCGATGATCGAGCGCTACTTCGAAGGGATCGTGCCGCCGCCGGGGGAGTACTCCGCCGGCGACCTCGCGATCCATCAGACGGTGGCGGATGCCGCGACCTCCGCCGACGCGGCGATCGAGCGGTTCCGCATCGACGAGGCGATCTCGTCGATCTGGACGATCGTCGACGCGCTCAACGCCTACATCACCGACAACGAGCCGTGGGCGCTCGCGAAGGACGACGCGCAGCGCTCGCGGCTGGGCGCCGTGCTGTACACGGCGGCCGACGGCCTGCGTGCGCTCGCGGTGCTGCTGTCGCCGGTGATGCCGGTCGCGACCGAGAAGCTGTGGGTCGCGCTCGGCGCCGCCGAGACGCTCGGCCGCCTGCAGGATCAGCCGCTGCGCGGCGCCGGCGCATGGGGCGCACTCCGCCCGGGCACGTCGGTCAACGGCCTCGCGCCGCTGTTCCCGCGCGTCGAGCAGTCCGCCTGACGTGACCGATCCCAGTCAGTACGTCCGCGAACGCTCGGGCGAGGGCCGCCGAGACGTCAGCTATCCGGCGGCGCCCGAGGCCCTGCCCGTCCCGGTGTACGACAACCACACGCACCTCGAGATCGAGGACGGGTCGAGCCTGTCCCTCGACGAGCAGCTCGAGCGCGCCGTCGCGGTGGGCGTGATCGGGGTCGTGCAGGCCGGGGGAGACGTCGAGTCCAGCCGCTGGTCGGCATGGGCCGCGGCATCCCATCCCCGCGTGCTCGCGGCCGTCGCCATCCACCCGAACGAGGCGCCGGCCTACGCGGCGGCGGGGCGGCTGGGCGAGGCCATCGCGGCGATCGACGAGCTCGCCGCCCAGCCCCGCGTCCGCGCGATCGGAGAGACGGGCCTGGACTACTTCCGCACCGACGCCGACGGTCTCCCGGCGCAGCACGAGAGCTTCGAGGCGCACATCGCGCTGGCGAAGAAGCACGGCATCGCGATGCAGATCCACGACCGCGATGCGCACGATGCGGTGCTCGAGACGCTCGCGCGGGTGGGAGCACCCGAGCGCACGGTGTTCCACTGCTTCTCGGGCGACGAGACGATGGCCCGCGTGGCCGCCGATGCCGGGTACTACCTGAGCTTCGCCGGAAACGTCACGTTCAAGAACGCGCAGAACCTCCGCGACGCGCTCGCCGTGACCCCGCTCGAGCGGATCCTGGTGGAGACGGATGCCCCGTTCCTCACCCCTGTGCCCCACCGCGGTCGTCCCAACGCGCCGTACCTCATCCCGGTCACCGTGCGCTTCCTCGCCGCCGAGCTCGGACTTGAACTGGACGCGCTCTGCGCGCAGCTGGCCGCGAACACCCTCGCGGTCTACGGCTCGTTCGCGGACTGACCGGGCTCGTCCGCGTCGACGATCGCCGTCGGCGCGGCGACGATCGCCGAGATCGAGCGCCAGACGGCGATCAGGGTCACCGCCGCCCCGGCGAAGGCGAACCACCACGGAGCCGTGAGCCCCCACGTCTGGGCGATCAGACCGCCGAGGAACTGGCCGATGACCAGCCCGCCGAAGACGCCGACCATGTTCACCGACGCGATGCGCCCCTGCAGATGCATCGGCACGAGGCGTTGACGCACCGTCGTGGAGATCGTGCCCCAGACGAAGGCGTAGGCGCCGAAGACGAACATGATCGCCAGCGCGATCACGCCCGAGGTGGTGAGCGCGAACGCGAGGTGCATCACCACCTCCAGCGACAGGCAGATCCGCATGAGCGTCGCGAACGACACGTGTCGCTCGAGCCATCCGAAGGCGCCCGTGGCGGCGAGTCCGCCCAGCGCGGCCGCGGTGGTGAGCGCACCGAACCCGACCGGCCCCATGTGCAGGTGCTCGGTGGCGTAGAGCACGAGGATGCCCCAGGGCGCTGCCCATGTGACGTTGAAGACGAGGATGATCACGACGAGGGTGCGCACGGGCGGGTGGGCGCGCAGCCAGTGCAGCCCCTCGCGGATCGGGTGCGCCGAGCGCTCCGGCATCCCCTCCTCGCGGGCCGGGACCGGCGTGCGGGCGATGCGGGCGATCAGCACGACGGCGAGGCTCACGCAGACGATCTGCACGAGGAACGGCCAGAAGGATGCCGCGGCGAACAGGAAGGCGCCGAGCGGGGGACCGGCGAGCTGGTTGGCCACGAGGAAGCCGGCCTGCAGACGGGCGTTGCCGACGCCGAGGTCGGCGGGCTTCACGAGCATCGGCAGCAGGGTGCTGCCGGCCGAATCGGCGAACACCTCGGCGGTGCCGTAGAGGAACGACGTCGCCAGGACGATCCACACCGACGCGTGCCCGGTGAGGAGGAAGACGACGAGAGCGGCCACCACCACCGCGCGCGAGGCGTTCGCGACCATCACGAGGCGACGCCGGTCGTGGTGATCGGCGACCGATCCGGCGAGCAGGCCGAACAGCAGCCACGGCAGGAACTGCATCATGGCCCCGGCGGCCACCAGCAGCGGCGAGGACGTGAGCGACGCGATGAGCAGCGGCGCCGCGGACAGGGCGATGCCGTCGCCGATGTTGCTCGTCCACGACGACGCGAGCAGCCACCGGAAGTCGGTGCCGAGTCGGCGCGGTGCGATCAGATCGACGAGCCGGGGCATCCGCTCTGTCTAGGAGCGCCCTCGGACACGCCATCGTCCCTACGCGCGCGGCTTCTGCACGAACAGCGTCTCGGTCTGCTCGATGTCCATGCCCTTGGTCTCGGGCACCTTCCACGCGACGTAGAAGAACGACAGGGCTGCGAACGCGGCGTACATCGCGTACGTGAGCGGGAGCGACCACGCGCTCATCGCCGGGAAGCTCACCGTGATGAGGAAGTTCGCCACCCACTGCGCACCGGCCGCCACGCCGAGCGCCTTTCCACGGATGCGGCTCGGGAAGATCTCGCCCAGGAGCACCCACACCAACGGTCCCCACGAGGCTCCGAACCCGATCACGAACAGGTTGGCCGCGACGAGCGCGATCGGGCCCCACGGTGCCGGCAGCGTCACGGCCCCCTGAGCATCCGTCACGGAGAACAGGAAGCACACCGCCATCGCCGCCAGCGACAGCGTCATCATCACCGACCCGGTCAGCAGGATGGGTTTGCGCCCCACCCGGTCGACCAGGAAGATCGCGACGAGCGTCACCAGCACGTTCACCGTCGAGGTGAACACGCCGATCCCCAGCGACGCGGACTCGTCGAAGCCGACCGACTTCCACAGCGACGTGGAGTAGTAGAAGATCACGTTGATGCCGACGAACTGCTGGAACACCGACAGGATGATGCCGACCCAGACGATCCCCTGCAGACCCAGGACCGGACCACGGATCGACACCCCGGCGTTCTTGCGGTCGGCCTCGATCGTGTTGGTCAGCTCCCGCACCGTCTGATCGAGATCGGCGGGCGCCACCAACTGGGCGAAGATCGCCCGCGCCTCGTCGGTGCGTCCCTTCGCCAGGAGGTATCGCGGCGACTCCGGCATCGTGAAGGCCAAAATGCCGTAGACCGCCGCCGGCACGACGCCGACGAGGAACATCCAGCGCCACGCCTCCAGCCCGAACCACAGCGGATTCGATGCACTGCCGTCGGCACCCCACACGAGCACCGCGTCGCTGAGGAGCGCCGCGAAGATGCCGAGCGTGATGGCCAGCTGCTGCAGCGAGGCCAGCGCCCCGCGGATCTGCCGCGGCGCGATCTCGGCGATGTAGGCCGGAGCGACGACGGAGGCGATGCCGATGCCGAGGCCGCCGAGCACGCGCCACAGGATGAGGTCGGGCACGCTGAAGGTGAGACCCGCGCCGATCGAGCTGATCAGGAACAGCGCGGCGCCGAGCATCATGACGCGCAGCCGGCCCCAGCGGTCGGAGAGGTTGCCCGCGAGGATCGCGCCCACCGCGCAGCCCAGCAGCGCCACCGCCACCACGAAGCCGGTGAGCACCGGACCGGTCGAGAAGTGGCCGTCGATCGCATCGACGGCGCCGTTGATCACCGACGAGTCGAAGCCGAACAGGAACCCGCCGACCGCGGCGGCGACCGACAGCCCGACGGCGCGCCGTCCGAGGGGACTGCGGAGCGAGAACGAACCCGTTGGAACAGCGCCGGCGTCGGTCATGGCGCCACCCTAGCGGCGGGTGGGCACTCTCGGCAGGGAGGCTGCGCGCGGGTCGTTACAGTGAGATCATGCCCGTCACCCTCCTCGGCGCGACCGAGATCCGCACCCTGGCGGCCGAGCTCGACGTCACCCCGACCAAGAAGCTGGGGCAGAACTTCGTGGTCGACGCCAACACGGTGCGCCGCATCGTGCAGGTGGCGGGGGTGCGCGCGGGCGAGCGGGTGGTCGAGGTCGGGCCGGGTCTCGGGTCCCTCACCCTCGCGATCCTGGAGATCGGAGCATCCGTCACCGCCGTGGAGATCGATCACCGTCTCGCCGCGCGCCTGCCCGAGACCGCGGCTGCGCACGGCGTGACCGCCGGTGCCCTCGACGTCGTCGACGCGGACGCGCTGCGCGTGAGCGACCTGCCCGGCGAACCCACCGTGCTCGTCGCGAACCTGCCCTACAACGTGTCGGTGCCCGTGCTGCTGCACTTCCTCGAGACGTTCCCCGCCCTACAGCGCGGCGTCGTGATGGTGCAGGCCGAGGTCGGCGAGCGCCTCGCCGCCCCGCCCGGATCGAAGGTGTACGGCGCGCCCAGCGTCAAGGCGGCCTGGTACGGTCCGTGGCGCCTGGCCGGCACGGTTTCGCGCCAGGTGTTCTGGCCGGTGCCCAACGTCGATTCCGTCCTGGTCGCCTTCGCGCGGGATGCCTCGCCCCGCGGTGGCGACGACGAGCGGCTGCGTACGTTCCGCATCGTCGACGCCGCGTTCCAGCAGCGCCGGAAGATGCTCCGGCAGGCTCTGGCGGGCGTGCTCGGCGGCACGGCCGCAGAGGCCACCGCGGTGCTGGAGACGGCCGGAGTCGCCCCGACGGCACGCGGCGAGGAGCTCTCGGTCGACGACTTCCAGCGGATCGCGCGGGCGGCGGCCCTCGCCGCCTGAGGTCGATGTTTCCCGGCTGTTGATCGTGACGTCACGTGTCGTTTCCAGAGGTGCCACGAAACATGCCGGTAACATCAGCCATCGCGGTTTTCCGCGGAATCGTGCGCTCCAGAGGGAGAGAACAGGATGCGCTCCACGGAATACGATGCGCCGGAGCGCGTCCTGCTCCACCTGAGCGACACCCACCTGCGAGCTCCCGGACCCCTGCTGTTCGACACCGTCGACGGCCGTGAACACCTCGCCGGGGCTCTCGCAGCGATCGAGGCGTCCGGTGTCGCGCCCGACGCGATCGTCTTCACCGGCGACCTCGTCGACCTCGGCGAGAGCGAGGCGTATGCGGCTCTGCGTTCCCTCGTGGAGCCGTTCGCCGAGCGACTCGGGGCCCCCGTCGTCTGGGTGATGGGCAACCACGACGACCGCGCCGCCTTCCGCGCGCAGCTGTGGGACCAGCATCCCGCAGACCCCGCGGCCCCCGTCGACCGGGTGGATGAACTCGACGGCCTGCGCCTCATCACGCTCGACACCTCGGTGCCCGGCGCCCACCACGGCGAGGTCACCGACGCGCAGCTGTCGTGGCTCGCCGAGGTGCTCGCTACCCCGGCGCCGCTCGGATCGATCCTGGCGATGCATCACCCGCCCGTACCGGCCGTGCTCCCGCTGGCGGCGAGCGTCGAGCTGCGCGACCAGCGTCGCCTCGCCGACGTGCTGCGCGGCAGCGACGTGCGCACCATCATCGCCGGGCACCTGCACTACTCCACGTTCGCCACGTTCGCCGGCATCCCGGTGTCGGTCGCGTCCTCCACCTGCTACGCACAGGACCTCACGGTGCCGGTGGGCGGCACGCGTCCGCAGGACGGCGCGCGGTCGTTCAACCTCGTGCACGTCTACGACGAGACGGTGGTGCACTCCGTGGTTCCGATGGAGCCCGCGCAGGCGCTCGAGCACATCGACGCCGACGAGGCGCAGCGCCGGCTGCGCCAGGCCGGTGTCGAATCGCCCCTCAGCGCCGCCCGCCGGATCTCGCCGCCGACGGAGCCGCTGCGGGTGCTGCGCTGACCCCCGGCCGCTCCCACGGGGCGGCGATCGGGAACATGCGCCCGAGCAGCGACTGGACCGCCCGTACCCGCACGGCTTCGGGCACCTCCGACTCGCCGCCGTCGTTCAGGCAGAACATGTCGGTGTCGTTCCGCTCCGCGAGCTTCTCCATTCGCGCCAGCGACCGCGCGAGCGTGGTCTGCACGTAGCGCACGCGCGGCCGCGTCGTCGCGATCGCGCGACCCGTGAGCAGCGCGTAGTAGTGATAGAGGCTGTTGGTCACCGAGATGTCGGTCGCCGAGCGGAAACGGGATGCCGCGGTGCGGGCGAAGTCGTCGGGGAACTCCGACTCCAACTCGGCCATGACACTTCGGCGCAGCGGTGTCGCGCAGTGCTGCAGATCGACGGTGATGAGCCGTCCGAACCGCTCCTGGAGCAAGGCGCGGTTGACCCGAAGGGCGTTGTCGTGACCGCTGCGGTGCGTCTGGGCGCCGCCCATCCCGATCCGCACGCTGCTCTCGACGAACCTGCTGACACCACCGGCGGAGAAGAACAGGTCGGGGTCGACGGCGCGGCCGAAGAACATGTCGTCGTTGGAGTACAGGAAGTGCTCCGACAGTCCGTCGATGCGGTGCAGCTGCGACTCCACCGCGTGCGAGTTGTGGATCGGCAGCACCGACAGGTCGGGGAAGAACTCCTCGCTGCGCACCAGCGTGACCTTCGGGTGCTCGGCGAGCCACGCAGGCCTCGGGGAGTCTGTGGCGATGAAGATGCGCCGCACCCAGGGGGCGTGCATGTGCACGCTCCGCAGCGCGTAGCGCAGCTCGTCGACGTGGCGGTAGCGGGCCGGGCCGTCGTCCCCGTCGCCGACGACGTACTCCTCGAGCTGCGCGGCGCGCTGCCGCTGGAACTCGCTGGACGAGCCGTCCACCCACGAGAAGACCATGTCGACCTCGTCGACGAACTCCCCGGGATGCGCGTCGAACATGCCGCGGAGCGTCGACCACGAGCATCCGTACGCCTCGACCGTGCTCATCTCGAGATCGGCGCGCGGCGTGATACGCCGGGTCAGCACGTTCTCGTGCGGTGCCTCGACCGTGTGGTGCCCGAAACGCCAGAACTCCACCTCGACGGCGGTGCCGGCGCCGTACCGCAGACCGGTGGACGTCACGCGCGGACGGAACACCCGCACGGCGCTCGGGCCGCTCGTCGCGGCGGGAAGATCGGGGAGCGGCACAGCGGGGCGGCCGCGGGTCTTGGCGTACAGCGGCTCGCGCGCGCACGCGGCGCTGAGCGCGGCGAATGCTCGCTCGCGGTGGTCGACGTCGACCACGAGGGCGGGCACGCGGGCGCTGCGACGGATGAGCAGCACCGGCACGCCGGCGGCGTCGAGCAGCTCGCGCAGCAGCAGCAGATCGGCGGTGCGGGCGGCATCCGGAGTCAGGTCTTCGTTGTGCAGATGCAGGATGCCGCGGTCGAGCACGAGATCGTCGCGGGTGTGCAGCACCGCCCACGGTCGAGGTTCGCGGGGCAGAGCGGTGAGTGCGATCGTCAAGGAGCTCCTCTTCGGGCCGCGGGATACGGCAGGCGGCCAGCGTAAACACCTTGCGTTTCGGCGATGTTGCGCGGGTGGGGATCATACCCCGCCGACGTGGGCGGCGACCGGGTGCGCGGATCGGCACCCGCCCGCCGATCGCGCTAGCCTCGAACCGTGACCGACCAGCCTCGCTTCCCCACCGGCATTCCCGAGATCCACCGGCCCTATGCGGCGGCCCCGAGCCGCTACGACCTCACCGAGTACCGCCAGGTCGGGGCATCCGGTCTGTTCCTTCCGCCCATCTCGCTGGGCCTGTGGTGGAACTTCGGCGACAACGTCGCATTCGACCGTCAGCGCGCGGTGCTGCGCCACGCGTTCGACAAGGGCATCACCCACTTCGACCTCGCGAACAACTACGGTCCGCCGTACGGCACCGCCGAGACGAACTTCGGCCGCATGATGCGCGAGGACTTCGCGCCCTACCGCGACGAGCTGATCGTCTCGTCGAAGGCCGGCTACGACTTCTGGCCCGGTCCGTACGGCAACTTCGGGTCGCGGAAGTACCTGATCGCCAGCGCCGAGTCGTCGCTGAAGCGGATGAGCGTCGACTACGTCGACATCTTCTACTCGCACCGCGTCGACCCGGTCACCCCGATCGAGGAGACCATCGGCGCGCTCGACACGCTCGTGCGCCAGGGCAAGGCGCTCTACGTGGGCATCTCTTCCTACAGCGCCGAGCGCACCGCCGAGGCGGCCGCCGTGGCGCGCTCCCTCGGCACGCCGCTGGTGATCCACCAGCCGGCGTACTCGATCCTCAACCGCTGGGTCGAGGACGGGCTCACCGGCGTGCTCGAGCAGGAGGGGATGGGTGCCATCGCGTTCACCCCGCTCGCGCAGGGCCTGCTGACGGACAAGTACCTCGGCGACGGACCGGCCGACCGCTCGCAGACGCGCTCCTCGCTGCCCGCCGGTGACGTGTCGGAGAAGGGGCGTGCGGCGCTGCGCGGCCTCGACGTGATCGCGAAGGAGCGCGGCCAGTCGCTCGCGCAGCTCGCCATCCAGTGGGTGCTGCGCAACCCGGTCGTCACCTCGGCGCTCATCGGCGCGTCGCGGCCGGAGCAGCTCGACGAGAACATCGCGGCGATGAACGGACCGGCGTTCGACACCGAGGAGCTCGAACGGATCGACGCGCTCTCGGATGCCATCGACGTCGACCTGTGGGCCGAGTCGGCGAACCGATGACCGCCGTCGCGAGGTGACCGGAAGCGCATGACCGATTCGACGGCGGCCTGGGCGGGCGGACGCGTGCATGTGCGCGCGCCCGGAAAGCTCAACCTCTCGCTCGAAGTCGGCGATGTGCAGCCCGACGGCTACCACGACGTCGCGTCGGCGTATCAGGCCGTGTCGCTGTACGAGGACCTCTGGGCGCAGCCGGCCGACGACTTCACGATCGCGGTCACGGGCACCGTCGACGTGTCCGGCGTGCCGCAGGACGATCGCAACCTCGCGCTGCGCGCCGCGCGTCTGCTGGCCAAGGAGGTCGGCCACACCGGCGGCGTCCACCTCGACATCGTCAAGCACGTGCCGGTCGCGGGCGGGATGGGCGGAGGGTCGGCGGATGCCGCAGCAGCCCTCGTCGCGTGCGACGCGCTATGGGGCGCCGAGCTCGGCACCGCCGGGCTGCAGCGGCTGGCCTCCCGTCTGGGCGCCGACGTGCCGTTCGCACTGATGGGCGGCACCGCGATCGGCACCGGGCGCGGAGACCAGCTCAGCCCGGCGCTGGCGAAGGGCCGCTTCGACTGGGTGATCGTGCCGGCCGAGGGGGGTCTGAGCACCCCCGAGGTGTACTCCCGGCTCGACGAGCTCCGCGACCGCCACGGCGTCGACATCGCTCCGCCGCCGCGCTCGCCCGCGGTCGCCCCCGCGGTGCTGCACGCGCTGCGCGCCGGGGACGCCGACGCGCTCGCCGAGCACGCCCGCAACGATCTGCAGGTCGCGGCGCTGTCGCTGCGTCCCGACCTGCGCGCGGTCCTCGAGCTCGGCGAACAGTCGGGCGCGCACATGGGGATCGTGTCGGGGTCGGGTCCGACGCTGGCGTTCCTCACCGGCACGCCCGAGGCCGCGCTCGAGCTGCAGGTCACCCTGGCCGCCTCGGGACGGACCGCGCTGCACGTGCACGGGCCCGTGGCCGGCGCCCGGCTGATGTGATCGCGGGGCCGGTCGGCACCTGTCGGCGCGGCTCCGCGTTCATTACACTGTCTTCGGGGAGGCAAGGGGGCGCCCATGTCGGCGGGCGGCGGTACCGTGGGGATCTCACCCCACCCCGGGAGGATCCATGAAGGCTGTACTCGACGGTTCGGTCATCGCCGAAGCCCCCGAAGAAGATCTCGTCCGCATCGAGGGGAACTGGTACTTCCCGCCGGCGAGCGTCGCGCCCGGCGCGCTGGAGGAGACGTCCACGCCGTACACCTGCCCGTGGAAGGGCGACGCCCAGTACTTCACGGTGGTGGCCGGTGATCAGCGTCTCGCTGACCGCGCCTGGTCGTACCCCACGCCGTATCCGACCGCCATCGAGAAGGTCGGCACCGACTTCTCCGGCTACGTGGCGTTCTGGAAGGAAGTGCAGGTCGTCGACTGAGTCGACCGCCTGCCGTCCTCACACCCCCGCACATCGCTGCACGCGCTCTTCCGGCGCGCGCGCCCTCCGACGAGGAGACGTCGTGATCGAGTTCACCCGCGTGACCAAGGAGTTCCCCGACGGCACGCGCGCCGTCGACGACTTCAGCCTCGTCATCCCGTCCCGCAAGACCACCGTCTTCGTCGGATCGTCGGGGTGCGGCAAGACCACCCTCCTGCGCATGATCAACCGCATGGTCGAGCCGACCTCCGGGACGATCGCCATCGACGACGACGACATCGCAGGCAAGCAGCCGGTGGCGCTGCGGCGCGGCATCGGATACGTCATGCAGAACTCCGGGCTGCTTCCGCATTTCACCGTGGCGGACAACATCGCCACCGTGCCGGTGCTGCAGGGGCAGAACCGCAAGCAGGCGCGCACGCGGGCGCTCGAGCTGATGGGCACGGTGGGCCTCGACACGGCGATGGCCGACCGCTATCCCAGCCAGCTCTCCGGTGGGCAGCAGCAGCGGGTCGGCGTCGCCCGGGGGCTGGCGGCCGACCCGAACATCCTGCTGATGGACGAGCCGTTCGGCGCCGTCGACCCGATCGTGCGCACCGAGCTGCAGCAGGAGCTCATCCGCCTGCAGGACGAGATCGGCAAGACCATCGTGTTCGTCACCCACGACATCGACGAGGCGTTCCTGCTCGGCGACCAGGTGGTCATCCTCGAGAAGGGTGCGAAGATCGCGCAGGTCGGAAGCCCCGACGAGATCCTCGAGAACCCGGCCGACGACTTCGTCGCGTCGTTCATCGGCGCGGACAAGGGCAAGCGGGCCCTGCGGCTGAAGCAGACGCCGCACGGCACGGTGGTCGTCGACGGGGAGGGACGCACGCAGGGCGCGCTCCTGACCGACGCGGTGGACGGCGCCGCGCCATGAACTGGGTCGTCGACAACTTCGGGCTGATCGCCGGGCTCACGCTCGTGCACCTGCAGCAGAGCGTGATCGCGCTGGTGATCGGCTTCGTGCTGTCGATCCCGCTCGGCTGGGTGGCCTGGCGGTTCAAGCTGGTGCGCAGCGGCGTCATCACGATCACCGGTCTGCTCTACACGGTGCCCTCGCTGGCGCTGCTCATCCTGCTGCCCGCCGCGACGGGGTGGTACTCCTTCATCAGCCCGACCAACCTCATCGTCGCGCTCACCATCTACGCCGTCGCGATCCTGGTGCGCTCGGTCGCCGACGGGCTCGACTCGGTCGACTCCGGGGTGCGCCAGGCATCCACCGCCGTCGGCTTCGGCGCGTTCCGCCGGTTCTGGGCCGTCGAGTTCCCCCTCGCCGGACCGGTCATCCTGGCGGGGCTGCGCGTCGCCTCGGCGAGCACGATCGCCCTGGCCACCGTCGGCGTCCTCGTCGGCATCACCAATCTCGGCTATCTCTTCACCAACGGGCTGCAGCGTCGCATCATCCCCGAGGTGTTCGCCGGCGTCGTCGCGGTCGTCGTGCTCGCCCTGCTGATCGACTTCGTCCTGGTGCTGATCGGGCGCCTGCTCATGCCGTGGACGCGGCGCGTCCGCGTAGCCAAGCCGCGGCGCAACCCCGCACTCGCCGTGGGAGCCGGCGCATGAACCTCTTCCTCGACGCGATCGCGTGGATCTTCGGCGGCGACACCGGCTCGGCGCCGATCGGCGAGGCCACGGTGCAGCACCTCGTCTACACCGCCGTGTCGGTGCTCATCGCCGGGGTCATCGCGATCCCGGTCGGCTGGTACATCGGCCACACCGGGCGCGGACGCGAGGTCGCGGTGGCCATCTCGGGCGCAGCGCGTGCGATCCCGTCCTTCGGCCTCCTGGTGCTCCTCGTGCTTCTGCTGGGCGTGCTGCACAAGCCCGAGGCCGCGGTCATCACGTTCGTCATCCTGGCGATCCCGTCGCTCCTGGCGGGCGCCTACACCGGATTCGAGGCGATCGACCGGCGGGTGATCGACGCCGGGCGGTCGATGGGCATGACCGAGTGGCAGATCCTCTGGCGCATCGAGGTGCCCCTGGGGCTCCCGCTGCTGGTCGGCGGCATCCGCGCGGCGTCCCTGCAGGTCGTGGCCACCGTCACGATCGCGGCCTACATCGGGCTGGGCGGACTCGGGCAGTACATCATCACCGGTCTGGCCCTGCAGCAGCTGCAGGTGATCATCGGCGGCGCGATCCTGGTCGCGGTGCTCGCCCTCGCGCTCGACGGCCTCTTCGCCCTGCTGCAGCACGCCGTCGTCCCACGCGGCGTCCGTGCCGCGGCATCCGGAACCCCCACGGCGACGAAGAAGTCGCGGCGCTCCCTCGAGCGCGGTCAGCTCGCTCCCGCCGCACCGGGCGCGACCTCCTGAACCCCGATCGCACAGCACCCCACCAAGAAAGAGGAACCCCAATGTTCACAGCACGAGCCCGGAAGGGCCTGACCGGTCTTGCGGTCGCCACCGTCACCTTGATCGCCCTCACCGGCTGCGCGTCGAGCAACCCGCTCGACAGCGGCTCCAGCGCGAGCGCGGGCGGCGGCGGCAGCAGCATCGTCGTCGGCTCGCAGGACTACTACTCGAACGAGATCATCGCCGAGATCTACGCGCAGGCGCTCGAGGGCGCCGGTCAGACGGTGGACCGCAAGTTCACCATCGGCCAGCGCGACGCCTACATCCCGCTCCTCGAGAACGGGACCATCACGCTCTTCCCGGAGTACACCGGCAACCTCCTGCAGTTCTTCGACAAGACCACCACAGCCCGCACCTCGGCCGACGTCTACGCGGCCCTTCCGAAGGCGCTGCCCTCCGGGCTCGAGGTGCTCGACCAGTCGACCGCGACCGACGGCGACTCGTACACGGTCACGAAGGCCTTCGCCGACAAGTACAACCTCAAGACGATCGCCGACCTCTCGAAGGTGACCGAGCCGCTGACGCTCGGCGGCAACGCCGAGCTCGCCCAGCGCCCCTACGGCCCCACCGGCCTCAAGGACACGTACAGCGTCGACGTCGCCTTCTCGGCCACGGGCGCGACGACCGTCGACGACCTCGTCGCCGGTACCGTCAACATCGCCAACGTGTACACCTCCGAGCCGCGCATCCAGACCGACAACCTCGTCGTCCTGCAAGACCCGAAGGGACTCTTCCTGTCGTCGAACGTGGTTCCGGTCGTGAACTCGAAGGTCGCCGCGCAGGTCAAGGACGTCATCAACAAGGTCAGCGCCAAGCTCACCCCCGAGGGTCTCGTGGCCCTCAACGTGGAGAGCACCGTCGACCAGAAGTCCCCCGCGGACATCGCCAAGAAGTGGCTGTCCGACAACGGACTGAGCTGAGGCATACACTCCCGAACGGGCCGTCCGATGACCGGGCGGCCCGTTCGCCGTTCCCGCGTACCCTGGGAGGGATATGGCGCATCTTCTCGGGGCCGAGTCCCTGCATCTCGAATACCCCACCAAGGTCGTCTTCGACGCGGTGACCGTCGGCATCTCCGAGGGGGATCGCATCGGCATCGTCGGCCGCAACGGCGACGGCAAGTCGAGTCTGCTCGGCATGCTCGCCGGCCTGCGCAGCCCCGACGGCGGCCGGGTCACGGTGCGCGGCGGGGTGACGGTCGGGGTGCTCGACCAGGCCGACACGCTCGACGACGACGAGACCATCGGCCACGCCGTGGTCGGAGACCGCGCGGAGCACGAGTGGGCCGGAGACGCGCGCGTGCGCGACGTCATCGCGGGCCTCCTCGGAGAGCTGCCCTGGGACGCCCGGCTCGGCGACCTCTCCGGCGGTCAGCGCCGCCGCGTCGCGCTGGCGGCGCTCCTCTCGCACGACTGGGACGTGCTCTTCCTCGACGAGCCCACCAACCATCTCGACGTCGAGGCCATCACCTGGCTCGCCGGGCACCTGAAGCGCCGCTGGGCGTCCTCCTCCGGCGGGCTGCTCGTCGTCACCCACGATCGGTGGTTCCTCGACGAGGTGTGCAACACCACATGGGAGGTGCACGATCGCCTCGTCGAGCCGTTCGAGGGCGGGTACGCGGCCTACATCCTGCAGCGGGTGGAGCGCGACCGGCAGACGGCGACGATCGAGCAGCGCCGGCAGAACCTCGCGCGCAAGGAGCTCGCGTGGCTGCGCCGCGGCGCGCCGGCGCGCACGTCGAAGCCGAAGTTCCGCATCGATGCGGCCAACGAGCTCATCGCCGACGTGCCCGAGATCCGCGACAAGGTCGCCCTGCAGTCGCTGGCCGTCTCGCGCCTGGGCAAGGACGTGGTCGACCTCCTCGACGCGGGCGTGGAGTTCCCCGCGGCAGGCCCGGCGACCGAGCCCAAGGCCGTGCTGCGCGACGTGGAGTGGCGCATCGCGCCGGGGGAGCGCACGGGCATCCTGGGCGTGAACGGCGCGGGCAAGTCCACTCTCCTCGGCCTCGTGGCCGGCACCCTGGAGCCCACCTCGGGACGGGTCAAGCGCGGCAAGACGGTGCAGGTGCGCACCCTCACCCAGCGCCTCGACGAGCTCGAGCAGCACCTCGACAGCCCGGTCCGCCTCGTGATCGAACGGCTGCGCACGAGCTACACGTTCGGCACCGGCTCGAAGGCGCAGGAGCTCACCCCGGGACAGCTCCTCGAGCGTCTCGGCTTCTCGAGCGCTCAGCTGTCCACGCCGGTGAAAGACCTCTCCGGCGGCCAGAAGCGCCGCCTGCAGCTGCTGCTCGTGCTCCTGGACCAGCCCAACGTGCTGATCCTCGACGAGCCCACGAACGACCTCGACACCGACATGCTCGCGGCGATGGAGGACCTCCTCGACTCGTGGCCGGGCACGCTCATCGTCGTCTCGCACGACCGCTACTTCCTCGAGCGCGTCACCGACCAGCAGTACGCGATCCTGCCCGGTTCCGACGGCGCCGGCCGCCTGCGCCACCTCCCCGGAGGCGTGGACGAGTACCTGCGGCTGCGCGCACTCGTCGACGCCGCTCCCGCGCGCACCGCGGCGGGCGCGGCATCCGCTCCCGCTCCGTCGGGACTGTCGGGCGCCGACCTGCGCAGCGCACAGAAGGAGGTCGCGGCCCTCGAGCGGCGCATCGCGAAGGTGCAGGGAGAGGTGGATGCCGCCCGCACCGCCCTCGCCGAGCACGACCAGTCCGACTACGCCGGCCTCGGTCGCCGCATGAGCGACATCGCGGCCGCCGAAGACGACGTCGCGGCGATGGAGGAGCGCTGGTTCGCGCTCACCGAGCAGCTCGGCTGACCGGGCTCCGGCGGGTCGGCACCCCCGGACGGCGCATCAGTGGAACGCGTACTCCAGGATCACGATGATCCACCCGAGGAACGCGGTGCCCAGGGCGCCCAGCAGGCGCAGTGCGACGTTGCGCGTGCGGCGGGCGTAGGCGAGGTAGCCCAGCACGGCCAGCACCGCGATCGTCGCCCAGCTGGCGAGGATCCACGCGGTCTCCGCCGGCACGCTCTGGATGCCGCACACCACCAGGACGATCGCGGCGGGGACCGCGGCGTACAGCATGCCCGACGCGTGCCGCATCGCGTTGCGCGTCGCCGTCGTGAGTCCGTGCTCGCCGTGATCGGTGAGCGTGTGCGCGAACGTGTGCGCCACGAAGAACACCACGAGCGTCCACACGGCGGTGTCGAGGATGTCCCACGCGTCGACGGCGTGATCGGAGGCGATCGTCACGAAAGCCGCGAACACGATGAGCCCGTAGATCGCAGCGGCCGTGCGGAAGCGCGCGTCGAACCACCCGCGGAAGCGCCCCGCCCGGGGCGCCGCCGTCGACTCCGACGCGGTCACGTCCTCGGTCACGCGTCGAACCCCAGACTGAGCTTGCGCAGCAGCACGGCGAGCCGCTCGCGGTCGCCGCGCGAGAGGGTGTCGAGCAGGAGCGCCTCCGCGTCGACGAGGCGGGTGATGGCGGCATCCACCCGCACCCGACCCTCCTCGGTCAACGTCACCAGAACACTGCGCCCGTCGTCGGGGTCGGCCTCGCGTCGCACGAACCGGCGCCCGACGAGACGGTCGATGCGGTTGGTCATGGTTCCGCTGGAGACCAATGTCTGCTGCAGCAGCTGCTTCGGGCTCAACTGATACGGCACTCCTGCGCGTCGCAGCGCCGACAGCACGTCCCACTCCCACGACTCGATGTCGCTGCGGCGGAACGCCTCTTTCCGGGCGATGTCGAGGTGCCGGGAGAGTCGCGCGACACGGGAGAGCACCTCCAACGGCGAGAAGTCGAGATCAGGACGCTGCACGCCCCACGCCCCGACGATGCGGTCGACTTCGTCGGTCTCCTGAGCCATGGCTCCATTATCGATGGACGCGTCGGACTGGCAGACTTGACGGGCGGTGCGCCCTCCGGTCGCGTCGATCCGCCGTGGTGTAACGGCAGCACGACAGCCTTTGGAGCTGTGAGGCCCAGGTTCGAATCCTGGCGGCGGAGCATGTCACAGAACATCGAGACCCGTCTGGCCGTCGTCGTGCTCGCCGCGGGGCAGGGCACGCGCATGAAGTCGAGCCTCCCGAAGGTGCTGCACCCCATCGGCGGGCGGCCGCTGGTCGGGCACGTGCTCGACACCGCGCGCGCCCTCGCGCCCGAGTCGGTGCTGGTGGTGGTGCGCCACGAGCGCGAACGCGTCGCCGAGGCCGTGGGCGCCGCCGACGTCGTGGTGGTCGACCAGGACGAGATCCCCGGCACGGGTCGCGCCGTCGAGGTCGCCCTCACGGCGCTGCCCGACTTCGAGGGCGATGTGCTGGTGCTGAGCGGCGACGTGCCGCTGCTGGAGTCCGAGACCCTCGCCGCGCTCATCGACGCGCATCGCCGCAGCGCCGCGGCGGCCACCGTGCTGAGCGCGGTCGTGGCCGACGCGACCGGATACGGTCGCGTCATCCGCGACGCCGACGGCGGCGTGCGGCGCATCGTGGAGCAGAAGGATGCCTCACCCGACGAGGCCGCCGTCACCGAGATCAACGCCGGGGTCTACGTCTTCCGCGCCCCCCTGCTGCGCGCTCAGCTCGCCCTCGTGGGCACCGCCAACGCGCAGGGGGAGAAGTACCTCACCGACGTCGTGGCGCTGCTGCGCAACGCGGGCGAGCGCGTCGCCGCCGCGGCCGCGCCGGATGCCGGGGTCGCGCTCGGTGTGAACGACCGGGTCCAGCTGGCCGAGGCAGGACGACTGCTCAACGCCCGCACCGTCCGCCGCTGGCAGCTGGCGGGTGCGACGATCGTCGACCCGCTCACGACCTGGATCGACGTCGACGCCACTCTCGCCGCCGACGTCACGGTGCTTCCGAACACCCAGATCCTGCGGGCCACCACGATCGCCGAGGGCGCCGTGGTCGGCCCCGACACGACCCTGGTCGACTGCGAGGTGGGCGCGGGCGCGACGGTCAAGCGCACGGATGCCACACTCGCCGTGATCGGCGCGGACGCCACGGTCGGGCCCTTCTCCTACCTGCGGCCGGGCACGGTGCTCGGCGCCGGCGGCAAGATCGGCACGTTCGTCGAGACGAAGAACGCCACGATCGGCGACGGCAGCAAGGTGCCGCATCTGTCGTACATCGGCGACACGACGATCGGGGTGGGGGTGAACCTCGGCGCCGGTGCCATCACGGCCAACTACGACGACATCGCCAAGCACCGCACCGAGATCGGCGATCACGTGCACACCGGCTCGCACAACGTCTTCGTCGCGCCCGTTAGGATCGGAGACGGCGCCAAGACCGGGGCCGGAGCGGTCGTCCGCAAGGACGTGCCGGCCGGCGCACTGGCATTGAGCGTCGCCCCTCAGCGCAACGTCGAGGGGTGGGTCGAGACGAACCGACCGGGAACCGAGGCGGCCGACGTCGCCGCGAGATCCCGGCCCGCACAGAAGGCTGACGATGACGCGCAAGAGGAAGACGGTTGAACTCGACCGCGAGCACGACATCGCCCCGGGCCTGGTAGCGAAGACCAAGAAGCGGCTGGTCATCGCGCGCGGCAGCTCCCACCCCGAACTGGCGGTGGATGTCGCCACCCAGCTCGGCACCGAGCTGGTCCCCACCGAGTACCGCACGTTCGCGTCGGGCGAGATCCTCACGCGCTTCGAGGTGTCGATCCGCGGATGCGACTTCTTCCTCATCCAGAGCTTCGGCCCCCCGGTCAACGAGTGGCTCATGGAGACGCTCATCATGCTCGACGCCGCCAAGCGCGCATCGGCCAAGCGCATCACCGTGGTGGCGCCGTACTACCCGTACTCGCGCCAGGACAAGAAGGGCCGCGGTCGCGAGCCGATCAGCGCCCGCCTCGTGTCCGACCTGTTCAAGACCGCCGGCGCCGACCGCGTCATGAGCGTCGACCTGCACGCCGCGCAGATCCAGGGATTCTTCGACGGCCCGGTCGACCACCTCTTCGCCAAGCCGGTGCTGCTCGAGTACTTCCAGAACACGCTCACCGCCGACGACCGCGCGAAGCTCACGGTGGTCTCGCCCGACACCGGCCGCGTGCGCGTGGCCGACACCTGGTCGGACAGCCTCGGCGCCCCCCTCGCGATCATCCACAAGCGTCGCGACCCGAACGTCGCCAACCAGGTGACCGTCAGCGAGATCGTCGGTGACGTGTCGGGGCGGGTCTGCCTGCTCGTGGACGACATGATCGACACCGGCGGCACCATCGTGAAGGCCGCCGAGGCGCTCAAGAGCAGCGGTGCGGTCAAGGTCATCGTCGCCGCCACCCACGCGATCTTCAGCGACCCCGCGTCGCAGCGCCTGCAGTCGGAGGCGATCGACGAGGTCGTCGTCACCGACACCATCCCCGTGCCGGTCGAGAAGCGCTTCCCGACGCTCACCATCCTGCCGATCGCGCCGCTGCTGGCCCGCGCGATCCACGAAGTGTTCGAGGACGGCTCCGTCACGAGCATGTTCGACGGCGCGGCCTGATCCGTCGCCCGCCGTCTCACAGGCGGCACCGAGTCTGAACCGATCCCGCTCCTGCATCGTGTCACTAGCGTTGTACTGACAGGCCGCGAGGCACCGCAGAAGGAGGACCGTCATGATCCGCACCACCGCAGTACCCCGCCCCGTCCGCGTCGGGGCGGCGTTCGCCGGCATCGCAGGGATGCTCGCGCTCGCCGGTTGCTCGACCGCCCAGGACGCGGCAGGCACGGGGACCCCCGCCGCCAGCACCGCACCGAGCACAGCATCGAGCACCGCTCCGTCGACCGGCGCATCCGCCCCGGCCGGAGCCACATCCGGTGCTTACAAGGACGGCTCGTACACCGCCCAGGGGTCGTACGCGACGCCCGAGTCCGTCGAGTCCGTGACCGTGACCGTGACCTTGTCCGCCGACGTCATCACGGCGGTGGAGGTCACCGGCAACCCGCAGAAGGCGGAGTCTCAGGACTACCAGTCGAAGTTCATCGGCGGCATCTCCGACGCCGTCGTCGGCAAGAAGATCGACGAGATCTCCGTCAGCCGCGTGGCCGGCTCCTCGCTCACCAGCGGCGGCTTCAACGAGGCGATCGCCCAGATCAAGACCGAGGCTGCCGGATAAGGGCCACCGGAGACCGCTGATGCCCGCGCGCGAGGTGTGGCGCTTCGACGCCATCGGCACGGTGTGGGAGATCGAGACCGACACCGCGCTCCCCGACGGGGTGCGCGAGGACGTCCGCGCGCTCGTGGCGGCGTTCGACCTGGCGTGGTCGCGCTTCCGCGCCGACTCGGCGGTCTCCGCGCTGGCGGGCGGTGCGGCATCCGTTCCCGCTCCGCCGGATGCCGGACCGATGCTCGATGCCTTCGCCGCGCTGTCGGCCGCGACCGGGGGAGCGGTCAACCCGCTCGTCGGCGGGTCGTTGGAGAGTCTGGGATACGACGCGTCCTACACGCTCGCCGGTGGCGACCCGCGTCCGGCTCCCGACGACTGGCGGTCGCTGCTGTCGTGGACGGACGGGATGCTGTCTCTCACGGCACCCGCGACGATCGACGTCGGCGCGCTCGGCAAGGGGCGTCTGGTCGACCGGGTGCTCGCCGTGGTCTCCCGGCACGTCGACGGCGACATCGTCGTGGATGCATCGGGCGACCTCGCCGTGCGCGGGACGCCGGTGCGCATCGGGCTGGAGCACCCCTACGACCGTCGCCGTGCGATCGGGGTGTGGGAGGTGTCGGATGCCGCGCTCTGCGCCTCCGCGGTGAATCGCCGCGCGTGGGTGGATGCGGCGGGCGACGGGCTCCATCACGTGCTGGACGCCCGCACCGGCCTCCCGGTGCGGGCGGTCGCCGCCACGTGGGCGGTGGCTCCCGACGCCATGCGGGCCGACGCCGTCGCGACCGCGCTGTTCTTCGACGGCGGACCCGAGATCGCGGCCGAATGGGGCGTCTCGTGGGTGCGCATGACCACCGACGGCCGCCTGGAGTGGTCGCCCGAGAGTAAGGCAGAGTTGTTCGCGTGATCGGATCCCTCACCTCCGGCTGGAACCGCGTGTTCGCGGTGCTGGGCCGCGTGTCGATGTACCGGCTCGTCTTCGTGGCGCTGACCGCGCTGACCGCCGTGGCGATCGTGCTGTCGGTCATCGGCCTGTTCACCGCCGAGCCGCTGATCGGCCCCGCACCCCTGCAACTGGTCGCGACCGCGGTGGTGCTCGCGCTGGTGTGCGCGCTCGTCGACGGCGCGGCGCAGTCGCTGCTGAAGCTGCCGTGGCGGGTCGAGTCCTCGCTCATCACCGCCGGCATCCTGCTGTTCGTGCTGCGGCCGACCATCGAACCGCTGCCCCTGGTCGGCATCGCGATCGCCGCAGCGATCGCCTCTCTGTCGAAGTACGTGCTCGCGTGGCGCGGACGTCACGTGTTCAATCCCGCCGCCGCGGGCGCCACGGCGCTCACGCTCCTGTGGCTGGTCGCCCCGGGACTGGGGTCGCCGTCGTGGTGGGTGGGGACGCCCGCCATGGCGGCACCCGTGATCCTCGCCGGACTCGCCGTGCTGTGGCGCACCGAGAAGGTGCGCGTGGTGGCCGTCTTCGTGATCGTCGCCGTCTTCGTCGCGCTGCTGCGCACCTCGGTGCAGTACCAGTCAGCGGGCTTCCCGTTCGACCTGGGCACGGTCCTGCCGGCTATCCTGTGGTCCTCTCCCTTCCTGTTCCTCGGCGCCTTCATGCTGTCCGAGCCGCTCACGCTCCCGCCGCGTCGCTGGCAGCAGTTCGTCGTCGCGCTCGTCGTGGGCGTACTGGCCGGCTGGCCGATCTCGCTGGGCGCCGTGAGCCTCGGGCAGGAGCGCGCCCTGTTGATCGGCAACCTCGTCGCCTTCGCGCTGGCCTACTCCGCCCGCGCGGCGGTGCGCCTCACCCTCGAGAAGCGCGCCGACCTCACGCCGACCGTGCGGGAGCTGACCTTCCGGGCCGCGCGCCCGGTGTCGTTCGTGCCCGGCCAGTACCTCGAGCTCGACGTGCCGCACCGGCATCCGGATGCCCGTGGCACACGCCGCGAGTTCAGCATCGCCTCCGCCCCGGAAGACCTGCCGCTGCTGCGTATCGCGTTCCGGGAACCGGTCGGTGCCGCCGCGAAGCCGCCGTCGAGCTACAAGCGGGCTCTCGCCGAGGTCGCCGACGGCGGCGCACTCGCCGTGACCGGCGTGTGGGGCGACTTCGTGCTGCCGAAGAAGACCCACGCCCCGATCCTGATGGTCGCCGCGGGCATCGGCATCACGCCGTTCGCCGCACAGCTGCGGCACCAGCGGCTCTCGGGCGAGGACCGCGACGTGGTGCTGGTGTACGTCGCGTCCGAGGCCTCGGAGCTCGCCTTCCGGGAGGATCTGGAGGCATCCGGCGTGCCCGTCGTGGTGTTCACCCGCGATCGGCCGGCCGACCTCCCCGCGCGGTGGACGTGGGCGCAGGGAGTCCGTCTGGACGCGGCCGGGCTGCAGCAGATGGTGCCCGACCTCGAGGGACGGCACGCGTACATCTCCGGCCCGCCGGCGCTCATCGCCGACCTCGCCCCCGCGCTGGAGAAGGCCCGGTCGATCACGACCGACGCGTTCAGCGGCTACTGATCCGACGTCTCGACGGCCTCGACGGTCTCGACGGGGTGGGCGGGAAGGCGCACCTCGAAGTTCGTGTCGCCCGGCGTGCTGCGCACCGCGATCGAGCCGGCGTGGGCCTCGACGATGGCACGGGCGATCGACAGGCCGAGACCTGTGCCGCCGGTGTTGCGGGCGCGCGACCGGTCGGCGCGCGAGAACCGTTCGAACAGCTCGTCGGAGATCGTGGGGTCGACGCCGGGGCCGTCGTCGTGCACGCGCAGCACCGCGGTCTCGTCCTCCTGCTGCACCGACATCGAGACCGTGGTCCCGGCGGGCGTGTGGGTGCGGGCGTTGGCGAGCAGGTTCGCGATCACCTGGTGCAGCCGCCCGGTGTCTCCCGAGACGACGACCGGGGTCTCGCCCACGTCCAGCAGCCAGGTGTGCTCGGGTCCCGCGGCCTGCGCGTCTCCCACCGCCTCGATCGCCATGCGCGTGAGGTCGACCGAGCCGTAGACGAGCTCCTGTCCTTCGTCCAGCCGCGCGAGCAGCAGCAGGTCCTCGACGAGGGTCGTCATGCGCAGCGACTGCGCCTGGATGCGTTCGAGCGACGGTCCGGTGGTCTCGGCGGCGATCTCCGGGGTCTGCCGCAGGGCCCGCAGCGAGAGCTCCGAGTAGCCGCGGATGGAGGCGAGGGGGGTGCGCAGCTCGTGGCTCGCGTCGGCGACGAAGGTGCGCATCCGCTCCTCGTTGCGCTGGCGGGCGGTGAGCGAGGTCGCGACGTGGTCGAGCAGCGCGTTGAGCGCCGAGCCGACCTGCCCGACCTCGGTGCGGGGGTCGGCCAGCTCCGCCGGGACGCGATCCTCCAGTGACACCTCGCCCTGGTCGAGGGGCACCTGCGACACCCGTCCGGCCGTCTCGGCGACGGCCCGCAACGGCGACAGACCGGCGCGGATCGTCCAGGCCGTGGCCGTGGCCAGCAGCACCAGGCCTCCCGCGGTGAGCAGGGCGATCGCGGTGAGCATCTGGGTGATCGTGCCGGTGACCTCATCGCGTGAGAGTCCCGCGACGACCGTCATCGCGCCCACCCGCTGCGCTTCGACCGAGAAGGATCCGAGGCCGCTGAGCGACACCGTGTGCGCGCCGGGCGCGCCCAGGCTCTCGCCGAGTGCGGTCAACTGGTCGTCGGTGAGCGTGGTCACCTTGCCGTCGCTGCCCAGCACCGCGCCGTTCGCCGACCCCGGCACCGTCTCCATCGCCAGCAGCGTCCCCACCTGGAACGGCTGCTGCGACAGGATCTCGGTCGCCGTCTGCCCCGGGGAGCCGAACGCCGCGATGCTGAGGCGATTGGTCGCCGCATCCAGACGCTGCTTCAGCCCGGTCTCGAGCACGTTGCCCAGGACGGCGCTGGTGACCACCGCGACGAGCACCAGGATCAGGGACACGATCCCGACCACGGTGAGGATGAGGCGGCGCTGCAGCGTCAGAGGGCGACGCCGGCGACGGACGGATGCCGCGGCATCCGTCCCCGTCGCGGGCGGCTCCGTCGTCGGCGGAGAGGTCGTCGGAGCGGCTGTCACTGGGGCGCTTTGACCATGTAGCCGACGCCGCGCACCGTGTGGATGAGCGGCTCGCGGCCGGCGTCGATCTTCTTGCGGAGGTAGGAGATGTACAGCTCGACGACGCTGGAGCGACCGCCGAAATCGTAGTTCCACACCCGGTCGAGGATCTGAGCCTTCGATACGACGCGGCGCTGGTTGCGCATGAGATAGCGCAGCAGCTCGAACTCGGTGGCGGTCAGCTCGATCTCGGTGCCCGCCCGGGTCACCTCGTGGCTGTCCTCGTTGAGCGACAGGTCGCCGACGTGGAGGATCGGCTCGGCGTCGTTCGCGAGAGCCGTGCCGGCACGCCGCATGAGCCCGCGCAGGCGTGCGACCACCTCCTCGAGGCTGAACGGCTTGGTGACGTAGTCGTCGCCGCCGGCGGTCAGCCCGGCGACGCGGTCGCTGACGGAGTCCTTCGCGGTGAGGAACAGCACCGGCACGTCATTGCCCGACTGGCGAAGACGCTGCAGCACGGCCATGCCGTCGAGGTCGGGCATCATCACGTCGAGCACCATCGCGTCCGGATCGAAGTCGCGCGCCGCCTGCAGCGCCTGGAACCCCGACGCGGCCGAACGCACGTCCCAGCCCTCCATGCGCAGCGCCATCGACAGCAGATCGGTGAGCATCTGCTCGTCGTCGACGACCAGCACGCGCAACGCGGTGCCGTCGGAGCGGTGCAGGGACGAGGTGGGGGCGATGACCGTCATGCGCCCTATTGTGCGCCGCTATCTATGCGTCTGCTATGGCGGGGACTATGTGTGGGCTGTGAGTTCCGAAAGGACGCACGCAGTGCGCGCTTCCCCGAGCGACTCTCCCCGCTGCCGACGATGCTCCGGCGCGGCATCCCGCTCGTCTATAGTGAGCGCGGATGCCGCGGTCCGGCGTCCTGCGGAAGGCGGTGCCCTCATGCCCCTGGTCGATCTCGCGGTGTACGTGGACGGACGCCGCACACCCTCTCCCGCGTCGCTGACGGCGACGTTCGAGGCGATGCGCGAGCGCGACGGCGTCGCCTGGATCGGCCTGTACCGCCCGTCCGTCGAGGAGGTCCGCGAGATCGCGGACGAGTTCGGGCTGCACCCCCTCGCGGTGGAGGACGCCCTGCTCGGCCATCAGCGCGCGAAGCTCGAGCGCTACGGCGACGCCCGCTTCGTGGTGCTGCGTCCGGCTCGGTACCTCGACGCGGAGGAGGAGGTCGAGTTCGGCGAGGTGCACATCTTCGTCGGCCCCGACTTCGTCGTCACCGTCCGCCATGCCGAGTCGCCCGACCTCGCCCGGGTGCGCCGCCGGATGGAGTCCCAGCCCGACCTGCTGCGGCTGGGCCCGCTGTCGATCCTCTACGCGATCCTCGACGAGGTGGTGGACGAGTACGCCCCCGTCATCGCGGGCCTCGAGAACGACATCGACGAGATCGAGGACCAGCTCTTCAACGGCGATCCCGACGTCTCACGGCGCATCTTCGGTCTCGCCCGCGAGGTCATGGAGTTCCAGCGGGCGGTGAAGCCGCTCGTCCCGATGATCGAGACGCTGCGCGACGACGAGGGTCTCGACCTCGAGCTGCGACGCGGGCTGCGCGACGTGCTCGACCATGCGGTGAACGCCGCGGAGCGCGCCGACGCGTTCCGCGCCATCCTCGACAACGCGCTCACGGTCAACAGCGCCGTGGTCGCGCAGACGCAGAACGAGGAGATGCGGCGCATGACCGAGTTCGGACTCGACCAGAACGACCAGGTGAAGAAGGTGTCGGGCTGGGCGGCCATCCTGTTCGCGCCGACACTGGTGGGCGGCATCTACGGCATGAACTTCCACGTCATGCCCGAGCTGAGCTGGGAGTTCGGCTACCCGATGGCCCTCGGGCTCATGCTCGCCAGCAGCCTGACGCTGTTCGCCGTGTTCCGTCGGCGCGGGTGGCTGTAGCGGACGTCGGATGCCGCCGCTACCGTGACGGGCATGACCACCCCCGCGACCCTCGGCCCTCTCGACGGCCCCTACCTGACCGCGGCAGACGCCGGCTGGGATGCGGCGCGCCTGTTCCATTCCGGCATCGGCGTCCCCGACGCGATCGTGCAGGCGGCGTGCGAGCACGACGTGGTCGCGGCGGTGCGCCATGCCGAGGCGCAGGGACTGGATATCGCCGTGCGCGGCGGCGGGCACAGCGCGTGGGGCACGGTGCCGGGCGGTCTGCTGATCGACCTCGCCCGCCTCGACGACGTCTCGGTCGAGGGCGACCTCGTGCGCATCGGCGGCGGGGCGACGTGGGGCGCGGTCGCCGAGATCCTCGGTGCGCACGGCCTCGGCCTCAGCTCGGGAGACACCGCCTCCGTCGGCGTCGGCGGACTCACGCTCGGCGGCGGCATCGGCTGGATGGTGCGGGCATGGGGCCTCGCGTGCGACCAGCTCGTGGGTGCGCGGCTGGTCACGGCGGCGGGCGAGGTCCTGGAGGTGGATGCCGCGTCGTACCCGGAGCTGTGGTGGGGGCTGCGCGGTGCGGGCTCGACCCTGGGCGTCGTGACGCGGTTCGACTTCCGCGCGCACGCGCTGCCCGGCGTGGTGTTCACCACCCTCGGCCTGTCCGGCGACGCCCGTCCCATCCTCGCGGCGCTGCGTGATCTGCTCGCCGACGCGCCGCAGGAGCTCACGGTCACCTACATGGACGTTCCCGCGATGGATCCGAGCGCGCCGGCGGGAGCGACGATCACGGCGCTGTGGGCGGGCGATGACGAGGCGGCATCCCGCACCGCGCTCGCCCCGCTGCTCGCGCTCGACGGGGTGAGCGTGACCGACGCCGGAGTGCGGCGCTACCGCGACATCCTGCTCGACGCACCGCCCTTCGACCCCGAGCAGCCGATGCCCGGATTCATCGGCGGCAACGCGCTGCTGCGCACGCTCGACGACGACACGATCGACGCCGTCGCCGCCTTCCGCGAGCGCAACGCCGCATCCGTGCTGTTCCTGCGCTCCGTGGGCGGGGCATACGGCGACGTCGCCGCGGACGCATCGGCGTTCCCGGCCCGCGCCGCGACGTGGTTCGTCATGGCCGGCGCGTTCGATCTGCCCGGACTCGTCGACGATGCGTCGCGCCCCGCCATCCAGGCCTCCTGGGACCGCATCGAGGCCGGCGCGGCCGGTGTCTACGGCAACTTCACCCAGGCCGTCGACGGGAGCGTCGCGCCGAAGATGTTCCCCGAGCCCGCGCGGACGCGGCTGGCGGCCCTGAAACGCGAATGGGACCCGGAGAACATGTTCTCCCGATCCCATTCGGTGCGTCCGGCCTGACCTCTGCGGGTCGAGGGCGCGGTCAGTGCGTGTCGACGGCTTCGATCTCGGTGCGGTCTCCCGACCACTGCGTGTGGAAGGTTCCGTCCTTGTCGATGCGCTTGTAGGTGTGGGCGCCGAAGAAGTCGCGCTGCCCCTGTACGAGGGCGGCGGGCAGGCGCTCGGCGCGCAGGCCGTCGTAGTAGGCCAGCGAGGAGGCGAAGGCGGGAGCCGGAAGACCGGCGGATGCCGCGGCCGCCACGATGCGGCGCCAGGAGCCCTGAGCGCGACCGAGCGCCTCGACGAAGTACGGCGCGGTCAGCAGGACCGGCAGCTCGGGCGCCTCGGCGTAGGCGTCGGCGATGCGGTTGAGGAACTGCGCGCGGATGATGCAGCCGCCGCGCCAGATCTTCGACACCGCGCCCAGGTCGATCGCCCAGTCGTATTCGGCTGCGCCCGCGCGGATCTCGTCGAAGCCCTGCGAATAGGCGACGATCTTCGACGCGTACAGCGCCAGTCGCACGTCCTCGATGAAGGCGTCGGGGTCATCGACGGTGAGCGACTGCGCAGGGCCGGGCAGATCGCCCGACACGGCGCGCTGCTCGGGGTGGCTCGAAAGTGAGCGGGCGAACACGGCCTCCGCGATCCCGGAGACGGGCACGCCGAGGTTCAGCGCGGTCTGCACGGTCCACGCGCCGGTGCCCTTGGCGCCGGCCTGGTCGAGGATGACGTCGACGAGCGGCCGTCCGGTGCCGGCATCCACCTGACGGAGCACCTCCGCCGTGATCTCGATGAGGTACGACTCCAGCTCGCCGCGGTTCCACTCCGCGAACACGTCGGCGATCTCGGCGGGGGACTTGCCGGTGCCGCGGCGGATGAGGTCGTACGCCTCGGCGATGAGCTGCATGTCGGCGTACTCGATGCCGTTGTGCACCATCTTGACGAAGTGGCCGGCGCCGTCGTGGCCGACGTGCGTCACGCACGGCTCGCCCTCGGCGACCGCCGCGATCGACTTGAGGATGGGTCCGAGGGTGACCCACGACTCGTCGGAGCCGCCGGGCATGATGGACGGTCCGTTGAGGGCGCCCTCCTCGCCGCCGGAGATGCCCGCGCCGACGAAGTTGATGCCGGTCTCGCGCACCGCCTTCTCGCGGCGGATCGTGTCGGTGAACAGCGCATTGCCCCCGTCGACGATGATGTCGCCGGGCTCGAACACCTTCACCAGGGAGTCGATCACCGCGTCGGTGCCGGCACCGGCCTTGACCATGATGATCGCGGCGCGCGGCTTCTGCAGCGACGCGGCGAACTCCTCATAGGTGGAGGTCGGGACGAACCCCGCCTCGGGGTGCGCGGCCACCAGATGCTCGGTCTTGTCGACGCTGCGGTTGAAGATCGCGACCGTGTTGCCCTCGCGGCTGGCGAGGTTGCGCGCGAGGTTGGACCCCATCACCGCGAGGCCCACCACCCCGATGTTCGCGACGCCGACGGCGGACTCGTTCGAGGGGGTTTCAGTCTCGGGCACGCAGGACTCCTAGGACGCAGACGGGTGTGCGCCCAGGTTACCGCGTCGGTGAGATCAGTCCTTGCGGTACGACGTGCGGCCCATGCCCCAGAACGCCAGCACCGTGCCGACACCGCCGACGAGGGCGATCACCCCGATGAGGCCGAGGAGGAGGTCGGAGGCGAGAGTCGAGTCGATCATGGGGTGTCCTCCGGGTGCGGAACAGGGTGCGTCCTCATCGTAGCGGTCGCCCTGGTAGACTCATGGACTGAACTTCGGCGAGGGGTCGCCGCCACGCAGCAACAGCGCGAGCGGCATCCGTGATCGACGCGGTGATGCAGGCTCCCCGGCTTTCCTCACGCGCTCGCGTTCGAGTCGAATCCACAGACCCACATCTCCCGGGCCCGCCGGCCCGCGATCACCTCTCAAGGAGCATCACCATGGCCGAGAACAAGAACCTCGACAACAAGGTCCACGCCGAGCTGCGTGAGAACTTCGGCAAGGGCTACGCCCGCCGCCTCCGCGCCGCGGGGAAGATTCCGGCCGTCATCTACGGTCACGGCTCCGACCCCAAGCACGTCGCGCTGCCCGGCCACCAGGTCGCGCTGCTCATCCGCAAGGCGAACGCCGTGCTCGAGCTCGACGTCGCGGGCGAGCACGAGCTCACCCTCGTCAAGGACGTGCAGAAGGACCCGGTGCACCAGATCATCGAGCACATCGACCTGCTCGTGGTGAAGAAGGGCGAGAAGGTCCAGGTCGACGTGCCGATCGTCGTCGTCGGCGAGCCCGCCCCCGGCACCATCGCCAACCTCGACTCCACCACCATCGCGCTCGAGGTCGAGGCCACGCACATCCCCGAGAACATCGAGGTCGACGTCGAGGGCCTGGAGGACGGCACGCACATCACCGCGGCCGACCTCACGCTCCCGCGCGGTGCGGCGCTGATGGCCGACGCTGAGACGCTCATCATCGCGGTCTCGGTCCCCGCCGCGGCGCTGGCCGCCGAGGCAGAGATCGCCGAAGCCGACGCGGCGGTCGCCGCCGAGCAGTCGGAGGAGTCCGAGGAGGCCGTGGAGGCCGCCGACGAGGCCTGAGTCTCGGAGCTTTCCCACGGAGGGGTGCGCGGTCGCGCACCCCTCCGTCGTTTCCGGAAGGATGGATGCCATGGCTGACACATGGCTCGTGGTGGGTCTGGGCAACCCCGGACCGCGGTACGAGGCGACCCGGCACAACATCGGCCAGATGGTGGTGGACGAGCTGGCGCGACGCCGCGGCGAATCGTTCCGCGCGCACAAGGGGAACGCGCGCGTCGCCGAGACGTGGCTCCGGCCGGGTGCCGACAATCTCGTGCTCGCCAAGCCGAACTCGTTCATGAACGTCTCCGGTGGACCGGCATCCTCCCTCGCCGACTACTACGGCGTGGCGCCCGAGCGGGTGATCGTGGTGCACGACGAGCTCGACATCCCCTTCGACACGATCAAGCTCAAGGTCGGCGGCGGGCACGGGGGCCACAACGGGGTGCGCGACATCGCGAAGGCCCTGGGCACGGCCGAGTTCCCGCGGGTGCGTGTGGGCATCGGTCGTCCGGTGGGGCGTCAGGACCCAGCCGACTGGGTGCTCGACCCGTTCGGATCCGTCGAGCGGCAGAACCTCCCGATCCTCATCTCCGACGCCGCCGATGCGGTCGAGGAACTGGTCGGCGACGGACTGCTCGCGGCGCAGCAGCGCCACCACGCGCCCCGCGGCTGAGCGACCGAGCGTCCGCGTCGCGAGGGGTGCGGATCAGGCGGTGGATGCCGCCCCGATCGCGATCCCTACGGTGACGGCCACGCCGAACACGATCGCCGCGACAGGAGCGACGACGATCGCCGCGATGCCCGCGCCGCGCCCCCGACGGCGCGCGATGGCCACGATGCCCTGGATCAGCGCCCACAGCCCCAGCACGGTGCCGCCCCAGAAGGCGATCTCACCGATCAGCACCGTGCCCCGCACGGGGGAGAGGATGCGGAGGTCGACGGAGGCGGCGCTCGTCAGATACGGGAGCTGTGCGCCCACGCTCGCCCCCACCTCGTGGGCGGTGATCGAGCCGACGATCGCCGGCACGATGAGGGCGACCAGGGCCAGCACGAGGGCGACGACGCCCAGCGCGCCGCCCGCGGAGGACGGAGTCGCCGCGGGCGGGAAGGATCCGTAGCCCACCGGCGTGTACGGTGCGGCGAACGGGCCGGGAGCAGAGCCGGATGACGCCGGAGGCTGCCCGTACGGCACTGCAGGCAGGCTGTACGGAGCCACCGGCCGGCCGTACTGCGGCGGCGGGGGGATCTGCGGGGCGTGCGGCGGCGGATACCCGGGCTGCGCGTGTCCCGGCGCCGGGGCCTGCGGCTGCCCGGACGGAGGGGGCACGGGGGAGTGGTCGCTCACGGTGCCATCCTAGGAGCCGGGTGTCCGACGACGCCCGTAGACTCTTCCGGTGACAGTTCCCGGGATCGTGCGCGCCCTCGAGCAGGCTGAATCGTTCCGGGACGCGGTGGCCGCGGCATCCGTCGACGCCGACTTCTCGCTCGTCGAAGGACTCGACGCCCCGCTGCTGGCCGCCCTCCTCGAGCGCCGTCGTGCGACGGCGACCGGCGGTGTGCTGCTGATCGTGGCGCCCACGGGCCGGCGCGCCGAGTCGCTCGGACCGGCGCTGCACGCGGTGCTTCCCGGCGCCCAGGTGCTGCATTTCCCCGCGTGGGAGACGCTGCCGCACGAGCGGCTGAGCCCCAGCCCGGAGACGGTGGGGCAGCGGCTCGCGGTGCTGCGGCGCGTCGCCGCACACGACGGGGCCGCCCCCCTCGTGATCACCGCCTCCGTGCGCGCCGCGCTGCAGCCGCTCGCGGGCGGTCTCACCGACCAGCCGCCGGTCGATCTCGCCGTCGGCGGGCGCGGGCACGAGCTCGACGGTGTGGTCGCGCGCCTGGTCGAACTCGCCTACCACCGGGTCGACATGGTCTCCCGCCGGGGCGAGTTCGCGGTGCGCGGCGGCATCCTCGACGTCTTCCCTCCGGTCGCCGATCACCCGTACCGCGTCGAGTTCTTCGGTGACGAGGTCGATGCGATCCGCGCGTTCTCGGTCGCGGATCAGCGCTCGCTGCCCGGCGAGGTGGCGGGCGTCGAGCTCGCGGCCAGTCGCGAGCTGCTGCTGACCGCTTCCGTGCGCGCCCGCGCCGGGCGTCTGAAGACCTCCCTGCCCGGCATCGCGGGCATGCTCGAGAAGATGGCCGAGGGCATCCCGGTGGAGGGGATGGAGTCGCTCACCCCGGCTCTCGTCGACGAGGTCGTCACGCTCGTGGACTACCTGCCGACCGCGTCTGCGGTGGCCGTGGTCGACCCCGAGCGCGCCCGCACCCGCGCGCGCACCCTGGGCGAGACGAACCGCGAGTTCCTCGAGGCGGCGTGGAACGCGGCGACGGCCGGTGCGGCGACCCCCGTCGACCTGGGCGCGGGCGATTTCGTCACCCTGCCGCAGCTGCGCGAGGCAGCGCACGCCCGCAAGGGCGTGTGGTGGACGCTCAGCGCGTTCGATTCGGGAGCGGCGGATGCCTCGGCCGAGGGCCTCCTCGACATCGACGTCGCCCTCGAGGAGGCCGCGATGATCCGGGTACCCGGCGCGCCCGTGCCGAGCTTCTCCGGTGCGGTCGAGGGGGCGACGGAGCACGTCGGAGCGCTGCTGTCCGACGGCTGGCGCGTCGTCGTGGCGGCCTCCGGTGCCGGGCTGGTCGACCGGGCGCGCGACGTGCTCGCCGAGCGCGGGATCGCGGCGCGGCGGGTCGAGTCCGTCGAGGCGCCGCCCGAGCCGGGGGTCGCTCACGTGGTGGCGGCATCCCTCGAGCGCGGTTTCGAGGTCGAGGCCGCCAAGCTCGCCGTGCTCACCGAGAGCGAGTTCTACGGCCGGACCATCGGCGGAGACAACCGCGTCGTGAAGAAGCTGGCCTCGCGGCGGCGCAACGTCGTCGACCCCCTGCAGCTCAAGCCCGGCGACTTCGTCGTCCACGCCACGCACGGCATCGGGAGGTTCGTGGAGCTGTCGCAGCGGGAGGTGTCCTCGGGCGGGCGCAACGCCGTGAAGACGACGCGCGAGTACCTGGTGCTCGAGTACGCGCCGTCGAAGCGCGGGTACCCCGGCGACAAGCTGTTCGTGCCCACTGATCAGCTCGACCTGCTCTCGCGCTACGTCGGCGGCGAGGCCCCCGCGCTGTCGAAGATGGGCGGCAGCGACTGGTCCGCCGCGAAGGGCAAGGCGCGCAAGGCGGTGCGCGACATAGCCGTCGAGCTGGTGAAGCTGTACTCGGCGCGGATGGCGTCGAAGGGGCACGCGTTCGGGCCCGACACGCCCTGGCAGCGCGAGCTGGAAGAGGCGTTCCCGTTCGCCGAGACGCTGGATCAGCTGCAGACGATCGACGAGATCAAGGCCGACATGGAGAAGCCGATCCCGATGGACCGGCTCCTCTCGGGCGACGTCGGCTTCGGCAAGACCGAGGTCGCCGTGCGCGCCGCGTTCAAGGCCATCCAGGACGGCAAGCAGGTGGCGATGCTCGTGCCGACCACGCTGCTGGTCAAGCAGCACATCGAGACCTTCACCGAGCGGTTCGCCGGCTTCCCGGTGAAGGTCAAGCCGCTCTCGCGCTTCCAGAGCGACAAGGAGGCGCGCGAGACGCTCGCGGGCGTCACCGACGGCACGGTCGACATGGTGATCGGCACGCACCGCATCCTCACCGAGAAGGTGCAGTTCAAAGACCTCGGCCTGATGATCATCGACGAGGAGCAGCGGTTCGGCGTCGAGCATAAGGACCAGCTGAAGAAGCTGAAGACCAACGTCGACATCCTCGCGATGAGCGCGACGCCCATCCCGCGCACCCTCGAGATGGCCGTCACCGGCATCCGCGAGATGTCGACCCTGGCGACACCGCCCGAGGACAGGCATCCGATCCTCACCTATGTCGGGGCGCGCAACGACAAGCAGGTGGCTGCGGCCATCCGCCGCGAACTGCTGCGCGAGGGTCAGGTCTTCTACGTGCACAACCGCGTGCAGTCGATCCAGCGGGTCGCGGCCGAGCTCGCCGAGCTGGTGCCCGAGGCGCGCATCGCCGTCGCGCACGGGCAGATGGGCGAGCACGCGCTCGAGAACGTGGTCGACGACTTCTGGGAGCGGCGCGCCGACGTGCTGGTGTCGACGACCATCATCGAGACCGGTCTCGACATCGCCAACGCGAACACCATCATCATCGACCGCGCCGACAAATACGGTCTGTCGCAGCTGCATCAGCTGCGCGGACGCGTCGGCCGCGCGCGTGAACGGGCGTACGCGTACTTCCTGTACGACGAGCAGAAGCCGCTGTCCGAGACCGCCGCCGACCGCCTCGAGACGATCGCCGTCAACAACGACCTCGGCTCGGGCATGCAGGTCGCCCTGAAGGACCTCGAGATCCGCGGCGCCGGAAACCTGCTCGGCGCCGAGCAGGCGGGGCATATCGCCGGTGTCGGTTTCGACCTGTACCTGCGGATGATCGGCGAGGCCGTCGCGACGTTCCGGGGCGATGACGTCGAGGGTCCGGCCGAGCTGCGCCTCGAGCTGCCCGTCGATGCGCGCATCCCGGAGAGCTACATCGACAGCGAGCGGCTGCGCCTCGAGGCGTACCAGAAGCTGTCGGCCGCGGCATCCGCCACCGCCAGATCCGACGCGATCGACCTCGTCGTCGACGAGCTGCAGGACCGCTACGGCGAGCCGCCGCGAGAGGTCGACGGACTGCTGGCCGTGGCGCGCCTGCGCCGTCGCGCCGCCCGCGCCGGTCTCGCGGACGTCGTCGCGATGGGTCCCAACCTGCGCATCGCACCTGCGCACCTGCCCGACTCGATGCGGGTGCGCCTGCAGCGGCTCTACCCGAAGGCCAAGCTCATCGCGAGCGGCGATGCGCTGGTGGTCCCTCTGCCCACCGCAGGGGGAGAAGCGGTGACGGATGCTGCGCTCATCGCCTGGGTCGGACAGCTGCTGGACGCCCTCTGGCCGGAGAAGGACGCGAAGTCGACCGAGGGTGGCGCAGCCACGACGGAGAACGGCGTCGCACCTGCGTGACGGACCCGGCGGCGGATCGACGAACAGGGGAGCGCGACCGACTGGTCGCGTGGGATCGCGAGCTGCGCGCCGCGCATGAGCGCCTGCGTGACGCGCTCCGGGTCGCCCGGGAGGCGGCGTCCGCCGACGCGGAGAGCGCCGGTAGGGACCTGCTGCTGTACTGCCGGGGGTTCTGTCTCGCGCTGTCGGCGCACCACCGCGGCGAGGACGATGTGCTCTTCCCCGTGCTGCAGGCGGAGCATCCCGAGATCAGCCAGACCATCAGCGCACTCCGTCAGGATCACGGCATGATCGCCCACCTGCTGGGCGGCCTCGAGCTCGCCGTCGACGGTGCTCCCGCACCGGACGACCTCGCCCGGCACCTGGAGGGGATCGCGGCGATCATGGAGTCCCACTTCCGCTACGAGGAGCGCTCGCTGGACGCCATCCTCGCGGAGCTCGCCCTCGACGAGGAGCCGGGCCGCGTCTTCGGGATGCTGTAGGCCGAGCGGGCTTGTCTTCGCGAGCCCCGTCGGGGGCTGTCACTCCGCGCGGAGCTCTCCGACGATCGCGCCGACAGGCCGCTCCGTGCGCGTGTGCCGTTCGTGGGTCTCGATGACCTCGAAGCCCGCGGCATCGAGCAGCTCCTCCATCACGCCCACCGGCCATCGATGGGCGCGCACGACCGCATGGTCGAAGGGCTCGACGGCGGGGCCGACGAAGAACCCGAGGACGAGCCGCCCGCCGGGGCGCAGGACACGGGCGAACTCCGCGAGCGGGACCGGCATGCGGGACGGCTCGTGGTGGATGGTCGAGAACCACGAGAGCACGCCGTCGAAGGACGCGTCGTCGGCGTCGATGCGGTCGATGCTCCGCAGGTCGAAGCGGATGCCGGGATACGTCGCCCTCGCGTGATCGATGAAGGCCGGCACGAGGTCGATGCCACGCACGTCACGTCCGAGCTCCTGGAGATGATTCGTCCAGTGCCCCGGTCCGCATCCGGCGTCCAGCACGGGGCCGCTCAGTCCGGCAGCCCAGGTGTCGATCACCTGGCGATCAGACGGGTGGACGGCGGCCATCGATCCCAGAAGCGCGATGTAGTCGTTCGCACGCGCCGAATAGGCGGACGTCGTGCGGGACATACGTCGAGGCTATCCGGCTTGCGTGCGCGTCCGTTGTGTTGCCGCGACCGCCCCTGCGGGGGAGTCGACGGGCACGAGAAGGGCTGCTCACGTCCGGTCAGAAGGGCGGAGGATCTCCTCGCGACAACTCGACTGAGGCATCCACGCCTGGGTCGGGGACGAATCGCACCGTCGCCGGAGGGTGGTCGGGGTAGAGGCGCGCCGTGGGGCTCCGCCAGTGCAGGATGCCCCCGCCCACCTGGGTGACCGTCCAGGCCGTCTCGTGTTTGAGGGTGTGATGCCTACGGCACAGGTGGGCGAGGTTGTCGTGACGCGTGGGGCCGCCGAGTGCGGCATCCACCGTGTGATCGATGTCGGAACGGCGCGCGGTGCGCCGGCAGCCGGGGAAGCGGCAGCGCTCATCTCGCGCGGCGAGGAATCGTTCGAGATCGCGGTTCCACCGGTAGCGGTCGACCGCGAGCACCGCGCCCGTGTAGGGATGCGTGAGCACGCGGTCCCATGCGGGAACCCCTCCGGCGAGCCGCCGAGCCGTCTCGGCGTCGATGGGGCCGGAGCCGGCGAGCAGCGCGGGCTCGTCGCTCACGCCGGCCAGGGTGAGCACGGGCACCGTGACCTGCACGTGGGCGGAGATCGCCGCGAGTCCGTCGCCGTGCGCCGTCGTCGTGCCGGCGAGGACGAGGTCGGAGAGCACGTCGGCGCGCAACTGATCGATCGTGCGGGGGTCGCGGTCGAGGACACCGTCGGAGCATGCTCCAGGTCCGGTGATGAACACGGTGGGCTCCGGAAGATGGTGTGCACCTGCGATGTCACCGTCGCTGGTCGCGCCGCCCCCGTTGGCGACGCTGTCGCTGCCGATGCGGCCGCCCTCACCGCGATCGCCGCCCGCACTCTCGCCGGTGACGTTCGGGGCGCACTCGCCCCCGACGATCCCCTCCCCATCGCGCACCGCGCGCGCCATCTGAGTGAGACGGTCGAGCATCGCGTGTCCGAGCGTGGCGGGGACGTCCGCGATGATGCGCGACAGCCCCTCGTCGAGGTCGAAGAGACGCACCATGCGCCGACCGACGGCAGCGGAGGTGCGCTCCGCCACCCGCTCGGGGGCGATCGCCGCGGCCTGTGCTCGGGCGATCGCCCGCAGCCGAGCCGGCGTCTCATGCGCGGCCGCGGCGAGGGCCAGGGCTTCGAACCGCGCGCACTGATCATCGGGGACGGCGCTGCCCGCGTCGAGGATCGCGGACACGTGCCCTGCGTCGATCCGTCCTGCCTCCCACGCCACGAGGGTGGTGGGGAATCGTGTCATCAGCATCGTCGCGTCGCCCATGCGGCCCTGCACGCTGCGATCGCTCAGCCGCATCGCCGCCGCGAGCTCGGCGCTCACCTCACGCAGCGGCAGGTCGGCCGTCGAGCGCCGCCGGGAAGCCGTGCCGCGCTCGCTCTCGCCGCGGGAGAGGGCGAGGTCGAGCGCCTGGGCAAGCAGCCGGGACTCGAGCGCCTGCCGTGCGGCGATCTCGCGCCGTACCGACACGATGTCGTCGACGATCGCGCCGAGCTCGGCCCCTTCGGCCGTCCCGGATGCCGCGTGCCCCATGATCGCTCCTCGAACGGATGATCTCCTCATCGGCGGCGCCGAGAGGCCGATCGCGCGAAGTGGGCACGTGCGCGATCTCTACAAGTAGTTTAGAACATAGTTTCTATTCATGCAAGGTCGGTGTCACAACACCTTTCGCAGTGACACCCGCACCACCGAGTCGCGCATGCTCCGACGCATCCGTCCCCGCCGCGCAGTACGCTGACACGAGACCGAGGAGGAGCGATGCTGTTCGAGCACCTCGGGGCCTCGCCCCGCATCCATCCCGAGGCCGTGATCGCGCCGACCGCCGTGATCTCGGGCGACGTCGAGATCGGCCCGGACTGCCAGGTCCTGCACGGCGCCGTCATCACCGCCGAGGGCGGCACCATCACCCTCGGCTCCCACGTGATCGTGATGGAGAACGCGCTCATCCGCGCCACGGCGGCCGACTCGGTGCATATCGGCGATCACACGCTCGTCGGACCGATGGCGAGCATCTCGGGCGCGACGATCGGCGACGAGGTGTTCCTGGCCACCGGCACGCGGGTCTTCAACGGGGCGCGCATCGGCGACCGCTGCGAGGTGCGCATCAACGCCGTGGTGCACCTGCGCACGCACCTCGCCCCCGGGACGGTCGTGCCGATCGCCTGGGTGGCGGTGGGGGAGCCGGTGCGGATGCTGTCGCCCGACCGTCACGAGGAGATCTGGGCCGCGCAGCAGGAGCTGGACTTCCCCGGCTACGTGTTCGGACTCGACCGCGACACGCCCGACCTCATGGTGCAGCTCACCGAGCGCTACGGGCGCAGCCTCGCGCGCCACGCCGACGATCACCCGGCGGGCTGACCAGGACCAGCGACCCGTCCCAGGCTCAGCGATAAGGGTTCAGGCGCCGCGACGCGCCCGGCGTCACACCTCCACCGTGTACGACGTGAGCCGCGCCAGCATCCCACCCTCGAACTCGTAGACGTCGCACGACGCCACCGTCGTCTCGCCGTCGGCGTCGCGATACCGCGTGCGGGTGTCGATCGCGACGTGCTCGCCGCCGTCCACCACCAGGAGGCGGTCCCGCACGACCTCCACTCCGGTCAGTCCCGCCGCCGTCGCCCGACATGCTGCCGCGACGTTCTCCCTGCCGGAGAGGCCTTCCGAGCCGGGCATGATCCACACCACGTCGTCCGCCAGATACGGCAGCGCGGCCTCGAAGTCGTGCGTCGAGATCGCCTGGGCGATCTCCCGCGCCGTCGGGCTCATCGCGTCCCCCTTCATCTGGCGGCGACGCTACTCCCGATCGGAGGCGGGCGGAACGACGGCCGTCGTCACGTCCAGTGCAGGCCGCAGTCGCGGCATCCGAACTCCACCCGCACCGATCGGTCGTCGTCGTCGTGCATCTCGGTGCGACGTTCGAGTTCGATCGCGAACCATCCGGGTTCGATGGCGCGCAGATCCACCGATCCGCAGCCGGGGCAGGTCTCGATGAGACTGGTCTCGGAGTCGATCACGCGCTCCATGCCGCCCACGGTAGACCCGCCGCGCGACACCGCTCGCAGCGACGCGCGTCAGCCGGAGATCCGCGACCGCGAAACCGTCACCCCGTGTTCTGCAGTCCCGCGGCGACGCCGCTGACCGACAGGAGCAGCAACCGCTGCTGGTCGGGATCGGCGACCTCGTCGGTGCGCAGCGCCCGCAGCGCGCGCAGCTGCAGCAGCGAGAGGGCGTCGACGTAGGGGCTGCGCATCTTCACCGCGCGCTGCAGGATCGGCTTGTTGTCGAGCAGCTCCGCGCCGCCGGTGATGCGCACCACCCAGTCGCGGGTGAGGGTCATCTCGTCCATCACGAGCGCCGCGAGGTCGTCCCGGTCGCCGAGGTCGAGATAATGGCGGGCGATACGGGCGTCGGCCTTGGCGAGGCTCATGCCGACGTTGTCGATGAGCGTGCGCAGCAGCGGCCACTCGCGGTAGGCGACGCGCAGCCGCTCCTCGTCGCCCACGCGCTCCAGCGCGGTGCCCAGCCCGAACCAGCCGGCGAGGTTGATGCGCGCCTGCGTCCACGCGAACACCCACGGGATCGCCCGCAGGTCCTCCAGCGACTCGACCGACAGTCCGCGGCGGGCCGGGCGCGAGCCGAGCGCGAGCAGCCCGACCTCCTCCATCGGCGTCACGCGGGCGAACCAGGCGGCGAAGCCGTCGGCCTTCACGAGCTCGAAGAACCGGGCGCGGGATGCCTCGTCCATCGCCGCCGCGACGTCGGCGTAGCGCTCCGCGGCGTCGCGGTTGCGCTCCTCGTTCGACGGCGCCGAGGCCATCAGCACGGCGGCCGCGACCTGGTCGATGTGGCGCATGGCGATCGCCGGGTCGCCGTAGCGGGCGAAGATGACCTCGCCCTGCTCGGTGAGCTTGAACCGGCCGTCGACCGAGTGCGGCGGCTGGGCGAGCACCGCGGAGTTCGCGGGTCCGCCGCCGCGACCGAGCGCGCCGCCCCGGCCGTGGAACAGGGTCAACTCGATGCCTTCGCGCTGCGCCCAGTCGGCGATCTCGGCCTGCGCCTCGTAGAGGGCGAGGTTGGCCGCGACGGGCCCGACGTCCTTGGACGAGTCCGAATAGCCGAGCATGACCTCCAGGCGACGCCCGGTCTGCTCCAGCCGCTCGGCGAAGGCGGGGTGCTCGACGATCTCGGCGAGGATGCCCGGCGCCGCGCGCAGGTCGGCGAAGGTCTCGAACAGGGGGATGACCTCGAGCACGGGCACGGTGCCGCGCTCGCCGACGGCGTACCGGGCCAGCCGGTGCACGTTCGCGAGGTCCTGTGCCGACTGCGTGAACGACACGATGTAGCGCCCGGCCGCGCGGGGGCCGTAGCGGTCCTGCAGGAACGCGATCGCGCGGAACACCTCCAGCACCTCTTCGGCCAGCTCGCTGCGCACGGCATCGTCCCCGGCAGCGTCGAGCTCGGCGAGCACCTTCGCGTGCACCGCGGAGTGCTGGCGCACCTCGAGCTCGGTGAGGTGGAAGCCGAACGTCTCGACCTGCCAGATCAGCTGCTGCAGGTGCCCGTACGCCTGTCGCGGGGCGCGGGCCGCGGCGAGCGAGTCCTGCACGATGCGCAGGTCGGCGAGCAGATCCTCGGGATCCCGGTAGGCGAGGTCGGCGTCGCGGGTGCGGGTCGCGGCGATCTTGCGCGCGAGCAGCAGAACGATTCGACGGTGCGGTTCGTCGGGGGAGCGCTTGGCGATGTCCTTCGCCGCGTCCTCATCGGCGTCCTTCAGCCGCCGCCAGAGAGCCAGCAGCGCGTCGCTGGGCGGCGTGGTGGCGGCATCCAGCGTCAGCGTGCGCCCGATCCGCACCGCCGCGCGCTCCAATCCCAGCAGCACGTGCTCGCTGGCGATCGCGGCGGCCTTGCGGGTGACGGATGCCGTCACGAACGGATTCCCGTCCCGGTCGCCGCCGACCCACGAGCCGACGCGCACGAACGGCTGCACGACCGGTGCTCGCCCGCCCGCGGCCGGTCCCTGCAGCGCATCGTCGACGCGGCGGTACACGTGCGGGATCGCGGTGAACAGCGTGTCGTCGAAGACCGCCATGACGGCGCGCACCTCGTCGGTGGGCGACGGCTTCTCGGGGCGCAGCGGCGCGGTGCGCCAGAGCGTGTCGATCTCCTCGAGCATGCGCCGCTCGGCACGGCGACGATCGGCGCCGCCGTCGAGCGAGGCGTCGTGCGCGGCGAGCAGGTCGGCCAGACGACGGATGCTGGTGGACACCGCGCGACGGCGCGCCTCGGTCGGGTGCGCGGTGAAGACCGGGTGGAAGCGCAGCGCGCGCAGGCGCGCCAGCGCGGTATCGTCGCCGACCTCCGCGGCGAGGCGCATGAAGGCGGCCGCGACCGAGTCCGACGCGTCTTCGCGGTCGGGACGGCCGTCGCGTTCGCGGAGCACCCGCACGCGCTGGTGCTCCTCGGTGAGGTTCACGAGATGGAAGTAGCAGGTGAAGGCGCGGGCCACTTCGTCGGCACGCTCGATCGTGAACGAGTCGGCGATGGCCGCGGCCCGCGCGAACGCCTCCGGGGTCTCGTCGGTGTACGCCTGGATGGTCGCGGTGCGCAGTCGCTCGACGTCGTCGAACAGGCCCGGTGAGCCGCTCTCGCGGAGCACGCGGCCGAGCAGGGCCCCCAGCATCCGGACGTCCGCGCGCATGCGCTCCGGGATCTCCTGGCCGGCCTCGAAACGTCCCACGAGGTCGATCGCCTGGGTCTGGGTGAGTTCTTGCATCCCCCCAAACTATCGCCGCCGTGTTACCGCCGAATGACACCGCGGCGCCCCGTTACGATGGGGGACAGGAGTGCCGGGAAGTCTGGTCGGCGGCGGCGCTCGCCGTCCCGTTCCGACCCGCCTCCTCGGCGGCGAAGGAGGACTCCGTGTCCCTGCTGCGTTCCGCCCGCTTCCCCGCCGTCCTGCTCCTCGCGGCCGCCGTCGCCGGGCTCGTCCTGGCGAACTCGCCCCTCGGACCCGCGGCGATCGACCTGTCGCATCTGCACCTCGGTGTGCCGGGCACCGTGCTCGACCTGTCACTCGCGCACTGGGTGCAGGACGGGCTGCTCGCGGTGTTCTTCTTCGTCGTCTCGGTCGAGCTGCGCCACGAGCTGACGCGCGGGGAGCTGCGCAGCATCCGTCGCGCCCTCGTCCCGGCGGTCGCCGCCGCGGGCGGGGTCGTCGCACCGATCGTGCTCTACCTGGTCCTCGCGGCCGGCACCGCCGCCGCCCCCGGCTGGCCGATCCCGACGGCGACCGACATCGCCTTCGCCCTCGGGGTGCTCGCCGTGTTCGGCCGCGGACTGCCGGCGGCGGTGCGCGTCTTCCTGCTCGCCCTGGCGATCCTCGACGACATCGTCGGCATCGTGTTCATCGCCGTGCTGTTCGCGACGGGACTGAACCTCGGGATGCTGGCGGTCGCCGCCGTGGGCGTGGCGGCGTTCGCGGTGCTCAGCCGGATGCGCGCGCGGAACGGCCTCGTCGGTGCGGCGCTCGTGCTCCTGGCTCTCGGTGTGTGGGTGGCCGTCCTCGCCTCGGGCGTGCATGCGACGATCGCCGGCGTGGCGCTCGGGCTGGTCATGGCGCCGGCCCCGGCGGGGCGGGTGCGGCACGCGATCGAGCCGTGGGTGAACGCCGTCGTGCTGCCGCTGTTCGCCCTGACCGCCGCGCTCGTGGCGATCCCCGAGGTGAGCCCCGCACAGCTGTCGCCCGCGTTCTGGGGAGTGCTGCTCGCGCTGCCGGTCGGCAAGATCGTCGGCATCGTGGCGGCCGGATGGCTCGCGCAGCGCCTGTGGGCCGTCCCCGGTCATCCCCGACTCGCGTTCGGCGACCTGATCGCCGCGGGAGCCCTCGGCGGCATCGGATTCACCGTGTCGCTGCTGCTGGCGAACCTCGCGTTCGCCGGCGACGCGGGTCTGCGCGACGAGGCCGTGCTCGGCGTGCTCGCCGGGTCGCTGGTCTCGCTCATGCTCGCGGCCGTTACGGTGTCGATGCGGGCACGCGCGGCCCGCGGCATCCCGATCGAGGAGACCCCATGAGCGAGCCCGACGCCCTCCGCGCCGCCGCCGACACGATGAAGGCCGTGCGCGACCGGTGCGTGTGGTCGCAGCAGATCGACCATCGCGCGCTCGTCCCCTACCTCGTGGAGGAGAGCGCCGAACTCATCGATGCGGTCGAGGACGGCACCCGCGCCGACCTGCGCGAGGAGCTCGGCGACCTGCTGTGGCAGGTGCTGTTCCACGCCGAGATCGCCTCGCGCGACCCCGACGACCCCTTCGACATCGACGACGTCGCACGGGGACTCACCGACAAGATGGTGCGCCGGCATCCGCATGTGTTCGCCGGCGCCGTCGCCACCACGCCGGAGGAGGTGCTCGTCCACTGGAACGCCGCCAAGGCGGCGGAGAAGCACACGCGTCGCTCGGTGCTCGACGGGGTGAGCGAGCGGATGCCGTCGCTCGCCCTCGCGCAGAAGGTGCTCGGCAAGGCGGCCCAGGTGGGCGTCGTCGCGCCGTCCCTCGCGGAGGAGGGCGAGTCGGGTCCGGCCTCGGAGGCGGATCTCGGTGCCGCGCTGATCGACCTCGTGGCGGTCGCACGCTCCCGCGGCTGGGATGCCGAACGCGCCCTGCGCGAGCGGCTGCGCGCGCTGCAGGCCGAGGTGCGCGCCGCCGAGTAGCGCTGCGATTCGAAGCGGGGGTCGCCGGACCTGGGAGAATGGGCGCGTGGCATCCGTGAACCCGCCGCGCGGCATGCGCGACTTCCTCCCCGCCGACAAGGCCCGCCGCGAGCGCGTGCTCGCCGTCATCCGCGACCGCTACCGCGCGCACGGCTTCGACGAGATCGAGACGCCTGTGATGGAGGACTACGACCGCCTCCACGCCGGGATCGGCGGCGACAACGAGAAGCTCGCCTTCACCGTCCTCAAGCGCGGCCTCGACGAAGGCGCCATCCGCGCTGCCGCCGCCGACCCGGCGGCTCTGGCCGACCTCGGACTGCGCTACGACCTCACCGTGCCGCTCGCGCGGTTCTACGCCAGCCACCGAGGCGAGCTGCCGACCGTCTTCCGGGCGATCCAGGCCGCGCCGGTGTGGCGCGCCGAGCGCCCGCAGAAGGGTCGCTATCGCCAGTTCGTGCAGTGCGACATCGACATCATCGGCGACCCCACCTCCCGCGCCGAGGCCGAGCTCATCACGGCGACCCTGGACGCCGTCGACGCCCTGGGGCTCGAGGATGCGACGGTCCGCATCAACGATCGCCGCGCCCTCGACGCGATGCTCGATGTGTTCGGGTTCGCCGCCTCCGAGCGCCCCGGCGTCCTCATCACCATCGACAAACTCGACAAGATCGGTCCCGCCGGCATCGTCGCCGAGCTCCGCGACCGTGGCGCGACCGCCGCGGCCGTCGACGCGTTCGAGGCGTTCCTGCACCGCCCGCAGACGATGGAGTACAACCCGTTCGGCGAGCGGCAGATCCGCAAGGCGCTGCCCGAGGGCGCGCCCGAGGAGGTGATCGCCGACCTCGTCGCGATCGGCGACGCGATCCAGGCGGTGCGGCCCGGCGCCGAGCCGCCGCTCGTGTTCGACCCGTTCCTGGTGCGCGGAATGGGCTACTACACCGGCACCATCTTCGAGCTCGCGCACCCGAGCGTGGACTACTCGCTCGGCGGAGGCGGCCGCTACGACGGCATGATCGGCCGCTTCCTCGGCACGGACGTGCCCGCGGTCGGCTTCTCGATCGGCTTCGAGCGCATCGTCGACCTGCTCGAGACGAGTGCAGCGGATGCCGCGGCATCCGTCGTCCTCGTGCACGACGCCGATGTGGCGCTGCCCGACCTGCTCGCGCTCAAGGCGCAGCTGGTCGGTGAGGGCACGCGGGTGCGCCTGGAGCGCCGCACGAAGAACCTGAAGGCGCTGCTGGAGCGCGCCGCGCTCGACGGCTTCACCGCGTTCGCGACGGTCGGGGCGGGATCCACCCGCGCCGACCTGGAGATCAAGCCGCTCTCGTGAACCGCCGGCTCGCGAGACGGTAGACGACTCCGATCGCGACCACCGCGATGCCCGCGACCACGCTCTGCCACGGCAGGGTCGCGGCGAGCACGACGCACCCCGTGGCGCCGACCACCTGCAGCACGCGGGGATAGCGACGCGCCGCCGTGTGCTGCCGGAACGCGGCCACATTCGCCACGAGGTAGTACAGCAGCACGCCGAACGACGAGAACCCGATCGCGCCGCGCAGATCGACGAGGGCGACCAGTACGATCACCACGATCGCGAGCACCGCTTCGGCGCGGTGGGGCACGTGGAAGCGCGGGTGCACGGCGGCGAGTCCGCGGGGGAGGTCGCCCTCCCGCGCCATCGCGAAGGTCGTGCGACCGATTCCGGCGATCAGCGCGAGGAGGGCGCCGAGGGATGCTGCGGCTGCACCGATCCGCACGACCGGCCCGGTCCACGGCGCACCGGAGACCGCCGCGGCCGCGACCGGCTCGGTCGATCCGGCGACCCCCGCCGGACCGAGCGCCGCGAGCACGACCACCGCGACGACCGCGTATACCACGAGCGCCACGGCGAAGGCCACCACGATCGCGCGGGGGATGGTGCGCCGCGGATCGCGCACCTCCTCGCCCAGCGTCGCGATGCGCGCGTAGCCGGCGAACGCGAAGAACAGCAGCCCGGCGGACTGGAGGATGCCGTACAGGCCGCCGCCGGTCAATGCCGCGGGGGTGAGCCAGTCCGACGACCCCGGGCCGGCCGCCCCCGCCGCCACGGCGATCGCCAGCACGATCAGCACGACGACCACGATGATCCGCGTGAGCAGCGCCGTGCGCGTGATGCCGAACAGGTTGGTCGCGGTGAGGGCGACCACCGCGGCGATCGCGACCGGCCGCTCCCACCCTGCCGGCGCGGCGTAGGCCGCGAAGGTGAGCGCCATGGCCGCGCAGCTCGCCGTCTTCCCGATCACGAACCCCCAGCCCGCGGTGAAGCCCCACCACGGTCCGAGCTCCGCGCGCCCGTAGGCGTACGTCCCGCCGGAGGTGGGGTGGGCGGCCGCCAGCTGCGCCGACGAGGTGGCGTTGCCGAAGGCGACGATCGCCGCGATCACCAGACCGATGAGCAGACCGGAGCCGGCAGCATCCGCCGCCGGCGTCCACACCGCGAACACCCCGGCGCCGATCATGGCGCCCAGGCCGAGGAAGACCGCGTCGCCCAGCCCGAGGCGGCGCTGCAGGGCGGGGGAGGAGGACGCCGAGCTCACCGGCGAACTCTAGTCCTCGGCGGTGACGTCACCGTGTCGCGTCGGTCACCCGGCGCTTCTCGCGCACGTAGACCTCGCGGCGCACCCGCGCCACGACGTCGCCCGACGCGTCGGTGATCTCGGTCTCGAACCACTCCAGCACCTTCGCGCCCCCGCGGGCTCGCTCGCGCAGCTCCTCCGCCTTCTCACGGGAGACCTCGAACTCGGCCGTCAGCACGCCTCGGCCGGGCTTGACGAACTCGATCTCCCCGCGGGTGTCCCACACGACGTGGTCGCGGCCGAGCTGGTGCATCACGAGCATGAAGAAGTACGGGTCGGTCATCGCCGACATCGACCCGCCGAACGCGGTCTTGACGTAGTTGCGCGTGAAGACGTTCACGTGCAGCCGCACCGTCGCGTGCGTCCAGTCGTCGGCGAATCGCACGACGCGGATGCCGGAGAACAGGTTGGGGATCCACAGGCTCATGCCGCGGGCGAGTCGGCGGGGTGTCACGCGCATGCAGCGAGTGTGCCGCGATGACGGATGCCGCGCACATCGTTTGTGCGAGCCGTACAAGGGTTGACGGGGCATCCGTCGACCGTGTCGACTGAGCGCATGAGCGAGCCCACCCCCGTACCCACTCCGGACGCGTGGCGTCGCGTCGACGCATACCTGTCCGAGACGCTCGTCGGCCACGACGACGCGCTCGAGCAGGCCGTCGCCGATCAGAACGCCGCCGACCTGCCCGCGATCGAGGTCGCGCCGCTCAACGGAAAGCTGCTGAACCTGCTGGCGCGGATCAGCGGCGCCCGACGGATACTCGAGATCGGCACGCTCGGCGCCTACTCCACCATCTGGCTCGCCCGCGCACTGCCCGACGGCGGCGACGTCGTCACGATCGAGGCGGAGCCGCGCAACGCCGAGGTCGCCCGCGCGAACCTCGAGCGAGCGGGTGTCGGGGATCGGGTCGAGGTCCGGGTCGGACGTGCCGCGGACGTGCTGCCCGAGCTCGACGGGGGTGCGCCGTTCGACCTCGTCTTCATCGACGCCGACAAGGAGTCGAACACCGTGTACCTCGACTGGGCCGCGCGACTGGGCCGACCGGGCACGGTGGTCGTGGTCGACAACGTCGTCCGTTCCGGCGGCGTGGCCGACCCCGCCACCGAGAGCGCCCAGGTCATCGGCGTGCAGCGCGGGCTCGAGCTGCTCGCCCGCGACCCCCGCTTCGACGCCACGGCGCTGCAGACCCTCGACCGCAAGGGCTGGGACGGGGTCGCGATCGCGCTCGTGGTGTGACCGGTCGGCCTGTGGCCCGGCATCCGCTCTCACTAGACTCGGGGGCGGACCGACGACGCTCCATCCGCATCACCTCTCTCCCAGCAAGGAGCATTCCTGTGGCACTCATCGAGGCAGTAGGCGCGCGCGAGATCCTCGACTCGCGCGGAAACCCGACCGTGGAAGTGGAGGTGCTGCTGGATGACGGCACCGTGCAGCGCGCCGCCGTGCCCTCCGGCGCATCGACCGGCGCGTTCGAGGCGTACGAACTGCGCGACGGCGACAAGAGCCGGTACGGCGGCAAGGGCGTCCTGAAGGCGGTCGACGCCGTCATCGACGAGCTCGGCCCCGCCATCGAGGGCGTCGACGCCAGCGAGCAGCGGATCGTCGACGAGATCCTCATCGAGACCGACGGCACCGAGAACAAGTCGCGCTGCGGCGCGAACGCCATCCTCGGCGTCTCGCTCGCGGTCGCGAAGGCCGCGGCCGACGCCGCCGACCTGCCGCTGTTCCGCTACCTCGGCGGACCCAACGCCCACGTGCTGCCCGTCCCGCTGTTCAACGTCATCAACGGCGGATCGCACGCCGACAACGGCATCGACTTCCAGGAGTACTTCCTCGCGCCGATCGGCGCCGAGACCTACAGCGAGTCGCTGCGCTGGGGCACCGAGATCTACCACGTCCTGAAGGGCGAGCTGAAGTCGGCCGGCTTCAACACCGCGCTCGGCGACGAGGGCGGCTTCGCCCCCGACCTGCCCAGCAACCGCGAAGGCCTCGACTTCCTCATGAAGGCGATCGAGAAGGCCGGCTTCACGCCCGGCACCGAGATCGCCGTCGGACTCGACGTGGCCGCCACCGAGTTCTTCGCCGACGGCGTCTACACCGTCGAGGGTCAGACGTGGTCTGCCGACAAGCTCACCGACTACTTCGCCGACCTCGTCGCGAACTACCCGATCGTCACGATCGAGGACGCGCTGGCCGAAGACGACTGGGACGCGTGGAAGGCGCTCACCGACGCGATCGGCACCAAGGTGCAGCTCGTCGGCGACGACCTCTTCGTCACCAACCCCGAGCGCCTGCAGCGGGGCATCGACCTGGGCACCGCCAACGCGCTGCTGGTCAAGGTGAACCAGATCGGGACGCTGTCCGAGACCCTCGACGCGATCGCCCTGGCCACCCAGAACGGCTACCGCTCGATGCTGTCGCACCGCTCCGGCGAGACCGAGGACACCACGATCGCCGACCTCGCCGTCGCCGTGAACGCGGGTCAGATCAAGACCGGCGCGCCCGCCCGCAGCGAGCGCGTCGCGAAATACAATCAGCTTCTGCGCATCGAGGAGGAGCTCGGCGACGCCGCAGTGTTCGCGGGTCGCGGGGCGTTCCCCCGCTTCAAGGGCTGATGCGCTGACAGCGCGAGAACGAGAGAGGGGGGAGCCGTGGCCAAGACGACGGCTCCCCCTTCCCGTTCCCGGCGGCCGACACGACGGACGGATGCCTCGACCCGCCGCGTCGACGTGCAGGGCTGGCTCGGCGGAGTGCGGCTGTCGGGGTTCATGGTCATCATGCTGGGCCTGGTGGTGCTGGCGGCGTTCGTGCTCGTCCCGACAGTCGGCACGTTCGTCGCGCAACGCCAGCAGATCGCCGCGCTGCAGCAGGCCGTGCAGGTCGGTAAGGACGAGGTGGCGACCCTGCAGGCGCAGCGGGACCGGTGGAAGGATGCCGCCTACATCACCACACAGGCGCGCGAGCGGCTCTACTACACGCTGCCCGGTGAGGTGATCTACCTGGTCGTCGACGATCTGCCCGCCGCGCAGCGCCCGCAGGAGCAGACCGACGTGAGCGCCGGCGTGGAGCAGACGCGCTCGGACTGGATGACCCAGCTCGTGCGGTCGGTGACCGAATCGGGGCTGGCGCGCACCGCGACACCGCAGGTCGGGGTCCCCGATCCCGCCCCCACCGCCTCCACGCCCGCCGGCTGAGCACGCCGCCGCATCAGCGGGTCCGGCGCATGCCCCGGTACCCTGACACGGTGACCACTCCGCCTTTCGCGCCCGTGACCGACGCCGATCTCGCGGTCCTGCGCAGCCAGCTCGGGCGGCCGGCCCGCGGGGTGATCGGCATCGCCGCGCGCTGCGTGTGCGGCAATCCCACGGTGGTCGCCACCTCTCCGCGACTGCCCGACGGCACTCCCTTCCCGACCTTCTACTACCTGACGCATCCCGCGGCGACGGCGGCGATGTCGACGCTCGAGGCCGAGCACGTGATGCCCGAGCTGGCCGCCGCGCTGGACGACGAAGACGTTGCGGCGGCCTATCGGCGCGCCCACGAGGCCTACCTGCGGGATCGCGCCGGCTTCGGCGAGGTGCCCGAGATCGACGGCATCTCGGCGGGCGGCATGCCGACCCGGGTGAAGTGCCTGCACGCCCTCGCCGGCCACGCCCTGGCGGCCGGCCCCGGGGTCAACCCCATCGGCGATCTCGCACTGGAACGCGCCACCTGGTCGCCGCAGCGCTGCGTGTGCGCCGAACCCGGCGCGGCGGGATGAGACGCCGACCGGCGGCGGCGACCGCCCTCGTGCTGGCGGCGGCGGTGCTCACCGGCGCCGCGGCCGTTCCGGCCGCTCCCGCCCCGGCGGCGGCACCGGACCCCGTGCGCGCCGCCGAGTACTGGCTGAACGGCAACGGCATCGCGCAGGCGTGGGGGACGACCCGCGGCGCCGGGGTGCGCATCGCCGTGATCGACACCGGCATCGCGAAGGGCCCCGTCGAGTTCTCCGGGGCCGTCGTGGGCGGTACGGATGTCTCGGGCACCGGCACCCCCGACGGCCGCACCCCGATCGGCGCGGTCGACGCGAACCACGGCAGCTGGGTGGCCTCCCTCGCCGCCGGACGCGGCACCGGGCCCGCCACCGGCATGATCGGCGTGGCACCCGACGCGGAGCTGCTGTCGGTGTCGGTCTCGTTCGGCACCTCCGCGAAGGTCCCCTTCGCCCAGCAGATCGCCCAGGCCATGCGCTGGGCCGTCGACAACGGCGCGAAGGTCATCAACCTCTCGCTCACCACGAACCTGCCCGACTGGGACACCAGCTGGGACGACGCCTTCCTGTACGCCTTCGACCACGATGTCGTGGTCGTGGTCGCCGCGGGCAACCGGGGGAGCGGCACGACCCGCGTGGGGGCTCCCGCGACGATCCCCGGAGTGCTCACGGTCGCGGGCGTCGACGCCGCCGGGAGAGCGAGCGTCGAGGCGTCCACCCAGGGCATCACCCTCGGGGTCTCGGCGCCCAGCGAGAAGCTGCTGGGCGTCTCTGCTGACGGCACGCTCGTGCAGTGGAGCGGAACGAGCGGTGCGGCGCCCATCGTCGCCGGTGTCGCGGCGCTGGTGCGCGCCGCGCACCCCGAGCTGGACGCGAACAACGTGATCAACCGCATCATCCGCACCGCCAAGCCTCCCGCCCGGCCCGATCCGCTGCTCTACGGCTACGGCATCGTCGACGCCGCCGCGGCGGTCGCGGCCACGTCGACGACGGTTCCGCTCGTGACCGAGAACCCGATGGGGAGCCTCGCCGAATGGATCCGGCTCTATCGCCGGGCGAACGCCGTTCCGAACCCGACGCCCAGCGCGACGGCCGTCGACATCCCACCGCTTCCGGAGGCCGATGCGCGCACGCCGCCGTCCAGCCCGCTGCTGCCGTCCGTCGACACCCTCCTCTACGGCAGCCTGCCGCTCGGGGCGGTCACCCTCAGCGCTATACTGGTGGCGCTCGGCGTCACCGCAGCTGTCCGACGCATCCGATCGGCGCGCGCGACTCGCGCACCGGGCCGTTGATCCAAGGAGATCCCCCAACGTGACCAGCACCGTCACCACTGCCGTGCCCAAGATCCTCATCGTGGGTGGTGGCTACGCCGGGTTCTACACCGCGTGGAAGCTCGAGAAGCAGCTCCGTCGGGGCGAGGCCGAGGTCACCATCGTCGACCCGCTGCCCTACATGACCTACCAGCCGTTCCTCCCCGAGGTGGCGGCCGGTTCGATCGAGGCGCGTCACTCGGTGGTCGCCCTGCGTCGCCACCTGAAGAAGACGACCGTGATCGCGGCGAAGGTCACCGGTATCGACCACGCTCACAAGGTCGCTACGATCACGCCCATCGAGGGCGAGCCGTGGCAGCAGGAGTACGACCAGATCGTCGTGACCGCGGGCGCCGTCTCGCGCACCTTCCCGATCCCCGGCATCGCCGACAACGCGATCGGCCTCAAGACGATCGAGGAGGCCGTCGCGATCCGCGACCGGCTGATGTCCAACTTCGACCGTGCGTCGGTCATCCCCGCCGGACCCGAGCGCGACCGCCTGCTCACGGTGGTCGTCGTGGGCGGCGGGTTCGCGGGCATCGAGGTCTTCGCCGAGCTGCGTTCGCTCGCGTCGTCGCTCATCAAGGACTACCCGCAGGTGTCGTTCGACGACACGCACTTCCACCTCATCGAGGCGATGGGCCGCATCATGCCCGAGGTGTCGCTGAAGACGAGCGAGTGGGTGCTGAAGGATCTCGCCAAGCGCGGCGCCAACGTGCACCTCGACACGCAGCTGCAGAGTGCGGTCGACGGCAACGTGCAGCTGTCGACCGGGGAGGTCATCCCCACCGACCTGATCGTGTGGACCGCCGGCGTCATGGCCAACCCGACCGTCGTGCGCGGCGGCGACCTGCCGGTCGAGGAGCGCGGTCGCATCCGCACCCGCGCCGACCTGCGCGTGGGCACCGAGGAGGAGTTCGTCGAGGGCGCGTGGGCGGCCGGCGACGTCTCGGCCGTTCCCGACCTGTCGGGCGGCGGCGTGGGCGGCTACTGCGTGCCCAACGCCCAGCACGCGGTGCGTCAGGCGAAGCTGCTCGCGAAGAACCTCATCGCGGTGCTGCGTGGCGAGGAGCCCAAGCAGTACTTCCACAAGAACCTCGGTGCGGTCGCCGGCCTGGGCCTCTACAACGGCGTGTTCCAGTCGGGCAACATCGCCCTCAAGGGTCTCCTCGCCTGGTTCGCGCACCGTGGCTACCACGGCATGGCGATGCCGTCGTGGGAGCGCAAGTGGCGCGTGCTGTGGGGCTGGTGGAACAACTTCTGGCTCGGCCGCGACCTCGTGAACCTGTCGACGGTGCAGCAGCCCCGCTACGTGTTCGAGGAGTTCGCCGCACGCCCGCGTCCGCCGCAGCCCGTCGAGGCGGCGCCGGCGACGGAGAAGCCCGCCGAGAAGACGCCGGCGAAGGCCACCGCCGCGTCCTGACGCCCGATCACCCGCACGAGACGCCCGCTTCGCATCGAAGCGGGCGTCTCGTCGTCCCCACCGGATACCGTGGAGGGCACAGGGCCCCCGTAGCCCAATGGCAGAGGCAGGCGACTTAAAATCGCTTCAGTCCGGGTTCGAGTCCCGGCGGGGGTACGGTCCTAGGCTGGTGCGCATGCGCGGGCGACGACGGTGGGCACGATGAGTCTCGACCTGCTGGGCGGAGCGGATGCCGCGGCCACGGCCGAGCCGTGGCGGGATCCGGCGCAGCACTGGGCGCGGCTGACGCGGGCGGTGGCGGATGTGTCCGGGCCCGTCGCGGCGATCGACGTCGCGGCGCTGCGGTACAACGCGCTCGATATGACGGTGCGCGCGGGCGGAGTGCCGATCCGCGTGGCCAGCAAGTCGGTGCGGGTGCGCGAGGTGGTCGACGCCACCCTGGCGGTGCCGGGCTATCGCGGCATCCTCGCGTTCACGCTCCCCGAGGCCCTGTGGCTGGCCGACACCTGCGACGACGTCGTGCTCGGCTATCCGAGCGTCGACCGGGCCGCGCTCGCGGCGCTCGCCGCCGACGCGCAGGCGGCCGCGCGCATCACCCTCATGGTGGACGACCTCGCCCAGCTCGACCTCGTCGACACCGTGGCAGCGCCCGGGAACCGGGCCGAGATCCGGGTCGCGATCGACGCCGACGCGTCGTGGCGGTCGCCCGCGCTCGGTCACATCGGCGTGCGTCGCTCGCCCGTGCACGAGGCATCCGAGGTCGCCGCCCTCGCCCGCGCGATCGCCCGCCGCCCGGGCTTCCGGCTCGTGGGGCTCATGATGTACGAGGCGCAGATCGCGGGACAGGGGGATGCCACGGGGTCGGGCGACGCTGTCATCCGCTGGATGCAGCGCCGCTCCGAGACCGAGCTGCGCGAGCGCCGTGCCGCCATCGTGGACGCCGTGCGCGGGATCGCGCCGCTGGAGTTCGTGAACGGCGGGGGCACCGGATCGCTGGAGTACACGGCCTCCGATCGCTCCGTCACCGAGCTCACCGCCGGCAGCGGGCTGCTCGCCGGGCACCTGTTCGACGGGTACCGCGCGTTCGACCCGGCGCCCGCAGCGGCGTTCGCCCTCGAGGTCGTGCGCAAACCCGCGCGCGACATCGCCACGGTGCTCGGCGGCGGCTGGATCGCCTCGGGCCCGCCGGTCGCCTCGCGTCAGCCCCGTCCTGTGTGGCCGGAAGGACTGCGGATGCTCCCGCGCGAAGGTGCCGGGGAGGTGCAGACACCGCTGCAGGGCGAGACCGCGCGCGGCCTGTCCATCGGCGACCGGGTGTGGTTCCGGCACGCCAAGAGCGGCGAGCTCGCCGAGCGGGTCGACCGCTACCACCTCGTGGAAGGCGACCGTCTGGCCGGAACCGTGCCCACCTACCGCGGCGAAGGGAAGGCCTTCCTGTGACCCGGCCGGGCGGCGTGTGGCAGAACTGGGGACGCTCCGAGAGCGTCCGGCCCCTGCGCATCGAGTACCCGAGCACCGTGGAGGCGGTGCAGCGCGCGGTGCAGTCCGCCGGTCGCCGCGGGCTGCCGATCAAGGCGGTCGGGGCGGGGCACAGCTTCACCGGGATCGCCGTGGCGCCCGGCGTCCTGCTCGACCTGCGCGACCTGTCGGGGATCGTCGACGTCGACCGTGACCGGGGCCACGTGCGGCTGCTGGCCGGCACGCGCCTGCATCGGATCCCCGCCCTGCTGGCGCCCTACGGACTGGAGATGGAGAACCTCGGCGACATCGATCGCCAGTCCATCTCGGGGGCGATCTCGACCGGCACGCATGGGACCGGCGCCCGATTCGGCGGGCTCGCGACCCAGGTGGTCGGAGTCACTCTCGTCACGTCGACGGGCGAGCTGCTGACCGTCGACGAGCACTCCGACCTGCTGCCCGCGGTCGCACTCGGACTCGGCGCCCTCGGCATCCTGGTCGACGTGACCCTGCGGTGCGTGCCCGCGTTCGTGCTGGCCGCGGTGGAGCACCCCGAGCCGCTCGACGACGTTCTCGCGACGCTGTCGGGGCGGGTGGAGGCATCCGATCATTTCGAGTTCTACTGGTTCCCCCACACCGACGTCGCGCTGACGAAGACGCACACGCGTCTGCCCGAGAGCACGGTGCGCCGCCCGCTGCCGCGCATGGGAAGGTGGATCGACGAGACGCTGCTGTCGAACGGGGTGTATCGCGTGGTCTGCGCCGTGGGCACGGCGGCGCCCGCGATCGTGCCGCCGTTCTCGCGACTCGCCGTGCGCGTCACCGGCGACCGCGAGTACGCCGACGCGTCGGCGCGCGTGCTCACGCAGGCGCGCACGGTGCGCTTCCGCGAGATGGAGTACGCCCTGCCCGCCGAGAACGTGCGGCCCGCGTTCGAGCGGCTGCGCGCGCTCGTGGCCGAGCGCGGATGGCGCATCTCGTTCCCCGTCGAGGTGCGCTTCGCCGCCGCCGACGACCTGTGGCTGTCCACGGCGCAGGGGCGCGCGAGCGGCTACATCGCCGTGCACCGGTACTGGCGCGAGGATCCCGCCGAGTACTTCGAGGCCGTCGAGCAGATCATGCTCTCGTACGGCGGGCGCCCGCACTGGGGCAAGATGCACACGCTGGATGCCTCGTCCCTCCGCGAGCGCTACCCGCGGTTCGACGACTTCACGGCGCTGCGCGACCGGCTCGACCCCGACCGCAGGTTCGCCAACGCCTACCTCACGCGCGTACTCGGTGAGTAAGCGCTGGGAGTCCCTTCCCGGCCCCGTGGGAGCGGTGCGGCCGTCGCTAGGATGAGGTCAAACCTCGAACGGAGTCTCGGGCTATGTGGGAATGGCTGATCCCTGTCCTGATCGTTGTCGCGCTCATCGTCATCGTCGGCATCTACCTGTGGGCGACCTACAACTCTCTCGTGCAGTTGAACGTGCGCGTCGACGAGGCGTGGAGCGACATCACGGTGCAGCTGAAACGCCGCGCCGATCTGCTCCCCAATCTCATCGAGTCGGTCAAGGGGTACGCGGCGCATGAGAAGGCGGTCTTCGAGAACGTCACGCGTGCACGTGCCGAGACCCTCACGGCGGCGGGACCTGCCGACGCCGGTGTCGCCGAGGGACACATGCAGCAGGCGCTGAAGTCGCTGTTCGCGGTGGCCGAGGCCTACCCGCAGCTGCAGGCCAGCCAGAACTTCCTGCAGCTGCAGCAGTCGATCGTCGACACCGAGGACAAGATCCAGGCGTCGCGCCGCTTCTACAACGGCGGCGTGCGCGAGCTGAACACCAAGATCAAGGTCTTCCCGAACAACCTGTTCGCCCGCAACCTCGGATTCCACGAGCGCGAGTTCTTCGAGGTCGTCGACGGCGCGGCGATCTCCGAGCCTCCCCGGGTGCAGTTCTGATCTGACGCGTGTATTCCGCGATCGCGCGCAACAAGCGCAACACCTGGTTCATCCTTCTCGCGTTCGTCCTGATCCTGGGCGGGATCGGCCTGCTGGCGGGGTGGCTCGCCGGGAACAACTGGTGGATCACGGCGCTGATCGTGGTGTTCGCCGCCGGGTACGCGACGGTGCAGTACTTCTGCGCCGATCGCGAGGCGCTCGCCCTGTCGGGGGCGGTCGAGGTCACGCAGGCCGACGCGCCGCGCTACTACCGGCTGGTCGAGAACCTCTGCATCACCACCGGCGCGCCCATGCCGAAGCTCTACGTCGTGGACGACCCTGCCCCCAACGCGTTCGCCACCGGCCGCAAGCCCGAGCAGGCGGCCATCACCGTGACCACCGGGTTGTTCGAGCTGATGACGGACCGGGAGCTGGAGGGCGTGCTCGGCCATGAGCTGGGTCACATCCGCAACTACGACATCCGGGTCTCGCTCATCGTCTTCGGACTCGTGGTGGCGGTGGGCATCCTCGCCGACGTGCTGCTGCGGGTGGCGTTCTTCGGCGGGCGTGGACGCGGCGGGAATGCGCAGTCGCAGGTGGTCTTCCTGATCTTCGGTGTGGTGGCCGCGCTCGTGGCACCGCTTCTGGCCGGCGCCGTCCAGGCGGCGATCTCGCGTCAGCGCGAATACCTCGCCGATGCGACGAGCGCCATGACGACACGAGATCCCGAGGGGCTCTCCTCGGCCCTCGGCAAGTTGGGGGAGTACGGACGCCCCCTCGCCAAGGGGAACACCTCGATGGCGCACCTGTGGATCGCCGACCCGCTGCGGCCGAACGCGCTGGCGCGGCTGTTCTCCACGCATCCGCCGATCCCCGACCGCATCGCCCGGCTGCGGAAGATGGGCGGCACCTTCTAGCGGCGTCGGCGCCACCGGGTAGCGTGGCGCGCATGGTGCTCCGGCTCAGCGGCGACGACGCACGGCGCCTCGCGGTGCGGGCGCAGCTGCTGTCGGCCGAGCGGCCGGCCGGAATCGTCGAGACGGTGTACGGGCTGACCGCGGTCAACATCGAACCGACCGCCGCCATCGCAGCCAGTGCCGAGCTGATCCTGTGGAGCAGGCTCGGCGAGCCGTTCCACCCGGCCGACCTCACCCGGGCGGTCGAGGTCGAACGCGACCTGTTCGAATGGGGCGGCTTCTACCGCCTCATGTCCGATCTGCCGCTCCTGCGCGCCGATATGCGCCACCGCCCCGACTATCCGGCGGCCCGGGAATGGCTGAAGGCGAACGCGGCCTTCCGCGGCGATGTGCTCGACCGGCTGCGGGCCGAGGGTCCGCTCCACGCGGCCGAGATCCCCGACACGGCTCAGGTGTCGTGGCGCTCCAGCGGCTGGACGAACAACCGCAACGCGTCGCAGATGCTCGAGCTGCTCCTGTCCACCGGCGCAGTGGCGGTGTCGCGACGTGACCGGAAAGGGCGCCTGTTCGACCTCGCCGAGCGCGTCTACCCCACCGACCTTCCCGAGATCCACGACGACGACGCCGCGCGCGAGCGAGCCGAGCGCCGACTCGGTTCGCTGGGCATCGCCCGCTCCCGCTCGCTCGCGCAGCCGTTCGAGCCGATCGACGTGGGCACCGTCGGCGAGGCGGCGACCGTCGACGGGGTCGAGGGCGAATGGCGTGTGGATGCCGAGGCTCTCGCCGCGCTCGACGGATGGTCGGGGCGCACCGCGCTGCTCTCTCCGTTCGATCGGCTCGTCTTCGACCGCGACCGGCTCGGGGACCTCTTCGGCTTCGAGTACCTGCTTGAGATGTACAAGCCCGCCGCGAAGCGCCGGTGGGGCTATTTCGCTCTGCCGATCCTGCACGGCGATCGCTTCGTCGGAAAGCTCGACGCCAAGGCCGACCGGAAGGCGGGCGTGCTGCGCGTGCACGCGATCCACGAGGACGCGCCGTTCTCCGCATCCGTCGCGGACGCCGTCCGCTCCGAGATCGCGGCCCTCGCCGATTGGCTCGGGCTCGAGGTGCGCGGGCTGGACTGACGCCGGCTCCGCCGTGCCTGTGTGCGCGCAGGCACGGGGCCGGGGAGCGCCGTCACTCGCCGACGGTCGGACCGGCGTCGTGGCGCGCCGCGCGGGGGAGCACGGCGGCGAGGTCGTCGGTGGCATCGCCCCAGCGCGAGACCGAGATGCGCTCCAGACCCTGCCACCGTGCGGCGGTCTCGAGCTCGGCCGCCACGCGCTCGGCCGCGTCGGCCGGTCGACCGTGCTCCCACCATGCCGACTGGACCCGGAGGGTGGATGCCGCGCGGTCGGCTTTGAGGTCGACGCGGCCCACGACATCGTCGCCGACGAGGATCGGAAGAGAGTAGTAGCCGTACCGTCGCTGCGGGGCGGGCGTGTAGATCTCGATGCGGTACTCGAAGTCGAACAGTCGCTGCGCGCGATCGCGGAACCACACCACCGGGTCGAACGGGGTGAGGATCGCCGTCGCGTCGATCCGTCGGGGGAGCGCGGCATCCCGATGCATCCACGCCCGGGCGGGCCGCCCGGCACTCGTCCACCCGGCGACGGTGACGGGCGCCAGCTCGCCCGCGTCGACGAGCTCGGCGATGGCCGTGAGAAGCCTCGGCCGGTCCTTGATGCGCCAGTAGTCGCCGAGATCGGATGCCGTCGCGACGCCGTACGCCCGGGCCGCGCGGCGCACGAGCTCGCGGATCGCCTCGTCGCGGGGCACGGGCGCGGCGAGCGTCTCGGCGGGGATGACGTGCTCGGCCAGACCGTAGCGGCGCTCGAAGCCGCGCCGCCCGGCGATCGCGACCTCGCCGAACAGCCACAGGTACTCCAGGGCCGACTTGACGACATCCCAGTCCCACCAGGGCCCACGGGCGGACTGCTTCGCATCGTGCTCGATCTGCGCGGGCCGCAGCGGTCCGCGTGCCGCCAGCTCGGCCCGCACCCAGTCGACGATCTCGCGGTGCTCGTCGACCCAGCCGCCGGGAGCGCCGTGCTTGGCGGCGAGGTCTTCCCGCCGGAAGGCGAACAGGGCCCAGTCGGCCGCCGGGATGAAGGCCGCCACGTGCGCCCAGGATTCGACGTACGGCGCCCGGCGCGCGAACAGCAGCCGGTCGAGCGCCGCGGTGTCGTAGGCGCCGAGGCGGGAGAACAGCGGAAGGTAGTGCGAGCGGGCGAACACGTTGACCGAGTCGATCTGCAGCACCCCCATGCGAGCGATGGCGAGGTTGAGCTGCCGCGTCCCCGCGACGGTCGGGCGCGGCCGGGCGAAGCCCTGCGCGGCCAGGGCGACCCGCCGTGCCTCCGCGGCGCTCAGTGTCTCCTTCACGTTCGAAGCCTATTCAGCGGGTCCGACACGCGATGGATGCCGCGGCATCCGCCGTCTTCGGGCCATGCCGTCCGGCGCATGCACCCGCCGTAGACTGACACGATGAGCGGCCCCGACGAGAAGCCCCGGAGCTCCTTCCTCGACGTGATCCGCACGCGCACCGTCTCGACGGAGCTCTCCCCGCAGATCCCGCGCGGACTGCGCCTGACCACGGCGTACGCGTGGCGCATCCTCGTCATCGCCGCCGCGATCGCGCTGATCATCTGGCTCGTGATCCAGCTCAAACTGCTGGTGATCCCGCTGCTGATCGCGATCCTCATCACGGCGCTGCTGTGGCCGGCGTTCGCCTGGATGCTGCGCCACCGCGTGCCCCGCTGGCTCGCCATCGTCGTCTCGCTGCTGGGCACGATCGCGATCGTCGGGGGCCTCCTGTGGCTGGCCGTGTGGCAGATCACCCGGGAGTGGTTGTCGGTGCAGGCGCGCACCGTCGATGCGGTCGGCCAGCTGCGCCAGTACCTCATCGACGGGCCGCTCCACCTCACGACGGCGCAGATCGACGACGCCCTCGCGCAGGCGCTGGCGTTCGCGCAGCAGCAGGCCTCGCTGCTGTGGTCGGGCGCGCTGGCGATCGGCACGACCCTCGGCCACGTCGCCACCGGCGTGCTGCTGTCCCTGTTCATCCTGTTGTGCGTGCTCGCCGACGGGGCCGGCATCTGGCGCTGGACCGTGCGCATCTTCCCGAAAGCGGCCCGTCCCGCCGTCGACGGCGCCGGCCGCGCCGGCTGGCTCACCGTGATGAACTACGCCCGCACGCAGCTGCTGGTCGCGACGATCGACGCGGTCGGCATCGGACTGGGCGCGTTCCTGCTGGGTGTGCCGCTGGCGATCCCCGTGGCCGTGCTCGTGTTCCTCGGCTCGTTCATCCCCATCGTCGGTGCCGTCGTCACCGGCGCACTGGCGGTCTTCCTGGCGCTCGTCTACAACGGCCCCTGGATCGCGCTGTGGATGCTGGTGGTCGTGCTGGGCGTGCAGCAGCTCGAGGGGCATGTGCTCCAGCCGCTGCTGATGGGCTCGGCCGTCAAGGTGCACCCGCTGGCGGTGGTGCTCGTGGTCGCCGGCGGCGCCATGATCGGCGGCATCCCGGGCGCGCTGTTCGCCGTGCCGCTGGCCGCGTTCGTCAACGTCGTCGCCGTCTACCTGGGATCCCGTGCGTGGGAGACCGGCCTCAGACCGCCGGCGGGCGATCTGATCTGGAGCACCGTTCCGCGCACGAGGAGGAGCCCCGCGTGACCATACCCACCCTGGCCGAGTTCGAGGACGCGGCCGCGGCCCTCGTCGGCGTCGTCTCGCACACCCCGCTCGAGGAGTCGCAGCACCTCACCGAGGTGCTCGGCGTGCCGATGTACCTCAAGCTCGAGAACCTGCAGCGCACCGGCTCGTTCAAGGTGCGCGGCGCCACCTACCGGCTGTCGCGCCTCACCGCCGAGGAGCGGGCGCGCGGCGTGGTCGCGGCATCCGCCGGCAATCACGCCCAAGGCGTCGCATCCGCCGCGCAGAAGCTCGGCATCCCGGCGACCATCTTCATGCCTCTGGGCGTTCCGGTGCCCAAGCTCCTGGCCACCCGCGGATACGGGGCCGAGGTCGTCCTCGACGGCGCGACGGTCGAGACGCCGCTGCGCCTGGCCGCGGAGTTCGCCGAGCGCACCGGCGCCGTGCTCATCCACCCCTTCGACCACCGCGACATCATCGTCGGCCAGGGCACGCTCGGCCTCGAGCTGTTCGACGACCTCCCCGAGGTCGAGACGGTGATCGTCGGCATCGGCGGGGGAGGCCTCGCCGCGGGGATCGCCGCCGCGGTGCACGCCCGCGCCGCCGCCGTCGGCCGCAGCGTGCGGGTCATCGGCGTGCAGGCCGCGAACTCGGCCGCCTATCCCGACTCGCTCGCCGCGGGAACGCCGCTGGAAGTGCAGACCCGCCCGACGATCGCCGACGGCATCGCCGTCGCGCGCCCCGGCGACCTCCCGTTCGAGATCATCCGCGAACTCGTCGACGAGGTGGTCACCGTCGACGAGGACGACATCGCCCGTGCGCTGCTGGTGCTCCTCGAGCGGGCAAAGGTGGTCGTCGAGCCGGCCGGCGCGGTCGGGGTGGCCGCCGTGCTCGCGGGGAAGATCCGGGCCACCGGTCCCACCATCTCGGTGCTGTCGGGCGGCAACATCGACCCGCTGCTGCTGCAGCGCGTCGTCGCGCACGGTCTCGCGGCATCCGGTCGCTACATGACCCTCAAGATCCCGCTGCCCGACCGCCCCGGCCAGCTCGCCCGGGTCTCCGAGCTGCTGGCACAGGTCGGCGCCAACGTCACCGAGGTGCTGCACACCCGCCACGGACAGGGACTGCAGATCAGCGAGGTCGTCCTGCAGCTCAGCGTCGAGACGCGGGGCGAGGAGCATCGCGCCGAGGTGATCCGCACCCTCGTGGATGCCGGGTTCGCGCCGACGCTGGTGCAGGACTGAGCGGATGCCTCGGCCCGAGGCATCCGGTCCACCGCCGGTTCAGCCGGTGTAGGTGTCGACCTTGACGATCTCGACGGCGATCTCGCGGCCGTTCGGGGCCGTGTAGGAGGTCTTCTCGCCGATCTTGAGGCCGAGGATCGCGGCGCCCAGTGGCGAGGCCTCGCTGTAGACGTCGAGGTCGGAACCGGTCGCGATCTCGCGGTTGCCGAGGAGGAAGACCTCCTCGCCGCCGGCGACGATCGCCGTGATCACGGTGCCGGATTCGACGATGCCGCGGCTGGCGGGGGCCTCGCTGACGACCGCCTCCTTCAGGAGGTGCTGCAGGGTGCGGATGCGCGCCTCCTGCTTGCCCTGCTCGTCCTTCGCGGCGTGATAGCCGCCGTTCTCCTTCAGGTCGCCCTCCTCGCGGGCGGCCTCGATGCGCTTGGCGATCTCTTCACGACCGGTCGTCGAGAGGTGCTCGAGCTCGGTGGCGAGGCGGTCGTAGGCCTCCTGCGTGAGGAAGGTCTGCGGGGCGTCGCTGGGCACGGCTGTCTCCTTCGGTCCGACGGTCGTCGGTATGTCAAAACGCCCCGGCCGCGGCCAGGGCGTCGATCGACGAATTCCCGACAGACTACGTCACCCAGCAGGAGTTGACCAAACCTGTCGTGGCCCGCGCGACGGTGGGGATGGTCTCGCGGAACGCGCGGGTGTGCTGATCGGATGCCTCGATCCGCACCACCCGGAAGCCGACCACGCCGTGCTCCTCGTCCTGCGCCTCGATCGCGCACGCCACAGCCGATCCGGCCGGTGCGGACAGCTGGAAGGTCAGGGTGACGGAATGGTCGTCGACGACCTCGAACGCGGTCCCGTCGGCGGCCACGTCGTCCAACGTGGCGGCGATCGTCGTCCACGCCACCGCACCCACGACCACGGCGGCGAGCGCGATCAGGATGCCGGCGACCCAGCGCTGCCGGGGCGTGCGGACGCGGCCGTATCGCTCGTCGAGCATCTGCTGTGTGGTCATGGCGCCGGGAGGGGTCGGGCCGGAGGGAGGGCATCCGTCCGGGATCTAGGCTGGAGGTTCCAGGCTATGCGCTCACGCGCGGAACGAGGACATCCATGCACCACCTCATCGGCGTGCTCGCCGGCGCCACGGACGCGCCGATCCCGACCCCCACGCCGACGGTGAACCCCGAACTGGTGACGCCGGGCCCCTGGGGCTTCGTCGCGATCGCCCTGCTCGCCGGCGTCGTGGTGCTGCTCATCTGGGACATGCTCCGTCGCATCCGCCGCGGCCGCTACCGAGCCGAGGTGCGCGAGAAGCTCGATGCCGAGGAGCTCGCGGCGTCGCAGGCCGCCGAGGCGGTGCGCGCGTCGGATGCAGACGAACAGGACCTGGATGCCGACGCCGCCGCCGAGGGCGACACCATCGCGGACGGCACCGACGCGGACGGCACCGGCCCGCGGCATCCGTCTTCCTGACGCGACGAGCGTCGAGATCAGCCGGGGAGACCGAGCGACGGGCTGAGCGGCTTCAGGGCGATGAGCAGGCACGCGGTCCAGTGGCACAGGAAGGCCAGGACCGTGCAGACGTGGAAGATCTCGTGGAATCCGAAATGCCCCGGCCACGGGTTGGGGCGCTTGAGGGCGTAGACGATCGCACCCCCGGTGTAGAGCAGACCCCCCACGATGACCAGCACCATCATCGCGGCGTTCGCGGCGAGCAGATCGACGAGGTACATCACCGCCGCCCATCCGAGCACCAGGTAGAGCGCGACGTACAGCCAGCGCGGGGCGTTGATCCAGAAGACCCGGAACAGGATGCCGAGGAGTGCGCCGCTCCACACCAGGATGAGCAGCAGCGTGCCCTTCTCGGGGGGGAGAGCCAGCACCGCGATCGGGGTGTACGTGCCGGCGATCAGCAGCAGGATGTTCGCGTGGTCGATCCGCTTGAGGACCGCCTTGGTGACCGGCTTCCAGTCGAACCGGTGGTACAGCGCCGAGTTGCCGAACATCACCACCGAGGTGGCCATGAACACCGCCGAGGCCCACTTGGCCGGCGCCCCCTGGGCGAGCACGATCAGCACGATTCCGGCCGCGATGGCGACGGGGAACGTGGCCGCGTGGATCCACCCGCGCCAGGTCGGCCTGAGGTCGGCCGCCGCGGCCACGGCCGCCGCGTCGAGGAGCGGCAGCTGAGGCATCTCGACGCCGTCAGCGGGTCGGGGGAGGCGGGCCATGCTCTGAGGATACGGGGGCGCGCATGCCGCGAGGGGCACGCTGGCCGAGCAGACGCCGGGAGTCTGTCCGCGGACGACGGTGCGGGGCGCGCGGTAGCGTAGAGCCGTGACCCGCGACGCGTCGAAGGAGGGCCGAGGGCTCCTCTACCGGCTCTACATCAACCGACTGCGCCGTCGCCTCTCCCCGCAGTCCGTCCCGCACCACGTCGCGATGATGATCGACGGAAACCGGCGGTGGGCGCGCCAGCTCGGCTACGAGACCGCTGCCCACGGTCACCGGGCCGGCGCCGCGAAGATGCGCGAGTTCCTGGAGTGGTGCGATGCGGTGGGCGTGCGCGTGGTGTCGCTGTACCTGCTGTCCACCGACAACCTCCTCAAGCGCGACTCCCGCGAGCTGAGCGATCTGATCGAGATCATCGCCGAGCTGGCCGACGAGCTCTCGCACGAGCCGAACTGGCGCGTGCAGCACGTCGGCCGCTCCGAGGGGCTGCCCCCGGAACTCGACCGGGTGCTCGCAGAGGCACAGGCGCGCACGGCGTCGCACACCGGCCTGCACGTGAACCTCGCCGTCGGCTACGGCGGCAGGGGCGAGATCGTCGACGCGGTCCGCAGCATCATCGCCCAGCACGACTCCGACGGAGGGTCGCTCGAGGAGCTCGCCGCGAGCCTCACCCCCGAGCAGATCGGCGAGCACCTCTACACTGGCGGCCAGCCCGACCCCGACCTCGTCATCCGCACCTCGGGGGAGCAGCGGCTGAGCGACTTCCTGCTGTGGCAGTCGGCCCATTCGGAGTTCTACTTCGTCGAGGCGCTCGGCCCCGATCTGCGCGAGGTCGATTTCCTGCGCGCCATCCGCGACTTCGGGTCGCGTGACCGCCGGTTCGGCGGCTGACAGTCGCATCCCCTTCGGAGCTTCTCCTTCGTCGAGGCGCTCGGCCCAGATCTGCGCGAGGTCGATTTCCTGCGCGCCATCCGCGACTTCGGGTCGCGTGACCGCCGGTTCGGCGGCTGAGCCCCGCAGCCGCGAGGCGGCCGCCCGCGCCTGCGTGCCAGAATGAGACGGTGACGGAGCCGGAGTCCTACCTGGGGTCGTTCGACACCGAACCCGGATACCTCGACTGGGCCGCCTTCGGACCGCTCTCGCCCGCCGTGCGCGCCGAGGCGCAGGTCGACGCCGAGATCCTCGGCACCGGGCGCCGCGCCGGGATCGATCTCGTCATGGAGCACGAGCGGGAGGCCACCTCCCTCCTGGCCGAGCTGATGGGCGCGCCCGCCGATCAGGTCGTGCTGCAGCCGTCGACGTCGATCGGTCTGATGCATGCGCTCTACGGGATCACCGGCGGGATCATCGTCTCCCGGGCGGAGTTCCCGAGCCTGACGGTCACGGCGACCCGCGCCGAGGCCGCGCTCGGCACGGCGCGCGTGCAGTGGATCGAGCCCGAGCACGGGTTCGTCACCCCGGATGCCGTGCGCGCCGCTCTCACGGACGAGACCAGCGCCGTCGCGGTCAGTCTCGTCGACTTCCGCACCGGCTACCGCGCCGATCTCTCGGCGCTGCGCGACGTCATCGGAGATCGGCTCCTGATCGTCGACGCGATCCAGGGCTTCGGAATCGTCCAGGCCGACTACGCGGCCGCCGACGTCGTCTGCGGCAACGGCTACAAGTGGCTGCGCGCGGGCCGGGGGACCGGCTTCGCGCGATTCAGCGAGCGGGCCGTCGAGCGCATCGCGCCGGTGCTGTCGGGATTCCAGGGCATCGACGGCGGCCTGCCGATCGACGCGGTGCCGCCGCCGTCGCTCTCCGCGCGCGCGTTCCGCGCCAGCGGTGCCGATCCGCTCGCCGCGTCGCGGCTGGCGACGGCGCTGCGGGAGGTGACGGATGCCTCGGTCGCCGTCATCGAGGAGGAGCTCGCCGCGCGCACCGCCGACGTGATGTACTTCGCCGACCGCTACGACATCCCCGTCCTCACGCCCCGCGAGCCCGAGCGCCGGGCGGGGATCGTCGCGCTCGCGCCGGGACCCCACGGCACCGCGCCGCTGGCGGCCTCCCTGGCCAACCACGGGCTCACCGTGACGGCCCGCGGGGGAACCGTGCGGGTCTCCCCGCATGTGGGGACGGCGGGCGACACACTGCGCCTGTTCGGCGATGCGCTGGCCGAGTTCGCCTCGACGCGCGCCTGGTAGCCGCGGCCTCCGAATTCACGAATCCGTAACACGCCATTCAGCGTGTCGGGGGTCGTTCTCATCGCAGCCCGGACGTACCTTTCTTCCATCGGGCAAGGCGCCCGTCGGGTCGACCGTTCGGAAACGACTCGTGACCCCTTGGTCGACTCGTGACTGCCGGGAGAGATCCCCGGGTCGGGAGTGGGTTGTGACCACACGAGCACCACAGCAGCAGCGCAGCACCAGCATCCTGGATGACAGCGACACGGACCTCCGCACGTACGTGCTGGACACCTCCGTCCTGCTGAGCGATCCGAGGGCGTTTTTCCGCTTCGCCGAACACTCCGTCGTGATCCCCGTGGTGGTGATCACCGAGCTGGAGGGCAAGCGCCACGACCCCGAGATCGGCTACTTCGCCCGACAGGCCCTGCGCCACCTCGACGAGCTCCGCGTCGAGCACGGCCGCCTCGACTTCCCGGTGCCGGTGGGCACGGGCGGCACGCTGCGCGTCGAACTCAACAACACCGACCCGACCGTGCTGCCGTCGGGCATGCGTCTCGGCGACAACGACAGCCGCATCCTCGCGGTCGCGATGCACCTCGCCTCGGACGGACAGGAGGTGACGGTCGTCTCGAAGGACCTGCCGATGCGCGTCAAGGCCGCGTCCCTCGGCGTCACCGCCGAGGAGTACCTCGCCGAGCAGGCCGTCGACTCCGGCTGGACCGGCATCGCGCAGCTCGACGTCTCCGGCGACGACATGAGCGACCTGTACGAGAGCGACGTCGCGATGAGCGACGACGTGCGGGGGCTCCCGGTCAACACCGGCCTGGTCATCCATTCCGAGCGCGGCTCCGCCCTCGGACGTGTGACCGGCGACGGCGCGTACCGCCTGGTGCGCGGCGACCGCGAGGTGTTCGGACTGCACGGCCGCTCGGCCGAGCAGCGCATCGCGATCGACCTGCTCCTCGACCCCGAGGTGGGCATCGTCTCCCTGGGCGGACGTGCCGGCACCGGCAAGTCGGCGCTCGCGCTGTGCGCGGCCCTGGAGGCCGTGCTCGAGCGGCAGCAGCAGAAGAAGATCATCGTCTTCCGCCCGCTGTTCGCCGTCGGCGGCCAGGAGCTCGGCTACCTGCCCGGCGACCAGGCCGAGAAGATGGGCCCGTGGGGCCAGGCCGTCTTCGACACTCTCGGATCGGTGGTCTCGGGCAACGTGCTCGAGGAGGTCGTCGAGCGGGGACTGCTCGAGGTGCTGCCGCTCACGCACATCCGCGGCCGGTCGCTGCACGACGCGTTCGTGATCGTCGACGAAGCGCAGTCCCTCGAGCGCAACGTGCTGCTGACGGTGCTCAGTCGCATCGGGCAGAACTCGCGCGTGGTGCTCACGCACGACGTCGGCCAGCGCGACAACCTGCGCGTCGGTCGTCACGACGGCGTCGCGTCGGTCATCGAGACGCTCAAGGGGCATGATCTGTTCGGCCACGTCACGCTGATGCGCTCGGAGCGCTCGGCCATCGCCGCGCTGGTGACCGAGCTGCTGGAGGCCGGCGAGCTGGCCTGAGTGAGGTTCTGACGGACGGGGTCGGGATACGGCATCCCGGCCCCGTCCGCGTGCGCCGAGGCCTCCGTTCGACCGCTTCTGAGCGTTCTGCTCACGAACCTGCACGGACGCTGTGCATTCGTGTGCATGAGAGGAGTCTCATGCAGTCCTCGCTCTTCTCTCACGCGCCTCTGCGAGCATGGAAACCGCACGGGGGAACGGACGGAAAGGGTCAGTCGTGGAGGGTCGAGCCAAGCTCGCGACCGGTGGCGTCGCCGCTGTCGCGCTGAGCGTGGCCGTCGTCTGCGGAGTGGCTCTGAGCAACGGCGCCGCTCTCGCCGATACGGCGGGGTCGCCCGTCGGTGTCGACGGCGTCGTGGTGCCCTCCTCGTCCGCCGCTCCGGCATCCGTTCCAGCACCGACCGCCGCGGCGACACCCGACGCCGCGCAGGTCGTGCCGGCCCCGGAGCCGCAGACCGTCGTCGAGCCGATCGCCCAGCCCGCGCCCGTGCAGGCGGCCCCGGCCCCTGCTCCCGCCCCGCAGCCGGCCGCCCCTGTCGCGTCCGCCTCGGAGCAGCAGGCGATCGCCGACGAAGCCTGCGCGAGCGGGAAGTGGGACCAGGCCGCAGGGTGGGCGAAGGCTCACGGCTGGTCCGCCCAGGAGACCGACGCCTGGATCGCACGCCTCAAAGAGAAGCGTGCCGCACAGACCCCCGCGAAAGCGGGTTCCCCATCCGACGGCGACACATCGTCGCGCGACGGATCGAAGAAAGATCGATCGACCGGTTCCCCCGACCGGCACGATTGACCCGGCCCGGAGTTCCCCCGCTCCGGCCCTTCCCAGCCCCCGGCGTCCCCCAGCGCCGGGGGCTTCTTCGTGCGCGGACGCGGGAACGGCGGCGGATGCCTCGGCGTCAGTCCCAGCGGTAGCCCGCGCCGCGCACGGTGGTGATGTGCTGAGCGCCGAACTTGCCGCGGAGGTAGCGCACGTACACGTCCACGACGTTGGAACCCGGGTCGAAGTCCATGCCCCACACCCGGCTCAGCAGCTGCTCGCGGCTGAGCACCTGGCCCGGGTTGCGCAGGAACTGCTCGGCGAGGGCGAATTCGCGCGCCGACAGGTCGATGTCGCGTCCGTCCACGGTGGCGCGCCGCGCCAGCACGTCGAGGGTGACGTCGCCGCGGGTGATCGCGATGCCGGAGGTCGACACGGTCTCGCGCAGCCGCGAGCGCACGCGCGCCAGCAGCTCCTCGAACTTGAAGGGCTTGGCGACGTAGTCGTTGGCCCCGGCATCCAATCCGTCCACCGTGTCACGGGTGCTCGACCGCGCGGTCAGCATGATGACCGGCACCGCCGAGCCCTGCCCGCGCAGGCGGCGGAGCACCTCGAAGCCGTCGAGTGAAGGCAGTCCCACGTCCAGCAACACGAGGTCGATGTCATCGAGCAGCGCACGCTCGAGAGCCTCCTCGCCGTCTTCGACGACCACGGCCTGATAGCCGGCCGACTCGAGTCCGCGCCGCACGAACGAGGAGATGCGCGACTCGTCTTCGGCGATCAGAATCAGCGTCATCCCGCCGCCTCCCTCTGCAAGACCACATCGCCGGCGCGCACCGGCGCGGGCAGCACGGCCGGCGCGGTGCCCAGAGGCACATGGATGGTGAACACGGCGCCGCCTCCGGGGGCGTCGCCGACGGAGCAGTGGCCGCCGTGCGCCTTGGTGATCGCCTCGACGATCGCCAGGCCCAGTCCCGAGCCGCCGACCGACCGCTTCACCTGCGCGCGGTCGAACCGGCGGAAGATGCGGCGCCGCTCGGCAGGGGGGATGCCGGGTCCGTGGTCGCTGACCCACAGCCGCGCCTCGGCGTCGTCCGCCGCGCTGCCGATCTCGATCGGCGATCCCTCGGAGGTGTACTTCGCGGCGTTGTCGGCGAGCTGCAGCCAGGCCTGGATGAGCCGGTCGGCATCGCCCACGATCACGCCGTGTCCGCGCGTGGTGACCACCCAGTCGTGACCGGGGATCACCGCGACCAGCTCGCCCACGCGATCGGTGAGCGCGTCGACGTCGATGTCGGTCATCGAGAACTGGTCGCCCTCGGCCGCGGCGAGCAGGTCGATGTCCTCGACCAGGCGGGTCATGCGGTCGAGCTCGGCCATGCCGATCTCGCGTGCGCTCTCGACGTCGGCGGTGTCGGAGGCATCCATCATCTCCAGATGCCCGCGCACGATCGTGATGGGCGTCTTCAGCTCGTGGCGCACGTCGTCCAGCAGCTGCCGCTGCACGTCGACGGACCCCTCCAGACGGTCGAGCATCGAGTTGACCGTGCGGGTCAGGTCGGAGATGTCGTCGTTGCCGGCAGCGGGCAGGCGCGCGCCGAGGTCGTCGATCGTGATCGCGTCGGCGGTGTCGCGCAGCTTCTGCAGCGGGGAGAGCAGTCGCCCGGCGACGAACCAGCCCACGACGAGGATCGACAGCAGCACGATGCCGGCCGCGATCGCGTACGTGATGATCGACGTCGTCACCGGTCCGAGCTCGGCGCCGAGGTCGACGGCGCGCACGTACACGCCCTTCTGCGGATCGCCGGCCATGCTCACCGGGATCGCGATGTAGCGCAGCGACCCCTGCGGCGTGGTCGCGGTGCCCGACACGGGGTCGGCGGAACCGGCCGTCTCGGCGACGATGCGGTCGATGAAGTCCTTGTCGCCGGAGATGTCGAAGCCCGACAGCGTCTGCGGGCGGTAGCGGGCGTGGCCGTCGATGATGGCCAGCGATGCCTCGTTGTGCCCCGGCACCAGTCGCGCGACCACCGCGTTGAGGTATTCGTCGACCGAGGTGTACGCGGCGGGGTCGAGCTGCTCGGTCGCGGTCTTCGTGCCGTTGGCTGCGGCATCCTTCGGCGGCTGGCCTGTGTCGGCGACGGTGCGCAGACTGTCGACCTGCGTCTTGAGCCGGTCGTCGATCTCGACGAGCACGCGCTCCCGTTGCACCACGAAGGTGACGCTGCCCACGATCGCCAAGCCCACACACGCAACGGCGAGTATGGCCCCCAGGATGCGGACGCGCGCCGAAACGGGTCGGGTCGTGCGACTCACAGTGTCGATTATCGCGCGATCTCCCCGGTTTCGCGCATGCCGTCGTCTGCGGACGACCGCAGCGCGTCGTTGAGCGCCTCCGCGGGCAGGTCGCGGGGGTGCGTCACCCGGGGTGCGTCATCGAGAGCAGGTCGAGCTTCTCGTCGAGCTGCGCGAGCGTGAGCTCGCCACGGTCGACGTAGCCGAGGTCGAGCACGGCCTCGCGGACCGTGATGCCCTTCGCGACCGAGTGCTTCGCGATCTTGGCGGCCGCCTCGTAGCCGATCAGCTTGTTGAGCGGCGTCACGATCGACGGGGACATGCCGGCCAGCGCCGACGTGCGCTCGGTGTTGGCCTGCAGCCCCGAGATCGTCTTGTCGGCCAGCAGGCGCGTGGCGTTGGCGAGCAAGCTGATCGACTCGAGCAGGGCGGTGCCCATCACCGGGATCGCCACGTTCAGCTCGAAGGATCCGGATGCCCCGGCCCAGGCGATGGTCGCGTCGTTGCCGATGACGCGCGCGCACACCATGAGGGTGGCCTCGGGCACCACCGGATTGACCTTGCCCGGCATGATCGACGAGCCCGGCTGCAGGTCGGGGATGTGGAGCTCTCCCAGGCCCGTGTTCGGGCCGGAGCCCATCCAGCGGATGTCGTTGTTGATCTTGGTGAGCGAGACGGCGATGGTGCGCAGGGCGCCGGATGCCTCGACCAGACCGTCGCGGTTGGCCTGGGCCTCGAAGTGGTCCTTGGCCTCGGTGATGGGCAGCTCGGTGTCGGCGACGATCAGCGCGAGCACCTTCTGCGGGAAGCCGGGAGGGGTGTTGATGCCGGTGCCGACGGCGGTGCCGCCCAACGGCACCTCGGCGACGCGGGGGAGGACCGCCTGAACGCGCTCGATGCCCAGGCGCAGCTGGCGGGCGTAGCCGCCGAACTCCTGCCCGAGGGTGACCGGGGTCGCGTCCATCAGGTGGGTGCGGCCGGACTTCACGACCGAGGCCCACTCGCCGGCCTTGGCCTCGAGCGCGACGGCGAGGTGGTCGAGGGCGGGGATGAGGTCGTCGATCAGCTCCTGCGTGACGGCGATGTGCACGGAGGTGGGGAAGACGTCGTTGGAGGACTGCGACGCGTTGACGTGGTCGTTCGGGTGCACCGTCGCGCCGAGATCGCGCGTGGCGAGCGTGGCGAGCACCTCGTTCATGTTCATGTTCGTCGAGGTGCCGGACCCGGTCTGGTACACGTCGATCGGGAACTGGTCGGCGAACTCGCCCGCGATGATGCGGTCGGCCGCGCGGGCGATGGCGTCGGCGATGGCGGCGTCGAGCGTGCCGAGCTCCTTGTTCGCGAGTGCCGCGGCCTTCTTGATGCGTGCCAGCGCGACGATCTGCGCGGCCTCCAGCGGATCGCCCGAGATGGGGAAGTTCTCGACGGCGCGCTGCGTCTGCGCGGCGTAGAGCGCGTCTTTCGGAACGCGCACCTCACCCATGGTGTCGTGCTCGATGCGGTACTCGATGTCGGTCACGTCGTCGTTCCTCCTGGTGTCGAATGGTGTCAGGCGGCCGTGTCGGTCACGTCGCCCATGATGATCTCGGGGATGGCGGTGCCTTCGCCGAGGCGGTAGTTGGCCCCCACGATCGCGAGCCGCCCCTCGGCGACGGCCTCGCTGATCAGCTCGGAGGAGTGCAGGATCTCGGTCACGGTGTTGCGCAGGTGCTCGCGTCCGACCTCGATCACGTCGACCCCGTCGGTCGCGGCGCTGTCGGACGAGCGGATGACGCGGCGCACGGCCGGGACGATGGGGGCGATCTGGCGCCAGATGTGCGGGGGCAGGTTCGGCGCGTCGGGACCGGTGCTCTCGATCGCGGCGCCGACCGCGCCGCACGAGTCGTGCGCCAGCACCACGATGAGCGGGACGCCGAGCACTGCCACGGCGTACTCGAGGCTGCCGATGACGGAGTCCGAGCTGACCTGGCCCGCGTTGCGCACCACGAACAGGTCGCCCAGGCCCTTGTCGAAGATGATCTCGGCGGCCAGCCGCGAGTCGGAGCAGCCGAAGAGCGCGGCGTCGGGTCGCTGCCCGCCGGCGAGCTCGTTGCGCCGCTCGACGTCCTGGCGAGGGTGCTGCGGCGCTCCCGCGACGAAGCGGGCGTTGCCGCGGAGCATCTCGGACCATACCGCGCCGGGGGTCGGGGGAACGCTCATCGGACCTGCTCCTGGAGTCGTCGGATCTCAGCGGCGGTGCCGGATGCGGCACGGGTGAGGGTGGTGTCGTCGGTCGCCCCGTAGACGAGCACGATGTCGGTTCCCGCCTGCACGCTCAGTGCGGCGGTGATGTTGCCCGCCTTGGCGGGATCGGTGATGCGGTAGCGGGTCCACTCGACGCCGTCGATCGTCACCGTGCCGTCGAGGCTCGCGCCCGTCAGCACGCGCCCGGGCCATCCGGCATCCGCGCCGAAGCCCTGCGAGATGCGCAGGAAGCCGAGATCCTCGGCGGGCACGTAGCTGATGTCCCACGACTCGACGTCTCCGCCTTGGATGCCCGCGACGTTCACCCGCCACTCGGCCGGCACGGTCGGGGCGATCACGACCCGGCCCCGACTGGACTCGAGCCCGGCGGCGCGGGCGGCCACGTCGATGGGATCGGCGGGAGCCGGAGCGCCGCGGGGCACGGCGAAGATGATGACCGCGACGACGGCGAGGGTGATCAGCAGCGCCGCGACGAGGTTGCGGGCGGTCTGGCTGGAACGATAGACGCGGGAGGACTCCGCCTTGCGGGCGGCGGTCTCGTCGGGGGTCTCGGGCCGACCGAGCTCGGCGACCACGCGGGGAGGATGGGCCATCATGCCTCCGTGTCGCCGGCGCTCTCGCGCGCGGCGTCGAGGCGGCGCTTCGCGCCCCGCAGCCACTCCTCGCAGCGCGCGGCGAGGGCCTCGCCGCGCTCCCACAGGGCCAGCGACTGCTCGAGGGTCGGCGCGCCCTGCTCGAGCTCGGCGACCACGCGCACCAGCTCGTCGCGCGCCTGCTCGAACGAGAGGGTCGAGACCTCGGCAACGCCCTCGGTCGACACGCTCATGGGTTCCATCTTAGGCGTCTGCTCCGAGCTCATCCGTGCTCCTTCGCCGTCGCGGGGCCGCCCGCGGCCGCCTCTGCGGACTCCGCGATCTCACCCTCGGATCGCGCGGCGATCGAGCCGCGCCCGACGGTGACGGTGAGGTGCGCCCCGGGCGGCGCCTGCCCCGCATCGCGCACGATGACCCCGTCGGCGAGGTGTGCGATCGCGTAACCGCGGGCGAGCGTGGAGGCGGGGGACAGGGCACGCAGCGTCGCGCGCAGCTCGGCGGAACGGCGAGTGTCGGACTCGAGTCGCCGCGCGACGACGTCACGCCCGCGCGACACCTGCATCCACAGCTGCTGCGCGCGCTGTTCGAGCATCGTGTCGGGGGCGCGCAGCGCGGGCCGGGAGCGCAGCTGCTCGAGCTGGGCGATGTCGTGGGCGACGCGCTGGGTGAGGCGCATCGTGAGGCGCGAGCGCAGCTGGCCGACGATCGCGCGCTGCTCGGCGACATCCGGCACCACGCGTTTGGCGGCGTCGGTCGGAGTGGAGGCGCGGAGGTCTGCGACGTCGTCGAGGAGGGGGTGGTCGTTCTCGTGCCCGATGGCGCTGACGACGGGGGTGGATGCCGCGGCCACCGCCCGGAGAAGGCGCTCATCGCTGAAGCCGAGCAGGGTCTGCGGGTCGCCGCCGCCGCGCGCGATGATGATGACGTCGACGTGCGGATCGGCGTCCAGCGCTTTCAGCGCCCCGATCGTCTCGGGCACGCAGCGGTCGCCCTGCACCGCCGCGTACGCGGTGCGGAAGCGCACCTGCGGCCAGCGCAGCTCGGCGTTGCGATGCACGTCCTTCTCGGCGTCGGAGCGCTCACCGGTGATCAGGCCGATCGTGCCGGGGAGGAACGGCAACGGCTTCTTGCGGGCCGGGTCGAACAGTCCCTCTCCGCGCAGCCGGGTGCGCAGGCGCTCGAGCTTTTCGAGCTGATCGCCCAGCCCGACGTGGCGCATCGCCGAGACCGTGAAGGCGAAGTCGCCGGTGCGCGCGAAGTAGTCGGCTTTGACGCACGCGATCACGTGGTCGCCGACCTTCATGTCGTCGCTCATGCGCTGCCGCGTGCTGGACCACAGCCGGAACGAGATCGTGGAATCCGTCGCGAGGTCTTTCAGGCGCCCGAACACGTTGCCGCCGCGCACGTTCCACGAGGTGATCTCGCCCTCCACCCACACAGACCCCCACTTCTCGATGAAGCCGCGGATCGTGTCGTTCAGACGGGAGACGGAGGTCGGCGCCGCCTGGCTGGACTCGCGCGGGTGCACGGAGTCGGGCGGCGGTGCCTGACCCGCGACGGTCTCCGGCTGGAACGACGTCATGGGATCCTCTCCTTCCGGCCGGGCACCCGGCGGGCCCGGGGCCGCCTCGCGGGCTCTCGGCCGGCGTCCGGGTGCGCCCCCGTAGAATCGAGGGGTGAGCACACCGGCCGTACGAATGCCCGTTCCCCGCATTCCCCGGCGGCGCGAGCGCCTCCAGGATATCGCCGTGCCCGGACACAAGCGGGTGCTGCTGGCCGCTCCCCCGTAGAATCGAGGGGTGAGCACACCGGCCGTACGAATGCCCGTTCCCCGCATTCCCCGGCGGCGCGAGCGCCTCCAGGATATCGCCGTGCCCGGACACAAGCGGGTGCTGCTGGCCGCTCCCCGCGGATACTGCGCGGGTGTCGACCGCGCGGTCGTGGCTGTGGAGAAGGCGCTGGAGCGGTTCGGCGCCCCCGTGTACGTGCGCAAGCAGATCGTGCACAACATCCATGTCGTCACGGAACTCGAGGCCCTGGGTGCGATCTTCGTCGAAGAGGTCGACGAGGTTCCCGAGGGCGCCCACGTGGTGTTCAGCGCGCACGGCGTGTCGCCGGCCGTCGTCAGCGCGGCATCCGATCGCCATCTGCTCGCCATCGACGCCACCTGCCCGCTCGTGACCAAGGTGCACAGGGAGGCGGTGCGCTTCGCGAAGAGCGACTACGAGATCCTCCTGATCGGCCACGAGGGCCACGAGGAGGTCGAGGGCACGGCGGGCGAGGCCCCCGAGCACGTCACGATCGTGAACTCTCCCGCGCACGCCGACACGGTCGAGGTGCGCGACCCCTCCAAGGTGGTGTGGCTCTCGCAGACCACCCTGTCGGTCGACGAGACGATGGAGACGGTGCGTCGGCTCCGCGAGCGGTTCCCGCAGCTGCAGGATCCGCCGTCCGACGACATCTGCTACGCCACCCAGAATCGTCAGGTGGCGATCAAGAAGGTCGCGAAGGGCGCCGACCTCGTGATCGTCGTCGGCTCGGCGAACTCGTCCAACAGCGTGCGCCTCGTCGAGGTCGCGCTGGAGTACGGGGCCAAGGCCGCCTACCGCGTCGACTACGCCGACGAAGTCGAGCAGTCGTGGCTGGACGGCGTCGAGACGGTCGGCGTGACCAGCGGCGCCTCGGTGCCGGAGGTGCTCGTGCAGCAGGTGCTGGAGGAGCTCGCCGGTGCCGGCTACCGCGACGTCGAAGAGGTGAAGACGGCGGAAGAGGACCTGCTGTTCTCCCTGCCGAAGGAGCTGCGCCAGGATGCCTCGGGCAACCGCGACGACCGCGCCCTGGGCGGCCGGGGTCGCCCGTGACCGACGAGTGCGCGCCCGGCGACGACGCGGTGACGCCCGTGCCGGACGTCCAGCCGGAGACGCGACCGCGTCCGGCCTACGGCGAGTACGCGACGGCGGAGGAGCAGCGCGCCCGCATCCGCCAGCCCGACGCGACCTATGCACTCGAGACCGGGCAGTCCATCGAACCCTCCGCGCCCTCCGCGCCCTCCGCCGCGCCCGCGTGGACGCCGCCCGAGCGCGTCGTCGACCCAGCCGTCCGCGCCGGCAGGCGGCGCTTCGACGTCACCGCAGCCTGGGTGCTGCTCGGCTACGGCCTGGTCAACGTCGTGCTCACGATCCTCCGACTGCGCGACTACGCCGCCGTCGTGCAGGAGTCGCTCACCCTCGCGGGCATCACCGCGACGTTCACGAACATCGCCGGCGGCCAGCTGTGGGCGACGATCGGCTCGATCCTGCTCGCGCTCGGCTGGCTGCTGACGGCGCTCTGGGTGTTGCGGCGCGGACGCCGGGGCGGTCTCGTGTGGTGGATCCCGCTCGTCGGCGCGGCGGTCAGCTTCGTCGTGCTCACGGTGTGCCTCATGGTTCCGCTGATGACCGACCCCGCCATCGTGTCGGCGATCACCGGGGCGCGCTGACCCGGGTGTGACGCAGCATCCGTCGCCCGATGAACCTTCCGGGGGTCGGTGTCGTGTACGGGGTGAGGAGGTGACGGATGCCTGCCGATGACGAGGCGCGCCTGGTCGCCCTGTTCGACGCGCACGCCGCGCCGATCTGGCGCTACGTCGTGAGCCTCACGGGCGATCGCGCGGGGGCCGACGACGTGGTGCAGGAGACGCTGCTGCGCGCGTGGCGCACGCCGAAGATCCTCGCGGAGGAGGCGGCGTCCGCCCGATCGTGGATGTTCACCGTCGCCCGCAACATCGTCATCGACGAGGCGCGCAGCGCCCGCCGCAGGCACGAGCAGGTGGTCGCCGAGACACCCGAGCGCGTCGCCGCCGACGCCACCGACGCCCTGTTCGAGGGCATACTCGTCGAGGATGCCCTGGCGTCTCTGGGGTTCGACCATCACGCCGTGATCGTCCACGCGTATTACGGAGGTCGCGGCATCCGGGAGATCGCCGCCGAACTGGACATCCCGGAGGGCACCGTGAAGTCGCGGCTGCACTACGGTCTGCGAGCGCTGCGGCTCGCACTGCAGGAGAAGGGGGTGACGCGATGACCAGCCCGGATCACGCGCGCTTCGCCGACTGGGATGCCGCCTACGTGCTGGGGGCGCTCAGCTCCGCCGACCGCCGCGCCTTCGAGGAGCACCTGACCGAGTGCGAGCTGTGCGCCGCCGCCGTCGCCGAGGTCGTGCCGGTGTCGGCGCTGCTGTCCCGCGTCGACGCCGAGCGGGCGCTCGGACTCCTGGCAGAACCCGCCGCGGACGACGAGGCGGACGTCGCGGTCGCGGACGGCCTGCGCGACGCGTTCGTGGCGCGCGTGCGGACCCGTCGTCGGCGACGCCGCGCGACGCTGTGGAGCGCGGTCGCGCTGGCCGCGGCTCTCGTCGTGGCGGCGGCGATCGCGGTGCCGCTTGCCCTCGCCCCGACCCACGCGGTGCAGACGGTGGCCTTCGACAACCTCGCGGGCGTGCCGCTCACGGCCAGCGCCGGGCTCGACCCGGTCGGCTGGGGCACCCGCATCGATCTGGATTGCCGGTACGGCGCCGCCGGGGCCTCCGCGCCCGCGGGCGGCTGGCCGTATGCGCTGGTGGTGACCGCCCTCGATGGCACGGTCAGCGAAGTCTCGAGCTGGCGCGCACGGCCGGATACGACCGCGACGCTGAGTGCGGGCACCGCGCTCGATGTGACTCAGATCCGCAGTATCGAGATCCGCTCCGTGACCACCGGCGCGACCCTCATGCGTGCTGATCTCCCGACGAAGTGAACCGGCAGGATTCCCCTCTCGTTCTCCCTATGACCGCGTCCTGCGGTCCCGGGAAAGGAATCATCATGTCCTCACGCACTGTCCGCTCCGCCCCCCGCATCGCCGCCGCCCTGGCCGCCGCCGTCCTGGCCGTCACCCCCGCCGGGTGCGCCGGCAGCACCGGTGGCACGGCGGCCGCATCCCCGCCCGCGCCGTCGCAGACGACTGCCGCGGCATCCACCGTGTCCCTGGCCACGGCGACCACGTCGCTGGGCACCGTCCTGGTCGACGGCAAGGGCATGACGCTCTACATGTTCGATAAGGACATGCAGAACGCCACGGCGAGCGCGTGCTCGGGGCAGTGCGCGACCACCTGGCCGGCGCTCGAGGTGCCCGCCGGCGAGACGCCGCAGCTGAAGGGCGTCACCGGCACGGTGGGAACGATCACGGGCGTCGACGGCAAGCCGCAGGTCACCCTCAACGGCTGGCCGCTGTACCACTTCGCGAAGGACGCCGCCGCGGGCGATGTCAACGGTCAGGGCGTCAACGGCATCTGGTGGGTGCTGTCGCCCTCGGGTCAGCGGATGGCGGGCTGAGCCCCGCGCTGCGCGGCCCGCTCACGCGAGAGCCCGGCATCCGATCACGGGTGCCGGGCTCTCGCCGTGATCAGGACTGGGACTTGCCGTACGAGCCGAGCTGCTGGGTGGCCTCGACGACGCGGGCGGCCATCGCCGACTCCGCGATCTTGCCCCACGCGCGCGGGTCGTAGGCCTTCTTGCTGCCCACCTCGCCGTCGACCTTCAGCACGCCGTCGTAGTTGGAGAACATGAAGCCTGCGACCGAGCGCGTGAACGCGTACTGGGTGTCGGTGTCGATGTTCATCTTGACGACGCCGTTGGCCACCGCGAGGGCGATCTCCTCGTCGGTCGAGCCGCTGCCGCCGTGGAAGACGAGGTCGAGCGGCTTGGCAGCCGAGCCGAACTTCGCGGCGATGCCCTCCTGGATCTCGCCGAGCAGTTCGGGCTTGAGCTTGACGTTGCCGGGCTTGTAGACCCCGTGCACGTTGCCGAAGGTGAGGGCGGCGATCCAGCGGCCCTGCTCGCCCAGGCCGATCGCCTCGACGAACTTCGCCACGTCGGCGGTCGTCGTGTAGAGCGCGTCGTTCGTGCCCTCGTGCTTGACGCCGTCCTCCTCGCCGCCGACGACGCCGATCTCGACCTCGAGGATCGCGTTGATGGCCTTCATGCGGGGGAGGAGCTGTCGGGCGACCTCGATGTTCTCGTCGAGCGGCACGGCCGAGCCGTCCCACATGTGCGACTGGAAGATCGGGTTGCCGCCGTCGGCGACGACCTTCTCGGACTCGGCGATCAGCGGGAGCACGAAGTCCTCGAGCGCCGGCTTGGGGCAGTGGTCGGTGTGCAGCGCGACGGTGATGGGATAGTTCTTCGCGACCTCGGTCGCGAACTTCGCGAACGCGAGCGCTCCCGTCGCGCGGCCCTTGACGGTGTGGCCGGCGAAGTAGTCGGCGCCGCCCGTCGTGACCTGGATGATGCCGTCGGAGCCGGCCTCGGTCAGCCCCTGGAGGACGGCGTTGATGCTCTGCGAGCTGGCGGCGTTGATCGCCGGGTACGCGAAGCCGCCGGCCTTCGCGCGGTCCAGCATCTCGGCGTACTGCTCGGGGGTGGCGATGGGCATGAAGAGGCTCCTTGCGGCTGTGGGACACGTCCACGGTCACTCTAGCGAAACGGGTGCGGGGACCGGAGGGCTGGATGCCTCGCCCGCACCCGGTGCGGCGAGCGATTGCCGACGCGGCAAGAAACGGCGTTCCTTCGATTCGGGACGCGGCTGCCGGCCCGGTTTTCGGGGTCCGTCCTGACTAGGGTGGGCGTCATGGTGAGCATCACGGGCGACATGAGCCCCCTTCATCCCGACCGCAACCTCGCGCTCGAGCTCGTGCGCGCGACCGAGGCGGCCGCGATCCGCGCCGTGCCCTTCATCGGCCGGGGCGACAAGGAGGCGGCCGACGGCGCCGCCGTCGACGCCATGCGCGCCTTCTTCGACACCGTCAACTTCGACGGCACGATCGTGATCGGCGAGGGCGAGAAGGACAACGCCCCGATGCTGTTCAACGGCGAGAAGGTCGGCAACGGTAAGGGTCCGCAGGCCGATGTGGCCGTCGACCCGATCGACGGCACATCGCTCACCGCCGCCGGCCGGCAGAACGCGCTGTCGGTGATCGCGGTGTCCGACGCGGGGACCATGCTCGACGCGTCGACGGTGTTCTACATGGACAAGCTCGTGACCGGCCCCGCCGGTGTGGGCGTGGTCGACATCCGTCTGCCGATCGGCGAGAACATCCGCCTGCTGGCGAAGGCGCTCGGCAAGCCGGTGGAGGAGATGGTGGTGTCGGTGCTGAATCGTCCCCGTCACGAGCAGCTGATCGCCGACATCCGCGCCGCCGGAGCGGGCACCCGTCTGATGTCCGACGGCGACGTCGCCGGCGGCATCAACGCGGCCCGCCACAACGCGCGCACCGACATGTGCGTCGGCGTGGGCGGCAGCCCCGAGGGCATCGTCACCGCCTGCGCGATCAAGGCGCTCGGCGGGCACATCCAGGGCATCCTGTGGCCGCGCGACGACGACGAGAAGCAGAGGGGCGCGGATGCCGGACTCAAGGTCGACGGGACCGTCTACGAGGCCGATGATCTGGTCCGCGGCAAGAACACGATCTTCGTCGCCACGGGCGTGACCGACGGTCAGCTCGTCGCCGGCGTGCGCCGCGAGGGGGAGTACATCTACACCGAGAGCGTCGTGCTGCGGAACGCCTCGGGCACCCTCCGCCGCATCTCCTCGGAGCACCTCGCCTCGAAGTGGCTCTGAACTCGCAGGCCTGATCCGCTGCGCCACGCCGCTCCTGCGCTTCCCGGGCGGTGTGGGGCATAATCGTTCGCGGAGTCAACGGGGACGCCACGATATCCGTTCGAACGCGAGGGAGATGGATGATGGCTGCACAGATGGGCGGCTCCGCGCCCCAGACCGGTGCACAGGCTGTGATCGCCGACGCCGTCGACCCCGCTCGTCGTCCCGATGTGCTCTTCCGCGTCCGGCGCGACGAAGGTCATCAGATCAGCGCGTGGTGGATGGTCGGCGCGTTCGTGGGCGTCTCGCTCGCGGTGATCGCGCTGCTCAGCTTCGTCCCCGGCGGCATCTGATCCCGCCGGCTCACCGAGCCGGCATCCGGGTGCGTGCCGCGATCGACCGTGCGGCGCGCGTTGCTCACTCGCGGGCGAGGCGCTCGCGCAGGTCGCCCACGTCGGCCGCGGGGTGCCCTCGGTCGAGCCCGAGGCGATCGTCACGGTCGAGCCCGTCGAGCAGCTCGGGAGCCACGAGGTGACGAGGTGACTCCTCGATCGTCGCGGGAGCGGCGACCGCGTCGAGTCTGGTCTGATCGATGCCCGGGAACTTGCGCGCAGTGACCAGCACGCGCGACTCGAGGGATCCGGCGAACCTGTTGTAGCTGGCGATCGTGCGCTCGATCGCCCGCCTCAGGTCGTCGGCATGCCCCGCGAGCCCGCCCAGCCGCTCGTAGAGCTGGTTGCCCAGGTCGAAGAGGGTGCGGGCCTCGGCCGCCACATCCTGCTGGGTCCAGGTGTAGGCGACGGTCTTCAGCACGGCCCACAGATTGACCGGTGAGGCGAGCGCGACCCGCTTCGTGAACGCGTAGTCGAGCAACGAGGGGTCTTCCTCCAGAGCCGCCGCGAGGAGCGATTCGCTCGGGATGAAGCAGACGACGAACTCGGGGCTCGAGTCGAGACCCGCCCAGTAGGTCTTCTTCGCCAGAGCGTCCACGTGCGCGCGGACGGCCTTCACATGGCGCTCCAGCAGGCCGCGCCGCCGGGCGCCCTCCTCGCCCTGCGCGGTCAGCGGGATCGCGGATGCCTCGAGGTACGCATCGAGCGGCGCCTTCGCATCGACCGCGAGCGACTTGCCTCCGGGCAGCCGCACCACCATGTCGGGACGCCCCGCCCCCGCGTCGGTCGTGATCGATGCCTGCAGCTCGAAGTCGACGTAGCGGGTCAGCCCCGCCGCCTCGACGACGCGTCGCAGCTGGGTCTCGCCCCACACGCCCCGCGCGCTGCCCGAGCGCAGCGCGCTCGCCAGCGACTCGGTCGTCGCGCGCAGCGCCTCGCCCGACAATTGCGCGTGCCGCAGCTGCTCGGCGACCGCGCCGAACTGCGTGTGACGGTCGCGTTCGAGGTCGTCGACCTTCTGCTGCATCGCCTGCAACGATTCCTGCACGGGCGCGAGCGCGCGCAGCACGGCCTGCTCGCGGCGCTCCCGCTCCTCGCGGGCCGCCTGGTCGGCGCGCGACTGCGCCGCGAGCTCGCGCGTCAGAGCCCCCTGACGGTCGAGCTCGGCGCGCAGCGCGTGGCCGCCGGCATCCGCCGCCGCCAGTCGTGCGCGCGTGTCGGCGACCTCTTTCGCCGCGCGCGTCGTCGCCCGCGCGGAGCCCGCGAACCAGCCGGCGAGCACGCCGGCGGCGAGGCAGCCCAGGATCAGGGCCGGGTACAGGAATGCGTCCATGGCCTCATCGTGACGGATGCCTCCGACATCACCGATCGCGGGGACGCGGAGGCGATGCGCTCACGCAGCGGCGACGGAAGGGACCGGGGTCTCGAAGAAGACCGGGTCGGGCTCGTCGACGCGGATCCGCGATACGCGCGCGCCCGCGGCGAGCGCCAGCTCCTCGATGTCGGATGCTCCGACGCGGCGCGCGGCGTCGATCATGATGTGCGCGCACGCGAGCGCGTCGGCGAGCGGGTCGTGGTGCGGGAAGTCCGCGAACCCCGCCTCGGCGGCGACGGACGGCAGCCGATACGAGTCGAGCTCGTAGACGCGGCGCGCCACCTGCAGGCTGCACGCGTAGCGGTACGGCGGGCACGTGTCCCCGGTCGCCGCGCAGGCGCGCTTGAGCACCGCCATGTCGAATCCGGCATTGTGCGCGACGAGGACGTCGGCCCCGGCGAATGCCGCGAGGTCGCCGAGCTGCCCGCTCCAGGTCTTGGCGTCGACGACGTCCTCGGCGCGCAGGCCGTGGATGCCGGTGTTCAGCTCGAAGAACCGGTCGTGTCCGGGCGGAGGCTGGATGAGCCATCCTGCGTTCGCGACGACCTTTCCCCCGCGCACCCGGGCGAGCCCCACGGCACACGCCGACGCGCTGCTGGAGTTCGCGGTCTCGAAGTCGATCGCGGTGAAATCCAGGGGCACGCTCCCACCCTCGCGCGAGCCGCGTCGTTCACCCGCCAGGCACGCCGGGACGCGGCGGCCTAGGCTCGTGCACATGGCGGATCGCGCGCAGATGTCCACGTCCTTCGGCGCCGCGGCCGGCGCCTACGAGTCCGGACGTCCCGACTATCCGTCGGCCGCGGTGGAGTGGATGCTGTCGGCCACACCGGGCTCCCCGCCCCGCGTCGCCGATGTCGGGGCGGGAACGGGGAAGCTGACGCGCGTCATCGCGGCGACGGGAGCGGAGGTGGTGGCGATCGATCCGGACGCCGACATGCTCACCGCGCTGCAGGCGCACGTGCTCGGCGTGCCCACCTTCGTCGGAACGGCTGAGCGGCTGCCGCTGCCGGACGCCTCCGTCGACGCGGTGCTCCTCGGACAGGCGTGGCACTGGGTCGACGTCGATGCCGCCTCGGCCGAGACGGCGCGGGTGCTGCGTCCGGGCGGGGTGCTCGGTCTGGTGTGGAACATCCGCGACGAGGCGGTGCCGTGGGTGGCGGAGCTCACCCGCATCATGCACGGCAGCCACGCGGAGGAGATGCTCGCCGGCGAGGGCGTGCGGGTGGCGGCCCCGTTCGGCGTCCTGGAGACCCGGACCTGGCGGTGGACGCGCACGATCACGCGCTCGGCGCTGCGCGACATGGTCGCCAGTCGCAGCTACATCATCACGGCGCCCGAGGCGCAGCGCGCCCGCATCCTCGCCGAGGTGGACGCGCTGTTCACCGCGCACGCGCGGATCGACGCGTCCGGCGTGGAGGTCGCCGACCTCCCGTACCGCACCGAGGCCTTCCGCACGGTGGTGCCGTGACCCCCGGAGACGCCGCGGACTTCGATCCGGTCGCGGGTGTGTACGCCGCCGCGCGGCCGTCCTATCCGGCGGCGGCGGTCGACGTCCTGCTGGACGGCGCCGGCCCGGACGTCGTGGACGTCGGGGCCGGAACAGGGCTCTTCACCCGCCTGCTCCGGGGCGCAGGGCGCTCGATCATCGCGATCGAGCCTTCCGCCGGGATGCTCCGGGAGCTCGTCGCGGCGCTGCCCGACGTGCGAGCGGTGCAGGGGACGGGGGAGCGGATGCCGCTGCCGGATGCCTCCGCCGACGTGGTCGTGTTCGCCCAGGCGTGGCATTGGGTCGAGCCCGTCGCCGCCTCCGCGGAGGCGGCGCGGGTCCTGCGCCCGGGTGGTCGCCTCGGCCTGGTCTGGAATCTCCGCGACGAGCGCGAGGAGTGGGTCCGCGCGCTCGGCACGGCGATGCGCGCCGACGGCGATCACTTCCGAGGTGCGGTCGAGGACCCCGTCGTGAGTCCCCCGTTCGGCGAGCCGGAGCGGTTCCTCGCTGCGTGGACGCGCATGGTCACGGCCGACGAGCTCCTCGCGGACGTCCGCTCCCGCAGCTACTTCGCGCTGCTCGAGCCCGCCGCACAGCGTGCCGTCATCGCGGATGTGGAGTCGGTCCTGGCCGCACGCGCTCCAGAGGACGGCGAACGTCACGCACTGCCGTACGTGACAGCATCCTTCCGCTATCGCCGTCCCTGACCGCGCGGGGCCGACCGGCTCGGATCCGATCTCCGCTCCACGCACCCGGGCACGGCGGCCGCCGCGGGGTCGCCGCATCCCGCCCCCGTAGACTTGACCCCCGTGGCTCTCACTATCGGCATCGTCGGCCTGCCCAACGTCGGCAAGTCCACCCTGTTCAACGCGCTGACCAAGAACGACGTGCTCGCGGCGAACTACCCGTTCGCGACGATCGAGCCCAACGTCGGCGTCGTGAGCCTGCCCGACGCGCGTCTGGCGAAGCTCGCCGAGGTGTTCTCCTCCGAGCGGATCCTCCCTGCGACGGTGTCGTTCGTCGACATCGCGGGCATCGTCCGCGGCGCGTCTGAGGGGGAGGGCCTGGGCAACCAGTTCCTCGCGAACATCCGCGAGGCCGACGCGATCGCCCAGGTGGTGCGGGGCTTCACCGACGACGACGTCGTGCACGTCGAGGGCGGGGTGAACCCGAAGAACGACCTCGAGACCATCAACGCCGAGCTCATGCTCGCCGACCTGCAGACGCTGGAGCGGGCGATCCCGCGGCTCGAGAAGGAGGTCAAGGGCAAGAAGACCGATCCGTCGGTGCTCGAGGCCGCCGTCGCGGCGAAGGATGCGCTGGAGCGCGGCACGCTCCTGTCGGCCGCAGGTGTCGACCTCGCCGCGATCCGCGAGCTGGGCCTGCTCACCGCGAAGCCGTACATCTACGTCTTCAATGTCGACGAGGCGGTTCTGACGGATGCCGCGGCCAAGGCGTCGCTGGAAGCGCTCGTCGCCCCGGCCCACGCCGTCTTCCTCGACGCGAAGATCGAGTCGGAGCTCATCGACCTCGACCCCGCCGACGCGGCGGAGCTGCTCGCCTCGACGGGTCAGGACGAGTCGGGTCTCGATCAGCTCGCGCGGATCGGGTTCGACACCCTCGGTCTGCAGACCTACCTCACCGCCGGGCCGAAGGAGGCCCGCGCCTGGACGATCCCGCGGGGCGCGAAGGCGCCGCAGGCGGCGGGCGTCATCCACACCGACTTCGAGAAGGGCTTCATCAAGGCCGAGGTGATCTCGTTCGACGACCTCATCGACGCCGGCTCGATCCTCGAGGCCCGCTCGCGCGGCAAGGCGCGCCTGGAGGGCAAGGACTACGTGATGCGCGACGGGGATGTCGTGGAGTTCCGCTTCAACAACTGACCCGGTTCCGATCACGAGAGGACTCCGCCCCATGACCGACACCCAGATCTTCGAGCCCGACGGCCGTGCCGTGCCCTTCGCGGTGGAAGGCGAGGGCCCCGTCGCCCTCGTGCTGCTGCCCGAGAACGAGATCGGCGCCGACGGGCTCGGCGTCATCTCGCACTACCTCGTCGAGGAGGCCGGCTTCCATGTCGTGCGCATCGGCGCCCGCGCCGACTCCGAGACGGTCGCCGATCGGGTCGACGACGTCGTCGCGGTGCTCGACCACATCGGGCTCGAGCACGCCTGGATCGGGGGACACGGCGTCGGCGGCACCGTGGCGCGCGTGTTCGCGAACGCGCACACCGACCGCTCGAACGGGCTGCTGCTGCTCGGCGTCGAGGACGAGGACATCGCGCTCGCCCCGCAGATCCCCGTGCTGATCATCCAGGGCGCGGCGGATGAGGTCACCCCGCCCGCGAACGGCGAGCGTCTGCAGACGACCGCTCCCGAGCGCGCGAGCGTGAAGAACCTGGACGCCGCCGGTCATCTGTTCCCGCTCGATCACCCCATCGAGACCGCGTTCATCATCGAGGAGTACCTCGACTGGGACTGACGCCCGGTTCCCCGGGTCAGCGCCCCTGACGCTTCTTGAACGGCTTCGGCTCGCCCTTGACCACCGGGGCGCGACCCTTGCCCTTGGACGCCTTGGCCTTGCCGCCCGAGGGCCCGGACGGTCGCGCCGGCGGCGCGGGCGCCTCCGCGATCCGTCGACGCGCCTCGTCCAGGAGGAGCGCGCCCGCCGGGGTCAGGGTCCATCCCGACCGTGCGCGCGTGAACAGCGGATGCCCGGCCTCCTCCTCGAGTCGGTCGATCGTCGTGTACAGCGACGCGAGAGCGGCGCCGGTCGCGTCCGCCGCGCGGGGGACGTGGTTGCCCGCGTCGACGATGGCGACGAAGTGTCGGAGCTGGGCGATCTTCACGAGCTGCGCGTCAGATCCTGCGCGAGCATGACGAGGATGCCGCTCGGTCCGCGGAGGTAGGTCAGCTTGTAGACGTCCTGGTAGTTCGCGACACCGCGCAGGGGAAGGCATCCGTGTCGCGCCGCGATCGCCAACGACTCGTCGATGTCGTCGACTGAGAACGCGACGCGATGCATGCCGATCTCGTTCGGCAGCGTGGGCTCGGTCTCGATCGCATCGGGGTGGATGTACTCGAACAGCTCGAGCTGACCGTGCCCGTCGGGCGTGGCGAGCACCGCGATGCGCGCATGGTTTCCGTCGAGTCCGACGGCCGTGTCGGCCCACTCGCCGCTGACCGTGTCGCGGCCGACGAGCGTGAGGCCCAGGTCGGTGAAGAAGGCGATGGTGGCGTCGAGGTCGCGTACGGCGATCCCGACGTTCTCGAGGGTGATCGGCATGCTCCGGATGCTATCGGTCGGGGTGCGACGCTTCGACACGTTCGGCGCCCGGCCATCACGCCCCGGCGAGGATGGCCCCGGCGACGCGGTGGCCCGACACGAGCGCGCCCTGGATCGACGCGGTGTCGCGATGGTCGCCGGCGACGTACACGTGCTCGCGCACCCGCGCAGGGCTCGTGACCCGCAGCGGGGCGGTCTGCGCGGGCAGCGCGTCGGGCACGTCGTCCCGACGCAGCAGCTCCCACCCGGCCACGTCGGCCTCCCAGATCTCGCCGAGCTGACGCCGCACGTCGGCCTCGGTCGCCGCGCTCGGCAGCAGGCACGTCGCCTGCACGAGCTGATGCCCCGCGGGCGCATAGCTCGGCGCGGTGCGCGACATCACGACGGTGTTCACGATCGGTCCGCGGCGGCGTCCGTCGACGCTGAGGAGAGCGGATGCCGGAGCCCCGGCATCCGTCCGGAACCACCACGTCTGAAGGCCCCGCGTCGCCGGTCGCGGCACGGGGATGAGGTCGGAGACGGCATCCGGACCGACCGCCACCACCACCGTCCGGGCCGTGATCGGGTCGGCGCCGACGATGTCGACCTCCACCGCGCCCCTTCCCGCCGCGAGGCGTGCCACGCGATGGCCGGTGCGGATCTCGGCACCGAGTCGTCGTGCCGTCGCGGCCAGCTGCCGGGGGAGTGCCTCGATCCCTCCGGCGGGAAGCCCAGGAGCTCCGAGGGCGAACATGCGCACGAGCAGGCGCACGAACGCGTCGGACGTCTCACCCGCATCGTCGGCCAGCACTCCGGCAAGGAACGGCTCGAGCACCTCGGTGCGCACCGGTCCGTGCAGGTCGGCGCGGTTCCACCCTTCGCGCAGAGTGGCGTCCCGCCCGCCGATCACCCCTCGCGGCGCGACGATCGCCGGCCCCGCCCAGCGGGCGAGCGCGGCGAGGTCGCGGGGCCGCAGCATCCGGCTCCGCACCGTCGCCGCCAGCAGGTCGGGGTGACGCAGAGGGTGCGCGAGCACCTGCACGGTGCGCGCGCGCCGCACCCGCACCGCGACGGGGAACGAGCGCAGATGGAGTGCGTCGACATCGATCCACCGCCGCACCGCCGGGTAGGCCGGGTTCAGCACCTGGAATCCGCGATCGAGCAGGAAGCCGTCCACGGTGTCGGTGCGCTGTCGTCCGCCGACGCGGTCGGATGCCTCGACCACCACTACGTCGCGGCCTGCGGACGCCAGGCGCCCGGCCGCGCGCAGTCCCGCGAGCCCGGCGCCGATCACGACGACATCGTGGAGAGGCATGGACCGAGCCTACGGCGAGGTGCCGGCGCTGCGACCGGCTGGAAGACTGGGGGGATGCTCGTCTTCGACCACCTCGGGATCACCGTCATCGACCTCGCCCGCGGGATCGCCCAGTTCGATCCGGTGATGACGGCGCTCGGCTTCGCGCGGCAGGACGCGGACGGATCGGTGTCGTGGTGGCGCGAGGGGGAGCCCGAGCTCATCCTGTTCCCCGCCCGCGAGGCGGAAAACGGCGCGCACCGTCATGGGACGGTCGGCTGGCAGCACCTCGCGTTCGCGCTGGCGTCCCGCGCGGAGGTCGACCGTCTGCACGAGATCGCGGTGTCGGCGGGCTGGTCCGCCGTGCGCGATCCGAAGCCCTATCCGAGGTTCAACGATCGCTACTACGCCTCGTTCGTCGAGGACGACAGCGGAATCCGTATCGAGTTCATGCACAATCCGCCGGCCGCGTGACAAGGCGGATTCGACCGTCGAGTTAGGTGAGGCTAAGCTGAGCGCAACCCAACGAAAGGACACCATGAAACGTCGCGCCCTTCCGCTCCTCGCCGTCGCCGCCACGGCTGCCCTCGCCCTCGCCGGGTGCAGCAGCTCCGCCGCCCAGCCGTCCGGCTCCTCGAGCCCGAGCTCGCTCGCGGGCGCATCGATCACCGTGTACAACGCGCAGCACGAAGAGCTCACGCAGGCGTGGGCCGACGCGTTCACGAAGGAGACGGGTGTGACGGTCACCCTGCGCAACGGCTCCGACTCCGAACTCGCCAACCAGATCGTGCAGGAGGGTGCCGCCTCGCCCGCCGACGTGCTGCTCACCGAGAACTCCCCGGCCATGTCGCTCGTCGAGAACGCCGGCCTCTTCGCGCCGGTCGACCAGTCCACGATCGACCAGGTCCCCGCCGAGTACCGCCCTTCGACCGGGGCCTGGACCGGCATCGCCGCCCGCTCGACCGTGATGGTCTACAACCCGTCGCTCATCACCGAGGCGCAGCTCCCAGCATCCCTCCTCGACCTCGCCAAGCCCGAGTGGAAGGGCCGCTGGGCGGCCTCGCCGTCGGGTGCCGACTTCCAGGCCATCGTCTCGGCCGTGCTCGAGCTCGAGGGCAAGGACGCGACCGTGCAGTGGCTTACCGGCATGAAGGACAACTACGCGCCGTACAAGGGCAACAGCACGGTCATGAAGGCCGTCAACGCCGGTGAGATCCCGCTCGGCGTGATCTACCACTACTACTGGTTCATCGACCAAGCGGGCACCAAGGAGGGCAGCGCCAACACGCAGCTGCACTTCGTGAAGAACCAGGACCCGGGAGCCTTCGTCAGCATCTCGGGCGGCGGCGTGCTCGCCTCCAGCAAGAACCAGGCGGCCGCGCAGGCGTTCCTCGCGTTCATCACCGGCAAGGCCGGCCAGGACGTGCTGCGCACCGGCACGAGCTTCGAGTACACGGTGTCCAGCGGCGTCGACGCAAACGCCGCCCTGCCGCCGCTCAGCACGCTCGACGCTCCGAAGGTCGACCCGTCCAAGCTCAACAGCACCGAGGTCACCGATCTGATGACCGCGGCGGGCCTGCTCTGACCACGAGCACGACCCGGAGGGTCGTGGCCGACCGGCCACGGCCCTCCTTCGTGCTGCTCAGCGCCGCGATCCTGATCGCGGCGCTGCTGCTCGTCCCCGTCGGATTCGTCGTCACCGTCGTCGCCCAGACCGGCTGGGACACGCTCGCTCCGCTCGTCTTCCGTCCGCGCGTGGGCGAGCTGCTGCTCAACACCGTCCTGCTCGTCCTGCTCGGCGTGCCCGCGTGCGTCGTCGTGGGCGTCGCGGGGGCGTGGCTCGTCGAACGCAGCGACCTTCCCGGCCGGCGCGTGTGGGGCGTGCTGCTGGCGGCACCGCTCGCCGTGCCCGCGTTCGTCTCCAGCTACGCCTGGGTCGACTTCATCCCCTCGATCGGGGGACTCGGCGGGGGCCTGCTCATCTCGGTGCTGGCCTATGCGCCGCTGGTCTACCTCCCGGCGCTCGCGGCTCTCCGCGGGCTCGATCCGGCCCACGAGGATGCCGCACGGTCGCTCGGTCTCGCACCGTGGGCGGTGTTCCTCCGCGTCGTGCTGCCGCAGCTGCGTCTGGCCATCTGGGGCGGCGGGCTCGTGGTGGGGCTGCACCTCCTCGCCGAGTACGGGGCGTTCGCCCTCATCCGGTTCGACACGTTCACCACGGCGATCATCGTGCAGTTCCAGTCGACATTCGCCGGCCCCGCCGCCAACGCGCTCGGCATCGTGCTGACGCTGCTGTGCCTGGTCCTGCTCGTCATCGAAGGCGGCACGCGCGGCACGCGCCGCTACGCGCGGGTTGGCTCCGGCGCCCCGCTCGCCCCGACCCGCACGCGCCTCGGCTGGACGGTCGTCCCCGTGGTCTGCGGCATCCTGGTCTACCTCGCCGCCGCGGTCGGCGTGCCGCTGGCCCGGATCGGCTACTGGCTCACGTTCGGCGACCCGTGGGGGCAGCGCGCGATGCCGCAGGCGATCGGCACGACCCTCGCGCTGGCGCTGGCCGGAGCGATCGTCGTGGTAGTGCTGGCGATGCCCACCGCATGGATCAGCGTGCGGTACGCCGGTCGCGCCGCGCGTATCCTCGAGGGGGCGGGCTACCTCGCCAGCAGCCTGCCGTCGATCATCATCGCGCTGGCGCTGGTCACGGTGACCATCCGCCTCGTCCCCTCCCTGTACCAGACCGCCGTCACGGTGCTGGTCGCCTACGTCATCATGTTCATGCCCCGTGCCCTCGTCTCCCTCCGCTCCGGTATCGCGCAGGCCCCGCCGGGCCTGGAGGATGCGGCGCGGACCCTGGGAGTTGCGCCCTTCGCCGCGCGGGCGCGCGTGACGCTCCCGCTCATCGCACCGTCGGTGTTCGCCGGCGCGGCGCTGGTCGCCCTCGGCATCGCCAACGAGCTCACCGCGACGCTGCTGCTCGCCCCCAACGGCACGCGCACGCTCGCGACCGAGTTCTGGTCGGCGAGCAGCTCGGTGGCGTACTCGTCGGCGGCGCCCTACGCGCTGCTGCTCATCGCGGCATCCGTCCCCGCCGTCGCGATCCTCTTCGCCCAGGCCCGCCGCGGCTCCCGGGTGGCACCCGCATGAGCGCGCTCGACCTCGACCGCGTGTCGGTCGACCTCGGCCGGTTCCGCGCACTGGACGCGGTCTCGCTGAGCCTGCGGGCGGGGTCGCGTCTGGCCGTCGTGGGCGCGTCGGGCAGCGGCAAGAGCACGATGCTGCGTGCGATCGCCGGCCTTCTCGACGTGTCCGACGGCACGATCTCGGTCGACGGGAGTGCGGTCGCCGGGGCCGGTCGGATGACTCCCGCGCATCGCCGCGGCATCGGCTACGTGCCGCAGGACGGTGCGCTCTTCCCTCATCTGACGGTGGAGCGCAACATCCGGTTCGGACTGCGCCGCGGTCCGGGGCGAGCGCGGCGGATCGCCGAGACGGCGGAGCTCGTGGGCCTGGAACCGGGGCTGCTCGGTCGCTTCCCGCACGAGCTGTCGGGCGGCCAGCAGCAGCGCGTCGCCCTCGCCCGCGCACTCGCCGTGCGCCCGCGCATGGTCCTGCTGGACGAACCGTTCAGCGCGCTCGACACGGGGCTCCGCGAACGCGCCCGGCAGGCCGTCGTCGACGTGCTCGAAGCCGGCGGCATCACCGCGGTGCTGGTCACCCACGATCAGGACGAGGCGCTCACCTTCGGAGACGCGATCGGCGTGCTCGATCGCGGGCGCCTCGCTCAGGCCGGATCGCCCGACGAGGTGTTCGACGATCCGGCGACCGCCGACGTGGCCGCGTTCCTCGGCCCGGCGTGCTTCCTCGCGGGAGAGGGTGCGGGCGAGGTCGTCGAGACCGCGTTCGGCAGCGTGCCGCTGCGCCGTCGTCACGGCTCGGGAGTGCACGTGCGGGTGATGCTCCGGCCCCATCAGCTCGTCGTGGCGCAGGAGACGGATGCCGCGCCCGCCCGCGTGCGCTCCCTGACCCGCCACGGCGCGGTGCTCGCCCTCGAGGTCGAGGCCGCCCGCACGGGGGAGCGGGTGCACCTCGAGGTGCCGGTGGACCGGCTGCCGGGGATCGGCGTCGGACACGCCGTCTCCGTCGCCGTCGGCGGCACCGGTGTGGGATACGCCGACTGAGGGGCCCCGCGCGATCGCCGCGCGGAGATCACGGCCGGTGTCTCACCCGTCGAGACGCAGGTTCGCGCGCAGGAAGCCCACGAGGTTCTCGCCCGCGATGCCGTCGACCTCGTGCGCCGGTCGCGCGCTCGCCTGCAGCGCGGCCCGCACGAGGGGGAGGCCGGCGGGGCCGTCCAGCCCCGGGACGACGAGGTCGACATCCGTCCCCTCGATGAAGAACGGGCGGTCGGCGGGCGGGATCAGCTCCGAGAAGATCTCCACGCAGAAGTCGCTGCCGATGCCGACGTTCTCGGGTCCGACGACCGCGGCGAGGTGGTCGATCTGCGCGACCACCTCGTCCATGCCGGGCTCGTGCGCCGAGAGGTAGCCGGCGCACAGGTTGAGGCAGACGAGCCCGCCGGTGTCGCGGATGCCGCGCAGCACGTCGTCGGCCAGGTTGCGGTGGTGGTCGAACAGCGCGCGGGCGCCGGAGTGGCTGGCGAGCAGCGGCCGGGTGGCGATCTCGAGGAGGTGCTCGACGCCGGCGATCCCGAGGTGCGAGAGGTCGACGATCACCCCGAGCGACTCGAGCAGGGCGACGGCCTCGACGCCCGCCGCGGTCAGCCGACCGCCGGTGGCGTCCTCGCCGGAGCCGTCCGCGAGGGCGGTGCGCCCGAAGTGGGCGAGCGACACCATCCCCACGCCCAGTCGCGCGAAGGTCTGCAGCAGTTCGACGTCGGCCGCCACCTGCGAGGCGCCCTCGATCGCCAGCACGAGGGCGATGCGTCCCGACGCGATGGCCGCGTCGATCTCGAGGCCGTTCCGGCAGAGCGCCACGATGTCGTCGTTCTCGTCGGCGATGCGGTGCGCGGCCTCCAGCATCCGCAGCGTGCGTCGCAGGGCGGTCTCGGGCTGCAACGGCCAGTTGCAGTCGATCGCCAGCACCTGCAGGTCGATGCCGCCCGCGCGCAGCTGCGGATACCAGTGCGCGCGGAAATAGGCCCCCCACTGCGCCGGGGGGCGGCGCGCGACGAGGATCAGCAGGTCGTTGTGGGCGTCGGCGATCTCCGCGGTCATTGCATCTTCCTTCGCTCGAATGTCTAATGTACAGTGTTCATTTCAAGAGCCGGATTCGCAAGACCGACGCACCGGAAGGGGCCTCATGACCGACACGACGGTCCGCCGCCGCGGACGGGGCGTCTCCGCCGGACTCACGCGCGAGCGCATCCTCGATGCCACCGCACGCCTGGTCGACGACCGCGGTTTCGATGCCGTGTCGGTGCGCTCCGTCGCCGCCGCACTGGGGGTCTCGCCGGCCGCGATCTACAACCACATCACCGACCGGTCCGATCTGGTGGACGCGCTGGCCTACTCCTTCGTCGAGCGGGAGATGCTCACCGGCATGCCCGACGACCTCGACGACCTCGACGCCGTGCGAGAGATGGCCCGCCGCCTGCATCGCGCCGGGTGCCGGCATCCCTCCCTCCTCCTCGCGATCATCGGCCACCGCCCCGAGCACGTCCGGACCGCTCAGCAGATGTTCGGCGAGCGCATGGTCGGTCATCTGCTCGCCGCGGGCGCGACCGTGGCGCAGGCGCAGCTCGTCTACCGCGTGCTGCTGTCGCTCGCGGCCGGCGCGGCCGCGGGCGTCCGCAACCTCGCACGGCCGTCGCGCGTGTCGGTGGCCGAGCGCATGGAGCGTCAGCTGGCGGCATCCGATGATCCCGTCGTCGCGCGCGTCATCCACACGATGCCCGAGCTCGGAGACGAGGCGGCGTTCGAGGACCAGATCGAACTCGCCCTCGCGCCGATCACGGCCGCAGGAGGCGCGCGATGAGCGGCGTGCTCGACGCCCAGCACTGGCACAGACGGCTGACGGAGCTCGCGGCGCGGCACGGCGTGCCGGGGGTGCAGCTCGGGATGCTGCGCCTCGGCGTCGACGGCGCTCCCGACGAGCGCGTCGAGGTCGCGACCGGGGTGCTCAGCACGCGGACGGGGTTCGCGGCATCGCCCGACGCGCTCTTCCAGATCGGCTCGATCACGAAGGCCTGGACGGCGACTCTCGTGCTGATGCTCGTCGACGAGGGGCGTCTCGGCCTCGACACGCCCGTCGCGGAGATCATCCCGGGTTTCGCGCTGGCCGATCCGGAGGTCGCGCGCGCCGTGACCGTGCGACACCTCCTCACCCATACCAGCGGCATCGACGGCGATCTGTTCGTCGACACCGGCCGTGGCGACGATTGCCTCGAGCGCTACCTGGGCGTGCTCGCCTCCGCGGAGCAGAGCCACCCCCTCGGCGCGACGTGGTCGTACTGCAACGCCGGCTACAGCCTGCTCGGCCGCATCGTCGAGGTGCTCACGGACCGCACGTGGGACGACGCGCTGCGCGAGCGCCTCACCGGGCCGCTCGGGCTCTCCCGCACCGCGACGCTGCCCGAGGACGTGCTCCTGCACGCCGCGGCCATCGGCCATCGCGACGACGACGGGGAGCCCGTCCCGGTGTCGCGCTGGCACCTGCCGCGCTCCGCCGGGCCGGGCGGGGCGGTCTCGGCCGCCGCCGGCGACCTGCTCGACTTCGCGCGGATGCACCTCGCGGGCGGACTGCTGCCGGATGGAACGCGCGTGCTCAGCGCGGAGTCGGCTGCGGCGATGGCCTCCCACCAGGTCGATCTGCCCGATCCGTACGTGCTCGGCGACTCGTGGGGGCTCGGCTGGATCCGCTACGACTGGAGCGGGCATCGCCTGTACGGTCACGACGGCAACACCCTCGGCCAGGCCGCGTTCCTGCGGGTGCTGCCCAAGCAGGGCCTCGCGGTGACGCTGCTGGCCAACGGCGGCCACACCCGCGACCTGTTCGAGGAGCTGTACCGCGAGATCTTCGACGAGGTCGCCGGCATCGGGATGCGGCCTCCGTTCGCTCCTCCAGAGGTGCCCGTCGAGGTCGACGTCACTCCGTTCCTCGGGCGGTACGCGCGCGTCGGATCGACGCTCGAGGTGGAGCAGGGTGCGGATGGACCGCTTCTGCGGACGACCGCGACCGGACCGGTGGCGGCGCTCCTCGGCGGCCCGCCCCAGGAGTTCGCGCTGCATCCCGTCGAACCCGGCACCTTCGCCGTGCGCCCACCGGGCACCGACACGTGGCTGCCCGTCACGTTCTACCGCCTCGCCGACGGCGGCGAGTACATCCATTTCGGCGCGCGCGCGGCGGGGAAGGCGATCTCATGACCACGGAGTTGCGAGCCATCCGCCTCGCCGACGGGCGCGGCCTCGCGTGGCGCGAGTACGGCGATCCCGACGGCCTGCCGTGCCTCTACCTCTCCGGCACGCCGGCGTCGAGTCTCGCCGGCGCCGCGTTCGACGACCTCGCGCGCGCCGAGCGCGTGCGCTGGATCTCGGTCGACAAGCCCGGGTACGGCGCGAGCGACTTCGACCCGCGGCGCACGCTGCTGCGCGCCGGCGACGAGTCGCGCCAGCTCGCCGACGCGCTGGGCCTGGACCGCATCGCCGTGGTGGGGGAGTCGGGCGGCGGTCCTTTCGCGCTCGCGACCGCGTACGTGATGCAGGAGAAAATCACGACGGCCGTCGTCGCGTGCGGCCTGGCGCCGTGGGGCGCCGGTCTCGACGTGCAGGCGATGAGCCCCGCCCTGCGCTTCATGATGCGGGCGGCGCGCTCGGCGCCCTGGCTGCTGCCTCCGCTGCTGAACACGATGCGGCGACGCCTGGCCCGGCCGGATGCGGCCACCGCCGGACTGGAGAAGAGTCTGGAGACCGCCGTCCCGGCCGAGCGGTACGCGCCGGAGGTGCGCAGGACGGCGCTGGCCACCCTGCCCGCCATCCTCGACGCGCTCGGCGGCGGTCCACGGGCGGCGGTGCAGGAGCTGCGCATCGTCACCCACGACTGGGGCTTCGAGCGGTCCGCCATCCGATGCCACGTCGACATCATCCACGGCGAGCTCGACACGAACGTCCCCGTCTCCAGCGCCCACTCCAACGCTGCGGCGATCCCCGACAGCACCCTCGAACTGTTCCCCGACCTCGCCCACGCCGCCTCGTCGGTGCAGGCGCCACGCATCCTGCGGCTCGTGGCCGCGGCATCCGCTGCTCGATGAAGAGGTAGACATGTCCCAGGAATCACCCGCCCCCGCCGCCGACGACGTGCCGCTGTACGCGACCGAGCTCGCCGAGGAGATCCCGGCGACGACCGCCGCCGACCCCGTCACCCCGCTGGGACGACTCATCACCGCGATCATGTTCTCGACCGCAGGCGCGTTCGGTGCGACGCTGGCGCCGCTGCAGCTGCTGCTGACGATCCACATGGTGCGGATCGGAGGCGAGGGCGCGGCGATCAGCTTCGGCTTCGTCGCCGGGGCCGGCGCCGTTGCGGCGCTCGTGGCCAATCCGCTCGCCGGCCGACTCAGCGACCGCACGACCGCGGCGCTCGGGCGACGTCGCACCTGGATCCTCACCGGCGCGACGACCGGCTCGCTGGCTCTGGCGGCCGTCGTGTTCACCACGCAGGTGTGGCAGGTCGTGGCGGTGTGGGCGGTGGTGCAGGCGATGTTCACCGTGCAGACGGCCGCCACGAGCGCCCTGCTCGCCGACCAGGTGCCGCCGCAGCGACGCGGCGGCGTGTCGGGGCTCATGGGACTGGGGCTGTCGATCTTCCCGCTCGTCGTGCTCGCCGTCGTCAGCGCGGTCGGCGACTCGCCCCTGCAGTGGGCGATCTGCGTCGCGGTCGGCCTCATCGGCGGCGTGGTCGCCGCGCTGCTGCTGCGCGAGCGTCCGCTCGCCCGCGCCGCCGGCGCGCCCCGGCTCACGCTGAAGGAGGTCGTCGGCTCGTACTGGCTGAGCCCCCGTCGTCACCCCGCGTTCGGCTGGGCGTGGATCACGCGGTTCCTCGTGTACTGCTCGTTCGCGACCTCGACCTATACGGCGTTCTTCCTCCTCGACCGTTTCGGTCTCACCACGGATGACCTCGGCCCGATCGTGCTGGCGATCGCCGGCATCTCGATCCTGGTGCTCGCGGTGACCAGCGTGGCGGGCGGATTCCTGTCCGACCGGCTCCGCCGGCAGAAGCCGTTCGTGTTCGTCGGCGCCCTTCTCGCCGCGACCGGGCTCGTGCTCACGGTCTTCGCCCCCTCGGTCGAGGTGCTCTACCTCACCTCCGCGATGAACGCGATCGGCGCGGGTCTCATGTACTCGGTCGACAACGCCCTGTGCGTGCGGATGCTCCCCGACGCCGGCGACGTCGGCAAGGACTTCGGCATCATCAATCTCGCCAACCAGCTGCCGACCTCGATCGTGCCGTTCGTGGCCCCCGCTCTTCTGGCGCTCGGCGGCTTCCCGGCCCTGTACCTGACGCTCGCCGCCCTCGGACTGCTCGGAGCATTGACCCTTCTGCGGCTGCCCGAGATCGGGCACGAGGGCGACCCGCGCTGGGCGCAGATCACCCGCGAGCCCGCGCCGGTGGCGTAGCCCGCAGCCGCCCGGTCGCCTCGACCGGGATCGGGCCGGGCGTCGGATCGGGCGGCCGGATGTCGGGTGCGACCTCTACTGTGAGGGCATGCTCCGGTTCGTGGTCTCGGCCGGGCTGCTCGCCTCCGCGTTCAGTCCGGTCGCGGTCGTGCTGGCCGTCGTGGTGCATCCCTTCCCCGACGTGTGGGCGAACGTGGTGCTGGCCGTCGCGCTCGCCCTCCCGCTCGGACTGCTTCCGCTGGTGTGGTGGCGCGCCCAGAGGCTGGGAGAGGCGCGGCTGCGTCCCGCGAAGGTGCGCCGCCGCGACGCCGACAACCTCGCCCTGCTGTCGTCGAACGTGCTGCCGCTCACGGTGGCGTTCTTCGCTCCCGACGACGCGCGCACCCCGGCCAGCGTCGTGGTGCTGGTGATCCTCATGCTGCTGTACGTGCGCGGGGGCCTGCAGTACCTGAACCCCGTCCTGGTGGTGATCGGCGTGCATCTGTACGCGGTCGAGCTCGACAACGGGGTGGAGGTGTGGGTGCTGTCGCGTCGTTCCCGCCTGCCGCAGACCGAGCCGATCGACGCGGTGCAGTACTCCGATCACATCTACCTCGAGAGGCGGGCGCATGTCGCGCGATGACCGACGAGAGCACCTCGCCGCCCAGATCGCCCAGATCCGACTCGATCCGGCGCTGACGACGTACGTGGTGCGCGGCGCCTCGCTGAGCAGCGCCACAGTCACCCGGATCACGCTCGAGCGCGATCTCACCGCCACCGTCGTGGCCGATGTGCTGGCGCACGCGGAGCGCATCAGTGAGAAGGAGTTCCTCCCCTACGACCCGTCGTACCAGCTCGCCTCCAACCAGGTGATCGCCGACGACGTCGCCGAGGTTCCCGCGATCGCGGAGCTGCTGGCCGTCGTCGACCGCGACGATGTGGCCACGGATGCCGGGGGCGACCCGGTGATCGCGATGGTGCACCGCGTCGAAGGGGCCGGTGAGGCATCCGTCACCGTTCTGCGACTCACCGGCGCGGGGATCGCCACCAAGCGCGCTCGCGGCGTCAGGGCGCTGCTCGGGCAGGGCGGCGTGTTCACCGAGATCGACGCGGAGATCCTCTACTACGAGCCTCGCTTCGACGCGCTCGTGTCGGGCGGAGACCTGATCGTCAGCACGATCACGCTGCTCTCGCGCAAGCTGGAGGCGCCCGAGAGGGCCCGGGCGCGGGCGCGCGAGGTGTTCTCCACGGCGACCGAGCGGATCGCCATCCGCGGCGCCGACGAGCTCGCCGACGCGGTCGCGTCCGACCCGGCGATGATCGCCAAGATGATGGCGGTGTCCCGCCTGCTCGAGCACGACCCCGACTACGCGGAGCTGCTCACGACCGACCGCCTGGTGCCGTTCCTGCGGGCGAATCCGCACATCGACATCGACATCGTCGGCGAGGGGGATGCCGCGCAGCTCGTCTACGATCCGGCGCCGCAGAAGCGCTACCGCATCGTGAAGGCGCTCGCCGACGACTACCTGTCGTCGCAGCTGACCGGTCGCGATTACGAGGCCGGATCGAAGCAGCGACTGTGATCGGATCGCTACGCTGAGCGGATGGCATATCTCGTCGACTTCACCGACGTCTCGACCGTCGGTCTGGAATCCTCGCCCGTCGTCGACGCCCTCGCCGGGCTCCGTGCGAACGAGGCGCGCTACTTCAAGAACAAGTACGACCACGACTTCACCGTCTCGCCGGCCGCCGAGGCATCGGACGTCGTCGACTGGGTGACGCGGATCCTCGCGGACGAGCGGGGCATCGTGATCGCCTCGCCCGCCCTGGAGGCGACGCGGTTCGAGGTCGACGGCATCCGCATGGCCTACGTCTTCTACGAATCCGGTCTGTCGATCAATGTGATGTACACGATCGCCGAGGCGGGCAAGCGCGCCGTCGGGTTCAAGCTGTCGCAGGGCATGGAGGTGCCCGCCGAGCTCGGCGCGTTCAAGTTCGCGCGGCAGCGGTCGAAGCTGGCCGGCGAGATCCGCGGCTCGTACTTCGTGATCAAGGGCGAGCACTAGTCCGGGAGGCCGTCCTCCGCGATGGGAGGATGAGGGGATGACCGCAACGCTCGTGGCCTCGGACCTCGCCGGCGGATACGGCCATCGCACCCTCTTCGAGGGTCTCGACCTCACGGTCGCGCCCGGAGACGTGGTGGGCGTCGTCGGCGCGAACGGCGCCGGCAAGTCCACTCTGCTGCGACTGCTCGCCGGTGTCGATGCGCCCCAGGCGGGGGTGGTGCGCCTGGCACCCGCGGATGCGTTCGTCGGCTGGCTGCCGCAGGAGCACGACCGCCTCGAGGGCGAGACCGTGGTGGGCTATATCGGCCGTCGAACCGGGTGCGCGCAGGCGACCGCCGACATGGATGCCGCCGCCCAGGCGCTCGCCGATCCATCGCCCGCCGCGGACTCGGCCGACGTGTACTCCGCCGCGCTCGACCGGTGGCTGGCCAGCGGCGCCGCCGACCTCGACGAGCGCGTGCCGATCGTCCTCGCCGAGCTCGGACTGGAGGTCGCGGACGATGCCCTGATGACCTCACTGTCGGGAGGTCAGGCGGCGCGCGTCGGGCTCGCCGCGCTGCTGCTCAGCCGCTTCGACCTCGTGCTGCTCGACGAGCCCACCAACGACCTCGACCTGGACGGGCTGGAACGCCTCGAGGAGTTCGTGCGCGGCATCCGCGGCGGTGTCGTCCTGGTCAGCCACGACCGCGAGTTCCTCGCGCGCTGCGTCACCCGCGTCCTCGAGCTCGACCTCGCCCAGCACGCGAACCGCGTCTTCGGCGGCGGATACGACGCCTACCTGGAGGAGCGCGCCACCCTGCGCCGGCATGCGCGCGAGAAGTACGACGAATTCGCCGAGAAGAAGGCCGATCTCGTCGCCCGGGCACGGACCCAGCGGGAATGGTCCAGCCAGGGCGTGCGCAACGCGATCAAGAAGGCCCCGGACAACGACAAGATCCGCCGCAAGGCGTCGATGGAATCGAGCGAGAAGCAGGCGCAGAAGGTACGGCAGATGGAGAGCCGGATCGCGCGTCTCGAAGAGGTCGACGAGCCCCGCAAGGAGTGGCGCCTCGAGTTCACGATCGGCTCCGCGCCTCGTTCCGGCGCCGTGGTGTCGACACTGAGCTCCGCGGTGTACCGGCAGGGGCTCTTCACGCTCGGTCCGGTGTCGCTGCAGGTGAACGCCGGCGACCGCATCGGCATCACCGGTCCCAACGGCGCCGGCAAGACGACGCTCCTGCGCGCCCTCCTCGGCCGGCAGGCGCCCGACGCGGGAAGCGCGAGCCTCGGTGCGGGGGTGCGGATCGGTGAGATCGATCAGGCGCGGGCGGCGCTGTCGGGGTCATCGCCTCTCACGGCGGCCTTCGAGGCATCCGTTCCCGATCTGGCCGGCGCCGAGGTGCGCACGCTGCTCGCCAAGTTCGGATTGGGCGCGGACCACGTCGGCCGGCCCGTCGACGCGCTCTCACCCGGCGAGCGGACGCGGGCGGGACTCGCGGTGCTCCAGGCGCGCGGCGTGAACCTGCTCGTGCTCGACGAGCCGACCAACCACCTCGACCTGCCCGCGATCGAACAGCTCGAGCAGGCGCTCGACGGCTACGACGGCACCCTCCTCCTGGTCACCCACGATCGCCGCATGCTCGACGCCGTGCGCATCGACCGGCAGTGGCGGGTCGCCGCCGGCCGCGTCAGCGAACGCTGAGCACCGCGCCCTGCGCGAGACTCAGCGACGTCCATTCGCCCAGATAGGTGCGCGTCGAGTCGCGTGCGAAGAACCGCGCGTCGTCGTGCCGCTCGACGGTCCCCAGGAACATGCCCTCGGTGCTCGCGACCCAGAAGCCCGCTTCCACCTCGCGCCAGACCGGCTCGACAGGGAGATCCGGTCGCGGCGGGGCACTTTCGATCAGCGTCATGTGCGCTCCTTCGCGGATGTCGGCGCAACGAACGCGCCGTCGTATCGATTACATCGCGGACCGACGACTCCATGATGGGGATTGACAACGCGGCGTCGGGGTGGGCGGAAGTCAACCCTCCGGAGACGCCTCCTCGGCCGTGGAAGGATGGAGCCGAACGGAGGTCTCGTGGGCAGACTTGTATACGGAGCACCCAACTGGTCGGTGGAGTTCGAGGACCGCGCACTGGCGCACCTGAGGATCGTCATCCTGGCCAAGTTGCGTCGCTCGGAGAGCTTCAGCTTCTCGTGGAAGCAGGACTCCAACCGCGGAAGCGGTCGCAGTTCATTCTGGGTGCACCCCTCGATCCCGATGCAGTTCGAGTTCTTCGGGGGTCGTGAACCCGTCCTCAACCGCGAGTGGATCGACGCGCTCATGCTCACGGCCAACAGCCCGAACGGGCTCGAGCTGGTCCCCGAGCCGACGCACACCGCGTCCCCGCCGGCCGGCGCGCAGAAATGATCCGCACTATCCCGAAGGAGGGCGCATGCCCAGCGTGAACAGGCTCACCGTCGACGGCCGGGACTACTTCCTGCCGGATCCCGTCACCGAACTGCGCGAGAAGATCCTCGACGCGGTCCGTCAAGGCGGCGGGTACGTGAACATCCCCCCGCTGCGTTCGGGACCCGGGATCGACATCCTCTTCTCGCCCGGCATGCCCGTCGTCTGGACGCGCATCGACGTCGGCGGCGACAGCGACGAGGCGGACGAGGTCGAGTCGGAGGCGTTCACCGACATCTGAGCCGCTATCCGCGACGTCGTTCCGTCAGCCCAGAATCTGATCGACGGCGTCGCGGGTCGCCGGCCGGCCCAGCAGATAGCCCTGGGCACGGTCGCACCCGATCGTCTCGGCGCGCTGCAGCTGCCGCGGGGTCTCGATGCCTTCGGCGACGACGCGGATGCCGCGGGCGTGGGCCTGCGCGACGAGGTCGCTCAGGTCCTCCGCCGGGTAGCGGGCTTCATCCTGGATGAGAGTGCGGTCGAGCTTGAGCTCGGTGATCGGCAGATCCTCGAGCCGATCGAGTGAGGCATGCCCCGTTCCGTAGTCGTCGAGCGAGACGCCGGAGCCGAGCTCTCGGAGAGCCTCGAGACGGGGCGCCACGGTGGCGACATCGATGACCGGCATCGACTCGGTGATCTCCACGGTCATCGTCTCCGCGGGAAGGCTGCTCGCGCGCAGTCGGTGGGCGAGCGCCTCGGTGAAGCTCTCCGACGCGAGCTGCACCGGTGAGGTGTTCACGGACACGCCCACGGTGCGTCCCTGTGCGAACCAGGTCTCGGCCGCCGTGAAGCACTCGGCGAGCATGAACTCTCCGATCGCGTGGATGAGCCCGGATCGTTCGGCGAGATCGATGAACTGCTGAGCAGGCACCAGCCCGTGCCGCGGATGCTGCCACCGACACAGTCCCTCCACGGCGACGATGACGCCCGTGCGCAGATCGATCTGCGGCTGGAAGACCGCGAAGAGCTGGCCGCCGGGCACGGCGACGCGAAGGTCGTCGGCGAAATCGGCGGGTGTCGTCACGCATTCCATCTTCGGGATTCGCCGGATGCTCTCAACGGGGCGCGGAATGCGCGCGATCGGAGTAGAGTGCTGCGCCGCGTCCGCGATGCGCGTTGGTCGGCGGCCTGCCCCTCGACCACCGGCGCAGTGCGTCGGCTGCCTCAGAGCTGCCGACCGCAGATGCCGCAGAGCCCCTTCGCGGATACCTCGACGAAGCAGTCCGGGCACATCGCCCGCGGCGCAGCATCCGTCGTCGCAGGGCGGCGGATCGGCTTCTCGGCCGCCGCGCGGCGCGGGCGGGCGGGCGCAGCGGCGGCCGGGGGAGGCGTGCGCGGCGTGTGCGCCGCGCACGAGAACCGCACGAACCCGGCATGGTTCTTCGGATGCCGGTACTTCACGGCCCACAGCTCGGTGCGCGGGAGAGGCTCTGCGTCGGTGCCGCACGCCGCACATCGAGCGGGTTCTCCCGGCGCGAGGTCGGCGACGAGGAACGGGGTGTCGAACGGGAGCGAGTTGCGCCAGTCAGCGGCAGTGACGATCTTCATGACGGGTTCCTTCCGGGTCGGGTGCGGCGGATCACGTCGTGTCTCGAGTCTACGGCGCCCCTTCGGCCCACGGACCCGCTAGCCGTGCTCCTCGGCGGTGAGCAGACGCAGGATGCGCACGAGCTCGTCGCGGTCGCGGCGCTCGAGGGCGCCGAGCTCGATCTCCTCGCGGCGCACGAGCTCGCCCATCGCCGCATCCACCCGCTCCGCTCCCGCGGGCGTCAGTCGCACCAGCACGCTGCGACCGTCACGCGGATGGGGCAGACGCTCGACGAGCCCCCGCTTGTCGAGCTGCGTGAGCCGGTTGGTCATCGCGCCGCTGGAGATCTTGGTCCGCTCGATCAGCTGCGCCGGATTGAGCTCGTGCGCGGGTTCCGCACGCCCCAGGGCGGCGAGCACGTCGAACTCCCACGCCGCGAGCCCCGCAGCGCGGAACGCCTCCGCGCGCAGCCGGGAGAGACGCAGCGATGCCCGCCGCAGCCGAGACATGACGTCGAGAGGGCTGAGGTCGGCATCCGGCAGCCGTCGCGACCACGCGTCGATCAGCAGATCGACCTCGTCGTCGCGGGTCGGCGGCCTCCCTCTGCCCGGACGCCCCTCATTGCCGCTCACCTTCGTCACTCTAACCGTCGCCGGCACCCTGCTCTGTCGGGTGGTCGTGCCATCATGGGCGCGTGCCCGAGTCACCGGAAGTAGAGGCGCTCGCCGAGTTCGTCGCCGCGAACGTGGTCGGCCGCACCGTCGCGTCGGTCGCCGTGGCCTTCCCGAAGGCGCTGAAGGCCGGCGACCCGTCGGCGCTGATCGGATGCCGCGTGGCCGCGGTGTCGCGTCACGGCAAGCTCCTCGACCTCGCTCTCATCGGGCCGGACGACCGTGACGCGCATCTCGTGGTGCATTGGGGGCACGACGGCTGGCTGCTGTGGCACGACGTCGTGCCTCTCGACGCGAAGCGCGCAGGACAGGCCACGCTGATGGCGCGGGTGCGACTGCACGACGGATCGGGCTTCGACCTCACCGACGCGGGGCAGTGGAAGGCTCTGTCGATGTTCGTCGTGTCGACGCCCGCCGCGGTGCCCGCGATCGCGAAGCTCGGGCCGGATCCCACCGACCCGGACTTCACCGTCGACGACCTCGCGCGCGTCGTCAGCGGGCGGCGAAAGCAGCTCAAGGCGCTGCTTCAGGACCAGAACGCCCTTGCGGGGATCGGCAACGCCTACTCCGACGAGATCCTCCACGCGGCGAGGCTGTCGCCGGTGGTGCACGCCTCCGCACTGAGCCCCGACGACATCGGCCGCCTCTTCGCGGCGACGCGCGGCATCCTGAGCCAGTCGATGGACGATCGCCGCGGTCTCGCGCCCGACGACCTGAAGGACGACAAGCGCGCCAACATGCGCGTCCACCGTCGACCGGGCGCGGACTGCCCGGTGTGCGGCGGCACGATCGCCGAGATCGTCTTCTCCGGGGCGGCAGCGCAGTACTGCCCGACCTGTCAGACCGACGGCGTCCCGCTCACCTGACGCCCCGACGGGCGTGCGCAGGTCTACGCTGGTCTGATGACCGCCACGCAGCAGCCCACTCAGCTCCCCGTGCTCCAGCCCGTCCCCGACGCGCAGAACCTGCTGTCGCAGGATGCCGCGGGCGGATGCTGCGGCGGCGAGTCCTGCGGCATCTGAGTCGCCTCCCGCGCGGTCAGTGACCGATCGGCGCGCCCTCGGGTGCGTCGGCGGGCTTGCGCACGAGGAACGATCCCCCCACGGCGAGGAGCGACACGATCGCGCCCACCAGGAACGCCGCGCGCACGCCGGCGGCATCGCCGGCGACCTGCGCGGCGCCGGTCTGGACCGCCGCGGCCGACACCCCCGACATGACGGTGATGAACACCGCGATCCCGGCGGCGCCCGCCACCTGCTGAACGGTTCCGACGATCGCGCTCCCGTAGGAGTAGAAGCGCGGCTCGAGCGAACCGAGCGAGGCGGTGAACAGCGGCGTGAACGACATCGCGAGACCGAGCGACAGCAGGATCTGCACCGCGACGACGAGCCACACCGGCGTGCTCTCGCCGACGGTCGAGTAGAACCACAGCGTCGCGCTGGCGATGATCGCCCCCGGGATGACCAGCACGGCCGTGCCGTAGCGATCGTAGATGCGGCCGATCAGGGGTCCGGTGAGGCCCATCACGAGGGCGCCGGGGAGCACGATGAGTCCGGTGTCGAGCGGGGTGAGACCGAGCACGTGCTGCAGGTAGAGCGGGAGCACGGTGATCGATCCGAAGAACGCGAGCGAGAGCACCAGCATCTGCGCCATCGAGATCGAGAAGTTCACCGATCGGAAGACGCGCAGGTCGAGCAGCGCGTCGTCGACGCGCTGCAGTCGCAGCTGGCGCCAGACGAACAGGGTGAGGGCGACCACACCGGCACCGAGGGACATCCACAGTGCGACGGACGCGTTGCCGGCCGCGGCATCGGCGGCCGCGGTGCCGCCGTGTGCGGCGGCGCCGCCGATCTGACTCAGTCCGTAGACGATGCCGCCGAAGCCGATCGCCGACAGCACGATCGACAGCGCATCGATCGGGGCGCGGCGGGTCTCGCCGACGTTCGTGACCCATCGGGCGCCGACGACCAGCATGACGAGCGCGATGGGCAGCACCACGATGAACAGCCCACGCCAGCCGAGCGGGGTCTGCAGGATGACGCCCGACAGCGTGGGTCCGATCGCGGGAGCCATCGAGATCACGACCGAGACGCGCCCCATCATGCGACCGCGGGCCTGCGGCGGGACGAGGGTCATGATGGTCGTCATCAGCAGCGGCATCATGATCGCGGTGCCGGACGCCTGGATCACGCGGGCGCCGAGGAGCACCTCGAACCCGGGCGCCAGGACGGCCACGAGCGTGCCCAGGGAGAACAGCGTCATACCGCCGATGAACGCCTGGCGCGTCGTGAATCGCTGCAACAGGAAGCCGGTGATCGGGATGACCACGGCCATGGTGAGCATGAACGCCGTAGTGAGCCACTGCGCGGCGAGAGCGCTGATGTTCAGGTCGGTCATGAGGTGCGGGATCGCGACGTTCATGATCGTCTCGTTCAGGATCACGACGAACGCCGCGCCCAGCAGCAGCCAGATCACGCGGGAATCGCGCGCACTGATCGCCCCCGATGCGGGAGCGGTCCGTACGGTGTCGGTGTCGGTGTCGGGGGTCATCGATCGTCTCCTCGGCAGCACGGGACATCCGTCTCCCGAGACGGCCCTGTACGACCCTAACGGCGTGCGCCGACATCGCATTCCCGATCGGATGGCACGATGTCGAGCATGACCATGCGATTCGCTCCGCTGCTGAGACTGGGCGTGGGGCTCGTGGGCGGGGTCGTGACCGGCACTGTCGTGGGTCACGTGCTCGGTCTCGCTGCGGGCCTGCTCAGCGGATGGGCGGTCGGAGCCCTGATCGCCGTCGTGTGGATCCTTCTGGTGGTGTGGCCGATGGACGCCGCCTCGACCCGCGCGCACGCGCGTCGGGAGGATCCCGGCCGGCGGCTCGCGCGCCTGATCGCCGTCGCCGGAAGCGTCGCGAGTCTCGGAGCGGTGGCCGCCGTGCTGCTGCAGTCGCACGACACCGATCGTGCCGGGCGGTTCGTGCTCGCCGGGATCGCGGTGGTCAGCGTCGTGGCGTCGTGGGCGCTGATCCAGACCGACTACATGCTGAGGATGGCGCACGTGTACTACGCCGACCCCGAGGGCGGCATCGATTTCAATCAGGACGAGGATCCGATGTTCACGGACTTCGCCTATATCGCCGTCGGACTCGGAATGACGTACCAGATCTCCGACACCGATCTGCGCACGAACGCCCTGCGGCGGATCGTGATCGCGCAGACCCTGCTGGCCTACGTGTTCGGCGCGGTGATCCTCGCGACCGTGGTGAACCTGGTGGCGGGTCTCGGCGGCTAGCTGTACTTCCCCGTGACGTTGTGAACGCGGGCTGAGGGGGTCTGGCCGCCGATCCCGGTGTGGGGTCTGTGGTGATTGTAGTGATGCAGCCAGGTCTCGTATGCCGCGGCTCGCTCTGCTTCGCTGGCGTAGGGCTTGGCGTAGGCCCATTCGGCGGCGAGGGTGCGGTTGAAGCGTTCGACCTTCCCGTTGGTCTGCGGCCGATACGGCTTTGTCCACTTGTGCTTCACACCGTCGCCGAGCGCGTCCGCGAACGCGTGTGACCGGTAGCACGCGCCGTTGTCTGTCATCACGGCGGTGACCGTGACTCCGAGGCTCGCGAAGAACGCGTTCGCGCGGGTCCAGAACCCTGCCGCGGTCTCCTTGCGTTCGTCGTCGAGGATCTCCGAGTACGCGACTCTCGAGTTGTCGTCGACGGCGTGGTGCAGATACCGGTAGCCGCGGGAGCCGGCCGCTCCTGACCGTGCGGCCTTGTCACGGACGGATCCCGCGGCACGGTCCTGCGCCGATCCGCGGCCGAAGGCGCGCCAGCCGCCGCCATCAGGGATCCGGCCCTGCTTCTTGATATCGACGTGGATCAGCTGGCCCGGTCTTGCGACCTCGTACCGCTTCGGCGTCGGCTTGCGGACTGGCAGCCCGGTGGCCTGATCGATGTTCACGAGCTTCGGCATCCCATACCTGGCCAGCACCCGGCCGACCGTCGAGCGGGCAAGGCCCAGGTGATACGCGATCCGGTGCGGACCCCACCGGCGGGTGAACCGCAACGACACGATCCTCCGCTCCGTCTTCCGCGGGAGCCGGTTCGGCGAGGTCTGCGGCCTGAAGCTGCGGTCCGTCAACGGCAGCCCGGCCCGATACCGGTCGACCCACCGTTTCGCCGTCGCGGGCGAGCACTGGAACCGTTCCGCTGCCCGCCGCAACGACCAGCCCCGATCCACGACGAGGACAGCAAGACGACGACGCCCTTCCGGCGTCAAAGGCGCGTTAGCGTGAGACACGAAGACCTCCGTGGTCAGGATGCGAGTGTGGTAACCCACATCCTGCCCGGAGGTCTTCGCCTACCTCACCCGTTCACAACCTCCCGGGGAAGTACAGCTAGCGCGGTCGTCGCGGCGACATCGCGGGACTCGACGTCCGGGCCCGGGTCTACGCTGGCCCGATGAGCATGGGGATGCGCGGCGGAGGCGGTCGCGGGCGGATGGTCGACCCGAAGGCGCAGAAGGCCGAGAACGCCGCCGCGCCGCGGATCGCCGACCTCGGGGGCCGCATCCTGGGTCTGTTCCGCCCCTACCGAGGGCGTCTGGTGGTCACCGGCGTGCTGGTGGTGCTGAGCGCCGCACTCGGTGTGGTGCCCGCGCTCGTGATCGAGCGGGTCTTCGACAACGCGCTGTTCCCGGCATCCGGAGGCCCGAACCTGCCGCTGCTGGTCGAGCTCGTGATCCTCATGATCGTGCTGTTCGTCGCCTCGTCGGGGATCAACATCGTGCAGACGTGGCTGACCGCTTCGGTGGGCAACCGCGTCACCGGCGACCTGCGTCTGCGTCTCTTCGCCCACCTCCAGCGGATGGACCTCGCGTTCTTCACCCGCACGAAGACGGGCGTGATCCAGTCACGCCTGCAGAACGATGTCGGCGGCGTCGCCGGGGTGCTCACCTCGACGCTGACCAGCATCCTGGGCAACCTGGTCACCGTCATCGCCTCGCTGGTGGCGATGATCCTGATCGACTGGCGGCTCACCCTCATCGCCGTGGTGATGCTGCCGGTCCTCGCGCTCGTGCAGCGGCGGGTGGGGATCGTGCGCGCGCGCATCGCCGCCGAGACCCAGGAGTCGCTGTCGGAGCTCACCGCGATCACGCAGGAGACCCTGAGCGTGAGCGGCATCCTTCTGTCGAAGTCGTTCAACCGGCAGCGCACCGAGGAGGCGCGATACGCGTCCGAGACGGCGAATCAGGTGCGCCTCCAGGTGCGGCAGACGATGAGCGGGCAGTGGTTCTTCGGGGTCGTGGGCGTGCTGATGTCGTCGGTGCCGGCCATCATCTACCTCGTCGCCGGATTCCTGCTGACGGGCGGCAACGCCGACATCACCGCGGGTGTGATCGTCGCGTTCACGACCGTGCAGGCGCGTCTGCTGTTCCCGCTGATGGCGCTCATGCGCGTGGCGCTCGACCTGCAGACCTCCCGTGCGCTGTTCGCGCGGATCTTCGAGTACCTCGATCTCGTGCCGGCGATCGAGGATGCGCCGGACGCCATCACCGTCGCCGATGCGCCCGGGCCGCTCGGCGGCGTCGAGTTCCGCGACGTCGTGTTCCGCTACCCCGACGCGGCCGACGACAGCCGTCCGACCCTCGGGGGCGTCTCGTTCGCCGCCGAGCCCGGCCAGCACGTCGCGTTCGTGGGACCCTCGGGCGCGGGGAAGACGACGATCCTGTACCTCACACCGCGGATGTACGAGGCATCCGCCGGTCGGGTGCTGTTCGCCGGCGCCGACGTGCGCGATCTGCAGTTCGCGTCGATCATCGACCACGTCGGCATCGTGTCGCAGGAGACCTACCTCTTCCATGCCACCATCCGCGAGAACCTGCGCTACGCGAAGCCCGACGCCACCGACGACGAGCTCGAGGCGGCGTGCCGGGCGGCGAACATCCACCACGTCATCGCCGGGTTCGAAGGCGGCTACGACACGATCGTGGGCGAGCGCGGCTACCGCCTCTCCGGGGGTGAGAAGCAGCGCATCGCGATCGCGCGCGTGCTGCTGAAGGACCCTGCGGTGCTGCTGCTCGACGAGGCGACGTCGGCGCTCGACACGGTGTCGGAGCGGGTCGTGCAGGAGGCGCTGGATGCCGCGGCGCGCGGCCGAACGACCCTGTCTATCGCGCATCGACTGTCGACGGTCATCAACGCCGATGTGATCCACGTGGTCGACGGTGGTCGGATCGTCGAGTCGGGCACCCACGCGTCGCTGCTCGAGGCGGGTGGGCTGTACGCCGAGCTCGCTGCTCAGCAGCTCGCCGCCTCGCGCATCCTCGAGGTCGAGGAGTCCGAGCCCTCGGCCGATCATCCCGACCGCCGCGCCGACCGCCCGCCCGTCGAGGGGGCCGGGGCATCCGCGTCGGAGCGGCCCGAGCTCGCCGTCGTGACGGGCGCGGTCCCCGTCGACGAGCGCGCCTGGCCGAACCTCGGCACACTCAACACCCCGCGCTGAGGGTGGGTGAGTTGCGCCATTCGGCGGGCTTCGGAGCGGCGGAGACGACGGGATGACGCAACTCAGCGAGCAAGCGCGGCGTTCAGGTCCGCGAGCAGCGCCGACGGGTCGTCGAGGTCGGCCTGGGTGACCGAGAGGTAGGTCCACCCGAGAGCCTCGATCCGCCGGCGCCGGGCGATGTCGCGCCTCCACTGGGACTGCTGCCTGTGGTGGTCGCCTTCGTACTCGACCACGATCTTCTGGGCGACGAACGCGAGGTCCACCCTGGCCACGAAGGCGCCGTGACGATCGCGGATCACGAGGTTGACGTCATCCGGTGTCAACCCGGCCTCGGTCAGAACGACCCTCAGCTCGGACTCCTTCGGCGATTCGGCGCGCGGATCGAGCAGTTCGACTGCGCGTGCCAGTGCGATTCGGCCGCGGCGTGCGACGGAGTTGCGCACGGCCGCGCGCAGATCCTCGTGCGTGCTGAGTGCGCGCCGGAGGACCGCATCGCCGACGGCGACGAGTTCGCCGAGGCTGAGCAGGGGTGCGAGGTCGCAGAACGTGCGCGCAGGAGTGGTGCAGAGCACGCCGTACCTCCGGTCGGCTTCGTCGTCGCGGCAGACGACCTGGTGTCCGCGCGTTCCCCCGCCCGCCGGCGCGCGAGCACCGCGCGGGACGCTCACATCGACGGCGGTTCGCTGCGCGAGAACCGGCGGCAGCGGGAGTTCGTGCAACAGTGCTGCCGTGACGTGACTGAAGGCGGCGTACCCCGGTAGGCGTGTGCCGCGTGCCTGGCAACGCTCGAGGAGCGTGGGCTCGTCTGTGCTCAGGCGGACGCCGTGGAACGGCGCCGTGAGGTCGCCTGCCCGCAGCCGTGCGCGGCTCACGCCGAACTCGAGCGCTCGGGAGACGGTGAACGCCGGCTCCGAGAGACCGGGCGGGAGAGGGGACGGCGGACGCGGCATCCGTCATCGTTGCTCGCCGCGCGCACCGCAGACCGCTCTCCACAGCGTCGCCCCGCAGCGGCTCCGATCCCGGTCTCTGGGGAGGAGTCGAACTTCGTCCGAGTTGCGCCGATGTGCGGCGTCAGCCTCGATCGAGACCGCACATCGGCGCAACTGACTGATGGAGGCGGCGAGAACGGCGCATCGGCGCCCGGGCGCGGGCTACCAGAGAAGGGCGGCGGAGACGACGGGGGAGGCGGATGCCTCGGGGGCGCGGTCGCGCAGTGCGCGGAGGAAGGCGCCCATCGCGCGGCGGTAGCCGTCGTCGGGGTGGGTGCGGGCGATCTCGACGAGCGGCGGCACGTCCATCGCGAGGATGAGGCGCACGCGGGCGCGCACCGCATCGGCGTGCCCCGCGGCATCCAGCACCTCGATCCCTCCGGTCAGCGCCCCGAGGTAGTCGTGCAGGACGGGCAGTGCGTCCTTGCGCTGGGTGATCGAGCTGCCGTCGGCGCGTTCCCGCCACTCGACGACGACGTCGGGGATGACGTCGAAGGTCCGGGCCCGCGTGTACAGCTGCTGGGCGACGACCTGGTCCTCGTAGAGGCGCCCGACGGGGAAGCGCAGCCCGCTGCGCCGCCACAGGTCGATGCGGCTCACCTTCGACCACGCGACGATGTTGCCGGATGCCGCGGGGTGGGCGTCGAGGGTCGTGCCGATGCGTGCGGGGTCGGTCGCGGCGGCGACCCAGGGCTGCACTCCGCCCGCGGCGTATCCGCCGTCGCCGTCGGGGCGCAGCCGCACGTACGCGCCCACCGCGAGGTCGCTGCCGCTCACGGCGACCGTCCCGACGAGGCGTTCGAGCGCGCGCGGGGTCATCCGATCGTCGGCGTCGAGGAAGCCGACGAACGGGGTCTCGACGAGCTCGAGCCCGGTGTTGCGGCCGGCGCCCAGCCCCCGGCGGCGGTCGTGGTGCACGACCCGGAACCGGTCGTCGGCCGCCGCGGCCGCCTCGAAGATCTCACCGGTGGCGTCGGCGGAGGCGTCGTCGACGAGCACCGCCGTCCAATCGGGCATCGTCTGCGCCTGCAGCGACGCGAGAGCCTCATCGGCGTATTCCGCGACGTCGAATCCCGGCACGATCACGGTGACGGAGGGTCGGGAGCTCACCGGCCGATTCTATGGTCGACGCCGACCCTCTCGGCTCACGGGTTCACCGCGGCGACGGATGCTGCGACCGCCGCGGCGACGGCGTCCATCGGCCCGCGCGTGCCGTGCGCGAAGGTGAACCGCACCGCGGTCTGCGCCACCTCGGCGGGGATGCCCATCGCGAGCAGCACGTGCGAGGGCTCGTCGCTGCCCGCCGCGCACGCCGACCCGCTCGAGGAGACGATGCCGCGGCGCTCGAGCTCCAGCAGCACCGCCTCGCCGCTCGTGCCGGCGAAGGTGAAGCTCGCCGTCCCGGGGAGCCGGTGCTCCGGGTGACCCGTGAGGCGGGCCGACGGCACGGTGCGCAGCACCTCGGCGATGAAGGCGGCGCGGAGCTCGGTGACGGCGTCGGCGTCGGCGGCGCGTTCGGCCTCCGCCAGCTCGAGCGCCGTCGCGAGACCCACGGCGCCCGCGACGTCCTCCGTTCCGCTGCGGCGCCCGTTCTCCTGCCCGCCGCCGTGCAGCAGCGGTTCGAGAGGGATGCGGCTGCGCACGCCCAGCGCGCCCGTGCCCTTCGGGGCGCCCAGCTTGTGGCCCGCGATCGAGATCGCGTCCGCACCGAGGTCGGCGGCCGACAGCGACAGCCATCCGGCGGCCTGCACCGCGTCGACGTGCACCGGCACGCCGCGCGCGGACGCACGCACCGCCGCGACGATGGCGGCGACGTCCTGCACGGTGCCGACCTCGTTGTTCGCATAGCCGAGCGTCACGAGCGCCGTGTCCGGCCGGACCGCCGCGGCGACCGCCTCCGGGTCGACGCGGGCCGCAGCATCCACCGGCACGCGCGTGACGTCGAATCCGTGCACGCGCTCGAGGTGGGCGGCCGACTCGAGGATCGACTCGTGCTCGATCGGCGTGGTGACGACGTGCCTCGCGTCCCGCCCGAGTCGTGCGGCGATCGCGATGCCCTTCACCGCGAGGTTGTTGGCCTCGGTGCCGCCCGAGGTGAACACGACGTCGGAGCGCCGCATCCCGAGCATGTGCGCGACGCGCGATCGGGCGTCGTCCAGGGCCTCCGCCGCGGACTCGCCGACGGTGTGGTGGCTGGAGGGGTTGCCGAACCGGTCGGTGAGGAACGGCATCATCGCCGCGAGCACCTCGGGGCGCACCGGGGTGGTCGCGGCGTTGTCGAGGTAGCGCATGGGGCGGGTCAGCCCGCGTCTTCGATGCGGATGTCGAGCCCCAGGTCGAGCGCGGGCGCCGAGTGGGTGAGCGCGCCGACCGAGATGACGTCGACCCCGGTCTCGGCGATCGCGCGCACCGTGCCGAGGGTGACGCCGCCGGAGGCCTCGACCGTCGCGCGACCGGCGACCAGCTCGACGCCGCGGCGGAGGTCGTCGAGCGAGAAGTTGTCGAGCATGATCGTGCCGATGCCCGCGGCGAGCACAGGCTCGATCTGGTCGATGCGGTCGACCTCGACCTCGACGTGCGTGGTGTGCGACAGCCGGGCCATCGCGCCCTGCAGTGCCTGCGTGACCGACACGCCGCGCTGGGCGAGCACGGCGAGGTGGTTGTCCTTGGCCATCACGGCGTCCGACAGCGAGTACCGGTGGTTGTGCCCGCCGCCGCTCGTCACCGCATGGCGTTCGAAGGCGCGCAGGCCCGGAGTCGTCTTTCGGGTGTCGACGATGCGCGCCCCGGTGTGGGCGACCTCGGCGACGTAGCGCGCCGTGAGGGTCGCGATGCCCGACATGCGCTGCGAGAAGTTGAGGCCGATCCGCTCGGCCGTGAGCACGGCGCGCGCCGGCCCCGTCACGGTGGCCAGCACCGCGCCGGGCTCGAACGCGTCGCCGTCGCGGGCGACGAGGTCGACGACGATGGCGGGGTCGGTCAGGCGGAACGCCGCGGCGAACACATCGCCCCCGCTGAAGACGCCGGGCTCGCGGGCGACGAGGTCGCACGTGGCGACCGCCGTCGCGGGGATGAGGGCCTCACTCGTGAGGTCGCCCCACGGGGCGTCCTCCTCGAGCGCGGCGGCGACGGCCCGGTCGATCGTGGCGCGGGTCAGCATGCGACGGCCTCCGGTGCGGCGGTGCGGGCGGGTCGCTCGTCAGAACTCCACGGTTCCAGCGCAGCGGCGGCAGCTGCGTCGACGGTGGGCGCGGCGACGGGGGCGGGCGCCGCGTCGGGGCTGTCGCTGCGGAAGTGCGCGCCGACCGACTCCCGGCGGGCGAGCGCCGCGTCGACGAGCTGCGCGGCCACGACGAGCAGGTTCTCGTCCTCGAACTCGGCCTCCGTGACGGGGTGCCGCTCCGCGGCACGCCACGAGGCGAGGACGGATGCCGCGTGCTCCAGTCCGTGCGCGTCGCGGACGAGTCCGGCATCCGCCCACATCAGCTGCTGCAGCGCGCGCCGCGAGAACTCCGGGACCTGCTCGCCTGACGCGAACGGCCCCTCCGCGGCGCCCGGGAGGGCGTGTCGCGTCGGGTGAGCGGCTGCGGTGAAGGCAGCGGGCCAGGCGCCGGATGCCGCATCCGCCGCGATCACGGAGCCGGCGCGGGCGCCGAACACAGCGCCCTCCAGGAGCGAGTTCGAGGCGAGGCGGTTGGCGCCGTGGACGCCGGTGCGGGCGACCTCACCGACGGCGTACAGACCGGGAATCGTCGTGCGGCCGTCGAGGTCGGTGACCACGCCGCCCATCAGGTAGTGCGCGGCGGGGGTCATCGGGATCGGGTCGACCGCCCAGTCCAGGCCCCGGTCGCGCACGGCGGCGTCGATCGTCGGGAACCGTCGGGCGAGGAACGCGCGCCGCTCGGCCACGGTGGGGCGGAGCCCCGTCGCGTCGAGGCGCACGGAGCCTCCCCGGGCCATCTCGGCCGCGATGGCCCGGGCGACGACGTCGCGGGGGGCTAGCTCGCCGTCGGGGTGCGCGTCGAAGACGAAGCGGCGCCCGTGCGCGTCGATCAGCGTGGCGCCCTCCCCCCGGACCGCCTCCGACACGAGGAACGCGTCGTCGGCCGACCCCGACGCGCCGTCGCCGGTGTCGTGCGTCCCGCCTTCCAGGACGGTCGGGTGAAACTGGAAGAACTCGAGATCGGCCACCGCCGCCCCCGCGCGGATCGCGGCCGCGATGCCGTCGCCGGTCGCGACCTCGGGATTGGTCGTGTGCGCGTACAGCTGCCCCGCGCCCCCGGTCGCGAGCACCACGGCGTCGGCCGGCACCCTCTCGCGGCGCCCCGTGACGCCGGGTGCGTCGCCGACGAGCAGCTCGACGCCGCGCACGCGACCCTTCGGCGCGCTCATGGACCGCTCCACCACGAGGTCGACGAGGAACGCGTGCTCGATGACCCGCACGTGCGAGGCGCGCAGCCGCGCGACGAGCGCCTTCTCGATCGCGGTGCCCGTGGCGTCCCCGCCCGCGTGCAGGATGCGGGGGTAGGAGTGGGCGGCCTCGAGCCCCTTGACCCACTCGCCGTCGGCGCCGCGGTCGAAGGCGACGCCGAGGGCGACGAGCTCGCGGATGCGGTCGGGGCCCTCTTCGACGAGCACGCGCACGGCCTCGGGGTCCGCGAGCCCGGCACCGGCGACGAGCGTGTCGCGCACGTGGTCGGCGACGCGGTCGTCGGCGAACATCACGCCGGCGATGCCGCCCTGCGCGTAGCGGGTGTTGGCGTGCTCGAGCACGTCCTTCGTGACGAGCGTGACGCGGCATCCGGTCTCCACCGCGTGGAGGGCCACGGTGAGCCCGGCGATACCGCTGCCGACCACGAGCACGTCGATCACGGCCGGGCCGCCAGCATCCGCTCGAGCGCGACACGGGCCGGGTCGGCCACGTCGGCGGGAACCCGGATGCGGTTGCGCACCTCGCCGTCGACGAGCCCCTCCAGCACCCACGCGAGGTAGCCGGGGTGGATGCGGTACATCGTCGAGCACGGGCACACGACCGGGTCGAGGCAGAAGACCTCGTGCTGCGGGAACTGCGCCGCGAGGCGCTGCACGAGGTTCACCTCGGTGCCGATCGCGAACGTCGTGGGCTCCGTCGCCGCGGCGATCGCCTTGCGGATGTAGTCGGTCGACCCCGCCTCGTCCGCGGCATCCACCACCTCCATCGGGCACTCCGGGTGCACGATGACCCGCACACCGGGGTGCTCGGCGCGTGCCTTGTCGATCTGCGCGACCGAGAAGCGGCGGTGCACCGAGCAGAATCCGTGCCACAGGATCACGCGCGCGTCCTCGAGGGTCGCCTCGGAGGAGCCGCCGAGCGGCTTGCGCGGGTTCCACATCGGCATCTGCTCGAGCGGCACGCCCATCGCCTTGGCCGTGTTGCGGCCGAGGTGCTGGTCGGGGAAGAACAGCACGCGGCGTCCGCGGGCGAACGCCCACTCCAGCACCGTCCGGGCGTTCGACGACGTGCAGACGATGCCACCGTGCCGGCCGACGAAGCCTTTGATCGCCGCGGAGGAGTTCATATAGGTCACCGGCACGACGGGGACCAGACCGTCGGCATCCGTCGTCTCCATGTCGCCGTACAGCTCCTCGAGCTGCTCCCAGCACTCCTCGACCTGGTCGATGTCGGCCATGTCGGCCATGGAGCAGCCCGCGGCGAGGTTGGGGAGGATGACCGCCTGCGACGGCTGCGACAGCAGGTCGGCGGTCTCGGCCATGAAGTGCACGCCGCAGAAGACGATCGCCTCGGCATCGGGGTGCTCGAGCGCGGCGTTGGCGAGCTGGAACGAGTCGCCGACGTAGTCGGCGTGGCGGACGACCTCCTCGCGCTGGTAGAAGTGCCCGAGCACGACGACCCGGTCGCCCAGCGTCGCCTTGGCGGCGCGGATGCGGGCGTCGAGCTCGTCCTCGGAGGCATCGCGGTAGAGCTGCGGGAGCTCGCCCTGTCGCGGCGCCCCGGTGGGGATCACATCGCCCATCGAGGAGCCCGGACCGTAGCCGGGACGCGTGTCGAAGGTCCACGGTCCCTCGGCGAGGTCGGTGTTGCACGTCTCGGCGGTGAGGTCGCCCGCGACGATCGCGCGGATCTCATGGTCGACGGAAGGATCGATCGGCCGCGGCTGGAGCGTGATCTGGGTGGCGGACATGGCGTCGGCTTTCTTCGGGTGGTGCGGGATTCTTCGGTGGGAAGCAGGGTGACGGGCTCAGCGCCGCGCGGCGACGGGCCCGGCGTCGGCGAGTTCGACGTCGCGGTTGTAGCGGTAGAGGCGGGCGGGCCGATGGCTTCCGGTGCGGAATCCGTCGGTGCGGATGAGCGAGTCGGATGCCTCGGCCTGCCGCCGGAAGTTCGCCGGGTCGAGCCGGCGGTCGAGGATCGACTCGTACACCTCGCGCAGCTCGGCGATGGTGAACTCGTCCGCGAGGAGGCCGTGCGCGATGCGGCTGTAGCCGACCTTGTTGCGCAGGCGCCACAGGGCGTATTCGACGATGTGGTTGTGGTCGAACGCCAGCTCGGGGAGCGAGGCCGCGTCGAACCACGCGGTGTTCTCGGGCGAGTCGACGCCTTCGACCTCGTCGGGCCGCAGCAGCGCCCAGTAGACGATCGACACGACCCGCGTGGGGGAGCGGTCGACGTCGCCGAACGCGTACAGCTGCTCGAGATAGCTGGGCGCCAGCCCGGTGGTCTCGGCGAGGGTGCGGGATGCCGCGGCATCCAGACTCTCCGAATGGTCGAGCCAGCCGCCGGGCAGCGCACGCCGGCCCTCGTACGGGTCGCGCGTGCGGGTGACGAGGGGGAGCACGACGAGGGGGCGGCCGTCGGCATCGCGGCGCAGGCTGAAGATGACCGTCGAGACGGCGACGCGGGTCGCGTCGATTAGGGGGACATCGGTTCGTGTCATGGTGACTCTTACTCCTCGTCCCGAGCTTAGTGTCACTCTGACCTGAAGTGCAAGTCACAGGATCGATCCCTACGCTGTTCGCGGAGGTGCCGTGGACGTCGTCGATGTGCTGTTGATCATCCTGCTCGTGGGGTCGCTGGTGCTGGGCATCCAGCGCGGCCTGGTGGCGAGCATCGGCGTGCTGATCGGACTGGTCGCCGGCGCCTTCGCGGCGTTCTGGCTCATGCCCGTCGTCAACGGCGCCTGGCCGTGGCCCTCGTCGCGCATCGCCGCGGTGATCGCCGTCGGCGTCGTGCTCGTCGTGGTCGGCGCGGCGATCGGAGGAGCGATCGGCGCATTCCTGCGTCGTGGCGTCGACCGCATCAAGCTGCGCGGGATCGACCGCGCGCTGGGCGGGGTGGGGAGCGTCGTCGTCGCCGCGCTCGTGATGTCGGTCGTCGGCACGAGCGTCGCCGCGACCGGCACGCCCGTGATCTCCTCGGCGGTGGCGTCCTCCCGCGTGCTCGGCGTGATCTCCGACATCACCCCGGCGCCCGTGGCCGCAGCCGTGGCCCAGCTGCGCTCGGCCGTGATGGACCAGGGGATCCCGCAGCTCGGCGCGCTCCTTGGCGGAGAGGTGCAGCCCACGTCGCCCCCCGTGGCGCTCGACGATCCCGCACTGCAGGCGGCCGCGGCATCCGTCGCCCGCGTCTCGGGCACGGCGTTCGCGTGCGGCCGCAGCCTCACCGGCTCGGGGTTCGTCGTCGCCGCCGACCGTGTGATCACGAACGCGCACGTCGTGGCGGGGGTGACCACGCCGGTCGTGGAGCTGCCCGGGCGACCGGCGCGCGACGGCCGCGTGGTGTACTTCGATCCTGTGGTGGACCTGGCGGTCGTCGCCGTCGACGGTCTGGATGCCCCGGCGCTGCCGATCTCGTCGACCATGCCGCCGGGTGCGACCGGCGCCGTGCAGGGGTACCCGTACGGCGGACCGTTCACGAGCGTCAACGCCGCCGTGCTGTCCTCGGGTGTCGCCCCCGTGCCCGACATCTACAACGGCTCCTCGGCGCCGCGTGACATCTACGCGCTGACGGCCGTCGTGCACCCCGGCAATTCGGGCGGTCCGCTGCTCACGTCGACGGGTGCGGCCGCGGGCGTCGTGTTCGCGCGCGCCGAGAACGACCCCAACCGCGGCTACGCGATGACGCCCGACGCGTTCGGGCCCGTCGTGACGGCCGCGCCGACCCTGAGCGCGGCGGTGTCGACGGGGACCTGCACGTCGTAGGGCGGGGTGCCGGCACCCGGTGGGCGAGAAGTCAGCCGGATGCTCCGCCGTCGAGTGCGGCCCGCAGCTCATCGCGTCCGCTCACTCCGAGCTTGCGGTACGCGCTCGCGAGGTGGTTCTCGACCGTGCGCAGCGACAGTCCGAGCCGCTCGGCGATCTCGCGGTTGCGCTCCCGCGCCGCCGCGGCGGTGGCGACCGACCACTCGCGCGCGCTGAGCACGTCGCCGGCGTCGGCGCGGGCGGGAGACGGCGACAGGCGCACCGCGATGCGACTCGCCGTGACGCGGGCCTGTCGGGCGAGATCGGTCGAGCCGGCGGCCCGGGCGACCCCCAGTGCCTGGAGTGCCGCGTCGTACGCGCCGGCGTGGAGCCCCGCGGCATCCATCGCGTCGGCCGCACGGAGCAGCTGCGCACCGTCGCGTCCCGCCAGGGCTTCGCCGTGCGCGAGGATCAGGCCCACGACGGATGCCTCGGGCCGCGACGGCGACGCCGAGAGCGCGACCAGCGCTCCATCGGCGACACCCATGCGGATCGCGGCATGCGCCGCGAATGCGAGCCAGACGTCGTGACCGGTGCCGGCCGCACGCTCGAGCGCGCGCGTCAGCGGCGCGGTGGGGTCGGTGGCCCCCGCGCGGTACGCGATCCACGATTCCGCCTCGGCAAGCTGGAGGTCGGCGAGCACGACCGTGCGCAAGGCGGGATCGACGGCGCCGAGCGCGGTCGTGGCGGCGGCGCGGTCACCGCGCTGCGCGACGATCGCGACGCGGAGGCCGTGCGCGGCGCCCAGCACCGCGATGAGGTCACGCCAGGCGAGCTGGTCGACGGCGACCGTGGCGTGCGTGACCGCCCGGTCGAGCTGACCGCTCTGATACTGCAGGAACGCCGCGCCGTAGTTCCACATGCCGGCGCCTTCGCTCACGGCGCGTGAACTGCGGGCGGTCATGGCCTCCCGCGCCCGATCGAGGTCGCCGTCGAGGGCGTCGAGCGCGAGCTCGGCGAAGTCGAACAGCTCGCCGACGTGACGCACGAAGGGCGCCGCCGCCTCCGCGAACGGGCGACCCGCCGCGATCGCCGCGCGGGCAGCTGTCGTGCGCCCCGCCAGCACACCGGTGAGCGTGGCCACCAGGTGCGGGTCGAGCGCGGTCGCCGCCGTCGCGGCCGCGGAGTCCGAGACGGGAGCACCGGCCACGGGCGCCTCGTGCGGAGCCCCGATCATGATGCGCCATTTCGCGGTGGCGCCCAACAGGAACGCGCGCGCGTCGGGACTCGTCAGCGACGCGAGGGCGGCCTGCTCGATCTCGGTGGCGCGGCGCGGATCCCGACGCCGGATGGCCCAGTACTGGCTCGCGCGGGAGCCCGTCAGCGCCACGCCCGCGTCGTCGTTCGACGCCGCGAGCGCGGCGTCGAACGCGGCATCCGCCTCGTCGTGTCGTCCCAGCAGCCACAGCGACTCGCCGCGCAGGATGAGGGCCTCCAGCGGTGGCGGCTCCCCGCGCGCAGCCGCCAGCGCATCGGCGCGCTCCGCCAGCCTCACGGCGTCGGGGTGCGCCCCGCGGACCGTGGCGGCGTGCGCGGCCCACGCGATCTCGGCCGTCGGGGGCGGCGCGGTGGTCTCCGACAGGAGCAGCGCCCGCGCGAGGCGGTCCTCGTCGCGCAGCGGGTCGAGCAGGTCCGCGGCCTGCCGCCGCCGCTCATCGCGGGCGTCCACGCCGAGGGCGCCTTCGATCGCCTCCGCGACCAGCGGTGCCACGATCGCGGCGGTCGTCGCCTCCAGCGCCACCAGTCCTCGGGCGTGCAGCGCGGTGAGGGATGCGGCGTCGAATCCGCCGCGCGGGAGCGCGCCCGCCACGGCGAGCAGTTCGAGCGCATGCCGTTCGGCGTCGGTCACGGGCTCTGTCCACTCGGCGACGAGCTCGGCGACGCGCGGGGGGAGGGCCGGGGTGTCGATGACGACACCGCGGGCACTCGGGTGCAGCTGCCCCGTCTGACGGGCCTGGTCGAGCAGAAGGCGCAGGAAGAGCGGGTTCCCCGCACCCCGCCCGACGGTCTCGATCAGACTCTCGGGGGCGACCGCGTCGCCGACCAGACACTCGACGAGCGTCGCCGCCGCGGAATCGTCCAGGGGGAGCACGGGCACGCGCTCGGCGAGGCCCTCGTCCTCCAGGCGGCGCAGGGCATCGGCGAGAACCCAGCCTCGCCGGGTCGTCAGGATCACCCGCACGCCGTAGGCGCGGACGAGCTGGTGGATCGCGGCGGCCGACTGCTCGTCGAGCCACATCGCGTCGTCGACCACGATCACCGTGCGGGCGGTGCCCCGCGCCAGCCGGGCGAACAGTCGCTGCAGGCGGTGGTCGACCGCTTCGTCGGCGTGCGCGGTGACGTCGGCGCGCGCGAGCAGGGGGGCGAGCGCGCCCAGCGGCACCTCGCGGAGCGCGGGGAGGGCGGATGCCGCGAGCACATCGAGGTCTCGTCTGCCGAGATCGGCGGCGACGTCGGCGGCGAGCGAACCGACGCCCATCCCGACCGAACCCTCCAGGATCCAGGCGCGCCCTCGGCGTGCGTGGACGAGATCGGCCAGCGCGACCGCCCGTGCCCCCGCATCCATGGTGGACGTCTCCCGCACGCTGCTCAGTATGCAGGACGTGGATCCTGCGGCCCGTATCGCCGGTAGGTGGTTTCCACTCAGATCAGCGGCGGGTCCGTTACGTGAGAATCTTCTCATGTTCATCGGGGGAGCGCGGGATGCTGCGCGCGCAGTCAGTCGATCGTGGTGGCGCCTCGCGCTCGTGCAGCTGCTGCTGACGCTCGCGATCGCAGCCGTGGCCGGGCTGGTCGCCGTGGTGCTGCGCGCCGCCGCGTCCGACCTGTATGCGTGGGCCGCTGCGGATCCCTCGGCCACCGAGTCGCGTGCCGTCGGAATCGCCTCGCTCTCGGCTGTGGTGCTGCTCGCGCTCAGCCTTCCGCTCGCCGTGGCGAGCCTCGCGGCCTCGGCGCGCCTCGCCGATCTGGCGCTCGCCGGCGGCGGCACCCGCCTGGGCGCGGCCCTGCGGATGGGGCTCCGCGCGACGCCGCAGGCCCTGTCGGCCGTCGCGGTCGCCCTCGCCCTGCTGATCCTGGCCCTCGTGCTCGCACCGGTGCTGAGCGTGATCGGCCTGGTCGGACTGGCGGTGATCGCCGTCCGCAGCCGACTCCGCCGGACGAACGCGGGAGTGGGCGCCACGACCTGGCGTCGCTGGATCGTCCTGGCCGTGCCGTTCGGCGCCCAGTGGCGCGTGGCCGCGCCGGCGATCCTCCTCGTTCCCGCCGCGGTGCTCGAGCGGGCCTGGCCGGTGCGCGCCCTCCGCGCCGCCGATCGCGCCGCGGCGGGGCACCGCTGGGTGATCCTCGGATGCTGGAGTGCGGCCGTCGCGGCCGTCTCCATCGTCGTCGGGATGCTCGTCTGGCTCGCCGCGCTCGGCGGCGGCGACGCGGCCTCGTCGCTCGTGGGGGGCGTGCTGCAGCTCCTGGCGGTGCCGATCCCGGTCGTCGTCGCCGTCGCGCTCTATCGTCGGGGAGCGGGTCCGACGGGACGCGTCTACCCGGCGCCTCACGGAGCGCCGTCCGTCGCGCGCACGGCGCCGATGATGCCCGTCATGGCGCGCGTCGCCACCGCGATCGTGGTCTCGCTCGTCGTGCCTCTGGGCGTGGTCGCGACCACCGCGACGGCCGCGTCCGCGGCGCCCCCGGCATCCTCCGCCCGCCTCTCGATCACGGTCACCTCGGCCGCAGACACGACGGACGCGACGGCGCTCTCGACCCAGCGCGACAGCTGCGCCACGGGCGGGCGCGACTGCACGCTCCGCGCCGCGCTCGCCCTCGCCGAGCAGGCGGCCGCCGACGGCAGCGTCGGCGCGACCATCGACATCAGCGGTGGCCCGACGATCGCGCTCACCGCTCCGCTGACCTTCGCACCCGACGCGCTCGCGCCGACCGGGACGGCGCCCATTCCGACCCCGTCGGAGACGCCTCCGTCCGAGACGCCCCCGGCGGTGTCCGACACGCCCGCGCCCGAAGGCACGCCCGCAGCCATCGGTACCCCGGCGCCGACCGAGGCCCCCGCAGCGCCCGTCGAGACCGCCCCGGCCGCGGCACCGGCACCCACCGGCACGACCGCTCTCGCCGTGCAGCCCGCGATGGCGGTGCAGCAGGTGCCCGCTGCGGCGCCCGCGATCACTGCCGGACTGCTCGAGATCGTCGGCCACGGCACGGTCCTGGACGGCGGCGGCGTCATGCAGATCCTCTCCGTCACGAGCGAGTACTGGAATCTCTCCGTCGCGAGCACGACCTTCACGCGCGGATACAGCTCCACGTTCGCCGGCGGACTGCTTGCCGGCGTGCCGCAGACGACGCTCACAGGCGTGGTCGTGTCGTCCAACTCCGCCGGGTACGGCGGCGCCGGCGTCTTCGCCCGCGGAATCGACGTCTCCGCCAGTTCCTTCCTCGACAACACCGCGACCGGGTGGAGCAGCTCGACGCTCGGCGGAGCGATCCGCGCGACCGGCACCACCACCGTGACGAACTCCACCTTCGGCGGCAACAGCATCGGCGACCAGTACACGACGGGCACCAACCAGGGCACCGACGTCTACGCCGACGCCGACATGACGGTGGTCAACTCGACCTTCGTCGACTCCCGCGGCGGCTCGCTCGCGAGTCCGAACGCCACGTCATCCGTGCGCAACTCCGTCTTCTCGACCGACCGTTCGCAGGGCGCCTTCGTGTGCTCCGGCCGCTTCACGGGTGCGAACAACGTCATGCCGCAGGGCGACTCCTCGTGCCCCGGCACGACGGGCCAGCGCCTCTCGACGCCGGTGGTCGGAGCCCGCAGCACCGCCGGCAGGGTTCCGGTCTACCCGCTGGTCCCGACCGGCAACCCCGCCGTCCGCGCCGGCTCCGAATGCCCCGCGACCGACGCGCTGGGCACCGCGCGCCCGGCGCAGGGCTGCGACCTCGGCGCGGTCGAGATCGACGGCGGCACGGCGACGACCGCCTCGGTCGAGCCCGACGGGTCGGTCTTCGGCCGGGCCACCTTCCGCGCCGTCGTCACCGCGACCTCCGGCGCGCAGCCGGCGGGCTCGGTCACCTTCACCGTCGGCGGCCAGACCTACGGGCCGATCACCGTGACCCCGGGCGCGGGCGGAGCCGCGGCATCCGTCGTCGTCTCGGGCCTGCGCGGCGGCACGTCCTACGACTACTCCGCCGCCTTCACGGCCGCCGCGCCCTTCCGCGACAGCGCTGCCGCGACCCAGTCGTACGCGGTGTCGCGACAGGCGGTCGATGTGACCCTCGCCTGCGCCACGGGAACCCCCGCCGACGTGTGCACCGGCAGCGACTGGGTGATGACGGATGCCGCGACCCTGTCGCTCGCGATCACCGCCGCCGACGATCGGGCGGGATCCGTCGTGATCGCGGCCGACCCGGCTGGAGCGACCGTTCTCGCGGGCCCCGTGGCCGTCGCCGACGGCGTCGCGACGATCGACCTGTCCGGCAGCGCGCTCGGACACGGTCAGTACCGCCTGTACGCGCTCTACACGAGCGACGACGGGCAGCACGCCGGCACGCCCGCGCAGCAGCCCACGCTCTCGGTGCGCCGCGCCGCGACCGTCTCGCTCACGGTCGCCGCGCCGGGCGCCGTCTACGGCGACGGCGTCGCGGGCACGGCCACGGTCACGGTCACGGGCGTGGGCCCCGCTCCCACCGGACGCGTCACGGTCGGCGGCCACATCGTCGACCTCGGTCCCACCGGCACCGCGACCGTCGACATCAGCCGCATGGCGATCGGCACCACCGCCGTGTCGGCGCGGTACGAGGGTGACGCGGTCTACGCGCCGGTCACCTCGCGCGACGTGCACTTCGCCGTGACCGCCGCGACCACGCGGACACGGATCACCGGCATCGCTCCGCAGGGGGCGCAGGTCGGGCAAGCCCTCACCGTGGGCGTGACCGTCTCGGCGGACGCCCCCAGCACCGCAGACCCGTTCGGCACGCTGAAGGTTCTCTCCGACGGTGCGGAGATCACCGGGGCGACCGTCACGCGCACCGCCGGATCGGGGCAGGGCGTCGCCACATTCGCGATCGTCCTTCCGGCCGATGCGCTCGTCTCGGGCGCGCATGCGCTGTCGGTCGTCTTTATCGGCGAAATGGCGTTCGGTGACTCCGCAGCCGCCGCCCAGGATGTCACGGTCGCCGCCGCAGCCACCACCACGACGCTCACGACCTCCGGCTCCCCGCTCACATGGGACGGCCAGGTCGCACTCACGGCGACCGTCGACGCGCCGACGACGTCACGCGTGCCCGGGGGATCGATCGTCTTCTCGGCCGGCACCACCGTGCTCGGCACCGTCGCCGTCGCGGCGTGCGCCGGTGCGAATCCAGACGGGTGCGCGACGGCGTCGCTCACGGTCCCCGCCCGCACCCTGGGCCTCGGCTCGGTCGCGCTCACCGCGCGCTACACCGGCGGCGGCGATTTCGCGGGCTCCGCCAGCGCCGCCGTGGCCACGGTCGTCGAGCGCGCGACCCCCACTCTCACTCTCACCGCCCCGCGCACCGCCCCGTTCGGCTCCGCGTCGTCGATCGCCGTCCGGGTCGCGGCGGGCACCGTGACCCCGACCACCGGCACCGTCGTGGTGACCGCCACGGGCACCGCCGGCACGGTCACGCTGGGGACGGTGACGCTCGTCGACGGCGAGGGCACCCTCGTGGTGGCCGCCGACGCCCTGCCCGTGGGTGACTACGCGCTCACGGCGCAGTTCGCCGGGGACACCGCTTTCGCCGCCGCGTCGGCGACCGCATCGCTCACCGTCCGCGCGGCGAACACGAACACCGCATTCACCACCGGCGCCGCGACCTCCGTGCCGTTCGGCGGCTCGCTCGACGTCGGCGTCACGGTCTCCAACACCGACCTCGGCCACGCGCCCGAGGGCGTCGTCGTGCTCACGTGGCAGGGCATCGAGGTCGGTCGCACGACGCTGAGCGCCGCCGACGACACGTCGAGCTCCGGCATCCGTCGAACCGTCGTCACCGCCCGTTTCGGCGAGCCGATCTCGTTCTCCTACGCGGGGCTGCTCAAGGCGCAGTTCATCGGGGCGCCGGGCTTCGGAGACTCCGCCGTCGCCCCGGGCGGAAGCGTCACGGGAGCCCTGCCGGTCACCGTCACGCCGCTGCAGGCGGTCGTATCGGTCACCACCACGGCGGTGCTCGGCAGCACGCTCGGCGCCGACGTCACCGTCGCCCTCCCGGGCGCCCCGGCCGGCTACTACCCGCAGGGGCAGATCGTCTTCGAGGTCACCAGCGGTCACGGCACCTCCGACACCGTCAACGCACCGGTCGTGAACGGCCGGGCGACACTCGCCGGCACCCGCCTCGGCGCCATGCCCGTCGACATCGCCGGCGGCTGGACCGTGCGCGCCCGCTACCTCAAGTCCGACCCCGACACGCGCTACGAGGTGGTCGCCCCGAACGACTTCGCATTCTCGGCCGTGCAGGTCGGTGCCGGCACATCAGCGGTGACGGTCACCGCCCCGGCCACCGTCGACGACGGGATGCCCCTCACCCTGCCCGTGCGGATCGCCGGCGCCGTGTCGGCCGGCGGCACCGTGTCGCTGTTCGGGGGAGGCGCGAACATCCAGTACGGAGACGCCGCCCCGGTGGTGAACGGCAGTGCCACTCTCAGCGTCACGCTGCCCGCCGTCATGCCGCTGGGCACGGCGACGACGTTCGAGGTGCGCTACTCGGGCGACGGCACGCTGGATGCGTCGACGTCCGCCCCGTTCACCGTCACGCTGGTTCCCGCCGCGACGACCGTCACGCTCAGCACCGCGATGGGCCTCTCCGATCCTGTGCCCGGGCTGCTCACCGGCAAGGTCACCTATGTCGCGCACACCGGCAGCGCGCGCGGTCCCGTCGACGGCTTCGTGACCCTGACGCGCGACTCGATCCCGATCGCCTCCGGACGCGTCGACGAGAACGGCTACGCGAGGCTCACCGTGACGCCCGATGTCGTGTGGGCGGGGTCGATCGTCGCCACGTTCCGGCCGTCGGCCGGCCGGATGGCCCTCAGCACGGCGAGCCTCGCGCACTCCTGGATCGCGGCTCCCGCCGCGGTGACGCTCTTCACCGAGAACCCGACGTCGGCCGGCGGATACAAGAAGGTCACGGCCTCCGTGCGCTACGCCACCGAGCAGCAGCCGTACGCGTTCGCCGACGCGCTGCCGGCTCGCGCACCCAACGGCCAGGTCACGATCGACGACGGTGCGGGGGCGACGTGCATCGCCTACCTTCAGCCCGACGCGGGCGCCGGACCGCTGACCGCCACCGGCAGCTGCTACGTCGCCTACCGTGCGATCGGCACGCGCGCCCTCGCGGTCTCCTACAGCGGCGACGAGGCGTACGCCCCCGCCGCCATCACGCACACCGTCTCGGTCGGGCGCGGCACGCCCTCCGTGAACCTGTACGTCACCGGCACCGACTGGGCGGGATCGAGCACGCTCCCCGTCCGCTGGGAGGTGCGCGGCCCGAGCCAGACCCTCGACGGCGGCACCGTGACGGTGCTGCGCGGTGACACCGTCGTGTGCACGTCGCTCGCGTTGAGCGGATCGTGCGGCGTCGCACTGCCGGCCTTCGCCGACCGGCAGGGTGCGCTCTTCACGCTCCGCTACAGCGGCACCGCACTGTGGGCGGGCGACTCCGCCCAGGTGCAGGGCCAGGTCGTCACCTGCGTGCCCCTCGGCGCCGTCGGCTCGAGCCCGCAGGACTCCGCGACCGTCACGCTGTTCGGCTCGCCGAACTGCGCCGGGGGCACCGGGTACCTCACCAACGACGTCTTCCGCCTCTCCGCGACCGCCGCGGCGAACCGGGCGATCACGGGGGTCGCGATCAACGGTGTCCTGGTGAACAACGCCCAGATCTCCGGCGACGGGAAGACCGCCTACCTCGAGACGACGCCATGGCTGACGCAGATCGGCGGGGTCGTGCAGCCCATGACGATCGACGTGCGCACCGACTTCGCGTGCGTGCCGGTGGTCGTCGGCGCCGCGGGCATCGCCGACCGTCTCACCGCGCTGAACATGGTGCGCTTCACTCCGCAACGCGGCTGCAACGGCGGCGCCGTCACCGTCCGCGGCGGCAACTACCTCGTACCGACCGCGCTGGTCGACACGTCGTTCAAGATCGGCAGCACCGTGCCGGTGTCGATCGACACCGCCGCCATCCCCGCGCACATGCAGTTCGTGGGCTGGCGGGGCATGCAGGGCCCGAACGCCCGCGCGACCAAGACCGACATCGTCATCACCCCGACGACGACCGAGATCATCGCCGACTTCGCGCCCATCTGCTACGCCGGCATCGCGTCCGCCGTGCAACCGGCGGGCGGCACGATCACCCTCGACACCCCCGCGCCCAACTGCACAGACCCCGTGACCGGTGTGCAGGGGTGGCTCTGGGGCACGCGGGCCTCCGGCGTGCTCACCGACGCCCTCTACGGCGCCCGCACGTTCTTCGAGTCGTGGAGCGGAGACACGTCGCGTGTCGCGTTCGGCTCGGAGGGCTGGTCGACGGATGCCGCGACCCGCAAGCCGTCCTACCATCGGTCGTTCTCGTACAGCATCACGGACAAGCCCTTCCAGATCGCCGCGTCGTACGGCACGTGCGTGCAGCTGTCGAGCGAGATCCGCGGCGACACGTCGGGGGGCACGCTCGGCTCGATCCGATTCGACACCCCGTCCAACTGCCCCGCCGGCAAGGGACAGGCGACGGCGCCCTGGTACCGCGCCGGCACGTCCGTGGGCGTCACTGCTGTCTCCGGCACGAGCAAGCTGGGGTTCCTCGGCTGGAGCGGCTTCCCGCTCCCCAACGGCGAGATCCAGCACAAGACCGTCTCCACGGTGCTCGTGGCCGATACGACGGCCGTGGCATCCTACGGTTCCAACTCCAACTGCCGCCCGCTGTCGGTGAGCGCCCAGCCTGCCGGTGCGCTGACGCTCGACACCACCTTCTCCCTCGGTGCGAACGCCTGCGACGCCGCGTACCACAGCGGCAACTTCTACGACCAGGGAGTCAGCGGCAACGGCATCCTCATCAACGCACGACCCGCGACCCCCGCGGCGCAGGGCGCCGAGGTCGTCTTCGCCTGGGCCACCTCCCCACCGGGATCCGGGTCGGGTCAGGCTCCGACGATCAGCAACGTGTGGTCGCGGTCGTCGCAGCTCAACGAGCTGTTCTACGGCAACTCGCAGGTCGTCGCGTACGCGTGCGAGTTCGTGAAGGTCGACGCGCTCGTGACGGCGCCCGACGGCACGCCCGTGGCAGGGGCGGGAGCGGCGAACAACGCGCCGGCGGCGACCTCGCAGCTGAAGAACTTCGTCGGCACGACGCCCGCCGACTGCGCCACGGGCGGCGATCCTCGCTCCGGCTGGGGCGGCTACGCCTGGCAGGTCGGCACGCAGCTGCTGCCGATCGTGACCGCCGACCCCGTCGCCTACAAGTTCCTCGGCTGGTCGGGCGACGTGACGGGCACGGGTGAGACGCCGAACGCACCGGTGAATCTCGTCGGCGCCGGGCACACGGCAGAAGGGTCCTCCTTCCACTACAGCGTGCGGGCCACCTTCCAGGCGATCTGCTACACCCTCTCTCTGCCCTCCGACGCCGAAAAGCTCGAGGTCATCACCGCGCCCAACTGCCCGGGTGTCGACGCCGCGAGGCGCATGTACCTCGGCGGGACCAACGTGGTCGTGCACGCCGCCGATGCCGGCGGTGCCCTGTTCCGGAACTGGGTCAGCGGCACCGACGCCATCGACGCCGACCCGCGCTGGGCGTCCGTCTCGATGACGAGCGACAAGACGCTCGTACCGTACTACTCGAGCAAGTCGGTCGCGGAGCAGCTGTCGACCTTCGGCGGCCAGGTCGGCGACGTGCTCGCGGTGTCGTCGAAGAAGCTCGTGGGGATCGCCTCGGCGACCATGGCCTCGTTCATGAAGCTCGTGGTGGCCAAGGTGAGCCTCGTCACCGACGGCATCGGGTACCTCGCGCAGGGACTGGAGCTCCTGGGTGTGCACGGCGCCGCGATCGACGGCATGAAGACCGCCTCGTCGATGATGAACTCCGTGCTGTCGATGTTCTGGGCGCCGATGGACTGCATGACCGCGTGGTCGGCAGGGGGCACGGACACCGTGTTCTACGCCGTGCAGAACCTCGTCGGATCGCTCGCCGTCGCGAAACTGTCGGCGGACGCGGCCACCAAGACCGTCAGCAACGTCGCCTCTTCGATCCCGAAGAACTCCCTCACCCAGCTGCTCGAGACGGCCCAGAAGGTGAAGGCGACGGTCGTGCCGATCGCATCGACTGCGGCGACCACATTGACCGCGGCCAAGGCCTCGTACGACGCCGGCAAGGACGGCAAGGTCGGTGTCGAGAGCAGCGCCTATGCCGCGTGGGGGTCGCAGCAGAGCTTGTCGGTGTACACATCGTGCATGTCGGGCAAGGCGGGGTCGGCGATGGACACGATCAACACGAGCCTCGACGCCGTGACCCCCATACGCTGAGCCGCTAGGCTGGGCGGCACAAGTCCACATCGGCCCCATGATCGTTGCGGGAGAGCCTCGGCCGAGTTCGGGCCGGGCACCGAAGGAGCAAGCCTCCCCGCCAATCTCTCAGGTACGCGTACCGCCGCGATCGGGCCACTCTGGAAAGCGAACGCCGGCGAGCCCGGCGCTCCGCCGACGGTGAAACCCGTGACATCCCTTCACTGAAACGGATGCCGCGGCGAAACTCTCAGGCCCATGACAGAGGGGGAGTTCTCAGGCACCGCCCGGTGCCGCCCCGCCCCGTGACCGGGAGAACTCATGACAGACCCCCGCACCACCCCGCTGCACGATCGCCACGCCGCTCTCGGTGCCTCCTTCACCGACTTCGGCGGCTGGTCGATGCCCGTGCGCTACACCTCCGACCTCGCCGAGCACCACGCCGTGCGCGAGGCCGCAGGTCTGTTCGACATCTCGCATATGGCCGAGTTCCTGGTGACCGGAGCCGATGCCGCCGCGTTCCTCGACTACGCCCTGGCCGGGCGCCTGTCGGCCATGACGGTCGGCAAGGCGAAGTACTCGCTCGTGCTCGCCGAGACCGGCGGCATCGTCGACGACGTCATCGTCTACCGCATCGCCGAGGACCGGTTCCTCGTGATCGCCAATGCGGCGAACCGGGATGCCGTGGCCGCCGCCTTCGCGGAGCGGGTCACCCGGGTCGCCGGGGCCGCCGTCGAGGACGTCACCGACCGGTTCGCGCTGATCGCCGTGCAAGGGCCGGCGGCCCGCACCATCCTCGAGTCGATGTCGGCGGTCGAGGCGGTCTCGCCCGCGCTGTCCGAGCTGTCCTACTACGCCTGGTCGTCGGCGACCTACGAGGGTGCGCCGCTGCTCATCGCCCGCACCGGGTACACCGGCGAGGACGGCTACGAGCTGCTCGTCCCGAACGCGCAGGCCGCATCGCTGTGGGACGCCGTGCTGGCGGCCGGCGCGCCGCATGGCCTCGTGCCGGCGGGACTCGCCGCCCGCGACACGCTGCGGCTGGAGGCGGGGATGCCGCTCTACGGCCACGAGCTCACGCTCGACACCGTTCCCGCCCAGGCGGGCCTGGGCCGCGTGGTGGTGATCGACAAGGACGACTTCGTCGGGAAGGCGGCGCTGTCCACCGTGATCGCCACCGACGCCCCGGTGCTCGTCGGACTCGTCTCCGACGGCAAGCGCGCCGGCCGCGCCGGCTACGACGTGTACGACGGCGACGAGCGGGTCGGCGAGATCTCCAGCGGTGCGCTCAGCCCGACGCGGCAGCATCCCGTCGCCATGGCCTTCGTCTCTCCGCGCGTGAGCGAACCCGGCACCACTCTGACCATCGACGTGCGCGGGACGAGGATCCCCGCCACCGTCACCGCCCTGCCCTTCTACCGGAGGAAGAAATGACCGATCTCGACAGCCTCAAGTACACCGCCGAGCACGAGTGGATCGCCTTCGACGGCGACACCGCCACCTTCGGCATCACCGACTACGCAGCCGACAAGCTCGGCGACGTCGTGTACGTCGACCTGCCGGCGGCCGGCTCCGACGTCGCCTCCGCGCAGGTGTGCGGCGAGATCGAATCCACCAAGTCGGTCGGCGAGCTCTACGCCCCGCTCACCGGCACGGTCGTCGAGATCAACCAGGCCGTGATCGACGACCCGTCGCTGGTCAACGCCGACCCCTACGGCGAAGGGTGGCTCGTGCGCATCACGACGGATGCCTCCACCTCCGACGGTCTCCTCGACCGCGCCGCATACGTGGCGCTCACGGGCGGCGAGGCGTGAGCGGCGGCCTCCCGTTCACGGCGCGTCACATCGGCCTCGGCGCCGAGGCGCAGCAGCGGATGCTCGAGGCGGTCGGCTACGACAGCCTCGACGCTCTCGTGCAGACGGCGGTGCCGGCATCCATCCATGTCGCTCCGCGCGCGACGAGCACGATCCCGCCGGCGGCCACCGAGGCCGAGGCGCTCGCCGAGCTGCGCGCGCTCGCGTCGCAGAACCGCGTCGCGCGGCCCATGATCGGACTCGGGTACTACGACACCTTCACGCCGTCGGTGATCGCCCGAAACGTGCTCGAGAACCCGTCGTGGTACACCGCGTACACGCCGTATCAGCCCGAGATCTCGCAGGGGCGCCTGGAGGCGCTCATCAACTTCCAGACGATGGTGACCGACCTCACGGGCCTCGCGACGGCGAACGCGTCGATGCTCGACGAATCCACCGCGGTGGTGGAGGGGATGCTGGTGGCCCGGCGCGCCTCGAGGTCGACGTCCGACCTGTTCCTCGTGGACGCCGACGCGCTGCCGCAGACGAAGGCCCTCCTGGCGCATCGCGCCGGGGCCGTCGGCATCCGCATCGTCGAGACGACGTTCGCCGACGGTCTGCCGGAGGACGCCGCGTTCGGCGCCTTCGTGCAGTATCCCGGCGCCACGGGCCGGGTGTGGGATCCGTCCGACGCGATCGCCGCCGTGCACGCCGCGGGCGGTGTCGTCGTGGTCGCCGCCGACCTCCTCGCGCTCACGCTGCTGCGCTCGCCCGGCTCGCTCGGGGCCGACGTCGCCGTCGGAACGACGCAGCGCTTCGGCGTGCCGCTCGGCTTCGGCGGTCCGCACGCCGGGTACATGGCGGTGCGGGCGGGTCTCGAGCGGCAGCTCCCCGGGCGCCTCGTGGGCGTGTCCCAGGATGCCGCGGGCAACCCCGCGTACCGCCTGTCGCTCCAGACGCGCGAGCAGCACATCCGTCGCGAGAAGGCGACGTCGAACATCTGCACCGCGCAGGTGCTGCTCGCCGTGATGGCCGCGATGTACGCCGTCTATCACGGCCCGAACGGCCTGCGCGCGATCGCCGAAGACGTCGCGAAGAAGGCGGAGGCGCTCGCCGGACGCCTGCGCGAGTACGGGCTGACGCTCGCCTCCGACGCCTTCTTCGACACGCTGCGGGTGCACGTGCCCGGATCGGCGCAGCGCGTGATCGAACGGGCGCGCGAGCGCGGCTACCACCTCTTCCTCGCCGGCGACGGGTCGGTGGGGCTGTCGGTCGACGAGACCACCACCGCCGACGACCTCGCCGCCGTGGCATGGGCGTTCGGTCTGCCCGAGGGCGAGTTCCTCGGCGCCGGCGCGCAGGGCGAGCGGGTCGTGCCGTTCGGGGACGCCACGCCTCTGGCCGGTGTGGATGCGGTGCTGCATCGCGTCGAGTCGTACCTCCGGCATCCCGTGTTCAACACGCATCACAGCGAGACGGCGATGATGCGCTACCTCAAGCAGCTCGCCGATCGCGACTACGCGCTCGACCGCGGGATGATCCCGCTCGGCTCGTGCACGATGAAGCTCAACGCCGCCACCGAGATGGCGGCGGTGTCGTGGCCGGAGTTCTCGCAAATGCATCCCTTCGCCCCCGCGGCCGACGTCACCGGGTACCTCGCGATGATCGAGCAGCTCGAGACGTGGCTGGCGGAGGTGACCGGATACGACACGGTGTCGCTGCAGCCCAACGCGGGCTCGCAGGGCGAGCTCGCGGGGCTGCTCGCGATCCGCGGCTACCACCGGGCCAACGGCGACGCCGACCGCACGGTGTGCCTCATCCCCTCGTCCGCCCACGGCACCAATGCCGCGTCGGCGGTGCTCGCGGGCATGAAGGTCGTCGTCGTCGCGTGCGACGAGGCAGGCAACGTCGACCTCGACGACCTGCGGGCCAAGATCGCGGCACACGCCGAGACGCTGTCGGCGCTCATGATCACGTACCCGTCGACGCACGGGGTGTACGAGCACGACGTGCTCGAGATCACGCAGGCCGTGCACGACGCCGGCGGCCAGGTGTACGTCGACGGTGCGAACCTCAACGCTCTGCTGGGCTACGCCCGCTTCGGCGACCTCGGCGGCGACGTGTCGCACCTCAACCTGCACAAGACGTTCGCGATCCCGCACGGCGGTGGCGGACCCGGCGTGGGCCCCGTCGCGGCCAAGGCGCACCTCGCCCCCTATCTGCCGTCGCATCCGTTCGCGCAGCGCGCGGACCACGCCGGAGGCTACGTGTTCGACGGCGGACCGATCTCGGCGGCACCCTACGGATCCGCCGGCATCCTGCCGATCTCGTGGGCGTACGTGCGCATGATGGGCGCCGCCGGTCTGCGCGACGCCACGGCGGCGGCGGTGCTGTCGGCCAACTACATCGCGACGCGGCTGAAGCAGCACTTCCCGGTGCTGTACACGGGGGAGTCGGGTCTCGTCGCGCACGAGTGCATCCTCGACCTCCGCCCGCTGCGAGAGGAGACCGGGGTCACGGTCGACGACGTCGCGAAGCGGCTCATCGACTATGGCTTCCACGCTCCGACGATGTCGTTCCCGGTCGCGGGCACCCTCATGGTCGAGCCGACCGAGTCGGAGGACCTCGCCGAGCTCGACCGCTTCGTCGATGCCATGATCGCGATCAAGGCGGAGGCCATCGCCGTGGGCGCGGGGGAGTGGCCGGCCGACGACAATCCCCTCGTGAACGCCCCGCACACCGCCGAGGCGGTCGTCGTGGGCGAGTGGGAGCATCCGTACTCCCGTGAGACGGCCGTGTACCCCGTGCGGAGCGTCGTGCGCACGAAGTACTGGCCGCCCGTCCGGCGCATCGACCAGGCCTACGGCGACCGCAACCTCGTGTGCGCCTGCCCCCCGATCGAGGCCTTCGCCTAGCCGCCCCACCCCGTTCCAGCGAGACTGCACTCCCGCATCGAGACTGTGGCGGTGCACCGTTGTCTCGAAGCCGCAGTGCAGTCTCACTGTGCGAGAGCGGGTCCGAGCGTGCGGCGCAGGGAGAAGAGCTCGGCGTGGTCGCGGGCACGCTCGACGGGGAGGCCGGCCGACCGGAGGATGGCGGCCAGCGGTTCCACGGCCACGGCTTCGGCCCACCCCCAATGCGGCACGCTGCGTGCACCGTGGCGGAACAGGCGGGCATCGCGCTCGTGGCGTCGTCGCATGGCCTGCTGAGGATCCCCGAATCGGCCGTCGTACTTGAGATCGCCGTCGCCTTCACCGGCGACCGCGTACGTGGGCCACCACTTGTCGACGCGGTCCGGACCGATGGTGACCTGCAGTTCGGGCTCAGGGAATCCGAGCCATCCGATCACCGCTCGATCGATCGATTCGAGAGGTGACTCGGGCGCTGCATCGGCTCGTTCGAGAGCCCAACGCGCGTGCACGCGTCCGCGCGAAGAGGCGCGTGAGGCGTTCTCCTCGAGGAACGCCTCACGGGTGAGGTCGAGGTCGATGCGCAGAGCCGCATCGGCCACCGCGAGTCCGACGGCGTGATGCCGCAGCCGCGCGATGTCGACCACCGTGTCGTCGAGAGCGGTGACCCGTATGCCGTCGATCCACTCCTGCCCACGATTCGAGCGGGTCGAATGCAGCTGGATCTCGCCGACGTTCCGCGAGGGGCGTCCATCGTCGATCAGCAGGTGCACCGTTCGCGGGTCGCCGAAGATCGGCAGCCCTCTCACAACGGCCGCCGACTCGAGGCACACGGCCGCGTCGGGGTAGTGGATGAGCGCGGCGTGCACCCGAGCGAGATATCGGTCCCACGGAGTCAGCGCGCCCCATTCGGCCGCGTCCGCGTAGACGCCGCGAAGGACCCGCGCCAGGTCGCCGGACCTCGTCGATCGTGCCGCGTTGCGGTGCGTTCTCGCGGGAATCAAGGCGATCGGCGACTGCCTGCCACTGTCGATCAGCATGCGTCCAAGATCGCCCGTCAGCCGTGCCGCCCGACGCCTCACCGCGACATCTGTGGACGGCCCTCTCGCGAGGTCGCCCCGGGGAGGACTCGGCGACCTGCCGAGACTGCACTCCGGCATCGAGGCACAGGCGGTCCGCAGCGGTCTCGATGCCGGAGTGCAGTCTCGCTGAGGAACGGCGGATGCCGGGGGCCAGGGCGCGGCGAGCGGACAGTGGACGGATGCGCGAGCTCAGGGCGTGGGCGAGACCGTCGGCGTGGGGGAGAGGGACCCCGAGGGAGTCGGGGCCGGCACGGGGCCGAACAGGGCGGGCCACAGGGCCACGGCGAGCGGGTACCCGACGAACGCGATGACGTCGATCAGCGTGTGGGCGACGACGAGCGGCATCACGCGGCCCCAGCGCCGGTAGCACCAGCCGAACACCAGACCCATCACGAAGTTGCCGAAGATCGGTCCGATGCCCTGATAGGCGTGGTAGGCCGCGCGCAGCGCCGCGGTGGACAGGATGATCGTCCACGGTCCCCACCCCTGCCGCCGCAGCCGGTCGAACAGGTACCCGAGGAAGATCACCTCTTCGGTGAGCCCCGCGCGCAGGGCCGAGAGGATCAGCAGCGGCACCGTGTACCACGCGGCGTCCAGCGGCGCCGCCTGCACCTGGACCGTGATCCCCAGCGCCCGCCCCGCCGCGTAGAGGGCGAGCCCCGGCACGCCGATGACGACGATGAGCAGGATGCCGCGCCCCACGTCGCCGCCGAACCGGCGGAAATCCAGCCCGATGCGCCGCAGGGCGCTCGCGCCCGGCTCCCACAGCAGGTACACGACCAGTCCGACGAGGGCGAGGTCGAAGAAGACAGCGAGCGTCTGGTAGATCACGTCCCACAGGGCGGCCGTGTCCTGCGTCGGATTCAGCTGCGTCTGCTGCTGCCCGAGCGGGGTCGGGGTGAGCAGGCGGCGCACCAGCGAGAGCACGGAGTACACCGCGGACTGGCCCACCGTGACAGCCAGGACGAGGCCGATCTCCCACCACCGTCGGGACCGGGCGATCTGCCCCCAGGATGCGGCGGGAGAGGCATCCCGCCACTGGTTCTCGGACGAATCGGCGCTCACCTTGTCAGATTGCCATACCAGGACTCGGTTGAGTTAAAGGTCTGTAACGTTTTCGCCGACCGTTTTGACCACAGCGCGGCGTTTACTTAGTGTTTCCCTATCCGCGCCCCAGCATGCCCCGGCTCCGCTGAGGGCGCATCACCCTTGCACAGGAGGATAAATTGAAGCGCTCCAAGATCGCCCTCGCGGGCATCGCGCTGCTGGCTGCCGGGAGCATCGCGCTCGCCGGCTGCGCCGGCGGTGGCGGCGGCACCAGCACCGGATCGGGCGGCGGCAACGCCACCGCCATCGTCAGCACCAACGGCTCCGAGCCGCAGAACCCGCTGATCCCGACCAACACGAACGAGGTCGGCGGCGGCAAGATCCTCGACTCGATCTTCGCCGGTCTGGTCTACTACGACGCCACGGGCGCCCCGGTCAACGACATGGCGGAGTCGATCACGGTCGACGACCCGCAGAACCTGACGGTCAAGATCAAGCAGGGCCAGAAGTTCTCCGACGGCACCGAGGTCAAGGCCGACAACTTCATCAAGGCCTGGAACTACGGCGCGCTCCTGTCAAACAAGCAGCTCAACAGCTACTTCTTCGAGGACATCAAGGGCTTCAGCTACGACGCCGACTCCCCGCTCACGGGCCTCGTGAAGGTCGACGACTACACCTTCACGATCGCGCTCACCAAGCCCGCCGCCGACTTCGCGCTGCGCCTGGGCTACTCCGCGTTCTTCCCGCTGCCCGATTCGGCGTTCACCGACATGGCCGCGTTCGGTGAGAACCCCGTCGGCAACGGCCCGTACAAGCTGGCCTCGACGGGTGCGTGGCAGCACAACGTGCAGATCGACCTGGTCAAGAACGCCGACTACCAGGGTGGCCGTGCCGCGAAGAACGGCGGTCTGAAGATCGTCTTCTACGCGACGCAGGATGCCGCCTACGCCGACCTCCTGGGCGGCAACGTCGACGTCATCGACGGCATCCCGTCGTCGTCGCTGGCCACGTTCCAGACCGACCTGGGCGACCGCGCGGTCAACCAGCCGGCCGCGATCTTCCAGTCCTTCACGATCCCGGAGCGCCTCGCGCACTTCTCGGGCGAAGAGGGAATGCTGCGTCGTCAGGCGATCTCGATGTCGATCAACCGCCCGGAGATCACCAAGACGATCTTCCAGGACACCCGCACCCCCGCCAGCGACTTCACCTCGCCGGTCATCGCGGGCTGGTCGGACTCCCTCACGGGTGCCGACGTGCTGAAGTTCGACGCCGCCAAGGCGAAGGACCTGTGGGCCAAGGCCGACGCCATCTCGCCGTGGACGGGCACCTTCCAGATCGCGTACAACTCCGACGGCGGACACCAGCCGTGGGTCGACGCGGTGACCAACTCCATCAAGAACACCCTCGGGATCGACGCCTCCGGCGCTCCGTACCCGACGTTCAAGGAGGCGCGCAGCGCGATCACCGGCCGCACCATCCAGACGGCGTTCCGCACCGGTTGGCAGGCCGACTACCCGGGTCTGTACAACTTCCTCGGGCCGCTCTACGCGACCAACGCCTCGTCCAACGACGGTGACTACTCCAGCGCCGAGTTCGACAAGCTGCTCTCGGACGGCATCAGCTCGACCGATACCGCCACCCAGAACAGCGACTTCCAGAAGGCTCAGGAGGTCCTCCTGAAGGACCTGCCGGCGATCCCGCTCTGGTACTCGAACGTCGACGGTGGCTTCAGCGACCAGGTGCAGAACGTCCAGTTCGGCTGGAACTCCGTGCCGCTGTACTACGAGATCACGAAGCAGTAACGCTTCCTGACCCGACCGCGAGGCGGTGGCGATTCGTCACCGCCTCGCGGCCTGCTCAGCCACCCCCTCGCGCCAGGGCGCCGCACGCGGCACGATGCTGTCATCAGCTCGTACGTGCGGCATCGCGCGACGCAGTCCCCACGTTCGGAAAGAGAGCGGATGCTCGGCTACATCCTCAGACGTCTGCTGCAGGTGATCCCCGTCTTCTTCGGGGCCACGCTGCTCATCTACTTCATGGTGTTCGCGATGCCGGGAGACCCGATCCTCGGTCTCTTCGGCGAGCGCACCCCCGCACCGCAGGTCATCGAAGCCCTGCGTGCGCAGTACCACCTGGACCAGCCCTTCATCGTCCAGTACTTCTACTACGTCACCGGCGTCTTCCGCGGTGACCTCGGCACGACCTTCTCCGGACAGTCCGTGAACGAGGTCCTCGCCCGCACGCTGCCCGTCACCGGCCGCCTCGCGATCATGGCGATCGCGATCGAGTTCACGCTGGCGATCATCATCGGCACCGTCTCGGCGATCCGCAAGGGCAAGCTGTTCGACAACGTCTCGCTCGTGGTCGCGCTGCTGTTCGTGGCGCTGCCGATCTTCGTGTTCTGCTTCCTCGCGCAGTACTTCCTGGCGATCCAGCTCGGGTGGTTCAAACCGACGGTCGGATCGCAGAACAACTGGGGCGACCTGTGGCTGCCGGCCCTCGTGCTCGGGTTCAGCCTGTTCGCGACGAGCATGCGCCTGATGCGCGGCTCGGTCATCGACACGCTCAACCAGGACTGGGTGCGCACCGCCTACAGCAAGGGCCTGCCGCGACACCGCGTCATCCCCGTGCACGTGCTGCGCAACTCGCTCATCCCGGTCATCACCAACTCCGCGACGAACTTCGGCGTGCTCCTCGTCGGCGCCACCGTCACCGAGGGCATCTTCAACATCCCCGGCGTCGGCAACACGCTGTACCAGGCGGTCACCCGCGGCGAGGGCCCCACGGTCGTGTCGTTCGTGACCGTCTTCGTCATCATCTACGTGCTGGTCAACCTCGTCATCGACCTCCTGTACGGCTTCCTGGACCCGAGGATCCGCTATGTCAAATAACGTCCAGGGCGGTGGCCCCGTCTCCACAGAGCATTACGTCGCGCCGATCAAGTCCGACACGGTCGCGGTGGACGTCCTCCACATCGCCGACAAGAAGAGCAACCTCTGGCTGGATGCCTGGCGCGATCTGCGTCGTCGGCCCACCTTCTGGATCGCGCTGGCCGTCATGGCCGTCATCATCCTGATGGCGATCTGGCCGACCCTGTTCACCCAGGTGCCGCCCGACCGCGACTGCCAGCTCGCCAACAGCAACGGAGGCCCGGCGCCCGGGCACCCCCTGGGCTTCACCTTCCAGGGCTGCGACACCTTCGCGCGCATCGTGTGGGGAGCGCAGACGTCGCTGAGCGTCGGTCTCATCGCCACCGCGATCGGCACGATCATCGGCCTGATCATGGGCGCGCTGGCCGGCTTCTACGGCGGATGGCTCGACTCGCTGCTGTCGCGCATCGGCGACATCTTCTTCTCGATCCCCTACATCCTCGCCGCCATCGTGGTGATGAGCGTGTTCTCCCAGTACCGCAACGTGTTCACGCTGGCGTTCGCGATCGGCGGGTTCGCCTGGGCGTCCACCGCCCGCGTCGTGCGCGCCGAGGTGCTGCGCGTGAGGCAGGCCGACTTCGTGATGGCCTCGCGTGCGCTCGGGCAGTCGCGCTTCCGCATCCTGCTGAGCCACGTGATCCCGAACGCCATCGCGCCGCTGCTGGTCGTCACCACGATCAGCCTCGCCGCGGCGATCGTCGCGGAGGCGACCCTGTCGTTCCTCGGCGTCGGGCTCGGCGGCAGCGTCATGTCGTGGGGCAACGACATCAGCCAGGCCCAGCAGTCGTTGCGCGTCGCACCGATGGCTCTCATCTGGCCGTCCCTCGCGCTCACCGTGACGGTGCTGGCGTTCATCCTTCTGGGCGAGCTCATCCGAGACGCCATCGACCCGAGAGCGAGGGCGCGCCGATGAGCGGAACCACTCCCGCCACCCCGCTGCTGAGCATCCGCGATCTGAAGGTCGCGTTCGGCGCGCGGGAGGTCCTGCACGGCGTCAGCTTCGACATCTTCCCCGGCGAGACCGTCGCCATCGTGGGCGAGTCGGGCTCGGGCAAGTCCACGACGGCGTCCGCGATCGTGAACCTGCTCCCCGGCACGGGTACGGTGACCGCCGGCAGCATCACGCTGGACGGCACGGAGCTCACCGAGCTCACCCGCACCGAGATGGAGCGCGTGCGCGGTCGCGAGATCGGCTACGTGCCGCAGGACCCGATGTCCAACCTCAACCCGGTGTGGTCCATCGGCTTCCAGGTCAAGGAGGCGGTGCGCGCGAACGGCATCGCCACCGGTCGCAAGGCCGTCGAGGCGCGGGCCATCGAGGTGCTGCAGCAGGCGGGTCTGTCCGACGCCGACAAGCGGCTGCACCAGTTCCCGCACCAGTTCTCCGGCGGAATGCGCCAGCGCGCGCTGATCGGCATCGGCCTCGCGGCCGACCCGCAGCTGCTCATCGCCGACGAGCCCACCTCGGCGCTCGACGTCACAGTGCAGCGCGTCATCCTCGACCACATGGCGAAGCTCACGCGCGAGAAGGGCACCTCGGTGCTCCTGATCACGCACGACCTGGGCCTCGCGGCCGAGCGCGCCGAGCGGATCGTCGTCATGAAGGACGGCGAGATCGTCGAGGCCGGTCCCAGCCGTCTCATCCTCGAGAACCCGGTGCACCCGTACACGAAGCGGCTCGTCGCGGCGGCGCCCAGCCTCGCGTCGCAGCGCATCCAGGCCCGCGCGGAGGACCGCGGCATCGAGACGATGGAGGATGTCGCCGCGATCCCGCCGACGCTCCGTGTCCGCGACCTCACCAAGGACTACAAGATCCGGCAGGGCGGTTTCCGCAGCATCCCGTTCCGCGCGGTCGACGGGGTGTCGTTCGACATCCCGCGCGGCAAGACCCTCGCCCTCGTGGGCGAATCCGGGTCGGGCAAGTCCACCGTCGCGAAGATGGTCCTGGCGCTCGAGCCCGCGACCTCCGGCTCGATCGAGATCGACGGGAAGAACATCGCCGCTCTCCGCAGCAGCGAGGTGTTCGACCTGCGTCGCCGCATGCAGCCGGTCTTCCAGGACCCGTACGGATCCATCGATCCGCTGCGCAACATCGGCAACACGATCGCCGAGCCGCTCAACATCCACAAGGTCGGCGATCAGGCGTCGCGCCGCACGCGGGTGAAGGAGCTGCTCGACCAGGTGTCGCTGCCGCAGGAGCTCGCCACGCGCTACGCCAACGAGCTGTCCGGCGGTCAGCGTCAGCGCGTCGCCATCGCGCGCGCCCTGGCGCTCAAGCCCGACATCGTCATCCTCGACGAGGCGGTGTCGGCGCTCGACGTGCTGGTGCAGGACCAGATCCTGAAGCTGCTCGCCGAACTGCAGTCCGAGCTCGGCCTCACCTACCTGTTCATCACCCACGACCTCGCCGTCGTGCGCGTGGCGGCGGACCTGGTGTGCGTCATGGAGCGCGGCAAGGTGGTCGAGCAGGGCACGGTCGACGAGATCTTCGCCAACCCGTCCGAGGACTACACGCGACGCCTGCTCGACGCGATCCCCGGCGCCTCGATCCCGCTGGGCGGCGGCGCGGGCGGCGGACTCTGAGCGGCTCCGGTCCCGGCACGGGGGATGCGGCATCGCGCCGCGTCTTCCGTGCCACCTCCGGCACGGTCACGCTCATCGTCGCCGGCGCGGTGGCGGTGTTCCTCCTCGGCGACGCCGTGCTGCGCGCCGGCTGGGGGCAGATGCTGCTGCTGGCCCCGTGGGTGCTGCTGGTGCTGTGGGGCATCTACGTCACGATGTTCGCGTCGATGATCCAGACGGATGCCTCGGGTGCGACCGTGCAGAACTATCTCCGTCGCACCCGGGTCCCCTGGAGCGTCGTGACCGACATCCGCCTGCGCTATCAGGTGGTGCTGGTCCTCGGCGACGGTGAAGGTGCGAAACAGCTCAGGGCCTTCGGAGGCCCGGTCGCGGGCAGGCCAGGCCGTCCGAGAAGGGCCGATGCCGACCGCGCCCACCGCGAGCCTCCGGCGCTCCGAGAGGTCGAGCTCATCCGCGATCAATGGCAGTCCGCGGTCGGCTCGGACGCCCGCGGAGGCGTCGCGACGCGCTCGTGGGACCTTCCGGCGACGGGAGTCCTGGTCGGGCTCGTCGTGTGGGCGGTTGTCGCCGTGCTCATCACGGGCGGACCTTCCTGATCGCACTGATGCGTGCGGCATCCTGATCCGATGCATTTTGCGAGCTCGTCACGAAATGTTACGTTCGTGCAAAGACTCCTCACAGCTCGCGTTCATGGTGGAACGCAGGGTTAGGGTCGATTCACCGGGTGACACCCGGGAACCCTCCGAGGCCGCGGCCCACCAGGCGGCGACCGCTCGATGAAAGATCGACGATGACGTCTCTGACTGCCCTGAACCAGCACGTGGGAACCACTCGATGACCCTGTACATCGTCCGGAGATTCATCAACTACGCGATCCTCAGCCTGGTCGCGACCTGCATGGCCTACATCCTGGCGAGTCTCGTACTCGATCCCGCCGAGCGGTTCTACGGCAAGAACCCCCGCCCGCCGCAGGAGTCGATCGACGCGTCGCTGAACGCGATGGGCGTCAATCCCGACGTGCCGGTGCTCGTGCGCCTGTGGAACTGGCTCGTCAACCTGTTCACGCACTTCTCGCTCGGCACCACGGTGGGCGGTCAGCAGGTCACCGAGGAGATCATCGCCCGATCGGGGGCGAGTCTGCGGCTCCTGCTGATCGGCTCGCTGATCGGCGCCGTCCTCGGCGTGATCCTCGGGGTCTGGGGCGCGGTGCGGCAGTACCGCGCCAGCGATCAGATCGTGACCTATTCGTCGTTCCTCGTCTTCGCGATGCCCACGTTCGTCATCGGCGTCCTGCTGATGATCGGTGCCACCTCGTTCAACAACCTCATCGGCACCCAGGCGATCCGCTTCACCGGCGAGTACACCGCGGGGATATCGGGCAGCTGGTGGGATCTCGCGCTGGATCGGGCCATCCACCTCCTGCTGCCCACGATCGCTCTCGCGCTGATCGGCGCCGCCTCGTACTCCCGCTACCAGCGCAGCGTCATGCTGGACGTGCTGGGCGCCGACTACATCCGCACGGCGCGCGCGAAGGGCCTGCGGCGCAACAGCGCGCTCGTGCGCCACGGCGTGCGCATCGCGCTCATCCCGATGACGACGTTCTTCGCCTACAGCTTCGGCACGCTCATCGCCGGCTCGGCGATGCTCGAGATCGTCTTCAGCTGGCGCGGAATGGGCCAGTTCACCCTCGAGGCGGTGACGAAGAACGACATCAACGTGATGGCGGGGTCCACCCTCTACATCGCCGTGCTGGTGCTGCTGTCGTCGACCCTCTCAGAAGTGCTCTACGCGGCACTCGACCCGCGAGTGAGGAGCTGACGTGACCGTTCTGCAGGAGGAGGCGGTCGAGGCATCCCTCGACGCCGACGCCGTCGTGACGGGGGCGCGCCGTCCGCTGTCGCGCAACCGGCTGGTGTGGCTGCGCCTCAAGAGCATGCCGCGATTCTGGGTGGGGGCGGGGGTGTTCGCCTTCATCGTGCTGTGGGCGTTCACCGGGCCGCTGCTGTACCCGTTCTCGCCGACCGACCGCGACGTCTACAACATGAACATGGGCCCCACGCTCATGCACTGGTTCGGCACGAACTCGATCGGCCAGGACATCTACGCCCAGACCCTGTCGGGGCTGCAGAAGTCGCTCGTGATCGGATTGATCGCCGGGCCGGTCGCGACGATCATCGCCGCCGTGGTGGGATCGGCCGCCGGCTACCTGGGCGGCTGGCCCGACAAGGTGATCGGCTGGTTCGTGCACCTGCTGCTGGTGATCCCGTCGTTCTTCATCCTCGTGCTGCTGAGCCCGATCTACAAAGGCCTGTCGTGGGTGGCGCTCACGGTGTTCCTGGCGATCTTCAGCTGGATGATCATGGCGCAGGTGGTGCGCAGTCAGACCCGTTCGCTGCGCAACCGCGACTTCGTGCGTGCCGCACGCTACATGGGCATGCCCACGGGCGCGATCCTGCGCCGGCACATCATCCCCAACATCGCGTCGCTCCTCATCATCGACGCCACACTCGGGGTGGTGACCGCGATCCTCTCGGAGACGTCGCTGAGCTACTTCGGCTTCGGCGTGCAGAAGCCGGATGTCTCGCTCGGCACGTTGCTGGCCGACGGCACCGCCGCCGCGCTCACCCGGCCGTGGCTGTTCGTCTTCCCCGCGATGGTGCTGATCGCGCTCCTGTTCGCGATCAGTCTGATCGGCGATGCCCTGCGCGATGCGATCGACCCGACCTCGGGGGTGAACCGTGGCTGATCCGATCGTGCAGATCCCGGCCTCCCGGCGCGATCGCTCCGGCACGCCGCTGTTGTCGGTGCGCGACCTCAGCGTGACGTTCCCGCAGCGCGGCGCCGACCCCGTGCAGGCCGTGCGCGGCATCTCGTACGACATCCACCCCGGCGAGTTCCTCGGGATCGTGGGGGAGTCGGGCTCGGGCAAGTCGGTGTCCTCGCTCGCGGTGATGGGCCTGCTGCCGTCGACCGCCCAGGTCGACGGCGCGATCGAGTTCGAGGGTCGGTCGCTGCTGGGCATGGACGACGCGCAGCTCTCCCGCATCCGCGGCAAGGAGCTGGCGATGGTCTTCCAGGACCCGCTGTCGGCGCTCACCCCGGTGTACTCGGTCGGTCATCAGATCGGCGAGGCGCTGCGCCTCCACGATGCGCGCCTGTCCGCGCAGGCCGCCGAGGCGCGCGCGATCGAGCTGCTGAAGACCGTGGGCATCCCCGACGCCACCCGTCGGGCGCGCGCGTTCCCGCACGAGTACTCGGGCGGCATGCGCCAGCGCGCGATGATCGCGATGGCGATCGCGAACGACCCGAAGGTGATCATCGCCGACGAGCCGACCACGGCCCTCGACGTGACGATCCAGGCGCAGATCCTCGAGGTGCTCGAGACGGCCAAGGACATCACCGGCGCCGCCGTGGTGCTCATCACCCACGACCTCGGCGTGGTCGCCGGCCACGCCGACCGCGTGGGCGTGATGTATGCGGGCAAGCTGGTCGAGATCGGCACCACCGATCAGATCTTCCACGAGCCGCACATGCCGTACTCGATCGGTCTGCTGCGTTCGGTGCCGAACATGCTCACCGCCGGCAGCCAGCGACTCGTCCCGCTCGAGGGGCGCCCGCCGTCGCTGAGCCGGCTCCCGCGCGGATGTCCGTTCGCCGCGCGCTGCCCGATCGCGATCGACGAATGCCGATCGGTGGAGCCCGAGCTGCAGGCCTACGACCCCGGCAGCGAGCCGCCGCACCTGGCGGCGTGCATCCGCTCGGGCGAGATCGCCCGGGGCGAGCTGACCCGCGCAGAGGTGTTCCCGCGGCCCGAGCCGCTGCCCGCGGATGAGATCGCCGACACCGACGACGCCCCGGTGATCGTGGTCGAAGACCTCAAGCGCCATTTCCCGCTGATGAAGGGCGCGGTCTTCCCCCGGCGCATCGGCACCGTCCGCGCCGTCGACGGCGTGAGCTTCCACCTGCGGCCCGGGCGCACCCTGGGGCTGGTGGGCGAGTCGGGATGCGGCAAGACCACCACGATCCTCGAGATCATGGAGATGACCAAGCCCCAGCACGGGCGGATCACGATCCACGGCAAGGACGTCTCGACGCTCTCGCGCACCGACCTCAAGGGTCTGCGAAAAGACGTGCAGATCGTCTTCCAGGACCCGATGGGCGCGATCGATCCCCGCCTCCCGATCGGCGAGGTGATCAGCGAGCCACTGCTCGTGCAGGGCGCGTCCAAGGCGACCCGCGATCAGCGCGTGGTGGAGCTGCTCGACCTGGTCGGCCTCGACCCGGCGATGGCCGACCGCTATCCGCATGAGTTCTCCGGCGGTCAGCGGCAGCGCATCGGGATCGCTCGGGCACTGGCCACCGACCCGTCGGTGATCGTGCTCGACGAACCGCTCTCCGCCCTCGACGTGTCGATCCAGGCCGGAATCATCAACCTCCTCGAAGACCTCAAGGACCGCCTCGGCCTCTCCTACGTCTTCGTCGCGCACGACCTCGCCGTGGTGCGGCAGATGGCCGACGACGTGGCGGTGATGTACCTCGGCGCGGTGGTCGAGCAGGGGCCGATCGGCGAGGTGTTCTCCCGCCCGCGGCATCCGTACACCAAGGCGCTGATCTCGGCCGCGCCGATCCCCGATCCGCGCATCGAGCGGGGACGCACCCGCATCCTGCTGCAGGGCGACCTGCCGAGTCCGACGCAGGAGATCAGCGGATGCCGCTTCCGCACCCGGTGCCCGCTGTACGCGCTGATCGACGAATCGCGACAGAAGCTGTGCCGCGAGACCGATCCCGCGCTCGCGCCGCACGGCGCCGCACGCGTGGCCTGCCACCACGTCGACCAGTCGTCGCTGGTGGACGTCGTCGCCGAGGCGGCAGCCGCGTCCTAGACCTCCGCCGCGGCGGCACCAGGCCGCGACGGACTCCCCAGAAGAGAAACGAGAGGAACGATCACATGATGAGGACTCGAAGCGCCAGAGCGCTCGGCTCTCTGACGATGCTCGGCGTCGCCGCGCTCATCGTCTCGGGCTGTGCCGCGGGGAACACCGGAAGCCCGACGGGCTCGCCGTCCAGCAGTGCCGAACTGCCCTCCACCGCGTGGGAGCGCGCCGACGCCGCCGGCGTGAAGGACGGCGGCACGCTGACGCTGGCCGTCGGTTCGCTGCCGGTGCAGTTCAACATCAACGAGGTCGACGGCAACGAGGTCGACACCGTCAACCTCACCGCGGCCACGACCGGCGGACCGATCAAGGTGCAGGAGGACGGCACCCCCGTCGTCGACGAGAACTACGCGACATCGGCCGAGGTGACCAGCACCGATCCGCAGATCGTGGAGATCAAGCTCAACCCGAAGGCGGTCTGGGAGGACGGCACGCCGATCACGGTCGCCGACTACCAGGCGTTCTGGAAGGCGCAGAACGGGTCGAACACGGCCTACACCTCCGCCTCGACGGCCGGCTGGTCCGACGTGAGCGCGATCGATCAGGGCACCGACGAGTACGACATGAAGGTCACGTTCTCCACGGTGTACGCCGACTGGCAGGCCCAGTTCACCGGCGGACTGCTCCCCAAGGCGATCTCGAGCGACCCCGAGGCCTACAACAACGGGTACCGCACGAAGGCCGTCCCCTCGAGCGGGCCGTTCCGCATCTCGAACATCGACGCGACCGGCCAGGTCGTGACGCTCGAGCGCAACCCGAAGTGGTGGGGACAGACGCCCAAGCTCGACACCGTGCTCTACAAGGCCGTCAGCCAGGATCAGCAGGGCTCCTCGTTCGCGAACAGCGAGATCGACGCGCTGTACATCTCGGCCAACGCCGACCTGTACCAGACCGCGCAGAGCCGGGCCGACGCGGCGATCCAGACCTCGGGCGGCCTCACCTGGACGCACGTGACGATGAACGCCAAGTCGGGTCCGCTGTCGGACGTGAACGTGCGCAAGGCGGTCGCCTCGATCGTCAACCGCGAGCAGATCGCGGCTTCGGCGAACACGCCCGTGGGCGCCCCGCCGGTCACGCAGGGCGACTACATCTTCATGCCCGGCCAGAAGGGCTACCAGGACAAGGCGCTGCCCTACGACGTCGCCGCGGGGGAGAAGTTCCTCCAGGACGCCGGGTACACCAAGGACGGCAACGCGTGGACGAAGGACGGCCAGGCGCTCAAGCTGACCATCACGGTGCCTGCCGACACCGCGACGAACATCCAGCGCTCGGAGCAGGTGCAGGCCGACCTCACCGACGCCGGCATCCCGGTCGAGCTGGTGACGGTCCCCGCGCAGCAGTACTTCAGCGACTACGTCATCCCGGGCAACTACGAGATGGTGTCGTTCTCGTGGCAGGGCACGCCCTTCCCGATCTCGTCGTCGGAGGCGCTGTTCTACCCGCTGACGTCCGAGTCGAACTTCACCGGCACCACCGATGAGAGCCTCGGCGCGCTGTTCGACCAGGCCAACACGGAGCTCGACCCCGCCAAGCGCATCGAGGAGGCGAACAAGATCAACGAGACCATCTGGAACTACGCTCCGATGTTCCCGATCGCGCCGCTGCCGAACGTGTACGCGGTCAAGCAGGGTCTCGTGAACTGGGGCGCGGTGCAGTTCGAGACGATCGACTGGACGACGGTCGGCTGGAAGGCCTGATCGTCTGACGCCGCGACGTTTCCGGTCGCACGCGGGGCGGGTTCCTCCGGGAACCCGCCCCGTCGGCGTTCCCGGGCTCCCGGGAGACTCCCGGATGCCTGCGGTAGGCTGGAACGCCGACCCGCAGAGTCTGCTCCTGGCGAGCGCGCTCGGGTCGCGGCATCCTCTTCTCCCTCTGCAAGGAACTCCTCCATGGCGCGCGCCCTCCGTTCAGATCTCCGCAACGTCGCGATCGTCGCGCACGTCGACCACGGCAAGACCACGCTCGTGGATGCGATGCTGCGCCAGACCGGCTCCTTCGGCTCGCACGAGCACATGGAAGAGCGCGCGATGGACTCGAACGACCTCGAGCGCGAGAAGGGCATCACGATCCTCGCCAAGAACACGGCGATCACCTACAACGGCGCCCACACGGACACCCCGATCACGATCAACGTGATCGACACCCCCGGCCACGCCGACTTCGGCGGCGAGGTCGAGCGCGGCCTGTCGATGGTCGACGGCGTCGTGCTGCTGGTGGATGCCTCCGAGGGCCCGCTCCCGCAGACCCGCTTCGTGCTGCGCAAGGCCCTCGAGGCCAAGCTCCCCGTCATCCTGCTGGTGAACAAGACCGACCGCCCCGACGCGCGCATCGCCGAGGTCGAGGGCGAGGCGCACGACCTGCTGCTGGGCCTCGCGTCCGATCTCGTCGACGACGTGCCCGACCTCGACGTCGACGCGCTGCTCGACGTGCCCGTGGTCTACGCGAGCGGACGCGCGGGCGCGGCATCCCGCACCCGTCCGGCCAACGGATCCCTCCCGGACAACGACGACCTCGAGCCGCTGTTCGAGGCGATCCTGGAGCACGTGCCCGCGCCGGCGTACGACGACGAGGCGCCGCTGCAGGCGTGGGTCACGAACCTCGACTCGTCGCCGTTCCTCGGCCGCCTCGCGCTGCTGCGCGTCTTCAACGGCACGCTCAAGAAGGGGCAGACCGTCGCCTGGGTGCGCGCCGACGGCACCACCAGCAACGCCCGCATCACCGAGCTCCTCAAGACCCGCGCGCTCGAGCGCTACCCGGCCGAGGACGCCGGCCCCGGCGACATCGTCGCCATCGCCGGCTTCGAGGACATCACGATCGGCGAGACGATCGCCGACCCCGAGGACATCCGTCCGCTCCCGGCGATCACCGTCGACGACCCCGCCATCTCGATGACGATCGGCACGAACACCTCGCCCCTCATGGGCAAGGTCAAGGGCCACAAGCTCACCGCCCGCATGGTGAAGGATCGCCTCGATCGCGAGCTCATCGGCAACGTCTCGCTCAAGGTGGTCGACATCGGCCGCCCCGACGCGTGGGAGGTGCAGGGCCGCGGCGAGCTGGCGCTGGCCATCCTCGTCGAGAACATGCGGCGCGAGGGCTTCGAGCTCACCGTCGGCAAGCCGCAGGTGGTCACCAAGAAGGTCGACGGCAAGACCTACGAGCCGTTCGAGCACCTCACGATCGACGCGCCGGAGGAGCACCTCGGCGCGATCACGCAGCTGCTCGCTGCCCGCAAGGGCCGCATGGAGAACATGACCAACCACGGCACCGGCTGGGTGCGCATGGAGTTCATCGTCCCCTCGCGCGGCCTGATCGGCTTCCGCAGCGAGTTCCTCACCACCACCCGCGGTACGGGCATCGCGAACGCGATCTCGCACGGCTACGAGCCGTGGGCCGGTCAGATCGTGACGCGGCAGAACGGCTCGATCGTGGCGGACCGCATGGGCGTCGTCACCCCCTTCGCGATCATCGGACTGCAGGAGCGCATGTCGTTCTTCGTGCAGCCGACGCAGGAGGTCTACGAAGGCATGGTCGTGGGCGAGAACTCGCGCGCCGACGACATGGACGTCAACATCACCAAGGAGAAGAAGCTCACCAACATGCGGGCGTCGACCTCCGACTCGTTCGAGTCGATGACGCCGCCGCGCACGCTCACCCTGGAGGAGAGCCTCGAGTTCGCCCGCGACGACGAGTGCGTCGAGGTCACCCCCGAGATCGTGCGCATCCGCAAGGTGAACCTCGACGCGACCGAGCGCGGTCGTGCGGCCTCGCGTCTCAAGCGCCAGGATGCCAACGCCTGAACCGTGGCCTGCGATCCCGCGCGAGCGGGTCGCTAGGCTCGCTCCATGACCGCCGTGCCTGATCCGCACGCGCGGCGGGCGTGGCGGGACGGGCTCGGAGTGGCGCTGGCCACGAGTGCGTACGGGATCTCGTTCGGAGCGCTGGCGGTGGCATCCGGTCTGGACATCTGGCAGACGTGCGTGCTCAGTCTGCTCATGTTCACCGGCGGATCGCAGTTCGCCTTCGTCGGGGTGATCGGGGCCGGGGGACTCGCCGCCGCGCCGGCCGCGATCGCGTCGGCGGCCCTACTGGGGGTGCGCAACGTCGCCTACGGCATGCGGATGTCTCCTGTGATCGGCGGCGGATTCTGGAGGCGGGCGGCCGCGGCGCAGTTCACCATCGACGAGTCGACAGCCGTGTCGCTGGCACAGGAGTCGCCGCGTGCCCGTCTGCTCGGATTCTGGGTCACCGGACTCGGCATCTACCTCGGCTGGAACCTGTCGACCCTCGCCGGCGCGCTGCTGGGCGATGTGCTCGGAGACGTGCGGGCCTACGGATTGGATGCCGCCGCCGCGGCGGCGTTCCTCGCGCTGCTGTGGCCCCGGCTGCGCCGCCGTCAGGCCATCGCGGTCGCGGCGGCGGCCGCCGTCGTGGCGGTCGTGCTGACCCCCGTGCTGATGCCGGGGCTGCCGGTGATCGTCGCGGCACTGGTCGCCATCGTCGTGGGCTGGTCCAACTGGCTGGGGCGAGACGCGTCGGCGGGCGCCACGGGAGTCGCGACGGGCCGAGAGCCCGACGACGTGCCCGAGCGGGAGGGACTGCCGTGACGCTGTGGAACGCGGTGCTGCTGGCCGCGATCATCTGCGTCGCGCTGAAGACCCTCGGCTACCTCGTGCCGGCGGCCGTCCTCGAGGCCCCGCGCCCGGCCCGCATCGCCGACCTGCTCACCGTCGCGCTCCTGGCCGCCCTCGTCGGGGTGCAGACGCTCGCGGCCGGGCAGTCGGTCGTGGTCGACGCGCGCGTCCCCGCCCTGCTGGTGGCCGCGGGCCTCCTGCTGCTGCGCGCGCCGTTCCTCGTCGTGGTGATCGCGGCCGCGGCCGCGGCCGCACTGCTGCGGCTGTGGGGATGGGCGGCGTAGCGCGGCATCCGGCCGCCGCACAGTCGCCGAGTTCTAGACTGACGCGGTGAACTTCTCCTGGTCCCGTGTGGCCACCTGGGCCATCGCGCTCGTGGTCGGCGCCGTCTACGGCGTGGCGGGCACGATCGCGCAGAGCTACCTGCTCGGCTGGTTCCCCCTCGGCCTCGTGCTCGCCGTGATCGGCAGCGCCGCGCTGCTGCTGGCCGTGCGGCTGCTCAGCGACGACCGGTGGGCGGCGCTGGCCACCGGTCTCGGGATGATGGCGACGACGCTGATCTTCTCCGGGCGCGGCCCCGGCGGGTCGGTGATCGTGCCGCAGGCGCCCGGGGGGCAGGTGAGCCCCGGGATCGTCTGGACGATCGTCGTTCCGCTGCTGGTGGCGCTCGTGGTCGCGTGGCCGGACTTGACGAAGGTGCGCGTGCGGACGACCGCGTCGCAGAGCACGCCCCCGCGGGCGAACTAGACTCGGACCATGACGTATGTGATCGCTCTGCCGTGCGTCGATGTGAAGGACCGCGCCTGCATCGACGAGTGTCCGGTCGACTGCATCTACGAGGGCGAGCGCTCGCTCTACATCCACCCCGACGAGTGCGTCGACTGCGGTGCGTGCGAGCCGGTCTGCCCCGTCGAGGCGATCTACTACGAAGACGATCTGCCCGAAGAGTGGTCGGACTACTACAAGGCCAACGTCGAGTTCTTCGACGACGTGGGCTCGCCCGGCGGCGCGGCCAAGGTGGGAGTGATCGCGAAGGATCACCCGATCATCGCCGCGCTCCCGCCGCAGGACCACTGACGTGGGAGTCGCCGATCTGGCGGACTACCCCTGGGATGCGGTCGCGCCGTACGCGCAGCGCGCGCGTGCGCACCCCGACGGCATCGTCGACCTGTCGATCGGCTCACCGGTGGATCCCACGCCGTCCGTCGTCGCCGAGGCGCTGACCCGCGCGACCGACGCGCACGCCTATCCGCAGACCGTCGGGAGCCCGGCCCTGCGCGAGGCGATCGTGGACTGGTACGCGCGCCGCCGGAACACCCCCGGCCTGACGCCCGCCGACGTGCTGCCCACGATCGGGTCGAAGGAGCTCGTCGCCCTCCTCCCGCTGCTGCTGGGCCTGGGCGCCGGCGACGCCGTGGTGCACCCGCGGGCCGCCTACCCCACCTACGAAGTGGGCGCACGGCTGGTCGGCGCGGAGCCCGTCGCCTCGGACGACCCCGCGGAGTGGCCCGCGCACACGCGGCTGGTGTGGCTGAACACCCCCGGCAACCCCGACGGGCGGGTGCTGGACGCCGTGCAGCTGCGAGCGGCGATCGACCGCGCCCGCGCGCTCGGCGCCGTCCTCGTCTCGGACGAGTGCTATGCGGAGCTCGGCTGGGACGGCCTCTGGTCGACCCGGCCCATCCCCGGCATCCTCGACGCCGACGTGGCGCGCGGGGATCGCCGCGGCATCCTCTCGGTCTACTCCCTGTCGAAGCAGTCGAACCTCGCCGGGTACCGCGCGGCATTCGTCGCCGGCGACCCCGAGCTCGTGGCGCGACTGCTCACCGCGCGCAAGCATCTCGGTCTGATGGCGCCGGGTCCCGTGCAGGAGGCCATGGTCGCGGCCCTCGGCGACGACGCGCACGTCGCCGCGCAGAAGGAGCTCTACCGGAGGCGCCGCGACGTGCTCAAGCCGGCCGTGGAGTCGGCGGGCTTCCGCATCGACCGCAGCGAGGCGGGACTCTACCTGTGGGCGACGGAGGGGCGCGATGCCTGGGAGAGCCTCGACCGACTCGCGGGCCTGGGCATCCTCGCCGGCCCCGGGCATTTCTACGGCGCGCATCACCCACAGCACATCCGCCTGTCGCTCACCGCGACCGACGAGCGGATCGCCGCCGCCGCCCGGCGTCTGCACGCCTCCGCCTGACCGACGGCACACGCCCGGCTGGAGGATTCCTCCAGCCGTCTGCACGGGGCGTTGGCGTGTGCGTCAGTAGGTTCGCCCGCCCACTAGGCTGTATGAGCGCGGCGGTGGGACATCCTCCACCCCGGACCGGCCCACGACGGACGATGCGACGACAGCTCTCCCCGAAGCCGACGGCACCCCTGACCGACCAGAAATCGCAAGGAGGCTTCGTGAGCGACGCGGGCACCCAGCACGAGAAGGCCACTCTCACGATCGGTGGAACGGCGGCCGAGTTCCCGGTGCTGGAAGGCACCGACGGCATCCCGAGCGTCGACATCTCGAGCTTCACGCGGCAGACCGGGCACACGACCCTCGACTACGGATTCGTCAACACGGCGGCCACGCGATCGGCGATCACCTACATCGACGGCGACCAAGGCATCCTCCGCTACCGCGGCTACCCGATCGAGCAGCTCGCGCGCAACAGCAACTACCTCGAGGTCGCCTGGCTGCTCCTCTACGGTGAACTGCCCAGCGCGAGCGAACTGGCGGACTTCGACGACCGCATCCGTCGCCACACCCTGCTGCACGAAGACCTCAAGCGCTTCTTCTCGGCCCTTCCGCACACCGCGCACCCCATGTCGGTGCTGTCCTCCGCGGTGTCGGCGCTGTCCACCTACTACGAGGGCCAGACCGACCCGCACAACCCCGAGCACGTCGAGCTCAACACGGTGCGGATGCTGGCGAAGCTCCCCGTGATCGCGGCCTACGCCCACAAGAAGAGCATCGGTCAGGCGTTCCTGTACCCCGACAACTCGCTGAGCTTCGTCGACAACTTCCTCAAGCTGAACTTCGGTGTGCTCTCCGAGCCCTACGAGGTCGACCCGGTCATGTCGCGGGCGCTCGAGCTGCTGCTCATCCTGCACGAAGACCACGAGCAGAACGCCTCCACCTCGACGGTGCGCCTCGTCGGCTCCACCGGTGCCAACCAGTTCGCCTCGATCTCGGCCGGGATCCACGCCCTCTCCGGTCCGCTGCACGGCGGCGCCAACGAGGCCGTGCTGAACATGCTGGGCCGCATCCGCGACTCGGGAGAGAGCGTCGAGCGCTTCGTCGAGCGGGTGAAGAACAAGGAGGAGGGCGTCAAGCTCATGGGCTTCGGCCACCGGGTCTACAAGAACTACGACCCGCGCGCCAAGCTCGTGAAGGAGTCCGCCGACCAGGTCCTCGAAGCCCTCGGGGTGAGCGACCCGCTGCTGGATCTGGCCAAGGAGCTCGAGCAGATCGCGCTCGAGGACGACTACTTCAAGGAGCGTCGTCTGTACCCCAACGTCGACTTCTACACCGGCGTCATCTACAAGGCGATGGGTTTCCCGACGCGCATGTTCACGGTGCTCTTCGCGATCGGCCGGCTTCCCGGCTGGCTGGCCCAGTGGCGCGAGGCCGTCGAGGACCCTGCCACCAAGATCGGTCGCCCGCAGCAGCTCTACGTCGGTTCGCCCGAGCGCCAGTACCCCGGGGCCTGACCCCACCTCGCTCGAGCGGCGACGCATCGGCGCACGGCGCCGTTAGAGTCGGGGGATGCCGCGCCTCCTCGTCCGTCGCCCGTCACCGCTGCTCGCCGAGGGCGAGCTGACCCACCTGGAGCGCGTCCCCGTCGACGCCGCGCGTGCGCTCCGCCAATGGAGCGACTACGTCGAGGTCTTCCGCGACCGAGGGTGGGAGATCCTCGAGGTCGAGCCGGCGGACGGACAGGCGGACGGGGTGTTCGTCGAGGATGCCGTGATCGTGTTCGGCGACGTCGCGGTGCTGTGCCGGGCCGGGGCGACGTCTCGTCGCGGAGAGGCGCCCACGATCGAGGCGGCGGTCGAGGCCTCCGGGCTCGAGATCGCCCGCATCGACGCGACCGGGACGCTGGACGGCGGCGACGTGCTCAAGGTCGGTCGGACCGTGTACGTCGGAGCCTCGTCGCGCACGAACGCGGACGGCGTCGCGCAGCTGCGGGCGATGGTGGAGCCGCGCGGGTGGACGGTCGTCGAGGTGCCGGTGACGAAGGTGCTGCACCTCAAGAGCGGCGTCACGGCGCTCCCCGACGGCACCGTCGTCGGATTCGAGCCCCTCGTGGACGCTCCGGCGGCGTTCCCGGTGTTCGCGGGCGTGCCGGAGGAGCACGGGACAGCCGTCGTGGTGCTCGATGCGCAGACGGTGCTGATGTCGGCCGACGCCCCCGCCACCGAGGCGGCACACCGCGCGCGCGGCCTCGAGGTAGTCACCGTCGACGTGTCGGAGTTCGAGAAGCTCGAGGGCTGCGTGACCTGCCTGTCGGTGCGCATCCGCGACTGACCGGGGCCCGCGGGTCAGGCGTGCAGCGCCTCGTTGAGGGTGACGCCGACGCCGAGGCGCCGGACGGCCTCGATCGCGCCGGTGAGGGAGTTGCGGCGGAACAGCAGGCCGTCGCGCCCGGAGAGCTCGGCGCCCTTCACCGCGGGGCGGGAACCGTCGGCGCGGGGTGGCTCGTCCGCCAGGACGACCTTCGATCCCGCGGTGACGTAGAGTCCCGCCTCCACGACGCAGTCGTCGCCGAGCGAGATGCCGATCCCCGCGTTGGCGCCGAGCAGCGTCCGTGCTCCGATCGAGACACGGTGCGCACCGCCGCCCGAGAGCGTCCCCATGATCGACGAGCCGCCGCCGATGTCGCTGCCGTCGCCGACGACGACGCCCTGGGAGATGCGCCCCTCCACCATGGAGGTGCCCTGCGTCCCGGCGTTGAAGTTCACGAAGCCCTCGTGCATGACGGTGGTGCCGGGGGAGAGGTACGCGCCCAGGCGCACGCGCGAGGCATCCGCGATCCGCACTCCCGGCGGGGTGACGTAGTCGAGCAGGCGCGGGAACTTGTCGAGGCCCTGCACCTGGATGCCGTCGCGCACGAGAAGCGGGCGCAGGCGGGTGAGGTCGTCAGGATGCATCGGCCCGGCGTTGGTCCACGCGACGTTCGGAAGGTGGGCGAAGATCCCCGTGAGGTCGACCTCGTTCGGCGCGACGAGCCGGTGCGACAGTGCGTGCAGACGCAGATAGGCGTCCGAGGTCGAGGTCGGCGCGGCATCCAGGTCGATCTCGATCGTCACCGTCTCCACCGTCACCGCGCGCCGCGGGTCGGGCACCGCCAGCTGCTCGAGGTTCTCGGGCGGCAGCGCGGGGTCGAGACCGAGCGGGATGTGCCCGTGCTGCGGCTCGGGGAACCACGTGTCGAGCACCGTCCCGTCACCCGCCACCGTCGCCAGGCCCACGCCCCAGATCCACCGCTCGTCACTCATGCCTCCACGCTAGCGAACCGGGGAGGGCGCCCGTGCCCGTCGGTAGACTCAGAGCATGCCGGCGCTCGATCTCACCGTCTCCTCGATCGATCTGACGCGCGCGATCTGCGACATCCCGAGCGTGTCCGGAGACGAGACGACACTCGCGGACGCGATCCACGCGGCCGTCTCGCCGCTGGCGCACCTCGACGTGTATCGCGACGGCGACACGATCGTGGCGCGCACGGACCTCGGCCTGGCGCAGCGCGTCGTGATCGCCGGGCACATCGACACCGTGCCGATCAACGGCAACGTGCCGACCCGTGACGTCGAGATCGACGGCGAGGCCCATCTGTGGGGGCGCGGCACGGTGGACATGAAGGCGGGGGTCGCGGTGCAGCTCAAGCTCGCCGCCGAGCTGACCGATCCCCGCGTCGACATCACGTGGATGTGGTACGACCACGAGGAGGTCGACGCCGACCTGAACGGTCTCACCCGTCTCGCGCGCTCGCGCCCCGACCTCTTCGCCGGCGACTTCGCGATCCTCGGGGAGCCGTCCGGCGCCGAGGTGGAAGGCGGCTGCAACGGCAACCTGCGCGCGATCGTGCGCACCCGCGGGGTGCGCGCGCACAGCGCACGATCGTGGATCGGCGAGAACGCCATCCACCGCGCGGCACCCATCCTCGCGCGCCTCGCCGAGTACCGGGCGCGCGAGGTTCCCGTCGACGGACTGGTCTACCGCGAGGGCCTCAACGCCGTGCGGATCGACGGCGGCGTGGCCGGCAACGTCGTCCCCGATCTGTGCGAGGTCGAGGTCAACTACCGGTTCGCGCCCAGCCGCGACGCAGCCGGAGCCGAACGTCACGTGCGCAGCGTCTTCGACGGCTTCGACGTCGAGATCGTCGACCTCGCCGTGGGTGCGCGCCCGGGCCTGGACGCTCCGCTCGCGCAGGAGTTCGTCGCGGCCGTGGGCGCCGAGCCCCGCCCGAAGTACGGCTGGACCGACGTCGCACGGTTCTCGGCGCTGGGAGTGCCCGCCGTCAACTACGGTCCCGGCGACCCGCACCTGGCGCACCACGACGAGGAGCGCGTGCGGCTCTCCGAGATCGACGCGGTCGAGCGCGGACTGCGGTCGTGGCTGACCGCGCGCTGATCGAGACGCCCGCGACCCGCAGAGGGCTCGCCGGTCTGCCGGTCGTGGTGTGGATCGCGCTCATCTACGTCGGCGCGCGGTTGATCACCACCGGCTTCCTCGTGCTCGCGGCGCAGCTGGCGGGGCAGGGCACGCGCTTCGGGCCGAACGCGACGATCGGCGACTTCTTCCTCGGATGGGATGCGCAGTGGTACTGGTACGTCGCGGTGAACGGCTACCCGAGCGTTCTGCCCGTGACCGACGCCGGCCTGGTGAAGGAGAACCAGTGGGCGTTCATGCCCGTCTACGCATATCTCTCCCAGGGACTGGGCGTGCTGCTGGGCTCCTGGGGCGCTGCGGCCGTCGCGATCTCGCTGGTGGCGGGATTCCTCGCGTGCTGGGTGCTGTTCCGGATGCTGCGCGACCGCATCGGCGACGGTGCGGCGCTGTGGGCGGTGGCCTTCTTCGCCTCGGCGCCGCTGGCGGCGATGTTCCAGGTCGGCTACGCCGAGTCGCTCTTCCTGCTCTGGCTGCTGCTGGCGCTGTGGGCGCTGATGCGGCGCCGATACGGCTGGCTCTACCTGCTCATCCCGCTGATGGGCTTCACCCGTCCCGGAGTGCTCGCCTTCGCGCTGCTGCTCGGCCTGATCGGCGTCTGGCGCTGGATGCACCGGCGGACCGAACCGCTGCCGATCCGGGAGATCGTGCACATCGTGGCGCTGGGTGCGCTCGCGGTCGTGGTGGGCTTCGCGTGGCAGGTGATCGCGGGCGTGGCCACCGGGGATTCCGGCGCCTACCTCGCCACCGAGTTGGCCTGGCGTCGCAACTGGCTGCCGGCTTCGGACGGCGGTTTCCTCCCCTTCGACGGCTTCGTGCAGGGCGCGGCGTTCTGGTTCGGGACGTGGGGCCTCGGACCGGTGACGGGATACGTCGTGCTCGCCCTCGCGGTGGTGGCGATCGCGGTGCTGCTGCTGTTCGAGCCGCACGTGAAGCGCCTGGGTGTGGAACTGCGGCTGTGGTCGGCGAGCTATCTCGTCTACCTCCTCGCGGTGTTCTTCCCCCAATCGAGTCTGTTCCGCCTGCTGCTGCCGCTCTCGCCGCTGTGGGGAGCGGCCGCCGTGCCGAGGTCGACCCCGTGGCGGATCGCGGTGCTGGCGGCATGCCTCCTCGGCCAGTGGTGGTGGATCTACAACATGTACGCGCTGGGGAACACGTATTGGCAGATCCCCTGATCCGGCGGTCGACGCGATCCTCGCCGACCCCGCGTGCACGGTAAACTCGTCGTACAGACCTACGACGCACACGAAAGGGAGCCACGATGGCAGCCATGAAGCCGCGAACCGGTGACGGACCGATGGAGGCCGTGAAGGAGGGGCGCCTGATCATCGTGCGCGTCCCTCTCGAAGGCGGCGGCCGCTTGGTCGTCTCCGTGAACGACGCCGAGGCCAAGGAGCTCTACGACGTGCTGGGTGGCGTCGTCGCCCCCGTCTGACGTTCGAGACACGCGAAGCGGTCGCCCGGAAGGGCGGCCGCTTCGCAGTTGCGCACGGGGAGTGGATGCCTCGCCGCGAGGCATCCGTCGTCTCAGTCGGCCCGCTCGGGGATGGTCGTCAGCTGCAGCAGTCCCTCTCCCACGATGGAGAGCGCGCCGATGACCGCCGGCGAGGCCTGCGTCTCCTGGATGAGCGTGCGGTAGGCCGTGGTGACCGCGTCGCGGCGCACCGGATCGGCGACACCGCCGCCGGCGAGCACGCGCGGGATGAGCACGGTGCCGCCCGCGCGCACGAGACGCAGCGCATGCTCGACGTAGTCGATGACGCCCTCGGGGTCGGCGTCGACGAGGACGATGTCGTAGGACGCCTCGTTCATGCGCGGCAGCACATCGGCGGCGCGGCCCGTGATGAAGCGGGCGCGCGCGGGCGCGATCCTCGCGTCCGAGAACGCCCGGCGCGCGACGGCGAGATGCTCGGGCTCGTTGTCGATGGAGGTCAGCGTGGCGCGGGGCGACCCGTGCAGCAGCCACAGTCCCGACACCCCCGCACCGGTGCCGATCTCGACGATGTTGAGGGCGTTCGACACCGCGGCGATCACCGCGATCTGCGCGCCGACGGGTGCGCTGACCGGTGCGGCGCCGAGTTCGAGCGCATGCGCCCGCGCTCGCGCGATGTGGTCCGGTTCGACGGTCGCCTCCGCGGCGAAGCGCCGGTCCGCGTCGTGATCGCCCATGGGTGTCCTCCGCGGCTCAGCCTACGGCGCTGTGCGACCGGCACCGCTGAGGCGCGGCGGTAACCTGAGAGCATGTTCTTCGGGCTCACGATCGAGAAGGTGCTGGTGATCGGTGTGATCGCCGCGATCCTCATCGGCCCGGAGCGGCTGCCGCGCTACGCGGAGGGGCTGGCGCGATGGACCACCCGGGCGCGGGACTTCCTGCGCGGCGCCCGATCGCGCGTCTCGGAGGAGATGGGCGAGGACGTCGACTGGCGCAAGCTCGACCCCCGTCAGTACGACCCCCGGCGCATCATCCGCGAGGCGCTGCTCGACGACGCGCCCGTGCCGACCGTGACCGCGGCGGCCGCCGTCGCGGCGGTCACCGTCCCTCCGCGCGACACCCGGACGCCGGGCGAGCGCGCCGATCCCGGCCCGACGCCGTACGACTCCGAAGCCACCTGATCCGAGGCCGCGTCAGCGCAGGGTGACGGGGAGGGCGCGACCGCCGAGGCCCCGCGGCATCCGCACGATCGCGTCGGCCAGGTGTGCGATGGCGGTCGCCGCCGCATCGTCGGGGTGGCTGATCACGACGGGCGTGCCGGCATCGCCGTCGGCGCGGAGGGCAGGGCTCAGCGGGATCGAGGCCAGCAGCGGGACGGACTCGTCGGGCGTCGACAGCGATGCGGCCACCTGCGCACCGCCGCCCGCGCCGAACAGGGCCAGCTCGGTGCCGTCGGGCAGGCGCAGCGCGGCCATGTTCTCCACGACCCCGATCACCCGCTGTCCGGTCTGCCGGGCGACCAGCGCGCTGCGCACCGCCACGTCGGAGGCGGCGGACTGCGGGGTGGTGACGACCAGCACCTCGGCGTGGGGGAGCAGCTGCCCGACCGAGATCGCCACGTCTCCGGTGCCCGGCGGCATGTCCAGCAGCAGCACGTCGAGGTCGCCGAAGTGCACGTCGGTGAGGAACTGCTGCACGGTGCGGTGCAGCATCGGCCCGCGCCAGGCGACCGCGCCCACGGGTCCGTCGGCCTCGCGGCGCAGGAACATGCCGATCGAGATCGTCTTCACCCCGTGCGCGACCGGCGGCAGCATGAGGGCGTCGATCCGCGTCGGTGCGGGGGGCAGGCCGTCCTCGCCGACCAGCCCGAGCAGCGCCGGGATCGAGAACCCGTGCACGTCGGCGTCGACCAGGCCCACCGAGAGTCCGCGGGACGCGAGGGCGACGGCGAGGTTGGCGGTGACGGTGGACTTGCCCACTCCGCCCTTCCCGCTGGTCACCGCGATCACGCGCGTGAGAGCGTCCGGGGTGAACGGCATCCCGCGCCGTCCGCCGCGCAGCCGGTCGGTGAGCGCCCGCCGCTCGTCGGGCGTCATGACCCCCACCTCGACCTCGACGGCGGAGACGCCGGGAACGGATGCCGCGGCCGCACGCACGTCGGATTCGATGCGCGCCGCGGCGGGGCATCCCACGATCGTCAGAGCGATCGCGACCGTCGCCAGGGCGCCCTCCACGCGCACGTCGCGGATCATGTCGAGCTCCGCCAACGGGCGCCGCAGCTCCGGATCGATCACCGCGCCGACGCTGCGCCGCACGGTCTCGGCGTCCGCCGCGGCGTCGGTCACGATGAGGAGCGCTCCGACCGCCCGGATCGTTCCGCCCGCTCCGGCTTCTCCGACCGCGAGCCGCCGTCGCCGTGGGTGTCGCGGCCGTCGAGCTGCTCGAGGATCGCCTTCAGCTCGGAGCGGAGCGTCTCGCGGGTGACGACCTCCGAGGAGCGCTCGTTGATCGCCATCCGCAGCGCCACGATCTCGCGGGCGAGGTACTCGGTGTCGGCGAGGTTGCGCTCGGCGCGCTGCCGGTCCTGCTCGATCTGCACGCGGTCGCGATCATCCTGACGGTTCTGAGCGAGAAGGATCAGGGGAGCGGCGTACGAGGCCTGCAGAGACAGGATGAGGGTCAGCAGCGTGAAGTTCGTCGCCTTCGGATCGAACTGCCACTCCTCCGGGAGCACGCTGTTCCACACCAGCCAGATCGTCACGAAGATCGTCATGCCGATGAGGAACCCGCTGGTGCCCATCGCGCGGGCGAAGGACTCCGAGAAGCGACCGAACCGGTCGCTCGACGGCTGCGGGGTGCGGCTCAGCATCCCCCCACGGTTGCGGGGGGCGTCGAGGGTGATCTGGCGGGTGGAGCGGGCCATCAGCGCCTCCTCGGGATGCTCGCGGTCGTGGTCGGGACGGGAGGCGCCGCCTCCTCGTCCACGTCGTGCGAGCGCCAGTCGTCGGGCAGCAGGTAGTCGAGCACGTCGTCGACGCTCACGGCGCCGACGAGTCGGTGGGCCTGGTCGACGACCGGGAGCGAGACGAGGTTGTAGCTGGCGAGCATGCGCGCCACCTCGGCCGCCGAGGCGTTCGCGGGCACCGGCTCCAGGGTGTCGTCGATGATGGCGCCGAGCCTCTCATGCGGGGGGTAGCGCAGCATCCGCTGGAAATGCACCGTCCCGAGCAGGCGGCCGGTCGGGGTCTCGTACGGCGGGAGGGTGATGAACACCGCCGCGGCGAGGGCGGGGTGCAGCTCGTGGCGGCGGATGAGCGCCAGCGCCTCGGCGATCGTCGCATCGGCCGAGAGCACGATCGGCTCGGGGGTCATGAGTCCGCCGGCCGTGTCGGGGCCGTACTTCAGGAGGGCGCGGACGTCCTCGGCCTCTTCGGGCTCCATGAGGTCGAGCAGCTCTTCTCGGGCCTCCTCCGACAGCTGGCCGAGCACGTCGGCGGCATCGTCGGGCTCCATGGCGTCGAGGATGTCGGCGGCGCGCTCGTCGTCGAGCGACTCGAGGATGTGCACCTGCTCGTCTTCGGGCATCTCTTCCAGCGCATCGGCGAGACGGTCGTCGGAGAGCTCGTCGACGACCTCGAAGAGGCGCTCCTCCGGCAGGTCGAGGAGGGTGTTGGCGAGGTCGGCGGGCTTGAGCTCGGAGTAGCTGGCGACCAGCTGCTCGGCGGACTGGGCCTCGCCGGGCGTGGCGTCCTCGCGTACGTCGCCCCAGTTCGCGAACGTCGTCGGACCTTTCGCGAACGGCGATGCGCTGGTCTTGGGCTTGCGCAGGAACAGCTGCCCGACATCCCACTCGCCCAGTCGGTTGCGCTCGATCGCGACGTCCTCGATGACGGCTCCGACGGTGCCGTCGTCGATGTAGACCCGGCGGCCGAGCAGCTCGGCCATCACGCGCACCTCGCCGCCCCGCTCCTGGAAGCGGCGCACGTTGATCAGACCGGTCGTGATGACCTGGCCGGTCGCGATCGAGGTGACGCGCCCGATCGAGACGAACACGTGCCGTCGGCCGGGGATCTCCACGACCAGGCCGACCACGCGGGGCGGGTCGTCTTTTCGGTAGATGACGACGACGTCCCGGACCTTGCCGAGCCGGTCGCCCGCGGGGTCGAAGACCGTGCAGCCGGCCAGGCGTGCGACGAAAACCCTCTGCGTGCTCACTCGTCCCAGCGTAGTCCGGTGCCGCCCCGCGTCATCTCGCGTGACAGGACCGCTCCAGGTCTCCCGTCCAGGGGAGGGACAGGCGCGCGTGCGAGGATGGGGGTATGAGCATGATGGGTGGACGGATGCCTCAGGGATCGGCCGATGTCGGTCGCACGGTGGCGGAGTTCCCCACGTACGAGGCGGCGCAGAAGGCGGTGTCGGCGCTGGTGGCCGGGGACGTGCCCGCGCGTGAGATCGCGATCGTCGGGCAGAACCTGCGTTCTGTGGAGAGGGTGACCGGTCGCCTGGGCTACGCGGCCGCGGCCCGCTCGGGCGCGGTCAACGGACTCCTGCTCGGCCTGCTCTTCTCGGCGATCTTCGTGCTCGGTACTCCGGCCGCGCCCATCCAGGCGTTCGTCGGGGTGATGTTCATCGGCATCGCGGTGGGCATGCTGCTGAGCATCATCACGTTCTCGGTCGTGCGCCGTCGCCGCGACTTCGCCTCGGTGATGCAGGTCGTCGCGGACCACTACGAGGTGACCGTCGCCGATTCGAGCGTGCACCGCGCCCGCGAGATCCTCGGGCGCGCACCGTCCGCCCCCGCGCAGCCGGTGCCTCCGCGGACCGTGGTCGCCGCACCGGTGGCGCCCACGCCGACGCCCGACGCCCCCGTCGCAGCCGCGCCACCGCGCTACGGCGAGCGGGTGCCGCCGGCATCCGAGCAGCCCACCGCGCCCGCGCCGGCACCGGCCCCGCCCACCGCGCCACCGGCCCCGCCCACCGCGCCGACTCCCGAGTCCTCCGCCGCGCCTCAGCAGGCCGACGCCCCGGGCGAGCCGGAGCCGCGAGGCGAGGACGGCCCCGCCGCCGATTCCCCGGACCCGTCTCCGACCCCCGCCGACGGTTCCGCTCCTCGACCCCCGGCCTGACATGACCGCCGACGAGGCCGTCCGCATCGCGGTCGCGCTGCCGGCGGGCGCGGTCGAGATCTCGGCCGACATCGGCATCCCGTCCGGCGCCTGGGCGATCGCCGGTCTCGCGCACGGAGCGGGCGCCGGGCACCGGCATCCGTTCCTCGTCGGCTTCGCCGCGGCGCTGCAGGCGGCCGGCGTGGCGACGGCGCGCTTCACCTTCCCGTACCGCGAGGCGGGACGACGGATGCCGGGCCCGCCCGCGCACGCGGTCGCGACCTGGATCGCGGTCGAGGCCGCGGCCCGCGCCGCACTCGACGCTCCGTTCTTCGCGATCGGCAAGTCGTACGGCGGCCGCATGGCGTCTATGGCCGCGGCCGAGGGGGCGATCGACCCGGCAGCGCTGGTGTACCTCGGCTACCCCCTGCATCCGCCGGGCGATCCGTCGAAACCGCGCGTCGCTCACCTGCCGGAGGTCGCGCCGCCGCAGCTGTTCGTCGAGGGCACGAACGACCCCTTCATCGATCCGCACGTGCAGCTGGAGGAGGCCGTCGCCGCGTGCCGCGACGCCCGCATCACCTGGATCGAGGGCGGCGGTCACTCGTTCGAGGTCAAGGGCCGCAAGCGCCCCGCCGAGGAGATCGGGGCCGGACTGGCCCCGCTCGTGACGGACTTCCTCCGCCCGCTCGCCTCGTCCTGACGCCGGGCCAGGCGGGTCAGCGGGAGCGGGCGATCCAGGCCTCGACCTCGTCGGCGGTGCGCGGGATCGCGGCCGACAGGTTCTCGGGGCCGTCGGCGGTCATGAGGATGTCGTCCTCGATGCGCACGCCGATGCCGCGGAACTCCTCCGGCACGGTCAGATCGTCGATCTGGAAGTACAGGCCGGGCTCGATCGTGAACACCATGCCCGCCTCGAGGACGCCGTCGTAGTACATCTCGCGGCGCGCGGCGGCGCAGTCGTGCACGTCGATCCCCAGGTGGTGGCTGGTGCCGTGCACCATGTAGCGGCGGTGCTGCCCACCGGCGTCGGCGTCGAGCGCCTCCTCTGCCGTCACCGGGAGCAGACCCCATTCGGCCACCTTGCGCGCGATGACCTCCATCGCCGTCTCGTGCACCGTGCGGAACCGTACGCCCGGACGCGCCGCCGCGAACGCGGCGTCGGCGGCTTCGCGCACCGCCTCGTAGACCTTCCGCTGCGTGTCGCTGAACCGACCGCTCACCGGCAGCGTGCGGGTGACGTCGGCGGTGTAGAGGCTGTCGACCTCGACGCCGGCGTCCACCAGGATCAGGTCTCCGGGCAGCACCGCCCCGTCGTTGCGGGTCCAGTGCAGATAGCAGGCGTGCGGGCCGGATGCTGCGATCGTGCTGTAGCCCTCGGCATTGCCGTCGCTGCGCGCCCGGGTGTGGAAGACCCCCTCCACGACGCGCTCGCCGCGGGGGTGGTCGATGATGCGGGGGAGCTCGGCGACGATGTCGTCGAACCCGCGCGCGGTGACGTCGACGGCCAGGCGCATCTGCGCGATCTCGTACTCGTCCTTGACCAGGCGCAGCTCGGACACGAAGCGGCTGAGGTCGTCGTCGACCTCCACGACGAGATCGTCGTCGGACACCTCGAAGTCGTCGTTGTGCGCGGTGGAGAGCCCCAGGTCGGCGGCCACGCCGTCGAGGGCGGGACGCGGGCCGATCCAGAACTCGCCGATCGCGGCGTCGCCGTAGAACTCCGCGGTCGTGCGGTCGGCGCGCTCGCGGAAGTACAGCGTCGCGGTGTGCCCGGTCTCGCCGGTCGGCTCGAAGACGAGCACGGCGCCGGGTTCGGCATCCGCCGCCCACCCGGTCAGGTGCGCGAACGCCGAATGGGCGCGGAACGGGTAGTCGGTGTCGTTGCTGCGCACCTTCGCCTCGCCGGCCGGAACGACCAGGCGCCTGCCGGGGAAGGACGCCGAGACGACCTCGCGCCGCGCGGCCGCGTACGCCGCCTGCTCACGCTGCGGCGGCGCCGATTCGGGGCGGACCGCCCAGCCCGTCGAGATCGTGTCGAGGAACCCCTGCGGGAACGGCTGCTTGCGATTGGTGGTCGCGGGTGCGGTCGTCTGGTCGTCCGTGGGGATGTCGGTGGTCGCGATCGTGTCGCCGTCTCCGGAGGTGGTCATGCCTCCAGTCTCCCACCGGGGCAGGACTCAGTCGACCGGCGTCAGCTGGACGACGAGCGGGCGATGGTCGCTGCCGGACCCGTCGAGGGTGCGCAGCACCACCGACGCCGACGCCCGCCACTTCGACGACACCATCACGTGGTCGATGGGCGCACCGGCCATCGCCGGGAAGTCCGTCGGCCAGGTGCCGATGCCGCCGTTGCCGGTGTCGGCGGCCGCGTCGTGGCACTGGCCGAGCGTGCCCCCGTCGAGACCGAGGCCGCTCATGTGGTCGAGTGTGGCGTTGAAGTCGCCGGCCATGATGACGTCGGCGTTCGCGCACTGGTCGGCGAGCCACTGCAGGTCGTCGCGCCAGTGCTGCATATAGCTCTGCCGTGGGGCGACCGCGTGCGCCGCCACCACGGTGGGTCCGGTGCCGTCGACGGGCATGGCGACCGCGCTCGGCACCGTGGAGGTGTTGCTTGACCCGTCCTGCGACGAGGCGATCACCGAGTAGTCACCCAGGTCGGGCGAGATGAGCAGGGTCGTCGAGCGGGCGTCCCATCCGTCGGTGCCGTACTCGGCGTGGTAGGCCCACATGGGGTGGCCGAGATCGCGCATCGCGATCGCGACCTGCTCGCCGGTGGAGATCGTCGTCTCCGGGAGCGTGATGATGTCGGCCTGCATCGCCACCGCCATCTGGGCGACCGCGTCGGGGGAGGTCGCCGAACCCGCCGTGTTCCAGGTCATCACGCGGAGATCGGACGCGCCCTTGGCGGGGAGGGCCTCGGTGCCGAGACCGCGTCCTGCCACCATCGCGACGTTGGCGATTCCCCCGATCAGCGCCACGGCGGCCAGCGACAGGGCGAGCAGCCGCAGCGGTCGCGCGATCGCGAGCAGCAGGAGGAGCACCAGCAGCACGCCGAAGACGACCGCGACGAGGCTGCGGAACGAGATGATCTGGGCGATCGGGAAGGTGCGCTCGAGCCGGAACAGCGACGGCCAGGTGAGGATCGCCGTCACGATCGCGCACACGACCGTCAGGAGGATCCCCAGCACACGCAGCACGCCCGCGACTCTAGGCGAGCAGGCTGGGAGATCCCGGCGCGCGGGCCGCCCGCGGGCACCGGAGGCGGTCGAGCCGGCGAGGGTCGGGCGGGATCGTCGCGGGATACGCTGTGAGGATGCCGTCCGTCCGCACCGTCCAGGGGCCGAGCGACCTGCACCTGCATTCCGTGCACTCGGACGGCACCGAGTCGCCGGGCGAGGTGATGGCCGCCGCGCACCGTCACGGGCTGCGCACGGCCGCCCTCACCGACCATGACACCACGTCGGGCTGGGCCGAGGCGGCCGAGGCCGCGACCTCGCTGGGCATGACGTTCCTGCCGGGGATGGAGCTCTCGGCCGAGCACGGGTGGCGCAGCATCCATGTCCTGGCGTACCTGGTCGATCCCGACCACGCCGGCCTGCGCGCGATGACCGACCGCATCCGCTCGTCACGGCTGGACCGCGCGCGCACGATGGCGGAGCGGATCGGCCGCGACTACGACGTCGACTGGTCGGACATCGTCGCCCAGACGCAGGACGGCGCGACGGTGGGGCGCCCGCACATCGCCGACGCACTCGTGGCCAAGGGTGTGGTGCGCGATCGCACGGAGGCCTTCGACGGCATCCTGCGCGCCGACGGCGACTACTACGTCGCGCTGTACGCACCCGATCCGGTCACCGCGGTGCGGCTCGTCGTCGAGGCCGGCGGGGTGCCGATCATCGCGCATCCGGCCGGACGCGCGGGTGTGCTCCCCATGCCGGTGCTCGAGCGGATGCTGGAGGCCGGGCTCGCCGGCTTCGAGCTCGCGCACCGCGAGAACCTCCCCGACGGGGTGCGGGTCCTCGAGCGGCTCGCGCACGATCGGGACCTCATCGTGACGGGATCCAGCGACTACCACGGACTGGGCAAGCCCAACGTGCCGGGGGAGAACACGACCTCCGACGAGATGGTCGCGCGCATCCTCGCGCGGGGCACGGGGAGCACAGCCGTCCACCCCTGAGCGCCGGGGTGAACGACGGAGGCCCCGATCCGTGCGGATCGGGGCCCCCGGAGTGCGAGACGAGGGTCAGGCGAGCGCCTTGGCCTTCAGCCCCTCGTACTCGGCCTGCGTGATCGTGCCGGCGTCCAGGAGCGCCTTGGCCTTGGCGATCTCCTCGGAAGGGCTCGCGGAGGTGCCGGCCAGCGACTGCACGTACTCGGCCTGCGCGGCCTGCAGCTGCCGGGCCTGCGCCTGGCTGCGCTGACCCATCCCGCGGCCGCGGGCGATGAGGTACACCAACGCGGTGATGATCGGGAAGAACAGCAGGAAGACGATCCAGAGGGCCTTGAACCACCCGTTGAGCGCGTGGTCGCGGAACAGGTCGCCGATGATCGCGAACAGCACGAAGAGGTAGCTGATGAAGATGAAGATGGTCAGGAACCACCAGATGATGTCCCAGAAGGAGCCCCAGAAGCCCTGGTACTCGACGGTGCTGGCGGCAATCTCGAGAAGTCGCACGACGGTGCCTTTCGAACGGTGTTGCTGACGAGGTCGTGCTCACCCTAGCGTTCGCCGGGGCGCCTGTATACAGGTTGGGCTTCGCGGCGTGTCGCGGCGGCCCGCTAGCGTCGGGGGATGCGTCACTCCACGTCGCTCGAACGCCGCATCGACGCGGCGGCGCACCGTCTGCTCGCCGGCGCTCCCGACCGCGGCGCGCGGGCGCTCCTCCTCGAGTTCGGCGTGTTCGTGCTCAAGCAGGGCTGGGCGTGCATCTTCGGGGCCGCTCTGTTGGCGGTGATCGTGGCCGCGCGACTCTGGTACCCCGACGACGCGCCGCTCGCCCGCAACGATGCGCTCACGATCGCGGCCGTGCTGATCCAGGTGGTCATGGTCGCCGCGCGGCTGGAGACCGGACGCGAGCTGTGGGTGATCGTGGTCTTCCACCTGACCGGCACCGCGATGGAGGTGTTCAAGACCGACGTCGGCTCGTGGACGTACGACGCCGAGGGGATCCTGCGCATCGGGGGAGTGCCGCTGTTCAGCGGTTTCATGTACGCCGCCGTCGGGTCGTACCTGGTGCGCGTGTACCGACTGTTCGACCTCGGGTTCGTACGCTACCCGCGGCGCTGGGTGACCGCGATCGTGGCGGTGCTCATCTATGCGAACTTCTTCACCCATCAGTGGATCTGGGATCTGCGCTGGGTGCTTCTGGCCGGTGTCGTGGTGCTGTGGGCGCGCACGGTGATGTACGCGCGCGTCTGGCGGAGGGTGCTGCGGATGCCTCTGCTCGCCGCTTTCGCGGGCGTGGCGCTGTTCATCTGGCTGGCGGAGAACATCGGCACATGGGCGGGCGCGTGGGCCTACCCCGATCAGCTCGCCGGATGGCAGCCGGTGTCGATCACGAAGCTCGTGTCGTGGTTCCTGCTGATGATCATCTCGGTCGTGCTGGTGGCGTGGGTGTACCCGCCCCGGCCGCCGGCCGAGATCGCGCAGACGCGGAGGACCCGTCGCGACGCGCGCTGAAGGCGCGTCACGACGGGTGAGCCCGGCGGAGCGGGCGGATGCCGCGGATCAGGCGCCCGCTGCGGGCGCGCCGGAGGGGCGCGAGCCGCCGCGACGGCGGCGACGGCGACGCGGTGCGGCGTTCCCGTCGTGGTGCTCCTTGCCACCGCCGTCGTGCGTGCCGGCGCCGTCGGCCGCATCGCGGTCGCCGTGGTCGGCGGGCACTACGGGGGTCTCGGTCGTATCGCCCTCACCGGCGCCGCCCTCGCCCGTGCGACGGCGACGGCGACGGGTACGGCCCTCGCCGTCCGCCGTGCGCTCGGAGCGTTCGGCGCGGTCGGAGGTACGGGCGGGTGGAGCATCCGTCGTCTTCGTCGCCTGGGCACGGGGAGCCGTCACGAGACGCCCCTTCGTGCCGGCCGGGATGTCGAGGTCGCTGAACAGGTGCGGGCTCGACGAGTACGTCTCGACCGGCTCGGGCTGGCCGAACTCGAGCGCGCGGTTGATGAGCGCCCACTTGTGCAGGTCGTCCCAGTCGACGAACGTGACGGCGATGCCGGTCTTGCCGGCGCGTCCGGTGCGGCCCGCGCGGTGCAGATAGGTCTTCTCGTCGTCGGGGATCGTGTGGTTGATCACGTGCGTCACGTCGTCGACGTCGATGCCGCGGGCCGCGACGTCGGTGGCGATCAGCACGTCGCGCTTCCCGGCCTTGAACGCCGCCATCGAGCGCTCCCGCGACTCCTGGCTCATGTCGCCGTGCACGGCCGCCGCGTTGAAGCCCCGGTCGCCGAGCTCGTCGACGAGCTTCTGCGCGGCGCGCTTGGTACGCGTGAACACGACCGTCTTGCCGCGGCCCTCGGCCTGCAGGATGCGGGCGATGACCTCGTCCTTGTCGAGCGAGTGGGCACGGTAGACGAGGTGCTTGATGTTGGCCTGGGTGAGCCCCTCGTCGGGGTCGGTCGCGCGGATGTGGATCGGGTTCGTCATGAACCGGCGCGCCATGGCCACGATCGGACCGGGCATGGTCGCCGAGAACAGCTGCGTGTGCCGGATGGCGGGCACCTTGGAGAAGATCTTCTCGATGTCGGGGAGGAAGCCCAGGTCGAGCATCTTGTCGGCCTCGTCGAGCACGACCTCGGTCGCGTGCGACAGATCGAGCAGCCGCTGGTTGTTGAGGTCGATCAGACGCCCGGGGGTGCCCACGACGATCTGCGCGCCCGCCTTCAGCTGGTCGATCTGGCCCTCGTACGCCTTGCCGCCGTAGATGGCCACGACGCTCGTGGCACGGCCGGAGGTGAGCATGTCGATGTCTTCGTAGACCTGCACGCACAGCTCGCGGGTGGGCACGACGATGAGCGCCTTGACGCCGGGCTCGGGTGCCGGTCCAAGACGCTGCACCACGGGGATGCCGAAGCCGAAGGTCTTGCCCGTTCCGGTCTTGGCCTGGCCGATGATGTCCTGGCCGGGAAGGCCGAGCGGGATCGTCTGCTCCTGGATGGGGAAGGCATCGACGATGCCTTTGGATGCGAGGACATCGACGATGTCCTGATCGACGCCGAGCTCGGCGAAGGTCGTCACGATATGAGCCTGTCTGGCGGAGAGATGCCGCCGGGGTGAAGGGTCCACGCCTTTCACTCATCTGCAGGCGCAGGGGCCCCGATCCGATGCCGGGGACCGCATCAGGATACCGGAGCCCCGCGGCATCCTCCGATTCCGCATGCCTCGGCGCGTCCGTCGCTGGCCAGTAGGCTGGCCGCGTGGTGAAGTGGTTCTGGCAGCGGCGCCCCGAAGGACGCGTGCTGTCCCTGCGGTCTCGCGGCGAGGCGAGCGACGCCACGCGGGTCGACTTCGAGGAGCTCGCACCCGACGTCACGACGTTCCTCGGACAGGCCGCGTACCTCCAGCTGGGCTACTTCGAGACGCTCAGCGAGCTGATCGCCTCCACGCCCGAGCTGGCGCAGAAGGAGTCGCTCTCGCGTGCGGCGGGGGCGGCGCTGACCAAGCATGAGGCGCTGGTGGCGCTGATCCGGGAACGCGGCGACGATCCGACCGCCCTGATGCTGCCCTTCCGCGAACCGCTGGACGCGTTCCGCCGCGCCACGCACGGAGTCCGCCCGCAGGAGACGATGCTGTCGGTGCACATCACGGCCGGGATGCTCGACGACTTCTACCTCGCGCTGTCGGCGAGCTACGGCGACACCGGCGACCGGGTCGCCGCGATCCTGCGCGCCGACGACGACCGGGAGGCGATCGTCGACATCATCGGCGACACGATCGCCAGCGACGAGGAGTGGCGGTCCCTGCTCGCGCTGTGGGGTCGCCGGCTCGTGGGGGACACGCTGCTGATCGCGCGCGCGGCGCTGCGCCCGACGACGCTCGCGGCGGCCGAGGAGAAGAAGGTCGAGCCGGTCTTCACCGAGCTGATGGCCGCGCACTCCAAGCGCATGGACGCCATGGGCCTGGCGGCCTGACCCGCCCCGCGACGTCGGTCGGGGTCAGGAGATCTTGAGGCGTGCGCGCTCGCGCACGTCGTGGGTCGCGCGCACGCGTGCGAGCACCAGCAGCACCGGATAGGTCACCACGAACGGCACGAGGAACGAGATCAGCCAGATCCACGGGCTCTGGGTCGTCGTCCCCGCCCACGTGAAGGCCAGCCAGGCCGCCCCGCCGACGAGGGCGCCGAGGATCGGCCCGAGCGCCACACCGCGGGTGCTGCGGCCGGGCGCGGCGTAGTGCGCGCCGATGCCGAGGACCGCGCCCACGATGAAGGCGAGGAGGATGTCCATGCTCAGGCCACGAAGCCGATGCGGCGGGACTCCTCGGTCCCGATCTCGACGTAGGCCAGACCCGACGTCGGCACGATGAACGAGGCGCCCTTGGCGTCGGTGAAGCTGACGTGGGTGGCAGCGGAGTCGAGGGCGGCCGCGACGGCCTTCTTCACGTCGGCGGCGGAGTCGTTGGTCTCGAAGCTGAGCTCACGGCCGGTGTTCGCGATGCCGATGCGGATCTCCACGGTGCACTGCCTTTCTGTCACGGGGCGGGCCCGCGGGTTCGTCCTCGCGGCCGCGGAATCCCCGGCGCAGAGCCACTCTACGACACCCGTCCGGCGCCCCGGCGCGGCCGCCGGACGCTCTCGGCGAACGGCGGGACGCGGTCGTCGGAGGTCGCTCGCGGCCCGTGTCGGCGGGCTCGGCTAGCGTGGCGGACATGACGGATGCCGCCCCGACCCGCGCGATCGATGCGGGGGGCGAGGCATCCGTTCCCGGCGCGGACGCCGCGCAGCGCGTGGTGCTCGATCTGCCCGCCGATGCCTCGGGCGTGGTGGTCGGAGCGCCCGGCACGGGAAAGACCGCGACCCTCGTGGCGCGTGTGGCGGCCCTGGTGCGGGCCGGACTCGACCCCGACCAGGTGCTCGTGCTGACGCCCTCGCGCCAGACCGCGACCGCTCTGCGCGACCGGCTCGGCCTGGCGGTCGGTCGGGCGACGTCGGGCGCGCTCGCCCGGTCGGTGCCGGCACTGGCGTTCCAGCTCGTGCGGGGTGCCGAGGTGCACGGCGGCGCAGAGCCGCCGCAGCTGCTCACCGGCGGCGACGAAGACCAGATCCTGCACGACCTGCTCGCCGGCGACGCCGACGACGAGCGTCACGGTGCGCCGAGCCGCTGGCCCGACTGGCTGGCCGCGCCGATCCGAGCGACTGCCGGGTTCCGCACCGACGTGCGCACGTTCCTCGCCGAGTGCGCCACTCTGGGTGTCGAGCCCGACCGTCTGCGCGCTCTGGCCGCGGAGCTCGACATCCCGGTGTGGGTGTCGCTCGCCTCGTTCGCCGCCGAGTACCAGCAGGTGCGGGCCGACATGCGAGGCGCGCACCGCGACGCGGCCGGGCTCGTGCGCGAGGCGATCGGGGTGCTCCGCACCGCCCCGCCCGGCGCCCCGGCCGTCCTCGGACCGTTCGGGCGGGTGCGGGCGCTCCTGATCGACGACGCGCAGGAGCTCACGCTCGGAGGGGTCGAGCTCATCGAGGCATGTGCGGCACGGGGCGTGGCGGTGCTCGCGTTCGGCGACCCCGACGTGGGGGCGGGGGCCTTCCGCGGCGCGACGCCCGAGAACTTCGCCCGACTCGCCCGCACTCTGGGCGGAGTGCGGGCGCTCACCACGGTGCACCGCGGCACCGCTGCGCAGGTCGACCTGGTGCGCGAGGTCACGCAGCGGATCGGCGCGGTGGGCGTCGTCGCGCACCGCGCGGCGCCCTCCGGCGACGGTCATGCCGACGCCTCCGTGCGCGCGTTCGCGCTGCGCTCGACCTCCGAGGAATACGACGTCATCGCGCGGATGCTGCGCGAACGGCACGTGCACGACGGCGTGCCGTGGTCGCAGTGCGCCGTCATCGCGCACGACACGCGCCAGGTGGCGGCCTTGGAGACCGAGCTGTCGGCACGGGAGGTTCCCGCCCGGGCGAGCGGACCGGGTCGTGCGCTCGGGGCGCTGCGGCCGGTGCGTGACCTGCTGCGACTGATCGAGATCGGCACGCGGGATGCGGCGACGTGGACGCCCGACGAGCTCTCCGACGTGCTCCTGGGCGCATGCGGCGGGCTCGACCCGATCGAGCTGCGCCGACTCCGCACGACGCTGCGTCACGCCGAGCTGGCGGACGGGGGCGAGCGCCCCGGTCGCGAGCTGCTGGCCTCCGCCATGGCGCAGCCGCTGGAGTTCGACCTGATCGACACCCGCGAGGCCCGCCGTGCGGCCAAGACCGCCCGCACCCTCGCGGCGCTCGCGGCGCGGCACGCCGAGGGCGCGACCGCCCACGAGCTGCTGTGGACCGCGTGGGAGGAGAGCAGGCTGCAGAAGCGGTGGCTCGAGGCCTCCCGCGGGTCCGGTCCGCTCGCCGAGCAGGCGGGCCGCGATCTCGACGCGATGGTGGCGCTGTTCGAGTCGGCGAAGCGCTTCGTCGAGCGCGGAACCGAGGAGAACCCCCGGGTCTTCCTGCTGAGCGTGCTCAGCAGCGACGTCGCCGAAGACCGTCTCTCGGCGCCGCCCCCGCCGCAGTCGGTGCGGGTGCTCACCCCGGCGGGCGCGCTGGGCGCCGAGTTCGACACCGTCGTGGTGGCGGGCGTCCAGGACGGGGTGTGGCCGAACACGCGGCTGCGCGGCGGTCTGCTCGACACCTGGCGGCTGGCGGATGCCGCGGCGCGGGCGGCCTCCCCGGAGGCCGCGGCCCCCGGCATCCTGGACCGTCGTCGCGGCGCGATGCACGACGAACTGCGTTTGTTCGCCCGGGCCGTGTCGCGGGCGCGCGAGCGCCTCATCGTGACGGCGGTCGACGACGACGACACCGGCCCCAGCCCGTTCTTCGAGTTCCTGCCCGCGGCAGAGCCCGCCGCGCGGTCGATGGAGCATCCGCTGTCGCTGCGGGGAACGGTCGCGCGGCACCGGCGCACGCTGACGGAGCAGTCCGCGCCCGCCAGGGCGCGCGAGCGGGCCGCCGCGCAGTTGGCCCTGCTGAGCGACGCCGGGGTCGCCGGAGCGGCCGCGCACGAGTGGTACGGCGTCGCCGCCGCCACGTCCGACGCGCCGTTGCGCGACCTGAACCGCGAAGACGTGCGGGTCTCGCCGTCGCGGCTGCACGCCCTCGAGGAGTGCGAGCTCAACTGGGTGATCGGCGATCTCGGCGGCGACCCGGGCGGCACGACGGCCGGGATCGGCACGATCATCCACGCGGCGCTCGAGCACGCCGCCGGCTCAGACGAGGCGGCCCTGTGGGCACAGGTCGAGCAGCGTTGGGGTGAGCTGAGCTTCGAGGCGCCGTGGCGCGACCGCGCCGAGCAGACCCGCGCCCGCGACCTGGTGCGGCGACTGCACCTGTATCTGCGTCGGTTCGAACAGGCGGGCGGAACGCTGATCGGCGCCGAACCGCACTTCGAGGTCGCGATCCCGATCGAGGATGCGGTTGCCTTCGCCCACGGAGTGGTGCTGTCGGGGTACATCGATCGCGTCGAGCTCACCCCCGAAGGCACCGTGCTGATCCTCGACCTCAAGACCGGCAAGAACGAGCCGACGACCGCGGCCAAGGTGATCGACAACCCGCAGCTGGCCGCTTATCAGCTGGCGTTCGAGGCGGGGGCGATCCCCGAAGCGGCGGGGCATCCCTCGGGCGGCGCGGCGCTGCTCGTGCTGCGCCCGACGGCCAAGCGCGACGACTACGCGGTGCCGCTGCAGCCTCCGCTCGACGACGAGCGGCGGACGGCGTTCGTCGAGCGGATCGGGGGCGCGGTGGCGGTCATGCGCGGGACCCGCTTCTCCGCGCCGTACGAGGAGCACTGCCGCGACGACCACTCCTACGGGCTGTGCCGCATCCACACCGTCTCGGCGGTGAGCGCGTCGTGAGTACTCCCGCACCGGCCCTCTCGGCCGCCGCCATCGCCGCCGCGCTCGGCCAGTTCCCGCCGACCGCCGAGCAGACCGCCGTGATCGAGGCGCCCCTCGCCCCGGCCCTCGTGGTCGCCGGTGCCGGCAGCGGCAAGACAGAGACGATGGCCTCCCGCGTGGTGTGGCTGGTCGCGAACGGCATCGTGCGCCGCGACGAGGTGCTCGGGCTCACCTTCACGCGCAAGGCGGCGGGCGAACTGGCCGAGCGCATCCAGCGGCGCCTCGCGCGCCTGGCCGAGTTCGAGCGGTCGGGCCTGCTTCCCGCACTCCCGGTGCTGCACGCCGAGGGGCGCCTCGCCGTCTTCGGCGAGCTCGAGCGCGCGGGCGCGCCGGATGCCGCCCGGCACGCCGCGCTGGCCGCACTGGCACCCTCTGCCGTGACCGCGCCCGCCGGGTCGAGCGATGACGCGCTGCTGCACCGTCCCACGGTGTCGACCTACAACAGCTTCGCCGACGCGATCGTGCGCGAGCATGCGGTCCGGATCGGGTGGGATGCCGAGTCGGCCGTGCTCTCCGAGTCGGCGGCGTGGCTGCTCATGCGCCGCGTCGTCTTCGGCTCCGACGACCCGCGCCTGGAGGAGCGCACCGAGGCGCTGCGCTCGATCATCGACGGGGCCCTGCGCATCGCCCGCGACGGCGTCGACAACCTCGTCGACCTCGACGCGCTGGAGGCGTTCCCGGCGCGCTTCGACGACGTGCTCGAACGACCGTCCACGAGCGCGCGCACGGTCGTCTACGCGCCGATCTCCGAGGCGGCCGAGAAGGTCGGAGCGCTGGGCATGCTGGCCGGCCTCGCACGCACGTACGCCGCCGAGAAGCGTCGGCTGGGAGTGCTCGACTTCTCCGACCAGGTCGCCGGGGCGATGCGGATCGTGCATGCCCATCCCGCGGTGGCGGAGGAGATGCGCGATCGCTACCGGGTGGTGCTGCTCGACGAGTATCAGGACACCTCGGTGGTGCAGACCGATCTGCTCGCCGCGCTGTTCGGCGGCACGGCGGTCATGGCGGTGGGAGATCCGCACCAGGCGATCTACGGGTGGCGCGGCGCGAGCGCCGGGAACCTCGGCGGCTTCCCGGCGGCGTTCGCGCCGGGGGGCTCATGCGCCACGTACGCGCTGCTGACGAGCTGGCGCAACAGTCACACGGTGCTCACCGCCGCCAACGCCGTGCTCGCGCCGCTCGCCGACTCCTCGCCGGTCGCCGTGCAGGAGCTGCGGGCGCGTCCCGGCGCTCCGGCCGGACGCGTCGAGCTGGCGTTCGACGACGATCTCGACGCCGAGGCCGACCGGGTCGCGGACTGGTTCGCGGCCGTCCGCGCCGAGCGTGCGGCCGTTGGGTCGGCGACGTCGGGTGCGGTGCTGTTCCGCAGCAAGAAGCACATGGTCCGCTTCGGCGACGCACTGGGGCGCCGAGGCATCCCGCACCGCATCCTGGGCCTGGGCGGACTGCTGTCCACGCCCGAGGTGGTCGATGTGGTCTCGGCGCTGCGGGTGATCAGCGATCCGTCGGCCGGGTCTGCGCTCATCCGTCTGCTCGCCGGGCCGCGCTGGGCGATCGGGCTGGCCGACCTTCGCGTGCTCGCCCAGCTCGCCCGGCGCATCGCCCGCTCCGACGCCGCGCTGCAGCCGCTCGCCCCCGAGGTCGCCGAGCGCATCCGCGCCGGAGCGGGCGAGGACCAGGGCTCCCTCGTCGACGCGCTCGACTTCGTGCTGCAGCACCGCTCCGACCACGGCTGGCTGGAGGAGTTCACCCCCGCCGCCCGCGATCGGCTGCGGGAGGCGGCATCCGTCTTCGCGGGTCTGCGCCAGGCGACCGGGATGCCGGTGCCCGAGCTGGTGCGGCTGATCGAGCTCGAGCTGCGCCTCGACGTCGAGCTGGCCGCGAACGAGGCCCGAGGGCCGGCGAGGATCGCCTCCGCGCAGCTGCGGGCGTTCGTCGACGAGCTGCAGGGGTTCCTCGCCGCCGATGAGACCGGCTCGCTTACGAGCCTGCTGGCGTGGCTCGATCACGCCGAGCGGCTCGACGAGTTCGCCCCGCGCACCGAGCCGCCCGAGGACGACGTCGTGCAGCTGCTGACGATCCACGGCTCCAAGGGGCTGGAGTGGGACGCGGTGGCGGTCGTGCGGCTCGTCGCCGAGGAGCTCCCCGCCCGGGGGACGGGTAAGAAAGGGTGGCTCTACTTCGGGGTGCTCCCGTACGCGTTCCGCGGGGATGCGGCGTGGCTGCCGCGGTTCGAATGGGAGGCGCACCTCTCGCCCACCCAGCAGCACCTGCGCGACGCGCTGACCGACTTCGAGACGGCGAATCTCGCACGGCAGCTGCAGGAGGAGCGGCGGCTGGCGTATGTCGCGGTGACGCGTGCGCGCGACCATCTGCTGCTCACCGGGTCGAGCTGGGCGGGCACGTCCAAGCCGCGCGAACGCAGCGTGTTCCTCGAGGAGATCGCCGTCGCGCTCTCAGCGCCCCTGCCCGACGCGGAGCCGGGCGACAACCCCTACCTGGGCGAGCGTCGGCTGCTGCAGTGGCCGATCGATCCGCTCGGCGCGCGACGACCGGCCGTGCAGGCGGCCGCCGCTGCCGTCGAGGCGGCGATGGAGGCCCCGCGCGCCGCGCCCGACCCCGACCTCGCCCTGCTGCTGGCCGAGCGGGCGGCGCGTCAGCAGCCGGTGCGCGAGGCGGCTCCTACGCGCATCCCGGCCTCGCGCTACAAGGAGTTCGTCGCCGACTACGACGGCACCGTCGCCCGCCTCGCCCGGCCCCTGCCCGAGCGGCCGTACCGTCAGACGCGGCTCGGCACGCTCTTCCACGCGTGGGTCGAGCAGCGCTCGGGCGGCGTCGGGGCGGGTGCCTCTCTCGACGACGGCTGGGGAGAGGGCGACGAGGAGGCGGGCGTGTCCGACGCCGACGCGGCCGAGCTGTCCCGCCTGCAGCAGGCGTTCGAGGCCTCGGAGTGGGCCGACCTGCAACCTCTGGAGGTCGAGACCGAGATCGACTTCGCGTTCGACGGGCTCGACGGCGCCCCGCACGTCGTGATCTGCAAGCTCGACGCCGTCTACCGCCGCGCCGACCGCGACGATCGCATCGAGATCGTCGACTGGAAGACCGGACGTCCTCCGCGCGACGCCGCGGAACGCGAAGAGCGGATGCTGCAGCTCGAGCTGTACCGCCGGGCGTATCACGAGAAGCATAGCATCCCGCTGGAGCAGATCGACGTCGCCCTCTACTACGTCGCGGCAGACCTGGTGCTGCGGGGCTGACGCGCGGTCAGTCGCGGTTCTGGGTCCAGCGGCGCAGCGCCGCCTCGGCGGAGCGGTCGGCATCGCCGACCGGATCGTCGTCTTCGAGGTGCACGGAGCGCGCCCAGCGGATGTCGATGGGCGCGGTCGAGACGTCGTCGCCCGGCGCGAGCGCGTCGGGGGAGGAATCGACGGCGGGCGCGTCCACCGCGCGGGCAGCGGCGACGGGCAGGTCGCCGGCCGCGGCGGTGACCTCCGGCTCGGCGGTGTGCGCCTCGTCGCGCGCGGCGGTGAGGGCTTCGGTGTCGAGCACCAGTTCACCGGTGAGATCGTCGTCGGCGCTCTCACGTCGGTCGTCGTCGTGCTCGGCGTCGTCCTCCTCGGCCGCGATGAACAGCGACAGCAGCGCCGGATCGTAGGTGTCGGTCTGCATCGACGTGTCGGCGTCGGCCGGGCGCTGTTCGGGCGTGCGCCCGAGGAGGGCGATCGCGGAGTCGAGGTCGAGCGCGGCATCCGCCACCAGCTCGTCGCCGTCCACTCCCTGCGTGAGCGCGTCCAGCAGCCCCACCGCATCGGCGACGATGTCCTCCCGGCCCGCCTCGAAGCCGTGCACGAGCCACTTGGCGAACTCCAGCTCGGCGTACATGCGCGCGCGCTCGCGCACCAGGGCGTCGGGAGCTCGCCCGCTCTGCGCGGTGTAGGCGCCGAAGACGTCCTCCGCGGCGTTCGGCGCGGAGGCGAGCCACTGCAGATCGGTGGCCGGGTCGCCGACGGACAGACCGTGCCAGTCGAGCATGCCGGTGACGGTGGGAACCTCGTCGACGTCTTCGAAGAGGAAGGATGCGGCGCTCGCCCCGCCGAGCACGACGGCCGACTCGAAGCGCCACAGCGGGTCGGAGGCGACGGCGCGGCGCCAGCGCGACACGAGCGGCGACGGGGTGCGTCCGGTCGCCTCGGCGCGATCGATCAGGCGCGACACGTCGTCGCGCACCTGCTGCGGGGTGCGCGACGGCAGCCCCTCGGTGCGGACGATCGACAGCGGAAGAGCGTGCAGGGCGGCGAGCGCCTCGCCGATCGACGTCGCGGCGCCGTGGCCCGGTGGGACGTGGGCGGCGTCGACCCGGTACCCGGGCAGGAAGTCGACCACGACCGCGCGGGCATCCTTGAGGCCCGTCTCGCCGAGCAGCTCGGGGGCGCGGAAGGGCAGCAGCGCGCGCACACCGGGGGTGAGTGCGCGCAGTGCCCGTGCCTCGGCGGCGAGCTCGGAGGCGTCGGCCGCGTCGACGGGGGCGCGCACGACCACCCGGCGCCCGTCGTCCAGATCGGCGACCGCGCTGTCGTAGCGACCGGTGCTGCGTTCGGTGAGCAGACCCACTCCGACGACCCCCGCACGGGGCAGAGCCGAGGCCACCGTCGCGGCTAGAGTGAGGGGTGAGCGTGCCATGAGCCCAGGGTAGGTCGGGTGCGCTCGTGCGCTCCCACGCCACGCCCGCATGTCGACCAACCCTGATCGTCGACCACGCAGAGAGGTCCACGATGACGGCGTCTCCGGCATCCGCCCCCCGCTCGTTCCCTATCGCCGCCGCCGGGATCGACCGCGCCGCCGCCGAGCGGACCGAAGAGGATCTCGTGGAGCGGCTGCGCGCCGACGACCGCACCCGCGTGATCGTGGTCCACGGCGACCGCGCACCCCTCGCGGGGGCCGACCGACTCGCCTGGGTGGGCCCGCACGTCGCCCCCGAAGGCGCGGAGTGGGCGTTCCTCGGTCGGCGCGACGACGGAACCCCCGTGCTCGTCGCCGCGTACGCCGCCGACGGTCCCGAGCCGGTGGAGGCGACGGGCTGGGGTGCGCTGCGCGCGGTGGGGGGACTGCTCGCCCCCGTCGAGGCGGGCACGTTCACCGCCGCGCTGAGCCTCGGGCGGTGGCTGCGGGATGCCGCGTTCTGCCCTGCGTGCGGAACGCGCACCGAGCTGCGCATGGCGGGGTGGGCCCGACACTGCCCCGCGTGCGGACGCGAGCACTTCCCCCGCACCGACCCCGCGGTGATCGTCGCCGTATCGGGGTCGCGCCGGCCGTCGCGACTGCTGCTCGGTGCCAACGCGCTGTGGGGCGGGGAGCGGTACTCCTGCTTCGCCGGGTTCGCCGAGGCGGGGGAGTCGCTGGAGTCCACCGTGCTGCGGGAGGTGCACGAGGAGGCCGGCGTCGCACTCACCGATCTGCGCTACCGCGGGTCGCAGGCGTGGCCGTACCCGCGGTCTCTCATGCTCGGCTTCGCCGCGACCGCCGTCGACGACGATGCGGCGCGACCGGACGGCGAGGAGATCGTCGACGTGCGGTGGTTCGACCGCGAGGAGATCGGCGCCGCGCTGGCAGATGAGAGCGACGTCGTCCTGCCCGGCGCCGCCTCGATCGCGCGGCGGCTCATCGAGGACTGGTACGTCTCGTCGGCGGCGGTCGGATGAGCGACCGCGCCCTCGAGGGACTCGACGATCGGCAGCGGGAGGCGGCATCCGCCCTCCGCGGACCGGTGCTCGTGCTCGCCGGTGCGGGCACCGGCAAGACCCGCGTGATCACGCATCGCATCGCGCACGGCGTGGACACGGGCGCCTATTCGCCGGGGCGCGTGATGGCGGTCACCTTCACCGCGAAGGCCGCCGGCGAGATGCGCGGGCGGCTGCGGGCGCTCGGCGTCGAGGGGGTCGCGGCGCGCACGTTCCACGCGGCGGCGCTGGCGCAGCTCAACTTCTTCTGGCCGACGCTCGCCGGCGACTCCGCGCCCGCCATCATCGACAACAAGGTCAAGCTGCTCGCCCACGCCGCCGACGGACTGGGACTGCGTCCCGACACCGCGACGCTGCGCGACATCGCGAGCCAGATCGAATGGCGCAAGGTCACCCTGCGCAGCATCGACGCGTGGGCTCTCGCGCGTCCGCAGGATGTCGGACGGTTCGACGTCACGCGGGTCGCCGACATCCAGCGTGCGTACGAGAAGCTCAAGGACGAGCGCCGGCAGCTCGACTTCGAGGACGTGCTGCTGGCCTGCGCGGGCATGCTGGAGGCCGAGCCCCGTGTGGCGCAGTCGGTGCGCGAGCAGTACCGCCACTTCACCGTCGACGAGTTCCAGGACGTCTCCCCGCTGCAGCACCGGCTGCTGGAGCTGTGGCTGGGCGAGCGGCGCGACCTGTGCGTCGTGGGCGATGCGAGCCAGACCATCTACTCGTTCGCCGGCGCCGACGCGCGCTTCCTGCTCGAGTTCGACCACCGGCATCCCGATGCGCGCGTCGTGCGCCTGGAGACGAACTACCGGTCGGATGCCGCGATCCTGCAGGTCGCGAACGATCTGATGCGCGATCGTCCCGGCGCGCTGGAACTGCACGCGGCGGCCCGCGACGCGGAGTCCCCCGTCCCCACCGTGACCGCGTACGCCGACGACGTCGCCGAGGCCGCGGGGGTCGCCGATGCCATCGCCGCCCGGGTGCGCAACGGCGTCGACCCGCGCCGGATCGCCGTGCTCTACCGCGCGCACGCCCAGTCTCCGGAACTCGTGAAGGCCCTCGCCGACCGGGGGATCGCGGCCACCGTCCTGGGGGGTCGTCGCTTCTTTGACCTCCCCGAGGTGCGGCAGGCCATGATGGCGCTGCGGGGGGCCGCCGTCGCCCCGCAGGAGAAGGGTCTTTTCGATTCGGTGCGGATGCTGCTGCGCGAATTCGGCTTCACCGACGAGCCGCCCGCCGCCGGTGGCGCCGTCCGCGACGCGTGGGAGGCGCGCGCGGCGGTGCTGCGCCTCGCAGAGGAGGCGGTGGCCGCGGATGCCTCCACGACCCTGCGCGCCTTCAGCGACGACCTCCTCGCCCGGGCGAAGGCGCAGCACGAGCCCGCCCTGCGCACCGTGACCCTCGCGACCCTGCACGCGGCGAAGGGCCTGGAATGGGAGCACGTGCACCTCATCGGGGTGAGCGAGGGGCTGCTGCCGATCTCGTACGCGGGGACGTTCGAGCAGGTCGACGAGGAGCGGCGGCTCGTCTACGTGGGCATCACGCGGGCGGAGCGGTCGCTGGCGGTGTCGTGGGCGCGCGCCGCCGGTCATCGGGAGCGGCAGCCGTCGCGGTTCCTCCGAGAGATCGGCACCCGCAGTCTGGCGCCCGCCGATGCTCGCGCCACCGGCGGGGCCGCAGGTCGTCGTGCACCGCGATCGAACGCCCGGTCGGAGCGGGAGCGGCACTGAGCAGCTGCGCGGCGACCAGTCCCGCCTCGAGGGCCACCGCGGGGGAGACGGCCACCGGCGCGCGGTCGACCAGCTGCGCGAGGATCCACGGCCAGGCCGGGTCGGCGGCGTGGCGCTGCTCCTCGACGCAGCGCAGACACGCGCTGCGCCCCGGATGCACCAGCGGACCGATCTCGCATCGGTCCGCGGTGAAGACCACGGGCAGGTGCGGCACGTCGGCCGCCATGAGCGCGGCGGTCCGACGCGGCTCGACCACGTGCTGGGCGACCAGCACGACGGTGCCGTGCACGTGCGGATCGGGACGGGTGAGCGCGTCCTCCACGATCACGTCGACGCCGGCGCCGGCCATCGCCGAGACCACCCGCTCCGCCGTCGCGGCGGAGAAGCCCTCGGGGATGCGCACGGTCGCCTCCGCCGCGACCGACCGCTCGTGCGAGACCAGGGCGGGCGTGAGCGTACGCAGGAACGCCTCGGCGTCGGCGGCCGTGGCGCCGAGGGCGACCGCGAGACCGCGATATCCCGGATCGGGCACTCCGCGCTCGAGCTCCTTCACGAGGCGCTCCTGCCACGGTGCGGGCTCCTCGATGCGCAGCACCGCGTCGACGCCGAACTGCAGGCACGTGGCGGTGCGCCAGACCGGGGGATGGGCGGGGTCGAGTCGGATCATGGCCCGAGTCTGACGCGCGGGAGCACGACGCCGAGCCCGTCCACAAGTCCGGCCGGCGGCATCCGTCGATCCGGCCGTCTGGGGAGGAACGGCGAGGGGACCGACGGTCAGACCGGTCGGGGATCCTCCGTGCCGGGATCGACGTCGTCCGTACCGTCCGAGCCGTCCGCCCCGGGGGCTCGGGGCTCGTCGGGGCCGGGGGACTCCTCGCCGGCGAGCAGGCGGGCGAGCGCATCGTCGAACTCGTCGGGTGCGGGCTCCTCGCCGCGGGCGCGGGCCTGCAGCCGGGCGATCAGCGCGCTCGGGTCGTCGATGTCGCCGGGCTCGGGCATGAGGTCGGGGTAGTCCCACAGCGCGTCGCGCGCGACGGTGCCGACGGCATCCGTCACCGCCCGCCACATCGCCGCTGCCTCGCGCATGCGCCGCGGGCGCAGCTCCAGGCCCACGAGCGAGCCGAGCGCCTGCTCGGCAGGGCCGCCGACCGCGCGGCGCCGGCGCACGGCCTCGGCGATGCGGTCGGCCGACGGCAGACGGGAGGTCGCGGCATCCGTCACCACCTCCACCCACCCCTCGATAGTGGCCAGCAGATGCTCGAGTCGGGCGAGCGCGGCGTTCTGCGCCTCGGAGCGGGCGGGGATGAGGGCGCCGCTCTCCAGGGCCTGGCGCAGCTCCTCGGGGGCCGACGGGTCGAACCGCGACGCGAGGTCTTCGAGGGCGTCGGTGTCGACGTGGATGCCGCGCGCGAAGTCGCCCACCTGCGACATGACCTGCAGTCGCAGCCATCTCGCGTGCCGGAACAGGCGGGCGTGGGCGAGCTCGCGCGTGGCGATGTAGAGCGCCAGCTGATCCTCCGGGATGCCCAGGTCGCGGCCGAAGTCGGCGAAGTTCTGCGGGAGGATCACCGCGTCGCCGGCGGGCATCACCGGGATTCCCACGTCGCCGCCCGAGACCACCTCGGTCGACAGGCGGCCGAGCACATGCCCGAGCTGGTTCGCGAACAGCGAACCGCCGATCGTGCGCATCAGCCGCCCGGCCCCCGCGATGAGGTTCTGCATGTCGTCGGGGGCCTGCTCGCTGAGGGTCGCGGTGAGCGCGTCGGCGATGCTCGTGGCCACGGGCTCGGCCAGCTCCTGCCAGACCGGCAGCGTCTCCTCGACCCAGCCGCCGCGGGTGATCGCGCGGGGCGGCGTCGGCAGCTCCGAGATCGTCGTGGCCTCGCTCAGCCACAGCGTCGCGAGCGCGAACGCCTGGTCGAGGTCGGTGCGCTGACCGGCGGTGACGCCCTGGCCGTCCTGATTGGCGATGTGCAGCGCCTGCGTCTTGGCGGCGTCCCACGAGATGCCGCCGGGCTCGGCGCCGCTGAACGCGCCCTGCAGCTGCCGCATCACGGCCTGCATCATGGCCGGATCGATCTGCATGCCCGAGAGGCGCGAGAGCTGCTCGGGGTCGACCTCCCCGCCGGCGCCGCCGAACAGCTGGCGCATCAGCTCCTGGAACTCCTCTTCGGGGCTGCGATCCTCGTCCGCCACTTCAGCCGCCTTTCAGCCGGGTCCTGAACTCGCGTTCTACGCTAGTCGCACGGATCATCGCGGGTCCCCGGCCGAGGACCTCTCGACGTACGCCGGTCGCGAACGACCAGGCAGGGGAAAGGGATCGGCGTGGCGCTGTTCGACGAGGACGTGACGATCACCCCTGCTCCGCGGCGGCGAGCGAGCCGACGGGTGCAGATCGGGTCGTGGTCCCTGACCGTCGCCCTCGTGGTGATGCTCGTGATCACCTTCCTGCCTACTGCCTACGTGATCCAGCAGCCCGGTCCGGTCTACGACACCCTCGGCACGACGCAGAAGGCCGACGGCTCCACCGTCCCGCTCATCTCCATCGGCGGCGCCCAGACCTACCCCACCGACGGCTCCCTCGATCTGCTCACCGTGCAGGTGGTCGGAAACCCCGACCGCACGCCGTCGTGGCTCGAGCTCGCCTCCGCGTGGTTCGACCCGTCCCGCGCGGTGCTGCCGATGGAGGCCGTCTTCCCCGCCGGGCAGACCACCGAGCAGCGCAATCAGCAGAGCGCCACCGACATGGTCGACTCGCAGAAGGAGGCGACCGCCGCGGCGCTCACCGAGCTCGGCTACGCGGTTCCGAGCCACCTGACGGTCTACTCGATCGTGGACGGGTCGGCGGCCACCGGCATCCTGCAGAAGGGCGACATCGTGCGCGCCGCAGACGGCACGCCGGTGACGGATGCCGCAGGCCTCCGCGCGATCGTCAACGGCAAGCAGGGCGCCCCGGTCGACGTCACGATCGAGCGCGCCGGGCAGGAGCAGACGGTCTCGATCACCCCGCAGGAGTCCACCGCAGCGGACGGCACGAAGACCTGGCTGGTGGGGGTGACGCTGCTGACCGACTTCTCGTTCCCGATCGACGTCACCATCCAGCTGAACGACGTCGGCGGGCCCTCGGCCGGGATGATGTTCGCCCTCGGGATCATCGACACCCTCACGCCGGGATCCCTCACCGGCGGCCAGAAGGTCGCCGGGACCGGCACGATCACCGCGGACGGCACGGTCGGTCCGATCGGCGGGATCCGGCAGAAGCTGTACGGCGCCGCGGGTGCCGGCGCGTCGTGGTTCCTCGCGCCGGCCGCGAACTGCAACGAGGTCGTCGGGCACGTGCCCTCGGGCCTGCGGGTGTTCTCGGTGCAGAAGCTCGGCGACGCCCTGACCGCCCTCCAGACGATCCGCGACGGCGGCGACCTGAACGCCCTTCCGACCTGCTCCTGACCTTCGCGTTTCGAATGCAGGACCGGTGAGGAGCCGGGGAAAGGGCTGGGGGGATCCTCGGCGTTCCCTCAGAACCGCCCGCCTAGGATGAAGCGGTGACCTCGTCGACCGCTCCCCGTCCGGCCGCCCCCCACCGTTCGCGCAGGATCATCGCGATCTCGCTGGCGGTCATCGCCGTGCTGGTGGTGGCCTTCTTCGTCTTCGCGAGCCTGTACGCCGACTGGCTCTGGTTCGCCCAGCTCGGGTTCGACTCGGTGCTGGTCACCCAGTGGGTGGCGCGCGTGGTGATGTTCGTGGTCGGATTCCTCGGCCTGGCGGTGCCGGTGTGGCTGACCATCCAGCTCGCCTACCGGCTGCGCCCGGTCTACGCGCGACTGAGCTCGCAGCTCGACCGCTACCAGGAGGTCGTCGAGCCCCTGCGCCGCCTGGCGATGTGGGGCATCCCCGTCTTCTTCGGCTTCTTCGCCGGGTTCGCCGCCTCCGCACAGTGGGAGACCACCTGGATGTGGGCGAACGGCGTGACGACCAGCACCACCGATCCGCAGTTCGGGCTCGACACCGGCTTCTACCTGTTCGCGATGCCCTTCTACAGCGCGTTGCTGGGCTTCGTCTCGGCCGCGCTGCTGATCTGCCTGCTGCTGACCGCCGTCGTGTCGTACCTCTACGGCTCGGTGCGCATCGGGCAGCGCGAGCTGCGCATCTCCAAGGCCGCCCGCATCCAGCTGGCCGTGATCGCGGGGCTCTACCTTCTCGTGCAGGGGGCCAGCCTGTGGCTGGATCGCTACAAGACCCTCGTCGAGCCGGGTGACCGCATCACCGGGCCCGGGTACGTGGGCGTGCACGCCACGATCCCCGGCCAGACGATCCTCGCGGTCGTCGCCGCGCTCGTGGCGGTGCTGTTCTTCGTCACCGCCGTCATCGGCCGCTGGCGCTACCCGCTCATCGCGACCGCGCTCCTCGTGGTCTCCTCCCTCGTGCTCGGCGTCGGCTACCCGTGGGTCGTGAAGACCTTCCAGGTGACGCCGAACCAGCTGACGCTCGAGCAGGAGTACTACCAGCGCGGGATGGACATGACCAAGGCCGCGTACGGCATCGACGGTCTGATGAAGAGCGACTTCACCGCCACCACGACCGCGCAGGCGGGACAGCTGCGCTCGGATGCCGAGACCACCGCGCAGATCCGCATCATGGACCCGGCGATCATCTCGCCCGCGGTGCGTCAGGTGGAGCAGTACCGCCCCTACTACCAGTTCCCCGACGACCTCGACGTCGACCGCTACACGATCGACGGCAAGTCGCAGGACACGATCGTGGCCGTCCGCGACCTGAACATCGACGGCATCGGCGCCGGCGCGTCGTGGCAGAACAGCACGCTCGTCTACACGCACGGCTACGGCCTCGTCGCCGCCGCCGGCAACGCGCGCACGGCCGACGGCAACCCGGTCTACCTCGAGCGCGGCATCCCCGCCACCGGCTTCCTCTCCAACGGCGAGAACTTCGAGCCGCGGGTGTACTTCGGCGAGAAGTCGCCGCCGTACTCGATCGTCGGCGCCCCGTCGACCACCGCTCCGGTCGAGCTCGACTACCCGTCCGGCCAGGGCGGCGCCTCCGAGACGAAGACCACCTTCACCGGCGACGGCGGCCCCAAGATCGGCAACATCTTCAACCGTCTGATCTACGCCCTGAAGTTCCAGTCCGAGCAGATCCTGTTCTCCGACTACGTCAACCAGGATTCGCAGATCCTCTACGACCGCGACCCCAAGACGCGCGTGCAGAAGGCGGCCCCGTACCTCGAGCTCGACAGCGACCCGTATCCGAGCGTCGTGAACGGCCGCATCGTGTGGATCGTCGACGGCTACACCACGAGCAACTCGTTCCCCTACTCCTCGAGTGTGAGCCTGCAGCAGGCGATCGCGGACTCCAACAACACCACGCCGCGGTTCGCCGTCGACAACATCAACTACATCCGCAACTCGGTGAAGGCCACCGTCGACGCCTACGACGGCAAGGTCACGCTGTACGCGTGGGACGACCAGGACCCGGTGCTGCAGACGTGGCAGAAGGTGTACCCGTCGACCATCAAGCCGATCAGCGAGATGTCCGGCGATCTGATGAGCCACGTGCGCTACCCGACCGACCTGTTCAAGGTGCAGCGCTCCATGCTCGGCACCTACCACGTCGATGACGCGCCCTCGTTCTACCAGCGCGACAACGCATGGGCGACGCCGAACGACCCGCAGAGCGACACGCGGCTGCAGCCGCCGTACTACCTGACGATGCAGATGCCGGGCCAGAGCGCTCCGACGTACTCGATGTTCACGTCGTTCATCCCGACGTCCGTGTCGGGATCGCAGGCGCGCAACGTCCTGATGGGCTACCTCGCGGTCGACTCCAACGCCGGCGCCACGCAGGGGGTGAAGAGTCCCGACTACGGAAAGCTCCGGATGCTGGTGGTCAACGCCGACACCCCGGTGCCCGGTCCCGGACAGGTGCAGAACACCTTCAACGCCGACACGAACGTCTCCGCGTTCATCAACATCCTCAAACAGGGGCAGTCCGAGGTGCTCAACGGCAACCTCCTCACCCTTCCGGTGGGCGGTGGTCTGCTCTACGTGCAGCCGGTGTTCGTGCAGTCCTCGGGCGGCACGAAGCTGCCGACGCTGCAGAAGGTGCTGGTGTCGTTCGGCAACAAGGTCGCGTTCGAGGACACCCTGAGCAAGGCGCTCGACGTGCTGTTCGGCGGAAACTCCGGAGCCAGCACGGGCGACGGCAGCGTGACGCCGTCCCCCGCGGTCACGCCGGTCCCCGGCTCGACTCCCGGGGCGACGCCGACACCGGGCACGACGCCCACTCCGGGCACCGGGGCGACGTCGATCGAGTACCAGGCGGCGCTCAAGGAGGCGCAGAGCGCGCTGACGGCGAAGCAGCAGGCGCTGCAGTCCGGCGACCTCACCGCCTTCGCGGCGGCCGACGCGCGCCTGAACGCCGCCGTTCAGCAGCTGATCACCCTGAGCGCGCAGCAGTAGAACGCTGCACACGCGTTCCGTCTCGCTTCGCTCGCTCGACGACCGGCTGTCCGCCGGTCGTCGAGCGGCGAGCGCAGCGACGAGACGAGACGCGTCAGGCGGTCAGCAGCCAGAACCAGATCAGCAGCAGCGTCACGCCGAAACCGGCGAGCTGGTTGATCCACAGGAACCGCCGCCATCCGCGGGTCGCCGTCTCGGCCGTCTCGTCGCTCACCGCGCGGTACGGCCATACGGCGGCGAGGTACGGCACGACGAGCACGGCCGCCAGGGGACCCGGCCACGCCGTCCCCAGCATCACGAGCCCCGCGGCGGCGTAGCACACGAGCGCGAACCACACCGTCCACCGGGCGCCGCGCGCGGTGGCGATCGACGAGATGTCGGCGGCACGGTCGGCGACGACGTCCTGCACGGCGCCGAACGCGTGGGAGGCGACGCCCCACAGGGCGAACGCGACCACGACCGCGGCGAGCTGCCATGTCCAGACCGCGCCGGCCAGGACGAGACCGTACACGGCGGGGGAGAAGAAGTGGATGCTGCTGGTCACCGAATCCGCGAAGGGTCGCTCCTTGAGCCGCAGCGGCGGCGCGGAATAGAAGACCACGAAGAACATGCTGAGCGCCAGGACCGCCCACGACAGCGGAGAGCCGACCACGAGGAGCCACACCAGGAACGGGGCGCACGCGAGCCCCGCCGCCCACAGGGTGATGCGATGCATCCGCCGGTCCAGGACCGCCCCGTGGGCGCCTCCCTTGCGCGGATTCCGCAGGTCGGACTCGTAGTCGAACACGTCGTTGATGCCGTACATGGCCAAGTTGTAGGGGATCAGGAAGAAGAGGGTGCCGATCACGAGCGTCGCGTCGACGCCCCGGGTGGTGACCAGGTACGCCGCGGCGAACGGGTAGGCGGTGTTGATCCAGCTCACCGGGCGGGAGGCGACGAACAGCTCCCGCACGACGGCGCCGGGGCGCAGGGCGGAGGACGCGCTCATGCCCTCGAGCCTGTCACGCCGCGACCGCCCGCGTGCCGACTGCGCAGCAGGATGAAGACGGCCGGCACGAGGAACGCCGCGCAGATCGGATAGGAGAAGTCCTCCAGGGGTGCCAGGCCGATGCGCAGTCCGCTGAGATGCTCGGGCGGATACGTGAACAGTCCCGCCGCGATCATCAGGTTGTCGAACACGGCGGTGAGCGCGCACAGGACGACGGCCGCGATCGCGGAGGCGGCCGTCCGGCGCCCGAACCCCGGGCGCCGGACGGTCGTCAGCACCATCGCCATCGTGATCGCGACGAAGGGGAGAACGATCAGGGCGTAGGTCATGCGTCCGACTCCCGCGGCCTGCGACCGGACGCCTGCGCCGCCCGACGCGCCAGAAGCCGTCGCGCGGCGGCCCAGACCACGAGGGCGAGGTAGCAGAGGAAGGCCAGGAAGACCGGCTCCTCGAGCGGGAGGTGCGGGGCGAGGTCGATGCCGAGCAGCAGAGCGCTGCCGCCTTTCACGAACACCCCGGTGGCGATGCCGACCGCATCCCACACCAGGAAGAACGCGGTGCCGATCCCGGTGGCGGCGAGCGTGCGGCCGGGGGATGCCCACCCGGCGAGGCGGAAACGGCGGTCGAGCAGCGCCACGCCGATCGCCGACGCCACGATGGCGGCGAGGTACAGCCCCGGCACGTCAGGCCTCGGCCGGAACGGGCTCGGCGAGGGGACCGGCGGAGCGATCGCCGCGGAGCCGCTTGACGACGAGTTCGGCGGAGATGAGGCACATCGGCAGCCCGATGCCCGGAAGCACCGATCCGCCGGCGTACATCAGACCGCCGACGCGCTTGGAGACGTTACGGGGACGGAAGAGGGCGCTCTGCCCGAGGGTGTGCGCGAGCCCGAGCGCGTTCCCCCGCCACGCGTGCAGGTCGGTCGCGAAGTCGCCGGGCGTGATCGTGCGCCGCACCACGATGCGGCGTTCGAGGTCGGGGATCTTCGCCCACTCGGCGATCTGCGCGATCACCCGGTCGGCCGCCGACTCCACCGCGGGGTCTCCGTCGCCGTCCTCGCCTCCGCGTCCGATCGACGGGTCGGCGGGCACCGGCACGAGCACGAACAGGTTCTCGTGACCCGTCGGGGCCACGGAGTCGTCGGTGGCGCTGGGTCGGCACACGTAGATCGATGCGGGGTCGGGGATGCGCGGGGAGTCGCCGAAGATCGCGTCGAAGTTCTCACGCCAGTCGTCGGCGAACAGCAGCGTGTGGTGTGCGAGTTCGGGCAGGGGCCCCTCGACGCCGAGGAGGATGAGGAGCGCGCCCGGGCTGGGCGTGCGCCTGTCCCACCAGGACTGCGGGTACGTGCGCAGCCGCTCGGGCAGAAGAGCCGTCTCGGTGTGGTGCAGGTCGGTCGTCGAGACGACGAGGTCGGCCTCGACCACGCCTCCGCGCGCGAGCCGCACTCCGATGGCCGTGTCGGAGGCATCCGTCATGATCTCCGCCACCGGTGCACCCGTGCGGATCTCGACCCCCCGCGCGCGGGCGATCCGCTCGATCGCGGCGATCACCGCGGTGAAGCCGCCGCGCGGGTACAGCACGCCCTCGTCGAGGTCGAGGTGGCTCATCAGGTGGTAGAGGCTCGGCACGCCGAACGGCGAGCCGCCCAGGAACACCGCCGGGTAGCCGAGGATCTGCCGCAGCCGCGGGTCGCGGAAGCGCCGGTCGACGTGCGATGCGAGCGATCGCGTGAGCAGCGGGGCCAGGCGGGGGAGTCGCCGCAGCAGCGCCGGGTCGCGCAGGCCCGCGGTGGTCTCGTAGGTGTCGTAGAGGAAGCGCGTGATCGACAGCTCGTACGCGTCGGCGGCCGAATCGAGGTAGGCGTCGAGCGCGGCGCCCGCGCCCGGTTCGAGACTTTCGAACAGCGCCGTGGAGCGCGCGCGTCCCGAGACGACGTCGACGGGGTCTGCCGGGTCTCCGTGCTCGGTGTACACGCGGTACGCGGGGTCGAGCGGCACGAGGTCGAGCTCGGCCTCGGCCGAGGTGCCCAGCAGCCGGAAGAAGTGGTCGAACACCTCCGGCATGAGGTACCAGCTCGGGCCGGTGTCGAAGCGGAAGCCGTCGCGCTCCCACGACCCGGCGCGCCCCCCGAGCGCGTCGCGCGCCTCGAGCACCGTCACGCGGTCGCCTTCGGTCGCCAGGAGGGCCGCGGTCGCCAGGCCCGCGATCCCCCCGCCGATCACGACGGTGCGGCGGCTCATCGGGCGTCCGCCGGACGTCGGCGCGGCGGGCGCCCGGCCAGCGCACGGGCCGCGATCGCGGCCTTCACCGGATCGGGCACGCGCACGCGCCGTCCCGGTGCGGGGTCGCGCCGCAGCCGCACCGACAGCGCCGCGAACAGGTCGTGCGCCGCGGTGACCGCCCGACGGCAGTCGCGGGGCAGGTCGGGGATCACGGCCGCGGCGGCGGCGAGGTCGGCATCGATGCGGTCCAGAACCGCGTCGCGCGTGGCGGGTGTGCCGTCCAAGCCCAGGTAGTCGCGGCCGAGGCCGCCGGCGTCGTGATCCTCGTCCCGCAGGAAGTTCACGTCCTGGAACGCGGCGCCGAGTCTGCGGGCGCCGTCGACGAGACGGGGATCCGCGGCGGACGGATGCTGCGCCCCCGCGTTGACGAACACCTGCAGGCACATCAGCCCGACCACCTCCGCCGAACCGTAGACGTACGCGACGTGCGAGGCGGCGTCGTGCGCCGAGCGCGTGAGGTCGGTGCGCATCGAGGCGAAGAACGGAGCCGTGAGGTCCGCACCGATCCCGCACTCCCGCGCGGTGCCGGCGAACGCGTGCACCACGAGGTTGGCGCTGAACCCGCGCTCGATCGCCGCGGCCGTCTCGGCCTCGAGATCATCGAGCACCGAGCGCTCCGCCTCGACGCTCAGCCCGGCCGCGGCCGCGGGACCGTCGACGATCTCGTCGGCGACCCGCACGAGGGCGTAGACGTTCCGCACGTGCGGCCGCACGCGCGGGCCCAGCATGCGGCACGCCAGGCCGAACGAGGTCGAGTAGCGCGCGATGACAGCGGCGGCGGCATCCCTCGCCGTCCGGTCGTAGAGGGCGAGGCCGGTGGGCTCGCGGCTCATGGGATGCGTTCCTGCACGGCGTCGGCGAGGCCGCGCAGAAGCGTGCGCACGCGGGAGGGGAGCGCCGCGTCCCCGGCGGCCGATCGGGCGTCGTCGAGCGTGCGATGCACGAGGGCGATCAGATCGTCGCGCGCCCCCGACTCGGCGAGCATGCGCTGAGCCTCGCGCACCGCGATGGGTCCCGTGTGCGCGACGGCCAGTGCCGAGCTCACCTGAGCCCAGGACTCCGTCTCGCGGGCCAGCGCCACCAGGGGCGTCTGCTTGGCCTCGCGCAGATCGCCGCCGGCGTCGCGGCCGGCCTGCGAGCTCGATCCGAACGCGCCGATGAGGTCGTCGACGAGCTGATACGCGAGTCCCAGGCGGCCGCCGAACCGATCGAGGGCCGGGGCGACGTCGGACGAGCGTCCGGCGAGCGCCGCGCCTGCGCGCAGCGGTGCGGTGAAGGAGTAGACGGCGGTCTTGTTGTGTGCGGCGTCGATGAGCGCCTCGGGGTCGGCATCGGCGGCGCACACCGCGTTCTCCACGTCGGCGAGCTCGCCGGCGACCGAGACGAACACGGCGTCGTCGAACAGGTCGAGCAGCTCCCGGCGCACCTCGGCCGGGACCTCCGCGAGGGAGACCAGCCGCTCCGCCTCGTGCAGCAGCAGGTCTCCGGCGAGGATCGCCGCCGCATCGCCGAGGAGCGCCGCCCCTGCGGCATCCGCTCCTCCGGCCCGCGCGCGGGCACGGAACTCCCCGCCGACGTTGGGGATACCGCGGCGCACCGTGTCGTGGTCGATGACGTCGTCGTGCGCCACGAAGGCCGTGTGCAGCAGCTCGAACGCCGCGCCCACCCGGTAGGCCGACGGGGCGCGCGAGGCGTCGCCGCCGAACGCGGAGAACGCCGCGACGACGAGCGCGGGGCGGAACCGCTTGCCGCCGCCGGCCGCGCGTCCGATGGCCGCCGCGAGGGCGCTCGCCCCGTCCCCCAGGGGGATCGCCCGCGCGCGGATGCGCTCGAGGGCGGCGGCGATCTCGCGATCGATCCCGTCTCGGGCGGCAGGGTCGGCGGCGAGGGAGATCATGAGGCCCGTCGGTGGGGAATGCTCTCGCGCCCGAACAGGTGCAGCTGCTCGGACTGCAGCACGAGCCACGGGCTGAACGCCCACGGGGTCGCGTCGAGTGCGGCGCCGAGGTCGCGCGGGTCGACCCACTGAGCGTCGACGACCTCGAGGGGATTGAGCACCGGCTCGTCGTCGGTGCGCGCGAGGTACACCGGGCACACTTCGTGCTCGACGATGCCGCTCGCGTCGGTGGCGCGATAGCGGAAGAGGGGGAGGGCGAGCTCGATGTCGGTCAAGGTGAGACCCAGCTCGTACTCGGCGCGGCGCCGCACCGCCGAGATGACCGGCTCGGCCGGTCGCGGGTGGCCGCAGAAGGAGTTGCTCCACACGCCCGGCCAGGTGCGCTTGTCGAGCGCGCGGCGGGTGACGAGCACCTCGCCGTCGGCGTTGAGCACGTGGCAGGAGAACGCCAGGTGCAGGGCCGTGTCGGTGCCGTGGACGCTGCTCTTCGGCGCCGTGCCGATCTCCTGCCCCTCGTCATCGAGGAGCACCACCAGATCGATGTCTTCCACGGAACTCCCTCTCGCTAGTTTAGCTAGCGATCTCGTGGAATGATCTTACGCAGGACGGAAGGGGCTTGTCGACATGACGGAACGGTGGGTGCCGAGCGGCGCGCACGACGCCGCCGTGCTCGACGTGCTGCAGGAGATCCGCGCCTTCAGCGACGCCATGGACCGCATGCACGGCGACATGAAGGTCGACATGGACATGAACGCCACCGACCTCGCCGCTCTGCGCATGCTCATCATGCGCGAGCAGCGCGGTGAGGCGGTGAGCCCCCACGAGGTCGCCCGGCACCTGCGCATCTCCACCGCGTCCACGACGAAGCTGCTCGACCGGCTGACCGCGTCGGGGCACGTCGAGCGTCGTCCGCACCCGCACGACCGACGGGCGCGCGTGGTGGTGCTGACGGATGCCTCGCGCTCGGCGTTCTTCCGCAGCTTCGGCCGCACGCTGGGCGCGATGCGCGGCGTCGCCGGTCAGTACGCCGAGGACGAGCTGCGGGTGATCGCGCGCTTCATCGCCCAGCTCGGCGCGGCGATCGATCCGGCCTGACGACGCATCGGAATCGGCTCTGATCGGGGAAAAGAAGAAGGCCCCGGCGGACCGGGGCCTTCTTCATCTGTTGCGGGGACAGGATTTGAACCTGCGACCTCTGGGTTATGAGCCCAGCGAGCTACCGAGCTGCTCCACCCCGCGGCACAAGAAGTCAGCCTAGCACGGGATTCGGGAGTGGGCGAATCGAGGCATCCGATCGCCGTCGGCTTGCTCGCCTCCTCGGTCCGGCGGGAGGATGAGGGCATGTCCACCGACCGCGGCGCCGAGTTGCGCGACGACCAGGTCGACGGGCGGCACGAGACCGCCGTGCAGCGGGCCGACCGCAATTGGCTGGAAGTTCTGCAGGAGCTGCGCGTCCTGCAGACCGGCACGCAGATCCTCACGGGGTTCCTGCTCGCACTCGCGTTCCAGCCGGCCTTCGCGACCCTGACGACGGGGCAGCGCACGCTGTACCTCGCACTGGTCGTGCTCGCCGCGGTCAGCGCGGTCGTCGCGCTCGCGCCGGTGGCGCTGCACCGGGCGCTCTTCCGCCGGCGGGTGAAGCCGCGCGTGGTCTCCTACGGGCACCTCGCCCTGGTGACCTCGCTCGGAACGGTGTCGCTGCTGCTCATCGGGGTCGTGGCGTTCGTGTTCGACGTCGTCCTCGACGTGGGCGCGGCCTGGGTCGCCGTGGCCGCGCTCGCCGCGCTGATCGCGGCGCTGTGGATCGTCGTGCCCGCCGTGATACGCCTCCGCCACACCGAGGGGGAGCGATGACCGCCGTCGCGGTGGCGCAGTTCGCGCCGACCGCGGACCCGGCCGCCAATCTGGTGCTCATCGAGGAGCTCGCCGAGCGCGCGGTCGAGCGCGGCGCGCGACTCGTGCTCTTCCCGGAGTACTCCAGTTACTTCGTCGACCCGTTCGACGCGTCGCTCGCCGCGCACGCCGAGGAGGTCGGCGGGCCGTTCACCACGGCGCTCGCCGCGCTCGCCGCGCGGCTGCGCGTCCACCTCGTGGCGGGCCTGCTCGAGCGCGGCACCGACGGCGCCCGCGTGCGCAACACGGTGATCGCCGTCGACGGCTCCGGTGTCGTCGCCGCCTACCGCAAGCTGCACCTGTACGACGCGTTCGGGCAGCGCGAGTCGGACTGGGTCGAGCCCGGCGCGCTCGCCGCGCCGCAGACCTTCGAGGTGGACGGCATGCGCTTCGGGCTGATGACCTGCTACGACCTGCGGTTCCCCGAGGTGGCGCGGACGCTGGCGGATGCCGGTGCCGACGCGATCCTCGTCGCCGCGGAGTGGGTCCGCGGACCGCTCAAAGAGCACCACTGGCGCACGCTCCTGCACGCCCGGGCGATCGAGAACACGGTGTTCGTCGCGGCCGCCGACCACCCGCCGCCCCTGGGCGTGGGCGCGTCTATGCTCGTCGATCCGCAGGGCGTCGAGATCGCCGCGATCGGCACGGCGACCGATGTCGCGGTGGCCCATCTGGATCCGGAGGCGGTGGAGCGTGTGCGGCGGGTCAACCCCGCCCTGCGCCTGCGCCGCTTCCGCGTGGTGCCGCGCGACTGAGTCGTCGGCGCTCCGCGCTCACGCGAGGGCGGCGAGACGGGATGCCGCGTCCTCGAGCACCTCGACGCGCTTGCACGCCGCGAACCGCACGAGGCCGGCGTAGCGGTCTCGATGCGCCGGGGTCACGAACGCGGTGAGCGGTATCGCGACCACTCCGGCGCGCTCGGGAAGCCGCCGGCAGAACTCGGCGGCGTCGGTCGCACCGAGGGGCGAGGCATCCGCCACGGTGAAGTACGAGCCGCTCGGGCGTGAGACCGCGAACCCGGCCGCGGTGAGACCCGCACCGAGCAGGTCGCGCTTGGCGGCCATCGTCGTGGCCGCACCGTCGAAGTACGAGTCGGGGAGCCGCAGGCCGGCGGCGATCGCCGGCTGGAACGGGGAACCGCTCACGTAGGTGAGGAACTGCTTGACGGCGAGCACGGCGTCGACGAGGCCGGCTGGGCCGGTGATCCATCCGATCTTCCAGCCGGTGGTCGCGAACGTCTTGCCGCCGGACGAGATCGTCAGCGTGCGCTCCCGCGCGCCCGGGACCGTCGCGATGGGGATGTGCGGCGCGTCGAAGGCCAGGTGCTCGTACACCTCGTCGGTGACCACGACGGCGTCGTGCCGCTCGGCCAGGCGCACCACCTCCGCCTGCACCTCCGCGGTGAACACGGTCCCCGTCGGGTTGTGCGGGTCGTTGACGAGGATGACCCGCGTGCGGTCGGTGACCGCCGCGCGCAGGTCGTCCGGATCGGGCTGGAAGTCCGGCCACCGCAGCGGCACGGTGACCAGCCGCGCGCCGGTGAGGGCGACGCACGCCGCATAGGAGTCGTAGAACGGCTCGAACACAACGATCTCGTCGTCGGGGCCGTCCACCAGCGCGAGCAGGGCGGCAGCGAGAGCCTCGGTGGCGCCGGTCGTCACCAGCACCTCGCTGTCGGGGTCGGGCTGCAGTCCGTAGAAGCGCTGCTGATGCTCGGCGACCGCCAGGCGCAGGTCGGGGATGCCTCGCCCCGGCGGATACTGGTTGGCACCGCCCGCGATCGCCGCACGCGCCGCCTCGAGCACCTCCTCTGGGCCGTCCTCGTCGGGGAATCCCTGACCGAGGTTGATCGCACCGGTGGCGGCGGCGAGCGCGCTCATCTCGGCGAAGATCGTCGGCCGAGTGGTGCCGTCCGGGGCAAGCAGACCCGCGCCCTCCGCCGTGCGGCGCCAGGCGCCCGGTGTCTCTCGCATCGGCCTCAGGCTACTCGCATAGGTTCGGCGGGGCCTCGGCATAGGAAATCAACAGGATCGGTTGACAGTCTGAAGACCGCTTGGCAGAAGGAGCACATCTCATGAGCGAGAACCAGGGCGACCGCCCGGACGAGAACACCACAGCATCCGCGCCCGAGGCCGCGCCCGCGGCATCCGACGCACCGACCGCTTCCGCACCCGACGCGCACGCGGCGACGCCCGACGCGCACGCCGCGCCGGCTCCTCAGACGGATGCCTCCGCCGTACCGGTGCAGGAGGCCGCGGCGCACGCGGCACCCGCCGCGCCCACCACTCCGTCGGCCGAGGCCGCGGCGCCGGTCTCGCCGGTCGCCCCCATGTCCGCGGCGGCTCCCGTCGCCCCGCAGGCTCCGGTCGCCCCGCAGGCGCCCGCCGCGCAGCAGGCGCCCGCCGCATGGCAGCCAGGCCCGCAGGCCCGACCGGGTCAGGCAGGATACCCGGTCTACGGCCAGCCGCACGGCGCGGGCGCCCCCCAGGCGCCGTATGGCGCACCCGCCGCTCAGCCCGGGCACCCGCAGGCCGGGGGACACCCGCAGTACGCGACGGGTTCGGCCTTCGGTCCCGGCGCCGCCCAGGGTCAGCACCCGACCCAGCCGACGCTGCCTCTCGACCCGCACGCGCACACCGCCACGACCGACACCGCACCGCGGCGCAAGGTCGGCGCGGGCACCGTGCTCGGACTCATCGTGGCCGCCGCCCTCGTCGGCGGTGCGGCGGGTCTCGGCGGTGCGTATGCCGGCGTGAACATGTTCAGCACCTCCGCCGTGGGACCGGCCGCCGGTCCTCAGACCGTCACCGTCAACAACACGGACTCGGTCAACGCGACCACGGGGATCGCCGCGAAGGTCACCCCCAGCGTGGTGACCATCTCGGCGTCGTCGGGCAGCTCCGGCGGAACCGGGTCGGGTGTCGTGCTCACCGCAGACGGCTACATCGCCACGAACACGCACGTCGTCACGCTCGACGGGGCCGCGGCCAACGCCACGATCTCGGTGACCACCTCCGATGGTCGGGTCTTCGCGGCAGACGTCGTGGGCACCGACCCGACGTACGACCTCGCGGTGATCAAGCTGAAGGGCGCGTCGGGTCTCACCCCGATCGAGTTCGCCGACTCGAGCAAGCTCAACGTCGGCGACCAGACCGTCGCGATCGGTGCTCCGCTCGGACTGTCCAACACCGTCACCACGGGAATCGTGAGCGCGCTGAACAGGTCCATCCAGATCGCCTCGTCCGCGGCGCCCAAGTCGGGCGACTCCCAGGGCAACGGCCAGAGCAGCCCCTTCCAGTTCGACATCCCCGGTCAGGGCACGCCGACGCAGGCCACGTCGTCGATCTCGATCGCCGTGATCCAGACCGACGCGGCGATCAACCCGGGCAACTCGGGCGGCGCGCTGGTCAACGGGCAGGGCAAGCTCATCGGCATCAACGTGGCCATCGCCACCGCCGGCGGGTCGTCCTCCAGCAGCCAGGCGGGCTCGATCGGCGTCGGGTTCTCGATCCCGTCCGACGTCGTCAAGCGCGTCACCGACGAGATCATCGCGAACGGCTCGGCGACGCACGGCCTGCTCGGAGCCTCGGTGACCGCCGCGGCGACCGTCCAGGGTGCGACCATCACCGGCGCCTCCATCCAGGACGTCACCGCGGGCGGCGCCGCCGCGAACGCCGGACTGCAGAAGGGCGACATCGTCACCGAGTTCAACGGTGTGCCGATCACCGACGCCACCGACCTCACGGCTCAGGTGCGCGCCCTGCCCGCCGGCGGCAAGGCCACGGTGAAGTACGTCCGCGGCGGCAAGACGCTCACCGCCGACGTGACCCTCGGCACTCTCGCGCAGTAGCCCGACGGATCCGGTCGAACGCCGCCCTGCGATCCGCGGGGCGGCGTTCGTCGTTCCCGGTCCGGCGCCGGCCGGGGCGCCGGCGGCTCAGGCCGGCAGCAGCCGTTCGATCGCACGCAGCGGGATCGGCACCCAGGTGGGGCGGTTGCGCGCTTCGTAGAGCGCCTCGTAGACGGCCTTGTCGAGCTCGAGCGCGTCGCGCAGGGGGTCGGGCGATGCGCTCGCACCGTAGCCCTCGAGGAAGGCCGTGCGGGCCTGCAGCGCCCACGCGCGCACGCCGTCGGCCGAGCGGTCGGGCTGATCCAGGCGGATCGACCCCGCGACGTAGTCGAACGACCGCAGCATCCCGGCGACGTCGCGGAGAGCGAGGTCCGGGCGTACCCGCTCCGCCATCGGACGCAGCGGCTCGCCCTCGAAGTCCAGCAGCACCCAGCCGTGCTCGGGGACCTGGATCACCTGCCCGAGGTGGTAGTCGCCGTGGATGCGCTGCAGGTCGGGCCACGCGGCATCCGTCGCCCGGCCGTACGCCTCGACGATCCGGTCGCGGTATCCCGCCAGCGCGGGCACCTCCGCGATGGCGGTGAGGAGCCGGTGCATCCACGCGCGGGTGAGGCGCTCGCGATCCTCGGCATCGGCGGATCGCGTGGGGAACAGACGGGCGAGGTCGAGGTGCACGGCCGCGGTCGCCGCGCCCAGCGCGGCCGCGCGCTCGGCGAAGTCCTCGTCGGCCGCCGCGGCCCGCAGCGCGACCCGCCAGGCATCCTCGACCCCCGGCAGGAACTCCTGGGCGAACGCGAGCGACCCCGCGGTCATGGCCGTGCCGTGCTCCGGGTCGGGCCACTCGCCGTGCACCGAGCCGATGGCCCGCGGCACATAGGGTGAGCCGGCGTCGGCCAGAGCCGTCTGCAGCTCGATGTCGGGGTTGAGGCCGGGGTGCACCTGCCGGAAGATCTTGCAGATCACCGGGGTCCCCGCAGCGTCGGGCGAGTAGATGATCGACGTGTTCGACTGCTCGCCAGAGAGCACGCGCGCGACGTGCTCCGGCCCGAGAGCAGGAGCGGATGCCGCCGGCACGCCCGTCACGACGGTGCGCACGCCCTCGCCGCGGCCGCCCCGGGCGACGAGGTGCAGCAGGGCGGAGGTGTACGCCGGGTCGGCCGCACCGTCCAGGAGGGTCGTCCCCGGCTCCGGGCTGCCGATGACCCCGCGGGCGTCCGCCGCGACGTCGGCGGTGGGACGCTCGACGATCGGCACCTGGTAGAGCGCCGGCGGCAGGGTGCCCTCGTCCACGACGAGGAGGGTGCGCACCCGCACGTCGGGCTCGGGAACGGCGAGATCCCACGAGGCGACGAATCGCAGAGCCGGGGTGCGGCCCTTCGCCGCGTACCACCGCTGCCGAGGCATCCATCCCGCCAGACACGCCAAGGTGCTGTCCATGCGACGAGGCTAAGCCGGGCTCATCCGGCTGTCGAGACGTGGAATGCAAGCGCTTCCACCTTGTATGCGGCCATAGCGCCGCGGCCCGCGCCGCGTGTACGTTCGGCCCATCGGGCGACACGGAGGGGACGACATGGCGATCGTGCGAGCGGCCATCACGCAGACCACCTGGACGGGCGACAAGGAGTCGATGCTCGACAAGCACGAGGGTTTCGCGCGGGATGCCGCGAGCCAGGGTGCGCAGGTCGTGTGCTTCCAGGAGCTCTTCTACGGGCCGTACTTCGGGATCACGCAGGATCAGAAGTACTACCGCTTCGCCGAGCCCGCCGACGGGCCCATCGTGCAGCGCTTCGCCGCGCTCGCGAAGGAGCTCGGCACCGTGATGGTGCTGCCGATCTACGAGGAGGCCGGCACCGGGGTGTACTACAACTCGAGCGTGCTGGTCGATGCCGACGGATCGATCCTCGGCATCTACCGCAAGCACCATCTGCCGCACCTCGACCGCTTCTGGGAGAAGTTCTACTTCCGCCCCGGCAACCTCGGCTACCCGGTGTTCGACACCGCCGTCGGGCGGGTGGGGATGTACATCTGCTACGACCGGCACTTCCCCGAGGGCTGGCGCGAGCTCGGCCTCGCCGACGCCCACATGGTCTTCAACCCCAACGCGACCAAACCCGGCCTCTCCAACCGCCTGTGGGAGGTGGAGGGCCCGTGCGCCGCGGTGGCGAACGGCTACTTCGTGCTGCAGCCCAACCGGGTCGGGCGTGAGGACAACGAGTACGGCGACCTCGCCGTCGACTTCTACGGCACGAGTCAGGTCATCGACCCGCGCGGGAACTTCGTCGGCGAACGCGGATCCAGCGCGCACGAGGAACTGCTCGTGCGCGACCTCGACCTGGACATGGTGCGCCAGATGCGCGACGACTGGCAGTTCTACCGCGATCGTCGGCCCGATTCGTACACGCGGATCGCACAGCCGTGACCTCGGTGGGCGAGCAGCGAAGGAGAGTGCCCAGACCATGACCACCACCCTCATCCGCGGCGGCACCGTCGTCTCGGCCACGGGACGCGGCGCGGCCGACGTCCTCATCGACGGAGAGACCATCACGGCGCTGCTGGCACCCGGCTCCGCGCTTCTGGGGACGGATGTCGCGGCATCCGTCGATCGGATCGTCGAGGCCACCGGCAAGTACGTCATCCCCGGCGGCATCGACGCGCACACGCACATGGAGCTGCCGTTCGGCGGCACGAACGCGTCCGACACGTTCGAGACCGGCACCCGCGCCGCGGCGTGGGGAGGGACGACCACCATCATCGACTTCGCGGTGCAGCGCACCGGCGAGCGCGTGCAGGACGGTCTGGCCGCGTGGCACGCCAAGGCCGCAGGCAACTGCGCGATCGACTACGGGTTCCACCAGATCATCGGCGGCGTGGACGAGGCATCCCTCGCCGCCATGCCGGGGCTCGTCGACGAAGGCATCACGAGCTTCAAGCTCTTCATGGCCTACCCGGGGGTCTTCTACTCCGACGACGCGCAGATCCTGCGGGCGATGCAGGTCTCACGCGAGACCGGCATGCTCACGATGATGCACGCCGAGAACGGTCCCGCCATCGACGTGCTCGCTGCGCAGCTGGCCGATGCCGGGAAGGTCGCGCCGTACTACCACGGCATCGCCCGCGCCTGGCAGCTCGAGGAGGAGGCGACGCACCGAGCGATCATGCTCGCGAACGTCACCGGCGCGCCGCTGTACGTCGTGCACGTGAGCGCCAAGCAGGCCGTCGAGCAGCTGGCCTGGGCGCGGGACGAGGGCTGGAACGTCTTCGGCGAGACGTGTCCGCAGTACCTGTATCTGTCGCTCGAGGAGCAGCTCGGCGGGTTCAGCGAGGAGTGGGGCCAGTTCGAAGGTGCGAAGTGGGTGTGCTCCACGCCGCTGCGCAGCCGCAAGGACGGGCACCAGCACCACATGTGGCGGGCCCTGCGCACCAACGACATCCAGATGGTCTCGACCGACCACTGCCCGTTCTGCATGAAGGGTCAGAAGGAGCTCGGCCGGAACGATTTCCGCGCCATCCCCAACGGCATCGGCTCGGTGGAGCACCGCATGGACCTGATGTACCAGGGCGTCGTCACCGGCGAGCTCAGCCTCGAACGGTGGGTGGAGCTGACGAGCACGACTCCCGCGCGCATGTTCGGCATCTACGGGCGCAAGGGCGTGATCCAGCCGGGCGCGGATGCCGACATCGTCGTCTACGACCCGAACGGGCACACCTCCATCGGCGTCGGCGCCGGCCGCACCCATCACATGAACATGGATCATTCGGCGTGGGAGGGATTCGAGATCGACGGGCACGTCGACACGGTGCTCTCGCGCGGCCGGGTGATCGTCGACGGCGGCGAGTACCACGGTGCTCCGGGCCACGGCCGCTACCTGAAGCGCGGTCTGTCGCAGTACCTCCTCTGACCGGCACCAGCGAACGGAGCGCATCGATGGACTTCGGAGCCGTCCTGCAGACCAACCCGCCGGCATCGCGCACGATCGCGCTGGCGAAGCTCGCCGAGCAGCACGGGTTCTCGCACGTGTGGACCTTCGACTCGCACCTGCTGTGGCAGGAGCCGTACGTCATCTACAGCCAGATCCTCGCGGAGACCCGTCGTGTGACCGTCGGGCCGTTCGTCACGAATCCTGCCACCCGGGACTGGACGGTGACGGCATCCGTCTTCGCGACGCTCAACGAGATGTACGGCAACCGCACGATCGTGGGGATCGGCCGCGGCGACTCCGCGGTGCGCGTCACGAACGGCAAGCCCACGACCCTGAAGGAGCTGCGGGAGTCGATCCACATCATCCGCGAGCTCGGCAACTCCCGCGCCGTGGAGTACAACGGCGCGACGCTGCAGTTCCCGTGGAGTCGCGGGTCGAGCCTGGAGGTCTGGGTCGCCGCGTACGGTCCGCTCGCGCTGAAGCTCGCAGGCGAGGTCGGCGACGGGTTCATCCTGCAGCTGGCCGACATCGACATCGCGCGCTGGATGATCCGGACGGTGAAGGACGCCGCGGAGGCGGCCGGCCGCGATCCGGCCGACGTCAAGATCTGCGTCGCGGCGCCGTTCTACATCGGCGACGACCGCGCGCACATGCGCGAGCAGTGCCGGTGGTTCGGCGGAATGGTCGGCAATCACGTCGCCGACATCGTGGCCAAGTACGGCGCGCACGGCGCCGTGCCGGAGGCGCTCACGTCGTACATCGCCGCGCGCGAGGGCTACGACTACAACGAGCACGGACGCGCGGGCAACACACACGCGTCGTTCGTGCCCGACGAGATCGTCGACCGCTTCTGCCTGCTCGGCACCGCCGAGGAGCACATCGCCAAGCTCCAGGAGCTCAAGGCCCTCGGCGTCGACCAGTTCGCCGGCTACCTCCAGCACGACAACAAGGAGGAGACGCTGCGCGTCTACGGCGAGACCGTGATCCCCGCGCTCGCCGACGCCGTGACCGCGAAGGCGTGAGCGCTCCGGTCACGCGGCGGCCGTCGGCCGCGGGAGCGTATCCTGGGCCCGCGCGCTCTCGATGACGACGACGTGATCGGGCACGCGGAACGGGGCAGACCCCACGAGGGACGCTCCGCGGACGGATGCCGGAGGCACCGGCATCCGAGGAAGGAAGCACCATGACCGACACCCGCACCGTCGAACCGCCTCCCACGGACGCCGGCCTCGCGACCCTCGACCACTGGGTGGGCGGGAAGCCATGGGCCGGGGACTCGACCCGGACGGCCCCCGTCTACGACCCGGCGCGCGGTGTCGTGCAGAAGAACGTGCGGATGGCCTCCACCGCCGATGTCGACGCGGCCGTCGCCGTCGCGCGCCGCGCCGCCGACGGATGGCGTGACGCCTCGATCGCGAAGCGCCAGACCGTCATGTTCGCCTTCCGCGAGATCGTGAACGCGCGCAAGGACGAGCTCGCGGCGATCCTGACGTCCGAACACGGCAAGGTCACCGCCGACGCGCTCGGCGAGATCGCGCGCGGCCTCGAGGTGGTCGAGCTCGCGTGCGGCGCGGCATCCCTCACGAAGGGCGCCTACTCCGAGAACGTCTCCACAGGCGTCGACGTGTACTCGCTGCGGCAGCCGCTCGGTGTCGTGGGCATCATCAGCCCGTTCAACTTCCCCGCGATGGTGCCCCTGTGGTTCTTCCCGGTCGCGATTGCCGCGGGCAACGCCGTGGTGCTGAAGCCGTCGGAGAAGGACCCGTCCGCGGCGAACTGGCTCGCCGCCGCCATGACCGAGGCGGGTCTGCCCGACGGCGTGCTGAACGTCGTCCACGGCGACAAGGAGTCGGTCGACGCGCTGCTGGTGCACCCCGACGTGCGGGCGATCTCGTTCGTCGGCTCGACGCCGATCGCGAAGTACATCTTCGAGACCGCCAGCGCGCACGGCAAGCGTGTTCAGGCCCTGGGCGGCGCGAAGAACCACATGCTGGTGCTGCCCGACGCCGATCTCGACCTCGCCGCAGACGCCGCCGTGAATGCGGGGTTCGGCTCGGCGGGGGAGCGCTGCATGGCCATCTCGGTCGTGCTGGCGGTGGACTCCGTCGCCGACGCACTGATCGCCCGGGTGAAGGAGCGGATGGCGACGCTGCGCACCGGCGACGGCACGCGGGGCACCGACATGGGCCCGCTCATCACCGGCGCGCACCGCGACAAGGTCGCCGGCTACATCGACGTGGCGACGACCGACGGGGCGACGGTGGTCGTCGACGGACGGGACGACGAGTTCGACGGCGACCCCGACGGGTTCTGGCTCGGTCCGACGCTCATCGACCGCGTGCCCACGTCGTCGTCGGTTTACCGCGACGAGATCTTCGGCCCCGTGCTGTCTATCGTGCGCGTCGACGGCTACGAGGACGGCCTCGGCATCATCAACGGCAGCCCGTACGGTAACGGCACCGCCATCTTCACCAACGACGGCGGTGCCGCGCGGCGTTTCCAGCGTGAGGTGCAGGTGGGGATGGTGGGCATCAACGTGCCCATCCCCGTGCCCGTCGCGTACCACTCGTTCGGCGGATGGAAGGACTCGCTGTTCGGGGTCTCCAAGGCGTACGGCGCACACGGATTCGAGTTCTTCACGCAGGAGAAGGCGGTCACCTCACGCTGGCTCGACCCCTCGCACGGCGGCCTGAACCTGGGCTTCCCCCAGCACGAGTAAGGCGGGTCGCGACCGCCCCTTCGGGGTGCGTCTCAGCCGGCGGCGAGGAGCAGGATGCCGCCGGCCAGGGATGCCGCGGCGAGCACGAGCGCGATCGTCACGAGCATGACGTGCACGCGCAGGAACGGGGTCGCCCGGCCCGCGGCATCCCGCGCCCTCGGGTCCTTCGCCACTCGACGCAGGAACTGCGGCGACGCGACGGCGTTGAAGACCGCGTTGGCGAAGAGCACGACCGCAACGGCCGCGGTCACTCCGGCGCGCCCGTCGCCGCGTCGCGTTCGTCGTCGTCGTCGCCCTCGCCGGAGGTGGTCGGCGGCTCGGCGACCTCGACGGTCTGAGCGATCGGGATGAGGATGCTCTGCACGGACTCGCCGGTGGAGATGCCGTCGATGCCGATGCCGACCGGCGCATCGAGCCGGTCGGCGACGGAGTCCACCTCCCGCGGCTCGGACGGGATGCCCGCCCACTCGCTCGGCTCCTCGGGACGGGATGCGAAAAGACCCATGACTCCATTGTGCGCCCGGTCGTGCGCGCCGGCCGACGCGGAGGGTCAGGGAGCGGGGGCGGACACCGCCGACAGTACGGCGTAGGCGACCTGGCGCCCGGTGATGTCGGAGTGGCCGGACACGAACGCATCCGCACGCAGCGACGACACCCGCCCGGACTGCAGGTCGTAGTCGCCGCCGACGTCGAGCAGCGTCGCGGCGGGCAGCGACGCGGGGGTCTTGAGCGCGCCGTTGCGTCCGATGCCGCCGTACGGGTCGTTCTCGTCGCCGAGACCGACGCCGATCTGCCGGGCCAGGCGCGACGCCACCGGGTAGGCGATCCCGACGGCCTTGTCGTTGTGGGTGAACGTGACCACGATCGGCCCGCGCACCTTCGCCGGGACGTCGGCGAACATGCCGTTCGCCCCCGCACCGTCCCAGTCCCGTGCCATGCCGAAGTGGCTGTACGCGGCCTGCAGCAGCGACAGCGACGACACCGCGGCATCGCTGGCGAGCGCGGCGGCGGTGACCGCCCGCCCGCCGAAGGAGTGGCCGACCAGATGCAGACGCGCCGTTCCGACGGCGGCGTGCAGCTGCTCGAGCAGCTCGGCGATGCCTTTCGCACCGACCGTCCCCGCGCGCTCCTTCATCGTGTAGTAGGTGGTGATGTTGAGGACGTTGCGCGCCGCGCCGATGAGGCTGTCGAAGAACCCGGCACCCCCGCCGTCCTCGAGCGGGGCGAGACCGGCCGGGTCGATGTCGGCGGCGCCGCCCACCGCCGCGGGGGCGGCGTCGTCGTCCGCGGCGCCTCGGGCGGCGATCAGCACGTCGGCCGGGTCGGAGGTCTTCAGCGCTTCGAACGCCGAACGGTCCTCTCCCTTCGTCGTGCGGGGGAGCGTGGAACGCAGCAGCTCGACGAACTCGGTCTGCGCGTCAGAGTCGGTCTCCAGCCGCGGCACGAGCACCTCGAGGCGGGCCGCGATCGCGGCATCCTCGACCCGCTCGCGGATCTCGGCGACCAGCGTCGCCGCGTCGTCGTCGACGCCCGCCCCCGCGCCGGAGCCCTCGTCCGGCGCCCAGCGGATGGACGGCCACAGCACACCGACGACGACGAACCGGCGATCACCGGCGCCCGCGACATCGCCGCGCACCCCCGCGATCGACTCGACGATGCGGGTGTACAGATCGCGTGCCTGCGCGAACGTGCTGTTCCAGCCGTGCGAGAGCACGATCACGTCGGTCGCGTTCTCGTCCCGGACGACGGATGCCGCCTCCCGCACCTGGTCGGGATGCGGCATCCCGCCCTTCTCGTCGAACTCCACCTCGGTGTACGGCAGCTTCATCGTCGTGCCCTTCGTCGTGGTCGGTCGTGCTCAGACGCTCTGGATGGCCCGCATCGCATCGACGAGACCGCGGCCCTGGAACGTGCGCTCGCGACCGAGGTCGCTCGCGGAGTCCATCAGGATGCGTTTGACGTCGTCGGGCTTGCCGATGAACTCCCTGTGCACGGAGAGGAACGCCGCCGCCACTCCTGATACATGCGGAGCCGACATCGAGGTGCCCGAGTCCTCGACGTAGGTGATGTCGGTCTTCTTCTCGCCGGGACCGAGCCGCACGCCCTCCCGCGCCTTGGCGAGCAGCTCGCCCGCCCCCGCGCTCACCACGCGCTCGCCGGGGGCGACGAGGTCGGGCTTCAATCGCCCGTCGCCCGTCGGACCTTTGGAGGAGAAGTACGAGACACCGGTCGAGTACGGCTTGATCGAGGTCGATCCGACCGTGATGGCGCGGGCGGCGTTGCCGGGGTCGTTGATGGTCATGCCGAACCCCAGCCGCATCTCCCGCCCGGCCGAGTCGCGCGCCGCGCCGAACCCGGTGTTGCCCGACGAGACCACGACGCACACCCCGTCGGAGACGAGCCGGTCGACCTCGCGGCAGACGGGCGAGAGCCCGGTGGCGAACCACGACGGGTCGAACGGGTAGCCCAGCGACAGGTTGACGCCGTGCACCACGAGGTCGCGGCCGCCGCGGTTGAGGTCCTGGATGTACTGCAGCGCCTCCAGCAGCGACGCGAGGTCGCCGGTGCGGTCATCGCGCAGCACCTTGATCGGCAGGATCTTGGTGCGCGGCGCCATCCCGCTGATGCGGTCGAGCTCGACCCGCTGCACGCCGGTCTCGCCCTCGGCCGTGCGATACCAGGTGGCGGCGCAGATCGGCTTGCTGCGGGGACCGACCGTCTGCCCGCCGGCGATGATGCCCGCCACATGCGTGCCGTGGCCGTTGGGGTCGCGCAGCGCATCGGCGTCGGTCGTGCCCGGCACGAAGCTGCGCGGCGCGATGCCGTCGGGAAGGTTCAGGGTCTCGTAGGTGGCGAAATGGCGGTGCGAGGCATCCATCCCCGTGTCCATCACCGCCCACACGATGCCGTCACCGGTCGCGTCGAACGCGCGCACCGCCGCGTCGGCCTTGGTCGTCACGACCGAGCGGTGGATCGTGGCGCGCACCTCGAAGTTCGGCCAGATGCGATCGATGAAGCTGCGCGGTGCGGTCTTGGCCTGCTGACGTCCGGCGCCCATCGCCCGACCCTTCTCGGCGTCGACCCGCACGAGCTCGAGGATCTCGGAGGCGGTCAGCGCGGCCATGAGGTACGTGCCGGAGGTCCACGGCTGCGGCACGTCGCGTCGTCCCCGTGTGGCCATCACGAGCGCGGCGGTCAGCTCGCCGACGGCCTCGGCGGCCGAGATGCCGGTGTCGGTGCGCAGCTCGACCACGATGCCGATCGGCTCGTCGCCGGCGGCCGAGGCCATCCGTTCGGCGAGCGGTCGCGTGATCACCGAGTCGGTGACGAGCGACACCGTGGTCGGCACGCCCGGGAGGGAGAACGCCGGCGTCGCGGTGCCGCGCGGCGGGGGCTCGGCGCGCGGCGGTCGCTTCTCACCGCGCGGCGCCGGCTTCGCGGGGTCGGGTTCGAGCTCGGGCTCGGGCTCGACGGCGGGGAACTCGCGCGGCAGATGCGGCCGCTCGTCGGATGTGACCACGGCGCCCTCGCTCTCTCTCGCGCCGAGGCTACCGTCGCGGAGGAGGCCGTGTCACGACCGGTTCTGCGGCATCATCCGGGGTCGTGACCGGCCGTCGGGTCGGCGGATGCTCCGCCATCGGCGGCGTCCGCCGGATCGGCGTCGTCGCGGCGACGGCGGGAGGGCGTGATCGCCTTGCTCACGCGCTTCCCCGCGCCGCCCACCGCGGCGGCGCCCTTGCGTACTCCGCCGGCCACGAGGCCTCCGGCGGTGCGGAGTCCGACTCCGGCAGAGCTCTCGATCCGGCGGGCTCCCGGACGCGGCTCGAGGTCCGCCGGAAGCTGCACCGGAGGCATCCCGAACGCCCGTCGCGAGTTGGTGAGCACGCGCCTGCCGAGCACGTGGTTGCCGGCGCCTCCGACGACGGCGCCGACGCCGAACGGAAGCGCCTTGCCGAGGAACGACGCACCGCCGCGCGCGGCGAACTGGTGGACGAAGGCCGACTTGAGGCGGTCGACGAGTGGACCGACCGCGGCGCGGGGGAGTGTCTTGGTGATGAGCTCGCCCCAGTAGCGGTCCCGGGTGACGCCCTTGCCCGCCGCCTGCCCGGCGAGCTGCGCGACGAGGTCGATGCCCTCCTTGCCGAGCATGAGGGTGAGCACGAGGGCGCGGGCACGGTCGGGATTCTCGACGGGTATGCCGTGCACCTCGGCCACCGACTGGGCGAACAGGGCGGTCGCCTCGAGGAATCCGACGGTCTCGACGCCGCTCAGCGCGAGGGTGATGCCGGTGCCGATCCCCGGTACGACGGCCGTGGCGCCGACCGCGGCGCCGCCCGTGGTGACGGCGGTCAGGTAGCGCCGCTCGAGGGTGCGCACGATGTCGGTCGTGCTCGCCTCCGGATGGCGCAGTCGGATGCTGCGCAGATGCGCCACGACGACCGGACGCTGGATGGCCATCACCCGATCGAGCGCGCGGATCATGCGAGGGTGCTCATCGGATCCGGCCGGAGGAAGCCCACCCGCCCACGGCGCGTCGTCGGGGAGGGAGTGGATGCGGTGCACCTTCTCAGCCATCGATCCGATCCTACGTCGCGCGGATCGGTGACGCTTCGAGCACGTTTCGCTGTCGCTTCCCGGACGGCTTGGTAGGTTGGTTCAGTGACAGCCTCCCTGCCGGTGCCACAGGAGCCCTTCCGCGACGACGGGCACGATCAGGGTGCGTCCGAGAACGGCTCCCCGATCGTGAAGCTGCCCCCGAAGCCACGGATTCCGGCCGATCAGGCGGCCGCCTCCCGGGATGCCGCTCCCGCCGATTCCGCGCCCGAGACGCCGACGGTCGAACCCGCGAAGAAGCCGCGCGCTCCTCGTGCACCGCGGACCACGACGCCACGCACGACGACGCCACGCACGACGACGCCGCGGACTCCGCGCGCACCGCGCGCCACGGGCGCAGCGAGTGGCTCCACGACCTCCGGGACCACCGCGAGTCGGGCCAAGAAGCCGGCCACGCCGCGCGGTACCGCGGCATCGAATCGGGCGAAGACCCCCACCACGCCGCCCGCGACGCCGCGCGACCCGGGACCGCCGCCGCCCCTGCCCGCCGACCTCGTCGCCGATGTTCCCGAGATCGTCGAGGCGACCGACACCGACATCGTCGCTCCGCCCGAGTCGGAGACCGCCACCCTTCAGGCCGAGCCCGTGGCGCCCGCGGCAGAGGACGTCGAGATCGGAGCGCCCGCCGACGCGCTGATCATCCCGCCGAAGCCGCCGCTGCCGGTCCGGTTCGTCGCCCCCGCCGAGGCGTCCGCCGACGCCCTCGAGCCGACGTCGATCGAGCCCGCGGGGGATGCGCACGTCGCGGTCGTCCAGCCGGAGACTCTCGAGCCCGAGATCGCCATCGAGCCCGACGTCGCTGAGCCCGTCGAGCCCGAGGCTGCTGAGCCCGAGCCTGTGGCCGTGGAGCCCGAGGTCGTGGAACCCGAGGCCGTGGAGTCCGAGCCCGAGACCGTAGAGCCCGAGACCGTCGAGCCCGAAGTCGAGGTAACCGACGAATCGGCCGAAGACGTCTCGGCCGGCGAACCGACCGTCCTCGACGTCCTGGTCGATGAGCCCGCCGTCGACGACGAACTCGTCGCCGACCGTTCCGTGGACGAGGAATCCGTCGCCGTCGCCGCGGTGAGGACGGGCGAGCGGGAGCCCGAGGCATCCGTCGACACCGCTGCCGACGTCGCGACCGCGGTGCTGCGCGTCCGCGGGATCACCAAGATCTTCGGCGATACGCGGGCCGTCGACGCCATCGACCTCACCGTCCCCAAAGGTGCCTTCTACGGTCTCGTCGGTCCGAACGGCGCCGGCAAGACCACCACGCTCTCGATGATCGCGGGCCTGCTGCGTCCCGACCGCGGCTCGATCGAGGTCAACGGCATCGACGCGAAGACCGACCCGACAGGCGCCAAGCGCGCCATGGGGGTGCTGCCCGACCGGCTGCGCACGTTCGACAGGCTCACCGGCCGCCAGCTGCTGTACTACTACGGCATCCTCCGAGGTCTCGCGCCGTCGGTCGTCGAGGCGCGAACGGTGGACCTCGCCCGCGCCTTCGACCTCACGGACGCGCTCGGGCGCGTCGTGTCGGACTACTCCGCCGGAATGGCGAAGAAGGTCATGCTCGCCGGAGCGATGATCCACTCGCCACGGCTCCTGGTGCTCGACGAGCCGTTCGAGGCCGTCGATCCCGTCTCCAGCGCGGTCATCCTCGACATCCTCGGAACGTACGTCGCCCACGGCGGCACCGTGATCCTCTCGAGCCACGGAATGGACCTCGTCGAGCGGGTGTGCTCCCGTGTCGCCGTCATCGTCGGCGGTCAGGTGCTGGCAGAAGGCACCATCGACGAGGTGCGCGGCGAGCTGACCCTCGAGCAGCGGTTCATCGAACTCGCCGGCGGTCTCGGCGACGTGGAGGGCCTCGAGTGGCTGCACACGTTCTCCGACTGAGGATCGCCATGCTGCTCGGCGCCCTGCGCGGAGACCCCGGGCACGTCGCCCGCATGACCGTCGGCCTGGTGGCGCTGCTGGCGGGAACCATGGTCGCGTGCTGGGGGCTGCTGTCGCTGCGGGATGCCTCGGCCCCCGTCGCTCAGACCGTCACGGTGCTCGGCGGCGCGGCCGTCACGCTCGGTTTCGCCATCGCACCGGTGCTGGCCGGGACCTCCGATCCGCTCGATCCGCGGCGGTTCGTCGTGTTCGGACTCCCCCCCGCCCCGCTGGCCGCCGTGCTCGGTGTGGCGGGCCTGATGAGCGTGCCCATGGTCGTGCTCATCGCGCTCGGGGTCTGCCTGGTGCTCGTCTGGGACGCGCACGGTGTGCCCTGGGGTGCGGGCGCGATCGCGGTCGTGCTCGGCATCCTGACCTGCTCGCTGCTGGCCCGCGTCAGCATGGCGCTCACCGCCGCCTTCCTGCGCGAACGGCGCTCGCGCGAGCTGACCGGCGTGTTCGTTCTCGCGGTGCTCGTCGTCGTCGTTCCCGTCGGCGTGTTCCTCGCCTCGCTCGAGTGGGCGGGCGCCGTGCCGCCGGCGCTGCGGCAGGTCGTGTCGGTGCTCGCCCTCACTCCGCTCGGCGCGGCGTGGGCGATCCCGTCCGAGCTCGTCTCGCCCGGCGCCGCCGAGGTCTGGGGAGCACTGGCGATCGCCCTGCTGACGGTCGCCGTGCTCGGAGCGCTGTGGGCGCTTCTCGTGCGTCATGTGCTGACCTCGACGGAGCGCCCTGTCACGGTGCGCGAGCGCGGCGGGCTCGGCTGGTTCGCCGTCGCCCCGGGGACGCCCGGCGGTGGCATCGCGGCGCGCAGCCTCGTCTACTGGTTGCGCGACAGCCGCTACATCGTCAACGTGATCGCCGTGCCGGTCGCCGCCGCCGTCACGATCGTGCCGCTGCTGATCGCGGGGGTCCCCTTCGAGTACGCCGTGCTGGTTCCCGTTCCGATCGCCGCGCTGTTCTTCGGATGGCTGCCGCACAACGACCTCGCCTACGACTCGAGCGCGGTGTGGATGCACATCGCGAGCGGGGTGCGCGGCATCTCCGATCGCGTCGGGCGCCTCGTGCCGGTGCTCCTGATCGCGGTGCCGGTGCTGGCCATCGCCATTCCGCTCGTGATCGCCGGACACGGTCGCTGGGCGCTGCTGCCCGCGATGGTCGGGGTCTGCGCGTCGCTGTTCCTGAGCGGCCTCGGCCTGTCGTCGATCGCCTCCGCGGTCGCCCCGTATGCGGTGGCCCGGCCCGGAGACAGTCCCTTCCAGCAGCCTCAGCGGGTCGGCTCCGGCGGCGCGATCACGCAGGGCGTCGTGCTGATCGGGGCGCTGCTGCTGAGTGTGCCGGCACTGTGGTGGGCTTGGCGGGCGCTGACCGTCGACCTCGGCGAGGCCATGACCGCGCTGTGGGGCGGGGTCGGGGTCGGCGTCGCGGTCCTCGTCGTCGGACTGTGGGCGGGCTCCTTCGCCTTCACCCGCCGCACCTCCCGGCTGATGGAATTCGCCGAGTCCACCTGAGCGGGTCGCGGATAGACTGGCTCACCATGAGCACCCCTCTCGACAGTCCCGACCATGGCGGTCTGGCCACCCTCGACCGAGAACTCGAAGAGCTCATCCGCGAGGAGAACATCGAGCCGGGCGACCACGAGCGGTTCTCGCATTTCGTCAAGAAGGACAAGATCCTCGAGTCGGCGATCACCGGCAAGCCGGTGCGTGCCCTGTGCGGCAAGAAGTGGGTGCCGGGACGCGACCCCGAGAAGTTCCCGGTCTGCCCGACGTGCAAGGAGATCTACGAGTCGATGGTCGGCTGAGCCTCACGCGACGTCGACGAAGACCGTCGGCAATGCCGGGTCGGAGCGGCTGAGCGCGAGCGCGCGCACCGGGAGCTCCTCGCGCACACGCAGGTGATGCGCCCGCGCGGCGGCCACGCCCGCCGGGCCCTCGGCGGTGGCGTCGACGTCACCCGCTGTGACGAACGGCACCTGCAGGGCACGCGCATCGGGATGCTCCGCGGCGGCGGGCATCGTCTCGAAGCCGTCCGCGACCTCCACGAGCTCGCGGGTCGCGGTGCCGTGCTCGAGCGTGCGGAAGGCCGCCTTGCGGCCGCCCTTGCTGCCCTTGTCGGTCGAGGCCTTCGCCACCGGGATCCACGCACCCGAGGCATCCTGCCGGGCGACCAGCTTGTAGACCATGCCGGCCGTGGGTGCCCCGGACCCGGTGACCACCGACGTGCCCACGCCGTAGGCGTCGACGGGGGATGCCGCGAGCGCCGCGATCGCGTACTCGTCGAGGTCGCTGGTCACCGTGATGCGCGTGCCGGTCGCCCCCAGCTCGTCGAGCTGCGCGCGCACCTCCGCCGCGACGGTGGGGAGATCGCCGGAGTCGATGCGCACCCCGCCGAGGCCGGTGCCGGCGACGTGCACGGCGAGCTCCACCCCGCGGCGGATGTCGTAGGTGTCGACCAGCAGCGTGGTCTCGGGGCCGAGGGCGGCCACCTGGGCGCGGAACGCGTCCTCCTCGGTGTCGTGCAGGAGCGTCCATGCGTGCGCGGCAGTGCCCATCGTCGGCACGCCCCAGCGGCGTCCGGCCTCGAGATTGGAGGTCGCGCCGAACCCGGCGATGTGCGCGGCCCGCGCGGCGGCGATCGCGGACTCCTCGCCGGCCCGTCGAGACCCCATCTCGGCCAGCGGCCGGTCGCCCGCCGCGACCGACATGCGCGCGGCGGCCGTGGCGACGGCGCAGTCGTGGTTGAGCACGCTCAGCGCCAGGGTCTCGAGGATCACGGCCTCCGCGAAGGTGCCCTCCACGGTGAGCACGGGGGAGCCGGGGAAGTACGCCTCGCCCTCGCGGTAGCCCATGATCGAGCCGTCGAAGCGGTAGCCCTCCAGCCACGCGACGGTGGAGGCATCCACCACCTTCTCATCGCGGAGGAAGCGCAGCTCGTCGTCGCCGAACCGGAAGTCGCGCAGCAGGCCCAGGAGCCGGCCCGTGCCCGCGACGACGCCGAATCGGCGGGCACCGGGCAGGCGCCGGGCGAACAGCTCGAACACGCAGCGGCGTTCGGCGGTGCCGTCGCGGAGGGCGGCGTCGAGCATGGTGAGCTCGTACCGATCCGTGTGCAGGGCGGTGGAGGGAGAGGCCGGACCGGTGCTCATCCGGTCAGCCTAGCGATCGGCCGTGAGCGCCTGGCGTAGGCTGGTCGATCGTGGACGACGCGCCGATCGGGATCTTCGACTCCGGGGTCGGCGGGCTCACCGTCGCCCGGGCGGTCTCGGCGCTGCTGCCGCGCGAGTCGATCCTGTACATCGGCGACACCGCGCGTTCGCCCTACGGGCCGAAGCCGATCGCCGACGTGCGACGGTATGCGCTGGAAGTGCTCGACGACCTCGTCGATCAGGGCGTGAAGATGCTCGTCATCGCCTGCAACACCGCCTCCGCGGCGATGCTCCGCGACGCCCGCGAGCGCTACTCGGTGCCGGTCGTCGAGGTGATCGGCCCGGCCGTGCGCACCGCCATGTCGACCACCCGCAACGGACGGATCGGCGTGATCGGCACGGCCGGCACGATCGGTTCGCGCGCCTACCAGGACATGCTCGAGGTCAACGAGCGGCTAACCGTCTTCGCGCAGGCGTGCCCGCGCTTCGTCGAGTTCGTCGAGGCCGGCGTCACCGATTCGCCCGAGGTGCTCGCCACCGCCGAGCAGTACCTCGCGCCCCTGCGGGACGCCGGTGTCGACACCCTCGTGCTCGGCTGCACGCACTACCCGTTCCTCGAAGGCGCGATCAGCTACGTCATGGGGGAGGGCGTCTCGCTCGTCTCCAGCGACAGCGAGACCGCCAAGGACGTCTACCGTCAGCTGGTCTCCCGCGACCTGCTCGCGGGTCCGGATGCTGCGCGCACCGACGTCTACGAGGCCACCGGCGACTCGGCCGACGAGTTCCTCACCCTTGCGCATCGGCTGATGGGTCGCGAGGTGAGCACCGTGCAGCTGGTGCAGACCGGCGCCATCGACCTCCCGCACCGTCACGCCTGAACGCACCGCGGCATCGCGGCATCCCACCACCCTCACCCCCGGAGGAAACCATGACCGACATCACCCGCGCCGACGGCCGCTCCGTCGATCAGCTGCGCCCCGTCACGATCGAGCGCGGCTGGAGCGCCCACGCCGAAGGCTCGGCGCTCATCTCGTTCGGCGGCACGAAGGTGCTGTGCACCGCGTCGTTCACCAACGGTGTGCCGCGCTGGCTCTCCGGCAAGGGCAAGGGGTGGGTCACCGCCGAGTACGCCATGCTCCCGCGCGCGACCAACTCCCGCAACGACCGCGAGTCGATCAAGGGCAAGGTCGGCGGGCGCACGCACGAGATCTCGCGGCTGATCGGCCGCGCTCTGCGCGCCGTCGTGGACACCAAGGCGCTCGGCGAGAACACGATCGTGATCGACTGCGACGTGCTGCAGGCCGACGGCGGCACCCGCACCGCCGCGATCACCGGTGCCTACGTCGCCCTGGCCGACGCGATCGAGTGGGGCCGCGCGAAGAAGTTCATCGCGCAGAAGGCCACGCCCCTTCTCGACTCGGTGTCGGCGATCTCGGTCGGCATCATCGACGGCGAGCCCATGCTCGACCTCGCTTACGTCGAAGACGTCCGCGCCGAGACCGACATGAACGTCGTCGTCACCGGTCGCGGTCTGTTCGTCGAGGTGCAGGGCACCGCCGAGGGAGCGCCGTTCGACAAGCGCGAGCTCGACGCGCTGCTCGAGCTGGGCGTCGCCGGCTGCGCCGATCTCCGCGGGTTCCAGACCGCGGCGCTGGCGGCCGAGTAGCGGATGCCGCAGCGCATCGTCCTCGCGACGCACAACCCGCACAAGGTCGAGGAGTTCCAGGGCATCGTCGCCGCGACGCGCCCCGACCTCGAGGTGATCTCCTATGACGGGCCGGAGCCGGTCGAAGACGGCGTGACGTTCGCGGCGAACGCGCTCATCAAGGCCCGGGCCGCGGCATCCCACACCGGACTTCCCGCCCTCGCCGACGACTCCGGGATCTGCGTCGACGTGCTCGGCGGATCGCCCGGGGTGTTCTCCGCTTACTGGGCCGGACACGCGAAGGACGCCGCCGCCAACCTGGAGCTGCTGCTCGACCAGCTCTCCGACATCGCCGACCCGCATCGCACGGCGCATTTCACCTCGGTGATCGCCCTCGTGCTCCCCGGTGGCGCCGAGCACGTCGTCGAGGGCGTCTGGCCGGGGCGACTCGCGACCGCGCCCGACGGCTCGGGCGGCTTCGGCTACGACCCGATCTTCATCCCCGACGGTCAGGCCGCCGGCGCCGAGCGCACGGTCGGCGAATGGTCGGCCGCGGAGAAGAACGCCGCTTCACACCGCGCCCGCGCCTTCGCCGCGCTGACGCCTCTGCTGACGACCCTCTGACCTGCGGCGAGCGTTCGATCGGCACGGACTCGCCCCGGTCGGACTACGCTCGCGGCATGGACAACGGGAGCCTCGCGTTCGTCGCCTTCGGCGGGCCGATCGTGTTCGGGGTGCTGGTGATGGGGGCCGTCGTCGTCGGGATCGTCTTGGTCGTCGCCGCTTTGTACGCCCTCAACATGGGTGTGACGAGGCTCGTCGGGCTCTCTATCGACGCGGTGCGCGCCCGACACTCGAGCCGCCCTGTGACCGCGTCCGAAGATGCGTCGCCCGGACGTCGGCGCGAGTGAGAATCGTGATCGTTCCCGACTAGGCGAACGGGGCGTCCGGCGGCGATTCCGGCCCTAGCCTGGGGTCATGCACGATCACGCGCCGACCGGCGGCATCCGCGGCGCCGGCAACCGGCGACTGCTGGCCGTGTCGCTGGCGATCACCTCGGTGGTCATGGTGGTGCAGATCGTCGGGGCGATCGTGTCGGGGTCGCTCGCGCTCCTGGCCGACGCGGTGCACATGTTCACGGATGCGGCGGCCCTCGTGATCGCGCTGGTGGCGAGCATCGTCGCCGCGCGGCCGGCGAACGACCGGCGCACGTTCGGGTATCAGCGCGCAGAGGTCTTCGGGGCGCTGATCAACGGCGTGATCCTGATCGTGCTGTCGGTGTGGGTGGCGATCGAGGGCGTGCAGCGGCTGCTCGCGCCCGCCGAGGCGGAGGTCGCGGGCGGCCCGATGCTGCTGATCGCGATCATCGGCCTGATCGCCAACGCCGTGGCGATGTGGCTGCTCAGCGCCGCACAGAAGCACAGCATCAACGTGCGCGGCGCCTACCTCGAGGTGCTCGGCGACCTGCTCGGATCGGCGATGGTCATCATCGCGGCGATCGTCATCCTCGTGACCGGCTGGGCGCGCGCCGACGCGATCGCGTCGCTGCTGATCGCCGCCATGATCGTGCCGCGCGCGATCGGCCTGCTGCGCGAGGTGGCGTCGGTGCTCAGCGAGGCGGCACCCCAGGGCATGCACGTGCAGGAGATCCGCGACCACATCCTCGGCACCCCGGGTGTCGTCGACGTGCACGACGTGCACGTCTGGCAGCTGACCCGAGGCGCGCCCGTCTTCACCGCCCATGTGGTGGTCGATGCCGCGGCGCTCCAGCACGGCCGGGCCGGAGGCATCCTGAGCTCTCTGCAGGACTGCCTCGCGCACCACTTCGACGTGGCGCACTCCACCTTCCAGCTCGAACCCGCGGGGCATCCCGAGAACGAGCCGCACGCCTGACCCCGGTCAGTCCTCGCGCGCGACGTCGGCGGGGGATTTGTCCGGCCGCAGACCGCGCCAGCGCGAATGGCGCAGGATGCCGCCGGGCGTGAACTCGGCGTACTCGACCTCGCCGACGAGCTCGGGCTGCACCCACAGCGCGTCGCGCGCATCGAGTGCCGGCACTCCGACGAGCGGGGTGGTGTCGGTGCGCAGCGGGTCGAGCAGGCCCTGCAGGGTGCGCAGCGTGCTCTCGCTGAATCCCGACCCGACCCGGCCGGCGTACTGCAGACCGTCCGGACCGGGGATGCCGAGCAGCAGCGATCCGAACGTCGCCGAGCGCCCGCCCTGCCCGGGCCGCATGCCGGCGATCACCACCTCCTGCGTGCGGGTGAGCTTCACCTTGAGCCACGACTGGGTGCGGATGCCGCGCCGGTACGTCGACGAGGGATCCTTCACCACGATGCCCTCGAGCGCGAACTGCCGGCTCGCCTCGAGCGCGCCGCGCACGTCGTCGAACACGGGCGGCACCACGATCGCGTCGATCGCGCTCGCGGCCAGGGTCTCCAAGCGCGCCCGCCGCGCGCGCAGCGGCAGGCCGGTGACATCACGACCGTCGGCGCCGAGCACGTCGAACAGGTAGTAGCGCACCGGCGTGCGCGCAGCCTCGCGTGCGATCTCGGCCGGCCGCGCGAGGTTCATCCGCGTCTGCAGCAGCGGGAAGCTCGGTCGCCCCCGCTCGTCGAGCGCGACGATCTCGCCGTCGACGATCGCCGGTTCGGGGCCGAGCCCCGCGTCGACGCCGCTGATCTCGGGGTACTTCGCCGTCGACTCGTTTCCGCTGCGCGCCCACAGGCGCAAGCGCCTGCCGTCCCAGACCCCGATCGCGCGGATGCCGTCCCACTTCGCCTCGGCCCACGGCTCGCCCCACCCCCGGGCGGCGCTCTCCGCGCGCTCCGGCGAGGCGGTCGCGGAGAGCATCGGACGAAGATCAGCGGATGCCGGGGGCCACGCGAGCGGGGGAGCGTCAGCCGTGCCGGCGGTTTCGGAGGAGATGTGCACAAGGGAGGACGATTCCGCCGAATCCCTCCTCCCTTGTGCATTTCTCCTCCCGAGCGCAGGCGCGGTCGCCGCCTGCGCCGCCCCGCGGGGCTCGTCCGCCTGCGCCGCAGCCCCGCGGGACTCGTCCGCCTGTGGTGAGGCGACCACGGGGGCGCCGTCGGGCTGCGGGCGGCCGGAGGCATCCGTCTTCATCCGGTGCATCAGCCACTGCGACTTGGGGCCCGCGCCCTTCGTGCGGATGAGCGCGAGACGCACCCGCCCGAGCGGGCCGCCCGGTCGGCCTTCGACCGTGACGATCACCTCGTCGTCGCGCCACTTCTCCAGCTCGTAGCGGCCGTCGTCCCAGATCGTGACCGAGCCGCCGCCGTACTCGCCACGGGGGATCGAGCCCTCGAACGCGGCGTAGTCCATCGGGTGGTCCTCGGTCTGCACGGCGAGGTTGTTGCGCGCGGTGGTGTGCGGCACGCCGCGCGGCACGGCCCAGCTGGCGAGCACCCCGTCGTGCTCGAGGCGGAAGTCCCAGTGCAGCGCGGTGGCGTGATGCTCCTGGACGACGAAGATCGGCAGTCCCTCGCTCGGCGGTGCGGCGGCCGGATCGGCGGGCACGGGCTCGGGGGTGCGGCCGGCCGTGCGCATCGAGATGTAGGTCGCGAGCGGCGCGTCGTCGCGGGCCCCCGCGTGCACGCCGAGGGGGGCGAGCGGGTCGCCGATCGTCTCGATGCGGTCGAGCACCTCGGTGAACGGCAGCTGCCGCAGGGCGGGGTCGTCGAGCTCGTCCCACGTGCGGGGTGCGGCGACGTTCGGGTGCGCGCGTCCGCGCAGCGAGTACGGCGCGATCGTGGTCTTCGCGCCGTTGTTCTGACTCCAGTCGATCAGCACCCGGCCGTCGCGGATCGCCTTCTTCATCGAGCTCACCACCAGGTCGGGGTGGTCCGCCTCGATCGCGCGCGCGAGCTCGTGCGCGAGGGCCGACGCCTGCTCGCTCGACTGACCCGGCGGAAGCGCCGCGTACAGCTGCAGACCCTTGCTGCCGCTGGTCACCGGGAAGGGATCGAGGCCCATGTGCCCGAGGATCTCGCGCGCCCACCGCGCAACCTGCGCGCACTCGGCGAGCCCCGCGCCCGGCCCGGGGTCGAGGTCGAGCACGAGGCGGTCGGCGTCGCCGCGCTCGCCCGCGGGCGTGAACCGCCACTGCGGCACGTGCAGCTCGAGGCTTGCGACCTGCGCGAGGTAGACGAGGGTGGGCACGTCCCCGACGAGCGGATAGTCCTTCGGGCCGCCCGAGTGCGGGATCGGCAGGCGGTGCACCCACGACGGCGCGCCCCGCTCGAGGTCCTTCGCGAAGAAGGACTGCTCCGGATGCTGCGCCGACCCGACCCCGTCGGGCCACCGCTTGCGCGTGACCGGCCGGCCCGTGACGTGCGGGATCATCGTCGGCCCGACCCGCGTGTAGTAGTCGATCACCTCGCCCTTGGTGGTGCCGGTGTCGGGATAGAGCACCTTGTCGAGGTTCGTGATGCGCAGGCGCCGCCCTCCGACCTGCACCAGCTGCTCGCCCGCCATGGCCCCATCCTGCCGTGCCCGTGCCACAGCGGGCCGACGACCGCGCCGCGCACAACTCCGGTTGATCCGGTCGACGGACGCGGCACACCCTCGGAAATCCGCCGATCGCACCGCGTCGGAATCACGACTGACCGGAGTTATGCACGGCGACTCGGGCGGAGCACTGGCCGCGGCATCCGTTTTACGTGTTCACTGGTCTCATGAGGGCGATCTGGAAGGGTGCATTGACGTTCGGGCTCGTGAACGTGCCGGTCAAGGTGTACTCCGCGACCGAGGACCACGACGTGTCGCTGCACCAGGTGCACAACAAGGACGGCGGCCGCATCCGCTACCAGCGCATCTGCGAGATCGACGGCGAAGTCGTGCCGTACGCCGACATCGACAAGGCCTACGACGACGGTGAGCGCACCGTCGTGCTGACGAAGGACGACCTCGACGCCCTGCCGTCGGAGCGCAGCCGCGAGATCGACGTGGTCGAGTTCGTGCCGTCGGACCAGATCGATCTGCTCACCCTCGATCGCGCCTACTACCTCGAGCCCGACTCCGCCTCGCCGAAGGCCTACGTGCTGCTGCGCAAGACCCTCGAGCAGACCGAGCGCACCGCGATCGTGCGGTTCTCGCTGCGGCAGAAGACGCGTCTGGCGGCGCTGCGTGTGCGTGACGACGTGCTCGTGCTGCAGACCCTGCTGTGGGCCGACGAGGTGCGCGAGGCGGCGTTCCCGGCCCTCGACGAGACGGTGCGCATCAGCGCGAAGGAGCTCGAACTGTCGGCGTCCCTCGTCGAGAGCTTCTCGAGCGACTTCGATCCGGCGGAGTTCACCGACGAGTACCAGGTCGAGCTGCGCACCCTGATCGACGCAAAGCTCGAGAAGGGCGACGCGCTCGACACCTCCGAGACGTTCGGCACCTCCGACGAGGACGACGACGCCGGTGGCGAGGTCATCGACCTCATGGCGGCGCTGCGCGCGAGCGTCGAGCGCAGCCGTGCGGCCCGCGGCGAAGGCGGCGGCAAGGCGGCGGATGCTGCGGCCACGGCCTCCGCGAAGAAGGCGGCCGGCGAGGCATCCGCCTCCAAGACGCCGGCGAAGAAGGCGACGACGGCGAAGGCGCCCGCGAAGAAGGCGCCCGCGAAAGCCGCGCCGAAGAAGGCCGCGAAGGCCTCCTGAGATCAGCCCTTCGGCGTGCCGTCGGTCGGGTGGGGCTGCTGCGGCCCGTGCTCGAAGACCTCTTCGTCGAGCACGAGCGACTCGGCCTCGGCGTGGTCGACGACCGCGTGGCCCTCGGCGGCGGCCTTGCGCGCCTTGCGGCGCTCGTTGAGGTAGTGGATCAGGGTGACGACCGCCGTGCCGCCGACGGCGAGCAGGAGGATCACGTCGATGTACCGCGTCACGAGGTCGCGCACCCACGGGATGTAGGCGATCAGGTAGCCGACCATCGTCAGACCGAAGCCCCAGATGAGGGCGCCGATGAGGTTGTAGAGCGAGTACTTCCGCCAGTTCATGTGACCGATGCCGGCCGCGACGGGGGCGAAGGTGCGCACGATCGGCACGAACCGCGCCAGGATGACCGCGAGGGCGCCGTAGCGCTCGAAGAAGCCGTTGGTGCGCTCGACGTTCTTCACGCTGAACAGACCGGACTCGCGCTTCTCGAACACGCGCGGGCCGCCCTTGTGGCCGATCCAGTAGCCCACCTCGCCGCCGAGGAACGCGGCCAGCGCGATCAGCAGCGACACCACCCAGATGTTCACGCCGAAGATGTTCGACGTGTGGGTGAGCAGGCCGGCGATGATCAGCAGCGTGTCGCCGGGCAGCAGGAACCCGATCAGCAGGCCGGTCTCGGCGAAGACGATGAAGCAGACCACGAGCAGCGCCCAGGGACCGGCCCACTGGATGATGGCGGTGGGGTCGAGCCAGGGGATGAGTGCGGCGTGGTGCATGAGATTCCCGTCGTTGCGGCGGTCAGATCGTTCGCGCGGAAGGTGGCCGACGCTCCGTGCGGAAGGTGGGACTTGAACCCACACGCCCGGAGGCACAGGAACCTAAATCCTGCGTGTCTGCCAATTTCACCACTCCCGCTGGTCTCACGATTCTAGCCGGGCTGCTGGGGATGTCCTGGGGGTGATCCCCCGGTTCGCCGGTCCGTGTCGCTCGCGGGATCGACGTACGGGCATCATGGTGGAGGCGCCGGTCGAGAGGGGTTCGCGGGTGGACGCGTTGTGGAGGCTTCCGGTCATCGCCGGACCCGTGCCGTGGATCGTGTACGCGATCGCCGCGGCACTGGTGCTCGTGCTCCTGATCGGGCCCCTCACGCCGCGACGACTGCTGCGGATGGTGCTGGGTGTCGCGATCGGCGGGCTCCTCGGTCTCGGAGCGTTCGTGCTGGCGGAGGGGAGCGGATGGCTCGCGGTCGCGCAGCCCCGCATCATCGCGGTGTGGGCGGTCGCCGTACTGGCCGCGGTCGGACTGGCGGTGGTCAGCCTGTGGGACGCGCGCGTCTGGCGGAAGGTCGTGGCCGTGTTCGCGATCCTGTGGTTCGCCCTGGCCGGGACGATCGGCGTCAACGCGGTCTTCGGTCTCAACCCGACACTCGGCAGCATCTTCGGCATCGTCGCCGATGACCCGGTACCGCTGCCCAGCCCCCACGGGTCTCATCCGGCGCGCGGACCGCTGCACGAGTGGTGGAGGCCACCGGCCGACATGCCCGTCAAGGGAACCCAGGGCACCCAGGTGATCCCGGCCACGATTTCGGGCTTCGGCGCCCGACCCGCCGGCATCTACCTTCCGCCGGCGGCTCTGGTGGCCGATCCGCCCGCTCTGCCGCTGGTGATCATGATGATGGGCTTTCCCGGCAACCCCGACCCGAGCTACATCGGCGGCGTCCTCGACGACATGGCCGCGAAGAACAACGGCCTCGCGCCGATCGTGATCGTGGCCGATCAGATCGGCAACGGCGACGATCCCGCATGCGCGGACTCGACGGCCTTCGGCAACGCCGAGACCTACATCAAGAAGGACGTCGTCGACTGGGCGAGGAAGAACCTGAACGTCCTGAAGGACCCGGAGCACTGGGTGATCGCCGGATACTCCAACGGCGGCGGCTGTGCGATCAAGTACGCAGCGCAGGAGCCGGGCGTCTTCGGCAACATCATCGACGTCTCGGGCGAGGAGTTCCCCGGGTCGGAGGATCCGGCGAGCGTCCTGGCGGAGATCTACGGCGGCGACTCCGCTGCATTCGAGGCGGCGAAGCCGATCAGCATCCTGCAGGCGGCGCCTCAGGGTGCGTACCGCGAGGTGAACGCGGTGTTCACCGCCGGGGGAGCCGACCCGGGTTACGTGGCTGTCGCGCAGAAGGTGTCGGATGCTGCGAAGGCCGCGGGCATGGCGGTGACCGACTACGTCGTGCCCGGCGAGGGCCACGTCGGGCCGGTTCTCCCGCTCGGTCTGCAGAAGGGCTTCGAGGTCCTGTATCCCGTCCTGGGGCTCTCGGCGCCATAGCGTTTTGCCGTCCGACCTGTGGATAACTTCCGCGGCGGGATCGCGGCACTTGCGAGGATGCTCGGGTGAGTCTTGCGCCCCGTCCCGTCGCCGCCGTGGCGAGCGTGGCCGAGCGCGTGCGGGAGCGACTGCGTGCCGAGCAGACCGATCCGACGAGGCATCCCGATGCCGCCGTCCAGATCGCGCGCGCCGAGGTGCGTCGGCACAACGACTTCGCGCTGGCTCGCGGCCTCGTGCCCGTCGACGACGAGGCGGGGTGCGTGCGCGACGTGCTCGCGGCGGTATCGGGCTACGGGCCGCTACAGGCGTACCTCGACGATCCGACGGTCGAGGAGCTGTGGATCAACGCCCCCGATCGCATCTTCGTCGCCCGCGCCGGGCGATCCGAGCGCGTACCGCTGGCGCTCACCGACGCGCAGGTGCGCGACCTGGTCGAGCGGATGCTGCACGCCACCGGGCGTCGCGTCGACCTCAGTCAGCCGTTCGTGGATGCGTCGCTGCCCGATGGCAGCCGTCTGCACGTCGTGATCCCCGACATCACGCGGAGGCACTGGTCGGTCAACGTCCGGAAGTTCCTCGCGGCCTACCGAGACCTCGATGCGCTGGAGGCGGCGGGCTCGCTCGCACCGGAGGCGGGTCGGATGCTGCGCGACGCCGTCCGCGGCGGGCGCAGCATCCTGATCTCCGGAGCGACGCACGCCGGGAAGACCACGCTCCTGGGCGCATTGGTGGGCGCCTGCCCGCCGTCGCACCGCATCGTCACGGTCGAGGAGACCTTCGAGCTCGCGATCGACGCGCCCGACCTCGTCGCGCTGCAGGGGCGGCAGCCCAGTCTCGAGGGGTCGGGCGAGGTCACCCTACGGCGCCTCGTGAAGGAGGCGCTGCGCATGCGTCCCGATCGTCTCGTGGTCGGCGAGGTGCGCGACGCCGAGGCCCTCGACCTGCTCCTGGCGCTCAACACCGGCGTCCCCGGAGCCGCCACCATCCACGCGAACTCCGCGCGCGAAGCCCTGTCGAAGCTCGCGGCGCTCCCGCTGCTGGCGGGCCGCAACATCGATGCCGGATTCGTGCTGCCGGCCGTCGCGACCTCCGTGCACCTCGTGGCGCACTGCGCGAAGGATGCCGCGGGTCGCCGCCGCGTCGTCGAACTCGTCGAACCCACCGGCCGCGTCGTGGGCGACGCCGTCGAGGCCCGCACCGTCTACCGGTGGGACGACGCATGACGTTCGTCTGGGGTGCGGTGCTGGCGGCGGGGATCCTCCTCGTGCTGTCGCCGTGGCTCTGGCCCGCCGGCCGTCGGCTCGCCCCCGCGCCGACGTCGAACGCCCTCGTCCGGCTGCTCGAGGGCGCGGGGTACGGGCACGTGCCCCCGCGCGTCGTGCTGATCGCCGGGCTGGCCGCCGCGCTGGTCTTCGCCGCCGTCGTCTGGCTCGTCGTCCCGGTGCCGGCGCTCGCCGTGGTCGCGGGAGTCCTCGGCGCGATCGCGCCCGTGCTCATCCTCCGCGCACGCACATCCCGACTGCGCCGGCAGCGCCGCGGACTGTGGCCCGACGTGTGCGACCTGCTGATCGCGTCCGTGCGCGCCGGCATGGCCCTGCCCGATGCGGTGGCGAGCCTGGCGGATTCCGCGCCGGTGGCGCTGCGCCCCGCGTTCGCGCAGTTCGGTCGGGACCTCGCGGCATCCGGTCATTTCGACTCCAGTGCCGAGAGGCTCAAGTCGGCGCTCGCCGATCCTGTGGCCGACCGCATCCTCGAGACGCTGCGGATGGCGCGGCAGGTCGGCGGAACCGAGCTCACGTCGGTGCTCCGCGCCCTGTCCGCCTCCGTCCGCGCCGACGTGACGCTGCGGGCCGAGGTGGAGGCGCGCCAGTCCTGGATCCGCGGCGCCGCGGTGCTCGGTGTCGTCGCGCCGTGGGTCATCCTGGCGATGCTCGCGGCGCGTCCCGAAGGTGCCCGTGCCTACTCCAGCCCCGAAGGGGTCGCTCTGATCGTGGCCGGCGCCGTCGTGTCGTTCGTCGCGTACCGCGTCATAGTGCGGATCGGCCGCCTGCCCGAGCCGCGGAGGTGGTTCGGATGAGTGCGATCGCCCTGACCCAGCTGGCCACCGCGATCGTGCTCGGCGCCGCCTTCGGGATCGGGCTGTGCCTGTTGCTCTCGCTCGCACCGCGGATCGGCGCGCCCAGCCTGTCCCGCCGCATCGCGCCGTACATCCGCGACGTCACCGATCCGCGCGGGACGACCGCGTGGACGTCTCCGGCGGCCACCGATTGGCGCGCGACGTGGGGATCCGTGCAGCATCGGTTCGCCGCGCTCGTCGGCGGATCGGATGCCACGGCCCGCCGCCTGCGGCAGTCCGGCTGGTCCATCGACGTGGCCGCGTTCCGGGGCCGCCAGCTCGCGGCGGCGGTCGCGGGCGTGCTGGTGGGCGGCATCCTGCTCGTGGTGCTCGCCCTGCTCGGACGATTCGCTCCCGCGCTCGTGCTGCTGCCGCCCGTGCTCGGTCTGGCCGGGGCGGTGGCGGCCGACCTCTGGCTGACCCGCGCGGCGAAGCAGCGCATGCACCGTATCGAGGAGGAGCTGCCGACGGTGCTGGAGTTCCTCGCGCTGTGCCTCTCGGCCGGCGAGGGTCTGCTCGACGCGCTGCGACGCGTGGGCGACGTGGGCGCCGGCGACCTCACCGGCGAGGTCCGTGCCATGGTGCTCGCGGTCGGCACCGGATCCTCCCTCACCGAGGCCCTCACACGTCTGGCGACGGGACTGCAGGTGCCCGCGCTGTCGCGCAGCGTCGACCACCTGGTCGCCGCGATCGACCGTGGTGCGCCGCTCGCCCAGGTGCTGCAGGCGCAGGCGTCGGACGCCCGCGAAGACGCGAAGCGCGTGCTCATCGAGCAGGCCGGGCGCAAGGAGATCGTCATGCTCGTGCCGCTCGTGTTCCTCATCCTCCCGCTCAGCGTCCTGTTCGCGGTGTTCCCGGGAGTGTTCATGCTGCGACTCGGAATCGGTTGACCGGCAACGGTCGGAAGGGGGGATCTGATGATCCGTGAACTCGGAGCCCACGCCCAGGTGCGATGGCGCTCGGCGTGGGGGAGCCTGCGCGACGACGACCGAGGAGACGTCCCGGGCTGGGTGCTGATCACACTCATGACGGCGGGCCTGGTCGTGGTGATCTGGGCGCTCGCCGGACCCGCGCTCGCGCAGCTGTTCGAGCAGGCGATCGCGCGGGTCTCCGGACTCTGACGGTGTCGCGGCTCCCGCTGCGGGATCTGCTGCGCGACGATCGCGGGTCGAGTCCGGTGGAGTTCGTGCTCGTCGGCACGCTCCTGACCTTCCTGACCCTCGCCGTGCTGCAGTTGGGACTCGCGATCTACGTGCGGAACGTCGTGCACGATGCCGCGGTCGAGGGTGCCTTCCACGCGGCGCTGGCCGACACGACCCTCGACGACGGAGCCGAACGCACCCGGGCGATCGTGACGCGCACCGTCGGCGGCGACTACGCGGGTGAGGTCGCCGTGAGGCAGAACGGTGCCGAGGTGGAGGTCACCGTCACCACGACGCTGCCGTTGATGGGTCTGCTCGGCGTGCCCCGCGCGATGGAGGTGACCGCGCGTGCCCCCGTGGAATCGTTGGGCTGAACGGGTCCGCGCTCGCGCCGGACTCCAGGACGACGACGGGTCTGCGGCGCTGGAGTTCATCGTGGTCGGGCTGTTGCTGCTCGTGCCCGTGGTCTACCTGATCGTGTCCCTCGGGTTGATCCAAGGCCAGTCGCTCGGTGTGGAGGCGGGTGCCCGGCACCTCGCCCGCACCGTGTCGCAGGCGACGGATGCCGCCACCGCCCGCGTCGAGGCGGCGCGGGTGCTCGACGCCGTGGTGGCCGAGTACGGCATCGACCCGGCGCACGTCGACGTGGCGATGTCGTGCCGCCCGGCCGGGGGCGCCTGTCCTGAGGCGGGCGCGACCGTCGTGGTGACGGTCACTGCGCGCGTGGCGCTGCCGCTCGTGCCTCCCGTGCTCGGCCTCGAACGGCTGGCGAGCATCCCGATCGAGGCATCCGCCGCGCAGAAGGTGTCTCGCTTCTGGGGTGCGGAATGACGCCGCGGGTGCCGCGTGACGAGGAGGGCAGCATCCTGCTCCTCACGATCGGCTACGCCCTGCTCGCGATCGTCGCCCTGCTGGTGTGCGTGAACGCCACGAGTCTGTACCTCGCGCAGAAGCGGTTGGACTCGGTGGCGGATGCCGCGGCCCTGGCCGGTGCGGACGGGTTCACCATCTCGCTCACGGGCGACTGGCCTCGCGCCGACCTCACGGACGACGGGGTACGTGATCAGGCCGCCGCGATCGTGACCGAGATCGGGCAGGGCGCGGTGCTCGTGTCGGCCGGTACGCCGGATGGCGCCTCGGCCCGGGTGACGGTGGCCGGGGCGTGGCATCCGCCGGTCTTCACGCTCTTCGTGCCGGACGGGGTCGCGCTGGAGTCGACGGCGACCAGCCGCACCGCGCTGCAGTGACCCACGAAGTCGGGAGCGGGGCGGCCCGCCCGGACCGCCCCGCCGTCGCGACCCCGCTCAGCCGAGCTGACCGGGGTCGATGGGTGCGGCCGACGGAGCGCCGGCGCGCAGACGGGCGCCGAGCGCGGCATCCACCGACGTCCAATACGCGTAGAACCGCTCACGGATGTCGTCCACCGTGATCGACGCGGCCTGGCCGAGCAGGGTGTCGACGAGGCGCTCCTTGGCGGCGTCGTCGTACACCTCGCGGTACAGGGTGCCGGCCTGGCCGAAGTCGTCGTCCTCGGCGTGCAGGGTCGCGGCGGCGCGCACGAGCGCACCGTCGTTCTCCCACGAGCCCTCTCCGGCCGCGGCGGCGTCGGCGGCGGGGCCGCCGAACGAGTTCGGCGCGTAGTTCGGGGCGCCGGCGGGGGAGAATCCGTGCCGCGCCGCGCCGTCCTGCGAGTAGTTGTGCAGGGGCGCGGCGTGGGGGGCGTTCACGGGCAGCTCGGCGTGGTTGGTGCCGACGCGGTAGCGGTGCGCGTCCGGGTAGCTGAAGACGCGCGCCATGAGCATCTTGTCGGGGCTGATGTCGATGCCCGGCACCGTGTTGGCGGGGGAGAAGGTGGCCTGCTCGATCTGCGCGAAGAAGTTCTCCGGGTTGCGGTCGAGGGTAAGGACTCCCACCGGCCGCAGCGGGTAGTCGGCGTGCGGCCACACCTTCGTGAGGTCGAACGGGTTGAAGCGGTAGCTCGCGGCATCCGCGTACGGCATGATCTGCACCGACAGCCGCCAGGCCGGGTGTTCGCCCGACTCGATGGCGGTGTGCAGGTCGCGGCGGAAGTGATCGGCGTCCGATCCGGCCAGCAGCTCCGCCTCGGCGGCCGGCAGAGCCTCGACGCCCTGCTCCGAGGCGAAGTGGTACTTCACCCAGAAGCGCTCGCCGGCGGCGTTGATCCACTGGTACGTGTGCGAGCCGTAGCCCTGCATGTGCCGCCAGCTGCGAGGCAGGCCGCGGTCGCCCATGAGCCAGGTGACCTGGTGCGCCGACTCGGGGGAGAGGGTCCAGAAGTCCCACTGCATGTCGGCGTCGCGCAGGCCGGAGCCGGGGAGGCGCTTCTGCGAGTGGATGAAGTCGGGGAACTTGATGCCGTCGCGGATGAAGAAGACGGGCGTGTTGTTGCCGACGAGGTCGTAGTTGCCCTCGGTCGTGTAGAACTTCACCGCGAAGCCGCGCGGATCGCGCCAGGTGTCGGGCGATCCCTGCTCGCCCGCCACCGACGAGAAGCGCGTGAGCGCCTCCGTGACGGCGCCCGGCTGGAACAGCGCGGCCCGCGTGTACGCCGAGACGTCGTGCGTGACCTCGAAGCGGCCGAACGCGCCGCCGCCCTTCGCGTGCACGACCCGCTCCGGGATGCGTTCGCGGTTGAACTGCGCGAGCTTCTCGACGAGGTAGCGGTCGGAGAGGGCGGTGACCCCGTCCGGGCCGACGGTGAGCGAATGCGCGTCGCTGGCGACGGGTGCGCCCGACTGGGAGGTGGTGGGAGGAACGGACATGGGGGTGTCTCCTTCGTTTCTGGCGGGGATTGCGGGCGCGACGAAGAGACCTCGCCTCGGAAGAGGCGGGCGACGACGTCGCAGAACGGGGTTTAGGGAGTTGCGGGCAGTGCGGTGGCGGCCTGACACGCGGGGCACAGGCCCCAGAACGTGACTTCGGCGGTGGTGATGGCGAATCCCGCCGCCGACGACGGGGTGAGGCACGGCGCGTCGCCGATGACGCAGTCCACGTCGGCGACGGCTCCGCAGTGGGAGCACACGACGTGGTGGTGGTTGTCGCCGATGCGCCGTTCGTAGAGCGCGGCCGACCCGGCCGGCTCGATGCGGCGGATCAGACCGGCCGCGGTGAGGTCGGCGAGGATGTTGTGCACCGACTGGATCGACGTGCTCGGCACGATGGCCGACACGGCGCGGAAGAGGCGCTCCGCGTCGGTGTGGGGCAGGGAGGCGAGCGCCCCGAGGACGGCGAGACGACCCTCGGTCGCCCTCAATCCGGCACTGCGCAATGCCTTCTCGAGCTCCGTGTCCATGCACACCACCCTATGCCTGATTTGAATGATTCAAAACTGGGAGGAGTCGATGAACCGACCCCGTGGGCTATGGCCGCGGCACGAACCGCGGCACCCAGCGCACGAAAGCGGAGGCACCGAGCAGCCCGATCACGCCCATCGCGCCGGTCGCCAGAGCCAGTGACGACACCGCCGCGATCCCGGAGAGCAGCAGCGGCGCGATCGCTCCTCCGGCGTCGGTGAGCGTGCGCCACGACCCGAGGAACGGTGCCGGGTTCTCCGGCGGCGCGACGTCGGCGCCGATGGTGAGCAGGATGCCGCTGGAGAGCCCGTTCCCCACGCCCAGCACGGCGGCGAACATCGCGAACCACATCGCCGCCGACCCGAGGTCGTGCGTGAACGACAGCGCGATGAACGCCCCGCCCATCAGCACCATGGCCGGCAGCGCCGCCCACAGCCGTCCGAACCGGTCCATCACCTGGCCGCTGGCGTAGAAGAGAGCGAAGTCGATCGCGCCCGATATGCCCACCACGAGTGCGATCGTCTGCGCGTCGAGTCCGATCGACACACCCCACAGGGGCAGGGCCACCTGGCGGGCGGAGCGGACGGCGGAGAGGGATGCCGCGGCCAGTCCGAGGCGCGACAGCACGCCGCGGTAGCGCCACATCGTGCGGAACACCCCGGCGCGCTCGACGGCGGGGATCGACCCGGTCACCGCCTCGCCGGTGTCCTCGCCCGCCTCGAGCCGTGCGGCCGCCGGTGCGTCGTCGGGAAGCGGCTGACGCTCCGGATCCGGTCCGAGGAGCACGAGCAGCACCGTCGCGACGAGGCACAGGGCGAAGAACCAGATCGCGGAATGCTCGTCGTCGAACACCGCGAGGAGCCCGGCGGCGACGAACGGACCGACGAACAGCCCGAGCCGGAACGATCCGCCCAGCAGCGACAGGGCGCGCGCGCGGAACGCGACCGGCACGCGCGTGGTCATGAACGAGTGACGCGCCAGGCCGAACGAAGCGGCGCACACACCGATGAGGAACGCGGATGCCGCGAGCACAGCGAGAGAGGGGGCGAGCAGCATCCCCACCAAGCCGAGCAGGGCGATGGTTCCGGCGACGGCCATCGTCAGACGCTCGCCGAAGCGCGCGACGGCCCAGCCCGCGGGCACGTTTCCGCACAGCTGTCCGACGACGAGGGTCGAGGCGATCAGGCCGGCTCCCGCGAGGTCGGCGCCGAGCTGCGACGCGATCACCGGCAGGAGCGGGATGACGGCGCCCTGGCCGAGGGCGAACAGGAGTGCCGGGCCGTAGACCATGGGCCCGAACATCCGCAGGACTGTGCCGGCCCCGGAGCCGTCGCGAGATGTCACGTGCATCCACGTTAGTCTGGAGTGTCATGCTCGATCTCGATATCTCCGCCGACATACAGGCCGTCCGCTCGACCTTCGCCGACATCAAGGCGGTCGTCGACGTCGACGCGCTGACCGCCGAGATCGCCCGCCTCAGCGAGGAGGCCGGCGCGCCCGACCTCTGGGACGACACCGAGAAGGCGCAGAAGGTCACCAGTGCGCTGAGCCACCGCCAGTCGGAGCTCGCCCGGGTCACCGCGATCGAGCGCCGCCTCGACGATCTCGACGTCCTCGTCGAGCTCGCGCTCGAGATGGACGACGAGGATTCCGCGGTCGAGGCGCGCAAGGAGCTCGCCGAGCTGACCGAGGTCGTCAACCAGCTCGAGGTGCAGACGCTCCTCGACGGCGAGTACGACGACCGGTCGGCCGTCGTGACCATCCGCTCCGGTGCGGGCGGCGACGACGCCACCGACTTCGCCGAGATGCTGATGCGCATGTACCTGCGCTGGGCCGAGCGCCACAAATACCCGGTAAAGGTGATGGACACGTCCTACGCCGAGGGTGCGGGCATCAAGTCGGCCACATTCGAGATCGACGCCCCCTACGCCTATGGCACGCTGTCCGTCGAGGCCGGCACTCACCGTCTCGCGCGGATCAGTCCCTTCGGATCGGCCGACAAGCGCCAGACCAGCTTCGCCGCCGTCGAGGTCATCCCCGTCATGGAGGAGGCCGTCGAGGTCGAGGTGCCCGAGGGCGACATCCGCGTCGACGTCTTCCGCTCGTCCGGCCCCGGCGGCCAGTCGGTGAACACGACCGACTCGGCCGTGCGCATCACGCACCTGCCGACCGGGATCGTCGTGTCGATGCAGAACGAGAAGTCGCAGATCCAGAACCGCGCCGCCGCGATGCGCGTACTGCAGACGCGCCTGCTCATCCTGCAGCGCGAGCAGGAGGCGGCGAAGAAGAAGGAGCTGGCGGGCACGATCACCGCCAGCTGGGGCGACCAGATGCGTTCCTACTTCCTCTACGGCCAGCAGCTCGTGAAGGACCTGCGCACCGGCTACGAGGTCGGCAACCCCGCCTCGGTGTTCGACGGCGACCTCGACGGCCTGATCGCCGCCGGTATCCGCTGGCGCAAGCGCCCGGAAGAGGATTGATTCCTCAGCCTGGAGCGCTTCCCGACTAGGCTCGCGACATGATTGAGGTACTCGGCGATTCCGGTCCTGCTGTTCTGCTCCTCCCGGGTGGGGCGGAGGGCGTCGACGGCTTCTTCCCCGGCCTGCTCGAAGGGCTGCGCGAAGACCCCGGTTGCCGCATCATCCTCTACGACCGGCCGGGTAACGGTCCGTCCAACGAGACCGAGGGGCTGAGCAAGGCGACCGCGGCCCTTCATGCCGCCATCGCCGAGGCAGGTACGGGACCGGTCGTCGCGATCGGTCAGAGCCTTGGCGGCGCCGTGGCCGTGATGCTGGCGGCGGACTATCCGGAGGATGTCGCGGGGCTGGTCCTCATCGACCCGACCCCGGTGCACGACCCTGAACTCGCCGCGAAGATCGCGAAGCAGACGGACAGCACCGTCAAGCTCATGGGCATGCCCGTGATCGGCGGGCTGCTGTCGGGGATGCTGCGCCGCAGCGCGGAGAAGTCCGCACGCAAGCACAATATGGCGCCCGAGATGCGCGCCGCGACGCTCAAGATCGCGGACCTCGACGCGCCCAAGCTCGGTCGCGCCCTCACGGGGATGGAAGCCGTGTCGAAGCGGCTGGACACGTCGAAGATTCAGGGCGTCCCGGCCGTCGTGATCACCGCCGATCGCAAACGCGGCCACGTCTTCCGCCGCGCCCACGAGACCCTGGCTGCGCAGATCGGCGCGCCGGTGCTGTCGTGGCCGGGAGTCGAGCACCAAGGCCACCTGACCCACCCCGCCGAGGTTCTCGAAGCCAGCCGAGACGTCATCCGCGCGGCCTCGGCATAGCCGTCGCATAGTCCCGACGCGGATGCCGCGTCCCGCGAGTGTCGCGCGGGGGGTCGCCCGGACACGCGCTTAGGCTGGCACGGCCATGATCAGGTTCGAGAACGTCACGAAGCGCTATCGCGGCACTTCCAGACCCGCACTCAACGATGTCGGCTTCGAGGTGCAGCGCGGGGAGTTCGTCTTCCTCGTCGGGGCCTCCGGTTCGGGGAAGTCCTCGTGCCTGCGCATGATCCTCCGCGAGGAGCGCCCCTCCGACGGTCGCGTCGTCGTGCTCGGTCGCGATCTGCGCACCCTCAGCAACCGCAAGGTGCCGTACTTCCGCCGGCACATCGGCGCGGTGTTCCAGGACTTCCGGCTGCTTCCGTCGAAGACCGTCTTCCAGAACGTGGCCTTCACGCTGCAGGTGATCGGATCCTCGAGCGCGTTCATCAAGCAGGCCGTTCCCGAGGTGCTCGCCCTCGTGGGTCTGGAGGGCAAGGGCAAGCGCTTCCCGCACGAGCTGTCCGGAGGCGAGCAGCAGCGCGTGGCGATCGCGCGCGCGCTGGCCAACCGCCCGCAGGTGCTGCTGGCCGACGAGCCCACCGGAAACCTCGACCCCGGGACCTCCGTCGACATCATGCAGCTGCTCGCGCGCATCAACGCCAACGGCACGACCGTGGTGATGGCGACGCACGAGGCCGGGTTCGTCGATCAGATGCAGCGACGCGTGATCGAGCTGCGCGACGGCGTGATGCTGCGCGACGAGCGACACGGCGGATACGGCGACACCTCCAGCATCCCGAGCCTCGCTCCGGAGCCCGAGCGGGGTGCGGCCGCCATCGCGGCGCTCACCGCGGTGCTCGAGGTGCAGCGCGAGGTCAACGCCGTCGGTGCGGTCGAGCCGCAGGCGATGGATGCCGCGGTCGAGGCCGTCGAAGAGGTGGTCAGCTCGTCGCTGAGCGAGGCGGAGGCGACGGATGCTGCGGCCAAGGCCGCTGCTCTGGCCGCCGCCCGGCAGCCGGCGATCACCCGACCCGCCGCCGAGCCCCGCCCGATCACCCGCCCTGCGGCGATCGTCAGTCCCGCCCCGGCGCCCGTGCAGGACCCGCTCGAGGCTCCTCCTGTCGAGAAGAAGCCGGAGCCGGCGACCTCGACCCAGGGCATCCCGGTGATCGACATCCCCGACGTCGCCGAACTGGGCGTCGCCGATCGCCTCGGCCTCGGCGCCGACGGCGAAGACGAAGTGGGGCCCACGTCGTGAGGTTCGGTCTCATCCTGGGCGAGGCGCTGTCCGGCCTCCGCCGCAACGCCTCCATGGTCATCTCGGTCGTGCTGGTCACGTTCGTCTCGCTCACCTTCGTCGGCGCGGCGATGCTCATGCAGATGCAGATCGGCACGATGCGCGCGTACTGGGTCGACCGCGCCCAGGTCACGATCTACATGTGCACGTCGGCATCGACCGTGCCGCAGTGCACCGGCGGCGTGGCCACCGAGCAGCAGGTCGCCGACGTGCGCGCGAAGCTCGACAGCGCCGCCATCGCGCCGCTAGTGCGCGACGTGCGCTTCGAGACGCAGCAGGAGGCGTACGACAAGGCGCTGCAGCAGTTCCCGTCCGACTACGGCAGCGTGCTCTCGCCCGATCAGTTCAACCAGTCGTTCTCGATCAACCTGGTCGACCAGCAGCGCTCCGACGTCATCATCGAGGCGTTCCAGGGGCAGACGGGCGTCGAGGAGGTCAAGGATCAGCTCCAGTACCTCGAACCCCTGTTCTCCGCGCTCACCGTCGCGACGTACATCGCCGTCGGCATCGCCGGACTCATGCTCGTGGCCGCGGTGCTGCTGATCGCCACCACGATCCGATTGTCGGCGTACGCGCGCAGGCGTGAGATCGGCATCATGCGCCTGGTCGGGGCATCCAATCGCTTCATCCAGACCCCGTTCATCCTGGAGGGCGTCTTCGCCGCGTTCATCGGCTCGGCGCTGGCCAGCGGGGCCGTGCTCGCCGGGGTGCACTTCGGGGTGAACCAGTATCTGCGCGGGCGGATCGCCTTCGTCACGACATGGGTCGGCATGGGGGAGGCGTGGACCGTGATCCCGGTGATCGTGGTGATCGGCATCGTGCTCGCGGCCTTCTCAGCGGGCTTCGCGATCCGACGCTGGCTGCGGGCGTAGGACGCCGCACGCCGGGGTCGGCTAGACTGACGGGCTGCACACCACCCATCGGATCGGAAGAGTCATGCCCAGGGAACGCGGGGAGAAGGTCATCGCGACCAACCGTCGCGCGCGCCACGAGTACGCCATCGAGAAGTCGTACGAGGCGGGCATCGTGCTCACCGGCACCGAGGTGAAGTCGCTGCGCCAGGGGCGGGCGAACTTGTCGGACGGCTATGCGTACATCGACGGCGGCGAGGCGTTCCTCGACGCCGTGCACATCCCGGAGTACTCCCAGGGGCACTGGACGAACCACTCGACCAAGCGCACGCGCAAGCTGCTGCTGCATAAGGACGAGATCATCAAGCTCTCGCACGCCGTGTCGGCGGGCGGCTACACGCTGATCCCGCTGAAGCTGTACTTCTCCGACGGACGCGCAAAGGTCGAGATCGCGATCGCCAAGGGCAAGCACGAGTGGGACAAGCGTCAGACCATCCGCGAACGGCAGGACAAGCGCGAAGCGGAGCGTGCGATGCGCTCGAAGAACCGCCTCGGCGAGTAGCGGCGGTCAGCTCGCGACGAAGCGTGCTTCGACGGCCGCGGTGAGCGTGATGTCCGCCAGCTGGAACTGCATCGCCGGGGCGCCGCTCGCGGCATCCATCGCACTGAAAGCGGCGCGCATCATCTTGGGTGCGGCGGGCGAGGGGGCCGCCTCGCCGCGGGTGAGCAGGCCGAGGTCGGCGATCTCGAGGGGCGTGATCGCGTCGCGGCCGATCGCTCGCGCATACGCGGTGGCGCGGGCGACCGCGACCGCGACGGCCTGGGCGGCGACCTCCTGCTCGCGGGCGGAGCGTGTCGCAGGCGAGAGCTGCCAGTCGACCCAGCCCACCTGTACGCCCTCGCGGTCGGCGATCGTCGAGACCCACTCCGACAGAGCGGCGAAGTCCGAGAATGTGGCCGTCGCATCGACCGACGCGTAGTGCACGGGCGACAGGCGCGTGCCGTCGGCGTTCCAGGGGCGGTCGGACCAGACGGCCATGCTCTGGCTCGACCAGTCGTCGACGGTTCCGGATGCCTCGCGTGCCGACAGCTCGTCGCGCACCGCGGCCGCGAGTGCGGCCACACGCTCCACCACCGGCGGCCGAGAGTGACCCTCGGCGCGCACGGTGAGGTGCACGACGCCCCGCTCCGGCGCGATCCGCACCTCGTGCTCGCCGCGGACGGTGATGATCACTTCGGTCATAGGAGCACTGTACGAGGCCCGTCGGGTCCGCGTCACGTCGCCGGACCGGGCGCCGGAATGACGGATGTCGCCGATCCGTTGTATCCTGATGTGCTCGGGTGCCTGAGGCATCTGATCTGGAAATTCAACAGCGTGACAGCGGCTCCTTCGCAAGAAGGCTCACGGGGATGATCGGTTTCGACATCGCTTGTGAATCTACGAGAAGCGGGCCGAGGATGCAGGGTTATCTCGTAAACGATCTCTGCAAAACCATAGTTGCCGAAACCAAGCGCAACGACTTCGCCCTCGCTGCCTAAGCGAGCCCGATAGTCCGTCAGACCGTGGGTGATCCCGACACGGATTCTGGCGTCATCTAGGGATCTTGCTGTGCGATGGCGTCTGGACGTCGCACGGGACTCTTCCCAGGCTGGGCTCGTCGACTTAGGTGTCTGTGACAAAGGTCGGAGCCGAGCAGAACGCTTCCACAGACTGCGCCCGGAGAAGACGCAGAGACTCAGCGTTGGACGGGGGTTCGATTCCCCCCATCTCCACCGTTCGCAAGAACAGCCGCTGTCGCACAAGAGGGCTCGGGAGCCGCGGAATCACGCGGATCTCGAGCCTTTTTGCTCTTCTGAACGGTCGCGGTGCGTGCATCGAGCTTCCTTTCCTCGCCCCGATCGCCGGACGGCCGGTGGGAGCGCGTCCCGAGGATGACATTGTGCTTCGGCGAGTCCGGGGTTACATTCGCCGAAGGTTGCCCCCAGACCCCGGTCGACTCCATTCGCGCATTCGTGCGCATCCATGGAGGCATCGTGATGATCTCGGTCGACCCGGAGGATGGATCCCCTTCGAGCGAGGCGTTCGATGAGCGCGTCGTCTGGGTTCTGGTGGAGCCCGGACTGCACCTCGCTCGGCGGGGCAGCAGTCCCGTCGGCTACGTGCTCGCTGTCCGGGGCGGGTTCGTGGCGTTCGACGCGGCGTCTGTGCCGCTCGGCAGGTTCCCACGCCTCGGCCGCGCACGGCGATCGGTCGTTCCTCCCGGCGAACACCTCCGCGAGCGTGTGCGAGATGTGCGCGCGTGGATCGGTCGATGTGTCGCGTCCGCGAGTTAGCGAGTGCGGAGGTGGCAAGGCGAGCAACCCGGTACGGAGGACCGCGAGGTGTAGCGTGGGCGCCGACGACACTGTCACGCGGTGCCTCGTCGGTCGATCGAGACGGACGGGGAACTGTGGACGTGTCTGCTCAAGGGAGCGGCCGGGAAGCCTTCGACAGTGCGTTCCTGCAACTGGCGGGGACGGACGGCCGCGGAGATCTGTGCGGACCCTTCCTGCGCGTCGTGGGTGTGACCGGAGTGGCAGTCTCCACGCTCGGACAGCCGTTGGGCAGTCAGACCGTGTGCGCGACCGACGTGACCGCGGCGCGCATCGACGAGATACAGATCGACCTCGGTGAAGGACCCTGCTGGGACGCGATCCGCGCACGCCGCCCGGTGCTCTCGCCCGACCTCGCTCGGGGTGGCGAACGGTGGCCGGGGGCGCGAGAGGCGTTCCACGCGCTCCAGATCGGTGCCCTGTTCGCATTCCCATTGTTCGTCGGCGACCTGGATGTCGGCATCGTCGACCTCTATTGCGATGCGCCGCGGACCCTCACCTCCCGCGCCATCGATGACGCGACGGCCTTGGCGGGCGTCGTCTCACGCCGCGTGCTGCGCAATGCTCTCGACGACCTCGACGATCCTGGTCGAGAGATGATCGTCGAACCGCATTCGCGGCGAGAGACGCACCAAGCCTCGGGGATGATCGCCGCTCAGCTGGCGATCGGAGTTGATGATGCGATGCTCGTGCTGCGCGGTCGAGCGTTCTCGTCCGGTCGTCCGGTCGGCGACGTGGCTCGCGACGTCGTATCCCGTCGGCTGACCTTCGAACCGTGAGGGCCGCGTCCTACACTCAACTATGAGCACACGCGAAGACGAGCTCCTGCGGACAGTGGGCACATTGGCCGACTCGCTCGTCGACGACTTCGATGTCGTCGACCTTCTCCAGCTCCTGGTGGACGAGTCGATCAAGATCTTCGATACGACGGCGGCGGGCATTCTTCTCATCGGCGGAGGCGGCCAGCTCGAGGTCATCGTGTCCACGAGCGAACGCAGCGAGCTCATCGGACTCATGCAGCTCCGTGCCGGTGAGGGGCCTTGCGTCGAGGCGGCATACTCGGGCCGGGTCGTCTCTGTCGCCGACCTGCGAGAGGTGCAGGACCGCTGGCCTCGATTCGCCCAAGACGCCCGAAAGTCGGGGTTCGCGTCGTTGCACGCCATCCCGATGCGGCTTCGTGACTCGACGATCGGCTCGCTCAACCTCTTCCGAGGTCATGTCGGTGAGCTGAATGCGGAGGATGCACTGGCCGCCAAGACGCTCGCCGACATCGCCACGATCAGCATCCTCCAGCAGCGCTTGGTCGAGGAGGCGCAGCTCGCGCGCGGGCAGCTGCAGCGTGCCCTCGACAGTCGCGTCGTGATCGAGCAGGCGAAGGGATACATCGCGCAGAGCCTCGGACTGGACATGGATGCTGCCTTCCAAGTGCTCCGCGCCCACGCGAGGTCCGCTCAGCGACGGCTCGGGGACGTGGCATCCGACGTCATCTCCCGACGGATCGACGTCGACCAGCTGGAGCCCGAGCGTCGCGGCGACCGCACGACCTGAGTCGAAGGCGAGTGTCGCAACCGGGCGCCTGCACCCGAGCGCGGCAGGCGAGGTGGTCTCAGCTCCAGGCGTTTCGGATCGGCACGGCCTTACCGAGTACATGCTCGGCGGCGCGGTGGCCCGACAGCATTGCGGCGGGGACGGTGGCGGGGTCGTCGGTCCACGTCGCCTCGCCGGCGAGGTGCAGCACGCCGCCGATGGGGGTCGCCAGGTCGTCGTGGTCGGCCGTCGAGGCACCGAGGGTCATGTAGGCGTACGAGCCGCGCGACCACGGGTCGTCCTGCCAGTCGGTGACGTGCACTGACGTCGGCGCCTCCACCCGTTCCCCGTACAGGCGGCGCAGCTGATCGAGAACGGATGCGGCGATATCGTCCTCGCTCCAGTCCCGTGTCGCCTCGGCGGCCGGACCGGCCGCGAACGTCAGGAGCGTCGGCACGCCGTGCAGAGCCGTGAGGTCGTACCAGGAGTGCCACCAGCGACCCTCGGTGCCCTGCTGGCGGATCGCATAGACGCCGTCGTCCCAGAACTTCGTCGGGAAGCGTAGGAACACCTTCTCGAACGCGTTCATCCCGAGGCGCCCGAGCGCTCCCGCGTTCGGCTCGGGCAGGGGCGGCTCGATCGCGAAGTCGTCGGATCGGAGCACCCCGACCGGCACGGTCACGATCGCCGAATCGGCGGCGAACGGGCCGTGGTCGGTCGTCACCACGACGCCCTCGCCCGACCACTGCACCCGCGACACGACGTGCACGAGCCGAACGTCGAGCCCGTCGACGAGCTGCCGTGGAAGCATGTCGTATCCGTCGGGGAAGACGACCTCATCGCCCTCGATCGCGTCGTCGTCGAGGCCGTGGGCGGCGAGGTCGCCGATCCACGCGCCGTACTGCTCCTCCGAACGGTGCTCGAGGTACTCGCGCACGCGCTGGGCGCGCTCCTCGGGCCACCCCTGTGCGGCCAGCGCGACCTCGGTCACATCGCGGTACGAGGCATCCCTCGCCGACTCCTCGATCGCGTGACGCAGCGCGACGTCGACGGCGCGGATGTCGTCGGCGAAGGCGCGCGCCTCGGCATCCGTCAACCGTCGCGCGTCCGGGGAGTAGTAGGCGATCGGGCGGCTGTCGGGCTGGTAGCCGCCGACGGTGAACTCGACGGTGCGCATGCCGAGCGCGTCGGCGGCTGCCGCGACGGGGGAGTCGGTGATCCCGTGGATCCATGAGGCGCCCATGTCGGTGACGAGGCCGAAGCGCCGGTCGGTCGATACTCGTCCGCCGACGCGGTCGCGCGCCTCGAGCACGACGACGCGACGGCCGGCGGCGGTGAGCAGGCGCGCGGCGGTGAGTCCCGCCACTCCCGCGCCGACGACGATGGTGTCGAAGCGCTCCATGGCGCACCTGCTTTCCGGTTCGGATGCTGCGCTCCGACGCTATCGGGCGGAGCGGGTGCGTCGCGACACGTCGCGGAGCGCCTCCTCGAGATCGGGATGACGGAACGAGAACCCGGCGTCGAGGAGCTTCTCGGGGAGCACCCACCGGCTCTTGAGGATCAGCTCAGGCTCGGTGCGCAACACGGCCATGGCCGCGTCGATCATCCACCGGTTCGACGGCAGCCCGAACGGTGCTCCCACGACGCGTCGCAGCGTGCGCATGAGGGTGCGGTCGTCGGACGGATTCGGCGATGTCAGGTTCACCGGACCGCTGAGCTCGTCGTTGTCGCGGAGGAAGCGCATCGCGGCGATGACGTCGTCGATGTGGATCCAGCTGAAGCGCTGCCGCCCGTGGGTGCGGTACCAGGGGGCGCGGTCGGAGCCGGTCGGATGCGTGCCGATGCCGCGATACCGGCGGTGCGGTGGCGCCCACCCGTCGTGGTGCGCGCCCCCCAGGCCGAGTCGGGCGAGCAAGAGGAGGCGCTGCGCGGCGGGCCCGTCGCCGAGCACGATCGCCATCCGCAGGGCGACCCGGCGGGTGTGCGGCAGGTCGCCCTCGAAGAGCTCCCGCTCCCAGGAGGTGGCGACGTCGACCGAGAAGCCCTCGCCGATCACGCCGTCGACCTCGGCATTCGGCCGTTCCGTGGAGTGGCGATAGATCGTCGCGGTGGACGCGTTGAGCCAGACGCGCGGCGGTGCGTCGGCGGTGCGGATGGCCTCGCGCAGCGCGGACGTCGTGGCGGTGCGCGAGTCGAGGATCTCGTGACGATTGCGCGCCGTGTAGCGGCAGTCCACCGAGCGGCCGGCGAGGTTGACGACGAGGGCGGCGCCGTCGACGGCGTGACGCATGGCGCGCGCGTCGGACCACCGGACTGCCTGGTTCCGCCCGATCCGACGCACGGCGTAGCCGTCGTCGGTGAGCGCCGCGATGAGGTGTCGACCGATGAACCCGCTCCCGCCCGCGACGACGGCCACGGGCTGAGTACACCTGTTCATGACTCGACCGTAGTACGTTTGTGAACATGTTCAGTAATCCGATCCGACGAACTCTGGGAGAACGGTTCACCGCACTGCACCCGCAGCTGCAGACGTACTTCGCTGACATCCCCGACGGACACGTAGGCGTCGGGAACGGCACCTACATCTGGGCGGGCCTGCGGTGCCGATCGCTTCGCTCGGTGTTCGCGGTGCGAGGTGTACGGCTATCACGGCACGTTCGTCTACGCGCACGAGCCGGCCTGGGCAGGGCCGCCGGATCCCGTCAGAATGAGTCCGTGAGCGATGACGCGGCGGTGACCGATTACCTGCAGGGCTTGACCGAGGCGCGTCGGGCGGACGCGCGGGCGCTGATCGCGCTCCTGAGCGACGTGACCGGCGAACGGCCGCAGATGTGGCCCGGGAGCATCGTCGGATTCGGCTCGCGCCACTACCGCTACGAGAGCGGCCGCGAAGGCGACACGATGCGGGTCGGATTCGCCGCCCGCGCGAGCAGCTGCGTGCTGTACGGCCTCCTCGACGCACCCGAGGGCGAAGCGCTCGTCCGGGCGCTCGGGCCGATCAAGCGAGGGAAGGGATGCCTCTACCTTCCGCGGATCGGCGAGGAGCAGGTGGCCGCGCTGAGGCCGTTGGTGGTTGCGGCCTACGCGCACACGGAGGGGTGACCGCCGGGGCGATCTCGGACCTGCCGGGGGTCTCGATACGTCGCCGGCGCGCCTACTCGACCGCCGGGGGTGGGGGCGGAGCCAGCGGTGCGGCGTGCGGACGTCGTGGAGGAGGCGGCGGAGGAACGGCCTTCGCCGCGATGATCGCCGAGCGAGGAATCCGCTCCACACCACGCTTGCCGTCGACGATGACGGTCTCGGCGTCCGCGGCCACCAGCATCCCGAGCGCGTCGGTCGCCTGTCCGGAGGGCAGCAGGTATCGGACGACCACGCGGTGGCCGGGCTCGGGGAGGCGGATCACCACTGACCGGGGGCGTAGTCCTTCAGGAACACGCCGAACAGGTCTTCGCCGGCCTCGCCGCGCACGATCGGGTCGTACACGCGTGCGGCGCCGTCGACGAGGTCGAGCGGTGCGTGGAAGCCCTCCTCGGCGAGACGCACCTTGGTCGGGTGCGGGCGCTCGTCGGTGATCCATCCCGTGTCGACGCTGGTCATCAGGATGCGATCGGTCTCGAACAGCTCGCGGGCGCTCGTGCGCGTCAGCATGTTGACGGCGGCCTTGGCCATGTTCGTGTGCGGATGCCCCGGGCCCTTGTACCCGCGGTTGAACACGCCCTCCATCGCACTGACGTTCACGATGTAGGTGCGCCGCGCCGGGCTCGCCGCGAGCGAATGGCGCAGCTTCGAGATGAGCAGGAACGGCGCGGTCGTGTTCGCCAGCTGCACCTCGAGCATCTCGAGCGGGTCGACCTCGTCCACGCGCTGCGTCCATGAGTTCACGTCGTGCAGGTCGGGGATGAGGCCGCCGGCGTCGATCGCCGTGCCGGCGTTGAGGCGCTCGAGCGAGCTCGACCCCGCGGCCATCGCCTGCTCGGTGAGCTCGTCGGCGCGCGCCGCGGCGGCCGCCAGGATCGGGTGGGCCGACACCGACCGCTCGAGTGCCTGCGGGTGCTGGTCGTTGGTGTGGCCGAACGTGACGAGTTCGGGCAGCGGTCCGTCGGGGAGCGGGGCGAGTTCGGCGTCGACGAGCGGCTGATAGGCACCGGGCGAGCGGCGGACGGTCTGAGTGGCGTTGTTGATCAGGATGTCGAGCGGGCCGGCGGCCGCGACGTCGTCGGCGAGCCCGACGACCTGAGCCGGGTCGCGCAGGTCGATGCCCACGACCTTGAGCCGATCGATCCACTCCGGCGCGTCGGGCAGACTGCTGAACCGGCGCACCGCATCGCGAGGGAAGCGCGTGGTGATCGTGGTGTGCGCGCCGTCGCGCAGCAGCCGGAGCGCGATGTACATGCCGATCTTCGCGCGTCCGCCGGTCAGCAGCGCGCGCTTGCCGGTGAGGTCGGTGCGGGCGTCCCGCTTCGCGTGGCTCATCGCCGCGCAGTCCGGACAGAGCTGGTGATAGAACGCGTCGACGAGCGTGTACGGCTGCTTGCAGATGTAGCAGGCGCGCGCCTTGATCAGCGTGCCGGCGGTCGGCGCCGCGGTGGCCGTGCTGATCGGGATGCCGCGCGTCTCGTCGTCGATGCGGTCGGGCGCACCCGTGGCGGTGGCGGCGACCACCTGGCGGTCGGCTTCCGCGATCGCGTCTCGGATCTCGCGGCGTCGCACCTTCTTCACCGCCTTGAACATGGCGGCGGTGGCGCGGCGGACCGCGACGTAGTCGGGGTGGGTCTGATCGACCTCGGCCATGCCCTCCAGCACCCGCAGGGTGGTCTCGAGATCGTCGGGATCGATGCCGCTGGGCGGCAGGTCAGGCGCGACGGGATTCTCGGGAGGCACAAGAGATTCTACGACGGCGCATCGGCCTGTTAGCGTGCCCGGATGAGCACGAACGTCGATCGCCCGACCGGTGGCATCCGTTCCTTGGAGGAAGACGGGGTCGAGGCGCTCCGCGCGCGCGAGGCAGCGACATCGCGCATGCGCGAGGCGCTGGGAGACGCGTGGGATCAGGGGTACGCCGCCGGCCGCGCCGACGCGGCTCAGGATGGCGACACCCGCAACCCGTATCGCTGATGTCCGACGTCGTCAGCATCGAGCTGCTCCTGGATGCCGCGACCGAGGCGCGCGTGCGCGCCGACTGGACGCGCCTGGCCGGCGAGGGCCTGTCGAGCATGGGGCTCAACCCCTCCGCGTCGAACCGGCCGCACATCACCCTCCTCGTTCGCACGACCTTGCCGTCGATCGGCTTCGAGGAGGCGTGCGGGCTCCTCCCCATCGACCTGCATCTGGAGCAGCCCGCGCTGTTCGCACACGGCGACCGCGGCGTGCTGATGCGCCCCGCCATCCTCGACGGGCCGCTCCGGGCAGTGCGCGACGCGGTGCACGACGCGGCACCGGAGGGGACGGATGCTGCGCACACCGCACCAGAGGAATGGGCACCGCACGTCACCCTCGCCCGGCGGCTCCGCCTGACAGACCTCGATCGCGCACGCGCGCTCCTCGGGGACGGCTTCTCCGGTCGTGGGGTCGCTCTTCGCCGGTGGGACGCCGCGACGGCGAGCGTCACGACGCTCCGAGGCCGCGACGGACGCTCGGCGGCGCCCGCCGATACCTAGCGAACCGGAGGATCTATCGCGGCGTCGGCCGAAGTCGCAGGCTCAGGCGCCGGAGCGTCCCGTGCGGCGAGGGCCGCAGCGACCGCTCCTTCGATGCGGGCCTCCTCGCGCGCCTTCGTCGTGCGGCGACGGCGACGGGTGAGCAGGACGACGCCGACCACGGCCGCGGCCACGAGCAGCAGCACGACCAGCAGCGCCCAGGGCACGGCGGCTGTCACCGCCGAGCCCTCGATCACGGGGTAGTCGGCGGGGGACCCTGCGGCGACGAGGTCGGATGCGGCGTGAGGAACGAGGGAAGCCGTCGCCCACAGCGCGAAGGCGGGGAAGACGCCCTCGACGGTGACTGTTGTACGCCACGTCTCGCCCGGAAGCAGCTCGGGTGCAGCATCCATCGACGATGCGTCGACGCCGAGCATCCCGAACGGTCCGGCCAGGTGCACCGCCTGGTCGGCCGACAGGCGCACGTTGCCGGTGTTGCGCACGGTAAAAGCGACCGTGGCGGCGCCGGTCCCGAACGGATTCACGGTGCCCGCGTAGTCGACCTGCAGGTCTTCGAGGGCGAGGGCCGGCGCGAGGTCGCCGGTGACGCGGAGGTGCACGCGGATGCCCAGGCGACGGTCGACCGAGATGCCCTGCGAGGTCTGCGGAGAGCCGAGAGAGGACAGGACGGCCCCGGCGTAGTCGCCCGGTGTGATGTCGGCGGGCACGGTGAGGGTGAAGGGGACTTCCACGGCCTGCCCCGCCGGCACCGAGACGGTGCTCGCGGCGAGGGCGATCCACGCGCCGAGCTGCGTCGACGGGGTCGCGCGCGGGAGCACGTCGAGCTGACCGCTCTCGTTGGTGAATCCGTCGGCGGACGACAGCGCGAGGTCGAGTGGGGCGTCGCTGTAGTTGGTGACGATGAGCGCGTCCGAGACGGTGGCGCCAGGGTCCACCGTGTAGGCGTAGTTCTGCCGTCCCGCCCCCTCGGCCGTGTCCGCCGTGCGCACGCCCCATGTGGCGTCTCCTTCGGCGGCGGAAGCCGCGGCCCCGCCGCCGAGCGACAGCGCTGCGAGCAGCGCCGCGGTGATCAGACGGGGCAGGAGCGCGCGACGAGCGGAAGTAGGGCGGTGGAGCACGGAGGGTCCTCGAGATGGGGGAAGGGGAGAGACCGAAGGTCGGGGCGGGCGCCGCAGCACCCACCCCGACCACGATGGTCCGGATCAGCCGAGCGCCGTGAGCGTCAGCGTAGCCGTGTAGGTGCCGTCGGTGACGTCGACCGGGAGCATCAGATCGAGGTCGGCGCCGAGCTTGGCCGAGCCCTTCGCGTGCCCGACCGCGGCGTTGCCGAGGGTCGCCGCGCCGGCCAGGCCGTTGCCGGTGACGAAACCGGACGCGACCTGCGCGCCGGCCGCAGCACCGCCGCCGGCCTCGAGCACCTTCGGCGTCCAGCCGAGGTACTTGCCGGAGAACGACGCCCCACCGGCGGTGAAGTCGCCGACCTGGGCCGAGATCGACCATGCCGGGCTCGCCGCACGCGTGTCCGTCACGCGGATCGGGTTGATGGCTCCGGCCGCCTCGAAGTGGTCGCCCTTGACGACGGCCGTGCCGAGGCTGACGATGCCGTTGGTGCCGTCGACGCTCCAGACGAAGTCGCCCGCGGCCTCCGGAACGACGACCTTGAGCTGCTGCGCGTTCGGGTCGACCGGGGTGGTCGACGGCGTGCAGGTGATCGTGCCCTCGCGCAGCGCGACGCCGTTGATGCCGTTGTCGTCGGCCCACACGACCGGCTTGACGCCGTTCACGCAGAGCGCCTGCGGCGCGACGGTGAAGCCCTCGTTGTTCGAGTTGGGCAGTCCGGCCGGCCGGTCGTAGATCGCGGTACGCGCGAAGCGTCCATCGGCGCCGATGCCGTACGTGGCGAACTTTCCGCCGCACGTGTCGTCGCAGATCGCCCAGACGGCGCCCTTCTCTGCGTCGTACTGCACCTCCATGACACCCTTCGGGAAGCCTGTGGTGATCGTGGCCAGCAGCGTGAACTTCGTGCCGTCGGTCTGGTCGAGCGCGAACGCGTAGACATTGCCCGTTCCCTCGAGTCCCACGAAGAACAGCCCGGTGCCGTGATTGGCGAACGCGGCCGGGTCGTACACGGTGCCCGCGTCGGTCGTGAAGCCCTTCGCGGTGAGGAAGGTGTCGGGAACGAACGTGATGCCCTCGAGGCCGAGGTTCGCGCCGACTGTCGGCAGGGCCGCGGTGAGGTTCCACTCGATCGTCGCGGTCAGATCGGTCGCGCCGGAGTTCGGGTCGTACTTCAGCACCGACGGCCGACTGACGGAGTTGTTGCTGTTGTTGCGCTCGGAGGCGACGAAGACGCCCGAGCTGGTCTTCACCACGCCCTCGGAGTCGACGTCGCCCGTGCCGTCGGTGAAGTGGAGGGCCTTGCCCTGCTCCCAACCCGCCGCGGGAACCCAGGTGGATCCCGACTTCTGGAGCGCGAAGAGCCCGTCGCCGGTGCGCGTGTTCGGCGCTCCGCTCGAACCGTTGCGCACGGCCCACAGCGTGTCGGGTGCGCCACCGGTGCCGAGCTCCCAGCTCAGGCCGCTCATGTTGCTGGCGAACGGGCCGAATCCGGCGGCGGACGCGTCGGTCACCGTCGATCCGCCCGGCCACGGCGAGGCGGGCAGCGGGTCGGTGGGCGGGGGAGTCGTGCCGCCGCCGCCCGTGCCGCAGACGTTCGCGGCACCCTTCGACGGGGTGGTGTTGACGACGAACGCGCCCGTGCCGTCGGCGCAGCGGCCCCACGTCGCGGGATAGACCGAGTCGGCGGTCCACGTGAATCCGTCGACGAGCGTGGTGTTGTCGTTCAGGTACAGGCGCGCGGCGTCGCCGCCCTTGCCCAGACCGAAGGTCGCGCCCACGTCGAACGTGGCGTAGCCGCCGGCGGCGATGACGGTCCCCGCGGGGATGTCGAAGCGGTTGGTGTCCTGGTTGTCCTTGAGGATGAGGCCGGACGCGTCGACCGGTGACGAGCCGGTGTTCTTCAGCTCGATCCAGTCCTGCGGGACGCCGCTCGCGTCGACCTCGTTCACGACGAGGGTCGGCAGGGTGGCGGCGGTCGCCGCGGCCACGCCGAACGGCGCGACGGCGGCCAGCGACGCGAGGAGCAACGCCGAGGTGACACCGGCCACGAGGGGCCGCTGCATTCTTGCCATGGGATTTCCGTTTCCAATGAGTTCGAGCCCGCACCGGACCGCCCGACACCCTCCTCCTGCCCTCGGAACGGAGGGTGCGATCTTGCGAACGAAACGTGAACATCGGATGGCTCGTCCGTGGCGATCGGCGATGAGGCATTCGGCCGCGGTGTTAGCGTGCGGAGGTGACTCCCGATGCCCCTACTCCGGCGCGCAGCATCCGTGTGTCCGCAGCCGTGATCCTCGACGCGGCCGAGCGCTTGCTGCTCGTGCGAAAAGCGGGGACGACCGCGTTCATGCAGCCCGGCGGCAAGCCTGAGCCGGGGGAGACCCCCGCTCAGACGCTGTCGCGCGAGCTCGAGGAGGAGTTGGGTCTGGTCGTGCCGCCGTCCGACCTCCGCTCGCTCGGCGAGTTCTCCGCGGCGGCGGCGAACGAACCGGGGTTCGTCGTGGTCGCCGACGTGTTCGGCGCCGACATCGGCACGCAGACGCCCGTGGTGGCGGCGGAGATCGAAGAGCTCAGGTGGGTGTCGCGCGCGGACGCCGCGACGCTCGAGGTCGCTCCGCTCGCGCGGGAGCACTTCCTGCCCGGGTGATCGGCGGTCAGCGGTCGGTCTTCGCGACGAGATGACGGTTGCGCGCCACGATGAGTCGTCGCAGATAGGGCACCAGGACGAGCCGTTCGACGAGGAGCCCGCCGACGGGTGAGGCGAGGGTCACGATGTCCGTCATGCGGGTGCCCGAGGCATCCGCCTCGAAGAGGTGCTCGTGACGGAACAGCCGGAACGGCCCGCCGACCTGCTCGTCGACGAAGCGGCGCGGCGCATCCCATGCCGTGATGCGCGACGTCATTACGAACCAGACGCCGAGATGCCGAGCGCGCCACGTGACCGACTCGCCGTCGCCGATCCGGCCGCTGGTCACCCCCGCGATCGCGCGCTCCCGCGATCGGCGCATCGATGCGAGATGGGCGTCGATACTGACGGATGCCTCGAACAGCACCTCCGGCGCCGCGCTCGCACGGGTCTGCACGATGAACGTGCTCGCGCGGAGAGCGCGGCGATAGCGGTACCTCGCCAGGTGCTGCGCGATGCGCAGGAGCGGGTGCACGAGACGCCAGCGGCGCTGCGGCGAGGGACGCGTCAAAGAGCGGATCGTGAGCACCACGTCGTCGGCGTCCCGCCAGACGATGAACGCCTCCTCGCCGTCGACCGGGTGACCCGGGAGCGTGCGGTACGCGAACCCGGCACGATCGTCGCGGTCGACGACGGCGACCACCTCGACCGGCTCGCGCACCGTCACGCCGGGAATGCCGGCGACGATCGTCGGCCGGTCACCCACGGAGACCCGCGTGCGCGGTGCCACGCGGAATCCGCTGCGGGTCTTCACCGCCCACACCAGGACCTCGTTGCGCACCCGGTCCCACGTGTGCGCGCCGGAGCCGATCACAGTGCTGCGCTCGTACCGGCGGTGGTGCGACGCGGTGCGCGGCCAGCGTGCGAGCTCGGGCGCGGTCTGGGATCCATCGAGGGAGGGCACGCTCCCGATCCTCGCGCACCGGGCGGAGATGGGGAAAAGGAACCATGGGTCGTCGTCGCCACTGCCTCTAGGGTGAGGGGAGCACCGGGGAGGGGGCCGTATGGCAGTCCAGGGGATGGATATCGCGGACGTCAGATCGCTGGCGGCGTCGTTCTCGAAGGCGGCCGGACAGCTCGAGGCGGCGGCCACGCACCTCGACGCGGATCTGTCCCGCGCCCGCTGGCTCGGGCCGGACGCCGCGACGTTCCGCTCCGACTGGAACTCCTCGCACCGCGCGGCGCTGCGCCGCACCGCCACGAGCCTCCGCGACGTGAGCCGGCTGCTGGTGCGCCAGGCTGACCAGCAGGACGACGCGTCCCGGAACGACGGCGGCGTGAGCGCGTCGGGTGCCGGCCACGTCGGATCCAGTCGCGGCGGCTCGGCCTTCGCCGGCGCGCATGCCACGGGAACGGGGAAGGCGCCAACCGACATCTTCAGCCTGCTCGATGGGGCCGCCGGCGGCATCCGTGACCTGACGTCCGACCCGCTCGGAACCCTCGGCGACATCGCCGACACCGCCATGCGCAACGCCATCGTGGAGCAGTGGATCTCCGAGAAGCTCGGCTTCGAGTACCAGGGCGCCGACAAGGACTTCTACACGACGAACCAGACCTCGATCCAGAGCCACCTCGGCTTCATGGACCTGTTCGACGACGCGGGTTTCGCGCTCGGCATGGACCTCGACGACAGTGTCAACGAGTTCGAGTACGGCGGACGCGAGTACAAGCTGGAGCTGTGGAAGGGCAGCTACGGCGGCGGAAGCGCCTTCGGCGGCGAGATCGGCCTCTACATCCGCGATCCCTCCCATTCTGTCCTGGATTCGCCCGGTCAGGCGATCGACGGCTTCTATCCGGCCGCAGCACCGGCCGACCGCATCCTGTCCGGCCAGACGATCTACAACGTGCACACCGGCGAGGAGTACTTCACCAACGAGAAGGACGACCCGGCGTACTGGAACCTCGCGATCCGCACGGACCCCGGAATCGACAAGAGCGATCTCGGCCAGCGGGGATGGCTCCAGGTGGACGATCCCGGGCTCCGGAGGGAGATGGCGGCCGAGATGCGGCGCCAGGGCCTCGAGGTGACCGTCGACCCGCACACACGGCGTATCAACTACGTCTGGGAGTGACGCGACCGCGCCCTCAGGGTCGGTGCTCGACATTTCGGTTAAGGATCAGTAACCTGATTGAGTTATTGATCGCTAACCGGACTGACGTCGGTCCGGACCTCCGGAGGGCGCGATATGAGCATCACCGCGGATGCCCCGACCTACCGCGACCTCGTCGAGGAACTGCACGCGCGCACGGCGCGCGTCGCGCTCGGCGGTTCCGAGACCGCCCGCGCGCGGCACCACAGCCGCGGCAAACTGCTCGCTCGTGAGCGCATCGACCTGCTGCTCGATCGCGGGAGCGCGTTCCTGGAGATCTCGCCGCTGGCGGCCGAGGGCATGTACGGAGGAGACGCGCCCTCCGCAGGCGTCGTGGCCGGCATCGGCACGGTGCACGGCCGTCACGTGATGGTCGTCGCCAACGACGCCACCGTCAAGGGTGGCACCTATTATCCGATGACGGTCAAGAAGCATCTGCGGGCGCAGGAGATCGCGGCCGAGAACCGTCTGCCGTGCATCTACCTCGTCGATTCGGGTGGGGCGTTCCTGCCCATGCAGGACGAGGTGTTCCCCGATCGCGACCACTTCGGGCGGATCTTCTACAACCAGGCGCGCATGTCGCGAGACGGGATCCCGCAGATCGCGGCGGTGCTCGGCTCGTCGACCGCCGGGGGCGCGTACGTCCCGGCGATGAGCGACGAGACGGTGATCGTGCGCAATCAGGGCACGATCTTCCTCGGCGGCCCGCCGCTGGTGAAGGCGGCCACGGGCGAGGTCGTGTCGGCCGAAGACCTCGGCGGCGGCGTCGTGCACACCCGGGTGTCGGGCGTCACCGACCACCTGGCCGAGAACGACGCGCACGCGCTGCAGATCGTGCGCGACATCGTCGCCACCCTGAAGACGTCCCCGGCGCTGACCGAGCGTCCGGAGCCCGCGGCATCCCCGGCGCACGACCCGGCCACGCTGATCGACGTCGTTCCGGTCGAGCTGACCGTGCCCTACGACGCGCACGAGATCATCACCCGCCTCATCGACGCCGACTCGTTCCACGAGTTCAAGCGCGAGTACGGCACCACCCTCGTCACCGGGTTCGCACGGCTGGACGGCCACCGCGTGGGCATCGTCGCGAACAACGGCGTGCTGTTCGGCGAGTCCGCGCTCAAGGGGGCGCACTTCATCGAACTGTGCGACCAGCGCGGCATCCCCCTGCTGTTCCTGCAGAACATCACCGGCTTCATGGTCGGACGCGAATACGAGTCGGGCGGCATCGCCAAGCACGGCGCCAAGATGGTCAACGCCGTCGCGTGCGCGACGGTGCCGAAGCTCACGGTGGTCGTCGGCGGGTCGTTCGGCGCCGGCACCTACTCGATGTGCGGGCGCGCCTACTCGCCGAGATTCCTGTGGCTGTGGCCGGGCGCCCGGGTGTCGGTGATGGGCGGGCCGCAGGCGGCCTCGGTGCTCTCGACGGTGCGCCGCGACCAGATCGAAGCCGGCGGCGGCCGGTGGAGCACCGAGGAGCAGGCCGACTTCGAAGCGCCGATCCGTGCGCAGTACGAAGCGCAGGGGAGCCCCTACTACTCCACGGCGCGCGGCTGGGACGACGGCATCATCGACCCCGCCCAGACCCGCGACGTGCTCGCCCTCGCCCTCGACGTGGTGCTGCGCGCCGCCTCGGCCGACACCCCCGACCCGCGCCCCGGCTACGGCGTCTTCCGGATGTGAGCGACATGTTCGAGACCGTCCTGATCGCCAACCGCGGCGAGATCGCCTGCCGCATCATCCGCACGCTGCGTAGCCTCGGCATCCGCTCGGTGGCCGTCTACAGCGATGCGGATGCCTCGTCGCGCCACGTGCGGCTGGCCGACACCGCCGTGCGGCTGGGGCCGGCGCCCGCCGCGCAGAGCTACCTCGATGTCGCGCGGGTGCTGGCCGCCGCGCGCGGCTCCGGTGCCCAGGCGATCCATCCCGGCTACGGCTTCCTCGCCGAGAACGCGGCGTTCGCCCGTGCGTGCGAGGAGGCCGGCATCGTCTTCATCGGACCCTCCTCCGGCGCCATCGAGGTGATGGGCGACAAGATCACCGCGAAGCTCGCGGTGGAGGCGCGCGGAGTGCCGACGGTGCCCGGGATCGCGCGTCCGGGCCTGAGCGACGACGACCTGCTGGCGGCGGCCGACGGCGTCGGCTACCCCCTGCTGATCAAGCCGTCGGCCGGCGGCGGAGGCAAGGGCATGCACGTCGTGGAGCGCCCCGGCGACATGGCGGCGGCGGTGCGGGCCGCCCGACGCGAGGCGGCCGCGAGCTTCGGCGACGACACCCTGTTCCTCGAGCGCTACGTGCAGAACCCGCGGCACATCGAGGTGCAGGTGCTCGCCGACGGCCACGGTGCAGTCGTGCACCTGGGGGAGCGCGAGTGCTCCCTGCAGCGGCGCCACCAGAAGGTCATCGAGGAGGCCCCGTCACCGTTGCTGGACGCCGAGACGCGGGAGCGCATCGGGCTGGCCGCCTGCGAGACGGCCCGCAGCGTCGACTACCGCGGCGCGGGCACCGTCGAGTTCATCGTCGCCGCCGACCGCCCCGACGAGTTCTTCTTCATGGAGATGAACACCCGCCTCCAAGTGGAGCATCCGGTCACCGAGCAGATCACCGGCGTCGACCTGGTCGAGCAGCAGCTGCGCGTCGCCGCGGGGGAGCCCCTCGTGCTCGCGCAGCACGACATCGTCCTGCGCGGACACTCGATCGAGGCGCGTGTCTACGCCGAAGATCCGCGTGCGGGCTTCCTCCCGACCGGCGGCCACGTCGACGCCGTGCACCACCCCTCGGGCGACGGCATCCGCGTCGACTCCGCGCTGCTCGACGACCTCGACGTCTCGATCGACTACGACCCGATGCTCGCCAAGGTGATCGCCACGGCGCCGGACCGCGACGAGGCACGCCGACGGCTGATCGTCGCGCTCGGCGACACGGCCGTGTTCGGATTCCCGACCAACGTCGAGTTCCTGCGACTGCTGCTGGAGCTGCCGGCCGTCGCGGCGGGCGACCTCGACACCGGTCTGATCGCCCGGGAGCTCGAGGGAATGCGGTTCTCCGAGGTCGACGACCGTGCCTGCGCCGAGGCGGCGCTCCTGCTCGACGCCCGCGCGACGCGCGACGACGGCGCGTGGGGGCGCCGCACCGGATGGCGGCTCGGCCCCGTCCCCGCCGCGCGCGTCTACCGCCTCCACGCGGGAACCGCTGCGGAGCGGATCGTCGCGGTGCGCGGCGGCGGTGCGCGACTCACCGTCGCCGTCGACGACGCGCCCGAGGTGGCGGCATCCGTCCGTCTCGACGGTGCGGCGGCGGCGATCTCGATCGACGGACGGGCGCGGCGCGTCCTCGCGCACGTCACGGCCGATGCGGTCGAGCTGGCCGTCGACGGTGCGGTGCTGCGTCTGGAGGAACGACGCGTGCGCCACGACGGCGATGCAGCGGCGGATGCCTCGCCCCACCTCGATGCGCCGATGCCGGGCAGCGTCGTGCTTCTGGCCGTCGCCGACGGCGCGCGCGTCGAGGCGGGCGACCCCGTCGTCGTCGTGGAGGCGATGAAGATGGAGCACGTGGTGCGGGCGACCACCGCCGGCGTCGTGCGGCTGAGGGTCTCTGTGGGCGATCAGGTCACGCGCGGGCAGACGCTCGCGATGGTGCTCGCCGACGAGGACCCCGACGGAAAGGGAGACGGGCGATGACCGGACGCCGCATCGTGCAGCGCGGGCTCTACTTCGACGAGCTCGAGGAGGGGACGGTGTACGTGCACAGCCCCGGGCGCACCGTCACCGAGGCGGACAACGTGCTCTTCACCACTCTCACGATGAACACGCAGTCGCTGCACCTCGACGCCGCGTGGTCGGCGCAGACCGAGTTCGGCGAGCCTCTCGTCAACAGCATGTTCACGCTGTCGACGCTCGTGGGACTGTCGGTCGCCCAGCTCACCCAGGGCACCATCGTGGCGAACCTCGGGTTCTCGGAGGTCTCCTTCCCGGCACCGGTGCGCGTGGGCGACACCCTCTACGCCGAGACGCAGGTCATCGGCAGACGGCTCTCGTCCTCGAGGCCCGGCCAGGGCATCGCGACCTTCGCGCACACGATGCGCAATCAGGACGGCACGGTGGTCGCGACCGCGACCCGCTCGACCCTCATGCGGGTCACCCCGGCCTGACGGCGCCGTCGAGGAGCCCGTTCGCGCGTCAGGAGCGGCCGGGGAAGTTCTGCGTGCCGCCGATGTGGCGCACGGTGCGGTGCCGCTCCACCATGATCGCCGTCGCGCCCAGCACCCACAGCGGCACCTGCGTGAGGAACGCGATGCGGAAGGCATCGAGCGAGTAGGTCGTCGGAGTGCCCGCGCCCTGCAGGTCCATCGCGATGCCGATGAAGAGGATGGCGATCAGTGCGGCGAGGAATCCCGCCCCGTTCACGATGCCCGTGGCGGTGCTCAGCCGGTGGGTCGGATTGAACGTGCGCGCGTGGTCGAACGCGATCATCGAGGCGGGACCGCCGGTGCCCAGGGCGAGCATGAGCACCATGAGCAGCCAGATCGGCGCCTGTCCCGGCCACACGATCACCGCGAGCCACGCCGCCATCTGGAAGACCACGGTCGGCAGGACCAGGCCGTACGAACGGCGGGTGGGATGCCGGCTCGACAGCGCGCCGATGACCGGACCGGACAGGATGCTGAACACCACGAACGACGTCAGCACGACCGATGCGGTGGCGGGGCTCAGTCCTTCGCCGGCGGTGAGGAACGGGAAGCCCCACAGCAGCACGAAGGCGGTCCCGGCGAACGGGGTGGTGAAGTGCGACCAGAACCCCAGCCGGGTCGCGGGATGAGCCCACGACGCGCGGAACCCCTCGCGCAGGTCGGCGGAGGAGCGCACGACGCGGATCGCTCCCGTGTCGGTGTCGACCGAGACGTCGACGCGGTCGCCGCGCCGCTCGGGCGGCCGGTTGCGGATGATGACGAACGTCAGCACGGCGAACAGCACGCCGAGGCCGGCGAGGCTGCCGAACGTGATGCTCCAGGTGGTCGCGTGCAGCAGCGCGGCGAGCGGGATCACGGCGAGGATCTGTCCGAACTGCCCGAGGATCCCGGTCAGCTGCACCAGCAACGGCGCCCGCTGCGCCGGGAACCACGTCGCGACCACGCGCAGCACGCTGGGGAAGACGGCCGCGTCGCCGGCGCCGATGAGCACGCGGGCGAGGATGCCGATGCCGACAGCATCCGCCGACGCCATCACGAACTGCCCCAGCGCCATCAGCACCATTCCGGTCGCGATCACCGGACGGGCGCCGAAGCGGTCCAGCAGCAGGCCCACCGGGATCTGCATGGTGCCGTAGACCGCGAGTTGGATGACGGCGAACATCGACAGCGTCGAGGCATCCGCATCGAAGCGGAGGGCCGCGTCGACGCCCACCGAAGACAGCGAGGCGCGGTTGACGATGGCGAGGATGTAGGCGGCGACGCCGACTCCCCACACCAGCCAGGTGCGCCAGCCCGGTGCTGCAAGGGCCGGGCGGGATGTCACGGACTCCAGGCTACCCGGGAGCGCAGCCCCCGCCGTTCGGGGCTCAGCTCTTGGGCCACTCGATGAGCAGGAGGCTCTGCTTGGTGTCGGCGTACTTCACCCAGCCGTCGCCGAAGAGGTAGGTGAGTCCGTACCCCTGCGCGTCGGGCGAGATCGCCGTGGTCTGGCTCTCGGTCACGTAGACGCCCTCGGGAGACTCCTCGCGGCGCCACCCGGTCTGCACCAGCTCCTGCTGCGCGGCCCGCGCATCATCCGCGCTGATCGGCGCCCAGCCGTAGATCTGCACGTGATCGGTGGCGATCGTGTAGTCGCCCCACGTACATTGGATGCCCTTGTCGAACACGGTGGCGCCGATGCGCATGGGCTCGGACTTCGCCGTCCAGCCGTAGCCCTTGAGCGTGGTCACGGTCGACGTGCTGATCAGGGTGTCGCACGTCGGCACGGCTGCCGGCACGGTGCTCTGGGTCGGCGTGGGCGTCGGCGCGGAGGTCACCGGTGCGGCCGGAGCGGCGTCCGACGTGGTCGGCGCGGGCGCGGCGCCCCCGCTGCACGCGGTGAGCAGGACGGCGGACACCACGAGCGCGAGGGTCGCGGCGGCGCGCGGGAGGGAACGATTCATCGGTGCGGCTCCGGATCAGTCGGCGTGCAGAAGGGTGAGGAACGGATCGTGCAGCACGCCGTTCGTGGCCAGCACCGAGCGCTCGCTGAGCGAGTCGGTGCCGTCGAAGGCGGTGAGGCGTCCTCCTGCCTCGGCGATGATCGGAAGGTGTGCGGCGATGTCGTACTCCTTGACGTCGAACTCCGCGACGAGCTCGAGGCGTCCCTCGGCCAGCAGCATGTACGGCCACGCGTCGCCGTAGCCGCGGTCACGCCACACGGCGCCGGTGAGACGTTCGAGCGCGGACAGCCGTCCGGCATCGCGCCACTGCCCGATGCTCTGGAAGCTCACGCTCGCCTCGGCGATGGCGTCGACGCCCGACACGGCCAGGCGGCGAGCCTCGCCGGTCGGCGTGTTCGTCCAGGCGCCGTGTCCGGTCGCCCCCCACCAGCGGCGGCCGATCGCAGGCTGGCTGACCACGCCCACCTGCGGCACGCCGTCGATCGCGAGGGCGATCAGGGTCGACCACATCGGGATGCCCTTGAGGTAGTTCGCTGTGCCGTCGATCGGGTCGATGATCCACTGGCGAGCGGTGTCGCCGGTCGTGCCGAACTCCTCACCCAGGATGCCGTCGGCCGGGCGCTCCGCGGCGAGGAGATCGCGGATCGCGCGCTCCGTCGCGAGGTCGGCCTCCGTCACGTGCGAGGCGTCGGGCTTGAAGCTCACCTCGAGGTCGGCGGCGTCGAACCTCGCCATCGACACGGCGTCTGCGGCATCCGCCAGCCTCAGCGCGAAGGCGAGATCGTCGGCGATCGACGGGGCATCGGGCGATGTCGCGGAGGTGGGGAGACTCACTCAGACAGGATACCCGGCGCCTTCGGGCCCGATTCGCGAGACAGCGACTCGTTTGGTAACGTTGTCCCTCGGTTCGCCTCGTGCGAACCTCCGCACCTCTAGCTCAATCGGCAGAGCAACTGACTCTTAATCAGTGGGTTCTGGGTTCAAGTCCCAGGGGGTGCACCACTCTCGAAACGCTCGGTCAGATGAGTATTCATCCGGCTGGGTGTTTCTGCTTCATCGGGTCTCTCATGCTCCTGCAGGCACAGGCACAGGCACATGGACAGTCCCGTGACTCTCAATCGATGGATTCTCAGTCCACCTCGTGGTCGTGGGGGTCGCGTTCACCCGTGAGTACGCTCACCGGCTCCTTGCAGGCGTCGCCCCGCCACGCCTCCACGCCCTCGCGGATCGCGAACACCGCGATGACGAGTGCGGCCACGGAGTCGGCCCACGCCCATCCGAGGAGGCTGTTGAGCAGCAGTCCGACGAGAACGGCCGCCGAGAGATAGGTGCAGATCAGGGTCTGCTTCGAGTCGGCGACGGCCGAAGCCGATCCGAGTTCGCGTCCCGCACGCCGTTCCGCCCAGCTGAGGAACGGCATGATTAGCAGGCTCACCGCGGCCAGGACGATGCCGACCGGACTGTGGTTGGGCTCGCGGATGCCGACGAGCGACAGCACGGCGTCGACGCTCACGTACGCGGCCAGACCGAAGAACGAGAGGGCGATGACCCGGAGGGCGACCTTCTCCCGCCTCTCCGGATCCGGAGCAGCGAACTGCCACGCCACGGCTGCGGCTGAGAGCACCTCGACGATGGAATCGAGTCCGAACCCGATGAGGGCCGCGGACGAGGCGACCGACCCGGCCGTGAGCGCGATGACAGCCTCGATGAGGTTGTAGGCGATCGTTGCCGTGACGATCCAACGGATGCGACGCCGCAGCACGAGCGTCCGGGGCGTCACGGTCGCGGTCACGCCCGCGCCTCGCAGCACTCGCACCCGTCGATGGCGCACGGCATGCCCTCGTCAGCGGCCAGCACCACGTCGACCAGCGCCTCCAGTGCGCGCGTGAGGTGGACGTCGGCGATCTCGTAGCGGGTCTGGCGTCCCTCGGGAACGGCCACCACAATGCCGCAGCCACGGAGACACGTGAGGTGGTTGGAGACGTTGGGGCGAGTGAGGCCCAGCTCGCGCGCGAGCTCGGCGGGGTAGGCCGGCGCGTCGAGCAGTCGGATCAGGATTCGTGAGCGGGTGGGATCCGCCATCGCGCGGCCGAGCCTGGTCATGACGTCGAGGCGCGGGGCAATGGTCAGCACTCGCTGACGATACAGTGTGCGATGTACCGTTACGGACGATCACACGCAGATCGGGATGCGCGTCGAGGCGGTAGCCGCGCCCGCGCACCTCGCGGTTCTCACGCAGAACGTCCAGAGGGAGGCCGTCGCCGCGGCTACGCCTGTCCCGCCGGGCGGAGCAGGATCTCGTTGATTGCGAGGCGACGCGGACGCTCGACCGCGAAGGCGATGACCTCGGCGATGTCGTCGGCGGTGACCTCCACCTGGCTGTACAGCGCTTCGGCGCCCTGCTTCGTGGCCGCGTGGGTGATGTGCGTGGGCAGCTCGGTGGCGACGGCGCCGGGCTCGATCACAGTGACGCGCACGTCGGGGAGCAGCTCCTGGCGCAGCGACTCGGACCATCCGTTGATGCCCCATTTGGTGGCGGCGTACACCCCGTTGGTCGGCCGCGCGGTACGCCCGGCGACCGAGGAGATGTTGACGATGTCGCCGCCGCCCTTCTTCAGCTGGTCGAGGAACACCTCGGTCGCGGTGATCGCGCCGAGCAGGTTGATCTCGATCATCCGCGTGTAGTCGTCGTGCTGCTCCGACGAGAACGGCCCGAGCAGCATGATGCCGGCGTTGTTGACCAGCACGTCGGTGCCGCCGAAGACCTCTTCCACCTTCGTCGCGGCGGCGACCAGGGACTTCCGGTCGGTGACGTCGGCCTCGATCGCAACGGCGGCCTCTCCGATCTCGCGCGCCAGCTCGTCGAGTCGGTCCACGCGACGAGCGAGCAGCGCGACGCGGTACCCCTGCGCGGCCAGCGCCTTGGCAGTGGCTGCGCCGATGCCGGAGGAAGCTCCGGTGATGACCGCGACACGGCCGGACTCGATGGTGCTCATGGATGACTCCTGTCTTCGTGGCCGGACCACGCGGATCGTGTGCCGGCCCTCTTTGCTTCTGTGGACGATTCTTCGCCCGGGTGCGGCCGTCAGCCAGTTAACGCTGTGACCCCCCAGCGTGACGTGCCGCCTCGTAGAGTCGTCGCATGGACAACCGGGACGAGGTGCGCGATTTCCTCACCACGCGGCGCGCCCGGCTCACTCCTGAGACGGCGGGTATCACCGGCTTCGGGGGCCGACGTCGGGTGCCCGGACTGCGCCGGGAGGAGGTGGCGCTGCTCGCCGGCATGAGCGTCGAGTACTACGTCCGCCTCGAGCGCGGCAACCTCGCGGGTGTCTCGGAGAGCGTTCTGTTCTCGCTCGCTCGCGCGCTCCGGTTCGACGACGTCGAGACCGCCCACCTGTTCGACTTGGCGCGCACCGCGAACTCCGCCGGCCTGCGGCCGGGTCCCTCGGTCACCGCTCGCGTGCGCCCTGGCGTGCGGCGACTGCTCGATTCGATGTCCGGCCCGGCCTACGTGCGCAACGGCCGGCTCGACATCCTGGCGACGAACGCCCTCGGCGCCGCGCTCTACTCGCCCATCCTGCACAGCGCTGCCGGGCCGGCGAACTCCGCCCGATTCACCTTCCTCGACGCGGGATCGCACGACTACTGGGGCGACTGGAACTCCATCGCCGACGGACTGGTGGCCACCCTCCGGTCCGAGGCGGGCAGGTTCCCCACCGACAAGCGACTCACCGACCTCGTCGGAGAGCTGGCCACGCGGAGTCCGGAATTCCGGCAACGCTGGGCGACGCACGACGTGTACCGTCACAGCACCGGCGAGAAGGTTCTCCATCATCCGGTCGTGGGGGAGCTGAGGCTGAGCTTCGAGGTGATGACGTTCCCGACCGACGAAGGGCTCGTGCTCTTGGCCTACGACGCAGAACCGGGGTCGACGTCCGAGACGGCGCTCCGCCTGCTCGCCAGTTGGGCATCCACGACCGTCGACGCCGACTGAATCCGGTCGCCCTCTCCGCCTCAGGCGGCGTCGCCCACCAGCACCGCTGCAGCCTCGTCCGCCGCGTCGGCCGGTCGCTCGTCGATGCGGGCGAGGAAACGTCGGCCAATGACGATCGTCAGGGCGGCGACGAGGACGGATGCCGCGGCGAACACGTACGGGATGCTCGCGTTCGAGATGTGCCAGAGCAGCGCGGCGATCGGCGGGGCGGCGGCGCCGCCGAGGAAGCGGACGGCCGAGTAGGAGGAGGATGCCACCGAGCGGGGAAGGTCGGTGGCCTCCATGACGGACTCGGTGAGCACGGTGTTCATGACGCCGAGCAGCAGGCCGCCGACGATGATGCACACGACGAGCCCGGCGGGGTTCGTCACCACCAGTGCCGCGACCAGCAGGTCGACCGCCAGGAGCGGCAGCACGGTGAGCAGCACGGTGGTGCGCGGCATCCGTCGCATCAGCACCGGTGCCACCCACACGCTCGTGATCGCGAGCGCGACGCCCCAGCCGAAGAAGGTGTAGCCGATCCCCATCGCGCCGAAGCCGAGAGGGAACGGCGAGAAGGCGAGCAGCACGAAGAAGCCGATGTTGTAGAACAGGGCGGCGACGGCCAGTACCGCCAGTGCCGGCTGACGCAGGGCGCGGAACGGCGCGGCCAGCGGGATCGGCTGTCGCTTCTCGTCGCCGCCGCGCAGCAGCACGAGCACCGCGACGAACGCGATCGCCATCAGTGCGACGACGCCGAAGAACGGTCCGCGCCAGCTCACCTCGCCGAGCAGCCCGCCCAGGAGCGGACCGACGGCGATGCCGACGCCCAGCGCTGCCTCGTAGAGCACGATCGCCGCGCCGCTGCCCCCGCTGGCCGCCCCGACGATCGTCGCGAGTGCGGTGGAGATGAACAGGGCGTTGCCGAGACCCCATCCGGCGCGGAAGCCGATGATGGCGTCGACGCTGCCGCTCGTCGCGCACAGCAGCGCGAAGACCACGATGAGGGCGAGCCCCACCAGGAGGGTGCGCTTCGCGCCGATGCGACTGGACACCCAGCTGGTGACGAGCATCGCGAGGCCGGTGACGACGAGGTAGCTCGTGAACAGCAGCTCGGTCTGCACGGGGGAGGCCTGCAGCGAGTCGGCGATCGCGGGCAGGATGGGGTCGACCAGCCCGATCCCCATGAACGCGACCACGCACGCGAAGGCGACCGCCCACACCTGGGCGGGCTGGCGCCAGACGCCGGTCTGCGGTGCGCCGCTCATCGCACGACCTCCGCCCGCAGCGTCGTGCGCTCGGACAGGATGGTCGCGACCCGCGACAGCGCCGCCCAGTCGTCGTCGTCGAGGTCGGCGAAGCGCGGCTCGAGGGCGTCGCGCAGCTGCACGAGCCACGCGTCGAGCGCGCGCAGACCGGCATCGGTGACCTCGACGACCGTCGCGCGAGAGTCGTCGGGGTCGCTCGATCGGTGCACCAGCCCCGCGTCGGCGAGCTGCCCGACGAGGCGGGTCATGCCCGGCTGGGTCACTCGGCTGGCCGCGGCCAGCGAACCGAGCCGCAGAGGACCCTCGGAACGGAGGATGCTGAGGGTGCGCCACTGCGCGGCGGGAGCCTCGTTACGGGTCTCGAGCGCGGCCAGGCGCGTGAGCGCGTGTGCGGCGACCACGATCCTTTCGATGTCCTGAGAACGTTGCATACTCAAAGTATATACCTAAGGTATGCAAGGCGGGCGCCGGTCCCTGCCTCCGGCGCCCGCCTCCCCGGGGGGATCAGGTGCGACGCGGGCGTCGCAGGAGGAGGATCGTCGCGCCGGCGCCGAGCAGCAGCATCCCGAGTCCGATCGGAAGCCGCACGCCCGACGTGCCCGTGACGGGGAGAGTCCCGCCCGATCCCGTGCCACTGCCGCCGAGGAGCACCGTGAAGGCCACGGTGCTCGAGGCCGACACGATGCCGGTCGGATCCGTGGCGGTCACCGTCACCGTGTGCAGACCGGCGGACAGCACAGCCGTGGACATGCAGCTCCACGCGCCCGAGGGGTCGGCCGTCGTGGTGCACAGGGTCACGCCGTTCTCCGTGAGCGTGATGGTGGCGCCCGGGTCGGACGTTCCCGTGAACGTGGGAGTCGGCGTGGTGACGGTACCGCCCTGGACCGGCGACGTGACCGTGGGCGGGCTCACCACGGGGGGAGCTGCGGCGTAGGTGAGAGTGAGGGGACCGCTCGTCCCTCCTGCGGTGCGAACCCTGACTGCGACCGGCCCCGCGGCGTGCGCGGGAGCGGTGAAGGTGAGCGATGTCCCATCGCCCGCGATGCTGGTCGGTGTGACGTCCACACCGTCGACGGTGACCACCGTGCCGGGCGTGAAGCCGGTACCGGCGAGGGTCACCGCGGTTCCGCCCGAGATGACGACCGTGCTCGGCGACGCGCCCGTGAGGGTGGGCGGCGGCACGACGACGGGCTGATACGTGAAGGTCGCCGGGGTCGTGGTGCCTCCTGCGGAGGTGACCGTCACGCCGACGTCACCGGGCGCATGGGCCGGGGTGACGAAGACGAGGCTGGCGCCGTCGCCCGCGATGCTCGTCGGGGTGATGGCCCCGCCCCCGTCGACGGACACCGTGGAGCCCGCGGTGAAGCCGGTGCCGGTGATCGTCACGCTCGTGCCGCCGGCGGCCGGGCCGGTCGCCGGGAGCAGCCCGGTGATCGTCGGGACCACCGCGGCGGCGTCGTACGTGAAGCCGAGCGACCCGCTGGTCCCGCCGGGCGTGGTGACCGTGACGGGCACCGTGCCCGCCGTGTGCGCCGGGGTCACGAACGTGAGGCTCGTACCGGCTCCGGACACGCTCGTCGGGGTCACCGCCGCGCCGTCGATCGTGACGACGGAGCCAGGAGTGAACCCGGTGCCGGTGACGGTCACGGTCGTGCCGCCCGCGGCCGGGCCATTGCCCGGCGCGAGACCGGACAGCGTCGGCGTGACCGGCGGCGCGGCGTCGTACGTGAACGTGCCCGGCGCGGAGGTGCCGTCGGGCGTCGTGACCGTCACCGGGACCGGACCGGCCGCGTGCGCCGGTGTGGTGAAGGTCAGCGACAGCCCGTCCGGCGCGACCGTCGCGAGGATCCCGGTGCCGCCGTCGACCGAGACCGAGGTGCTGCCCGGGACGAAGCCGCTGCCGTTCACGGTGACCGTGGTGCCTCCGGCCGCCGGGCCGTTGGCCGGGGTGACCGAGCTCACCGTCGGGACGGCGGGCGCTGCGGCGTAGACGAACGTCAGCGGGGCGGTGGTGCCGGCCAGAGTCGTCACCGTCACGGGGACCGAGCCCAGCGCGTGCGCAGGGGCATCGAACACGAGCGAGGTGCCGGAGGGTGCGACCGACGTCGGGAGGACCGTGACACCGTCGATCGTCACCGTGGCGTCGGACGTGAACCCGGTGCCGGTCACGGTGACCGGGGCGCCGGTGATCGGCCCGGACGACGGCGCGAGCGAGCTCGCCGTGGGCGGTGCGGCATCGAACGCGAACGTGCCGGCGTTCGACGTGCCGCCCGGGGTGGTGACGCTCACCGGCACGGAACCGGCGATGTGCGCCGGTGTGGTGAAGGTGAGGCTGGTCCCGTCACCGGCCACCGCGGTCGGGGTGACCGGCACGCCGTCGACGGACACCGAGGCATCCGGAGTGAATCCGGTGCCCGCGATCGTCACCGACGTCCCGCCCGCCGCCGGGCCGTTCGCCGGCGACAGGGTCGCCACCGTGGGCGCGGCGAGGTACGCGAACGACAGCGGCGCGGTGGTGCCGGCCGCGGTCGTGACGGTGACGGATGCCGGGCCCACCGGGTTCGCGGGGGTGACGAAGGTGAGCGACGCGCCGTCGGTGGCCAGCGAGGACGGGGCGACGGTGAGCCCGCCGATCAGCACCGTGGCGCCCGGCGAGAAACCGGTTCCGGTCACCGTGACCGTGGTTCCTCCCGCCACCGGTCCCGCAGCCGGGCTGAGGGTCGTCGCGGTGGGGGCCCCCGGGGGCAGCGGTGCGAAGGTGTACGCGAGCGGAGCGGTCGTGCCCGCCGACGTGGTGACCGTGACCGCGACGTCGCCCGGAGCACCGGCGGGCGTCACGAACGTGAGCGATGTGCCGTCCGGGGCGACCGATGCCGGGACGACCGGCGTGCTGCCGAAGGTCACCGCGGCGCTCGCGTCGAAGCCGGTGCCGGCGATCGTCACGGTGGTGCCGCCCGCGGCCGGTCCGGTCGAGGGGGTCAGCGACGCCGCCGTCGGAGGAACGACCACCGGGGCCTGGTATGTGAGGATCAGCGGCGCGGTGGTGCCGCCCGGCGTCGTCACGGTCACGGTCGCGCCGCCGGCCAGGTGCGCCGGCGCGGCGAAGACGAGCGACGTGCCGTCGCCGGCGACCGACGTCGGGACGATCGCGGCTCCGCCGTCGATCGAGACTGTCGCGTCGGGCGTGAACCCGGTGCCGTTCACCGTGACGGTGCCGCCCGATGTCGGCACGGAGGCCGGGGCGAGCGATGTCGCCGTTGGGGGGACCGCCGGGAGCGGGTCGTACACGAACGACTGCGCGTTGCTCGGGCCCGCCGTCGTGGAGACGACCACGCTGGCAGGTCCGGGCGCGTGCGCCGGAGAGGTGAACACCACCGTGGTGGGCGTGATGCTCGTCGGCGTCACGGGCGCGCCGTCGACGGTGAGCGTCGCGTCGGGGGTGAACCCGGTGCCGAGCACCGTGACGGTGGTCCCGCCCGCGGCCGGCCCGCCGGCAGGCGTGATGCCCGTCGTGGTCGGGGCGACCGGCGGCAGCGCGTCGTAGGTGTAGGTGACCGGTGCGCTGGTGCCTCCGACCGTCGTCACCGTCACCGGGACGGCACCGGGGGAGCCGGCGGGGGTGGTGAAGGTCAGGCTCGTGCCGTCGGGAGCGACGCTCAGCGGCGGGAGCGGGGGACCCCCGTTGACCGACACCGAGGCGCCGGTGAGTCCGGTACCGGTGAGCGTCACGACCTGACCGCCCGCTGCGGGACCGTTCGCCGGTGCGATCGCGGTGACGGTCGGGAGGCCCGCGGGGTCGGCACCGTACGTGAAGGTGCCGGGTGCGGTGGTCCCGGTGGGGGTGGTGACCGTCACGTCGACCGCTCCCACGGCGTGCGCCGGGGTGAGGAACGTGAGCGACCGACCATCCGGGGCGACGGATGCCGCAGCCACCGCGGCACCGTCGACGGTCACGGTCGAGCCCGGCACGAATCCGGTGCCCGTGACGGTGACGGTGGTGCCACCGGACGCCGGGCCCGCGTTCGGCGCGAGGCCGGTGAGGGTCGGCGGTGCGGGCGGCGGCGTGTCGTAGGTGAACAGCTGCACGCCGCTCGTGCCGGCGGGCGTCGTGACCGAGACGGCGACCGGGCCGGGCGCATGCACCGGGCTGAGGAACGTGAGCGAGGTGCCCGACGGGGCGACGCTCGTCGGGACGATGCCGCCGACACCGTCGACGGTCACCGTGGCGGTCGGGGTGAACCCCGTGCCGGTGAGGGTCACGCTCGTGCCGCCGGCGGCCGGGCCGCTCGAGGGAGCGATGCCGGCGAGCGTCGGCGCCACCGGCGGGGGAGCGTCGTACGTGTAGGTGAGCGGGGCGGTGGTGCCCGCCGTGGTCGTGACCGTGACCGGCACCGGCCCCGCCGTGTGCGCGGGGGTCACGAAGATCAGCGACGTGCCGTCCGGCGAGATCGTCGACGGCAGGATGGGGGCCGACCCGTCGACCGAGACCGTCGCACCGGACAGGCCCGCGCCCGCGATGGTGACGCTCGTCCCGCCGGCGGCGGGTCCGGATGCCGGGGTGATCGACGTCGCGGTGGGCGCCGTCGGCGGGGTCGGACCGTAGGTGAACGTCTGCGGTCCGCTCGTCCCGGACGGCGTGGTGACCGTCACGGGGACCGCTCCGACCGCGTGCGCGGGGGTGGTGAAGGTGAGGGAGCGCCCGTTCGCCGCCACCGAGGCGGGGACGATCGCGGTGCCGCCGTCGACGGACACCGTCGAGGTCGGGGTGAAGTCCGTGCCGGTGATCGTGACGACCGTCCCGCCTGCGGCAGGTCCGGTGTCGGGGGCGATCCCGCTCGTGGTGGGTGCAGGAGGCGGAACCGCGACGTACGTGAAGGTGAGCGGTGCGGCGCTCCCCGCCGGGGTGCTGACGATCACGGGGACCGCGCCCGCCGCGTGGGGCGGCGTCGTGAAGGTGAGCGTCGTGCCGTCGGCGGACAGCGAGTCGGGGGTGATCGCGGCGAAGCCGTCGACCGACACCGTGGTGCCCGGAGTGAACCCCGTTCCCGTGACGGTGACGGATGTCTCGCCGGTGGTGGGTCCGCTCGTCGGAACCAGACTCGTCGCGGTGGGCGCCGGGTCGAAGGTGAACGGCTGCGGCGCGGTGGTCCCGGTCGCCGTGGTGACGGTCACGGTGACGGGCCCGGCGGCGTGCGCGGGCGTGGTGAAGACGAGGCTGGTGCCGTCTCCCGCCACGGAGGTCGGGGTCACGGCGACCCCTCCGATCGTCACGACCGAGCAAGGGGTGAACGCCGTCCCGGTGACCGTGACGACGGTGCCGCCTGCGGCGGGGCCCCGGGTCGGGCTGATCGCGCTCGCGGTCGGAACCGGGAGGTAGGTGAAGGCGAGCGGGTCGGTGGTTCCGCCCGCGGTGGTGACGGTGACCGCCGCGGCCCCCGGGGCGTGGGCGGGCGTGAGGAAGGTGAGCGACGTGCCGTCGGCCGCGACCGAGGCCGGCGTGATCGCGGCGCCTCCGTCGACGGCGACCACCGAGGTCGGCGTGAATCCGGTGCCGGAGACCGTGACCAGAGTTCCTCCGGACTGCGTGCCGGAGGCGGGCGTGAGCGTGGCCGCGGTCGGTGCGGGAACGGGCGGCGGGTCGTACGTGTAGGCCAGCGGCGCGGTGGTGCCCGCGGCGGTCGTCACGCTCACGGTCGTCGCTCCGGCGGTGCCCGCGGGGGTGAGGAAGGTGAGCGACTGTCCGTTGGCTGCGATCGAGGTCGGGACGATCGGCGTGCCCCCGCCGACCGACACCGTCGACCCCGGGGTGAATCCGGTGCCCAGCACGGTGACAGCTGTGCCCCCGGCATCCGGTCCGTGGTTCGGTGCGAGTGTCGTCGCCGTCGGCGCCGCGGCGTTGTAGGTGAACGTCTGCGGTCCGGACGTGCCCCCGAGGTTCGTCACGGTCACCGGCACCGGCCCCGCGGCGTGGGCGGGGGTGAGGAACGTGAGCGACGCCCCGTCGAGCGCGATGCTGGTCGGGACGATGGGCCCGCTGCCGTCCACCGACACGGTCGTGCCGAGAATGAAGCCGCTGCCGTTGACGGTCACCGCGGTGCCGCCCACGGCGGGTCCGCTGGTGGGCGAGATCCCGGTGGTCGTCGGCGCGGTCGGCGGCGTCGGCCCGTAGGTGAACGTCTGCGGGCCCGAGGTCCCGGCAGGCGTGGTCACCGTGACCGGAACGATGCCGATCGGGTGCGCGGGGGTGACGAATGTGAGCGACTGGCCGTTGCCCGCGATCGTGGTGGGGGTGATCGGCGCACCTCCGTCCACCGAGACGGTCGCTCCGGGCGTGAAGCCGGTACCGGTGATCGTCACCGTCGTCCCGCCGGCGGTGGGACCGGTGTTGGGCGCGATCCCCGTCGTGGTCGGCGCGGGCGCGTTGTAGGTGAAGGTCAGCGGCGCCGCCGACCCCGAGGGGGTGGTCACCACGACGGGCGCCGCGCCGGCGGCGTGGGCGGGGGTGGTGAACGTCAGGGTGGTGCCGTTCACGACGGTCACAGCGGTTCCGGGCGTGCCGTCGACGGTCACCGTGGTGCCCGGAACGAAGCCGGAACCGGTGACGGTGACGAGGGTGCCCCCGGCGGCGGGGCCGGAGGGCGGAGTGAGCGCGGATGCCGTGGGCACCGGGTCGTAGGTGAAGGTGCCCGCCGTTGTGGTGCCGGCCGCCGACGTCACGGTCACTCCGACCGGCCCGGCGGCATGCGCCGGAGTCGAGAAGACGAGACTCGTGCCGCCGCCCCCGATCGAGGTCGGAGTGATCGCCGGGCCGCCGTCGACGGAGACCGTGGAGCCGGGGGTGAAGCCGGTGCCGGTCACGGTGACGACCGTGCCGCCGGCCACCGGGCCGCGCACCGGTGTGAGGCCCGTGAGCGTGGGCGGTGGGTCGTAGGTGAAGGTCTGCGGCGCGGAGGTGCCGCCCGTCCCCGTGACGGTGACCGGCACAGGGCCGGCGGCGTGCGCGGGCGTGGTGAATGTGAGCGACGTGCCGTCCGGAGCGATCGCGGTCGGGGTGATCGGCGCGCTGCCGGCGACGGAGACGGTGCTGCCCGGGGTGAATCCGGTGCCCGCCACCGTCACGGCCGTGCCCCCGGCGACGGGACCCCGTGGCGGAGTGAGGGACGTGATGATCGGACCGGCGACGTAGGTGAACGTGCGAGCATCCGACGCGCCGGCGTCGTTTGTCGCGGTGACCGCGACCGGCCCCGCCGCATGCGCCGGGGCGGTGAAGGTCAGGCTCGTGCCGTCCGGGGCGATGGTGTTCGGCGTGACCACGGCGCCGTCGACCGACGCCGGGCCGGAATCCGGTGCCGGTGAGGGTCACCGCCGTGCCCCCGGCCGTGGGGCCGGACGTCGGCGTCATGGTGGCGATCGAGGGGAGCGGTCCGGCGTTCGGTCCGACCTTCGATGAGGCGAGGTTGAGGATGGCCGCCGGGACCGGTGCCGTGGGAAGGAGTCCGACGCGCAGGGCGGTCTCGGTGAACACTCCCGCGGCCGTGGTCTGGCCGTTGCCGCGCAGGCTGAGGATCGTGGTCAGGGCGCTGGCGAGCGGCGTGATCACGGTGGAGCCCAGGGTCGCCGCCGTGGCGTTGATCGGGGCGACCAGCTGTGCGATCACGGGATTGAGCACCGGGGCGAGCACCGCCAGCGAGACCGGGATGCCGAGCACCGTCACGCTGATGCCGTTGATGGCGTTCGTGACCGCGGTGACGGCGTTGGTGAGCGCGGTCGTCAGCGCCGGCAGCAGCTGCGTCGTGAGGGCGTTGACGATGTAGGGCATCAGCTCGGTGTTCGGCGGCAGCGCGTTGAGATTCAGCCCGGCGGTGGTCAGCACCTTCGCCACGTCGATCGAGACGACGCCGGTCTGCAGGTTCGCCACGATCGAGCCGTCGGCGCTGGTGACGACGCTCAGCGCGTTGCCCACGACGGTCCCCACCTGCGGAACGCCGGTGATCACGGCGATCTGGCCGACGGCGGGGATGGCGCGGATGAGCCCGGGCAGGGCGTTGACCGTCGGCTGCAGAGCCGTCAGGGAGTTCACGAGACCGGTCCGCACGCCGGCGACCAGCGGGCTGGTGAGGTTCAGACCGAGCGAAGCGATGCGGTACGTGCCCGACTGGGCCCCCGCGGCGGTCTGATCGGCGCGCGACGAGAGCGCGCCGACCGTGAGCGAGGCATCCGTCAGCGTCCCGAGCAGGCCCGATGCGATGAGCGGCGCGAGGTTGACGCGCGCATCGGCCGGGGGCACCCCGCCGCTGCCGCCGACGCCGATCGCCCCCGCGGAGGTGACGGCTCCCGATGCGGCTGTGGAGCTGCCGTCGGACCGTGCCTGCGCGTACTGGTTGACGGCACCGAGGGTGACGATGCCACCCGGGCCGAGCAGGTTGACCCCTCCGCCGATCGGCACGGTGCCGGAGTTGTTCAGCTCGGCGGCGAGCAGAGGAGTGTTCTGGGTGACCGTCGAGGTCGCGCCGGTGTTCGACGCTCTCGCGTCGAGGGCGGACAGCAGCGGTGCCAGGTCGAGGCCGAGCGCGCTCCCGGTGAGGAACGAGCCTTGCGCATTCGAGACCGGGGCGGCGACGGCGGGTGGGGCGATCAGCAGGGATCCCGCCACCGCCGCCGTCACCATCGCGACCACGCCGGCGAGGATCCGCCGATCTCGCGGCACCGCGCCGGCGGATGCGCGTCCGCCCGTGCGTGCCTTGCGTGTTCCCCGGGAGCCGTCGACAGCGACCATCTTCACTCCAGACTCGACGGCGCACACGGCGGGCACGAGGTCTGACCCCGTACCGCTGCTGCGCCCCCGCTTCTCTCGTTAAGACTCCCCGCCGGAACCATAAGTAGCGGGGCGGCCATCTGTCCAGGGGACTGTCCCAAATCGTGACCTTGAGCGAGAATGGTCGCCGCGCCGGCCGGCGCCGGAGAGGGAGACATGACGGAGCAGGATCTCCACGGTCGGCGGGCCGTGATCACGGGCGGGGCGAGCGGGATCGGACTGGCCTGCGCACGCGAGTTCGCGCGGCGCGGGGCGCACGTCGTCATCGCCGATCTGCAGGCCGAGGCCGCGCACGCGGCGGCCGCGGAGGTGGGCGGTGAGGCCTGGGTGGTCGATCTCGCGGACACGGGGGCGCTCGACGCGCTCGCGCTCGAGGCCGACATCCTGGTCAACAACGCCGGCATCCAGCGGGTCAGCCCGATCGAGGACTACGACCCCGACGCCTTCCGCCTCATCCTCCGGTTGATGCTGGAGTCGCCCTTCCTCCTGGTGCGCGCAGTGCTGCCCGGGATGTACGCCCGCGGGTGGGGGAGAGTGATCAACATCTCGAGCGCTCACGGACTGCGGGCGAGTGCTTTCAAATCGGCCTACGTCGCGGCCAAGCACGGGTTGGAGGGGCTGTCGAAGGTGACGGCGCTGGAGGGCGCGCCGCACGGCGTGACCAGCAACTGCATCAACCCGTCCTACGTGCGCACGCCGCTCGTCGAGAAGCAGATCGCCGATCAGGCACGCCTGCACGGCATCGGGGAAGACGAAGTGGTGGAGAAGATCATGCTCACCGAGACCGCCGTCAAGCGACTGGTCGAGCCGGAGGAGGTCGCGTCGCTGGCCGGATGGCTGGCGTCCGAGCACGCCGGGATGGTGACCGGTGCCTCGTACACCATCGACGGCGGATGGACCGCGCGATGAGCCGCTACCGCACGCTCGACGTGCCCGTCGACGGCGGCGACCTGCGCGTGGGCGTGTGGGAGCCGGAGGAGGGCGGGGTGGATGCGCCCACCGTGCTCCTCGTGCACGGGGTGACGGCGTCGCATCTGTCGTGGCCGCTCGTGGCGGAGCGACTGCCCGACGTCCGTGTGGTCGCCCCCGACCTGCGCGGCCGTGGACGCAGCAATCGGCTCACCGGGCCGGCGGGGATGGCCGCGCACGCCCGCGACCTCGTGGCCGTGCTCGACGCCGTCGGCGCGGACCGCGTCGTGGTGGTCGGTCACTCGATGGGCGCGTTCGTCTCGCTCGTGCTCGGCGACCTCTATCCGGAGCGGGCGTCGCGGATCGTGCTCGTCGACGGCGGGCTCCCGCTCGCCCTCCCGCCGGGTCTCGCACCCGAGGAGGTGATCCGTCTCGTGCTCGGACCGGCGGCCGAGCGCCTGGCGATGACGTTCCCGTCGGTCGAGGCGTACCGCGACTTCTGGCGTGCGCACCCCGCGTTCGCGCGCGACTGGTCGCCGGCGCTGGAGGACTACCTCGCCTACGACCTCGACGGCGAGGCGCCCGCCCTCCGCCCGTCGACGTCGTACGCCACGCTCGAGGAGGATTCCGTCGACCAGCTCAGCGGCACGGCGATCGCCGACGCGGTGGCCGCGATGCGGCATCCCACCCTCTTCGTCACCGCCGAGCGCGGACTGCTCGACCAGGTGCCGGCCCTGTATCCGCTCGCGCGGATCCCGGAGCTGCTGGCCGCGTCGCCCACGCTCCGGCACGTCGCGGTGGCGGACGTGAACCACTACACGATCACGATGTCCGAGCGCGGCGCCGACGCGGTCGGCGCCGCCGTGCGCGACGAGATCGCGGCGGCGCAGGCGGAGTGATCTCCGCGCTCAGCGGCTCGCGGCGACACGGGCGGTGAGCTGGTGCGCGTGCGCCAGGAGCGTGCGACCGAGGTCGGCGAGTCGATCGGGACCGAAGCGGAACTGCACGCCCGTGAGGCTCAGCGCCCACTGCGGATGACCGGCACGGTCGAACACCGCCGCGCCGAGCCCGAAGCTGCCCTCGACGATGAGCCCGGGATTGAGGGCGTAGCCGCGTTCCTGGGTCTCCCGCAGGCGAGCGCGCAGTCGTCGCTCCGCGTGCGACGCGCCCCAGAGCTCGGCGAGTGCCGGGTGACGCTCGAAGTACGCGTCCACATCGTGAGGAGGCAGGAAGGCGAGGATCGCGAGACCCGCGGAGGCGACGCCGAGAGGGAACCGCACGCCCTCCGACAGCACGAACGAGCGGATCGGGAAGCTGCCCTCCTCCCGCAGCAGGCACACGGTCTCGTCGCCGCGGCGCACCGACAGGAACGCGCTCTCCTCGGTGCGCACCGCGAGCGAGCGCACCACGTCGCGCGCGATCGCGGTGATGTCGTATCGGGACGCCGCGACGGAGCCCATCAGGAACAGCTCGGGCCCCGGCATCCACCGTCCGGTCTCCTCGTCGTGATCGACGAGGCCCTCGTGTGCGAGCGCCGCGAGGAGCCGGTGGGCGGTCGGGCGCGTGAGGTCGGCGGACCGGGCGAGCTCGGCCGCGCCGACACCCGCCTCGCCGCCGGCCGTGACCAGACGCAGCAGCCGTGCGGCACGCGCGATCGACTGCGCACCCGGTATCGATCGGCCAGTGTCCATAATGTGGACGATACGCGCGAATCGCTCCACATCGCAATCGATCGCTCGCGTCGGCCGGCCGCCGCACGCGAGGCTGTCTTCAGGACGGCGACGAAGGAGTGCGTGTGATCGACAAGACGTGGGCGTCTGCGGCAGAGGCCGTGGCCGACATCCCGGACGGCGCGTCGCTCGCCGTCGGCGGCTTCGGCCTCTCGGGGAATCCGATCGCTCTGATCGAGGCGCTGCTCGCTCAGGGCACCACCGGCCTCAGCGTCGTGAGCAACAACTGCGGCGTCGACGACTGGGGGCTCGGCGTGCTGCTGAACGCACGGCGCATCCGCAAGATGACCTCGTCGTACGTCGGCGAGAACAAGGAGTTCGAGCGGCAGTTCCTCTCCGGTGAGCTCGAGCTCGAGCTCACTCCGCAGGGCACGCTGGCGGAGAAGCTGCGGGCCGGGGGGTCGGGCATCGCGGCCTTCTACACGCAGACCGGCGTCGGCACCCAGGTCGCCGAGGGCGGTCTTCCTCGCCGGTACGACGGCTTCGGCGGAGTCGCCGTCGCGTCGCCGAAGAAGGACGTCCGGTCGTTCGACATCGACGGGACCTCACGGGACTACGTGCTGGAGGAGGCGATCGTCACCGACTTCGCCCTGGTGCACGCTCTGCGCGGCGATCGTCACGGCAACCTGGTCTTCAACAAAGCCGCGCGCAACTTCAACCCGCTCGCCGCCATGGCCGGGCGCGTCTGCATCGCCCAGGTCGAGGAGCTCGTCGAGCCGGGCGCGCTCGATCCCGATGCGATCCACCTCCCGGGGGTGTTCGTGCACCGCGTCGTCGAGGTGGGGACCGGGATCGAGAAGCGCATCGAGCGCCGTACGGTCCGGGCGCCGGAAAGGGAGGAATGAGATGGCACTCAGCCGCATCGAGATGGCCGCACGCGCGGCATCCGAGCTGTCCGACGGCTCGTACGTCAACCTCGGCATCGGTCTTCCGACCCTCGTGCCCAACCACGTGCCGGCGGGCGTGACCGTCGTCCTGCAGTCCGAGAACGGCATCCTCGGCGTCGGGCCCTACCCGACCGAGCACGCGGTCGACCCCGATCTCATCAACGCCGGCAAGGAGACGGTCACGACCCTGCCCGGCTCCGCCTTCTTCGACTCCGCGCTCAGCTTCGGCATGATCCGCGCGGGCAAGATCGACGCCGCGATCCTCGGGGCCATGCAGGTCTCGGCCACCGGCGACCTGGCGAACTGGATGATCCCGGGCAAGATGGTGAAGGGACCCGGCGGCGCGATGGATCTCGTCCACGGCGCCGATCGGGTCATCGTGCTCATGGAGCACGTCGCCCGTGACGGCTCGGCCAAGATCGTCGACGAGTGCTCGCTGCCGCTGACCGGCAGGGGAGTGGTCGACCGGATCATCACCGACCTCGCGGTCATCGACGTGACGGCTGCCGGGCTCGTCCTGATCAAGACGGCGCCCGGTGTCTCGGTGGCCGAGGTGATCGCCGCGACCGAGCCGCCCCTGACCATTCCCGACCACCTCGAGGAGCACCCATGATCACCGATGACATCGTTCTCGTCGCCGCGGCCCGCACCCCGCAGGGCCGCCTGAAGGGACAGCTCGCCGCGTTCACCGCACCGCAGCTCGGGGCGATCGCCATCCGCGGCGCGCTCGAACGGGGCGGCATCCCGGCCGAAGCGGTCGACGCCGTGATCGTCGGGCAGGTGCTGCCGGCCGGATCGGGGCAGAACCCCGCGCGCCAGGCGGCGATCGGCGCGGGCATCGGCTGGAACGTCCCCGCCTCGTCCGTCAACAAGGTGTGCCTGTCCGGTCTGACCGCCATCATCGACGCCGCCCGCACGATCCGAGTCGGCGACGCCACCGTGGTGGTCGCCGCCGGGATGGAGTCGATGACCCGCGCCCCGCACCTGCTGATGGGCTCGCGCGACGGCTGGACGTACGGCAGCGTCGAGGTGCTCGACCACATGGCCTACGACGGACTGACCGACGCATATGACCGCGAGAGCATGGGCGCATCCACCGAGCGGCTCAACCCGCGATACGAGGTGACCCGCGACGATCAGGATGCTGCGGCCGCCCGCTCCCACCAGCGCGCGGCAGCCGCGCAGCAGGCGGGAGTGTTCGAGGCCGAGATCGTGCCGGTGGAGGTGCCGCAGCGCAAGGGCGACGCGCTCGTGCTCACCGCCGACGAGGGGGTGCGTCCCGACACGACCGTCGAATCCCTCGGCCGGCTGCGCCCCGCGTTCGCCGAGGGCGGGTCGATCACGGCCGGCAACGCGTCGCAGATCTCCGACGGTGCCTCCGCGGTCGTGCTCACCACCCGCTCCCACGCCGACGAGAACGGATGGACGGTGCTGGCCGTCGTCGGTGCCTCCGGCCAGGTCGCCGGCCCCGACAACTCGCTGCACGCCCAGCCCGCCCGCGCGATCGAACAAGCGCTCGCGAAGCAGGGGATCGAGGCATCCGCTCTGGATCTCGTCGAGATCAACGAGGCGTTCGGGGCCGTGGTCGCACGGTCGCAGCGTGAGCTCGGACTCTCCGACGACGTGCTCAACATCCACGGCGGCGGCATCGCGATCGGTCACCCGATCGGCGCCTCCGGAAACCGGCTCGTGGTCCACGCCGTGCACGAGCTCGTGCGACGGGGGAGCGGCACCGCCGCGGTGGGACTGTGCGGCGGCGGCGGCCAGGGCGAGGCGCTCATCCTCACCCGGTGACGGATGCCTCGGCTCAGCGCTCCAGGCGGCGCTTGAGCAGCTTCGCCTGCTCGCCCGCACGCGGGCTGTCGCCGGCGACGAGACGCCCGCGCGAGGCACGTCTCGTGTCGACGATCGCGCCGACCGCGAGGGCGAGGGTGATCCCCCAGCTCAGCCAGGCCAGCGCCGTGCGCCACGTGAAGGGCTCGTCGCCGCGAAGCCCACGCAGGAGCGTGACCGCCCCCGTGACGGCGCTGATGATGCCGGTGCCGAAGAGGTACTTGCGCATTCGCCCACGCTACCGCGCCGCATCCACGTCGGCGGGGCCTTGACGGCCCGCTGTTAGCCTGAGAGCACATCCGCAATCGGGAGGGCTCTCGTGCCTCAGGCTGAACTCGTCGTCGTCGCCAACCGCCTCCCGGTCGATCGGGACGACAGCGTCGAGGGCGGATGGCGGCGCTCGCCCGGCGGGCTGGTCACGGCCCTCGAGCCCGTCATGCGGCAGGCCGGCGGTGCCTGGGTGGGCTGGGCGGGACAGGCCGATCACGCGCCGGATCCGTTCGACTTCGACGGCACGCACCTCGTTCCCGTCCCGTTGTCCGACGAGGAGATCGAGCTCTACTACGAGGGGTTCTCCAACGACACGATCTGGCCGCTGTACCACGACGTCATCGCGGCGCCGCGCTACCGCCGCGTGTGGTGGGACGCCTACGTGAAGGTCAACCGTCGCTTCGCCGAGGCGGCCGCGTCGGTCACCGCCGACGGCGGCACCGTGTGGGTGCAGGACTATCAGCTGCAGCTCGTTCCGCGCATGCTGCGCGAACTGCGGCCCGACCTCACGATCGGGTACTTCCACCACATTCCGTTCCCGGCATACGGTCTCTACTCGCAGCTTCCGTGGCGCCGGCAGGTGCTCGAGGGACTCCTCGGCGCGGACGTTATCGGATTCCAGCGGGTCGCCGACGCCGGGAACTTCGCGCGTGCCGTGCGGCGCCAGCTGCGCTACGACACCCGGGCCTCGGGCATCGTCGTCCCCGAAGCCGACGGCACGACGCGGGTCGCCCTGGCCAAGGCGTTCCCCATCTCCATCGACACGCAGTCGTACGTGGACCTCGCGCAGCGCGCCGACGTGCAGGCGCGGGCGATCGAGATCCGGAAGAGTCTCGGCGACCCCGAGCGCATCCTGCTGGGCGTGGACCGCCTGGACTACACCAAAGGCATCCGTCACCGGCTCAAGGCCTACGGCGAGCTCCTCGAAGACGGTCGTCTGCGCGTCGAGGACGTCACGCTCGTGCAGGTCGCGAGCCCCAGCCGCGAGCGGGTCGCCGCCTACGTGCAGCTGCGCGACGAGATCGAGCTCACGGTCAGTCGCATCAACGGCGACCGCGACACGATGGGCCACACCGCGATCCGCTACCTCCACCAGGGCTACCCGCGCGAGGAGATGGTCGCGCTGTTCCTCGCCGCCGACGTCATGCTGGTCACGGCGCTCCGCGACGGCATGAACCTCGTCGCGAAGGAGTACGTCGCCGCACGCGCCGACAACCGCGGCGTGCTGATCCTCAGCGAGTTCGCTGGCGCGGCCGACGAGCTCGGCACCGCGCTGCGGGTGAACCCGCACGACATCGACGCCCTCAAGGACACGATCGTGCGCGCGGTCGAGATGCCTGCCGCCGAGCAGGGGCGGCGCATGCGGGCGCTCCGACGCAAGGTGCTCGACAACGATGTGGCCAAGTGGTCGCAGGACTTCCTGCTAGCCCTCGACCAGGCCCGCACCCGCACGTCCTGATCCCACGCCTGACCCCGTTCCCCCGCGCCGATCACCTAGGAGCCGTCATGACGGATGCCTCGTCCACCTCGCCCGCCGTCGTCGATGCGACGCTCGACGCGCTGCGCCGCATCGCCGCCACCGAGGAGCTGCTGGTCGCCCTCGATTTCGACGGCACGCTGTCGCTGCTCGTGAAGGACTCCATGTCGGCGCGCATGCTGCCCGAGGCGCGGGCCGCCGTGGAGGCGCTGGCCGCGCTCGCGCACACGGTGGTCGCGCTGGTGTCGGGGCGCAGCATGCAGGACCTCCTGATCATCTCGGAGCACACCGACGACAGTCCGATCGACCTCGTCGGATCCCACGGGGTGGAGTTCTGGATCGCGGGCCGCGGACTGCTCCCGGTCGAGGAGTCCTCCTCTGATGTCGCCCTGCGCGACCGTCTGTACGCCGAGGCGCAGCGGCTCCTCGCCGACCTGCCGGGTGTGTCCGTCGAGCCGAAGACGTTCGGGTTCGGCATCCACACCCGCGGCGCCGCCGACGACGACGCCGAGATCGCGTGGCAGCGCTCCGACGCGCTCGTCGCGCAGAACGCGCCGCACTGGCGCCGCCGCACCGGCCACAGCATCGTGGAGTACTCCTTCCGGCAGGAGGGCAAGGATGCCGCGGTCCGCGCTCTGCGCGAGCGCACGGGCGCGACCGCCGTGCTGTTCGCCGGTGACGACACGACCGATGAAGACGCCCTGGCGAGCCTGCAGGAACAGGATCTCGGTGTGCGGATCGGCGGCGGGCCGACCGCGGCGACGCTCCGCGTGAGCAGCCCGCAGGAGTTCGCCGGCGTCCTCTCCGAACTCGCCGCGTTGCGCGCCGCCGCACAGGCGGAGGCCCTCGCCGGGCGGGAATAGACTTCCCCCATGCCTGAGCACGATCCCTCCTCTTCCGCGCCCATCGACATCAAGCCGCGCAGCCGCGTCGTCACCGACGGCATCGAGGCGACCACCTCGCGGGGAATGCTCCGCGCCGTCGGCATGGGCGACGAGGACTGGGACAAGCCCCAGATCGGCATCGCCTCGAGCTGGAACGAGATCACCCCCTGCAACCTGAGCCTCGACCGCCTCGCGCAGGGCGCGAAGGAGGGCGTGCACGCCGGCGGCGGCTACCCGCTGCAGTTCGGCACCATCTCGGTCTCCGACGGCATCTCGATGGGGCACGAGGGCATGCACTTCTCGCTCGTCTCACGCGAAGTGATCGCCGACTCCGTCGAGACGGTCATGATGGCCGAACGTCTCGACGGCTCCGTGCTGCTGGCGGGGTGCGACAAGTCGATCCCGGGCATGCTGATGGCCTCCGCCCGCCTGGACCTGTCGAGCGTGTTCCTCTACGCCGGCTCCATCGCCCCCGGCTGGGTGAAGCTCTCGGACGGCACCGAGAAGGACGTCACGATCATCGATTCGTTCGAGGCCGTGGGCGCCTGCCTCGCGGGCAAGATGAGCGAGGCCGACCTCAAGCGCATCGAGTGCGCGATCGCTCCCGGCGAAGGGGCGTGCGGCGGCATGTACACCGCCAACACGATGGCCTCCGTCGCCGAGGCGCTCGGCCTCAGCCTGCCCGGCTCGGCCGCCCCGCCGTCGGCCGACCGTCGCCGCGACTACTTCGCCCACCGTTCCGGTGAGGCCGTCGTCAACCTCCTGCGCCAGGGCATCACCACGCGCGACATCCTCACCAAGGAGGCGTTCGAGAACGCCATCGCCCTCGCCATGGCCCTCGGGGGATCGACCAACGTCGTGCTGCACCTGCTCGCGATCGCCAACGAGGCCGAGGTCGAGCTGAACCTCCACGACTTCAACCGCATCGGCGACAAGGTGCCGCACGTGGCCGACATGAAGCCGTTCGGCAAGTACGTCATGAACGACGTCGACCGCCACGGCGGCATCCCGGTCATCATGAAGGCGATGCTCGACGAGGGGCTGCTGCACGGCGACGCGCTCACCGTCACCGGGAAGACGCTCGCCGAGAACCTCGCCGACCTGAACCCCGACCCGGTCGACGGCACCGTCATCCACACGTTCGACAACCCGATCCACGCCAGCGGCGGTATCACGATCCTGCACGGTTCGATGGCGCCCGAGGGCGCCGTGGTGAAGTCCGCCGGCTTCGACGCCGACGTGTTCGAGGGGCCCGCCCGCGTGTTCGAACGCGAGCGCGGCGCGATGGACGCGCTGGAGGCCGGGACCATCGAGGCGGGCGACGTGATCGTCATCCGCTACGAGGGCCCGAAGGGCGGTCCTGGGATGCGCGAGATGCTCGCGATCACCGCCGCGATCAAGGGCGCCGGGCTCGGAAAAGATGTACTACTGTTGACGGACGGCAGATTCTCAGGCGGCACAACCGGCCTGTGCATCGGCCACATAGCACCCGAAGCGGTGGACGCAGGTCCGATCGCCTTCGTGCGCGATGGTGATCTGATACGGGTCGATATCGCGGCTCGCACTCTCGACCTACTCGTCGACGAGGCCGAGCTGAGCTCCCGCCGCTCTGGCTGGGAGCCGCTTCCTCCGCGCTATACCCGTGGCGTCCTGGCCAAGTACTCCAAGCTCGTGCACTCCGCTGCGGAGGGCGCGGTCACGGGGTAGCTCCGGCCTCCCGACATCCGACCTCTCTCCTCGAGGATGATCATCATGCCCGCCGAATCCGCGACGGCCGTTCCCCGGCCTCCCGCCCGCACCGCCACCTCCGCGCCCGTGCTCACGGGTGCGCAGGCGGTCGTCCGCTCCCTCGAGCTGCTCGGCGTCACCGACGTCTTCGGGCTGCCGGGCGGTGCGATCCTCCCCGTCTACGACCCGCTGATGGACTCCACGGCTCTGCGGCACATCCTCGTGCGCCACGAGCAGGGTGCCGGTCACGCGGCCGAGGGCTACGCCTCCGCCTCGAACAAGACCGGCGTCGCCATCGCGACGTCGGGGCCGGGTGCGACCAATCTCGTGACGGCCATCGCCGACGCCTACATGGACTCGGTGCCGATCGTGTGCATCACCGGACAGGTGTTCTCCACCCTGATGGGGACCGATGCCTTCCAGGAGGCCGACATCGTCGGCATCACGATGCCGATCACCAAGCACTCCTTCCTGGTGAAGGACGCCTCCGAGATCCCCGGTGCGATCGCCGCGGCGTTCGAGATCGCCGGCACCGGTCGACCCGGGCCGGTGCTGGTGGACATCACGAAGGACGCCCAGCAGGCCGAGGCGCCGTTCGTGTGGCCGCCCAAGATCGACCTGCCCGGCTACCGCCCCGTCACGAAGGCGCACGGCAAGCAGATCCAGGCCGCCGCTCAGCTGCTGGCCGAGGCCAAGAAGCCGGTGCTCTACGTCGGCGGCGGCGTCATCCGCTCGCAGGCGTCCGCCGAGCTGCTGGCGCTGGCGGCGACCACGGGCGCCCCCGTCGTCACGACGCTCATGGCGCGCGGCGCGTTCCCCGACTCGCACCCGCAGCAGCTGGGCATGCCGGGCATGCACGGCACCGTGCCCGCGGTGCTCGCCCTGCAGGAGGCCGACCTGCTGGTCTCGCTCGGGGCGCGCTTCGACGACCGCGTCACGGGCAAGGCGTCGCTGTTCGCACCGAACGCCAAGGTCGTGCACGTCGACATCGATCCCGCCGAGATCTCCAAGATCCGCACCGCCGACGTGCCGATCGTGGGTGACCTCAAAGACGTGCTGGTCGACCTCGAGGCGGCCTTCGGTGCGGCGACCGGGGGAGTTCGGCCGGACATCTCGGACTGGTGGGCCTACCTCGACGGGCTGCGGGCGGAGTTCCCGCTGGGCTTCGCGCCGACCACCGACGGCCTGCTGGCGCCGCAGCACGTGATCCAGCGCATCGGCGAGCTCACAGGTCCCGAGGGCATCTACGCCGCGGGCGTGGGCCAGCACCAGATGTGGGCCGCGCAGTTCATCAAGTACGAGCGCCCCAACGCCTGGCTCAACTCCGGCGGCGCCGGGACGATGGGCTACTCGGTCCCCGCCGCGATGGGCGCCAAAGTGGCCGAGCCCGACCGTCACGTGTGGGCGATCGACGGCGACGGCTGCTTCCAGATGACCAACCAGGAGCTCGCGACCTGCGCGATCAACAAGATCCCGATCAAGGTCGCCATCATCAACAACTCCTCGCTGGGCATGGTGCGGCAGTGGCAGACGCTGTTCTACGACGGCCGCTACTCCAACACCGACCTGAACACCGGGCACGACACCGTGCGCATCCCCGACTTCGTGAAGCTGGCGGAGGCGTACGGATGCCTCGCGATCCGCGTCGAGAAGGAGGACGAGGTGGATGCCGCCATCCAGCTCGCGCTCGATACGAACGACCGCCCCGTGGTGATCGACTTCGTCGTGAGCGCCGACGCGATGGTGTGGCCGATGGTGCCGCAGGGCGTCAGCAACAGCTACGTCCAGTACGCCCGCGAGCACTCGCCCGCATTCGACGAGGAGGCCTGACCCATGCCCAGCCACGTGCTCAGCCTCCTCGTGGAGGACAAGCCCGGCCTGCTGACCCGCGTCGCGGGACTGTTCGCACGCCGCGGCTTCAACATCGAGTCGCTCGCGGTGGGCGTCACCGAGGTGCCCGGCCTCTCGCGCATCACCGTGGTCGTCGACGTCGAGGAGCTTCCGCTCGAGCAGGTCACCAAGCAGCTCAACAAGCTGATCAACGTCATCAAGATCGTCGAGCTCGACCCGGCCCAGTCCGTGCAGCGCGACCACATCCTGGTGAAGGTGCGTGCCGACAACGCCAACCGGTCCAATGTGATCGAGGTCGTGAACCTGTTCCGGGCCTCGATCGTCGACTACGCCCCCGATGCCCTGGTGATCGAGGTGACCGGCGACCGCGGCAAGGTCGAGGCCTTCCTCCGCGCCGTGGAGCCCTTCGGCATCAAGGAGCTCGCCCAGTCCGGCCTGCTCGCGGTGGGCCGCGGCGGCAAGAGCATCACCGAACGCGTCCTGCGCGGCTGAGCCGCGACATCCCGAACTCAGAACAGAAACAAGGAGAAAGACACACCATGGCCGAACTGTTGTACGACGCCGACGCCGACCTCTCGATCATCCAGGGCAAGAAGGTCGCGATCGTCGGCTACGGCTCGCAGGGCCACGCCCACGCGCAGAACCTCCGCGACTCCGGCGTCGAGGTCGTCATCGCGCTCAAGGACGGCTCGAAGTCGGCCGCCAAGGCGCAGGAGGACGGCTTCGAGGTCAAGTCGGTGGCGGATGCCTCGGAGTGGGCCGACCTGATCATGATCCTCGCGCCCGACCAGCACCAGCGGTCGATCTACGCCGACAGCATCAAGGACAAGCTGACCGCCGGCAAGACGCTCGCCTTCGCGCACGGCTTCAACATCCGCTTCGGCTACATCGACGCCCCCGAGGGTGTGGACGTCATCCTCATCGCGCCGAAGGCCCCGGGCCACACCGTGCGTCGCGAGTTCGTGGCCGGCCGCGGCATCCCCGACATCATCGCCGTCGAGCGCGACGCATCGGGTTCGGCGTGGGCGACCGCGCTGTCGTACGCCAAGGCGATCGGCGGCACCCGTGCCGGCGTCATCAAGACCACCTTCACCGAAGAGACCGAGACCGACCTGTTCGGCGAGCAGTCGGTGCTCTGCGGCGGTATGAGCCACCTCGTGCAGTACGGCTTCGAGACCCTCACCGAGGCCGGCTACCAGCCCGAGATCGCCTACTTCGAGGTGCTGCACGAGCTGAAGCTCATCGTCGACCTCATGTGGGAGGGCGGCATCGCCAAGCAGCGCTGGTCGATCTCCGACACGGCCGAGTACGGCGACTACGTCTCGGGCCCGCGCGTCATCGACCCGTCGGTGAAGGAGAACATGAAGGCGGTGCTCGCCGACATCCAGTCCGGCGCGTTCGCCGAGCGCTTCATCGCCGACCAGGACGCCGGTGCGCCCGAGTTCCTCGCCCTCCGCGAGAAGGAGCAGGGCCACCCCATCGAGGCGACCGGTCGCGAGCTGCGCGGCCTCTTCGCGTGGAAGCAGCAGGACGAGGACTACACCGAGGGCAGCGCCGCGCGCTGATCCGTCTGTGAGACCCCCGGCGAACAGCCGGGAACGGCTTGAACGAGCCAGCGAGGCCGGGCCCCCACAAGGGGTCCGGCCTCCCTTCGTATCACCGGGCGTCGCGAGTGCTCCTGATCGGCAGCCCCACTCACACCACGAGGAGTCCCGATGAACACAGATCCCTGGCGCTCGATCGGCGCGGGGGCCACCGGCCCCGTCGTCGCCGGAGCGCAGTACCTCCTGCGCGCCCGTGGGCACGCGATCGTCGCCGACGGCGACTACGGTCCCGTCACGGCAGCGGCCGTCTCGGCCTTCCAGGCGTCGGCGGGTCTTCCCGTCGACGGTGCGGTCGGTGAGGCGGACTGGCCTCTGCTCGTGGTCACGGTAGGGTCGGGCGCCTCCGGAGACGCCGTGCGCGCCGTGCAGCAGTTCGGTCTGCTGTCGATGCCGGGCGACACGCCGCTCGCGATCGACGGATCGTATGGACCGCTCACCGCGGCGCGCATCCGCTTCTTCCAGGAGTCGTGGGGGCTCACCTCCGACGGCATCGCGGGACCGGCGACGTGGTCGTTCCTCTCCACGATGCTGCCCGGTCCGCGCCCGTGGCCGCTCGTGGCGGTGGGGGCGACGCAGGCGACGAACTGGCGTGTACGCGCCGCACAGCACCTGCTGCGCGCCCGGGGTGCGCCGATCGCCGCCGACGGGGTGTTCGGTCCGGCCAGCGGTGCCGCCGTCTTCGCCTTCCAGGGCACGCTCCGCGACAGCGACTGGGGAACCGCTCTCGGTCAGCTCGATTGGCCGAGTCTCGTGGTGCAGGTGCGTCAGGGCGACACGGGGGAGGCGGTGCGGGCCGCACAGACCCTGCTGCCCGGGCCGGTGACGGTCGACGGCGACTTCGGACCGCAGACGGACGCCGCGACGCGCGCGTTCCAGCAGGCGTTCGCCCCTCCCGCGGACGGCATCGTCGGTCCCGACACCTGGCACGCGCTGACGCTGCGCCTCTTCGACTGATCCCTGCGCAGTGCGGGGGTGATCCGCGATCTCCGGCGTCGTCCCCGGGTTACGCTGAGGGTATGGCCCGACGCGACGACGACGCCCTCAGCTGGGGCGACGACGATCCGACGCTCGACACGGGCGCAGGCGGATCACGTCGCGACGACCCCGCGGACGTGCACGAGCGGGCGACGGATGTCTCCGCCCCCGCGCTGCCGGAGGGGTACACCGCCGTCGGGCGGGGGAGCGAGGCGACGGTCCCGGCGACGACGGCTCGTGCCGATCAGGGCCGCGACGGCGCCGGAGCCAATGCTACGGCATCCGACTCCTCCGTCGACGCGCCGCAGCTCGGCAACGTCGCGCTCGTCGCGATGGGGATGGTGTCCGCCGCCTACCTGCTGTTCGCGGTCGGCTGGCTGATCGCCGGTCTGCGGCTGCAGGCCGTGACGGGACTGCCGGTCCCCGGACCGACCCTGGCGGCGATGACGATCGGTGCGGCGCTCGCCCCCGTCATCTGGCTGGGCACCGTGATCCTGCTGACCCGCCGTTCGCGCATCTGGCTGAGGTTCGTCTGGTTGGTCGCCGGGCTCGTGCTGCTCGTCCCGTGGCCGTTCCTCGCGACGGGGGGCGGAGCATGAGCACCGGGACGGTCGCCCGCCGCACCCCGACCTGGATCGTGGTGGCCATCGCCGCGGCCGCGGGACTGTTCTACGCCTACATCGTGTGGAGCTCCGTCGATCTCCTCATCCGCCAGGCGACCGGCGCGCTCGGACTCAGCGGACTGGGCTGGTTCGTGCACCTGCTGCCGGTGGTCTTCCCGATGGTCGCGTTCGGGGTCGCCTTCGCGCTCGGCTCGCGGCGCCCACCCGGCCCGTTCGCGCTGATCCTGCTGACCGGGCTCGCGCTGTCGGCGGCGTTCTGGCTGAACATCGTGTCGTACGCGGTCACCTCCTACGGCCTGTACGGCGGCTGACCGTCACACGGTCGGGGCGCCCCGACCGCCCGCGATAGGCTGAAACCTGCCTCGTCCCCATGGCGTGCGGCGCGGCATCCCCATCCCGCTCTGCCCTGCCGCGTGCGCGCGACCGCTCCACGAAGGACCCGACCGTGACCAAGCCCGTCGTCCTGATCGCCGAAGAACTCTCACCCGCCACGATCGACGCGCTCGGTCCGGACTTCGACGTGCGCTCGGTCGACGGCACCGATCGTTCGGCGCTGCTGTCGGCCCTGTCGGACGCGCACGCGGTGCTGGTGCGGTCCGCGACCAGGATCGACGCCGAGGCGATCGCCGCGGCGCCGGCGCTGAAGGTGGTCGCACGGGCCGGCGTCGGGCTCGACAACGTCGACATCAAGGCATCCACCGCTGCAGGCGTCATGGTCGTCAACGCCCCGACTTCCAACATCATCTCGGCCGCGGAGCTGACCGTGGGCCACATCCTGAGCCTCGCGCGGCACATCCCGGCCGCACACGCGGCGCTGCAGGACGGCAAGTGGAAGCGCAGCGCCTACACCGGCACCGAGCTGTTCGAGAAGACCGTCGGCATCATCGGCCTGGGCCGCATCGGCGCGCTCATCACCGCCCGCCTGCAGGGCTTCGACATGCGCGTGATCGCGTACGACCCGTATGTCACGAGCGCTCGCGCGCAGCAGCTCGGCGTGCAGCTGGTCGAGCTCGACGAGCTGATCGAGCAGAGCGATTTCGTCACCATCCACATGCCGAAGACGCCGGAGACGACCGGGATGATCGGCGCAGAGCAGCTGCGCCGCATGAAGCCGACCGCCTACGTCGTGAACGTGGCCCGCGGCGGGCTCATCGACGAGGACGCGCTCTACGAGGCGCTCACGTCGGGCGAGATCGCCGGCGCCGGCCTCGACGTCTTCACCACCGAGCCTCCGGCCGAGGGCGGATCGGTGCGCCGCCTGCTCGACCTGCCGAACGTCGTCGTCACCCCGCACCTGGGCGCCTCGACCGATGAGGCTCAGGAGAAGGCCGGCGTCTCGGTCGCGAACTCCGTGCGGCTCGCACTCGGAGGAGACCTCGTGCCCGATGCGGTCAACGTCGCCGGCGGCGCCATCGACCCGTACGTGCGCCCCGGCATCCCGCTCGTCGAGAAGCTCGGTCAGATCTTCGCCGCGCTGTCGCACTCGCCGCTGACGAGCCTGGACGTCGAGGTGCACGGCGAGCTGCAGGGCTACGACGTGTCCGTGCTCAAGCTCGCCGCCCTCAAGGGGCTGTTCACGAACATCGTCAGCGAGACGGTGTCGTACGTCAACGCGCCGCTGCTCGCCGAGCAGCGCGGCGTCGACGTGCGCCTGCTCGTCGACGACGTCAGCGACGAGTACCGCAACGTGATCACTCTCCGCGGCGCACTGTCCGACGGCTCGCAGCTGTCGGTGTCGGGCACGCTGACGGGCACGAAGCAGACCGAGAAGATCGTCGGCATCAACGGCTACAACGTCGAGCTGCCGATCGAGAAGCACCACATCGTGATGCTCTACACCGACCGCCCGGGCATCGTCGCCGTCTACGGACAGAAGTTCGGCGAGGCCGGCATCAACATCGCCGGCATGCAGATCGCCCGGCGCGCGGCCGGCGGTCAGGCCCTGTCGGTGCTCACGGTCGACTCTCCGGTGTCGGAGGATCTCCTCGACGAGGTGCGCTCGGCGATCGCCGCCGACCTGTTCCGCCAGATCGAGATCACCGAGTCCTGACGCGGCGCTACGACCGGACGGCGCGCTCGACCAGGGCGATGAGGGCCTCCATGGCGTCGCCGCGAGGGACCGGGCCGGGGATCGAGCCGCCCGCGAGCGCGTTGTTGAAGTAGAGACCGTCGCTCACCAGCATCACGAGATCGAGCGCGGGTCCGTCGGGCGCGACGGGGCGGATCGCCGCGGCCCACCGCTCGCGGATGTCGCGCAGCGCGTCTCCGGCGGCCGTGCTGCCATCCTGCGCCAGTCGTGAGGTGGCGAGGATCGCCCGATCGAGCGGATCGTTGTCCATGATCGATGTGCGCAGGAAGTGCGCCACCGGTCCGTCGGGCGCCGACGCCATTCCGGCGACGTCGTCGTCGACGAGGGCGAGCAGCCGTTCGATGAGCCCCTCCGCGAGGGCGTCCTTCGAACCGAAGTGATACAGCAGACCGCCTTTGGAGACGCCTGCGGCCTTGGCTGTGGCATCCATCGTGGCCGCGCGAGCACCGTCGTCGACGAGGATCGCCTCGAACGCGTCGAGCACCTTCTCGCGTGCGAGGGGTGGGCGACTCATGCGGTCGATCGTATCGACAGGGGCAGAGACATCCTGATACTATACCGGCTGGACGGTACAGAAACAGGAGCTCCACCATGACCACCGGCACCATCACCGCAGCACTCCGCGCAGAGCACCAGCAGCGCGTCGGCTGGCGCGGCTGGGCTGCTCTCGCGGTGCTCATGCTGCCGGTGCTCCTCGTCTCGGTGGACAACACCGTGCTGAGCTTCGCGTTGCCGGCGATCGCCGTCGACCTCGAGCCGACGAGCATCGAGCAGCTGTGGATCATCGACGCCTACCCGCTCGTGCTGGCCGCGCTGCTGGTCACGATGGGCACGATGGGCGACCGCTTCGGGCGGCGACGGATGCTGCTCATCGGCGCCGCAGGATTCGGCATCGTGTCCGCCCTCGCCGCCTTCGCGCCTACCGCCGCTCTGCTCATCACCGCTCGCGCGCTCATGGGCGTCTTCGGCGCCATGCTGATGCCCTCGACGCTGTCGCTGCTGCGCACCGTCTTCACCGACCGCGAGCAGCGGCGTCTGGCGATCGCCATCTGGGCCGCGGGGTTCTCGGCCGGCTCCGCGCTCGGCCCGATCGTCGGCGGCGTGCTGCTGGAGCACTTCGCCTGGGGCTCGGTGTTCCTGATGGCCGTCCCCGTGCTCATCCCGCTGCTCGTCCTGGTGCCGATCCTCGTGCCCGAGACGCGCGACCCGAACCCCGGGCGCATCGATGCGCCCAGCATCCTGCTCTCCCTCGCCGCGATGGTCCCGGTCGTCTACGCCATCAAGGAGTTCGCCGTCGAGGGCTTCGGGAGCATCGCCCCCGTGCTGTTCCTCGTGGGCATCGGGTTCGGCGTGCTCTTCGTGCGGCGCCAGCTGCGCGTGGAGTCGCCGATGCTCGACATGGCGCTGTTCCGCCGCGGCACGTTCAGCGGCGCGATCCTCGTGAACCTGCTCAGCGTGGTCGGGCTCGTCGGGTTCCTGTACTTCGTCGCGCAGCACCTCCAGCTCGTCGTCGGGCTGTCGCCCCTGAATGCCGGCCTCGCGCTGCTGCCCGGTCTGGTGATGATGATCATCGCCGGTCTCGTGGTGGTGCCGATCGCGCGCCGGGTCGCGCCGCGCATCGTGGTGCCGGCGGCGCTGACGTTCTCGGTGATCGGCTACGTCGTGGTCGCCTTCACGGCGGCCGACAACGCCCTCCCGCTGCTGATCGCCGCATTCGGATTCCTCGGCATCGGCATCGGCATGGCCGAGACGGTGTCGAACGAGCTCATCCTCTCGAGTGCGCCGCCCGCCAAGGCGGGGGCGGCCAGCGCCGTCTCCGAGACGGCGTACGAGCTGGGCGCCGTGCTCGGAACCGCGATCCTCGGCGGCATCCTCACGGCCTTGTACCGGGTGAACCTGGTGCTGCCCGCCGGGCTCCCCGCCGATGCGGCCCACGCCGCGCGCGAGACCCTCGGCGGCGCGGTGGCGACGGCCGAGGGGCTCGACGCGCCGATGGGTCAGGCGCTGCGGGATGCCGCGGCCCACGCCTTCGACGCAGGCGTCGCGGTGACCGCGCTCATCGGCGCGGGGCTCATCGTCGTCGCGGCCGTCGTGGCGGCCACTACCCTGGGAGGACGCCCGAACACCGAGCCCGCCGAGCACTGAGCGGCGCGGCCCCTTCCGCCGAGGAGACCCATGTCGATCGACCAGCCCGACCGGATCGTGAGACTCGCCGTCATCCCCGGAGACGGCATCGGGCCGGAGGTCGTGGCCGAGGCGGAGAAGATTCTGGATGCCGCGACCGCCGGTACCGGCGTGCGCTTCGACAAGACCCGCTTCTCGCTCGGCGCGGCGCGCTTCCTCCAGACGGGGGACACCCTCACCGACGACGACCTCGCCGCCGTGGCGGGGCACGACGCCATCCTGCTCGGCGCCGTCGGGGGACTGCCGGGCGATCCGCGCCTGAAGGACGCGAACATCGAGCGGGGGCTGCTGCTGAAGCTGCGGTTCGAGCTCGACCACTACGTGAACCTGCGGCCGTCCAAGCTGTACCCCGGCGCGCCCGGTCCGCTGGCCGAACCTGGTGACGTCGACTTCGTGGTCGTGCGGGAGGGCACCGAGGGGCCGTACGTCGGAAACGGCGGATCGATCCGCCGCGGCACTCCGCACGAGGTCGCCAACGAGACATCCGTCAACACCGCCTTCGGCGTCGAGCGGGTGGTGCGCTACGCGTTCGAGCTCGCCGCGCGCCGGCGCCGGTCGCTCACCCTGGTGCACAAGACCAACGTGCTCGTGCACGCGGGCGGGATGTGGAAGCGCATCGTCGACGAGGTGGCCTCCGAGCACCCCGAGGTCGCCGTAGACTATCTGCACGTCGACGCGGCCACCATCTTCCTGGTCACGAACCCGGGCCGTTTCGACGTGATCGTCACCGACAACCTCTTCGGAGACATCCTCACGGATCTGGCCGGCGCCGTCACCGGTGGCATCGGCCTCGCCGCTTCGGGCAACATCAACCCCGACGGCGCGTTCCCTTCGATGTTCGAGCCCGTGCACGGTTCGGCGCCCGACATCGCAGGCACCCAGAAGGCCGATCCCACGGCCGCGATCCTGTCTGTCGCCCTGCTGCTCGACCACCTCGGTCTGCAGGATGCGGCGGCCCGCGTCACCCGCGCCGCCGAACACGACATCGCCCACCGGGACGGCACCCCCCGCACCACCGCGCAGATCGGCGACGCCATCGCGGCCGGCCTCCAGGCGTAATCTGGGACCGACCCGCGCGACGCCGCGCGAACGACCGACGCGCCCCCGCGCGCAGGAAAGCACAGGCCAGACATGACGCTGATCGATTCCAACCCCGACGCCGACCTCGCCTCGCTCGAGTTCGCCGTCACCCGCAACCTCGCCGCGAAGTCCGTCGCGCAGCGCGACGAGATCCTCGCCAGCCCGGGGTTCGGGGTGCACTTCACCGATCACATGGTCGACATCTGCTGGTCGGTGCGCGGCGGCTGGCACCGCCCGCGGGTGCAGCCCTACGGGCCGATCACGCTCGACCCGGCCGCCGCCGTGCTGCATTACGGCCAGGAGATCTTCGAGGGCATCAAGGCATACCGCCACGCCGACGGCTCGATCCACACGTTCCGCCCCGACCAGAACGCGCGCCGCCTGCAGCGCAGCGCGCGCCGGCTCGCCCTGCCCGAGCTGCCCGCGCCGTACTTCGTGGAGGCGATCCGTCAGCTGATCGCCGTCGACGGCGCCTGGGTGCCCGGCGGCGAGGACCAGAGCCTGTACCTGCGTCCGTTCATGTTCGCCAAGGAGGCCTTCCTGGGCGTGCGGCCGGCGCACAAGGTCGCGTTCTACGTGATCGCCTCGCCGGCCGGGGCGTACTTCAAGGGCGGCGTCCAGCCGGTGTCGATCTGGCTGAGCGAGGACTACGCGCGCGCCGGCAAGGGCGGCACGGGAGCGGCCAAGACCGGCGGCAACTACGCCGCCTCGCTGCTGCCGCAGTCCGAGGCCTACGAGAACGAGTGCGACCAGGTCGTCTTCCTCGACGCCGACGGCAACGTGGAGGAGCTCGGCGGCATGAACGTCGTGTTCGTCTACAAGGACGGCACGATCGTCACCCCGGAGTCGCCGTCCATCCTCGAGGGCATCACCCGCGACTCGATTCTGCAGCTCGCGCGCGACCGCGGCCACAAGGTGGAGGGACGCGCGGTCTCCCTCGCCGAATGGCGGGCGGGCGTGGCATCCGGCGACATCGTCGAGGTGTTCGCGTGCGGCACGGCGGCGGTCGTCACCCCGATCGGTCTGCTCAAGGGCAAGGACTTCTTCGACAAGCAGCCCACGGGCGAGCTCGCGCTGTCGCTGCGTCAGGAGCTCACCGACATCCAGTACGGCCGTGCCGACGACAAGCACGGCTGGCTGGTGCGCCTCGACGGCTGAGTCCTCGAGGGCCGCGCTGGCTAGGCTGAGACGGTGAAGATCGCGCGATTCAGCCACCGGGACAGCATCCGCTACGGCATCCTCGACGACGGGGAGTTCGTCGTCCTCGACGGTGACCCGATGTTCGCGGGGTTCGACACGACGGGTGAGCGCGTCGCGGTCGCCGACGCGGTGCTGCTGGCACCGGTGATCCCGCGCTCGAAGGTCGTGTGCGTCGGGAAGAACTACCGCGAGCACGCCGCCGAGATGGGCGGCGAGGCGCCGGCCGAGCCGCTGCTGTTCCTCAAGCCCAACACCGCGGTGATCGGTCCCGGCGACACGATCGTGCGACCGCCGCAGAGCGAGCGCACCGACTTCGAGGGCGAGCTGGCGGTCGTCATCGGCTCGATCGCGAAGGACGTCGCCGTCGAGCGCGCCCACGAGGTGGTCTTCGGCTACACGGTCGCCAACGACGTCACGGCGCGCGACCTGCAGCGCAGCGACGGCCAGTGGGCCCGCGCGAAGGGGTTCGACACGTTCTGCCCGCTGGGCCCCGTGATCGAGACCGAGTTCGACCCGACGTCGGGCGCGATCCGGTCGCGGCTCAACGGCGAGGTGCGTCAGAGCGCGGATCTGTCCGACATGGTGCATTCGGTCGCCGACATCATCGCCTACGCCTCCGCCGCGTTCACGCTGCTGCCCGGCGACGTGCTGCTCACGGGCACGCCCGCCGGCGTCGGACCGTTCTCGGCCGGCGACACGCTCGAGGTCGAGATCGACGGCATCGGCATCCTGCGCAACACGGCGCGCAACGCGTGACGAGCGACGGCGAGCCAGCGGAGACGACGGATGCCGCGGGCCTGACGCGCATCCAGCGCCGGACCGTCGGTGTGCTCAGCGCCGGGCAGGTGCTCGGCGGGCTGTCGTTCGGTGCGACGATCTCGCTCGGCGCCGTGCTCGCCCGCGAGCTCTCCGGCCAGGACGCGCTGTCGGGACTCGCGACGGCCGGCGTCACGCTCGGCACGGCGCTGGTGGCCGTCCCGCTCGCCCGGCTCGCACGGGCGCGCGGGCGGCGCCTCGCCCTGACCACCGGCATGGGGATCGCCCTGCTCGGAGTGCTCGTGGTGGTGGCATCCGTCACCCTGCGGTCGTTCCCCGCGCTTCTGGTCGGGTTCGCGCTCATCGGCTCGGGGCAGGCGGCGAACCTCCAGTCGCGGTTCGCCGCGGCGGACCTCGCCACCGACGCCACGCGCGGTCGCGATCTGTCGATCGTCGTGTGGGCCACCACGATCGGCGCCGTCCTGGGCCCGAACCTGGTCGGCCCGGGAGAGGCGCTCGGCGCGCTGCTGGGGCTGCCCCCGCTCACCGGGCCGTACGTCTTCACGGTCGTCGCGCAGGTGCTGGCGATGGCCCTCTACCTGGTCGCCCTGCGCCCCGATCCGCTCCTCCTGGCCGGGCGGATCGCCGCCTCGGCGCGGTCGTCGGCGCGCGGCGCGATCGCCCGTGCGGATCGTCCGATCGTGGCGCGGTACGCGATCCTCGCGATCGCCGGCGCGCACGTGGTGATGGTCGCGGTCATGGCCATGACCCCGGTGCACCTCCTGCACCTCCTGCACGGAGCCGACCCGGGTGCCGATGCCGGGGCGGGGGACGCGGCATCCGTCACCGTGATCGGCTTCACGATCAGCCTGCACATCGCCGGCATGTACGCGCTGTCGCCGGTGTTCGGCATCCTCGCCGACCGGATGGGACGCATCCCGACGATCCTGCTGGGTCAATCGATCCTGCTGGTCGCGCTCCTGGTCGCGGCGTTCGGACAGGCGAGCACGGCCGCCGTCACCGTCGCGCTCGTGCTACTCGGCCTCGGCTGGAGCGCGTCGACCGTCGCGGGATCGGCGCTCCTGACCGAGGCGTCGGCCGAGCAACTGCGCACGCGCCGCCAGGGGCGCAGCGATCTCGTGATGAGCCTCGTGGCCGCCGTCGGAGCGATCCTCGCCGGCGTGGTGCTGGGCTGGATCGGGTACGGCGGGCTCGCCCTGATCGCACTCGTGATCGTCGCGATCGTCGTGGTGCTGTCTCCGATCGCGCGGGCGCGACCGGCGATCGTCTGACGCCTCGCGCCCGGTGCAGCGGATTCGTGCCGGCTATGCGCGCAGCGCGGCGACCGCATGGTCGACATCGCGGTCGTCGTTGAAGACGTGGAACGACACGCGCGCCCGCCCGGCGCGGCCCGAGGCCACGATGCCTGCCGAGGCCAGCCGTGCCAAGTCGGCACCGTCGGGATCGGACCACGTCACGATCGCGGACGGCGTGGCGTCGACGGATGCCGCAGCCCGCCCGCTCGCGGCGATGAAGCGGGTGGCGAGTCCCGTCGCGTGGGCGTGCACCGCGTCGCGGTCGAGTGCGGCGAACAGCTCGAGCGCGGGGTCCGCGCCCACGAACGCCTGCCAGGCCGGCGACACGTCGAAACGACTCGCGTCGTCGGCGAGCACGACGTCGTGGCCGTAGCAGGTGGTCCACGGGTCGGCCCCGGCGTACCAGCCCGCGAAGACGGCGGGGACGGATGCCGCCGCCTCCGGCGAGATCGTGAGGAACGCCACACCCCGCGGTGAACACAGCCACTTGTACGCGTGGCACACGGTGATGTCGAACTCCGCGGCGTCGACCGGGAGCCATCCGACGGCCTGCGTCGTGTCGCACAGGGTGAGTGCACCGATCCCGGCCGCGGCACGCGAGATCGCCGCGGCGTCGGCGACCTGCCCCGTCGCGGACTGCACGAGCGAGAAGGCGACGAGGGCGGTCTCGGAGGACACCGCGGACGCGAGCTCGTCGAGCGGCACGGCGCGCACCCGGATGCCCCGCCCGGCGTGGGCGAACGGCGCCACCAGCGAGGCGAAGTCGCCCTCGACGCAGAGCACCTCGGCGCCGTCGGCCAGGGAGGCGGCCACGAGACCGGCGAGCACCGACGTCTGCGAGCCGATCGCCACCCGTGACGGGGCCACGCGCACCAGCCGTGCGTACGCGTCGCGCGTGCGCTCCACGGCGGCCGTGTACGCGGCGAGGTCGGGGCGGCCGGCTCCTGCGGCATCCAGATCCGCCACGATCGCCGCGCGCGTCGCGCGCGTCGGGAGCCCCAGGGTGCAGGCCGCGAGGTAGTCGCGTCCGCCCGCGAAGGCGGCGCGGGCGTCGTGGATCGTGATCATGAGACCATCGTCGGCGGCGCCGTCTCAGTGGTCTACAGCAGGTGTTCTATCTCTTCCATGCCGAGCGGTTATGCCCGGATCATTTCCACATCTCGACGGCGAGGTCGGACAGCAGCTGGCCGCCGTCGATGTTCGAGGCGGACATGTAGATCCACACGTCGTCCCGCGCGTAGATCGTCTCCATCGTCTTCGTGCCGTACTGCGAATTGGTCGTGGTCATGTCGCACAGCGGGTTGCCCGCCTTCGCCGTCGAGCAGGTGTACCCCTGACCGGGGAGCGTGCCCACGGCTGTCGTGACGGCGGCGGCGCTCGGCGCCTGGCTGATGAGGATCAGGATGCCGGTGGCATCGCCGACGATCCAGTCGCACCCCAGCTTCAGCGTCGCGCCCTGCGGTGCCGGTCGCGTGAAACCGGTGCCGTCGCCCTGCAGGGTCATCGGGTCGACCGTGGCCGCACGCGTCGCGGCGGTGCCGATCGTCGCGCACGACGTCGGGAATGTCGCCGGCTTCGCACTCTGCGTCGGTGTGGGCGTGGGTGACGGGGTGGCCGTCTCGGTCACGGTGACGGTCGCGGTCGGAGTCGGCGAGGGCGTGGGCGCGCACGCCGTCAGGATGAGCGCTGCGGCGAGAGTCGTCGCGGCCATCGCGAAGGGGCGTGAGCGGATCATGTGCGTCTCCTGTGCCGGTGGATGGGCCGATTCTAGGGACGCCCTCGATCGTCCGGTGTGCGGCGAGGCATCCGTTGCCCATTCGTGATCGGACGCACGCAGAGCACGACGTTATGATCGCCGGATGACCGCGGGCGACCCGGAGGATGTCGAGTTCGACGCGCACACGCTGCGCGTCGTGAAGGCGATCGCCGACCACGGGTCGATCACCGCGGCGGCCAAGGCCCTCGGCTACAGCCAGCCGGCCATCAGCCAGCATCTCAAGCGCATCGAGCGACGTGCCGGCGTGCCGGTGGTCGAGCGGGTCGGCCGCGGCGTGCGCCTGACGGACGCGGGCCGTGTGCTCGCCCGACATGCGCCCGCAGTGATGAATGCGCTGGATGCTGCGGCCGGGGAGCTGGCGGAGCTGCGGGGTCTGCGCTCCGGGAGGGTGCGGCTCGCCGCGTTCCCCTCCGCCTCGTCGACCGTCGTCCCCCTCCTGCTGGCCGACCTCGCGCGTCGGCACCCCGGTGTGATCGTCACGTATGTCGAGGCCGAGCCGCCCGAGGCGGTCGCGGCGGTCCGCGAGGATCGGGCCGACATCGCCTTCACCTTCAGCTACCCCGGGGATCGGGACGATCCCCACGTCGCCAGCGCATCGGGGCTGTCGGTGCGTACGGTCGGTGCCGACGACCTGGTGCTGGTGCTGCCCGCCGGGCACCCGGCGGCCGAGCAGACGACGGTGGATGTCTCGGTCCTGGCCGACGAGGACTGGATCGCCGGGTGCCCGCGCTGCCGCGGTCATCTGCTCGAGCTGTGCGGGCGGTCGGGCTTCATGCCGCGCATCGCCGTCGAGACCGACAACGTCGTCGCGGTGGAGGGGTTCGTCGCTCAGCGCGTGGGGGTGGCGACGCTGCCGCGCATGGCCGTGGCATCCTTCCCGCTCCTGCCGGGGATCGTGGTGCGCTCCCTGCCGCGCGGCGAGGAGCGGAGCCTGCACATCGTGACCGCGCATCGGGCCGAGCAGGTGCCCGCGGCGCGGGTGGCGCTCGGCGCCCTCGAGCGCGCGATCGCGGCCGTCGCGGCCGCCTGACGCCGGATGCGGGCGGGCGCCGCCGCCTAGACTTGACGGCGATGCCTTCTACACCCGATCCCCGCACCACCATCGCGACCGGCGCCGACGTGCGCGTGCGATTCTGCCCCTCCCCGACCGGGCTGCCGCACGTCGGTCTGATCCGCACCGTGCTGTTCAACTGGGCCTACGCGCGCCACAACGGCGGCACGCTCGTGTTCCGCATCGAGGACACCGACGCCGCGCGCGACAGCGAGGAGAGCTACCACCAGCTGCTCGACGCGCTGCGGTGGCTGAGGATCGACTGGGACGAGGGCGTCGAGGTCGGTGGGCCGCACGCGCCCTACCGACAGTCGCAGCGCCACGAGATCTATCGCGAGGTGCTCGAGAGTCTCATCGCGACCGGAGCGGTGTACGAGAGCTACTCCACCGCCGAGGAGATCGACGCGCGCAACGAGGCGAACGGCCGTGCGAAGCAGCTCGGCTACGACAACTTCGACCGCGACCTCACCGACGAGCAGCGCGCCGCGTTCCGCGCCGAGGGTCGCGAGCCCGCGTGGCGCCTGCGCGTGCCCGACCACGACCTCACCTACGACGACCTGATCCGCGGAGAGGTCACCTTCCCGGCGGGGTCGTTCCCCGACTTCGTGCTCGTGCGGGCGGGGGGTGTTCCGCTCTACCCGTTCGTCAACCCGGTCGACGACGCGCTCATGGGGATCACGCACGTGATCCGCGGCGAGGACCTCATGCCGTCGACGGCCCGGCAGCTGGCGCTGTACTCGGCCCTCGTCGACGCCGGGGTCACGACGTTCATCCCGCGCTTCGCGCACATGCCGCTCGTGCTGGGCGAGGAGGGCAACAAGAAGCTCTCCAAGCGCGACCCCAAGGCCGACCTGTTCCTCCAGCGCGACAAGGGGTTCATCCACGAGGGCCTGCTCAACTACCTCGCGCTGCTCGGCTGGTCGATCGCGCCCGACCGCGACGTCTTCTCGCTCGACGAGTTCGTCGCCGCCTTCGACATCGCCGCCGTCAACCCGAATCCGGCACGCTTCGACCAGAAGAAGGCCGAGTCGATCAACGGCGATCACATCCGGATGCTGTCCCCCGCCGAGTTCGTCGAGCGCATCGTGCCGTACCTCTCCGCCGCGGGCGTCGTGGGGGAGCAGCCCACCGATCGTGAGCAGGCGCTGATCGAGGCATCCGCTCCGCTGGTCCAGGAGCGCGTGCAGCTGCTCGGCGAAGTGCCGAACCTGCTCGGCTTCCTGTTCACCGACGAGATCGCGTATCAGGACGACGCGCTCGCGTCGCTGCCCGCGAACGCCGGCGAGGTGCTGGTCGCCTCGGTGGGAGCGCTCGAGCTCGTGCCGGAGGCGGAGTTCACCGCGGCGGCTGTGCAGGAGGCGCTGGCCGGCGCGCTGATCGAGGGGCTCGGGCTCAAGCCGCGCGTGGCCTACGGTCCGCTCCGCGCGGCCCTCAGCGGACGCCGCATCTCGCCGCCGCTGTTCGAGTCGATGGAGCTGCTGGGCAAGGCCGAGACGGTGCGCCGACTGGGCGCTCTCGTCGAGCGTGGATGACACGCGTGGCGGCGTTCCGGTTTGGCGTGCCCGCCGCGGTCGGCTAGACTCGATCTTCGGCACGGACGCGAGTCCCGCGCCTTGGGGTATGGTGTAATTGGCAACACGGAGGTTTCTGGTACCTTTGTTCTTGGTTCGAGTCCAGGTACCCCAGCTCGAAAAATCCCCCGCTCAGCGGGGGATTTTCGTTTTCCTGAACAGGGTGCGAGGAGCCCGGACGCCCGCAGGGTGACGTCCGAGCCCCTCCCGGGACCGAGTGTGTCAGTGCCCGGTCTCGGTGCCGGTGATGGCGAACGAGGCGTCGAGCTTCACGGTGGCCTTCGTGCCGTCCGCCTTCACGATGTGCGCCTCGTACGTGGCGCCCTCGGCGTCGTTCTCCATGCGCTCGATCGTCGCGCCGGAGTTGGCGGCGAGGACCGCGGCCTGCACCTGATCGGCCGTGGTGCCGGTCAGCAGCTGCTCGGTCACCCCGTTCGCGCCGACGTGACCGCCCTTGCTGGGGTCGTGGGCGCCGTTCGCGCCCTCGGCCGCCTCGGTGGCCGGGTTCTCGGTCGACTCCGACGGCGAGGCTGACGACGAACTGGGGTCGGGCGCGGGGGTCGCCGACGAGCTCGACCCCGTGCTCGCCGACGCGGATGCCGTCGGGTCGGGCGTGGCGGCCGAGGCGGACGTCGCGATGCCGAGCACGAGCGTCCCGCCGAGCACGACGGCCGCGAGCGAGCCGGCCGCGGCGACCTTCTTCGTGTTGTCCTTCATGTTCTCTCCTCACTGGGACCCCGGGTGGAGCCTCCGGAACCGAGTCTGCGCAGAACTCCTCCGAGCTCCGTCTGCGCGCTCTGGGCGGGGACGAGGCGTCCGCGAGGAGATCGCCCAGAACCCGTCCGGTGCCCGCTATGTGGGAAACGGTGGAAATCGGCTCTTCACATATGTGGGAGTGTGTTGTAACGTGTGGATACGCAACAAAGGAGTGCAGGTGTACGCGACGGAGCGACAGGAACTGATCGAGCGGATGCTGCTGGAGTCCGGCCGCGTCGGAGTGCTCGATCTCGCGACGCAGTTCGACGTCACCACCGAGACCGTGCGCCGCGACCTCGACGCCCTCGAGCGCTCGGGCGCATTGCGCCGGGTGCACGGCGGCGCCGTCGCACTCGACCGGGCCAGCACGGTGGAACCGTCGATGGCCGACCGGATCGGCGCCCACAGCGACTCCAAGCGGGCCATCGCCCGTCGCGCCCTCGATGTGCTGCCCGAGGGGTTCCGCGGGTCGATCTTCTTCGACGCCGGCACCACGACCGCCGCCGTGGCCGATCAGCTCGCCCCGAGGCTGACGTCGATCCGCGGTACCGCGGAGGTCGTCACCCACTCGCTCTCGCTCGCGGCAGCACTGGCAGCGGCCGACACCGTGTCGCTGTCGATCGTCGGTGGACGGGTGCGGGGGGTCACCGCGGCCGCGGTCGGAGCCGAGACGGTGCGCGCCATCTCGGCCCTCCGCCCCGATATCGCCTTCCTGGGAACGAACGCGCTGTCGGCGGGGTTCGGAGCCAGCACCCCCGACCCGGAGGAGGCGGCGGTCAAGGCGGCGATCGTGCGCTCGGCGCGGCGGGTCGTCCTGCTGGCGGACGAGAGCAAGTTCGAGCGGGAACGGCTGGTGTCGTTCGTCGGACTCGCGGATCTCGATGTGCTGGTCACGGACGCCCGGCCGCCCGCAGTCCTGGCCGATGCCCTGCGCGACGCCGATGTCGAGGTGTGGGTCGGATGATCGTCACCGTGACGGCGAACCCGTCCATCGATCGTGCGGTGCGGCTCGAGACGCCGCTCGGCCACGGCGAGGTGCAGCGCGCGCTGGACAGCCGAGAGGATGCCGGGGGCAAGGGCGTGAACGTCGCCCGCGCCCTGCAGGCCGCCGGGCTGGCGACCGTGGCCGTGCTGCCCGCGTCCGCGGACGATCCCTATGTGGTCCTGGCCGAGCGCACCGGCGTGCCGCTGCAGCGGGTGGAGATCGCCGGCCGGGTGCGCGCCAACCTCACCATCGCCGACCCCGACGGCACCACCACCAAGATCAACCTGCCGGGGGCCGAGCTGATGGCCGCCGAGCGCGCAGCGCTCATCGAGGGCATCGTGGAGAGCGCGCGCGGCGCGGACTGGCTGGTGCTCGCCGGCTCCCTGCCCCCCGGAGCGGGCGACGCGTTCTACGCCGAGACGATCGCCGCGGTGCGCGCCCGGCTCGGCGCCGAAGCTCCCCGCATCGCGGTCGACACGTCCGGAGCGGCCCTCCTCCGCGTGGTCGCCGATGCGCGCCCCGACCTCATCAAGCCGAACGACGAGGAGCTGGCGGAGCTCGTCGGCGCCGAGGGTGCGGGTGACGACGTCGCGACGACCGCGATTGCCCACGCCCGGACACTCGTCGGCGATCGTGTCGGCGCGGTGCTGGTCACCCTGGGCGCCGACGGTGCGCTGCTGGTCGGCCCCGAGGGCGTGCTGCGGGCCACGGCCCCGAGGATCGTCGTCGCCAGCACGGTCGGTGCCGGCGACAGCTCGCTCGCCGGCTACCTGATCGCCGAGGCATCCGGAGCCGTCCCCGCCGATCGCCTGCGCCGCGCCGTGGCCTACGGGGCCGCCGCGGCATCCCTCCCCGGAACGCAGATCCCCACTCCCGACGACGTCCCCGCGTGGGACATCGAGGTCGTCCCCGTCTCGTAACACCCGCGCACCCGCGCCCGATGACCATGGAGGTCACAGAATGTCCCAGACCATCACTGCGGAGCTGGTGTCGCTCGACACCCCGCTCGGCGCCGACAAGTCGGCGGTGATCCGCGCCCTCGCGGCCCGCGTCGTCGCGCAGGGCCGCGCCACCGACGCGGATGCGCTCTACGCCGACGCGTGGGCACGTGAGCAGAAGGACGAGACGGGGCTCCCCGGCGGGATCGCGATCCCGCACGCGAAGAGCCCGGCCGTCACTCAGGCCACACTCGCGTTCGCGCGGCTGAGCCCCGGCGTCGCCTTCGGCGCGCCGGACGGACCGGCCGACCTCGTCTTCCTCATCGCCGCGCCCGAGGGTGCTGCCGAGGCCCACCTCGCCGTGCTCTCGAAGCTCGCCCGCAGCCTCATGCACGACGACTTCACCGCCGGCCTGCGCGCCGCCACCACGGCCGACCAGGTCGTGGGCATCGTCCGCGACGCCATCGGCGAGGGGGATGCGGAACCCGCCGCCGCGACGCCCGTCGCTGCACCCGCGGCGGCGGCATCCGCCTCCGACACCCTCTCCATCGACGGCCGGCCCGTGCGCATCGTCGCCGTCACCTCGTGCGCCACGGGCATCGCCCACACCTTCATGGCCGCCGACGCGCTCACCGCCGCCGGCAAGAAGGCCGGCATCGACCTCGTCGTCGAACCCCAGGGGTCCAGCGGCTACCAGGCGATCGACCAGAAGATCATCGATGACGCCGATGCGGTGATCTTCGCCAACGATGTCGACGTGCGCGAGCAGAACCGGTTCGCGGGAAAGCCCGTCGTGCGCTCCGGGGTGAAGCGCGGCATCGAGCAGCCCGCCCAGCTCATCGCCGAGGCCGTCGCCGAGGCGAAGAATCCCCAGGGCGCCCGCGTGGCCTCCGCCGTGGCCGGAGCGGCCACGGGCGCGGCCGCGGCCAAGAACCTGTCCTGGGGTGCGAACATCCAGCGCATCCTGCTCACGGGCGTGAGCTACATGATCCCGTTCGTCGCCGGCGGTGGTCTGCTGATCGCCATCGGCTTCCTGCTCGCCGGCATCGGATCGGGCATCGACGGGTACCAGATCGTCCTTCCGGGCGACGGCACGAACGGCGCGGCCTACAACGACTGGGCGCTGGCGAACTACAACCTGTTCGACCTCCCGCCGCAGGGACTGTCCTTCTACCTCGGCGCCGCCGCGGTCAAGATCGGCCAGCTGAGCCTCGGCTTCCTCGTCCCGGCGCTGGCGGGCTACATCGCGTTCGCGATCGCCGACCGGCCGGGCATCGCGCCCGGGTTCGTCGTGGGTGCCGTCTCGGGCTACCTCGGCGCCGGCTTCATCGGCGGCATCGTCGGTGGTCTGCTCGCGGGCTACGCGGCCAAGCTCATCGGCAAGCCGGCCGTGCCGCGCTGGCTGCGCGGGCTCATGCCCGTCGTGATCATCCCCCTGGGCGCCTCGATCATCGCGTCCGGGTTGATGATCCTGATCCTCGGCGGCCCGATCGCCTCCCTCACGGTCGGGCTCAACAACGCCCTCACGAGCATGACCGGCAGTGCCGCGGTGGTGCTGGGCATCGTGCTCGGACTCATGATGTGCTTCGACCTCGGCGGTCCGATCAACAAGGTCGCCTACTCGTTCGCCGTCGCGGGTCTCGGCGCGTCGGCGACGTCCGGCAACCTGCAGATCATGGCCACCGTGATGGCCGCGGGCATGGTGCCGCCGCTCGGCATGGCGCTCGCGTCCACGGTCCTGTACCGCAAGGGCTTCACGGCGGTGGAGCGCGAGAACGGCGTGGCCGCGTGGCTGCTGGGTGCCTCGTTCATCTCGGAGGGTGCGATCCCGTTCGCTGCCGCCGATCCGCTCCGCGTCATCCCGGCGAACCTCCTCGGAGGCGCCGTGACCGGCGCGCTCACCATGGCGTTCGCCGTCGAGTCGCGGGCTCCCCACGGTGGGATCTTCGTCTTCTTCGCGATCTCGCCGATCTGGGGCTTCCTGATCGCGCTCGTCGCCGGAGTGGTCGTGACCGCCCTGGTCGTGGTGGGATTGAAGCGGTTCGTCGCTCCGAAGGAGCTGGCGTCCGCGGAGGCCTCGGCCACCGACGCCTCGCAGCCCGCGATGGCCTGACACACCGTACCGATCGAGGAGAACGACATGGCAGAACGCCAGGCAACCATCGCCAGCAGCTCCGGGCTGCACGCCCGCCCCGCGAAGCTGTTCGTGCAGGCCGTGCAGGAGAAGAAGATCCCCGTCACGATCGCCGTCGAGGGCGGTGCCGACCTGAACGCCGGCAGCATCCTGTCGCTCATGGGCCTCGGCGCGTCGCACGGCACGGTCGTGACGCTCAAGGCCGAGGGCGAGGGAGCCGAGCAGGCGCTCGACGAGCTCGTCACGCTGCTGGAGACCGACCTCGACGCCGAGTAGGTCGCTTCGACGACGGATGCCGCGGACCCGGGTGGTCCGCGGCATCCGTCGTCTGCGCGCCCGTCAGCAACCGACGCCGCGCGGGTTCTCGAGGCAGGTCTTGTCGACGAGGGCGGTGTGCACCTCGACGACGCGCACGCCGTAGCCGCCGGTGGACGCCGAGACCTGGCCGATGACCGGATACCAGGTGCCCGAGCCGAAATCGACGGCGGCGTCGTAGAGCACGGTCACCGCGACGGTGTAGGTGCCGCGAGCCCGGTACACGTGGCTGGTGGACGTCGGCGTGAAGTCCGCCTGGCCGAGGCCCGCCCACGCCGTGCCGCCCGTCGCGCTCGTGAACGTCACGCCGTCGCCCGGTGCGAAGCGGTAGGCGGCCGGGCTGAAGCGGACGGCGACGTTCCGACCGAAGAGGCTCCCCGGGATGGTGTGGGCGGATGCCGCGGCCACCAGGTTCATCGGCATGCCGACCACCGCGACTCCGGCCGGCTCGCCGCTGAGCGTTGCGCGCGAAGGCGTGAAGGCGGCGAGATCGGCCGCGGTGACCGGCGGGATGCCCGGATCGGCGGGTGCGGGCGTGGCGGCGTCCGGGAACACCGTGCGGCAGCCGAGGTCGACCGTGCAGTTCTCCTCGATCGTGAACGGTAACGGGGGAAGTTTGACCGGCCCGGTGTTTGAGTCGCCTTCGCCGGAGTCGCGGGTCGCGTCGTCGTTGGTTCCGGGCTGCGTGTTCGTCGCGGAAATCTCGACGCTTGTGCCCTTGCTCTTCGTGCACGTTCCAGCCCAGCCACTGCCGTCGCAGGGCGACTCGCCGCCCGCGAAATGAACTGTTCCTCCAGTCGCGAGAAGTACCGCAATTGAAGAGCGGACGAGTGCGTGCCCTAGGCCGTGTTGATCAAGGGGTTCGCGGTGTTCGTCGTGGAGTGTTGGTGTGTGACGCGTCGCGAGGTCTCTGATGAGGTGTGGGGGCTCCTGGAGCCGATGCTGCCGGCGGTGAAGACGGCGGGCAGGCCCTGGACGAATCACCGCTTGGCTGTGGAAGGTGCGGTCTGGAAGTACCGGACTGGGGCGCCATGGCGAGACGTACCGGAGCGGTTCGGGAAGTGGAACTCGATATACAAGCGGTTCAACCGGTGGGCCGAAGACGGCACCTGGGAGAAGCTGCTGGGCGAGGTTCACAAGCTCGCCGATGCGAATGGCGACGTCGACTGGGTGGTCTCGATCGACTCGACGATCGCGCGCGTGCATCAGCACGGCGCGACGCTTGCGCGGGACACAGGGGGCTCTACCGAATCACAAGAATCTGCGGGCGGAGCCGCCTGATCATGCGATTGGCCGTTCCCGCGGCGGTCTGACCTGCAAGGTTCACCTGGTCGCGGACGGCAAGGGGCGGCCGCTGTCCTGGGTCCTCACCGGCGGGAACGTGAACGACACCACGATGATGACCACCGTGCTTGAGAGCATTCACGTCCGCCGTGCAGGCAAGGGCCGACCGCGCACGAGGCCGGATCGGGTACTCGCGGACAAGGGCTACCCGTCGAAGGCGAACCGTGCCTGGCTGCGTCAGCGCGGGATTGCCGCGACGATCCCCGAGCGCGATGACCAGATCGCTCACCGTCGCAAGCGGCCCGGACGACCGATCGACTTCGGTGCCCAGCAGCAGGTCCGCTACCGCGACCGGAACGTCGTCGAGAGGTGCTTCAACAAGCTCAAACAGTGGCGCGGCATCGCGATGCGTACCGACAAGCTCGCCCGCAACTACCGAGCCGCGATAGCCCTCGCCGCAACCCTGATCTGGCTACGCACCGGCTTGATCAACACGGCCTAGGTTCCGCACGTCGGGGCTCCGGAACGCGCGGTGAACTCACTAATCAACCAGCCCGTGCTGCTCGAGCTTGAGCCAGCAAGCGTGACGAGCCTGCTCTGAATTCCCTCCCTGTTCGGGTCGACGGCGGAGGAACCATCTGGACGCGTCAGCGTCACATTCGAAACGTCCTGACAGATCGCTAGCTCAATGGTGTTCCTGTCTCCGGTCGGAGTGGAGGGGGCGACAAGCGTCGACCGCGTCGTGCCCGACACGGTGAGCCCGTCCGCATGCATGGAACTGAACAACTTCCTGTCGGCAGCATTCGCATCATTGATGGTCCACATGTAGACCGGCTCGAATGTTTTCGGGTCGCTGAGGTCGACCTGGTTGAGCGCGTCGACGTAGTTGCGGTAGGTCTGCTCCGCTGCGGCGAACGACTCCTCCTCCGTGGCGAAGCCCGGCGTGGTCTCGACGGGAGCGGGCTGGCCGACGCATCCGCTCAGCGCGCCCGCCGCCAGCACGGCGACGAGGGCGGCAGCGGCGAGTCGGGACCTCATGCCCTTCACGGTATCCGGCGGCCCCGACCGGCGGTCGCCGTTATCCACAGGGGAGGAGCCGAGGCATCCGCCCGCGCGTCAGAGGTCGGTGCTGTCTCCGGGATCGAGGGCGAGGAACGACCCGCCGTTCTGCTCGGTCGCCCACTTCAGCCGGGCGCGTCCCATGTCGCGGCCGATCACCGAGAGCGTCATGTCGTGGGTGCCGAACGCTCGATCGGGCTTGACGGCGAGCACGAAGTCCATCGCCTCGCCGATCTTCAGCCAGGGCGCGCCGATGGGTGCGGCGAGCAGGCCGACCTTCACGCCCTTCGGCACGGCGTAGGAGTCGCCGGGGTAGTACAGCTCGTCGTTGACGAGCACGCCGACGTTGTCGACGACGGGGATCGACTCGTGGATGACCGCGTGGACTCCGCCGAAGAACCGCAGCGTGAACGAGTCGAGCGTGACCGTGTCGCCGGGGGAGACGACGATGACGTCGTAGCCCGCGGCCGCGTCGGCGACCCCCTGGGGCCCGTAGATCGGCGTGCCCGGTGCCATCTCGAGGATGCGGTCCAGATGGCCGGCCGTCCAGTGGTCGGGATGCTCGTGCGTGATCACCACGGCGACGACGTCGCTCAGGTCGTCCAGCGGGGTGGTGAAGCTGCCCGGATCGATCAGGAGGGTGCGGCCTGAGTCGTCGATACGGAGGGCGGCGTGTTCGTGCTTGGTCACTCGCATGCGCCCAGTCAACGCTCCGGTCGGCCCCACGGCAACCGGCGCCTGCGGGGCCCGCGTCGATTTGGCCGAGCGGTCATCGACATGGCATAATCGAACGGTTGTCGCGAACGGCCCCATCGTATAGCGGCCTAGTACGCCGCCCTCTCACGGCGGTAACGCGGGTTCGAATCCCGCTGGGGTCACCCTCAGAAAACCCCCGGTCATGCCGGGGGTTTTCGCATTCCCGGCGTCGTGCTCCGACAGTGGGCGAGGCACGTACGCTGGGAACGTGGCATCCGTCCTCAACGTCTCGGCGTACCTGTTCACGCACCTGTCCGACCCGCACGCCCTGCGGTCGGTCCTGAGGGAGCGGGCGGTCGCCGCCGGTCTGCGCGGCACGATCATCCTCGCCGAGGAGGGCCTCAACCTCTTCCTGGCCGGCGAGGCCGGGGCCGTGCGCGGATTCCTCGACGAGCTGCGCGCCGACAGTCGCTTCGCCGACCTCGTCGCCCAGGAGAGCTGGTCGGACGTGCAGCCCTTCGCGCGCATGCTCGTCAAGGTGAAGCGCGAGATCATCCGGATGGATCGCCCCACCGTCCGACCGGGCGCGGGACGTGCGCGGGCCGTCACCCCCGACACGCTGCGCCGCTGGCTCGACCAGGGCGCCGACGACGACGGCCGGGAGGTGGTACTGCTCGACACCCGCAACGCCTTCGAGGTCGACCACGGCACCTTCGAGGGCGCGCTCGACTGGCGCATCGAGCGGTTCACCGAGTTCCCGGATGCCGCGGCCCGCCACCGCTCGGAGCTGGTGGGCAAGACGGTGGTGAGCTTCTGCACCGGCGGGATCCGCTGCGAGAAGGCCGCGCTGCACCTCGAAGAGATCGGCGTCGACGCCCGGCAGCTCGAGGGCGGAGTGCTCGGCTACTTCGCGCAGGTGGGCGGGTCGCACTGGACGGGGGAATGCTTCGTCTTCGATGAACGCGAGACCCTCGACCCGCAGCTGCGTCCTGCGCGGGCGATCGCGGCGGACGCATGAGCCGCGCCGTCGCCGGTGCCGCGCTGCTCGACCTCGCTGTGGTCGTCGCCTTCGCCGCGACAGGTCGGGCCAGTCACGACTCGGACGTCCTCGGCGGACTCTGGATGACCGCCTGGCCGTTCCTCGTCGGCCTCGTCGGCGGATGGCTCATCGCGCGGGCCTGGCGCCGACCGCTGACCGTGATCCGCACGGGCATCCCCGTCTGGCTGTCCACCGTCGTGATCGGGATGCTGCTGCGCGCCGTATCGGGACAGGGCACCGCCGTCGCCTTCATCGTGGTCGCCACCCTCACGCTCGGCCTGCTCCTGATCGGTTGGCGTTCGGTGGTGGCGCTCGTCGTCCGCGCGCGCACGCGGCGCGCCTCCGGGTCGTCCCGACCCTGAGGCATCCGCCGCCTGTGAGGATGGGAGGGTGACACATCCCGACGAGATCATCCCCGCCGACTACCGCCCGCTGCTCGAGGACCCGAACTACGGTCACCTCGGCACCATCCGCTCCGACGACACGGTGCAGGTGAACCCGATGTGGTTCGAGTTCGACGGCGAGCACGTGCGCTTCACGCACACGAGCACGCGGAAGAAGTTCCGCAATCTGCAGCGCAACCCCGCCATGGCGCTGTCGATCATCGACCCCGAGAATCCGTTCCGGTACCTCGAGGTGGCGGGACGGCTCGTCGAGGTCGTCCCCGACCCGACCGGCGCGTTCTACGTGCACCTGCAGAACCGCTACGGCAATCCCAGCGACGTCCCGCCGCCCGACAAGGCCGATCGCGTCGTGCTGGTCATGTCGATCGAGCGCGCGACGAAGCAGTAGCCCTTCCACCAGACCGCTCAGCGATATATCGTTATGTATCGCTGAGTTGTCCGAACTCGGCGGCGAGGAGGATGACATGAGCGGTTCGTTCCTGGGTGACGGATTCCCCGGACGCGGGCGTGGTCCCGCCGGCGGCTGGCCGATGACCGGCCTCTGGGAGGCGCTGGAGCAGTTCCGCGGCCAGTTCGAGCAGAAGGCCGGCCCGCGTGCCGGCCGCGGAGACGTGCGCGCCGCCGTGTTGGCGCTGCTCGCCGAGAAGCCGATGCACGGCTACCAGATCATCCGCGAGATCGAGGAGCGCTCGAGCGGGTCGTGGAAGCCGAGCCCCGGCTCGGTGTACCCGACGCTGCAGCTGCTCACCGACGAAGGTCTCGTGGCGGCATCCGAGTCGGACGGCCGCAAGACGTACGCGCTCACGGAGGCCGGCCGCGCCGTCGCCGACGAGGACGGCGAGCGCTCCGCGCCGTGGGAGAGTGCTGCGCCCCGCGACGGGGGACGCACCGGTGCTCTTCCGAAGGCGGGGATCGACCTCGCTCAGGCGGTGGCCCAGGTGGGGCGCTCGGGGAGTTCCGAGCAGGTGAAGCAGTCGATCGAGGTGCTCGAAGAAGCGCGTCGTAAGATCTTCACCATCCTCGCGCAGGACTGACCCCTGGCGCTCCACGACGAGGGACCCGAGGCGCGCCGACGTCGAGGAGGCTCGATGACCGACGCCGGCGACATGCGCGCCCGCTATCGCAGGATCCTGCGGTTCGCCGCGCGCTACCTCGTGCAGGCATGGTGGTACGAGCTCTTCCTCCCGCGCATCGGGCTCGCGGCGATCGGCAACCGCAATCGGCCGGCCCGATTGCGACGCATCGCCCAGAGGTTCCACGTGCTCGCCGTCGACCTCGGCGGACTCATGATCAAGGTCGGTCAGTTCCTGTCGTCACGGCTCGATGTGCTGCCGCCTGAGGTCACGAAGGAGCTCGAGGGGCTCCAGGACGAGGTGCCGCCCGTCGACTTCGCGGCGATCCGTGCCCTCGCGGAGGCCGAGCTCGGGGTGCCGCTGGCTCGGGCGTTCTCGTCCGTCGACCCCGTACCGCTCGCGGCGGCCTCGCTCGGGCAGGCCCACCGCGCGGTGCTGTCCGACCGCGATGCCGCCGACACCGGTCTGCGCGGCGTGGTGCTGAAGGTGCAGCGCCCCGGCATCGATCGGGTGGTCGACGTGGACCTGCGCGCGCTGCGGCGTGTGGCGGGTTGGCTCAGCCGCGTGCGGGTCGTCGCCGCGCGGGTCGACATGCACGCGCTCGTCGAGGAGTTCGCCGCCACGAGTCTGGAGGAGATCGACTACCTGCAGGAGGCGGCGAACTCCGAGCGCTTCGCCGCCGAGGTCGCGCGTGACGGGCGCGTCGGCGTGCCCGAGGTGGTGTGGGAGCGCACGACCCGCCGCGTGCTCACCCTCGAGGACGTCACCGCGATCAAGATCAACGACGTCGCGGCGCTGCGGGCCGCGGGGATCGATCCGAAGGACGTGGCGGCCGAGTTCGCCTCCGTCATGTTCGACCAGCTCTTCGCCGACGGGTTCTTCCACGCCGATCCGCACCCCGGCAACATCTTCGTCACGCCCCGAGCGGTCTCGGTCGATGAGGCGACGGATGCCTCGTCCCGCCCGTGGACGCTCACGTTCATCGATTTCGGGATGATGGGCTCGGTTCCGGAGGGCCTGCGCCGCGGACTCCGCCGCCTCCTCATCGCCGCGGCATCCCGCGACGGCAAGGGACTCGTGGACGGGATCCGCGACGTCGGAGTGCTGCTGCCCTCGGCCGACACCGCCGAACTCGAACGAGCCATGACTCAGCTGTTCGCGCGCTTCGGCGGCATGGGGTTCGCGGAGCTGCAGGAGGTCGATCCGCGCGAGTTCCGCGCGTTCGCCGTCGAGTTCGGCGACACCGTCCGCTCCCTGCCCTTCCAGCTGCCGGAGAACTTCCTGCTCATCATCCGCGCCATGTCGCTGACGTCCGGGATGTGCAGCGCGCTCGATCCGGCCTTCAACATCTGGGATGCCGTGGAGCCCTACGCCAACCGCCTCATCCAGGAGGAGGGCGGCAACGTGGTGCAGGGCTTCGCGCGCCAGATCGTCACGGAGGTCGGCGTCGCCGCACGCCTGCCGCGACGGATCGACGATCTCGTCACCCGGATGCTCGACGGTCGTGTCACCGTGCAGAATCCGAAGGTCGAGCGCCGCCTCGTCTCCCTCGAGCGGATGGGACGCCGGATCCTCTCGGGAGTGCTCTTCGCGGCGCTGTTCGTCGGGGGGATCCTCCTGCGGGGAGAGGACGTCGTCTGGGGCACGGTGGTCGTCGTGGCGTCGGCGATCCCGCTGCTGCACGCCCTCCTCGCGGGGATCGTCGGCCGCCGCTGACGCTGCCCGGCGGATCGGGCGAGACCGCTCAGTCAGGCTCGGCCGCGCGACGCACACGACGAGCGCGTCGCACCACCCGCACGATCGCCCACGCGATCGCGCCGAGCACGGCGGCCACCACGATCCACGGGATCAGGAATCCGAGCGCGACGACGATGCCGTTGAGCGTCGCGATCAGGCCGTTCCACCCCGCGGCGAGACCGTCGCCGAACCCCGCGGGGTCGGCCGTCACCGGGATGCTGCGCGGCAGCACCGACACGGACAGCGTCGACATCTTCACCTGCGAGTCGAGCATGGCCAGCTGCTGCTGATAGGACTCCAGCGTCGCTTGTCGCTCGGCGAGCGCGCTCTCGGCCGCGATCAGGTCGGCGGTGCTGGTGGCCTGCGCCATGAGCGCGGTGAGCCGCGTGATCGAGGTCTGCGCCGCATCGATGCGTGCGCGCAGGTCGACCGTCTGGTCGGTGACGTCCTGGCGGGAGACGGACGACGCCGTGACCTCGCCGAGCGCGGACAGTCCGTCCATGACTGAACCCAGCCGATCGGCGGGAACCCGCACCGACACCCACCCGCTGCCGGCGATCGGCCCCGGGTACGGGTAGGGCATGACGTCCACAGCAGGGCCGCCCTGTGCCGGGGTCGCGCCGCCCGTTCCGCCGATCGTGCTCGACTCGACATGGCCGCCCACGGCGTCCGCGGCGTCGGCGACGGCCCGTACGGCCGTGGTCACGTCATCGACCACGAGCGTGGCGGAGCCCGTCGCGATGGTCTGCCGCGAGGCATCCGTCCCTGCTCCCGGCGAGGTCGCGGCGCCGCCCTTCGCATCGGCGGGTGGCGCGATCTCCGACGAGGAGGATCCCGAGGTGCCGCCGCTGTCCGACGGCCCCTGCGCGGGCGCGACCGCGGAGCCCTCCATCGCCGTCGGGGTCACGATGCGCGCCACCGTGGGCGCGAGAACCGCGGCCACGACGACGATCGCCGCCGCCGCGCCGACCCCCGCCCACACCCGCCCGCGGCGGATGCGGCGTCGACGTCCGGCGGCGCGCTCCTCGGCGATCCGCGCGAACAGCGCGCCCTCGATGGCGTCGAGCCGGTCGTCCGCGAGGTCGGGGAGACCGGCGGTCGAGGCATCCGTCTGCGGGGTGTTCATGGGGTCTCCGACTCCGTCACGGCGGCGCGCATCCGAGTGCGGATGCGGGAGAGACGGTTGCGCACGACGCCGTGGCCCACGCCCAGGTGGTCGGCCGCGGCCTGGTAGCCGTACCCCTCCGAGGCGCACAGGCGGAAGATCTCACGGTCGAGATCGCCCAGGCCCTGCACCTCCCGGAGGATCAGCGACGCGGTCTCGGCGTCGACCAGCTGCTGCGCGACGTCGATCTGCGCCGGGAGCGCCTCGTCGACGAGCGTCGAGGTGTGCTCGCGGTCTCGGCGCTGCCGACGCACGCGGTTCGCCGCCTGGAAGCGGCAGATCGTGGCCAGCCACGGCAGAAGCGTCGGTCCCGCGAGCTCCAGCCCCGGGAGCTTGCGCCACGCCACCAGGAACGTCTCCTGCAGCACGTCCTCGGCGTCGGCCGGGGAGCCCACCAGGGCATGCGCGATCCAGTAGACCGGTCGGGCGTACGCGCGATAGAGCGAGCGGAAGGCGTGCTCGCTGCCGCCCGCGGCCGCGGCCACGAGCGCGGCATCGTCGCGCTGCTCCTCATCCCTCATGGGCGTCCGTCCCTCACGGTGGGTGTCCGTCTCTCGACATGCAGGTGTCGGTTCGGGCGGAATCGTCTCACGACACGTTCGGGGCACGGTATCCTGGAAGGGCGAGAGGGAGTATCCCGACTTCGCGTGTTCGTCACCACGGAAGCCGCAGCGCCTCCCGGGCACGCGCCGCACCATCCGATCCGGATGAGGCGGGGGAGAGACTTTCGACGTTCTGACGTCCCCTCTCGAAAGGCCTCCATTGGACCTCGATCTTCCCGTCTGGTTCGAGATCGGCTCGCTGGTCGTGCTGGTGCTCATCCTCGCCGCCGACCTGCTGCTGATCCTGAAGCGTCCGCACATCCCGTCCACGAAGGAGTCGACCCTGTGGGTCGTGTTCTACGTGACGCTGGCGCTGATCTTCGCGGGACTGATGTGGATCTTCGCGGGTGGGGAGTACGCCGGGCAGTTCGTGGCGGGCTGGCTCACCGAGTACAGCCTCTCGATCGACAACCTGTTCGTGTTCGTGCTGATCATGAGCCAGTTCTCGGTGCCGCGGCGGTACCAGCAGGAAGTCCTGATGGTCGGCATCATCATCGCCCTGGTGCTGCGCGGCCTGTTCATCCTCGTCGGCGCCGCAGTGATCGAGCAGTTCAGCTGGGTCTTCTTCATCTTCGGGGCGTTCCTGGTCTGGACCGCCTACCGCCAGGCGTTCCCGGGCGGCGATCACGACGACGACGTGCAGCGCGAGAACTTCATCGTGCGGATGCTGCGCCGCACCGTCGACATCAGCGACCACTACGACGGGGCCAAGATCCGCACCGTGGTCGACGGCAAGAAGATGTTCACCCCGATGATCATCGTCTTCGCCGCGATCGGCGTGACCGACCTGCTGTTCGCGATCGACTCGATCCCGGCCATCTTCGGGATCACCCAGAGCCCGTTCATCGTGTTCACCGCGAACCTGTTCGCGCTGATGGGACTGCGCCAGCTGTACTTCCTGCTCGGGGATCTGCTCGATCGCCTGCGTTACCTGCACTACGGCATCGCGTTCATCCTGGCCTTCATCGGCGTGAAGCTCGTCTTCCACGCCATGCACGTCAACGAGCTCCCGTTCATCAACAACGGTCAGCACATCGAATGGGCGCCCGAGATCTCCACCTGGACCTCGCTCGGCGTGATCGTGGCGTCGATGGCCGTGGCGACGGTGGCGAGCCTGATCGCCTCGTCGCGCGACAAGAGGAAGGCCGACACACCGGATGCCGCGGCATCCGTCGTCGCCGAGGAGAAGGGCACCCCGCCCACCGTCTGACCCGGCTGCACCCGTTCCCGGCGTCAGGACACGCTCCCTCGACGCCGCGCAGGACACGACGGAGCCGGGGGTCGGCACCGCGGTGGTAGTGTGACGACGTGCGGATCGCTCGCCTCCTCCTTAGCAGCCGCGACGAGTCCTAGTCTCCAGGCCTCCCTCGTCGCGGAGTTTCTCGCGGGCTTGATCCCCGGGCTTCGGCCCCTTCCGAGGAGAACGAACACCAATGAGCACACCCGTCGCCGATGCATCCGCCATCCCGGATCGCCCGCGCACTCTGGCCGAGAAGGTCTGGGACGACCACCTCGTCGTCAAGGGCGAGAACGGTGAGCCCGACCTCATCTACATCGACCTGCACCTCGTGCACGAGGTCACCAGCCCGCAGGCGTTCGACGGACTGCGAGCCGAAGGGCGTCCGCTGCGCCGCCTCGACCTGACGATCGCGACCGAGGACCACAACACCCCCACGCTCGACATCGACAAGCCGATCGCCGACCTCACCAGCCGCACCCAGATCGAGACGCTGCGCCGCAACGCCGCCGAGTTCGGGGTGCGCCTGCACTCGCTCGGCGACAAGGAGCAGGGCATCGTCCACGTCGTGGGTCCGCAGCTGGGCCTCACGATGCCGGGGATCACGGTGGTCTGCGGCGACAGCCACACCTCGACGCACGGTGCGTTCGGCGCGATGGCGTTCGGCATCGGCACCAGCGAGGTCGAGCACGTCATGGCGACCCAAACGCTGCCGCTGAAGCCGTTCAAGACGATGGCGATCACCGTCGAGGGCACCCTGAAGCCGGGCGTGAGCGCAAAGGACATCATCTTGGCCGTCATCGCCAAGATCGGCACCGGCGGCGGCCAGGGCTACGTGCTCGAGTTCCGCGGCAGCGCCATCCGCTCCCTCTCGATGGAGGGGCGCATGACGATCTGCAACATGTCGATCGAGGCCGGAGCGCGCGCCGGAATGGTCGCCCCCGACGAGACGACCTTCGCGTACGTGCAGGGGAAGGACCACGCTCCCACCGGCCAGGACTGGGACGACGCGGTCGCCTACTGGCGGACGCTCCCCAGCGACGAGGGCGCCGTCTACGACGCCGAGGTGTTCCTCGACGCCGACCAGCTCGAGCCGTTCGTGACCTGGGGCACCAACCCCGGTCAGGGCGCATCGCTGTCGGACGTGGTGCCCACGCCGTCGGACTTCGCCGATCCGAACGAGCGCGCCGCCGCCGAGCGGGCCCTCGAGTACATGGACCTGACGCCGGGAACGGCGCTGAAGGATGTCTCGGTCGACGCGGTCTTCATGGGGTCGTGCACGAACAGCCGCATCGAGGACCTGCGCGCGTTCGCCTCGATCATCCAGGGGCGTACGAAGGCTCCCGGGGTGCGGGTCATGGTCGTTCCGGGCTCGGCGCGCGTGCGCCTGGAGGCCGAGGCGGAGGGCATCGACAGGATCGTGCAGGAGTTCGGCGCCGAGTGGCGCTTCGCCGGCTGCTCGATGTGCCTCGGCATGAACCCCGACCAGCTCGCACCGGGAGAGCGCTGCGCTTCCACGAGCAACCGCAACTTCGAGGGACGTCAGGGCAAGGGCGGTCGCACCCACCTGGTGTCGCCGCTCGTGGCCGCGGCCACCGCGATCCGCGGAACGCTGTCGAGTCCGAGCGACCTGGTCGCCGAGAAGGTCGAGGCCTGACATGGAGAAGTTCACGACCCACACCGGCATCGTCGCGCCCTTGAAGCGCTCGAACGTCGACACCGACCAGATCATCCCCGCCGTCTACCTCAAGCGGGTGACGAAGACCGGGTTCGAGGACGCGCTCTTCGCCAGCTGGCGGCAGGATCCGGAGTTCGTGCTCAACCAGCCCGCGTTCGCCGGGGCATCCGTCCTGGTCGCCGGACCCGACTTCGGCACGGGGTCCAGCCGCGAGCACGCCGTGTGGGCCCTGCGCGACTTCGGCTTCAAGGTCGTGCTGAGCCCCAAGTTCGCCGACATCTTCCGCGGCAACGCGGGCAAGCAGGGTCTGCTGGCCGGCGTCATCTCCGAAGACGACCGCGAGCGCATCTGGGCGGCGATCGACGCCGAGCCGGGTGTCGAGATGACGGTCGATCTCGCGGCTCGCCGCGCGACGATCGGCGACCTCCAGGTGCCCTTCGAGATCGACGATTACACTGGTTGGCGCCTCCTCGAAGGGCTCGACGACATCGGGCTCACCCTGCGCAACGAAGAAGCGATCGCGCAGTTCGAGGCGCGCCGCGAGGCGTGGAGGCCACGGACGCTCCCCGTCCCGTGACCCGAGGCGCCGCCCCACGAGGGCGGTCGCCGGGCTCCAATCCTCGAACACACAAGTGAGGTCCACCGTATGAAGACACTTCTCGACAACGCCGATTCGGTCGATCGAGCCGGCGACCCGTTGGAGGTGTCGGGGGAGGTCGTGCGCATCCGCGGCGGCCGGCCCCTCACGGGAAGGGTCGAGGTCAAGGGCGCGAAGAACCTCGTCACCAAGGCGATGGTCGCGGCGCTGCTGGGCGACACGCCCAGCACCCTGCGGGACGTGCCGGACATCAGCGATGTCCAGGTCGTGCGCTCCCTGCTCGAGGTGCACGGCGTGCGCGTCGAGGACGGCGACGTCGAGGGCGAACTGCACTTCGACCCGAGCGGAGCGGTCGCCGCGCACTTCGAGGAGATCGACGCGCACGCGGGGGCCTCCCGCATCCCGATCCTGTTCTGCGGACCGCTGCTGCACCTGCTCGGCGAGGCGCTCATCCCCGACCTCGGCGGATGCCGCATCGGCGACCGGCCGATCAACTTCCACATGGACGCGCTGCGTGCGTTCGGGGCGATCGTCGACAAGAGCTACGAGGGCATCCGCATCACGGCGCCCCACGGTCTCCACGGCGCGTCGATCGAGCTCCCCTATCCGAGTGTGGGCGCCACCGAACAGGTGCTGCTCACGGCGGTGCGCGCGAAGGGCACCACCGAGCTGCGCAACGCCGCGATCGAGCCCGAGATCATGGACCTGATCGCGGTGCTCCAGAAGATGGGCGCGATCATCTCGTACGAGCCCAACCGCGTCATCCTCATCGAGGGTGTGGACTCGCTGCGCGGCTACGACCACCGGGCGATCTTCGACCGCAACGAGGCCGCCTCCTGGGCGTGCGCGGCGCTGGCCACCGACGGCGACATCTTCGTCGGCGGAGCCAAGCAGCAGGAGATGCTCACGTTCCTCAACGTCTTCCGCAAGGTCGGCGGCGAGTTCGACGTGCGCGAGGACGGCATCCGCTTCCACCGCAACGGGGATCTGAAGCCGGTCGTGGTCGAGACCGACGTGCACCCCGGCTTCATGACCGACTGGCAGCAGCCCCTCATCGTGGCCCTCACGCAGGCCCACGGCGTCTCGACGGTCCACGAGACCGTCTACGAGAACCGGCTCGGCTTCACCGAGGCCCTGGTGCAGATGGGCGCCGACATCGTCGTGCACCCGCAGGGCATCGAGAGCGCCGAGCGCCGGGTACCCCGTCGCGCGCTCGAGCAGGCCGCCGTCGTCACCGGCCCCACGCCGCTGCGCGGCGCCGAAGTCGAGGTGCCCGATCTGCGGGGTGGCTACAGCTACGTGATCGCCGCGCTGGCCGCCGAGGGCGAATCCGTTGTGAGCAACATGGGCATCATCCGTCGGGGCTACGAGAAGTTCTTCGCCAAGCTCGACGCGCTCGGCGCCGATTTCGACATCGTCGGCTGATCCGGTGGCCTCCTCCGCGCCGCGCGAGCCCCGCCCGCTCCCGTTCCGGGTGCTGGCGGCGATCGTCGTTCCGCTGGTGGGGCTGCTCGCGAAGATCCGCGTGCGTCCGGGGGATGGGCTGCCGCGCACCGGCGCCTACGTGCTCGCGCCCAACCACTACACCGAGATCGATCCGCTCATCGTCGCGGTGAGCGTCTGGCGGTTGGGCCGGCCCCCGAGGTTCATGGCGAAGGAGAGCCTCTTCCGGGTGCCGGTGCTCGGCGCGGCGCTGCGCGCCACCGGTATGGTCCCGGTCGCGCGGACGAGCTCGAGCGCCTCCGCGCGTGAGACGCTGAAGGCCTCCGAGAGCCTGGTGGAGCACGGTCGAGGGGTGATCGTCTACCCGGAGGGCACGCTCACCCGCGACCCCGGCATGTGGCCGATGCGCGGCAAGACCGGGGCTGTGCGATTGGCGCTGGAGGCGGGCATCCCGCTCATCCCGATGGCCCACTGGGGCGCCCAGGACATCATGGCCCGCTACGGCAAGAAGATCAGCCTCTGGCCGCCGCGCAAGCTGGTGCGCGTGGCGATCGGCGAGCCGGTCGACCTGTCCGACCTGGCCGGCAAGCACACCCAGCCTGCGGTCCTCGCCGAGGCGACGGGTCGGCTCATGGCTGCCATCACGGCGCTGCTGGAGGATCTGCGCGGTGAGCAGGCCCCCGCCGAACGCTGGAATCCCGCCGCGCACGGGCAGAAGGAGACCGGTCGCCTTGAGCCGTAGGAGCGAGAACGCGCTGCCGCGCGTCGCCGTCATCGGCGCCGGCAGCTGGGGCACCACCTTCGGCAAGGTCCTCGCCGACGGCGGCGCGAACGTGACCATGTGGGCGCGCCGATCCGAGGTCGCGCAGGAGATCAACGCGGCCAAGCGCAACAGCGCCTACCTGCCGGGTGTGAACCTCCCGCGCGGGATGTCGGCCACCGTACACCTGTCGGAGGCGCTGGAGGGCGCGCAGCAGGTGTACCTCTCGGTGCCCAGCCAGGCCCTCCGCGAGAACCTCAAGGCCGTCCGCGCGCTGGTGCAGGACACCGACGCGCCGATCGTGTCGCTGATGAAGGGCGTCGAGAAGCGCACCGGTCTGCGCATGAGCCAGGTCATCGAGCAGGAGCTGCACTGCGACCCCTCGCGCATCGCCGTCGCCTCGGGCCCGAACCTCGCGCTCGAGATCGCCCGTGAGCAGCCGACGGCGGCGGTCATCTCCTCGGTGAGCCAGGAGACGGCGGATGCCGTCGCCCGCCGTGCGCGCAACTCCTACTTCCGCACGTTCGTGAACACCGACGTGATCGGCACCGAGTTCGGCGGAGTGCTCAAGAACCTCATCGCCGTGGCGATCGGCATCGTCGACGGCGTCGGCTACGGCGAGAACACGAAGGCGTCGATCATCACGCGGGGTCTCGTCGAGATGACCGACTTCGCGGTCGCCCAGGGCGCTCACCCCGAGACGCTGCAGGGACTCGCCGGTCTCGGCGATCTGATCGCGACCTGCCAGTCGCCGCTCAGTCGCAACAACACGGCCGGCCGCCTGCTCGGACAGGGGTACTCGTTCCAGGACGTCGTGGCGCAGATGAACCAGACCGCGGAGGGACTGTCCTCGGTGGCCCCGGTCCTGCAGCTCGCCAAGGAGGCGGGCGTGGAGATGCCGATCGTCGAGCAGGTCAAGCGCGTGCTCGACGGAACCATGAAGCCGCGCGAGATCGCGCCGCACCTCACGACAGACGACGACACCCCGAAGGGGGAGAGGACGCAGAATGGACAAGCCGGCGGTGGTGGTGCTCTTTGGAGGTCGCTCCAGCGAACACTCGATCAGTTCCGCCACGGCCGGGGGCGTTCTCCACGCGATCAACCGTGACCGCTACCGGGTGATCCCGGTCGGCATCACCCGTCAGGGCGCGTTCGTGCTCGAAGACGACGACTCCGCCAAGTTCGCGCTCGACCCGGAGAACATGCCCGAGGTCGTCGACAACGGCACGCGCATCGTGTGGCCGGAGGCGGCGGGGGAGCGGATGCTGTCGGTGCGCCGCGCCGACGGGACGGTCGAATCCCTCGGGCTCGTCGACGCGGTGCTGCCGATCCTGCACGGTCCGCACGGCGAGGACGGCACGATCCAGGGCTTCTTCGACACCGTCGAGCTCCCGTACGCGGGCGGTGGCGTGCTCGACTCGGCGCTGTGCATGGACAAGCACTTCATGAAGGTCGCCCTGCAGGCCGCCGGCGTGCCCGTCGCCCCGTGGATCACCCTGCGCAGCGGCGAGTGGGATGCCGCGCGCGACGTCGAGGCGATCGTCGCCCGGGCGGCGGGCCTGGCCCTGCCGTGGTTCGTCAAGCCCGCGCGGGCCGGCTCCAGCGTGGGGGTGTCGAAGGTGCACTCGGTGGACGAGCTCGCCGCGGCGCTCGACATCGCGTTCGCCGAGGACGACAAGGTGCTCCTCGAAGAGGGTCTGGTGGGCCGCGAGATCGAGGTGGGCGTGCTCGAGGGGCGCGGTGGCGCAGCATCCCGCGCCTCGCTCCCCGGCGAGATCGTGCTCACCACCCGCGAGTTCTACGACTTCGAAGGCAAGTACCTCGGCGGCGACGGCGTCGATGTGGTCTGCCCGGCGGCGCTCGAAGACTCCGAGCTCGAGGCGATCCGCTCGATGGGGCTGCGGGCGTTCGAAGCGGTGGACGGGCGCGGCCTCGCGCGGGTGGACTTCTTCCTCACCGCGGCCGGGCCCGTCGTCAACGAGTTGAACACGATGCCGGGATTCACGCCCATCTCGATGTTCCCGAAGTGCTGGATCGCGACAGGCATGACCTACGCCGAGCTGATCTCCGAGCTGATCGACACCGCGCTGGAGCGCGCGGCCGCCTAGGTGTACTTCCCCGTGACGTTGTGAACGCGGGCTGAGGGGGTCTGGCCGCCGATCCCGGTGTGGGGTCTGTGGTGATTGTAGTGATGCAGCCAGGTCTCGTATGCCGCGGCTCGCTCTGCTTCGCTGGCGTAGGGCTTGGCGTAGGCCCATTCGGCGGCGAGGGTGCGGTTGAAGCGTTCGACCTTCCCGTTGGTCTGCGGCCGATACGGCTTTGTCCACTTGTGCTTCACACCGTCGCCGAGCGCGTCCGCGAACGCGTGTGACCGGTAGCACGCGCCGTTGTCTGTCATCACGGCGGTGACCGTGACTCCGAGGCTCGCGAAGAACGCGTTCGCGCGGGTCCAGAACCCTGCCGCGGTCTCCTTGCGTTCGTCGTCGAGGATCTCCGAGTACGCGACTCTCGAGTTGTCGTCGACGGCGTGGTGCAGATACCGGTAGCCGCGGGAGCCGGCCGCTCCTGACCGTGCGGCCTTGTCACGGACGGATCCCGCGGCACGGTCCTGCGCCGATCCGCGGCCGAAGGCGCGCCAGCCGCCGCCATCAGGGATCCGGCCCTGCTTCTTGATATCGACGTGGATCAGCTGGCCCGGTCTTGCGACCTCGTACCGCTTCGGCGTCGGCTTGCGGACTGGCAGCCCGGTGGCCTGATCGATGTTCACGAGCTTCGGCATCCCATACCTGGCCAGCACCCGGCCGACCGTCGAGCGGGCAAGGCCCAGGTGATACGCGATCCGGTGCGGACCCCACCGGCGGGTGAACCGCAACGACACGATCCTCCGCTCCGTCTTCCGCGGGAGCCGGTTCGGCGAGGTCTGCGGCCTGAAGCTGCGGTCCGTCAACGGCAGCCCGGCCCGATACCGGTCGACCCACCGTTTCGCCGTCGCGGGCGAGCACTGGAACCGTTCCGCTGCCCGCCGCAACGACCAGCCCCGATCCACGACGAGGACAGCAAGACGACGACGCCCTTCCGGCGTCAAAGGCGCGTTAGCGTGAGACACGAAGACCTCCGTGGTCAGGATGCGAGTGTGGTAACCCACATCCTGCCCGGAGGTCTTCGCCTACCTCACCCGTTCACAACCTCCCGGGGAAGTACACCTAGGGGACCGGGGTCGCGTCGGCCCGGGGGACGCACGCGGCGTTCTTCGGCAGCTGCGCGACGATCGGCGAGAGAGCGTCGAGGACCACGCGGCTCGAGACGCCCGTCAGCTGCGCGGTGTTCTCGGTGTCGATGTACAGCTCGATCGCGGGCGTGCGGCCGAACGTGGTCACCCGGTACTTCGGGGCATCGGTCTCGTCGATCACCCAGTCCACCCCGCTGACGGTCTCGCAGCGCAGCGTCGTCGGACCGGGCGGAGTGACGCCGCAGGTCAGCAGGACGGCGCTCGGGTCACCCCACGCCGCGGTGGCCTGAGCATCCGTCCAACGGCGCTGCTTGCCGTCGAGCTGACCGGGCAGTCTCACGAGCACCTCGGCGCAGCCGGGATCGTTGGAGGCGGCTGCGGGCGTGAGCGAGACGGTCGATGCGCACCCCGAGACGGCGACCGCGACGACCGCCAGGAGCAGCGCCAGCACGGGTCGCATCGGAAGCGAGCGGGAGGAGCGGCGCATCGTTCCAGCGTACCCGCGCCGCCCGGGCTACCCTCGACGGGTGATCGACTCCGACCCCGCCGTGGGCTCCCTCTCCGAACGCGAGGTGCTGCGCAGCATCCTGTCGGCTCTCGGTCCGTCGGCTGCGCTCGTGGGCCCCGGCGACGACGCGGCCGTGATCGCCGCCCCGGACGCGCGTGTGGTGGCCACGACCGACACCCTCGTGCACGGTCCCGACTTCCGCCTCGCGTGGTCGAGCGGGTTCGACCTCGGCTGGAAGGCGGCCGCGGTGAACCTCGCCGACGTCGCGGCGATGGGCGCCCGGCCGACGGCGCTGCTCGTGGCGCTCGCGATGCCCGACGACACCCGGCTGTCGTTCGTGACGGAGGTGGCACGCGGCCTGCGCGAGGCGTGCGAGGCGCTGGCGCCCGGATGCCGCGTGGAAGGCGGGGACCTCACGGTGTCCGACACGCTCACGATCGCCGTCACGGCCCTCGGTTCGCTGGACGGACGCATGCCCGTGCGCCGCGGTGGAGCGCGCGTCGGCGACGTCGTCGCCGTGGCCGGCACGCTCGGCGCCGCGGCCCGCGGTCTGTCGGTGCTGTTCGACCGGTTCCGGGATGCCTCCGGTCACCCGATCCCCGTCGACCGGTCCGTTCTCACGGCGGACGAGAGCGCCGACCTCGACGTGCAGCTGCGCCCGACCCCACCGGTGGCGCTCGGCGTCACGGCGGCACAGGCGGGCGCGACCGCCCTCATGGACGTGTCGGACGGCCTGGCGCTGGACGCACGGCGCCTCGCCGAGGCATCCGGTGTCACCCTCGCGCTCGACGGGATCGAGTCCGGCCCGTCGTTGGACGGCGGAGAGGACCACGCGCTGCTCGCGACGTTCCCCGCCGACCACCCGATTCCCGACGGCTTCCGGGCGATCGGGAAGGTCGTGGCCGCGGGCGACGTCGCGCTCCGCGTCGACGGCGCGGAGCCCATGGGTCGCGGAGGCTGGGATCCCTACCGCGATTGGGATGCGGGACTCGGCTGACCCCACCACATCGTGGTGTCCCCGTACGTGCGGTCGCGCAGAGGCTCGAGCCCGGCATCCGCCCACGTCGGTGCCGCCGAGCGCCGCGCACGCTCCACCACCACGACCGCGTCGGGGTGCAGGAGCTCGGCGAGCCCGAGCAGCGCCTCGCCCAGCTCGGCGTCGCTGAGGTCGTACGGCGGGTCGAGCAGGACGAGGTCGTACGGTCCCCGCCCCGGCCGTAGGAAGGCCGCGACACTGCTGCGGTGGACCCGCGCGGGTGCCGCCGCGCCCACCGCCCTCGCGACCCGGTCGGCGTTGCGCTGCGCGATCGTCGCCGCCTGCGGTGCCTTCTCCACGAGATCGACGGATGCCGCACCCCGGCTGAGTGCCTCCAGGCCCAACGCCCCCGACCCGGCGTACAGGTCGAGCACGTGCGCGCCGTCGACGGCGTCCGCGGACTCCAGCGCTCCGAAGAGCGACTCGCGCACCCGGTCGCTCGTCGGCCGCGTGCCCGCGGCAGGCACCTCCAGGGCGATGCCGCCCGCTCGCCCCGAGATGATGCGCGTCACGCCACCCACGATATCGGCGACCGCGCTGGGCCGAGGGGACCCGGAACGTCGGGTCGGGCCGGCGTGGGACGACGAACCGCGTCCCCTCGCGAGGAGAAGGTGGGGCGTCGGGGCGCGGCCTATGCTCGGAGCATGCCGGAAGTGTCCCTCGAGTCGCGCCTGGACGGCGTCGTCGGGGGCAAGACGGCCGCGACCCTGGAGCGCGCCTTCGACATGCGCACGGTCGGCGACGCGCTCGCCCACTACCCGCGCCGGTACGCGCGCCGCGGCGAGTTGACACCCATCTCCTCGCTGCCGTTGGGAGAGCCGGTCACGATCGTCGCGGAGGTGCGACGATCGTCGGAACGGCGCATGCAGAACCGCAAGGGCTCGCTGCTGGAGGTCGTGATCAGCGACGGCCACGGCGAGCTGTCGCTCACGTTCTTCAACCAGGCGTGGCGGATGAAGGACCTGCAGCCCGGGCGCCGGGGGATCTTCTCGGGCAAGGTGGGGGAGTACCGCGGCGCGAAGCAGCTCGCCCACCCCGACTACGAGCTGTTCGACGACGAGGAGCAGGCGCGCCTGACGGCGGAGGCGAACGCCAACCTGCCGATCCCGATCTATCCGGCCACCAGCACCGTGGCGAGCTGGCAGTTCACCAAGATCGTCGCCCTCGTGCTCGACGCCCTCGGCGCGGTACCCGACCCGCTCCCCGACGAGTTCCGGGCGCGGCGCGGCCTGCTCGATGCCCGCAGCGCCATCGAGCGCATCCACCGCCCCGACTTCGAGGATCAGATCGAACCGGCTCGCGAGACTCTGCGCATGCACGAGGCGTTCGTCCTGCAGGCCGCCCTCCTGCAGCAGCGGCAGTTCGTCCGCGCCCTGTCCGCGACCGCGCGACCGTCCCGGAACGGCGGGCTGCTGGCGCGCTTCGACGCAGGGCTCCCGTTCGAGCGCACCCCCGACCAGGTCTCCGTCGGCGACCGCGTCGAGCGCGACATGGTCGGCGACTGGCCGATGAACCGGCTCGTGCAGGGGGAGGTCGGCTCGGGCAAGACGCTCGTCGCCCTGCGCGCGATGCTGCAGGTCGCCGAGAGCGGCGGGCAGTCGGCCCTCATCGCCCCGACCGAGGTGCTGGCGGCGCAGCACGTGCGCTCGATCGCCCGCATGCTGGGGCCGAAGCTCGCGCCCGAGCTCATGCCGACGCTGCTCACCGGACAGCTCCCCGCGGCCGAGCGCCGGAAGGCGGCGCTGCGCGCAGCCTCGGGGCAGTCGCTCATCGTGGTCGGCACCCACGCGCTCCTGAGCGAATCGACGACGTTCGCCGACCTCGGACTCGTCGTGGTCGACGAGCAGCACCGCTTCGGCGTCGAGCAGCGCGAGGTGCTGCGCTCCAAGGGCATGGCGCCGCACGCGCTGGTGCTCACGGCGACACCGATTCCCCGCACCGTCGCGATGACCGTGTTCGGGGACCTCGACGTGTCCACCATCCGCACGCTCCCCGCCGGGCGTGCCGGCATCCAGAGCTTCGTCGCGCCCCTCGCCGAGAAGCCGGCCTGGTTCGCGCGCGTCTGGGACCGCATCGCCGAAGAGGTCGGCAAGGGGCACCAGGCCTTCGTCGTGTGCGCGGCGATCGACGCCGAGGCATCCGTGGCCGACGACACCGACGACGAGGTCGTCGAATCCGTCGAGGGCGAGCAGACCCGCACCCGGTGGGGTGTCGTGCAGGCGGCCGACATGCTGTCGAGGCATCCGTCGTATGCATCGATCCGTGTCGAGATCCTGCACGGCAAGATGCCCTCCGAGCAGAAGGATGCGGTCATGCAGGCGTTCGCGCGCGGCGAGATCGACGTGCTCGTGGCGACCACGGTGGTGGAGGTGGGCGTCGACGTGCCGAACGCGTCGACGATGGCCATCCTCGAGGCCGACCGGTTCGGCGTCTCGCAGCTTCACCAGCTGCGTGGCCGCGTCGGTCGGGGGGAGGTGCCCGGGCTGTGCCTGCTGGTCACCGAGGCCGCCCTCGGAACTCCGGCCCGCGACCGGGTCGACGCTGTCGCGGCGACCACCGACGGTTTCGAGCTCGCCGAGGTCGATCTCACACTCCGCGGCGAGGGCGACGTGCTCGGCGACGCGCAGTCGGGCGCGCGCTCGTCTCTGCGGCTGCTGCGGGTGGTGAAGGATGCCGACCTCATCGCCGACGCCCGCGCCGAGGCCGAGCGGGTCCTCGAGGCCGATCCGGCACTCCAGCGCCACCGCGGGCTCGCGGCGGCGATCGAGCGTCGGGTGACCTCGACCGAGCGCGCGGCGCTCGCGAAGAACTGACGCACAGCGGATCCATACCGAGGGCCTGGCTAGGCTGGTCACATGAACAGCCGGATCGCCGTCGTTCCCGGATCCTTCGATCCGCCGACCCTCGGTCACCTCGACGTGATCCGTCGTGCGGCCTCGCTCTACGACCAGCTGCATGTGCTGGTCGTGCACAACCCCGGCAAGGAGGCGATGCTGCCGCTGGCGCAGCGACTCGCCCTGCTGGAGCAGTCCATCGACGAGAGCGACATCGACGGCGACGTGATCGTCGCGTCGTGGAGCATGGGGCTGCTGGTGGACTACGCGACCGACGTGAACGCGGGAGTGCTCGTCAAGGGCATCCGCTCGCAGGTCGACGTCGCCTACGAGACGCCGATGGCGATCGTCAACCGCCACCTGGCTCACGTCGAGACGGTCTTCCTGCTTCCCGATCCCGCCCACGCTCTGGTCTCGAGCTCGCTCGTGCGCCAGGTCGCCGGACTCGGGGGCGACGTGTCTCCGTTCGTCCCGCCCGCCGTCGCGCGCTTCCTCGATCCCGAGCGTCGCAGCGCCTGAGCACGGTCGGCGCCCTCACGGCGGGGCGCCGGTACGATGGTCCCTCGTGAGACGGCATCGACCAGGACCTTTCGCGCTGCATGTGCGCGACATCGTGCAACGCCCCGGCGAGATGCGGGAGTTCGAGATCGAAGTGCCCGCGCCCGAGAAATGGGGTGAGGGACTCGTGGCGGTCCCGCAGGGCGACCCGATCGAGATCGACGCCCGCGCGGAGTCCGTGCACGAGGGCATCCTCGTGTCCGGCACTGCGGCGGCGGAGTACGTCGGCGTCTGCGGCCGGTGCCTCACCGACATCGCCCGGCCCGTCGAAGTCGAGTTTCAGGAGCTTTTCGCGTATCCTGGTGAAGAGACATCTGACTTCGAGGTTCAAGACGACCACGTGGATCTTGAAACTCTGGTCAGGGATGCGATGGTCCTGTCGCTTCCGTTTCAACCGGTGTGTCAGCCGGACTGCCCCGGGCTCGACCCGATCACGGGTGAGCGGCTGACCTCTACCGCCGGCACAGAGCAGCGCGAGCCTCTCGATCCACGATGGGCCGCGCTCCAGGACTACACACAGACCCCGACGACGAAGACGGCGCCCCGCGCCGCCGATATCGTCGAGAACACAGAAGAGAGCTAGTCATGGCAGGTAACCCCCCGAAGCGGAAAGTCTCCCGTTCCAACACCCGCTCGCGCCGCGCGCAGTGGAAGGCGGAGCCCACCGCCCTGGTGAAGACGGTCGAGAACGGCAAGGTCGTCTACAGCCGTCCGCACCAGGCCAAGGTCGTGACCGACTCGCAGGGCACCGAGCTGTTCCTGGAGTACAAGGGCCGCAAGGTCGCCGACGTCTGATCCGCCGTACCGGCAGATCGTGACCGACGTCACCGCAGAAGACGCCGCTCCGGCGGGTCTCACCGACAAGCTCGGGGTCGACATCGACCCCGAGCTTCTGTCGCTGGCGCTGACGCACCGGTCGTGGGCGTACGAGCACGGTCAGGGTCCGCACAACGAGCGCCTCGAGTTCCTCGGCGACTCGGTGCTCGGGCAGGCGGTGACGGTGCGACTGTTCACCGCGCACCCCGAACTGGAAGAAGGCGCCCTCGCCAAGCGCCGCGCCAGCGTCGTCTCGACGATCGCCCTCGCCGAGGTCGCCCGCACCATCGGGCTGGGTGATCACATCTTCCTCGGTCGCGGCGAGGATCAGACCGGCGGACGCGACAAGGACTCCATCCTCGCCGACACCATGGAAGCGGTGATCGGCGCCACGTTCCTGTCGGCGGGCCCGGATGCTGCGACCGCCCTGGTTCTGCGACTGGTCGAACCCCTGCTCGCCGACCCCGAGCGCCACGGAGCCGCGATGGACCCGAAGACGAGCCTGCAGGAGCTCGCCGCCCGCACCGGGGTCGGCCCGCCGACCTACTCGATCGAGTCCGCGGGACCCGACCACGACCGACGGTTCACCGCCACCGTCCGGGTCGGAGAGGTCGCCGCGGAGGGGGTCGGGTCGAGCAAGAAGCAGGCCGAGATGGCCGCGGCGCTCCTCGCCTGGCGGACCCTCAGCAGCCGGGCCTGACGTGCCCGAGCTTCCCGAGGTCGAGGTCGTCCGCGCCGGCCTTCAGCCGGCTGTCGCCGGAGCCACCGTCCTCGGCGTGACCGTCCTCGACGAGCGGGCGCTGATCCGGCACTCCGGCAGCGGAGCGCAGTTCGAGCAGGCACTGACCGGCCGCCGTCTCACCGGCGCCGCGCGCCGCGGGAAGTTCCTCTGGCTGCCCCTCGACGAGCCGGGCGCCCAGCCCGTGCACGCCGTCGTCGGTCATCTGGGAATGAGCGGACAGCTGCTGCTGCGCGCTCCGGGTGCACCGGCCGAGCGGCATGAGCGCGTCCGCATCGATATCGCCCATCCCGTCCACGGCGAGCTCGCGGTGGTCTTCGCCGATCAGCGCACGTTCGGCTCCCTCGCGATCGACCCGCTCGTCGCCACGCCCGACGGGGCTCCCGGCGGCTGGGGCACCGACGCGGCATCCGTCCCCGGTCAGGTCGCGCACATCGCCCGCGACCCGCTCGACGCGGCGTTCGACGAGCGGCGGTTCCGCGCTGCGCTCGCGGCGAAGAACTCGGCCGTCAAACGGGTGCTGCTCGATCAGAGCACGGTGAGCGGCATCGGCAACATCTACGCCGACGAGGCGCTGTGGGCGGCGCGCGTGCACCCCGAGACCGTCGCCGCGACGCTGTCGACGCGTACCGTGCACCGCATCCTCGCCGAGGTGCGCGCAGTGCTCGACAGGGCACTGGCCGAAGGCGGCACGAGCTTCGACGCGCAGTACGTCAACGTCAACGGGCAGGCCGGCTACTTCGCGCACTCCTTGAACGCCTACGGCCGCACGGGCCAGCCGTGCGGCCGCTGCGGACGTCCGATCGTGCGCGTGTCGTTCATGAACCGCTCGAGCCACTACTGCCCGCACTGCCAGAGGATGCCTCGTCCCGCGGCATCCGCCTGAGTCAGGCGGCGCCGAGGTCGAGCACCTTCTTCCACGCGCCGGCGTACGATGCCGGCACGAACCCGATGGCCTCGTTGATGTCGAGCATCGGACGGTTCTCCTCGGCGTTGAACGTCGAGATGCGCGGGCTCCCGGGCACGAGATCCCGCCAGCGCAGGATGTTCGCGCACTTCACGATCGTGCCGAGCCGGTGACCGCGATGCTCCTTCAGCACGAGCGTGCCCCACTGGTGGGTCGTCGCGCCGGGGTCGGCGCTCACGGCGAGTTCGTTGTACGCCACGATCGACCCGGTCGGCACGTGCTCGACGGCCGCGATCGACACCGTCATCCCGCTCGCGGCGAGGCGTGCGTCGCGTCGTTCGACACGATCGACGTCCCAGACCTCCTCCGCCCACTCGAGGTCGCCCGAGGGGACGTCGGTGGACATGCGCGACACGGTGTATCCGAAGCTCGCCGCGAGATGCGGAGGTGTCGGGCTGGTCCACTCGACGCGCCGGTAGTCGGCGCCCGCGGCGCGTTCCGCCTCCGCGAGACGGAGCGCGACCTCGTCCAGCGGCTGGGCGAGGTCGAGCGTGCTGTTGCGCTCGACCTGCTCGAGGGTGAACCCCGCAGCGAGCAGCAATCGCGACTGACGGTCGTCGGCGGGTACCGATCCCCATCCGGTTCCCGGCACCAGCGGGTCGGCGGGAGTCCCCGCGCGATGCAGTGTGTAGCACTGGATCACCGGGATGCCGCGGCTGCGCGCCTCGTCCTCCACCACCGCGAGCAGAGCCTGCTCGATGCCGTCGCCCCAGCGATCCGGATGCACCAGGTGCTCGAACTCGAGGCTGCGGTTGCCCTCGGCGTGCGGGATCGAGATCGTGACGACGCCGACGACGTCGCCGTCGCGTTCCGCCGCGTAGCCGACCTGGGTGCGATCCTTCTGGTCCTGCCACCCGGGGAGGATCTCCTCGGGTGTCTGGTCGAAGTCCGTCAGCCCGGATTCGTGTCGGCACACGAGCGTGCCCAGCGAGGCGATCGCGCGGAACAGGCGCGCGTCGGGTGCGTCGAGGCTGTCGGGCACCGGGATGCGCGTGATCGTGAGCGTCTCAGTCATCGAGCACCTTCTTCCAGGCGCCCTCGTAGGCGATCGGTGCGAACCCGATCGTCTCGTTGATGTCGAGCATCGGACGGTTCTCCTCTGCGTTGTAGGTGAGGACACGGGGTGAGTCGGGGGCGATCGCGCGCCAGGCGCGGAGGTTCTCGCACTTGACGAGCATGCCGAGGCGGTGACCGCGATGCTCCTTCAGCACGAGGGTGTCCTCCTGCTGGGTCGCGCGTGTGCGGTCCTTCCCGATCACCAGCTCGTTGAACGCGCACAGCTCGCCGGTGGCGATGTGCTGCGCCGCGGTCACGTGCAGGACGCGCCCGGCATCGATGTACAGGGCGTCGTGCCGGGCGACGCGCGCGGCATCCCACACCTCCTCGTCGAACTCCATCGCGGCCGACGGCGCGTCGGTGATCATCCGCGATTTCATCCAGCCGTAGCCGGCCACGAACTCGGGAGGAGTCGGCGCCTGCCATTGCACGACGCGGTAGTCCGTCGAGGCGGCACGCGCCTCGGCGGCGAGACGGTCGACCGTCTCGAACGAGCCGCCGAGGTCGAAGGCGCTGTTGCGCTCGATCTGCTCCAGCGCGTACCCGTGGCGGAGGAAGAAACGGGCGATGTGATCGCGCGGGATGCTGCCGTACCGGGTCGGCGGATCCAGCCGCGGTCCGGGCGCATCGGGGTGCTCGGCCCATGCCTGCAGCACCGTGCGTCCGAACGAGCGCGCGGTCTGCTCGACCAGAGCGTGGGCGGCGGAGCCGATGCCCTGGCTCCAGGCATCCCGCCGCAGCTCGATCAGCCAGAAGGCGACTTTGGATCCCTTCTCGAGCGGGATGTCCACCCCGGCGCGACCGACCGGACGCCCATCGTGCAGCACGAGCCACAGGTGGCGGATCTGGTAGTCGTCGGGCGCGTAGAACGGCAGCAGCTCCTCGGCGGGCAGCGCATGGTCGTCGTGCCCGGAGATCTCGCGGTAGACGATGTTGCGCAGCTGGGTGAGCGTGCGGAAATCGGCCGCGTCGGCGGAGTCGTCGAGCGTGGCAGGGATCGTCAGGAGCCGGAACTCGAGGCCGGCGGGGGCGATGGTCGACATCGTACGTCTTTCGTGGAGGCGGATCAGCGGGGGAGGATTCGGGTTCCGCGCGCGGACCGGAGACGGGGCTCCGGTCCGCACGCGGTGTGCGGCGCCGGCATCAGCGCCACGCGCGCGTCGCCAGCAGGAGCTGGGCGTGCGCGACGTCGCGGTCGTACTGCTGCACGAGCTGCTCGTGCACGCGGCGTCGCTCGTGGTCGAGGCCGTCCTCGCGCCGGGCGGCGCGTCGGGCCGAGCCCAGCAGCAGCCACAGGCCGAGACGCAGTGACAGTCGGTCGGACAGGGTGCTGCGGTGGTCGAGCGCGGGAACCGCGACGTGGACGGTGTCGACCTCGGTCTGTTGGTGAGGGCGACGATGAAGGGTGGAGGTGTGCATGGTGATGCTCTTCCGGTGAGTGGCGGGTGGGCGGATGTGCCCGGAGGATGCCGCACGTCCGCGTCGCGACGCGGACGTCGGAACGGTGCGCCGAAGCGCGGCGGGCGGCGGGGAGGAGGATGCTGCGCGGGCCCCGAACGGGGGAGCGGAGCGGGCGGGACGCGTGCGACGCGGTCAGGCGATCGAGATCGCGGACCTGCGGCGGACGGAGTCCTCCTGCGCGGTGCCTAAGCGGTCGCGGCCGGGAAGGCGCAGAAGGAGTCGGTCACCCCGCCTGCGATTCCTGCGAACGGAACGCGGCTGACGTGCGCAGCGAGCGGGGCGAAGCCCTCGCGAACTGGCGTGCTGATGTTCGTCATCATGATGGTGACCTCCTTTCGACTTCTGACGCGAGCACCGACGGTAGCGCGCATCGCGGCGCTCGTCAAGGCGAACTCCCAGAACCGGTGGACGTCCGGGCGTGTCGACGGGCGCCGCGCGTCGTGCTCCTCCGGCTCGCCATCCCAGCGCTGGCGCGGATCTCGGGTACCGTGGGGCGATGATCCCCCGAGGTGGAAGGACGGCTGCATGTACCTGAAGAGCGTGACGCTCAAAGGGTTCAAGTCGTTCGCGCAGCCGACCACGTTCGCGCTGGAGCCCGGGGTGACCGCGATCGTCGGGCCCAACGGGTCGGGGAAGTCGAACGTCGTGGACGCGCTCGCCTGGGTGATGGGGGAGCAGGGCGCCAAGACGCTGCGCGGCGGCAAGATGGAGGACGTCATCTTCGCCGGAACCGCGACGCGGGGGCCGCTCGGCCGCGCGGAGGTGCAGCTCACGATCGACAACAGCGACGGTGCGCTGCCCATCGAGTACTCCGAGGTGACGATCAGCCGCACGCTGTTCCGCAACGGCGCGAGCGAGTACGCGATCAACGGCGACTCCTGTCGCCTGCTCGACGTGCAGGAGCTGCTGAGCGATTCGGGGCTCGGCCGCGAGATGCACGTCATCGTCGGTCAGGGGCGGCTCGACAGTGTGCTGCAGGCCTCCCCCGAGGATCGCCGTGGATTCATCGAGGAGGCGGCGGGCATCCTCAAGCACCGCCGCCGCAAGGAGAAGACCCTCCGCAAGCTGGAGGCGATGGAGTCCAACCTCACGCGCCTCAGCGACCTGGCGGGCGAACTGCGCCGGCAGCTGAAGCCGCTCGGGAGGCAGGCCGAGATCGCGCGCGAAGCCGCCACGATCGCCGCCGTCGTGCGCGATGCGAAGGCGCGGCTGTTCGCCGACGAGCTGGTGGGGCTCCGCACGGCGCTCGAGGGTCACGCCCGCAGCGAGCAGGAGCGTCACGCCGAACGCCTCGTGCTGCAGGACCGCGGCGAGAATCTCCGTGCGCGTATCGCCGCCCTCGAAGCCGATCAGCGCTCGGAAGCGGTCGACGCCGCTCGGGCGACCGCCTTCGCCCTGGAACGGGTGCAGGAGCGGCTCCGCGGTCTGTACACGCTGGCCGGGCAGCGCCTGGCGCTGCTGGGTGCCGACGACGACGCCGCGGTCGAGCACGTGACGGTCTCGCAGTCCGTGATCGATGCCGCCCGCGATGAGATCGACGAGATCGCGATGGGGCTGGGCGACGCGCAGGACGCCGCCCAGGCGGCATCCCGCGACGTCGTCCGCGCCAGGGCCGAGCTCGACGCGCTCGACACCGACATCGCCGCGCAGAGCGCCCTCGTCTCCGAGCACGACATGCGACTGACCGCCCTGCGCGGATCGGCGGAGGCCGCGGCATCCGCCCTCTCGGCCGTACAGACCGCCGTCGAGCGTCAGCAGCGCGCACTGGACGCGGCGACCGAACGCCGCGCACAGGCGGAGGAGGAGCTGGCCGCCGCCAACCCCGACCTGGTGCCTGAGGAGTCGTCGGCCGAGCACGCCGCCGAGTACGAGCGCGCACAGCGCGAGTCCGCCGACACCGAGTCGGCCGTGGGCTCGCTCCGCGAGCGCCTGCACGCGGCCGAGCGCGAGGCCGAGGCGCTCACCGCCCAGGCCCGCGCACTCGGGCGCGCTCTCGAGGTGAAGAACGGCGCGACGGAGCTGATCGACCGGGGCGCCGTGGGGGTGCAGGGCATCGTGGGCGACACGGTGCAGGTCACTCCGGGTTACGAGGCGGCGATCGCCGCCGTGCTCGGCCCGCTGGCCGAGGGCGTCCTCGTCGACGACCGCGCGCATGCCGTCGCCGTGGCCCGGAGCCTGCGCGGAGGAGACCTCGGAGTGGTCGACCTCGTGATCGCCGATGGGCCGCCGGAGCGGGCCGCGCTGCCCGATATCGCGGGTGTCGTGCCCGCACTGTCGGTGGTCTCGGCGCCCGACGGCGTGCGCGGCATCCTGTCGTTCGTCGCGATCGCCGACGACCTCGACGCGGCCGCCGCGGCGGTCGCCCGGTACGGCGATGCCTCGACGGGAGGGCCCGTCACGGTCGTCACGCGCGACGGCGAGCTCGTCACCGAGCGCACGATCCGGGCCGGCTCGGGCACCGCACGATCCCGGCTCGAGCTGGCGGCGGAGCGGGATGCCGCGGCCGAGCGGCTCTCCGAGGTCACCGTCATCGCCGACTCGCTGCGCGAGGCGCTCGGCGAGAAGGTCGCGGCGCTCGGAGCGGCGCGGCACCGCACGAAGTCGTCGCTCGAAGCGCTCCGTGCCCACGATGCCGCTCTGGCCGCCCACGCCGAGAAGCTCAATCGGGCGACCGTGCGGCACGAGGCCGCCGTCGCCGAGTGCGATCGGCTCGCGGCGGGCCTCCGGCAGGCCGCGTCGGCGGTCGACGATGCCGCCGCCGCAGCGCAGTCCTCGCGGGATCGTCTCGCCGAGGCCGAGCAGGCCCCTCGCCCGATCCTCGACGCCTCGGCACGGGACGGACTGCTCGACGAGCTCGAGTCCACACGCGACGGCGAGATGCGCGCGCGACTGGAGGTCGAGACGCTCAAGGAGCGGGTGCGGGCCACCGAGGCACGCGTGGTCGCGCTCGAGCAGCAGCGGGAACGCGAGCGCGCCGCGGCCGAGGAGGCCGCGCGACGCGCGGTGATCCGGCGGATGCAGCGCGAGGTCGCCGCCGAGGTCGCCGGTCAGCTGCCCGCCCTGATGGACTCCGTCGACCGCTCCGTGACGCAGTCCCGCGTCGAGCTCGCGACGGCGGAGTCGGCACGCACCGCCCTCACGGCGGAGCTGGGCGAGCTGCGCCAGCAGGAGGCCGGGGTGCGCGAGCGCCTCGCCGGGCTCACCGAGAGCGTCCACGGTCTGGAACTGCAGATCCACGAGAAGCGGCTGCACGTGACGAGCCTGCTCGAGCGGGTGGGATCGGAGCTCGGCCTCGACGAGGACATTCTGATTGCGGAATACGGCCCGGATCAGGCGATCATGCCCGATGGTGAGATCGAGGACGACTCGGATGCCGCGGAAGGCATCCCCTTCGATCGTGCGGCCCAGCGTCGGCGGCTGCAGGACGCGGAGCGCAAGCTCGCGCAGCTCGGCCGGGTCAACCCGCTCGCCCTCGAGGAGTTCGCCGCGCTCGAACAGCGCCATGCGTTCCTCACGGAGCAGCTGGCCGATCTCACGCAGACGCGCCGCGACCTGATGACGATCATCGAGGAACTCGACGAGCGCATGCAGACGATCTTCCTCGCGGCGTTCGAGGACACCCGCGTCGCGTTCGGGGAGGTGTTCCCGATCCTGTTCCCCGGCGGCACCGGCAGCATCGCCCTCACCAAGCCGGACGAGCCGCTCACGACCGGTATCGAGGTCATGGTCCGTCCGGTCGGCAAGAAGATCGAGCGACTCTCGCTGCTGTCCGGCGGTGAGCGCTCGCTCGCCGCGGTGGCGCTGCTGACGGCGATCTTCAAGGCGCGCCCGAGCCCGTTCTACATCCTCGACGAGGTGGAGGCGGCCCTCGACGACGCGAACCTCGGCCGCCTGCTCGGTGTCTTCGAGCAGCTGCGGGTCTCGAGCCAGCTCATCGTCATCACCCATCAGAAGCGCACCATGGAGATCGCCGACGCCCTGTACGGCGTCTCGATGCGTCAGGACGGCGTGTCGGCGGTCGTCGGTCAGCGGGTCGTCGACCGCGCCGCCGAGCGCGAGCCCGTGGCGAGCTGACCGTAGGCTGGAGCCATGGCAGAGGGTTCCTGGTCGCTCGGACGCGCGCTGCGCAACGTGTTCGTCAAGCCGACGATCGACGAGACGACGTGGGACGACCTCGAGACCGCACTTCTCACCGCGGACTTCGGCCCCGACATCACCGAGCGCATCGTCGACGAGCTCCGCGAGAAGGTGGAGCGGTTCCGCACGACCGATCCCCGCGACCTCCAGCGCATGCTCAAAGAGACCCTCGAGGAGCATTTCGCCCAGTTCGACACGACGTTGAAGCTGACCGAGCGGCCCGCGGTCGTGCTCGTCGTCGGGGTCAACGGGGTCGGCAAGACCACAACGATCGGCAAGTTCGCGAACTTCCTGAAGCGCTACGACCGCTCCGTCGTGGTGGGCGCCGCAGACACCTTCCGTGCCGCCGCCGTCGACCAGCTCGCCACCTGGGCCGAACGCGGGGGAGCGGCCATCGTCCGGCCCCAGCAGGAAGGGCAGGACCCGGCATCCGTCGCCTTCCAGACGATCGACTACGCCAAGCGCACCGGCACGGAGATCGTGCTGGTAGACACCGCCGGCCGGCTCCACACCAAGGGCGGGCTCATGGACGAGCTCACCAAGATCCGCCGGGTGATCGAGAAGCAGGCGCCGATCAGCGAGGTGCTGCTGGTGCTGGACGCCACCACGGGTCAGAACGGCGTGATGCAGGCGCAGGCGTTCCTCGAGCACGCCGGGGTGACCGGGCTGGTGCTCACCAAGCTCGACGGCTCCGCCAAGGGCGGCTTCGTGCTGGCGGTGCAGGAGAAGACCGGCATCCCCGTGAAGCTGCTCGGCCAGGGCGAGGGGATCGGGGATCTGACCGGCTTCACCCCCCACGTGTTCGCCGCCTCGCTGGTGGACTGAGCCCGCTCGACTACCGTCCGGGGCGCCGCCCTGGTTTCATGGGGGTATGGCGATCGAGCACGACTTCTTCGGACTCCTCGAATCCGGTCCGGACGGCTCCATCTTCTGGTCCGAGACGGTGGAGTTCGGCGACCAGACGGTGACGGTCGACCTCACCGCGCCCGATCAGGACGACGTGTCGCCGGCCGCGCTCGACGTCGCCGCGGCGATGGTGTCCTCGTTGGAGGGCATCGATCTCGCCGCCCGCAACGCCATGGTGTCCGAGCTCGACGACCGCACGAGCGAGGTGACCGAATACCTGCTCCAGCAGCAGGAGGCCCTCGGCACCGAGCTCGAGGAGCTGCTGGTGGACATCTCCGGCGACGTGCAGATCGACATCATCCGCTCGCTCCAGCTGATGAGCATGACGATCCTCGCCGACGAGCACGGCGGGTCGGATCCCTTCGCGGTGCTGGAGTACGCGCTCGATCCGGACGCCACGGACGACGTGCTGCTGGTGAACCTGTCATCCGACGGCGACGTGCAGTCGGTGACCAGTGCCGACTGACCTCGCCGGCGACTGAGTCGCGCCGCGTGCAGACGTTCCTGCCGTACCCGTCCTTCACCGGGTCCGCGTCGGTGCTCGACCCCGCCCGACTCGGCAAGCAGCGCGTCGAGACGTTCCAGCTGCTGCGGGCCAACACGATCCCCGACTACGGCTGGCGCCATCACCCCGCCGCGAAGATGTGGGCGGGGCATCTGCCGGCACTCGTCGCGTACGGACTGGCGATGACGGATGCCTGGACCGCGCTGGGGCACGCCGACACCCTACGCCCACAGCTCCTCGAGTTCGCGCCGGAGGCCGACGGGACGCCCCAGGACGAACTCGACCTGCCGGCGTGGCTCGGCGACGAGGCGTTCCACCTGTCGCATCGATCGAACCTCGTGCGCAAGGACCCGGTCTTTTACCGCCCCCTGTTCGGCGACATCCCCGACGACCTGCCCTACGTCTGGCCGGTCCCCGGTCGTTGAGCGCCTCTCCGCCCTCGAGCCCGTCGAAGGCTCACACGGCCTGGGCGAACCCCTGCTCGACGCCCTCGGCGATGTGCGCGAGGTGCGGCGGGATCTCGCGGCCCTTCGAGATCATCGACTGGGCCCACAGTCGCCCGGCGCGGTACGACGAGCGCACGAGGGGCCCGGCGAGGACGCCGAGGAAGCCGATCCGCTCGGCCTCCTCTTTGAACTCCACGAACTCCTGCGGCTTGACCCAGCGGGCGACCGGCAGATGGCGGGGGGTCGGACGCAGGTACTGCGTGATCGTGATGATGTCGGTGCCCGCGTCGTGGAGATCCTGCAGCGCCTGCACGACCTCTTCGGGCTCCTCGCCCATCCCGAGGATGAGGTTCGACTTCGTGATCAGTCCGAAATCGCGCGCCTGCGTCAGGACGTCCAGCGAGCGCTCGTAGCGGAACGCCGGGCGGATGCGCTTGAAGATGCGCGGCACCGTCTCGACGTTGTGCGCGAACACCTCGGGGCGGCTCGCGAACACCTCGTTCAGCAGCGTCGGATTGCCGGAGAAGTCCGTCGCGAGGATCTCGACGCCCGTCCCCGGATTCTCGGCGTGGATGCGCCGCACGGTCTCGGCATGCAGCCACGCGCCCTCGTCGGGGAGGTCGTCGCGGGCGACGCCGGTGACCGTCGCGTAGCGCAGCCGCATGCGGATGACGCTCTCGGCCACGCGGCGCGGCTCGTCGGTGTCGTAGTCCGCGGGCTTGCCCGTGTCGATCTGGCAGAAGTCGCAGCGACGCGTGCATTGCGACCCGCCGATGAGGAACGTGGCCTCGCGGTCCTCCCAGCACTCGAAGATGTTCGGGCAGCCGGCCTCCTGGCACACCGTGTGGAGGTCCTCGTCCTTCACGAGCTTGTGCAGCTCGGTGTACTCGGGGCCCATCTTCGCGCGGGTCTTGATCCACTCGGGCTTGCGCTCGATCGGCGTCGCGGCGTTGCGCACCTCGAGGCGCAGCATCCGTCGTCCGTCGGGTGCCGCGACGCTCACGCGAGCACTCCAGCGTAGGCGTTCCGGAAGACCCGCGCGACGGTCGGGAGGATGTCGCGGGGCGCGACGTCCGCTCCGACGACCTCGCTCACCGTGGTGACGCCCGCATCGGCGATGCCGCACGGGATGATGCCGCGGAACCCTGCCAGCGTGTTGTCGCAGTTGATCGCGAAGCCGTGCATCGTCACCCCCTTCTCGACGCGCACGCCGATCGCGGCGACCTTGTCCTCGGACAGCGGGCGACGCACCCAGACACCGCTGCGCCCCTCGACCTGATAGCCGTCGACGCCGTGCTCGCCGAGAGCCTCGATGAGCAGCCGCTCGATGCGCCGCACGTGGGCGACCACGTCGATGGGCTCGGGCAGGCGGACGATGGGATAGCCGACGAGCTGTCCCGGGCCGTGCCACGTGATCTTGCCGCCGCGATCCACGTCGATCACGGGCGTGCCGTCGACGGGGCGCTCGTGCGCCTCGGTGCGCTTGCCCGCGGTGTAGACGGCCTCGTGCTCCAGCACGACCATCGTGTCGGGTCGCGTGCCGGCCACGACGTCGGCGTGGATGCGGCGCTGCAGCTCCCACCCCTCGCGGTAGGGGACGAAGGCGGGGGCGAGTCCCGCGTCGTGGATCTGAAGCATCCGTGCTCCTCGCTCGTGACGATTGTTGGATCGCGTCCAACATTACGCCTGTCGTGCGTCGCGGTGCGCCTGCCTAGGGTGGAGGACGTGAACGATTCGCAGATCGGCCGTCCACGCGCCTCCTCTCGCGAGGTGCTGGCCGAAGCGGCGTGCGAGCTGTTCCTCGAGCAGGGGTACGACGCGACGTCCGTCGCCGACATCACCCGCCGCGCGGGCGTGAGCCGCTCGAGCTTCTTCAACTACTTCGGCTCGAAGGGCGACGTGCTGTGGGCGGCGCTCGACGAGCGGATCACCGCGTTCGTCGACGAGCTCCGGGAGGGCGGCGGGGCGGATGCCGCCGACGCCGTCCGCTCGGCGGTGCAGCGTCTCGGGGCGGGGTTCGCCCCGGACAGCCTGGCGCTGGCGATCGCGCACGCCGCCGCGATGGGGCTGGAGGACGAGCTCGAGCGCGAGGCGTCGCTGCGCCGCTCGCGGATCGGGCGGGCGGTCGCCGAGCGGCTGCGTGCCGGGGGAGCGGATGCCGTGACCGCGCAGGTCGCCGGTGCGGCCACCGGCGGAGCAGTGCTGGCCGCGATCGAGGCGTGGGCGACCGACGGCGCGGGGCACTCGTCGCTCGCGGATCGTCTGAACCAGGCGATGGATGCCGTAGCCCCGACGCTGGCGAGGCCGAGAACCGTGCGACAGCTCCGGGTGGTGGTGCGGGTGGAGGACATCGACACGGCCCTCGCCTTCTACCGCGATGCGCTCGGGCTCGAGCCGCAGGAGGCCTATCAGGGCGACGATGGGGCGCGCGTCGCGATCCTCGGCGCGGGTCGGGCGACGCTCGAACTCGCCAACCCCGCGCAGGTCGCGCTCATCGACGGCGTCGAGACGGACGGCGACGCGCCCAGCGACCCGATCCGCGTCGGGTTCGAGGTCGGGGACACGGTCGCGATGCTCGGTGCGCTGTCGGACGCAGGAGCCCGGGTGGAGGCATCCGCCCGCCTCACGCCGTGGCGTTCGCTCAACGCACGCCTCCGTGGCCCCGCCGGGCTGCAGGTGACGCTGTTCCAGGAGCTCGGCCCGGAGTGATTCCCGCACCCGCGGACTTCGGAGGTTCGCGCGGACTTCGGAGCGGGACCGCAGCGCGGCTCCGAACGTCGCGCGATTCTCCGAAGTCCGTCCTGAGGTGACGGAACGGCGGGGCGCGGCATCCGCTCCCGTAGAATCGGGGGATCATGGCGACTTTCGGCACACTCTCCGACCGGCTCACAGAGACCTTCCGCAATCTGCGGAAGAAGGGGCAGCTCACCCCGGCCGACGTCGACGGCACTGTCCGCGAGATCCGGCGAGCGCTGCTCGATGCGGACGTCGCGCTGCCGGTCGTCAAGGAGTTCACCGCCAAGGTGCGCGAGCGCGCGCTCGGCGACGAGGTCAACCGCGCGCTCAATCCTGCCCAGCAGGTCGTGCAGATCGTCAACGAGGAGCTCATCGCGATCCTCGGCGGACAGCAGCGACGCCTGCAGTTCGCCAAGACCGCGCCGACGGTGATCATGCTCGCGGGCCTCCAGGGCTCGGGCAAGACCACGTTCGCCGGCAAGCTCGCCAAGATGCTCGAGAAGGACGGCCACACTCCGCTCCTGGTCGCCGCCGACCTGCAGCGCCCGAATGCCGTCAACCAGCTCCAGGTCGTGGCGCAGCAGGCCGGCGCCGCCATCTACGCCCCGCAGCCGGGCAACGGCGTGGGCGACCCCGTGCAGGTCGCGCGCGACGGAGTGGAGACGGCCCGCCGTCAGCAGCACGACGTCGTCATCATCGACACCGCCGGTCGCCTAGGCGTCGACGCCGAGCTGATGAAGCAGGCGTCCGACATCCGCGAGGCGACCGATCCCGACGAGGTGCTGTTCGTCATCGACGCGATGATCGGACAGGATGCCGTCAACACGGCGAAGGCCTTCCAGGACGGCGTCGACTTCACCGGCGTCGTGCTCTCGAAGCTCGACGGCGACGCCCGTGGCGGTGCGGCCCTCTCGGTCGCCTCGGTCACCGGCCGGCCCATCATCTTCGCGTCGACCGGCGAGGGACTCGACGACCTCGAGGCCTTCCACCCCGACCGCATGGCGTCGCGCATCCTCGACCTCGGCGACATCCTGACCCTCATCGAGCAGGCGCAGAGCGCGTTCGACGAGGCGGAGGCGATGAAGGTCGCCGAGAAGCTCGCCACCGAGAGCTTCACGCTCGAGGACTTCCTCGAGCAGATGCAGCAGATGAAGAAGATGGGCTCGATGAAGAAGATGCTCGGGATGCTCCCGGGCATGGGCCAGATGAAGCAGCAGCTCGAGGACTTCGACGAGCGCGAGATCGACCGCACCGAGGCCATCATCCGCTCGATGACGCCGGGGGAGCGCCGCAACCCCAAGGTGCTCAACGGATCTCGGCGCCTGCGGATCGCGCGCGGCTCGGGCATGACGGTGACCGACGTGAACTCGCTCGTGAACCGGTTCGATCAGGCCGCGAAGATGATGAAGACGGTCGCCCGCGGCGGCGTGCCCAACATCCCCGGCATGGGGCCGGTGCCCGGGGCCGGGCGCCCGGGGGCGTCGTCGAAGCGCGGGAAGCAGCAGAAGGCGAAGGGGTCGCGCTCGGGCAACCCGGCCAAGCGCGCCGCGGAGAACGCCGGGGCGCCCGCGCCCGCCGTCGCCCCCACGGGCTCGGGCTTCGGACTGGGCGGAGCGAAGGGCGCGCCCACCGAGGCCGACCTCGCCGAGCTGCAGAAGCTCCTCGGCAAGGGCTGACCGGGCTTCAGAGGAGGATGCCGGCGTCCGTGAGCGCCTGCTGGATCGCGTCGCACAGCACGATCTGACCCGTGGGATCCGGATGCTCCAGATCCCACTGGAGCAGATCGTCGCGGCCCTGCAGCGGCTGGCCGATCGAGACGAAGTCGCCCCCCGCGTCGGTGACGGCCGCACGCAGCGCGTCGGAGCTCCACGTGATGGCCGCCGGATCGTCGAACGTCGGGTTCCACAGGGTGTTCAGCCCGACGATGCGTGCGTTCGGGAGCGCTTCGCGCAGCGCCGTGACGGTGGACGCCGTGGCCGCATCCAGGGTCGCCTGGGTCTCATCCATGTCGTTGTCGGAGGATTGCACGATCACCAGGTCGGGCTGGGCGGCGACGGCCTGGTCGATGAGCCCCGCGTAGTCGGTGCCGCAATCGCCGGCCACGACGAAGCCCGCGCCGCTGCAGCCGAGGTTGACCACCGTGTCGCCTGTGGCGGCCGCCAGCAGGGCCGGCCAGGCCTGAGAGGGGTCGTCCAGGCCGAAGCCGGCCATGATCGAATCGCCGATCGTGACGATCGTGCGCGGCGCCGTGGAGGTCGCCGCCATCGGAGCGACCGTCACGTCCGCGGTCGTCGTCGCGTCGGCGATCGGAGCGGTCGCGACACCCGCGGAACACGCCGTGCACACCAGCAGCAGAGCGCCGGCCACGCCGGATGCCAGCAGGGCTGTCTTGGCACGCAGGCGGGACGAGGTCACGGGCTCAGGGTACGCATCGGATCTGAGAGCATCCACAGCGACACCGCCCGGCGACCCGAGGGAGGGGGGCTCAGTGGCCGAGGGAGGCGAGGTGCTCGCGCAAGGTGGGGCCGGCGCGGAACTCCCGGATGAGATGCTGGACGACCTCGCGCAGGTCGCCGTCCGAGGCATCCGCCACCAGCGTCTGTCGCGTAGAACTCGCGCCCTGGCTCAGGATCCGCTCGAGCCCGGCGAACTCGCGGGCGCATTTCAGGTCCGCCGCCACGTCGCCCAGGCGCTCCATCGTCTCCCGGAGGTGCGTCGTCACCTCGATCTGCGTTCCGTCGGGATCGACGATGACCCGCGCATCCAGGCCGTAGCGCGCCGCGCGCCACTTGTTCTCGCGGACGAACCACGGCTGGATCGTGGTGAGATCGCGCCCGGCGTCGAGCTCGCGCGAGAAGTGCTCGACGAGCACCTGCACGAGCGAGGCGACGGCGGCGAGCTCGGGGAGCGTCGACATGCCGTCGCACGCACGGACCTCGATCGTGCCCCAGCGCGGGGCGGGACGGATGTCCCACCGCACCTCGGTGGCGTCGTGGATCACTCCCGTCGCGATCATGTCGTCGAGGTATCCCTCGAATTCGGACCAGTCCTTCAGCGGCCACGGCAGACCCGCGGTCGGCAGCTGCTGGAAGACGAGCGCGCGGTTGGAGGCGTAGCCGGTGCGCTCACCCGCCCAGAAGGGACTCGATGCCGACAGCGCCTGCAGATGGGGGAGGTATACGGCGAGCGCGTTGATGATCGGGAACACCTTGTGCACGTCGTCGACGCCGACGTGCACGTGGATGCCCCAGATCATCATGTTGCGCCCCCACCACTGGGTGCGCTCGATGAGGGTGTGGTATCGCGTCTTGTCGGTGATGCCCTGATCGAACCATTGGGCGAACGGGTGACTGCCGGCGCAGAGCAGTTCGATGCCGAGCGGGTCGGTCACCGTGCGGACGGCCGCGATCGCGTCGGCGATGTCGTCGACGGCGGCGGCCACCGTGTCGCCGATCCCACTGGTGACCTCGACGGTGTTGGTCAGGAGCTCTCCGGTGACGGTGTACCGCTCGAGCTTGGTGCGTTCCTCCAGGCCGTCGAGCACCTCGGGGGCTCTCGAGACGAGATCACCCGTGACCCCGTCGGCGAGCATGAGCTCCCACTCCAGGCCCACCGAGGAACGCGAGGATGTCGCGAACGGCTCCGTCATGGGCCCAGTGTGCCACGCGGATGCCTGCCGGGCCCGTGCCTCGCGCGTCGAGGCGTCATGGTTCGTGATCGAGCGCGACGTCTGGCAGAATGGTAGGTCGGACACGATGCTCGACCCTCTATCCAGCGTCGCGTCCACCCTTCTGAGCTTCCGCCGGGTGTGCACCCCACTCTCCAGGCGACCAGTTCGTTTCCTTCCACACCATTCAGGAGAATCGTGGCTGTCAAGATCCGACTCAAGCGCCTCGGCAAGATCCGTGCGCCCTACTACCGCATCGTCGTGGCCGACTCGCGCACCAAGCGCGACGGTCGCGTGATCGAGGAGATCGGGAAGTACCACCCCACCGAGCAGCCCTCGTTCATCGAGGTCGACTCCGACCGCGCCCAGTACTGGCTCTCCGTCGGCGCGCAGCCGACCGAGCAGGTCGCCGCCATCCTCAAGCTCACCGGGGACTGGGGCAAGTTCAAGGGCGACAAGGACGCGGTCTCGACCGTGCAGGTCCGCGAGCCCAAGGCCCCGTTCGAGGTCGACTCGTCGAAGAAGTCCGTGCTCGTGCCCAAGGCCGAGAAGAAGGCTCCCGTCGCCGAGCAGGCCGAGGCCGCCGCCGACGAGTCCGCCGCCGAGACCGACGCCGAGTAAGACGGTGCTGTCCGCCGCGCTCGAGCACGTCGTCAAGGGGATCGTCGATCACCCCGACGACGTCACCATCCGTTCCTCCACCTCGCCCCGCGGCGAGGTGCTCGAGGTGCGCGTGCACCCCGACGACCGGGGACGGGTGATCGGGCGCGGCGGTCGCACCGCCAAGGCACTGCGCACCGTGGTGTCCGCGCTGGCCGACGGCCGGCGCGTCCGCGTCGACGTCGCCGATGACTGACGTGGCCAAGACCGACCGTACGCAGCTGCGCGTGGGGCGCCTCGTCAAGGCGCACGGGCTCAAGGGCGCCCTCAAGCTCGAGCTGTACACCGACGATCCCGACGGCCGCTTCGTGCCCGGGGCGACGTTCACCCTGCAGGTCCCCGAGTCCTCACCGTGGCACGGCAAGCCGCTCACGGTGCGCGAGTTCCGCTGGATGAACAGCCACCCGGTGGCCTTCTTCGAGGGGGTCGACGACCGCGATGCGGCGGAGGCGCTGGTGAAGGCGATCCTCTGGATCGACGAGGATGCCTCGGCGCAGAACCCGGAAGACGACGCTTGGTACGACCACCAGCTCGTCGGACTCGACGTGGTCCGCGACGGCGCCGTCGTCGGCGCCGTGATCCGCGTGGAGCACATGCCCGCGCAGGATCTCCTCATCATCCGCACCGCCGACGCCGACGAGGTGCTGGTCCCGTTCGTCAAGGCGATCGTGCCCGAGGTCGACCTCACCGCCGGGCGGGTGGTCGTCACTCCTCCCGCCGGCCTGTTCGAGGAGCTGCCCGGCGACGACGCCGATGCGCCGGCCGACCTCGACGCGTCCGCCGACGAGGCTCCGCGGGAGCACGACGACGACGAGCGCTGACATGCGGATCGACGTCGTCTCGATCTTCCCCGGCTTCTTCGACGTGCTGGAGGTGTCGCTCCTCGGCAAGGCAAGGGCCGCCGGCATCCTCGATGTGCGCGTGCATGATCTGCGCGACTTCACCACCGACCGCCACCGCACCGTCGACGACACCCCGTACGGCGGCGGTGCCGGAATGGTGATGAAGCCCGAGCCGTGGGGCCTCGCGCTGGACGCGATCGCGACGGATGCCTCGCACGACGGCGGTGCCGAGGCATCCCGTTCTGTGTTCCTCTTCCCGTCGCCGGCGGGCGAGGTGTTCCGGCAGGCCACCGCACGCGACCTGTCGCACGCCGATCACCTCGTGTTCGGCTGCGGTCGCTACGAGGGCATCGACGAGCGGGTGTTCGCGCATGCCGCGACGCTGGGGGACGTGCGTCTGATGAGCCTCGGCGACTACGTGCTCAACGGCGGCGAGGTCGCGGCCATGGCGATGATCGAGGCCATCGGCCGCCTCATCCCCGGCGTCGTGGGCAACCCCGAGAGTCTCGTCGAGGAGTCGCACGAGGACGGCCTGCTCGAGTACCCCTCGTACACGAAGCCGTCCGAGTGGCGCGGCCTCGGCGTGCCCCCGGTGCTGCTGAGCGGCAACCACGGCGCGATCGCCGCGTGGCGGCACGACCAGCAGGTCGAGCGGACGCGCGCGCGCCGCCCGGACCTCCTCGCCGACTGACCCGTCAGCGCACGCCGAGGTGCGAGCGGTCGCTGAGGATGATCGGACCGTCGTCGGTGATCGCGATGGTGTGCTCGGAGTGGGCGCCGCGCGACCCGTCGTCGCTGCGCAGCGTCCAGCCGTCCGGGTCGGTGACCAGCCGGTCGGTGGTCGCGAGGAACCACGGCTCCAGGGCGAGGACGAGTCCCGCGCGCAGCGGGTAGCCGCGCCCCGGCTTTCCGTCGTTGGCCACATGGGGGTCACCGTGCATCTCGCGCCCGACCCCGTGTCCGCCGAAATCGGTGTTGATCGAGTAGCCCTCGCCGTGCGCGACGGCGGCGATCGCCGCGGAGATGTCGCCGATGCGGTTGCCCACCGTCGCGGCGGCGATCGCGGCATCCAGCGCCCGCTCGGTGGTGTCGATGAGCCGGAGATCCTCGTCCCGGGGCGTTCCCACGACGAACGAGACGGCCGAGTCCGCCACCCATCCGTCGACGGAGACGGCGAAGTCGAGGGTGACGAGGTCGCCGTCGCGCAGCGCGTAGTCGAACGGCAGACCGTGCAGCACGGCGTCGTTGATGGAGGTGCAGATCACCTTTCCGAACGGCATCGCTCCGAACGACGGGTGGTAGTCGATGTAGCAGGACTCCGCGCCGGCGCGGCGGATGAGCTCGTGGGCGCGGCGGTCGATCGCCAGGAGGTTCGTGCCGACGGTCGTCTCGTCGCGGAGGGCGGCCAGCGTCTCGGCCACGAAGCGACCCGCGGGACGCATCGCCTCGATCTCGGCGGGAGTGCGCAGCTCGATCATGGGGGTCCTTCCTCCGGGTGACCCTCCATTCTCACCCAACCTCAAGGGGAAGCGGCATAGCATCGACGGCATGTGGCTGCGACGCGCATTCTTCCTCTGGCTGTTCCCGGCCGCGTTCGTGCTGCCGCTGTGGCTGCTCGTCGGCTGGGGCGTCTTCAACGCCGGCGGCTGGGCGTTCCTCTGGGTGCTCCTGGTCGCGATCCCCTCGGTGCTGATCGGTCAGCTCGTCCTCACGCTTCTGGTGCGTGCCCGCGGCACCGTGCGCACGGCCCGCGCCGTCTCGTGGTGGGACGTGCTCGGCTTCACCGTCTGGCACGCGCTGACGATCTCGCTCGGCTTCTTCGTGGAGGCGTGGTGGCTGCCGGTCATGCTCGTGACCGTCCTGGTGGGACTCGGACTGTTCTGGCTGCAGCTGTGGCAGCTGTGGCGCGAGGCGCGCGGCGCGGCCGTGAGCGTCCTGCGGACCGCGGAGGGGATGGCCTACATCCCTCCGGCGGCCGAGGAGGACCGCCTCCGCGACCAGGCCCGTCAGCACGGCGAGGTCATCGTGATCAGCGAGGGCGGCGGTCCGCAGACCGGTCATCCCCATCCGGGCAGCGGGCGCTGATCCACGGCGTCCGGCGTTTTGGCCGGGCGCGGCATCCGTGGCAGAATGGGCGTTTGTGCCCTGAACGGCTCTGCCTCAGGGGAGTCAGTCGTCCGGCGGAAGCCGGCGCATCGGGCACGCGACATCCTTTCCCATCCTTCCCGCGGTCGACCTGTGGCGGCCGCAGAGAGAAACGATCATGCAGATCCTCGACTCCGTCGACGCGGCTTCGCTCCGCTCCGACATCCCCGCCTTCGCCCCCGGCGACAACGTGAAGGTCCACGTCAACATCACGGAGGGCAACCGCTCCCGTATCCAGGTCTTCCAGGGCGTCGTGATCGGCCGCTCGGGCGACGGCGTGCGCGAGACCTTCACGGTCCGCAAGATCAGCTTCCAGGTCGGCGTCGAGCGCACCTTCCCGGTGCACTCCCCGGTCATCGACCACATCGAGGTCGTGACCCGCGGTGACGTGCGTCGCGCGAAGCTCTACTACCTCCGCAACCTGCGCGGCAAGAAGGCCAAGATCAAGGAGAAGCGCGACCGCTGAGTCACCTCCGCAGAAGACCCCGGGATGCTGCATCCCGGGGTCTTCTCGTTCTCCTCGCGGCCATCGCGAATCGCGCCGGAAGTCCGCCGCCGCCCGAGGAGTGTGCGACCCTTGATTGCCGGCCCGCCGACTCGCGATGGGCCTCGTGAAGGAACTCCATGACGACCGAGCAGACGGCCTCAGACTCTTCGGGCGCCCCCGAGCCGGCTCCCGGTCTGCGGCGCTCGTCGCCGTCCCGGCGTCGCGGCTGGCTCGTGTTCCTCCGCGACGTGCTCGTGATCGTGCTGATCGCGGTGCTCGTGTCCTTCCTGGTCAAGACGTTCCTGGTGCGTTCGTTCTACATCCCGTCCGGGTCGATGGAGAACACGCTGCAGATCAAGGACCGCATCCTCGTCGACGAGATCACGCCGCGGTTCGGCGCGTACGAGCGCGGCGACATCGTCGTGTTCCGCGACCCGGGCGGGTGGCTCGACCCGAAGCCCGTGACGCCGCCGCGCCCGCCGCTGGTGGAGGCGGGGGACTGGCTGCTGTCGCTCGTGGGGCTCTCGGCCCCCGACAGCGACGACCACCTCATCAAGCGCATCATCGGGCTGCCAGGCGACCACGTCGTGTGCTGCAACGGCATCGGGCAGCTCACGGTCAACGGCATCCCGATCGACGAGTCGGGCTATCTGAAGCTCAATCCCGGCGACCCCGCCTCGAAGGTGCAGTTCGACGTGACCGTCCCGGCCGGGTCGCTCTGGGTGCTCGGCGACAACCGCAACAACTCCAAGGACTCCCGCTACAACACCAGTCAGCCGGGGCAGGGCTTCGTGCCGATCGACAACGTGGTCGGACGCGCGTTCCTCATCACCTGGCCGTTCGACCGCTTCGGCGGCCTCGACTTCCACCACCAGGTCTTCTCGGGCGTACCGGCACCCGGCAAGGAGGCGCCCGCCACCACCGCGCCCGCCGGGCCGGGCGCGGCCGGTCCCGGGCAGTGACGGTCGCCGAGCCTCGACTCACGCTCGAGCGGCGACTGCTGCGCGAGCATCCCCTCGTCATCGCCTGCGACGAGGTCGGACGCGGAGCGCTGGCCGGTCCCGTCGCCGTCGGGGCCGCGGTGATCGACGCGCGGGACGCCCGCCGCCGCATCCCTCTCGGGCTGCGCGACTCCAAGCTCGTACCCGAGGCGCGGCGAGCGGATGTCGCGGGCCGCGCGGCCTCATGGGCGTCGGCCACCGCTGTCGGATGGGCGAGCTCCGCGGAGATCGACGAGGTCGGCATCATGCGGGCGCTCGGCAACGCGGCGATCCGCGCGATCGCGGATCTGCGCGGCTGGGGCGTGCGCCCCGAAGACGCCATCGTGATCCTCGACGGCAACCACGACTACATTACCGCCGCCGGCGCGACCGGGCTCACCGTGCGGCCCGTCATCAAGGCCGACCGGGACTGCGCCAGCGCGGCCGCGGCATCCGTCATCGCCAAGGTCGCGCGCGACGCCCTGATGACAGACCTGCACGAGGGGCTGCCCGCATACCAGTGGGCGCGGAACAAGGGCTATGCGAGCCCCGAGCACCGCGATGCGATCCGCGCGCACGGCATCAGCGTGCACCACCGGTCGTCGTGGTCGATCGCCGATGCGCCCACCCTCTTCTGAGTCCCCGCGCCCGGCGGCACGCGCGGCGCGAGGCGTACCGGGGCGCCTAGGATGGGAGCACCATGGATGACGAGGTCTTCGAAGACTACGACCGCGAACTGGAGCTTGCGCTGTATCGCGAGTACCGGGACGTGGTCTCGCAGTTCCAGTACGTGATCGAGACCGAGCGGCGCTTCTACCTGGCCAACGAGGTGAACGTCGTGCGCCGTGACACGGAGCACGACTTCTACTTCGAGATCTCCATGACCGACGTATGGGTGTGGGACATCTACCGCGCCGATCGTTTCGTGAAGTCGGTCCGCGTGCTCACGTTCAAGGACGTGAACGTCGAGGAGCTCACGCGACGCGACTTCCACCTTCCCGAGGAACTCTCGCTCGACAGCTGATCGTTCCTCCCCAGGACCGCGCTGAGGGCCATCGACGGCGGAGTTCCCCCGATCGGGGTGCACGGCACGCGCCGGTGGGCCGACGCGCGCGACGATGCCGTCATGGCAGACAAGGACGAGCTCGGCCGTGCGGGCGAGGACCGTGCGGCGCGACACCTCGAGCGTCTCGGCTGGCGCGTTCTCGACCGCAATTGGCGGGCTTCCGACGGCGAGATCGATCTCGTCGCCGACACCGGGCGGGAGCTCGTCGTGGTCGAGGTCAAGACCCGACGGGGAGAGCGGTTCGGGCATCCCTTCGAGGCGATCGACGCCCGCAAGCGGCATCGGTTGTGGCGGCTCGCGATCGCGTGGGTCTCCGCGCACCCCGAGGCCGCGCAGCGGCGGCGACTGCGCATCGACGCGGTCGCGATCACCGGCCCCGATCCGGCGACCGCGGTGCTCGAGCATCTTGAGGACGTGTCGTGACGGTCGCGCGCACGTGGGCGGTCGCGCTCACCGGCCTCGACGGAGCGCTCGTCGAGGTGGAGGCCGACCTGTCGAACCAGATCCCCGAGTTCCGCATCATCGGACTCGCCGACAAGGCGCTGGCCGAGGCGGTTCAGCGCGTGCACAACGCGTGCGCGAACAGCGGCCTTCCGCTGCCCCGGCGCCGTCTCACGATCAATCTGTCGCCGGCGAGCCTCCCGAAGCAGGGGTCGGGGTTCGACGTCGCCGTCGCGATCGCAGCCCTCGCCACCGAGGTGCCCATGGACGCGGCGTCCCTCGCGGCCACCGTGCACCTCGGCGAGCTGGGGCTCGACGGCAGGCTGCGACCGGTCCCGGGCATTCTGCCGTCGGTGCTCGCCGCCGCGCGCGAGGGCCGCACGCGCGTGGTCGTCCCGCACGCGAACGCGGACGAGGCACGGCTGGTGGGCGGTGTCGAGGTCCTCGGCGCGGTCGGCCTCGCCGATGTCGCCCGGTGGCACGGTGCGGATGTGGAAGAGGCCGCGCTCGCGCCCGTGGAGGAGGGTGCCGCCGCCGATCCTCCGTCGCCGACACGCGAGCTCGCCGACGTGATCGGACAGGACGCGGCCGTCGACGCGCTCGTGGTCGCCGCCGCCGGCGGTCATCACCTGATGATGAGCGGCCCGCCCGGGGCCGGGAAGACGATGCTCGCCGAACGGCTGCCGGGCATCCTCCCCGACCTCGACGACGAAGCAGCGCTCTCGGTGGCGTCGGTGCGCTCGCTCTCGGGCCATCGCGTCGCCTCGCTCAGCCGCACACCTCCGTTCGAAGCCCCCCACCACAGCGCGAGCGTGGCGGCGCTCGTCGGCGGCGGCAGCCGCGTCATCCGACCCGGGGCGATCGCACGAGCTGGACACGGCGTGCTGTTCCTCGACGAGGCGGGGGAGTTCGCCGGCCACGCGCTCGACGCCCTGCGCCAGCCGCTGGAGAAGGGCCGGATCACGATCCACCGCGCCGGAGGTTCGGCGGAGTTCCCTGCCCGGTTCCAGCTGATCGTCGCCACCAACCCCTGCCCGTGCGGGCAGTACGGGGTGCGCGGGGGCGCGTGCGTCTGCGCGCCGCAGGCCATCAGACGGTACCTGTCCCGGTTGTCCGGTCCGCTGCTGGATCGCATCGACATCGAGCTGGCCATGGCCCGCGTCTCCACCGCGCACGCCGATGACCGGGGCGGGACGGTCACCACGGCGCAGGCGCGCACGCGGGTGCGGGAGGCACGGGAGCGCGCCGCGATCCGGCTCGCGGGCACGCCGTGGCGCGTGAACGCCGACGTCGACGGCGGATGGCTGCGACAGGGACCGCTCGCTCCGGAGCCGATCGCGAGACGATCCATCGATGCGGCCCTGCAGCGCGGGGCCCTCACGCTGCGCGGGTACGACCGCGTGCTGCGCGTGGCCTGGACGGTCGCCGACCTCGACGAAGCCGACCGCCTCGAGCCGCAGCACATCGGCCGTGCACTGTTCCTGAAGAGAGGAATCCGCCCATGACCCGTCTCCTCCCGCCCCACGACGCCGCACGTCGTGCGCTCCGCGGGCTCGTTCCCGCCGACGCGGACGATGCGGACATGCAGGATGCCTACGCCCGTGCGATCTGGAGCAGCCTCGTCGAGCCCGGCGACCGCGTCGCCGCCCGGCTGATCGCGGAGTGCGGCGCCCCGGACGCGCTGGAGGCGGTGCGGGTGGGAGTCGCGTCGGTGAGCGGTGAGATCGCCACGCCGAAGGAGTGGACGGATGCGCGTGCCCGCTGGCAGCCGCGGTGGAGCGACGCCATCGCCGGCCATGCGCTCGACACCGCACGGCGTGCCGGCGTCATCCTGGTGCGGCCGAGCGATCCGGACTGGCCCGCCCCCCTTGACGATCTCGGCGAGCATGCGCCGCTGTGCCTGTGGATGCGCGGACACCGTGCGGCGCTCGCCCGGCTGCGGCCGGCCGTCGCCCTCGTGGGCGCGCGGGCGGCGTCGGGGTACGGCGAGCACGTCGCCGGCGACTTCGCGGCCGCGCTGGCCGGAACCGGGATCGCGGTGGTCTCGGGCGCCGCGTACGGGATCGACGGCGCGGCACACCGTGCCGCCCTATCCAGCGGCGGCCTCACCGTCGCCGTGCTGGCCGGCGGCGTCGAACGCCCGTATCCGGCCGGTCACACCGACCTCATCGGCCGCATCGCGGCACAGGGTCTGCTGATCAGCGAGACGCCGTGCGGCACGGCTCCGACGAAGTGGCGATTCCTCCAGCGCAACCGCCTGATCGCCGCGCTGAGCGATGCGACCGTCGTGATCGAGGCGGGATGGCGCAGCGGGTCGCTCAACACCGCCGCACACGCCGCCGCGATCGGCCGTCCGCTCGGCGCGGTCCCCGGTCCGGTGACGAGCGCCACCTCGGCAGGATGCCATCGGATGCTGCGTGAGTTCGACGCCCGCTGCGTCACCACGGCCGACGAGGTGCGCGAGCTGCTCGGCGACTTCGCGTCGATCACCGATCGGCGGATCTCGACGCCGGGATCGCGGCCCCTCACCGACGATCGCACCCGCGTGCGCGACGCGCTCAGCACTCGGGTGTGGCGCACCCCCGACGACGTGGCCCGGCGCGCGGGGATGATCATCGGCGAGGTCGAAGGCCTCCTCGGTCTGCTCCACCTCGACGGCGAGGTGGAGCAGGGGCTCGACGGATGGCGGATGCTGTCCCGCGCGCCCTGAGGCGCGCGGGGCGGCCCGCACGTGTGCAGAGGCGAGCGCGATGCCCGTGCATCGGCGTGGCAGAAGCACGTCCGGCCGACGGGCGCGTCCCGCCCGACCATGCGGGGTGCGGCGCGTCATGCTGTAGGCATGCGGATGGATGACGCGGTGACGGCATGGCTCGACGAGCTCGCCCGCGTGCGCAGACTGTCGCCGGCCACCGTCCGCGCGTACCGCTCCGACCTGGCCGACCTGTCCGCGGGCATCACCGCGGACGTCGCCCTCGCCGAGGTGACGCTCGAGGATCTTCGGGCCTGGCTGTGGGACGCCACCCGCCGGGGCGATGCCCGATCCACGATCGCCCGCCGCACGGCCGCCGTCCGCGGATTCTTCGCCTGGGCGACCGAGGCGGGCCACATCCCCACCGACCCGGGTGTGCGTCTGGTCGCCCCTAAACGCGGCCGAACTCTGCCGGCTGTCGCCACCGCGGAGGCTCTCGAGGGCGTTCTCGAGCGGATGGCGTCGGCCGCGGCATCCGGAGACCCTCTCGCGCTGCGCGATCACGCGATCCTGGAGCTGCTGTACGGGGCGGGCATCCGGGTCTCGGAGCTGTGCGGACTCGACGTCGACGACCTCGACCTCGATCGCGCCACCGCGCGGGTGCTCGGGAAGGGCGCGAAGGAACGCGTCGTGCCGTTCGGTAGCCCCGCCGTGCGTGCCGTGCAGGCCTATCTCGTCCGCGGCCGTCCCACCCTCGCAGCGCGATCGGCCGAGGGCGGTCTCGGCGCGGCCCGAGCGGTGTTCCTCGGCGCGCGCGGCGCCCGTCTCGGTCCCCGCGCGGTGCACGCCGTGGTCACGCGCGAGCTCGGCGAAGCGCTCGGCCGCGACGCCGTCGGTGCGCACGCCCTGCGACACTCCGCGGCGACGCACCTGCTCGACGGCGGAGCCGACCTGCGCACCGTGCAGGAGCTGCTCGGTCACGCGAGCCTCGGCACGACGCAGATCTACACCCACGTCTCGAGCGAGCGACTCGTGGCCTCGTACCGCCAGGCGCATCCGCGCGCCTGAGCGTCGGCGGCGCCGCCGACGCGGTCAGCAGCACGGCAGCAGGATGGCTCGGGGGATGCCGCCCAGCAGCAGCATCGGATTGATGTACGCGCCGTCCCAGCGCACGCCGAAGTGCACCGTTCCGGGGGCGGCGTGGCCACCGGTCGACACCACGCCCACCGGATCGCCGCGCGCGACGACGGTGCCGGGCGCGAGCGCGGTCTCGACGGGTTCCAGGGTCGTCACGAGCCCGTCGCCGTGGTCGAGCGTGATCACGCCGCGGCCGGCCACCGCCCCGGCGAAGGCCACCACCCCGGGCGCCGGGGCGGTCACCTCCTCACCTGGCCCGCGAGCGAGGTCGATACCCCGGTGACCCGGTCCGTACTCATGCGCGGGCGCCACCCACGGCGCGACGATCCGCACCGGTGCGACCGGCCAGACCCAGCCTCGCTCGGCGAGGTCGGGCGGCGCCGGTGCCGCGACCGCAGATGCCGCAGACCCCGCCGACGCCGCGAACAGGAGCGCCGCCGCAAGGGCGGCCGACGCGATGCGCCGCGCCGGAGCGGTCCGGACCCACCGCGCGGGGAGGAGGGGCATGCCTCGAGGATGCCGTGACACGTCCTCCTGCGTGTGCGCGCGCCGCGATCGGTGGATGCCGGGGCACGGATCCTCCTTCGACGGCGGCCGGGGAGGAAGAGGAGAAGAGCGCGCGAGGAGGCATACCTGCGCGCGACCGCATGGCCGGGAGCCGAGGCATCCGTCTCCGTCCTTCGCCCTGATACACTGGTTCCGCACCCCGCTGGTCGGGGTGACTACGCGTGCCCACAGCGTCGATCTCCGGTTCCCGGATCGCGACGCGGCATCCACTCCCATCGGTCTCCCTCTTGCGAGGGTGCGGGAGTGCGCCGGGCACCAGGATCCGCCGATCGTGCGATCGGCGGGAGACAACCGCAAGCGGCGCTCCGCGCCGAGAACAGGAGTACGGCCATGGCCGTCGTCACCATCCGCCAGCTGCTCGACAGCGGCGTGCACTTCGGACACCAGACCCGCCGGTGGAACCCGAAGGTGAAGCGCTTCATCCTCACCGAGCGCTCCGGCATCCACATCATCGACCTGCAGCAGTCGCTGTCGTACATCGACAAGGCGTACGAGTTCGTCAAGGAGACCGTCGCCCACGGCGGCACGGTCCTCTTCGTCGGCACCAAGAAGCAGGCCCAGGAAGTCATCGCCGAGCAGGCGACCCGCGTCGGCCAGCCCTACGTCAACCAGCGCTGGCTCGGTGGACTCCTCACGAACTTCAGCACCGTGTCCAAGCGCCTCGCGCGCATGAAGGAGCTCGAAGAGCTCAACTTCGAGGACCCGGCGGCGAGCGGCTTCACCAAGAAGGAGCTGCTGATCAAGAAGCGCGAGCTCGACAAGCTGCACAAGTCGCTCGGCGGTATCCGCAACCTGACCAAGACCCCCTCGGCGATCTGGGTCGTCGACGCCAAGCGCGAGCACCTCGCCGTCAACGAGGCGTCCAAGCTCGGCATCCCGGTGATCGGCATCCTCGACACCAACGCCGACCCCGACGAGTTCCAGTACCCGATCCCCGGCAACGACGACGCCATCCGCTCGGTGGGCCTGCTCACCCGCATCGTCGCCGACGCCGCGGCCGAGGGCCTCATCCAGCGCCACCAGCCCACCGACGAGGCCGCCGACGCCGAGCCGCTGGCCGACTGGGAGCGCGAGCTGCTCGAGCAGGGCTCGAACGAGCAGGGTTCGGCAGAGACCGCGAAGGTCGCCGACGAGGCGATCGCCGCCGCGGACGCCGCGGACGCGGTCGACGTCGAGGCAGAGGTCGTCGCCGCGACCGAGTCCGCCGCCGACGAGGCCGGTGCCGCCGCCCACGACGAGGCCGTGGCCGACGCCGCCGGCGAGACGGCCGAAGAGGTCGCCGCCGCCGAGACCGCCGACGCCAAGTAAGCATCCCGTCGCCGGGCGGTCACCCGCACCGGCTACGATCGGCGAGGTCCTCTGCGGAGGGCCTCGCCGCGCATCTCTCACGCACAGAACGCACCAGAACTAGGAGCCGCCACACCATGGCCAACTTCACCATCGCCGACATCAAGGCGCTGCGCGAGCAGCTCGGCACCGGAATGGTCGACACCAAGAAGGCCCTCGAGGAGGCCGACGGCGACCTCGAGAAGGCCGTCGAGATCCTGCGCCTCAAGGGCGCCAAGGGCAACGCCAAGCGCGCCGACCGCTCCACCAGCGAGGGTCTCGTCGCGGCGACCGAGGTCGACGGCAAGGTCACCATCCTCGAGCTGAACACCGAGACCGACTTCGTCGCGAAGAACGACCGCTTCATCGCGCTCGCGGACAAGGTGCTCGAGGCATCCGCCGCCGTCGCCGCCGAGTCGCGCGACGCCGCCCTGGCCGCCCCGGCGGGCGCGCAGACGGTCGCCGACCTCATCTCGGACGAGGCCGCGATCATCGGCGAGAAGGTCGAGCTGCGTCGCGTGGAGACGCTGTCCGGCGACCACTTCGAGATCTACCTGCACAAGACGAGCAAGGACCTGCCCCCGCAGGTCGGCGTCGTCCTGGCCTACTCGGGCGACGACGCGGAGACGGCGCGCAGCATCGCGCAGCACATCTCCTTCGCCAACCCGTCCTACCTCTCCCGCGATGAGGTCCCCGACGCCGAGGTGGAGAAGGAGCGCGAGATCGTCACCGAGATCTCCCGCAACGAGGGCAAGCCCGAGGCCGCGCTTCCGAAGATCGTCGAGGGGCGCGTCAACGCGTTCTTCAAGCAGGTCTCGCTGCTCGACCAGGACTACGCGAAGGACAACAAGCAGTCCGTCGCCCAGGTCGCCAAGGACGCGGGTCTGACCCTCACCGGCTTCGCCCGGTTCAAGGTCGGCGCCTGACACGCCAGGGGAGGCCCGCATCGGGAACGATGCGGGCCTCTTCTTTTCCGCGGGACCGCACCCGCGAGGCGCGGTGCCCCATGCCCGTGCGTCCCACGGCGCGCACGCGCTTCGATATCCTGCACACGCGACGAGAGGACTCCCCGTGACCGATGAGACGACCGGACGCCGCCGCGTCCTGCTGAAGCTGTCCGGCGAGGCGTTCGGCGGCGGCCAGCTCGGGGTCAATCCCGACGTCGTGGGCGCGATCGCCCGCGAGATCGCCGAGGCCACCGATCGCGTCGAGATCGCCGTGGTCGTCGGCGGCGGCAACTTCTTCCGCGGGGCCGAGCTCAGCCAGCGGGGCATGGACCGCGGTCGCGCCGACTACATGGGCATGCTCGGGACGGTGATGAACGCCCTCGCCCTGCAGGACTTCCTCGAGCAGGCCGGCGCCGCCACGCGCGTGCAGTCGGCGATCTCGATGACGCAGGTCGCCGAGCCGTACATCCCGCGTCGCGCGGAACGGCACATGGAGAAGGGCCGCGTGGTCATCTTCGGCGCCGGCGCGGGCCTGCCGTACTTCTCCACCGACACCGTCGCCGCCCAGCGCGCTCTGGAGATCGGCGCCATCGAGGTGCTGGTGGCGAAGAACGGCGTCGACGGCGTCTACACCGCGGATCCGAAGAAGGATGCCGCCGCCACCCGCATCGACCGGATCACCTACCTCGACGCGCTGCAGCGCGGACTCAAGGTCGTGGACTCGACCGCTTTCAGCCTGTGCATGGACAACCGCATGGACATGCGGGTGTTCGGCATGGAGCCGGCCGGAAACGTCACCCGGGCGCTGCTCGGCGAATCCATCGGCACGCTGGTCACGGCCTGAACCGAGCCCGCGTCTAGACTGAGGGTTCAAGGTTTCAACCGAAGGAGTCACGGTGATCGCCGACGTCTTGGCCGATGCAGGTGCACGGATGGATCGCGCCGTCGAGGCCGCGAAGGAGGACTTCGCCACGGTGCGCACCGGGCGGGCGAACCCGCAGCTGTTCCAGAAGGTCATGGTCGGCTACTACGGCACGCCGACTCCGCTCGCGCAGCTCGCGTCGATCAACAACCCCGAGGCGCGCACCCTCATCGTCACGCCCTACGATAAGTCGGCGCTGCGCGACATCGAGCAGGCGATCCGCGACATCCCCAACCTCGGCGCCAACCCGACCAACGACGGCAACATCATCCGCGTGACGATGCCCGAGCTCACCGAGGAGCGTCGCAAGGAGTACGTCAAGCTCACGCGCAGCAAGGGCGAGGACGCGAAGGTGCACGTGCGCGGCATCCGTCGCAAGTCCAAGGACGACCTCGACGAGCTCAAGAGCGAGTTCGGCGAAGACGAGCTGGCTCGCGCGGAGAAGGAGCTCGATGCGCTCACGCGCGCCCACGTCGATGCGATCGACGAGGCGCTCAAGCGCAAAGAGGCAGAACTCCTCGAGGTCTGAGAGCTGTCCATGACCGACGCGTCCGGGTCCCAGCCGGGTGACGACACCCCCGTCGATACCGGCGTCGCGCTGACCCGTCGCGAGGCCGCCGACGCCCGCCGTGCGGTCGAGGCCGGTGAGCTGCCGCCCGCGTTCCATACGCAGATCCGCGCGGCGCGGAGCGAGTTCGAGTCGCAGGTCGCGCATGCGCGTGCGGAGTTCGATCAGGCCAACGAGCGCATCAAGGAGCGCACCGGACGCGATCTGCTCGTGGCGATCCTCATCGCGCTCGGGCTGGGTGCGGTGCTCGTCGGCTCGCTCATCTTCCTCAAATGGATCTTCGTGCTGTTCGCCCTCGGCGCCGCGATCCTCGGCATCTTCGAGCTCGGTCGCGCCCTGCAGGGCGCCGGACGCCGCGTCGACGTGGTGCCGCAGCTGACCGCCGGCACGCTGCTGGTGCTCGCGGGGCTGCTCCAGGAGGAGTGGCTGCACTGGGTGGCCCTGTTCTTCGCCGTCGCGTTCGTGATCGTCTGGCGCATGATGGCGCAGATGATCGCGAAGGACGCCCGCACCTACGCCGATGTGCTCAGCGACGTGCTCATCGCGGGATTCGTGCAGCTGTACGTGCCGTTCTTCGCGAGCCTCGCGGTGCTGCTGCTGCGTCAGCCGCACGGCGAGTGGTGGGTGCTCGCGTTCATCATCGTCGTCGTGGCTTCGGACACCGGCGCGTACGCGACGGGTCTGCTGCTCGGCCGTCACCCGATGGCGCCGAAGATCAGTCCGAAGAAGACGTGGGAGGGCTTCGCCGGCGCGATGCTCGCCGCCGTTCTCGCCGGCGTGCTCCTGGCCCTCTTCATGCTCGGGCTGCCGTGGTGGGCGGGCCTGGTGATCGGTGTGCTGATCCTCGTCACCGCGACCGTCGGCGACCTGGGCGAGTCGATGGTGAAGCGCGATCTCGGCATCAAGGACATGAGCTCCTGGCTTCCGGGACACGGCGGCGTTCTCGACCGACTCGACTCCATCCTCCCCTCCGCGGCGGCGGCGCTCGCCCTGTACTACCTGCTCTACCCCCTGGCGGTGATATGACGATCCACGACCTCGTCCCGGAGACCCCCGAGACGCCCCAGACCCCCGGAACCCCGACGGCTTCTGCTCCCGCGGTGCCCTTCCCCGAGGCGCCGCGACGCACGAAGGGCTACGACAAGCGCGCCGTCGACCATTTCCTCGAGCTCGCGCGTCTCTCGTTCGAGTCACGCGGCACCGACCCCGAGGCGCTGTCCTCCCGCGATGTCCGTGGCGTCGCCTTTCCGCTCAGTCGGCACGGGTACGCGATCGCGCCGGTCGATGCCGCCCTCGCGCGCATCGAGGACGCGTTCGCGGCGCAGGAGCGCGGTCGCGCCGTGTCCACCGGCGGCGTGCGCTCCTGGGTCGGGCAGACGCGCGAGGCGGGACAGGAGATCCTCGACCGCCTCACCCGGGCCCCGCGCCATCGCTTCGAGCGCGTCGGGTCGATGCGCTACGGCTACCGCGTCGACGAGGTCGATCTGGTCACGGACAAGATCTCGCGCTACCTCGAGACGGGGGAATCCGTCTCTGTCGACCAGGTGCGGGCGGTGGCGTTCCGTATGCAGCGCGGCGGCTACCGCGAGGTGCAGGTCGACGCGCTGCTGGATGCGGTCGTCGAGGTCATGCTCGCGGTGCGCTGACGCGCGGGAGACGACGCGTGGCACGTCGGGGATGCTCGGGTTAGAATCGGGACCACTGTGACTTCCGGAAACGAGATGACACCCGCGTCCGCACGGCGGTCCTATCGGGCCCTGGCCGCCCGAGAGCAGACCGTCGCGCCCGAGCCGCCGCGCCGCGCCGCAGCGGCGCCGGCGCCGCGGTGGTCGCGCCGCCGGCGTGTGATGGGCGTGTTCGCCACCGTCGCGGTGCTCGGTTTCGCCGCCGCCTACGTGGGCCCCCTCAGCGGCTCGCTCATGGGTGCGAGCGCGCTGGAGCCCGCCGCCGTGACCCTCTACGCGAGTTCGATGGACGACAGCCAGTCCTTCGCAGCGGGCTACGCCGCCGGCAGGGCGGCGGCCGAAGCGGATGCCGCGGCCGCGCGCGACCTCGGACGCGGCAGCTACGCCGTGTACGTCAAGCCCAAGCCGACACCCACTCCGACGCCGTCCGCCACGAGCGGCTCGAGCTCGAGCGCCGCCGCAGCGCCGACCCGCCCGCTGTACACCGGCGGCGGCTCGCCCGCGGAGTGGATGGCGGCGGCCGGGATCGCCGAGGGCGACTGGGGCTACGTCGACTACATCGTCAGCCGCGAGAGCGGATGGAACCCGAACGCGACCAACAAATCCTCGGGCGCGTGCGGACTGGTGCAGGCGCTGCCGTGCAGCAAGGTCCCGGGGAACGGCTACGACCCCGTCGACAACCTCCGCTGGGGGAACGGCTACGCCGTCGGGCGCTACGGGAGCTGGGCCGCGGCCTATAACTTCTGGTCGTCCAACCACTGGTGGTAACCCCCGCTCATGCCGCGCTCGCATCGCCGACGCCCCGAGCCGTCGGACGACGACTCCCTGTCGCGTCTCATCGCGGGCTGGAAGCGCAGCGAGTCGCGTCGAGGTGGGGAGTGGACGGTGCAACCGGTGTCGGCGGCGCAGGCCCTGAAGCCCTACACCTGCCCGGGATGCGGACGCACCATCGAGCCCGGTGTCGCCCACCTCGTGACGTGGCGCGCCGACGGCGTGCTCGGTGACGGTGCCGATCTCGCCGCGCGACGACACTGGCACACGCACTGCTGGAGGATCAGCTGACATGGAGATCCGAGGACCCGTTCTGCTGCCGGCCCGCCGGGAGGACGTCGACCTGCAGACCCTCGACGGGCTGCGGCTCGTCGGCGAGCTGGCACTGCCGGAACAGGCGCCGCCGGTCGCGACGCTCGTCACCCTGCACCCGCTGCCCACGGCGGGCGGCTTCATGGACTCGCACATCCTGCGCAAGGCCGCCGCGCGATTGCCCGCGCTCGCGGATCTCGCCGTCCTGCGGTTCAACACGCGCGGCACGACCTCACCGCGCGGGACGAGCGAGGGCGCCTTCGACGGCGGGCGCGCCGAGGCGTTCGACCTCGCGGCGGCGATGGAGTTCGTCCGCGAGCGGGGGCTCCCGCGACCCTGGTTGCTCGGCTGGTCCTTCGGCACCGAGCTCGCCCTCAAGTACGGGCGCGACCACCGCATCGAGGGGGCGATCCTGCTATCGCCGCCGCTGCACCGCGCGAGCGCCGAGGAGGTCGCCGCGTGGTCCGGAGACCGTCGGCGGCTGATCGCCCTGATCCCGGAGTTCGACGACTATCTGAGACCGGATGCCGCGACCGCACGGTTCGCGTCGGTGCCGGACGCGGTGCTGGTGCCTGTCGAGGGCGGCAAGCACCTGTGGGTGGGGGAGTCGCAGACCCGGCGCGTGCTCACCGAGATCGTCGGCGCCGTCAACCCGGCGGCCCTGCCGCTGCCCACCGTGTGGGAGGGGCCGCTCGGCTGAGGGCTACCGCTCGTTCTGGCGGGGGATGATCACCTGGCGGTAGATGATCAGCACGCTCGCCGCGACGGGGATGGCGACCAGTGCGCCGAGCAGCTGTCCCAGCGCGCCGCCGGCGAGCGCCGCGATCACGACGACGGCCCCGGGGACGGACACGGCGCGGTTCATGATGCGCGGGGAGATCACGTACGCCTCGATCTGCATGTAGACGAGGTAGTAGATCCCGGCGATCCACCAGGCGTTCGGATTGGCCGCCAGACCCGGGATGAGACTCGTGAGCACGATGATCGCCGAGCCGGTGAGCGTGCCCACGAGGGGGATCAGGGAGAAGAAGAAGGCGATGACGGCGAGCACGGCGGGGAAGGGGGCGCCGATGACCGTCAGGAAGATCCCGCTCAGCACTCCGTTGATCACGCCCAGGCTCGCCTGTCCCATGACGTAGTAGCCGACCGAGTCGGTGATCTGCTCGGCGAGGTCGATGAAGCGCGGGCGCTTGGATGCCGGCACCAGCTGATAGACGGCCGACTTGAGCGAGGGGGTCGATGCCGTGAAGTAGATCGTGAGGATCAGCACGATGAACGCGCCGCCCACGCCGGTCACGATCGATCCTCCGAACCCGAGGAGTCCCTGCCCGATCGCACCGGAGATTCCGCCGACGTCGAGCGTCTTGACCCAGTCGGTCACGTAGCCGGCCACGATGTCGAAGTTGATGCCGGGGAACGTGGTCTGCGCCCACCCCTGGATCGCCCGGACGAAGTCCTCCCACGACGCGTAGCTCTGCGCGACCGCCTCGATCTGCGTGACCAGCTGGGCGATCTGACTGACGATGATGGGCACGACCATCAGCACGATGCCGGCGAACACCGCCAGCACCGCGAGGATCGTGATGAGCACCGCGGCCCAGCGGGGGAGTCTGCGACGCTCGAGCCAGGAGATGACCGGATCGAGGCCGAGTGACAGGAACAGCGCCGTGCCGACGTACAGGAGGATCGTCGAGAGCGTCTGCACGCTGTTGATGAGCAGGATGCCGACGCCGACGCCGAGTGTCGCGACGAGCGCGACACGGAACGGATTCTGGAACTTCACGAAGACTCCTGCCTGACCGGATACCGCAGCCCGGAGGCCGCTCCGTCAGGATACGCACCCGGCCGGTCACGACACGGCATTGCACCCTCCCTGGGGACTTTCAGGTCATCTTCGCTAGTCTGAAACGTCGACAAGACGGTCTGCGCGCTGCGCGGCAGACCCTGGGAAGGTGTGATTCGTGCGATTCGTGTGGGCCGTCGCTGCCTTCGTGCTCGCCGCTCTGATGATCGGCGCGGGCATCGCACAGCGCACGGTCTTCCAGGGGCCGAAGACCGAGACCGCCGCGGTCGCCGTCGACGAGGGCGCTGCGTTCGTGCTCATCGACGGTGCCGTGCTCAACAAGCTGCCCGGTGCGCAATCGCTGCGTGTGCAGGGGACCGGATCGGTGTTCGCCTCCTACGGTCGCACTGCTGATCTGAAAGCCTGGCTGGCCGGCTCGGAGTACGACGCCGTGTCGCTCGGCTCCGATGGAGCGCTCGTCACGACAGCCGTCTCCGCGTCGGACGGAGCCACTGCCGCGCCGGGCGCGACCCCCGCTCCGACCCCCACCGCGACGGCGACGCCCGCCGCGAGCGCACCCGCCGCCGGCTCCACGACGACCGTGTCGCGCAATCCGGTGGGCTCAGACCTGTGGCTCGACGAGTTCCAGCAGGACGGCGAACTCGTCGCCCCGCTCCAGCTGCCGGTGGGCATGAGCGTGCTCGTCGCCTCCGACGGCACCGCACCGGCACCGACCGACGTGTCGGTCTCCTGGCCCATCGGCAACGCCACGCCGTGGGCGGGCCCGCTCATCGTGGGCGGCGGCGTGCTCATGGCCGCCGGCGTGCTGCTGTACATCCTCGGCATCCGGCACGTGCGCCGCTCGCGCGGTCCGCGTCGCAAGGGCCTTCCGCTGCCCGTCACCGAGCCGATCGATCTCGCGGTGGAGGGGGAGGCCAAGGGCGTGATCAGCGCCGGCCCGACGCGCCGTTCCCTGTCGGGCGGCCGCCGCGCCCTCGTCGCCGTTCCGATGATCGCCGTGGCGGGGCTCGTCCTGGCGGGGTGCTCGGCGGATGCGTGGCCGAACCTCGCCGGCAGTCCCACCCCCTCTCCGTCCGCCTCGGTGATCGTGCCCGACGGACAGCAGTCGCCGGCGGTCTCGAGGACCCAGGCGCAGCGCATCCTGACGCGGATCGCCGACACCGTCGCGCAGGCCGATCAGGCACACGATCAGGCTCTCGCCTCGACCCGCCTCGACGGCGCCATGCTGGCCGCCCGCACGACGGCGTACAAGCTGGCCGCTGCGGCGGTCGAGGGCGCGAAGATGCCGGCTGCGATCGCGTCGCAGCCGCTGCAGATCGTGCTCCCGCAGGCCTTCGACGCGTGGCCGCGATCCGTGCTCGTCGTCGTCGACGGCGGCAGCGGCGCCGTGCCGATCATGACCATGTCGCAGAAGGACCCCTGGTCCGCCTACAAGCTCTCGTACTCCGCCGACCTCGAGGCCTCGGCGAAGCTCCCCGACGTCGCCGCGGAGTACGTCGGTGCCACGCAGGTTCCTCCCGAGTCGGACTTCCTGCGCCTCAAGCCCGTCGACGTCGCGACCGCGTACGCCGACATCATCACGAACGGCACGGCGAGCAAGTACTACGGCGAGTTCGACATGGAGAGCGACGCCTACTTCCCCAGCGTGGTCGCCGATCGGCAGAAGCGCCTGGACGAGTTCAACCAGACGGCCGCGACCACCGGCAGCATGACCTTCTCCGCCGCCGCCGGGGCGACCGCTCCGGTCGCGCTCGCCACGCTCGAGAGCGGCGCGATCGTCGCGGTGAACGTCAGCGAGCTCGAGACCATCAAGCCGACGACCGCCGACGCCGTCATCAAGCTGGGCGGCAACCTCGTCGTGCGCGCGCTGGTGGGTGCCGATGAATCGGCGACGGGTGTCACCACCACCTACGGCGACCAGCTGTTCTTCTACGTTCCCGGTCAGAGCTCCAGCGAGAAGATCCGGCTCCTGGGCACCTCCTCCAGCATCCTCGACTCGAAAGTGAATCCGTGACCGATCCCACCCCCGGTGCCGTGCTGCGCGGCGCCGTCGATCTGTCCTCGCTCCGCAACCGTCCGCAGCCGCCCGCCGTCGGCGCCTCCGGGCAGGACGGCGTCCCCGCGGCCGACGGGGCGGGGGCGGCATCCGTCCCCTCGCTCGTGATCGACGTCACCGACGCGTCGTTCCCCCAGGTGCTCGAACTCTCACGCACCGTGCCGGTGGTCGTGGACCTGTGGGCGGAGTGGTGCGGGCCCTGCAAGCAGCTCAGCCCGATCCTCGAGAAGGTCGTGACCGAGCTCGGCGGCCGCGTCGTCCTGGCGAAGGTCGACGTCGATGCGAATCCCCAGCTGGCGCAGGCGTTCCGGGCCCAGTCGATCCCGATGGTGGTCGCGCTCGTCGCCGGCCAGCCCGTACCCATGTTCACCGGGGCGGTGCCCGAGCAGCAGGTGCGGGATGTCTTCGCCCAGCTGCTGCAGCTGGCCGCTCAGAACGGGGTGACCGGCACGGTCGACGCAGGGTCGGAGGAGAGCGCGGATGCCTCGGACGAGGCTCCCGCCGAACCGGCCCTTCCCCCGCTGCACGCCGAGGCGTTCGACGCCATCGAGTCGGGCGACTACGCCCGGGCGATCACGGCGTACGAGAAGGCCCTCGCCGAGAACCCGCGCGATGCCGACGCCCGCGCCGGGCTCGGGCAGGTGCGTCTGCTCGACCGGGTGCAGGGCCTCGACCTCCAGGCCGTCCGCGACGCGGCCGCTGCGGCGCCGCGAGACCGGGAGGCGCAGTTCGCCGCCGCCGACCTCGACCTGTCGGGCGGTCACGTCGACGACGCGTTCAGTCGCCTGCTCGACCTGTTCTCGATCACACCCGCCGACGAGCGCAGACCGGTGCGCGAGCGACTGCTCGAGCTCTTCGGCCTCGTCGGCGATGCCGACCCGCGGGTGCTGACCGCGCGCGGCAGACTGGCCTCGCTGCTCTTCTGACCGGCGACGACGCGCACGGCGCGTTGCGCCGTGCGCCCCCGCCGCGCCGCTTCCGTCAGCCTCGCGTGGGGGACGGCAGGTGCGGTGCCGAACGGTGCTGCAGCCACAGAACGCCCAGCGGCGGCAGGATCATGCTCGCCCGCGTCGTTCCGTCGTGCGTGTGGACGACGCCGAGGTTCCCGACGCCGGATCCGCCGTACTCGCCGGCATCGGAGTTGAGGATCTCCGCCCAGGCGCCCTCCTCCGGCAGGTCGAGCTCGTAGCCGTGGATCGGCACGCCGGAGAAGTTGCACACCACGACGACCGTGTTGCCGTGCCAGTCCCGCCGTGAGAACGCGATGACGTTCGGGTTCCACGTGGGCCCGCCCAGACGCGAGAACGCCGCCCCGTCGCTGTCGCGCGACCACAGGGCCGACTGCGCGCGGTAGGTGCGGTTGAGCACCCCGACGAAGGACTGCAGCTGCGCGTGCGCCGGCTGGTCGAGCATCCACCAGTCCAGCCCGCGACCCTCGGACCACTCGGACATCTGGCCGAACTCCTGGCCCATGAACAGGAGCTGCTTGCCCGGGTGTCCCCACATGTACGCGAGGAACGCGCGCATGTTCGCGAGCTTCTGCCAGTGGTCTCCGGGCATGCGCGAGAACAGGCTGCCCTTGCCGTGGACGACCTCGTCGTGGCTGATCGGCAGGATGTAGTTCTCGCTGAACGCGTACACGAACGAGAACGAGAGCTCGCCCTCGTGGTGGGAGCGATACATCGGGTCGCGGCCGATGTACTGGAGCGAGTCGTTCATCCAGCCCATGTTCCACTTGAACCCGAAGCCGAGTCCGGCGTGATCGGTGGGCGCGGTGACACCGGGGAAGCTGGTGGATTCCTCGGCGACGATGGAGATGCCCGGGTAGCGCTTGTAGGCGGTGGCGTTCACCTCCTGGAGGAAGCGGATCGCCTCGAGGTTCTCGCGCCCGCCGTACTGGTTCGGCGCCCATTGGCCCTCTTCGCGGGAGTAGTCGAGGTAGAGCATCGACGCGACGGCGTCGACCCGGAGACCGTCGACGTGGAACTCCTCGAACCAGTACAGCGCGTTCGCGACGAGGAAGTTGCGGACCTCGTTGCGGCCGTAGTCGAAGATCAGCGTGCCCCAGTCCTTGTGCTCGCCGCGGCGCGGATCGGGGTGCTCGTACAGCGGTTCGCCGTCGAACCGGGCCAGGGCGAAGGAGTCCTTGGGGAAGTGCCCGGGAACCCAGTCCATGATCACACCGATGCCCGCCTGGTGCAGACGGTCGATCAGGTAGCGCAGGTCGTCGGGGTGGCCGAACCGGCTGGTCGGCGCGTAGTAGCCGGTCACCTGGTAGCCCCAGGAGCCGCCGAACGGATGCTCTGCCAGCGGCAGGAACTCCACGTGGGTGAACCCCTGCGCCGTGACGTAGTCGATGATCTCGTCGGCGCCCTCGCGGTAGGTGAGACCCGGCCGCCACGATCCGAAATGCAGTTCGTACACCGACATGGGCTGGTCGAGCGGAGTGGTGCGCGCGCGGGCGCGCATCCACTCCGTGTCGGCCCACGTGTAGTCGGAGTCCACGACGACCGACGCCGTCGCCGGCGGCACCTCGGCGAAGCGCGCCATGGGGTCGGCCTTGACGATCCAGTCGCCGCGGCGGGTGAGCAGCTCGTACTTGTAGGTCGTGCCGACGCCGATGCCGGGGACGAACAGCTCCCACACGCCGGTGCCGCCCATCGAGCGCATCGAGTGGCCGGTGCCGTCCCATCCGTTGAAGTCCCCGACGACGCGCACGGCGCGCGCATCGGGGGCCCACACCGTGAACGCGGTGCCCGCCGACCCGTCCTGCGTGCGCACGTGCGCGCCCAGCACGTTCCATAGCTCCTCGTGCCGCCCCTCGCCGATGAGGTGCAGGTCGAGCTCGCCGATCGACGGCGTGTGCCGGTACGGGTCGTCGGCGGTGAAGTCGGGGCCGTCCGGGTAGGTGGTGACGACCTCGTAGCGCGCGTTCGCGCCGGAGCGCGTGCCCTCCCAGATCCCGCCCTGCACGTGCTCGAGAGCGACGCGTCCGCCGTCGGTGAAGACCGCGGTGACCGTGTCGGCGAGCGGGCGTCGCACCCGCACCGTCCAGGAGGCGGTGCCGGAGGCATCCGCTTCCGGATGGATGCCCAGCACCGCGTGCGGGTCGTGGTGGGAGCCGGATGCCACGGCGTCCAGGAGGTGCGGATCGATGCTCATGAGGGCTCCTTCACGTGCAGGATGTGGACGGGCTCGGTGAACGCGTCCAGCCGCACGAAGTTGTGGTCGCTCCACGTCCAGTGCGCCCCGGTGACGAGATCCTCGACGAGGTACGGCTCTCCCGGCGCGACCCCCCATACGCGGGTGTCGAGGTGGACGGTCGTCTCGCGCACCGAGTGCGGGTCGACGTTGGCGACGATGATGAGGGTGTCGGCGCGTCCGTCGGGGGACAGCGCCGCGTCGAGGTGCTTCACGAACACGAGGATCGCGTCGTCGTCGCTCCAGTGCACCGTGAGGTTGCGCAGCTGCCGCAGTGCCGGATGCGCACGACGGATCTCGTTGAGCCGCCGCAGGTAGGGGGCGAGGGAGTCGCCGCGCTCCTCGGCACCCTCCCAGTCGCGGAACTTGTACTCGTACTTCTCGTTGTCGATGTTCTCCTCGGAGCCCGGCCGTGCGACGTTCTCGTAGAGCTCGTACCCTGCGTACACCCCGTAGGTCGGCGCTCCGGTCGCCGCGATCGCGGCGCGGATCTTGTAGGCGGGGCGCCCGCCGAACTGCAGGTACTCGGTGAGGATGTCGGGGGTGTTGACGAACAGGTTCGGCCGCAGGAAGTCCGCGGTCTCGGTGGCCAGGCCGCTGAGGAACTCCGCCAGCTGCTCCTTCGTGTTCCGCCACGTGAAGTACGTGTAGCTCTGCTGGTACCCCGCCATCGCGAGACCCTGCAGGGGTGCCGGCCGGGTGAACGCCTCCGCGAGGAACACCACGTCGGGATCCTGCGCGCTGATCGTCGCGATCAGCCACTCCCAGAACTGCAGCGGCTTCGTGTGCGGGTTGTCGACGCGGAAGATGCGCACGCCCTGCGCGATCCAGTGGCGCACCACGCGCAGCACCTCGGCGCGGATGCCCACCGGGTCGTTGTCGAAGTTGATCGGATAGATGTCCTGATACTTCTTCGGCGGGTTCTCGGCGTACGCGATCGTGCCGTCGGGGAGGGTCGTGAACCATTCCGGGTGCTCGGTGACCCAGGGGTGATCGGGCGCGGCCTGCAGCGCGAGGTCGAGGGCGACCTCGATGCCCTCGGCACGTGCGGCCCGCACGAAGGAGCGGAAATCGGCGAGCGTGCCCAGGTCGGGGTGCACGGTGTCGTGTCCGCCCTCGGCAGCGCCGATCGCCCACGGCGATCCCGGGTCGCCCGGGCCCGCGTCGAGGGTGTTGTTCGGGCCCTTGCGGTTGCGTCGCCCGATCGGGTGGATCGGCGGCAGGTAGAGCACGTCGAAGCCCATCCCCGCGACACCGGGAAGGCGCTTGGCGGCACTGCGGAACGTGCCGCTCTTGACGGTGCCGTCCTTGCGCACCTTCGCACCCTCGGAGCGCGGGAAGAACTCGTACCACGCGCCGACCCCGGCGCGCTCGCGCTCGACCAGGAGCTCGTACGCGGCGCCCACCGTGCCCAGCGAGGCGACGGGACGTGCGGCGAAGAAGGACGCGATGGCGGGGTCGCGGACGATCCGCAGAGCCGCCTCGTCGTCGACGCCCGCGTCGCGGAGCGATACGGCGGCGGCCTTCAGCGCGCGACGCTCGGCGAGGGGTCGCGTCTTGTCCGACTGAGCGCCGTCGAACAGGCGCGCGCCGATCTCGCGCATCAGCGCGGCATCCACGCCCGCGGCGATCTTCACCTCGGCGGCGTGCTCCCATGTCGCGAAGTCATCGGCGAACGTCTCGAAGCGGAACGACCACACGCCCTGCTCCAGAGGGGCCACGACGGTCGCCCAGCGATCGAACCCGTCGCCCAGTGCCGAGAGCCGGTGCAGAGACTCCTCACCGCTCGGGGAGGTCAACCGAACGTGCACCCCGATGCGATCATGCCCTTCGCGGAACGCGGTGATCCGGAAGGGGACCAGCTCGCCGACGTACGCGGAGGGCCGGAACAGCCCGCCGGGCACCGACGGGAACGGCAGCGCGGTGGGGATGCGCCCGGTCGTCGTGGACGGATCGGTGCGGGTGTCCGTCGCCGGTCTCACCGGGATCGAGGAACCGCTGCGCCAGGAGGTTGCCGGGGTCGTGCTCGTCGTCGTGACCACGTCTCGAACCTACCGCGCCGGGTGCCGACCGGCACAGAGCGGGCGGGGGTCTTGGATGCGGGCCGGAGCCGTGCTAGGCGACGACGAACAGGTGCATCGACGTGCCCGCCACGGCCACGACGTCACCGGGAGCGTAGACGGAGCGGTCGTCCTCGGGTGTCTCCTCCGCGCTGCACCACACGGACGCGTACCGCTCGACCCCGTCGATCTCGGGCAGTGTCACCTCGGTGGGCTGCTCGGTGCCGTGGACGATGAGCAGGATGCGATTGGGCGCGCCCTCGGCGAGTGTGGAGGCCGCGACGTACTGCAGCGTGCGGTGCGCGGGGCTGGTCCACGCCTCGCCCGCCATGGTCTGCCCGCTCGCGTCGTACCATTCCATCTCCGAGGCGCCCACGATCCGCTCCCCGGCGGAGGCGAAGCGCTGCGGGCGCAAGGCGGGGTTCTCGCGCCGCAGCCGGGTGAGGGTGCGCACGTGCGCGGCGAGCTCCTCCTGCCACGGCGCGTGGTCCCAGGTCAGCCACGTGAGCGCCGAATCGTGGCAGTAGGCGTTGTTGTTGCCGCGCTGCGAGCGGGCGAACTCGTCGCCGGCGGTGATCATCGGGACGCCGGAGGACAGCAGCAGGGTGCCGAGGAGATTGCGCATCGCCTTGCGACGTGTCGCGAGGATCGCCGGATCGTTCGTCGGGCCCTCGCCGCCGTGGTTGAACGAGCGGTTCGTGTCGGCGCCGTCGCGGTTGTGCTCGCCGTTGCCGATGTTGTGCTTGACGTCGTAGCTGACCAGGTCGCGCAGCGTGAATCCGTCGTGCGCGGTGACGAAGTTGACGCTGGCGAGCGGACCGCGCTCGGCGCTGAAGGTGTTCGACGACCCGGCCAGGCGCGTCGCGAAGCCGCCGATGCCCACGGGAGGGCCGGACGCCCGACGGGCGTAGTCGATGTCGCTCAGCCAGAAGTTGCGCACCCGGTCGCGGTAGCGGTCGTTCCACTCGCTCCAGCCGTCGCCGAAGTTGCCGGTCTGCCAGCCGCCCATCCCCACATCCCACGGCTCGGCGATCTTCTTCACCCCGGCCAGAGCGGGGTCGTCGAGGATCGTCCGCAGCAGCGGATGCTCCGGCGTGAACGTGTGCGAGGCGTCGCGGCCCAGCGTCACGGCCAGGTCGAAGCGGAAACCGTCGATCTGCACCTCGTTCGCCCAGTACCGCAGCGAGTCGAGCACCAGGCGGGCGGAGGCATCCGTCGACGTGTTCAGCGAGTTGCCGCAGCCCGTCACGTCGATGTACGCGCCGTCGTCCTGCTGGCGGTAGTACGAGCGGTTGTCGATGCCGCGCAGGCTCGTACGCGGACCGCCGATCGACTCTTCTGCGGTGTGGTTGTAGACGACGTCCATGAGGACCTCAAGCCCCGCCTCGTGCAGGAGCTTCACCATCCCCTTGACCTCGCGCAGCACCGCCTCGGGGCCTTCACGACGGTTGGCCTCGGTGGCGTACGGGGCGTGCGGGGTGAAGAAGTTCAGCGTGTTGTAGCCCCAGTAGTTGGTGAGGCCGAGCTGCAGCAGCCGTGGTTCGGAGGCGAACGCGTGGATCGGCAGCAGCTGCACCGCCGTCACGCCGAGCGAGAGCAGATGCTCGATCATCGCCGGGTGGGCGAGCCCCGCGTACGTGCCGTGCAGGGCCGGGGGGACGAGCGGATGCCTCTTGGTCAGGCCCTTCACATGCCCTTCGTAGATCACGGTGCGATCCATCGGGATGTCGGGCTTGCGGACGCCGCCCCAGTCGAATCCGCCGTCCACGACGACCGAGCGCCAGTCGTCGAACCCGCCCTTGACGAGTCCGCGCGAGTACGGCTCGACCAGCAGGGAGCGGTCGTTGAACATGTTGCCCGGCGCGTGCGGACCACCGACCCGGATCGCGTAGCGGGCGCCGGGGCGCAGCTGCGGGGTGGAGACCTCCCACACGCCGTCTCCCGTCGGAGCCAGAGCGAGCTCGTCGATCGCCCAATCGAGGTCGGTGCCGTCGAACAGGACGAGCTCGACGGAGTCGGCGTGCTCCGACCACACGCGCAGGGTGCCGACGCCGTCGCGCAGCGTCACGCCGAGATCGTCGAGTCCCGCCCGCAGCAGGTCGGGGCGTGCGGCGACGGCGAGATCGGAGTCCGGGCTGACCATGCGTCCTACAGTAGTAACGGCCGGAGACCGGAAGGCCACGAACGGGGGAGGCGGGGCATGCGCGCCTATCTCGACCACGCCGCCACCACGCCGCTGCGAGCCGAATCGCGGGAGGCCTGGCTGGTCGCGAGCGACCTCGTGGGCAACGCCTCGTCGATCCACGGGGGCGGACAGTCCGCCCGCCGCCTGCTCGAGGAGTCGCGCGAGCGCGTCGCCGCGGTGCTCGGATGCGAGCCGATCGAGGTCGTGTTCACCTCGGGCGGGACCGAGGCGGTCAACCTCGCGCTCAAGGGGCTCTGGTGGGCGCGGACGCCCGGGCGCACCGCGGTGGTGCTGCCGGACGCCGAGCACCACGCCACCCTCGACACCGTCGGCTGGCTGCACGAGCACGAGGGCGCCGACGTCGTGCAGGTCCCGGTCGACGCGGTGGGGCGCATCGACCCGGCGGTGTTCGGCGAGGCCTGCGCAGGCCCCGAGGCGGCTCTGGCGACGGGGCTGGTCGCCAACAACGAGGCCGGCACGATCAACGACGCCGGTGCTCTCTCCGCCGCGGCCGCGGCGGCCGGCGTCCCCTTCCACCTCGACGCGATCGCGGCGTTCGGTCACGTGCCGGTGCGGTTCCGGGTGTGGCGGGCGGATGCCTCGGGTCCTGCCGGCCTCGTGGCCCTCAGCGTGTCGGGGCACAAGATCGGCGCCCCCGTCGGGATCGGCGCCCTGGTGGTCGCGCGCAGCGCGGCGCCGGGGGCGCTGCTGCACGGCGGCGGTCAGCAGCGCGGGCTCCGGTCCGGCACGCAGGACGTCCCGGGGGCCGCCGCCTTCGCCGTGGCCGCCGAGCTCGCCGAGACCGAGCGCGAGGGGGAGGCGCAGCGACTGAGCGGGCTGCGCGATCGACTCGTGCGAGGCATCCGCTCGCTCGTCCCGGAGGCCGTGCTGCTGGGCGATCCGGTCGACCGGCTGCCCGGCAACGTGCACGTGCTGTTCCCCGGCGTCGGCGGCGACACCCTGCTGTTCCTGATGGACCAGGCGGGTGTCGCCGTATCGACGGGTTCGGCGTGCCAGGCCGGTGTCCCCGAGCCGTCGCACGTCGTGCGAGCGATGGGTTTCGACGACGCGGCGGCCCGCTCGGTGCTGCGGCTGAGCCTGGGGCGCACCTCCACCGACGCCGACGTCGAGCTCTTCCTCGCCGCACTGCCCGAGGCGCACCGCCGGGCGCGGGGTGCGGCATCCGGGTCCCGCTCAGCGGCTCGCTCGTAGACTGGGCGCATGCGGATCCTGGCGGCGATGAGCGGTGGCGTCGACTCCGCCGTGGCGGCGGCTCGCGCCGTCGACGCCGGACACGACGTGGTCGGCGTGCACCTCGCGCTGTCCCGCGCCGGAGGGACGCTGCGCACCGGGAGCCGCGGGTGCTGCACCATCGAGGACGCGATGGACGCCCGCCGCGCCGCCGACCTGCTCGGCATCCCGTTCTACGTGTGGGACTTCTCCGAGCGGTTCCGCGACGATGTGATCGACGACTTCGTCGCCGAGTACCGGGCCGGCCGCACGCCTAACCCCTGCATGCGCTGCAACGAGAGGATCAAGTTCGCCGCCCTCCTCGAGAGAGCGCTCGAGCTGGGCTTCGACGCGGTGTGCACCGGTCATTACGCCGCCCTCGTCGACACCGTCGAGGGTCTCGAGCTGCACCGCGCGTCGGACGCCGCGAAGGACCAGTCGTACGTGCTCGGCGTGCTCACGGCCGAGCAGCTGGCCCACACGTACTTCCCGCTGGGCTCGACGCCGTCGAAGGCCGTCGTGCGGGCCGAGGCCGCCGAGCGCGGACTCACCGTGGCGCAGAAGCCCGACAGCCACGACATCTGCTTCATCCCCGACGGCGACACCCGGGGCTGGCTCGCCGAGAAGGTCGGCACCGCGACCGGTGACATCGTCGACCGGACCGGCGCCGTCGTCGGCAGCCACGAGGGCGCGCACGCCTTCACCGTCGGTCAGCGCCGCGGCCTCGCCCTCGGCGTGCCCGCGCCCGACGGCAAGCCCCGCTTCGTGCTCGAGGTGCGACCGGTGTCGAACACGGTCGTCGTGGGCCCGAAGGAGGCCCTCGCGATCGCCGAGATCTCCGGCGCCCGGTGGTCGTGGGCGGGTCGCGCGCCGAGCGAGCGCCGATTCTCCTGCTCCGTGCAGATCCGCGCGCACGCCGACCCGGTACCGGCGGACGCCGACTGGGATCCGGATGCCGGAGCCCTGACGGTCACGCCGGACCTTCCGCTCGACGGCGTCGCCCCCGGACAGACGGCGGTGCTCTACGACGGCACCCGCGTGATCGGTCAGTTCACCATCGACCGCACGGTCTCGGCCGTGCCGGTGACCGTCTGACGCCGTCGGAGGCCCTCCCTAGACTGGCGTCGTGACGCACTCCGCACCGCCCGCAGACCTCTCACTCGACGATGCCCGCTCAGAGGCCGGCGGACTGGTCGATCGGATCACGGGGGCGCGTGACGCCTACTACGGCGCCGACGCGGAGCTGGTCGACGACGCGACGTACGACGGGTGGATGCGGCGGCTCGAAGAGCTCGAGCGGTGGTTCCCCGAACTGCAGGGGCAGGACTCGCCGACGCAGACCGTCGGGGCCGCGCAGGCGTCGATGTTCGCGCCCGTCACGCATGCCGAGCGCATGCTCAGCCTCGACAACGTCTTCTCGCCGGAGGAGCTGGCCGAGTGGTGCGCGAAGGCTCAGGCGGCGGCGGGGCGCGCCGTGCGATGGCTCACCGAGCTCAAGATCGACGGCCTCGCGATCAGCCTCCGCTACGAGCACGGCGTCCTCACCTCCGCCGCGACGCGCGGCGACGGGCGTGTGGGAGAAGACGTCACCGTCAACGCCGTGCGCGTGCACGGCATCCCCGACCGGCTGGCCGGGACGGGGCATCCGCCGCTCGTCGAGGTGCGCGGTGAGGTGTTCATCCCCGTCGCCGCCTTCGATGCGCTCAACGCCCTGCAGGCCGATATGCGCGAGCGCGCGGTCGACGAGAGCCGGGCGCGGTCCCGCGCCTTCGACGAGGCGAAGGCGCGGCTGAGCGCCGAACGGCGCTTCCCGTCGTTCGCCAACCCCCGCAACGCCGCGAGCGGCGGCCTGCGGCAGCAGCTCGACAAGAAGGACGGGCTCGAGCGCGAGGCCGGGCAGGCACGGCTCGACTCGCTGCGCCTCTTCGTGCACGGGATCGGCGCGTGGGAGAATCCGCCGGTGTCCTCGCAGAGCGAGGTCTACGCGCTGCTCGCCGAGTGGGGGCTTCCCACCAGCCCCTATTTCCGCACCTCCGACGACATCGACGGGGTGCTGGCGTTCGTGGCCCACTACGGCGAGCACCGCCACGACGTCGAGCACGAGATCGACGGCGTCGTGGTGAAGGTCGACGAGCTGGCCCTGCACGACGAGCTCGGCGCCACGAGTCGCGCACCGCGATGGGCGATCGCGTACAAGTACCCGCCCGAGCAGGTCAACACCAAGCTCCTCGACATCGTGGTCTCGGTGGGCCGCACCGGGCGGGCGACGCCGTTCGCCGTCATGGCGCCGGCGCGCGTGGCCGGCAGCGTGGTCCGGCAGGCGACGCTGCACAATCAAGACGTCGTGAAGGCCAAGGGCGTGCTGATCGGCGACACCGTCGTGCTGCGCAAGGCCGGCGACGTCATCCCCGAGGTGCTCGGCCCGGTGGTCGAGCTGCGTGACGGCACCGAGCGCGCCTTCGTCATGCCGGCGGACTGCCCGGAGTGCGGCTTCCCGCTGGCCCCCGCGAAAGAGGGAGACATCGACCTCAGGTGCCCGAACACCCGCTCGTGCCCCGCGCAGGTGCGCGGGCGCGTCGAGCACATCGGCTCCCGCGGTGCGCTCGACATCGAGGCGCTCGGCGAGGTGACGGCCGCGGCGCTCACCCAGCCGTCGGTGCCCGAGACACCCCCGCTGCAGACCGAGGCGGGACTGTTCGCGCTCGAGCTCGATCAGATCGTGCCCATCGAAGTCGTGGTGCGGGATGCCGAGACGGGCGAGCCGAAGATCGACGAGAAGACCGGGGAGCCGGTGCGCCGGGCCCCGTTCCAGCGGGTCGAGATCACCTATCCGCCCGGGTTCGAGGAGGCGACCGCGGCCGAGCGTCGTGCGGCGGGGGTGAAGAAGGACCACCGCCGGGTGCTGCCCTCGGCGCAGGCGGTCACCCTCATCGACGAGCTCGAGAAGGCCAAGACGAAAGACCTGTGGCGTCAGCTCGTCTCGCTCAACATCCGGCACGTCGGACCGGTCGCCGCTCGCGCCCTCGCTCAGCACTTCGGGTCGCTCGCCGCCATCGAGGCGGCCGAGGCCGACGAGCTCGCCGCGGTGGAAGGCGTCGGCGGGATCATCGCCGAGTCGCTCCGCGAGTGGTTGAACGTCCACTGGCATCGCGAGATCGTCGCCGCCTGGCGAGGCGCGGGCGTGTCGTTCGCGACCCCCGGGCACCCCGGGCCCGGAGCGGCCACAACCGCGGGCGGGGTGCTCGACGGCGTGACGGTGGTCGCGACCGGCTCCCTCGAGGGCTACTCGCGCGACGGCGCCCAGGAGGCGATCCTCGCGGCGGGCGGCAAGGCGGCTTCCAGCGTCTCGAAGAAGACCGACTTCGTCGCAGCCGGGCCCGGGGCGGGCTCCAAGCTCGCCAAGGCCGAGGAGCTGGGCGTGCGCATCATCGATGCCGCGCAGTTCCGTCTCCTCGTCACCGAGGGTCCGTCGGCGCTCGACGGCGGGGACACCCCGAAGACCGCCGACCGTGTGGACGCGAGCGACGCCGGGTGACGTGAGCGCGCCGGTCAGCCGCCCGTCGTGAGGGTGAGCAGCCGATCGCGCACCTGACGGCGCAGCACCTTGCCGATGAGAGACTTCGGCAGCTCGTCGACCACGAACACGCGTCGGGGAACCTTGTACGGCGTCAGGATGCCGCGGGCGAACTCCCGCACCGCCTCGACGTCGATCTCGGCGCCGGGCTCGACCACGATCGCGGCCGCGACCTCCTCGCCGCTGTGTTCGCTGGGCAGGCCGACGACCGCGGCATCCTGCACCTGCGGGTGCTGACGCAGCGCGTTCTCGACCTCGGTCGGGGCGACGTTGAAGCCGCCCGTGATGATCAGCTCCTTGATGCGGTCGACGATGCGCACGAATCCGGCCTCGTCGATCTGCACGATGTCGCCGGTGCGGAACCAGCCGTCGACGAACACGGCCTCCGTCTCCTCGGGCTTGCCGTAGTAGCCCGAGAACACCTGCGGACCGCGCACCAGCAGCTCGCCGCGCTCGCCTGCGGGCACGTCGCGGGAGGGTTCGTCGGGATCCACGACGCGGCACTCGGTGCCCGGAAGCGGCAGACCCACGGTGCCCGGCACGCGCCTCTCGGCGACGGGATTGGCCATCAGCACGGGGGAGCACTCGCTCAGCCCGTACCCCTCGACGAGGTAGCCTCCGGTCGCCTTCTCGAACGGCACCACGAGATCGTGCGGCAGCGCCATCGCGCCCGAGATCGCCACATCCGTGCCGGCGAGCGAGACCCCCTTCTCTTCCGCCGCGCGCAGCAGTCGCTCTGCGATCGGCGGCACGAGGGGGAGGAAGGTGGCCGGATGCTTCTTGGTCACCGTGAGCACCATGTCGGGGTCGAACCGGGGGAACAGCACCAGCCGAGCGCCCATCGACATTGCGAACGTCAGGCACAGGGTGAGCCCGTACGCGTGGAACATCGGCAGCACGGCGTAGACGACGCATCCGTCCCCCCGCACGATGGAGGGCACCCAGGCGCGCGCCTGCGCGGCGTTGGACAGCAGGTTGCGGTGGGTCAGCGCCGCCCCCTTGGGTGTGCCGGTGGTGCCGCTGGTGTACTGGATGATCGCGAGATCGTCGGTGGCCGGTCGCGGGTGCGTGGCGGGCAGCGGATCCGCGCGCACCAGCTGCTCCCACGGGACCGTGCCGGTGACCCGCTCGTGAAGTGCGCGCCGGGACTCGCGCGCCTTCGCGATCGGCAGGCGCAGGGCCAGGCGTGTGGCCAGCGGCATGGCCTGTGTGACGTCGACCGAGGCCAGGCGGGACACCGCCAGGTCGGCGGGGAAGTCCTGGATGGTCGAGACGACCTTGCTCCATGCGATCGCGACGGTGGCGCCGTGGTCCTCGAACTGCTTGCGCAGCTCGCGCGGGGTGTAGAGCGGGTTGTGCTCCACGACGACCGCACCCAGGCGCAGCACGGCGTAGAACGCGACGATGTGCTGCGGGCAGTTGGGCAGGATGATCGCGACCGGATCGCCCTTCCCGACCCCCAGCGCCTTCAGCCCCGCCGCGGCACGTGCGATCTGCGCATCGAGCTCTCGGTAGGTGGTCTCGCGTCCGAAGAACTGGAGCGCCGCGGCATCCGGATAGTCCCGTACCGACGCGTCGACGATGTCGACGAGCGACCCGGAGACGGGATCGAGGTCGTCGGGGACACCGGCGGCGTAGCTCCGGATCCACGGGCGAGGCGGGTCGTAGGTCGTCACGGCGCCAGCCTACGGCCGGGCCGCCGCGTTCATCCGAACTAGGATCGGAGGGTGTCTGAAATCACCCCCGATCTCGTGCGCCATCTCGGTGTGCTCGCCAGGATCCAGCTGAGCGACGAGGAGGTCGAGCGCCTCACCGGGCAGCTCGACGCGATCGTCGACAACATCGCGAAGGTGTCGGAGGTGGCCACGCCCGACGTGCCGGCCACGAGCCACCCGGTGCCGCTGGAGAACGTCTTCCGCGCCGATGAGGTGGGGGAGACCCTCACGCAGGAGCAGGCCCTGCAGAACGCTCCGGACGCCGCCGACGGCCGCTTCCGCGTGACGGCGATCCTGGGGGAGGAGCAGTGAGCGCCCTGAGCGACCTCATCCGCCTCTCCGCTGCGCAGCTCGCAGACAGGCTCGCCGCGGGCGAGGTGTCCAGTGTCGAGGCGACGCAGGCCCACCTCGACCGCATCGCCGCCGTCGACGGCGACGTGCACGCGTTCCTCCACGTGAGCGAACGGGCGCTGGATGCCGCCGCCGACGTCGATCGCCGCCGTGCCGCGGGCGAGCAGCTCGGCCCGGTGGCCGGTGTCCCGCTCGCCATCAAGGACGTGCTCGTCACCACCGACATGCCCTCCACGAGCGGGTCCCGCATCCTCGAGGGCTACATGTCGCCGTTCGACGCGACGGTGGTCGCCCGCTCCCGTGCCGCGGGACTCGTGCCGCTGGGCAAGACCAACATGGACGAGTTCGCGATGGGCTCCTCCACCGAGCACTCGGCCTACGGGCCGACCCGCAACCCCTGGGATCTCGACCGCATTCCGGGCGGCTCGGGGGGAGGATCGGCCGCGGCCGTCGCCGCCTTCGAGGCTCCGCTGGCCCTCGGATCCGACACGGGCGGCTCGATCCGCCAGCCCGCGCACGTCACCGGGACGGTCGGCATCAAGCCCACCTACGGCGGCGTCAGCCGCTACGGCGCCATCGCCCTCGCCTCGTCGCTCGACCAGGTCGGCCCGGTCGCCCGCACGGTGCTCGACGCGGGTCTGCTCCACGACGTCATCGGCGGCCACGATCACCGGGACTCGACCTCCCTCTCCGACGCCTGGCCCTCGTTCGCCGAGGCCGCCCGTGAGGGCGCCCGCGGCGAGGTGCTGAACGGGCTGAAGGTCGGCGTCATCCGCGAACTCCCCGACAGCGGGTTCCAAGCCGGCGTCTCGGCATCCTTCCGGGCGTCGCTGGCGGCGATGGAGGCCCAGGGCGCCGAGATCGTGGAGATCAGCGCCCCGCACTTCGAGTACGGGGTCGCGGCGTACTACCTGATCCTCCCCGCCGAGGCCTCGAGCAACCTGGCCAAGTTCGACTCCGTCCGGTTCGGGCTTCGTGCGAACGTGTCCGGCACGGTCGAGGACGTCATGGCCGCCACCCGCGACGCGGGTTTCGGCGACGAGGTCAAGCGTCGCATCATCCTCGGCACCTACGCGCTGTCGGCGGGCTACTACGACGCCTACTACGGGTCGGCGCAGAAGGTGCGCACCCTCATCCAGCGCGATTTCGACGCGGCGTTCGCCCAGGTCGACGTGATCGCGACGCCCTCCGCGCCGACGACCGCGTTCCGTCTCGGAGAGAAGCTCGACGATCCGCTGCAGATGTACCTCAACGACGTCACCACGATCCCCGCGAACCTCGCCGGCGTGCCGGGCATCTCGGTGCCGTCGGGGCTCGCATCCGAAGACGGTCTGCCCGTGGGCATCCAGTTCCTCGCACCGGTCCGCGGGGACGCGCGGCTGTATCGGGTGGGTGCGGCGCTGGAGGCGCTCCTGGTGGACGAATGGGGCGGACCGCTGCTCGACCGGGCGCCTGCACTGGTCGGAACCGGATCGACGGAGGGGAGCCGCTGATGGCCAAGGACAAGCTGCTCGACTTCGACGAGGCGCTCGAGCTGTTCGAGCCGGTCCTCGGCTTCGAGGTGCACGTCGAGCTCAACACGAAGACCAAGATGTTCTCGGCGGCGCCGAACTCGTTCGGTCGCGAGCCCAACACCGACCTGGCTCCGGTCGACCTGGGCCTTCCGGGCTCGCTCCCCGTCGTGAACGAGCAGGCCGTGCGCTACTCGATCTCGCTCGGGCTCGCGCTCGGGTGCTCGATCGCGCCGTCGAGCCGCTTCGCCCGGAAGAACTACTTCTACCCCGACATGGGCAAGAACTACCAGATCAGCCAGTACGACGAGCCGATCGCGTTCGAGGGCTCGGTGGATGTCGAGCTCGCCGACGGCACGATCGTGACGGTGCCGATCGAGCGCGCGCACATGGAGGAGGATGCCGGCAAGCTCACGCACGTGGGCGGCTCGACCGGACGCATCCAGGGCGCCGAGCACTCGCTCGTCGACTACAACCGTGCCGGCGTCCCCCTGGTCGAGATCGTCACGAAGGTGATCTACGGCGCCGAGCACCGCGCGCCCGAGATCGCCAAGGCCTACGTGCAGACGATCCGCGACATCGTCCTGTCGCTGGGGATCTCCGACGCGAAGATGGAGCGCGGCAACCTGCGCTGCGACGCCAACGTGTCCCTCCGCCCGCGGGGACAGGAGAAGCTGGGCACCCGCACCGAGACGAAGAACGTCAACTCGATGCGCTCGGTCGAGCGTGCCGTGCGGTACGAGATCCAGCGTCAGGCCGCGATCCTCGCCGCCGGCGGCACGATCACGCAGGAGACCCGCCACTGGCACGAGGACACCGGCACCACGTCGCCGGGTCGGCCGAAGTCCGACGCCGACGACTACCGCTACTTCCCCGAACCCGACCTGCTGCCCGTCGTCCCGGCTCCCGCGCTGATCGAGGAGCTGCGCGCCGCGCTGCCCGAGCCGCCCGCCGCACGCCGTCGGCGTCTCAAGGAGAGCTGGGGATTCACCGATCTGGAGTTCCAGGACGTCGCCAACGGCGGTCTCCTCGCCGAGGTCGAGGCGACCGTGGCGGCCGGATGCTCGCCGTCGGCGGCCCGCAAGTGGTGGACCGGTGAGCTCACCCGCCTGGCGAACGCAGCCGGTCGCGAGGCATCCGATCTCGTGGCCCCCTCCGACGTCGCGGCGCTGCAGGGTTTGGTCGACGCGGGCACCCTCACCGACAAGCTCGCCCGGCAGGTGCTCGAAGGCGTCGCGGCGGGCGAGGGCACCCCGCAGGAGGTCGTCGACGCCCGCGGGCTCGCGGTGGTCTCCGACGACGGCGCCCTCATCGCCGCGATCGACGAGGCGCTCGCCTCGCAGCCCGACGTCATGGAGAAGATCCGCGACGGCAAGGTGCAGGCCGCCGGTGCCGTCATCGGTGCGGTCATGAAGGCGATGAAGGGCCAGGCCGACGCCGCGCGCGTGCGCGAGCTGATCCTGGAGCGCGCCGCGCAGTAGCGTCCGCTCCCGTCATCCCACGGATGTCGGGGGTCCGGAGGATGATCGGAGCATGGGGCGCGGTGACGGATCGGGGCGGATGGTCTCCCCCGACGACGCCGACGACAGCGGCACCGGCATCCTCCACGTCGACATGGACGCGTTCTACGCGGCCGTCGAGGTGCTCTACGACCCGTCGCTGAAGGGCAAGGCGATCATCATCGGCGCGCCCGAGGGTCGATCCGTGGTCTCCAGCGCGTCGTACGAGGCCCGGCGGTTCGGGGTGCGCTCGGCCATGCCGGTCTCGCAGGCGCTGCGCCTGTGCCCGCACGCGACCATCGTGGCGCCGCACTTCTCCCGGTACACCGCCAAATCGGCCGAGGTGATGGCCATCTTCGAGACCTTCACCCCTCTGGTCGAGCCGCTGTCCATCGACGAGGCGTTCCTCGACGTCCGCGGCGCGCGGCGGCTGTGGGGGAGTCCCGGCGCGATCGCGCGCGAGGTGCGCCGTCGAGTGCTCGCCGAGACCGGGCTGGTGTGCAGCATCGGGGTGGCGGCCACCAAGCACGTCGCCAAGATGGCGTCCACGATCAGCAAGCCCGACGGACTGCTGATCGTCGCCGAGCGCGACACCCTCGACTTCCTGGGTCCCCGTCCGGTGCGCGCGATGTGGGGCGTCGGGCCGAAGGCCGCCGAGACCCTCGAGTCGCGCGGCATCCGCACGATCGCCGACATCCGCGACGCTCCGCGCGACGTCCTGACCCGTGCCCTGGGCGCGGCCGGCGGTGAGCGCGTCTGGCATCTCGCCCGGGGGCTCGATCCCCGCTCGGTCGAGCCCGACCGCGTCGAGAAGAGCATCGGCCACGAAGAGACGTTCCACGACGACATCGCCGACATCACGGTGCTCAGGGCCGAGCTGCGCCGTCTCTCCGATCGCGTCGGGGCCCGACTGCGCACGCACGGCTGGGAAGCCGCGACCATCTCGATCAAGATCCGGTTCTCGGACTTCACCACGCTCACCCGCGCGCAGACGCTCGAGTCGCCGACCGCGGTCGGTCAGCGGATCGGCGACGCGGCGCACGAGCTGCTCGAGGCCATCGACCGGCGACTGCCCGTGCGTCTGGTCGGCGTCCGCGCCGAGAAGCTCCAGCACGCCGGCGGCGCGGCGCTCGCCCTGTGGGACGACGACGAGGAGTGGAAGCGGGTGGAGGGCGCGATGGACGACGCGACTGCGCGGTTCGGGACGGCCGCGGTGACACGTGCCGCGTTCCTGGGCCGCGGCCGGGCGATCGACGCCCTCCCGTCCAACCCGCTGCCGAGGTCGCTGGAGTGACCGCGCCGCTGTGTTTCGCGTGCACCCCGCGCTAGCGTGGGGACATGCCCAACATCGCACTCGAACTCGGCAAGCAGTCCGCATCGTTCGGCGTCAAGAGCGCCTACGGCGAGCAGGAGGACGTCGACGGCGTGCGCCTCGTGCCCGTGGCCCTCACGTGGTCGGGTTTCGGCGGCGGTTCCGACGAGGCGGGCAACGGCGGCGGTGGCGGCGGCGGCTACGCGGTGCCGCTGGGCGCCTACATCCGCCGAGGCGACGACCTGCGGTTCGAGCCGAACGTGGTGGCGTTCCTCGCGGTGGCCATCCCGTTCGTGTGGGTCGCCGGCCGCGCGCTCAGCCGTGTCATCCGCGCCCTCAAGAAGTAGCCCCGACCCGGTCGCGGTCGCGCGGGCGACCGCGCTCTCGCGCATCGTCGACGCCGTGCGCGCGGTCGAGGCATCCAATCCCGTCGTCCTGATCGACGGACGCAGCGGAGCGGGCAAGAGCTCTCTCGCCCGTGATCTGGTGGCCCACTGGCCGCTGCGCGGACGCGTTCAGCTGGTGGGACTCGACTCGCTGTACCCCGGCTGGGACGGGCTCGCCGACGGCGTCGAACTCGCCCGTACGCAGATCCTCGTTCCGCACGCGCGGGGCATGGTCGGTGTCTGGCAGCGCTGGGACTGGGAGGGCGAGGCCCCGGCGGAGGCGCACGCCGTCGACCCGTCACTGCCGCTCATCGTCGAGGGCTCCGGCGTGCTCACCCCCGTCACGGCCAGGCTGGCCGACGTGCGCGTGTGGATGGAGTCTCCGGATGCCTCACGCCGGCGTCGCGCGCTGGAGCGGGACGGCGACACCTACCGCCCGCACTGGGAGCGCTGGGCGGAGCAGGAGGAGCGGCACCTCCTCCGCGACGAACCCGTCCGGCACGCGACCGTGCAGGTCACGATCCCGTGATGCGGATCACGCGGATCACTCGTCGCCGCTGACCGCCCGCACGAGACCGTCGAGGCGGTACCCGACCCAGTCGTAGATCCCGAACCGCGGATCCTCGTGTTCGTGGTCGTCGTCGTCGACGATCCCCAGTCGGGTGGCCAGCACCAGCCGCACCGCCGCCAGGGTGCGCATCCAGGCACGCGCCTCGTGCGGATCGAGGGTGATCGTCACCACCTCCGTCAGCCCCGGATCGTCGAGCTCGAACGGTTCCGGCTGCTCACCGAGCGTGTCGAGCACGATCCTCGCGTCGGCCGTGCGCCGCGACAGGAGGTCGTCCTCGGTGACCGACCGGAACTCGCGCGCCGCGTCGGCGTCGTCGCGATACGCATCGGGCACCAGGCGGGCGACCGCCGGGTCGCCGGTGCGCACGTCTTCTCCGGCGGATTCCATCAGCAGATCGGAGAACTGGGTCACGAGCCCCGCGAGGTGCGTGATCTCGATGCGCGAGATCTCGAGGACGACGAATCGGTCGACAGTGCTCATGGTGCTCTCCGGACGGTGGCCCACAGGCCGTAGTCGTGCATCGCCTGCACGTGGAGCTCCATCTGCTCGCGCGCACCTTCGGCGACGACAGCGTGGCCGTCGTGATGGACGGCGAGCATGAGCCGGGTGGCTTCGGGCAGCGGGAATCCGAAGTACTCGCGGAACACGTGCACCACGTAGCTCATCAGGTTCACCGGATCGTTCCACACGACGGCCTGCCACGGTCGCAGCGGGGCGCGGTCGGTGGTGGCGGCGATGCCGGTGTCGAGGTCGGGAAGCGCGAGGATGCTCATGCCCAGCCCAATTCGTGCAGACGGGCATCGTCGATGCCGTAGAAGTGCGCGATCTCGTGCACGAGAGTGGCGTGCACCTCGTCGCGGAGCTCTTCGAGCGTCTCGCACACGTCGAGGTGGGACTCGCGGTAGACGATGATGCGGTCGGGCAGCTCGCCGACCCCGTAGCGCTCCCGCTCGGTGAGCGCCCATCCGTCGTACAGACCGAGCAGGTCGAGGCTGCCGTCCTCCGGGCGATCCTCGACGACGAACACCACGTTGTCGAGGCCGTCGACCATGTCGTCGGGGAGCAGATCGAGTTCGGCGACGACGAGACGCTCGAAGGATGATGCGTCCATCTGCATCATGGGCGGCCTCCGTCCGAGGCGTCCCGCGAGCTGCGGGGAATGGGGTGAGTAACGGGGCTCGAACCCGCGACATCGGCCACCACAAGGCCGCGCTCTACCAACTGAGCTATACCCACCATGCCGCCCGCCTGCGCGGACAACCATAAGATTCTCTCACACGTCGGAGGCATACGCCGACACCGCGGAGGCGGCGACGGCTCGCGCCGCGTCGCTCGTCGGGCCGGGTTGCGGCACGAACACCGCCTGCCGGTAGTACGCGAGCTCGCGGATCGATTCGCGGATGTCGGCGAGCGCGCGGTGACCGCCGTCCTTCGCCGGCGCGTGGATGTAGGCGCGCGGGTACCAGCGGCGCGAGAGCTCCTTGACGCTCGACACGTCCACGTTGCGATAGTGGAGCCACCGGTCGATGCGGGGCATGTACTTGGCCAGGAACATGCGATCGGTGCCGATCGTGTTGCCGGCCAGCGGCGCCTTCCCTTCGATCGGCGCGAACCGCTGGATGTACTCCAGCGCGAGGAACTCGGCCTCGGCGACGCTGACCCCATCCGGGATCTCTTCGAGCAGTCCGGACTTCTGGTGCATCTGCGTGACGAACTCGCTCATGTTCGCCATGGCGGACTCGTCGGGTCTGATGACGATCTGGAAGCCCGGATCGATCGGTCTCAGGTCGAAGTCGGTCACCACGACGGCGATCTCGACGAGCTCGTCCAGGTCGAGGTCGAGTCCCGTCATCTCGCAGTCGATCCAGACGAGCCGGTCGTTCTCTGAAGCCCCCACCATGACGACCATCCTATCGACGGCGGCGGACACGGCTCCCGGGGTGAGCTCCGACCCACGGCGCTCGATGGACGGATGCCTGGAGCGCCCTGCTGTCTTCCATGTGGAGACGCATTCACAAGTCCCCCCGGAGGTGTCTGGGTTCACGACATAGGCGACAGGTGATCGGCGACACGTGAGTCGGGTCATAGGCGACACTCGTGCATGTCGTCGAAGCATCGGGTTGTGGTGTTGAAGATCGTCTCAGGGCAGCTCACGGTTACCCAGGCGGCGGCCGAGTACGGGATGTCGCGGCAGTATCTGCACAAGCTGCTCGCCCGCTACCGCGACGAGGGCCTGGACGGGTTGCAGCCACGGTCCCGCGCCCCGTTGACGAGTTCGCAGGCGGTCACGGACAGGGTCCGGGTCCGGGTCGTGGAGCTGCGGCACGCGTTGACCGCTGCCGGGACGGACGCCGGCCCCGTCACGATCGCCTGGCACCTCGAACGCGAGGGCTTGCGGGCCCCATCGACCTCCACGATCCGACGCATCCTGCACACCGCCGGGCTGATCGTGCCCGAACCACGCAAACGACCGAAAAGCTCCTACATCCGGTTCGAAGCCTCCCAGCCCAACGAGACCTGGCAATCCGACTTCACCCACTGGCGCCTCGCGGACGGCACCGACGTCGAGATCCTGAACTGGCTCGACGACCACTCCCGCCTGCTCCTCAGCTGCACCGCCCACCGGCCCGTCACCGGCCGTGACGTCGTGGACACGTTCCTGACAACCATCGATGCCTACGGGCCGCCCGCGTCGACCCTGACCGACAACGGCCGCGTCTACACCGCCCGTCACGGAGGAGGCCGCAACCAGTTCGAATACGTCCTCGCCGCGCTGAACATCCGGCAGAAGAACGGCGCCCCGAACCACCCTCAGACCCAGGGGAAGATCGAGAGATTCCACCAGACCCTGAAACGATGGCTGACCGCCCGCCCACGCGCCGCCACGATCACCGAGCTGCAGACCCAGCTCAACACGTTCCGCGAGCACTACAACACCACCCGACCCCATCGCGCCCGAGGAACCACGCCAGCCACCGCCTACGCCAGCACACCCAAAACCGCGCCCTCCGGACACGACGACCGCACCCACTACCGGGTCCGTCACGACCACGTCGACACCAACGGGAAGATCAGCTTCCGCCGCGCAGCCCGCGTGCACCACCTCGGCATCGGCGCCACACATCGCGGGAAACGCTGCATCCTCATCGCCGACGACCACACCATCACCGTCGTCCACCTCGACACCGGCGAGATCATCGCCACCAACACCATCGATCCCACTCGGACCTACTGGCGAAACAACGAAAAAGAGCCCGGCCGATGGCCGGGCTCCTCCTCGTGAATGTCTCCTATGTCGCGACTCAGATGTCTCCTATGTCGCGACTCATCACACAAGTCCCCCCGGAGGGATTCGAACCCCCGACCCAGCGGGTAGAAACCGCTCGCTCTTCCACTGAGCTACGGAGGGAAGGACCCCTCCAGGCTAGCGGCTCGCCGGTCCGGGGACACCCGCGCGACACGGCGGCGGTGGGGCTTGGCGCGCGGACATGCGAGGCGTAGCGTTCGCGTCATCGGAAGGAGTGCACCATGAGCACGACCGACACCCATCACCCGCTCTGGGTCGCGTACGGCACCGGGGGCGTGGTCGGCGCGATCCGCAAGGACGCGGACGGCTACACCGTCACGATGGCGGGCGCCGATGAGAGCACGGGCGTCTACCCGACGATGGAGATCGCGAAGGGCGCCCTGCGCTCGCACATGCGGCCCGGGAGCGACTGGCCGCAGTTCCGCGAGCACTGAGGGCGGTCGCCGCCTCCGCCCGCCCTCACGCCCGCAGGGTGGGCGCGGCGGTGCCGGTCTGCGCGGCCGCGGACGACGCCCCTCGGGGCGCGCGACGCGTGTCCAGCAGCGGCAGTGCGAGATGCACGAGCGGGCCGATCGATGCGGCGAACACGACCGTGCCGATGCCGACCGTGCCGCCGAGCAGCCAGCCGAGGACGAGCACGGTGACCTCGACGGTCAGCCGGCACACCCAGATCGGCCACCCGAGTCGACCGTGCAGACCGGTCATCAGACCATCGCGCGGACCCGGTCCGAAGCGTGCGCCGATGTACAGGCCGGAGGCGAGGGCGACGACCAGCACCCCGCCGATCAGCATCGCGAACTGGGGGAGGACGCCGGTCACCGGCGGGATCAGCGTGAGAGCGGCCTGCATGCTCGTGCCCACCAGCAGGATGTTGGCGATCGTGCCGACGCCGGGCTTCTGCCGCAGCGGGATCCAGGCGAGCAGGACGAGGAAGCCGAGGATGTTCGTCACCCAGCCGATGCCGATCCCGGTGTGGATCGACAGGCCCTGGGCGAGCACGGTCCACGGATCGACGCCGAGACCGGCTTCGACGGTCATCGCGCACCCCGTGCCGTAGAGCACGAGGCCGATCAGGAGCTGCAGGATGCGTCGGGTCACAGGAGTATCCAATCGTAGGATTGGCTCTCGCGCACCAGTCCAATCCGGATACCCTGGATCGATGGACTCCCGCATCTCCGCGCGAACGCTCTCCGGCGCCCTCGGTGGCTGGCGCACCCGCGAGCCTGCCTACGAGGCGCTGGCCGACGGCATCCGCCTGCTCTGCCTCGACAACCGGCTCGCGCCGCGCACCGCGCTCCCCGCCGAACGGGAGCTGGCCGCCGCGCTCGGGGTGAGCCGCACGACCGTGGCCGCGGCCTACCGGAGCCTGCGCGACACGACGCACATCGAGAGCACCCGCGGGTCGGGGAGCGTCACCCTTCCGCTGCGACGCGCCGATCCCGGCCGGGAGGACGCCGCGCACGGCACGATCGACCTGCAGCAGGCGAGCCCGCCCGCATGGCCCGGACTGGCCGGAGTGTTCGCCGAGACGGCCGCCGCGGCGACGTCTCTGGTCGCGCGCGTCGGGTACGACATCGTCGGGCGATCGGAACTGCGCGCGCGGATCGCCGAGCACTATGCGCGCAGGGGTGTGCCGACCAGTCCCGACGAGATCCTCGTGACGACGGGGGCGCAGTCCGCCATCCACCTCCTCGCGACCGTGCTGCTCGGACGCGGGGATCGAGTTCTGGTGGAGACCCCCACGTATCCGCACGCCGCGGACGCGCTGCGGCAGGCGGGGGCGCGCCTGGTCGGGGTGCCCGTGACCACCTCGGACGGCTGGGACCTCGACCGCGCCGAGCAGGCGTTCGCGCGGACGCTCCCGGTGCTCGCGTATCTCATGCCCGACTTCCAGAACCCGACCGGACGCACGATGACGGCGGAGGACCGGCACGTCATGGTGACCGCGGCCGAGCGAGTGGGGTGCACGCTCGTGCTCGACGAGACCACCGCCGACCTCGACATCGATCGGGGCGAATCCGCCGCGGCCTTCCACGCCGCGCAGCCCGGAAGCATCGTGCGCATCGGATCGCTCGGCAAGACCGTCTGGGGCGGCCTGCGGATCGGTTGGATCCGCGCCGAGGCGCCGCTCATCCGCCGCCTCGTGGCCGCGAGGTCGACCCACGAACTCGGCACGCCGGAGTTCGAGCAGTGTGTCGCTGCGGCCCTGTTCCCTCGGATGGACGAGATCGTCGCGCAGCGCTCGGCGTTCCTGCGGCTCGGGCGGGACGCGCTCGTGCAGGCGCTGGAGTCGGCGCTGCCCGGCTGGCAGGTGCCGCGGGTGGCGGGAGGTGTGTCGCTCTGGGTGGGGTTGGATGCCCCGCTCAGCGCCGCGCTCGTGATGGAGGCGCGCGGGCGCGGCGTGCTTCTGTCGGCGGGACCGCGGTTCTCCGTCGACGGGGGACACGATCGGCACCTGAGGATCCCGTTCACCGCGGCTCCGGAGCTGCTGACGCGCGCCGTCGCGGGCCTGGCCGAGTCGTGGGAACGGGTGCGGGGCGACAGTCCGAGACACTTCGAAGCCCGCTGGGAGGCGGTGGTGTAGCCCCACGCCGGCTGCGCTCAGCGTGCGAATCGCAGGCACTCGACCGCCTGCGCGCACGACCAGAACTCGCCGAGCACGCGGAACGATCGCGACCCGGGGTGGTAGCGCTCGACGCGGAACCGGTCGCCGTGAGGCGCGGGAACGCGGCGCAGATGGCCGACGACGAGCCCGCGGACGTCGATCAGGCGCCACAGCCCCGGGCCGGCGGCGGTCGCGTGGAACCGGACGCTCCGGGCTGCCGCCGGAACGTCCGCCGTGTCGTCGAGCGGTGATGCGGTCATCGTGGACATGAGGACTCCTTTCGCATTCGAAGATATGTGCGACCTCCGACATCCGCCCTCCGACGGCACGCGCCGATTCCTCCCCAGGTCGTCGCAGGAATGGATCCGTCCACCGACACGGCGGATCGGACCCGCGCGCGTCCCCCCGATCGCAAGCTGAACCTGCGTCGGTGTCCGACGGGCACTCGGGCACCGGCGCGACACCGGGGAAGGTCCCCGACAGCGAACAGAGAGGATGCGTCATGAGCGACGTCATCACCGTCACCGGCAACATCGCCACCGTCCCCGAGCTGCGGCACGGGCCCAACGGACTGTCCATCACCACCTTCCGCGTGGCGAGCACCGAGCGGCGGTTCGATCGCTCCGCGAACACGTGGATCGACGGGCAGACCAACTGGTACTCGGTGTCGACCTTCCGCAGCCTGGCCGATCACGCCTATGCGTCGCTGGCGAAGGGCGACCGGGTGATCCTCACGGGTCGCTTGCGCCTGCGGCAGTGGGAGGCGGGCGATCGCAAGGGACTCGCCGTCGAGATCGACGCCGACGCCCTCGGACACGATCTGCGCTGGGGGACCACCCGCTACCGGTCGGCCCGCGCCGCCGGAGCGTCCGACGTCGGCGACTCCGGCACGGCCGAGCAGTGGCCGGCACCTCAGCCCGGAGAAGGAGCCGATGCCTCATCGGCACCGCTCGCCGCCGACGGCGGATGGTCGGTCCCCGGCGCCGATCCCGCACCGCCCACGGTGCCGTCCGATCGCGAGCTGGTCGGCGCCGATGCCGACACCCCGTTCTGAGGCTCGCCGGGCGCGGTGGGGCGGCCCACATAGACTCTCTGCGTGACTCGCCGCCCCGCTCATCGCCCGTGCCGGCGCGCCGGCACGGGGCGCGCGCCGAGGGGCGCCGTCAGGGGCACGGCCATCGCGCTCGGACTCGGGGTCGCGATCGCCGTGTCCGGCTGCACGGCGATGACTCCCGCGCCCGATCAGCCCGCCCCGTCGCAGACCACCGCCTCGGCGTCGCCCACCGCGACCCCGACGGCCCCGGCGCTCGTCCGCGGTGGAACCGCACAGGAGAACCTCCCGTTCTTCCGACAGATCGTCGAGGGCGTGTGGGCCGGTCCCGAGCAGGTGACGGGGCGGGCGTACATCGATGCGCTCGTGGCCGCGGGATTCGACAAGACCGCGATGCAGCTCACACCCGACACCTCCGCAGTGGGCAACCCCGCCGAGAGCATCGAGTTCGCCGTGCTGTCGGGCCAGGCCTGCCTGATCGGACAGGTGGGGCCGGCGATCGGCACGGCGGTCACGATCGTCGCTCCGGCGCTGGCCGACGGCGGCTGCCTGCTCGGCGCGACCCGCCCCATCGACTGGTAGTCGGGGGAACGGGCGGCAGGCGCCGCCCCGTAGACTGGACCGGCTATGGCTGAATACATCTACTCGATGGTCCGTGCCCGCAAGGCGGTCGGCGAGAAGCTCATCCTCGACGACGTCACGATGTCGTTCCTCCCGGGCGCGAAGATCGGAATGGTCGGTCCGAACGGCGCGGGGAAGTCCACGATCCTCAAGATCATGGCCGGGCTCGACACGCCGTCCAACGGGGAGGCCAAGCTGACCCCGGGGTTCTCGGTGGGCATCCTCATGCAGGAGCCCGAGCTCGACGATTCCAAGACGGTCCTGGAGAACATCCAGGACGGTGTGGCGATCAAGCCGAAGCTCGACCGCTTCAACGAGATCTCGGCGCTCATGGCAGACCCCGATGCCGACTTCGACGCGCTCCTGGCCGAGATGGGCACGCTGCAGGAGGAGATCGACGCCGCCGACGGCTGGGACCTCGACTCCCAGCTCGAGCAGGCCATGTCCGCGCTGCGCACGCCGCCGGGCGATGCCTCGGTCGTTCCGCTGTCGGGCGGTGAGCGACGTCGTGTCGCCCTCGCCAAGCTCCTGCTCCAGAAGCCCGATCTGCTGCTCCTCGACGAGCCCACCAACCACCTCGACGCCGAGAGCGTGCTGTGGCTGGAACAGCATCTGCAGGCCTACAAGGGCGCCGTGATCGCCATCACCCACGACCGGTACTTCCTCGACAACGTCGCGGAGTGGATCGCCGAGGTCGATCGGGGTCACCTCTACCCGTACGAGGGCAACTACTCGACCTACCTCGAGAAGAAGGGTCAGCGCCTCGAGGTCCAGGGCAAGAAGGACGCGAAGCTCGCCAAGCGCCTGAAGGACGAGCTGGAGTGGGTGCGCTCGAACGCGAAGGGCCGCCAGGTCAAGTCGAAGGCGCGTCTGGCCCGCTACGAGGAGATGGCCGCCGAGGCCGAGCGCACCAAGAAGCTCGACTTCGAGGAGATCCAGATCCCCGCCGGTCCCCGCCTGGGCAGCATCGTGATCGAGGCGAAGAAGCTCGCGAAGGGCTTCGACGGCCGCTCGCTCATCGACGGCCTCACCTTCAGCCTCCCGCCGAACGGGATCGTCGGGGTGATCGGTCCGAACGGCGTCGGAAAGACGACGCTGTTCAAGACGATCGTCGGTCTCGAGCCCCTCGACGGCGGCGACCTGAAGATCGGCGAGACCGTCAAGATCAGCTACGTCGACCAGAGTCGCGCCAACATCGACCCCCAGAAGACCCTGTGGGAGGTCGTCTCCGACGGACTCGACATCATCACCGTCGGCAAGACCGAGATCCCCTCGCGCGCCTACGTGTCGAAGTTCGGATTCAAAGGCCCCGACCAGCAGAAGAAGGCCGGCGTGCTCTCCGGTGGTGAGCGCAACCGTCTCAACCTCGCCCTGACGCTCAAGGAGGGCGGCAACCTCCTCCTCCTCGACGAGCCGACCAACGACCTCGACGTCGAGACGCTCAGCTCCCTGGAGAACGCGCTGCTGGAGTTCCCTGGATGCGCCGTGGTCATCACCCACGACCGGTGGTTCCTCGATCGCATCGCCACGCACATCCTGGCGTACGAGGGCACCGAGGAGCACCCCGACAAGTGGTACTGGTTCGAGGGTAACTTCGAGGCGTACGAGGAGAACAAGATCGAGCGCCTGGGAGCGGACGCGGCCAACCCCAGCCGGTCCACGTACCGCAAGCTCACCCGTGACTGATCCGTCGACGGGTTCAGGACACGACCGACTGCACATCCCCATCGCGCTGCGGTGGGGGGACCTCGACGCGTTCAACCACGTCAACAACACCTCGATGCTGAAGCTGCTCGAGGAGGCGCGGGTGCGCGCCTTCTGGCGCCCGGAGGCCGGAGAAGAGGGCCCGTCCACGGCGGTGCTCGACTCCAGCCTCCACGCGGGTGTGCTCACTCTGATCGCCCGGCAGGAGATCGAGTACCTCGCGCCGGTGCCTTATCAGAGGCATCCGCTCGATGTGCAGCTGTGGTTCGGCAAGATCGGCGGATCCAGCGTCGACGTCTGCTACGAGGTGTACAGCCCGGTCGAGACCGCCCATCTGACCGGTCGGCAGGTGCTGTACGCACGGTCGACGGCGGTGGTGGTGAAGGCGGATGCCGCGACCGGCCGTCCCCTCCGGGTCGGCGCCGAGGAGCGCGCCGCCTGGGAGCCGTACGTCGGGGCTCCCATCGTCTTCGCGCACCGTCGCTGAACCCGGCGCACGAGCCGCAGCGGTCGAGGGCTCATTCGTCGGGATCGGGGACCCGCACCATGATCTCCTGCGCGACACTGGCCAGCAGGACCCCGTCGCGGGAGTAGATCCGACCGTGCGCCAGTCCGCGCCCGCCGCGGGCGCTCGGAGACTCCTGGACGTAGAGCATCCACTCGTCGACCCGGCCAGGGCGGTGCCACCACATGGCGTGGTCGAGACTCGCGACCTTCAGCCCCGGGGTCGCCCAGGCGACGCCGTGGGCGCGCAGCACGGACTCCTGGATCGTCAGGTCGCTGAGATAGGCGAGCGCGGCGCGGTGCAGCGCCGGATCATCGGGCAGTCGTCCACGGGTCCGCATCCAGACGGCCTGGGCGGGCGAGCGCATCTCGTCGGCCTCCGTGTAGATGGGGGAGGGGATGTGGCGCAGGTCCACCGGACGATCGCTCAGCAGCCGGCGCGATGCCGCCGGCTGACCGGCCAGCACGGTGTCGAGGTCGGGCAGTTCGTCGGGACCGGGGAGCCCCTCGGGCATGGGCGACTGATGATCGAGGCCGGGATCCTCGTCCTGGAACGAGGCGATCATCGAGAAGATGGGCACGCCGGACTGGAACGCCTGCGTCCGGCGCGTGGAGAACGAACGGCCGTCGTGGATCCGGTCGACCGAGAAGGTGATCCCCGTGCTCGCGTCGCCGGGGCGCAGGAAGTAGCCGTGCATCGAGTGCGGTGTGCGCTCGGGCGGCAGCGTGCGCGAGGCGGCGACGATGGACTGCGCCAGCACCTGCCCGCCGTAGACGCGGCCCAGCGGCATCGCCTGCGACTGCCCCGTGAAGATGTCCTCCGTGGTGCGCGCGTCCGAACCCGTGAGGTCGAGCACGGCGAGCATCGAGGCGAGAGCCGCCGAGGCGGTGTCGGTGGCGGGGGCCTCGGTCACAGCGTCTCCGTTCCTGCCGCGGCGGGGACCGCGCGTTGGTAGTTTAGGCGGATGTCCGCGCGCATCCCGTTCCCCGATCCGGATGCCGCGGCCGACGCGCTCACCTTCGCCGGACGTGCTGCGCGGCTCGGCGACGGCGGGGTCCGGCTGCAGGCGGCGGGCGGCACGCTGGCCATGACCGCCGCACCGCTGGCGCCGCGCGGGCTGCTCGATCCGACGCCGACGATCCTGGCGCTGCGCGCGCTGCCCGTCGACCCCGAGCTGGAGTGCGACCTCGTGGTGGAGGCATCCGCTCTCCGCGCCGTCGACGACGTGACGCTTCTGCTCCCGGACACCGCGGTCTCGCCCGCGTGGGCGGGCATCTCCCCGCCGCGCGGCGGCTGGTCGGCGATGAGCCCGATCGAGGCGTCGACCCTCGCGTCCCGGGCGCAGTGGGGGATCGCGGCCGTCGCCGAGGCGCTTCCGGCCGATCCGGGCGAGGACGTCGTGCGCAGCGTGCGCGCGACGGTGTGGGGGGAGGCGGATGCGGCGCTGCACGACCTGCCGCGCGGCACGGCGTTCGCGGCGTTCGCGATGGGGTTCATCGGCGGGCAGGAGGAGGCACGCGTGCGCGAAGGCGGATCCTGGGTGCGCCTGACCCTCGACCGCGGCCACGTCCTGGTGCGCAGGCCGGTGCGCTCCGGACTCACCGCCGTGCGCACGACGGGGGCGCCGCGGGGCTGAGGCCCGCGAGGACCATCAGACCGCGGCGGCGGCCGCGCGCCCGGCGATACGGCCGGAGAAGAGGCATCCGCCCAGGAACGTGCCCTCCAGCGCGCGGTATCCGTGGACTCCGCCCCCGCCGAAGCCGCTGGCCTCACCCGCGGCGAACAGACCGGGAACCGGCGCGCCGTCGTCGCCCAGGGCACGGGCGTCGAGGTCGGTCTCGACGCCGCCGAGGGACTTGCGGGTCACCACGCGCAGCCGCACCGCGATGAGGGGTCCCGCGTCCGGATCGAGGATGCGATGAGGCGTCGCCGTCCGGATGAGGCGGTCGCCGCGGAACGCGCGGGCCGAGCGCAGCATCGCGATCTGGGCGTCCTTCGTGAAGTCGTTGTCGATCTCCCGGTCGCGCGCCTCGAGCTCATGACGCACGCGTTCGGGGTCGAGGTGCTCTCCACCGGGCAGTACCCGCATCCCGGCGAGGAGGGCGTCGAGCGTGTCGCGCACGACGAAGTCCTCCCCGTGGTCGAGGAACGCCTGCACCGGGCCTGCAGCACCCTTGCCGAGCCGGGAGCGCAGCAGCAACTTCACGTCCTTGCCGGTCAGATCGGGGTTCTGCTCGCTGCCGGAGAGGGTGAACTCCTTCTCGACGATGCGCTGCGAGAGCACGAACCACGAGTGGTCGTGGCCCGTCGCGCGCAGGTGTGCGAGCGTGCCGAGCGTGTCGAACCCGGGGAACAGGGGCGCCGGGAGGCGGCGGCCGGTGGCATCGAGCCAGACCGATGAGGGGCCGGGGAGGATCCGGATGCCGTGACCCGGCCAGATCGGATCGTGGTTGCCGATCCCCTCGACGTAGTGCCACATGCGATCGCCGTTGATGAGCCGCGCGCCGGCGGCACGGGCGACCGGCTGCATCGAGCCGTCGACGTAGGCGGGCACGCCGGTGAGCATCTCGGTGGGCGGGGAGCCGAGTCGCTGCGGCCACTGGGCGCGCACGAGGTCGTGGTCGCCCCCGATGCCGCCCGAGGTCACGATCGTCGCGCCGGCGGAGATCTCGAAGGTCCCGACGACCTCACGGACCGTCGCGACGCCCCGAGGGGCGTTGGAGGGCGCCAGGATCTCGCCGATCGCCCCGGTGACGGCGGCGCCGGCGCGGGTGAGCGCGGTGACGCGGTGGCGGGGGAGGACCGTGAGGCGGCCGTGCGCCTCGGCGGTGTCGATCTCGGCCTGGAACGGTGCGACGACACCGGGGCCGGTGCCCCACGTGATGTGGAACCGTGGAACGCTGTTGCCCGGGCCGGTCGCGGTGTACCCGCCGCGTTCGGCCCACCCCACGACGGGGAAGAATCCGATGCCCTTCTCCCGCAGCCAGGACCGCTTCTCGCCGGCCGCGAACTGCAGGTACGCCTCGGCCCAGCGTCGTGGCCAGGCATCCTCGTCCCGGTCGAATCCGGCGGTGCCGAACCAGTCCTGGCGCGCGAGTTCGAGCGAGTCGCGCACGCCGAGGCGACGCTGCTCGGGGGAGTCGACGAGGAAGAGTCCGCCGAAGGACCACCACGCCTGACCGCCCAGATTGCTGCGCGGCTCCTGGTCGACGATGATCACGCGCTTTCCGGCAGCGACCGCCTCGGCGGCGGCGACGAGGCCGGACAGCCCCCAGCCGATCACGAGCACATCGGCTGCGGCGGTCTGCGGGGCTGCGGACATCACGACTCCTTCGGCGTGGGTTCGAACGTGTTCACCATGGCGTGGGCCGCGCGCTGCAGGTAATCCCACAGAGTGGCCTCGTGGAGCGGCGACAACTCGAGCGCGTCGACGGCGGTGCGCATATGCGCGATCCAGCGGTCGCGGGCGTCCGGATTCACATGGAACGGCAGATGCCGCATGCGCAGCCTCGGGTGGCCGCGCTGCTGACTGTAGGTCGTCGGACCGCCCCAGTACTGCTCGAGGAACATCGTCAGGCGCTCCTTCGCGGGGCCGAGATCCTCCTCCGGGTACATCGGCCGGAGAACCTCGTCGGAGGCCACTCCGTCGTAGAACACGTCGACGAGGCGCACGAACGCGGCATGGCCGCCGATCTCGTCGTAGAAACCGGGGGAGGGCAGTCCGGGATCGCTCACGCGTCCTCGTCCTCCGCGGTCTGCGGGCCGTCCCCTGCTCGCCCGGCGTGCGGCGCGCCCTTGTCGGCGGCACGCGCGGGCCCGTCCGCCGACTCCTTTTCGGGCGTCGGGGCGACGTGCGGCTTCTTCTTGGGCTTCCAGACGGCACCCTCGGCGGCCGACGCCGGGATGGGAGTCGGCTTGGTCTTCGGCGGGTTGGCGCCGCGCACCCGCCCGGCGCCCTCCAACCCGGTGAGCATGATCGAGTTGAGCTGCGGCAGCTGGATGCCGAGTTCGTCGATGGCGCGCTTGAGGCGCACGCGCAGCTCGCGCGCGACGTCGTCCTTCGCGCTGGAGCGCGTCTTCATGACGAGGCGGATCACCAGCGCGTCGCCGGTGATGGACTCCAGTCCCCACACCTCGGGAGCCTCGAGCACGCGCGAGCGCCACTTCGGGTCCTCCGCGAGGTCCTTCGCGGCGGTGAGCATCGCGCCCTCCACCTCGGTGATGTCGGCATCGACCGGCACGGCCAGGTCGATGATGACCCGGGACCAGCCCTGCGACATGTTGCCGATGCGGGTGATCTCGCCGTTGCGCACGTACCACAGGGTGCCGTTGACGTCGCGCACGTGCGTGATGCGCACGCTGACGTACTCGACGATGCCGGTGGCCAGACCCAGGTCGACGACGTCGCCGATGCCGACCTGATCCTCCGCCACGATGAAGATGCCGTTGAGGACGTCCTTGACGATGTTCTGCGCGCCGAAGCCCAGTCCGGCGCCGATCGCGGCGGTCAGCAGCGCGAGCGAGCCGAGGACGTTCGGGGCGAGGACGTTGATCGACAGCAGCAGCACGACGAGCACGACCGTGACGTTGACGATGTTCTGCAGGATCGTGCCGAGGGTGCGGGTGCGCTGCACCAGGCGGATCGCCGACAGCGGCGAGCGGTCGAGGGCCTGCGTGTCGTCGACGCGGGCCTTGTTCTTCGCGCCGTTCACGATGCGGCTGACGACACGGCGGATGATCACCCGCATCACCCAGGCGATGAGGAAGCCGAGCGCGACGATGATCGCGACGCCCAGCAGGTTCTGGCCGGCCTCGCCGAAGAACGCGAGCACCTGGCCCCAGAACGTGGGATCGGTGAGGGCGGCCAGGCCGGTGGAGGAGGGCGAGGGGGTCGGGTCGACAGAGGCGGAGAACATCGGATCCATGCTAACGAGGGGCGCCTCGGCGCCGGCTGAACGGCCGGCACGAGGTGATCACGCGGCGGGTCCCGCCAGTCCGTGACGGTGCGCGATGATCACGGCGTGCACCCGGTCGCGCGCACCGATCTTGGCGAGCACCCGGCTGACGTGCGTCTTCACGGTGGACTCGCTGAGGAACAGCTCCCCGGCGATCTCGGCATTCGTGCCGCCACCCGCGATCGCCGCGAACACCTCGCGCTCGCGAGCGGTGAGCTCGTCGTAGCCGGGAGGAGCGGATGCCTCGGCGGGCGACCCCATGAGCTCGATCATGCGCCGGGTCACCCTCGGAGACAGCACCGCATCTCCGCGGTGCACGGCGCGCACCGCGGAGATGAGCTCGGCGCCTTGGGCGTCCTTGAGCAGGAACCCGCCCGCGCCCGCGCGCAGCGCCGCGAAGGCGTAGTCGTCGAGGTCGAACGTGGTCAGGATGAGGATCCGGGCATCGGGCTGCGTGGCCACGATCCGCTCCGTCGCCGCGATGCCGTCCAGCCGTGGCATCCGCACGTCCATCAGCACCACATCGGGTCGCAGCTGCGCCGTGAGCACGACCGCCTCGGCGCCGTCGGAGGCCTCGCCGACCACTTCGATGCCGGGTTCGGCCTCGAGGACGAGGCGGAACCCGAGCCGGATGAGGTGCTGGTCGTCGACGATCAGGACCCGGATGCCGTCGGTCACGGTGCGCTCCCTTCGAGCTGCTGCGTGGGGGCCGGGGCCGACGGCGGCAACGGCAGCTCGGCCTGCACCCGCCAGCCCCCTCCCGGGATCGGTCCGGCCGAGAACGTGCCGCCGACCAGGTCGATGCGCTCCCGCAGCCCACGAAGACCGAAACCGCCGCCGCCGTGCGGTGCCGCCGCGCCTGCTCCGTCGTCGGTGACCTCCACCCGCACCGTCGAGTCGGCGGCGCTCACGCGCACCTGCACGGTCCGTGCATCGGGTGCGTGGCGCATCGCGTTCGTGACGGCCTCCTGCACCACCCGGCCGAGGGCGAAGCGGACGGCGCGGGGCGCGTCCCGGGTGGAACCGGTGATCTCGACGACGACCGGGTAACCCGCCCGCTGCGCGGTGGCGACCACCTCCGCGGGGTCGACCGGCTCCAGCGGGGCGAGCGGCGACGCCGCCTCCGTCGTGTCGCGGAGCACTCCCAGCATCGCGCGCATCTCTTCGAGCGCGCCGCGGGCCGTTTCGGCGGCGGCCAGACTGGCCTGGCGGCTGCGCTCGGTGGACGGCGCGGCGGCGGCCCCCTCCGAGAGCGCGACGACGACGGTGAGGGAATGGGAGACGATGTCGTGCATCTCCCGAGCGATGCGGGTGCGCTCGGCGGCCGCCGCGTGCTCCGCCCGGCGGTCGCGCTCGACGAGGAGCTGCCGCGATCGGTCGATGAGCGCCTCGGTGTAGCGATGGCGGTTCCCGACGTTGATCCCCAACAGCGTGCCGATCAGGAGGGCGAGGATCCCGAAGACGAAGGAGCTGATGTGCAGGCCGGTCGCGGCCGGCTCGAGCAGGATCGCCCGGATCCCGTACAGCGACAGGAGGCCGGCCGCGACGGCGAAGGCGATCCAGCATGCGCGCACGCCGCGGTACACGGCGATCGCGTAGAGCGCGAAGGCGGGGAGCACCTCCAGCGCGGAGGACAGGCTCGGCGGCAGCAGCACGATCGGCACGGTGGCCACCATGAATGCCGTGAGCGGTCGGCGACGCCGCCAGACGAGCATGATGCCGCCGGCCAGGACGGCGGCGACCGCCAACCACACCTGCGCGGTCGAGGGCGGATCCGGGTAGGGCGATCGCACCGTGGCGGCGGGGAGCGACAGCACGGTCGCCCAGAAGGCGATCAGGATGTCGGCGGCACGGGGGTGTCGTGCCCAGAATCGCCGGAACATCCCCGGTGGGCGGGGGAGCAGCAGGTCGGGGGGGGGGGGGGGGGGGGGGGGGGGGGGGGGGGGCGGGGGGGGGGGGGGGGGGGGGGCGGGGGGGGGCGGGGGGGGGGGGGGGGGGGGCGGCCCCCCACCGCCCGCAACCCCCCGGGGGGGGGGGGGGCCCGCGGGGGGGGGGGGGGGGGGGGGGGGCCCCCCCCCCACGACCTTGCGGGCCGGGTGCGGCATCCGCTCGACTCTACGCGTCGCGGGAGCGGAGCACCGTCCAGCCCAGCAGCAGCGGCACGAACACCCACCCGAGGAGCGTCAGCAGATGCGGCAGCAGATCGTCGTTCCCGGGGGAGGAGACGGCGGCGGCAGCGTTCGACGGGAGGTACTGGGTGAGGTCCACGACCCAGCGCCAGGCCTCCCCGCCGAGCGAGAACAGCGTCAGCACGATCGGCAGCACGAACAGCACGCCGACGGTGATCGCGATCGCTCCGGCTCCGTTGCGGACGATGAAGCCGAAGCCGAGCCCGAGGAGGGTGAAGCAGACCATCGCCAGCACCCCGAGAGCCAGCGGCACGATCGACGCGCGCGCGTCCGACCAGTCGATGCCCTCGGTGAGGATCGGCGCGGTGCCGACGATCGCGATCGCATAGACGATGGCGGTGGTCAGCGCCATGAGCAGCGACACGACGACGGCTTTCGCCGCCAGCACCGCCCCGCGGCGCGGCTGCGCGGTCAGCGTCGATCGGATCATGCCCGTGGAGTACTCGCCGGTGACGACGATCGCTCCGAGGATGCCGGCGACGAGCATCGTGAACTGCGTGGGCGAGAGGATCGCGCTCACAGCGGGGTACCCGGCGCCGAGCTCGCGCGACGCGCTGGCGATGAGCATCGAGATGCCGATGGACAGCACCGCGGCGATCCCCAGCGACCACCAGGTGGAGCGCAGGCTCGTCACCTTGATCCACTCGCTGCGGAGCAGTCGCGGGAACGTGACGCGCGGCCGGGGGTGCTGCGGCACGCGGGTGGACTCGGGGGCGGGAGCGAGGGCGGTCATGCGATCTCCTTGGTCTTGTACTCGACGACGTCGCCGGTGAGGGCGAGATACGCCTCCTCGAGGGAGCCGGAGCGGGGAGTGAGCTCGTGGATCGGGATGCCGTGGGCGGCCGCGAGATCGCCGACCTGGGCGGCCGATACGCCCGCGATTTCGGCGACGCCGGGCTGGACGGCCGTGACGGTGACGTCGGGCGACGCCAGCGCCGACACGAGTTCACTCAGCCGGGGGGACCGCACGACGAGCGCCGACCGGGTCCACGCCTGCACGAGGTCGGCCAGGGGCGCGTCGGCGAGCACCTTGCCCTGGCCGAGCACGATCACGTGGTCCGCCGTTAGCGACATCTCGCTCATGAGGTGGCTCGACAGCAGCACGGAGCGCCCCTCGGCGGCCAGATGGCGCACGAACTGACGCACCCACCGCACTCCTTCGGGGTCGAGCCCGTTGACCGGCTCATCGAGGATGAGCGTGTGCGGGTCGCCGAGCAGGGCCGCCGCGATCCCGAGCCGCTGGCCCATGCCGAGCGAGAACTTCCCGGCGCGCTTGCCGGCGACCGACTGGATGCCGGTCAGCTCGATCACCTCGTCGACGCGGGCACGCGGAAGTCCGTGGGTGGCGGCCATCGCCCTCAGGTGATCGCGGGCGGATCGGCCGGTGTGCACCGCCTTGGCGTCGAGCAGCACGCCCACCTCGGTGAGCGGGGACGGCAGGCGACGATAGGCGACACCGCTCACGGTGACGTCGCCCGAGGTGGGCCGGTCCAGGCCGACGATCATGCGCATCGTGGTGGACTTACCGGCACCGTTGGGCCCGAGGAACCCGGTGACCTTCCCGGGACGCACGGTGAAGGTGACGTTGTCGACGGCGGTCTTGTCCCCGAAGCGCTTGGTGAGTTGCTGTGCGACGATCATGCATCCAGCGTAGGAATCGCGCTGCCGTCGCCGCGTCCGCCGTGAGGCGGATTCCTCGGCCGACGCGATGGTACCCCGGTGCCACGACGACGGATGCCTCCACCCCGGGGTGGAGGCATCCGTCAGCGTTTCTGCGCGCGGACTACTGCGCGTCGCGCTCCTGCACGGCGAGGGCGCGCTCGACACCGGCGAGGTTCTCCTGCACGAGCCGGCGCAGTGCGGCCGGCGCATCGGCGTGTCCGGCGAGCCACGCGCGGGTCGCGTCGCGCAGTGCGGTGTTGGCGAGGGCGGCCGGATAGAGCCCCACGATCAGGTACTGCGCGATCTGGTAGCTGCGGGCTTCCCAGATCGGCAGGAGCATCTCGAAGTACGGCGCCACGAACTCCGCGAGGAGGGCGACGCCCGCGGGGTGGGTGAACCCGAGCGCCGAGGAGCGGACGATGGTGTTGGGGAGATCGTCGTTCTCCACGAGCGAGTCCCACGCCGCGCGCTTGGCCTCGAGCGTCGGCAGGGCGGCCTTGGCCTGCGCGGCGAACTCGCCGCCCTTCGCGGTGTTGTCGGCGGAGAGGGCCTCGTCGATCTCGGCGGCCGAGACCACGCCGCCCGCAGCGAGCGAGCCGAGCAGCTGCCACGACAGGTCGGTGTCGATCTCGAGGCCGTCGAGCACGAGCTCGCCGTCGCGGAGTCCTCGAACGGTCTGCCACTGATCGGCGGTCGCCGCGGCGCTCGCGAACGCGGTCACGAACTGCAGCTGGCTATCGCTGCCCGCCTCGGCCGCCTGCGCGAGCGCCCACAGGCCGTCGGCGACACGGCGACGCGTCTCGTCGCGCTTGTCCGGAGCGACGTAGGAGTTCGCGGCGAGCTGCAGCTGTGCGAGCGTCGTGCGCACGGTCGTGGACTCGGTCTCGGCGCCGATGTTGCGCAGGACGAGGTCGACGTAGTTGGTGGCGGACGCCTCGGCGTCGCGCGTCTGGTCCCATGCGGCGCCCCAGACGAGCGAGCGCGCGAGCGGGTCGCTGATGTCGGCGAGGTGCGCGATCGCCGTCTTGAGGCTGCGCTCGTCGAGGCGGATCTTCGCATAGGCGAGGTCGCCGTCGTTGAGCAGCACGAGGTCGGGGCGGCGGAGGCCCTTGAGCTCGGGCACGTCGGTGCGGTCGCCGTCGACGTCGAGCTCCAGGTGGTGCACGCGCACCAGCGCGCCGTCCTGCAGGCTGTAGAAGCCGATCCCGAGGCGGTGCGGCCGGATGGTCGGGTAGTCGGCGGGAGCCGTCTGCACGATCGCGAACCGCGAGATGGTCCCGTCCGGGCCGTCTTCGATCAGCGGAGTGAGGGTGTTGACGCCGGCCGTCTCCAGCCACTTCTTCGACCAGCCCGTCAGCTCGCGGCCGCTGGTGCGCTCGAGCTCGCCGAGGAGGTCGGACAGCTCGGTGTTCGACCACTCGTTCTTTTGGAAGTACGCCCCGACGCCGGCGAAGAACTCGTCGATGCCGACCCATGCGGCCAGCTGCTTGAGCACCGAGCCGCCCTTGGCGTACGTGATGCCGTCGAAGTTGACCTGCACGTCCTCGAGGTCGTTGATGGTGGCGACCACCGGGTGCGTCGAAGGCAGCTGGTCCTGACGGTACGCCCAGGTCTTCTCCATGGCGTTGAAGGTCGTCCAGGCCTGGGTCCACTCGGTGGCCTCGGCCGTGGCGATCGTCGATGCCCACTCGGCGAACGACTCGTTCAGCCAGAGTCCGTCCCACCACTTCATGGTGACCAGGTCGCCGAACCACATGTGGGCGAGCTCGTGCAGGATCGTGACGACGCGTCGTTCCTTGACGGCATCCGTCACCTTGGAGCGGAACACGTACGCCTCGGTGAACGTCACCGCTCCGGCGTTCTCCATCGCCCCGGCGTTGAACTCCGGGACGAACAGCTGGTCGTACTTCGCGAACGGGTACGGGTAGTCGAACTTCTCCTCGTAGTAGGCGAAGCCCTCGCGCGTCTTGTCGAAGACGTAGTCGGCGTCGAGATGCTGCCAGAGGCTCTTGCGCGCGTAGACGCCGAGCGGGATCACGCGACCGGACGCGCTCGTCAGCTCGGAGAAGGTCGACTCGTAGGGCCCGGCGATGAGCGCGGTGATGTACGACGAGATGCGCGGCGTGGGATCGAAGCGCCACGTGGCGGAGCCGTCGCCGACAGCCTCCGGTTCCGGCGTGGGGGAGTTCGAGACGACCTTCCACTGCGCCGGCGCGGTCACGGTGAACGTGAACGCGGCCTTGAGGTCGGGCTGCTCGAATACCGTGAACATGCGGCGGGAGTCGGGCACCTCGAACTGCGAGTAGAGGTACACCTCGCCGTCGACCGGGTCGACGAAGCGGTGCAGGCCCTCGCCGGTGTTGGTGTAGAGGCAGTCCGCGTCGACGATCAGCTCGTTGTCGGCCGCAAGGCCGTCGAGGGCGATGCGCGAGTCGGCGAACGCTGTGGCCGGATCGATCTCCCGCCCGTTGAGGGTGATCGAGCGCACTTCGCGCGCGATGAGGTCGATGAAGGTGGCGGCGCCGTCCGTGGCCGAGAAGCGCACGGTGGTGCGGGAGCCGAAGACCTCGGCGCCCTTCGTCAGGTCGAGCACCACGTCGTAGGCGTGGGTGTCGACGATCGCGCGGCGCTCCTGCGCCTCGCTGCGGGTGAGGTTCTCTCCAGGCACTGAAATGCTCCCGTGGGTGAGGGGTCCGGATGCCGCGTGCGGGCGCTGCTGGCGCCGTCGGCAACCGGACCAGCCTATGCCAGCGGTCCGTCGCGGGCGATCCACCGGTCGGCCGCGGGTGTCAGGATGGACGGGTGAGTTCTCCCGAGCAGCACCTGCCGTCCGCCTCCTCCCGGGGCGCCGGTGTCCCGTTCGCCTCCGCCGCGGCCGCCGCCGGCACCGCGTACGTCGAGGAGGCGGTCGCGTACGACGCCGTGCTCCTCGCCGGTTTCGGCGGACCGGAGGGACAGGACGACGTGATCCCCTTCCTGCGCAATGTGACGCGCGGGCGCGGCATCCCCGACGAGCGTCTGGAGGAGGTCGCACACCACTACCGGCACTTCGGCGGGGTCAGTCCGATCAACGCGCAGAACCGGGCGCTCAAGGCCGCCCTCGAAGCGGAGATCTCGCGCCGCGGACTGGACCTGCCCGTCTACTGGGGCAACCGCAATTGGGCCCCGTACCTCGAAGAGGCGGTGACGGATGCCGCGGCCGCCGGCGACACGAAGCTGCTCGCCGTCGCCACCAGCGCCTACAGCTCGTTCTCGAGCTGCCGGCAGTACCGCGAGGACTTCGCCCGCGTGCTCACCGGGACCGACCTGGCCGGCACCGTGACGATCGACAAGGTGCGGCAGTTCTTCGACCACCCGGGCTTCGTGTCGGTGTTCGTGGAAGGCGTGCGCGAGGCCGTCGCGGGGTTCCTCTCCGACGGTGTGCCCGCCGACGCGATCCACGTGCTCTTCTCCACGCACAGCATTCCCACCGCCGACGCCGAGCGCTCCGGGCCGCGCGAGGGCGACCCCGAGCACCGCGACCTCGGCGAGGGCGGCGCGTACGCAGCTCAGCACGAGGCGGTCGCGGCGTATGTGATGGCGGAGGTCGCGGCATCCGTTCCGGGGTCCGAGGGCGTGCCGTGGCAGCTCGTCTACCAGTCGCGCTCGGGCCCGCCGACGCAGCCGTGGCTCGAACCCGACGTGTGCGACGTGATCGAGGCGCTGCCCGAGCAGGGAGCGCAGGCGGTGGCGATCGTGCCGCTCGGGTTCGTGAGCGACCACATGGAGGTGCTGTGGGACCTCGACACCGAGGCGATGGAGGCCGCCGCCGAGGCCGGGCTGAAGGCCGTGCGCACGCCCACGCCGGGCGTCGACCCCGCGTACGTGTCCGGGCTGGTGGATCTGGTGGAGGAGCGCCTGCACGGGACCCCGGCGGCGGATCGCCCCCACGTCACCGACCTCGGCCCCTGGTTCGACGTGTGCCGGCCCGCGTGCTGCGAGAACGTCCGCGCCGGATTCAAGCCCGCCGCCTCCGGCGTCGCACCCTGAGCTCCGCGGCGCCCCGCACCGACTTCTAGGATCGAACCATGCGCATCCACATCGCGACCGATCACGCCGGCCTCGACTTCTCCACGCAGCTCCAGCACCACCTCGCCGAGGCGGGGCACGAGGTCGTCGACCACGGCCCGCTGGAATACGACGCCCTCGACGACTACCCGGCGTTCTGCATCCGGGCCGCGCGGGCCGTCGTGCGCGATCAGGCGGCGGGCATCGAGACGCTCGGCGTCGTATTCGGCGGCTCCGGCAACGGCGAGCAGATCTCTGCGAACAAGGTGGCGGGCGTGCGCGCCGCGCTGGTGTGGAACATCCCGACGGCCGAGCTCGCCCGCGAGCACAACGACGCCAACGTGATCGCCATCGGCGCCCGCCAGCACACCTTCGAGGAGGCGGCCGCCTTCATCGACCGCTTCATCGCCACTCCGTTCTCGAACGAGGAGCGCCACGTGCGCCGCATCGCGCAGATCGCCGCGTACGAGGTCGACGGGTCCCTGCTGCCCGACCCGCGTGCCACGCCGCGCGGCGGAGAGGACGTCGACGCGCTCGACCCCGAGGCGGGCTGATGCCCGAGGGGCACTCCGTCCACCGCATCGCCCGCCAGTTCGACCTCAACATCGTGGGCCGGCGCGTGAGCGCCTCGAGCCCCCAGGGGCGGTTCGTCGAGGGAGCGGCCGCGCTCGACGGGCGCACCGCAGTCGAGGTGCGCGCCGTCGGCAAGCAGATGTTCCTCGCATTCGAGGGCGACGAGTGGCTGCGGGTGCACCTGGGCATGTACGGCGCCTGGGACTTCGCGGGCGAGATCATCGTCGACCCCACGATCGCCGCCGCGAACGGGCGCATGGGTCAGACGAACCAGCGCGGTACGACCGTCGACGAACCGATGATGGATGCCGCGGGCGAGAACTCGCTCACGTCGATCGGCGCCCCTCGCCGCGCCCGCGTCCACGTGCGCATGTCCGAGCAGACCACCGGTCTCGGCGACGACGGCGAGATGCCGTGGCCGCCTCCTGTGGTCGGACAGGTGCGTCTGCGCCTGCTGACGGATGCCACCTGCGCCGATCTGCGCGGGCCCACCGCCTGTCAGCTGCAGACGCCCGACGAGGTCGCCGCCACGATCGCCAAGCTCGGTCCCGACCCGCTGGTCGACGACGTGCAGGAGGGCGAGGAGCGGTTCGTCGCCACCGTGCGCCGCAAGCCCACCGCGATCGGGCTGCTGCTGATGGATCAGACGGTGGTGAGCGGGATCGGCAACGTCTACCGGGCGGAGCTGCTGTTCCGGGCCCGGCAGAATCCGCACACCCCCGGCCGGGAGGTGCGCGAAGAGGTCGTGCGCGACCTGTGGCGCGACTGGGTGCGTCTGCTCGCGATCGGCGTCGAGACCGGCCAGATGATGACGATGGACGATCTCGACCCCGAGGCGTACCGCAAGGCGATGGCGCACCGGGACGACCGCCACTGGGTCTACCACCGCGCCGGCCTGCCGTGCCGGGTGTGCGGCACCGAGATCGTCGTGGAGGAGGCCGCGGGACGCAAGCTCTACTGGTGCCCGTCGTGCCAGGCGTGACCCTAGGCTGATCCGCATGCGTCAGAACCCCTCGTTCGCGATGACCGATGTGGGCGAGCTGCGTCGCCTGATCGAGCGCCACCCCTGGGCCACCCTCGTGAGTTCGACCCCCGACGGCCTGGTCGCCTCGCACTACGCCGTCCTGCTCGATGCGGACCGCGACGACCTCACGATCGTCGGCCACGTCGGCAAGCCCGACGACCTCATCCACGGGCTGGGGGAGCGTGAGCTGCTCGTGGTCTTCCAGGGCCCCCACGGCTACATCTCCCCGAACTGGTACGGCGACGACGTGGCATCCGTCCCCACGTGGAACTTCGTCTCGGCACATCTGACCGGCGTGCCCGAGGTGCTCTCCGCCGAGGAGAACCTCGTCGTGCTCGACCGACTGGTGGCGCATTTCGAAGGACGGATGCCGCAGCCGCGCCTGATGTGGGAACGGCCCAACGATCCCGCCTTCATCGAGCGGCTCGAGCGCGGCACGGTCGGGTTCCGTCTCACGCCCTCGAAGGTCGTCGCCAAGCGCAAGCTCAGCCAGAACAAGTCCGCCGAGGTGGTCGAGACCGTGATCGCCGAGCTCTCGGGCGACGGTCCGTACGCCCACCCGGACCTCGCGGAGGAGATGCGTCGCGCCGCCGACGCGCGGGTGCGCCCGTGAGCGGGCCCGCTATCGGGGAGTCGGTCGACACGATCCGCGGCGCCCGTATCGGCGGCGCCGGGCGCGAGCTGCTGCCGGACGAGGGGATCGCCTACGACGTGTTCCTGCGGGGCGGCCGCGTCGCCGACATCGCGCCGGCCGGTGCCGTGCCCCCTCGAGGGGCGGTGCTCGATGCCGACGGCGCCTGGCTGATCCCGGGGCTGTGGGATCACCACGTGCACATGCTGGCGTGGGCGCTCACGGCGCAGCGGACGCACCTCGACGGCTTGCCCTCGGCCGCCGCGACCGCGCGGGCCATGGCCGAGGCCCCCGTGCTCGCCGACGGGCGGCGCGTGGGGGTGGGCTACCGCGACGCGCTCTGGGCGGACGCGCCTTCGCTCGACGTGCTCGACGCGGCCACCGGAGGCATCCCCACCTATCTCGTCAATGCCGATCTGCACAGCGTCTGGCTCAACTCCGCGGCATTGAGGCGCGAGGGGCTGGGCGCGAGCGACGGCGTGCTCCGCGAACAGGCCGCGTTCGAGATCGGGCGCCGGCTCAACGACCTCGACCCCGCCGCCGCCGACGCGGTCGTCGCCCGGGCCGCGGCCGACGCCGCCGCCCGCGGGGTCGTCGGCATCGTCGACCTCGACATGACGTGGAACGCCGCCACCTGGACGCGCCGGCTCGCCGCCGGGTTCGATACGCTGCGGGTCGAGTTCGGGATCTACCCCGAGCACCTGGAGAGGGCGATCGCGGAGGGGCTGCGCACCGGGGATCCGGTGGGGGAGGAGGCATCCGCCCTCGTCCGCGTCGGGTCCCTGAAGGTGATCACCGACGGATCGCTCGGCACCCGCACGGCGGCGTGCTCGCACGGGTACCCGGACGCCCCGCACGACCATGGTCTGCTGACGGTCGATCCCGCCATGCTGCAGGCGCTCATGACGGATGCCACGGCCGCCGGCCTCTCGTGCGCGATCCACGCGATCGGCGACGCCGCGATCTCCCATGCCCTCGACGCGTTCGCCGCGACCAGCGCCTGGGGCACGATCGAGCACGCGCAGCTGGTCGCCCACGCCGACCTGCCGCGGTTCGCACGGCTCGGCGTGGGAGCCAGTGTGCAGCCCGAGCACGCGATCGACGACCGCGACCTCTCGGACACGGTCTGGGCGGGGCAGACCGCGCTGCCGTACCCGCTGCGCGCCCTCGCCGACTCCGGGGCGAACCTGCTGTTCGGCTCCGACGCCCCCGTCGCCGCGCTCGACCCTTGGGCGACGATGGCCGCAGCGGTGCACCGGTCTAAGGACGACCGCGCGCCGTGGCATCCCGAGCAGCAGATCGATCCGGCGATCGCTCTGGCCGCCTCGAGCCGGGGAGGTTCCACGGAGGGCGCTCGGATCGAACCCGGGGCTCCCGCAGACCTCGCGCTGTGCGCCGTGGACCCGCTGGCCGCGCCTCCCGAGCGGTTGCGCACGATGGCGGTCTCGGCCACGCTGCTGGGCGGACGGCTCACACACCGGGCATGATCCGCCCGCCGGAGCGGGGGACAGCCCCCGCCCGCATCCGGGTGGCGGTCGGATCGTCCGCGACCGCGCCGACGACGACGCTGGGAGCATGGACACGACGATGACCGCACCCGCCCCGCGCGCCGACGCGACCGGATCGACCCCGGCGCCTCCCCCCGCCACGACCACCGGATGGTGGGGTTCGTATGGCGCGCTGTGGCGGCGCGTTCCCGGCAACGCCGTCTACCTCCTCTCCGTCTTCGTGCTCGCCATGACGGCGGTGAGCGTGCTCGCGGGGCTGTTCTGGACCGGCGTGGGCATGATCGTGATCGTCGTCGGCATCCCGCTCGTCGTCCTGTCGCTGCTGGTCGCGCGCGGGTTCGGCGTCGCCGACCGCTTCGTGCTCCGGCTCACCGGCCTCCCCGAGATCGCCGAACCGGAGTGGAACCACGACGGCCCCGACCGCAACGGCTTCTGGTGGACGCTGTCGCGGCCGCTGCGCGTCGCGCATTACTGGCTCGCGCTGGTGCACGGCATGATCGTCAGCCCCATCATCAGCACGATCTCGTTCGTCGTCACGGTGACCTGGCTGAGCATCTCGGCCGGTGGCCTGACCTACTGGTTCTGGGCGATCTTCATCCCGCGGGACGAGTTCGGCGTGTGGGGCCGCTATGTCGCGGACTCCGTGCCCTGGATCTTCGGTGCGTGGTCGCCGTGGGCGGTGGAGGTCGTGCTGAACCTGCTGGCCGGCATCCTGTTCGCCTTCACCTTGCCGTGGGTGCTGCGCGGACTGAGCCTCGGCCACCACGCGATCGCGCAGGGCATGCTCGGGCGCTGGCGTTCCGACGACCTGGCCGCCGAGGTGCGCGCAGAGGCCGCCGCCCGCGGTGCCGCCGTGCACGCGGAGGATGTCGCCCTGCGCCGCTTGGAGCGGGACATCCACGACGGGCCGCAGCAGCGCCTCGTGCGTCTGCAGATGGACCTGGCCGCACTCGAGCGCCGCGCGGAGGCGGGCGAGGGGGAGGCGGCCGCCGAGCTCGCCCGGGAGGCGCGCTCGCACGCGAAGGCCGCGCTCGACGAGCTGCGCGCGCTCTCCAGCGGCGTCGCCCCGCCGCTCCTGCAGGATCGCGGACTCGCCGCCGCCCTCACGGCGGTCGCGGCGGGCGCTCCCGTCTCGGTGCACGTGGACGTCGACCCCGACATCGACCGGGTCGTGGCGCCGGAGGTCGCCCGCACCGTGTACTTCACCGTCTCGGAGCTCATCACCAACACCATCAAGCACTCCGGGGCCTCCGCCGTGACGCTGAAGGCCGCACTCCGACCTGCCGAGGCAGGGGTGAGCGGGATGCTGGATGTCTGGGTCGTCGACAACGGTCGCGGCGGTGCGCACTTCCGCACGGGTCACGGGCTCGAGGGTCTGCGCGACCGCGTCGCGGGGCTCCGTGGAGTGCTGGTTCTCGACAGTCGGCCCGGAGGCCCCACCACGGTCGGACTGCACGTTCCGATCGTCGAGGGCGCGCCCGGATGACCGGCGGGACCGACGCCTATCCTGGCACCATGACGGCCCCGGCCACTCCTCCCGCTCGCGTGCTCCTGGTGGAGGACTCCGTGCTCCTGCGAGAAGGGCTGGTGCGTCTGTTCGACGAGGCCGGCTACGAGACGGTCGGCGCGTTCGGCGACGCCGACGACATCGTCGAGCGCGTGCGATCCGCGGGCGCGGACGTCGCCATCCTGGATGTGCGCCTGCCCCCGTCGTTCCGCGACGAGGGCATCCGAGCCGCCCTCCGCCTCCGCGCGGAGACCCCGGCCGTCGGCATCCTGGTCCTGAGCCAGTACGTCGAGGGCGTGTACGCCAAGGAGCTGCTGGCCGAGGGCGAAGGCGGCATCGGGTATCTTCTGAAGGACCGCGTCACCTCGCTGGAGGACTTCACCGATGCGGTCCGGCGGGTGCGCGAAGGCGGGACCGTGCTCGATCCGCTGGTGGTGCGTCAGCTGCTCGCGGCGCGCCCCGACCCGCTCGCGGCGCTGACTCCGCGAGAACGGGACGTGCTCGAGCTCATGGCGGAGGGCCGCAGCAACACCACGATCGCGCAGCGCCTGTTCATCGGAGTCGGGGCGGTGGAGAAGAACGTCACCGCCATCTTCCAGAAGCTGGGACTCGAGGAGAGCGGCAGCGATCACCGGCGCGTGCTCGCCGTGCTGGCCTTCCTGCAGCGCTCCTGAGGATGCACGAAGCCCCCGGCTCCGCGAGGTGGCCGGGGGCTTCGTATATGGAAGAAATCGCTCAGGAGGCGAGGTGCGCCACGAGGAACCAGCGGTCCTTCTCGAGGCTGCGCTGGATCTCGATCGCCACGTCCTGACTGGTCTGGTCGACCTCGTCGAGTCCGTCGACAGCGGCGCGCACGTCGGCGAGCACCGCGTCGATGTCGCCGATCACGGCGCGCACGATGTCGTCCCACTGCGTGAAGCCGGCGGGCACAGCGGTCGCCTTCGCCTTCTCGGAGACGGTCGACACGCGGGCGTCGATCGGGAGGCCGAGGGCCACGATCCGCTCCGCGGCGGTGTCGGCGCCGTTCTGGGCGTTGCTCACCACGGTGTCGAGGAGCTCGTGGATCGCGATGAAGTTCGCGCCGCGCACGTTCCAGTGCGCCTGCTTGCCGTTGACGGCCAGCGCCTGGAGCCCGATCACGACGGGGGTCAGGAACTGCGCCGTTCCGGCCGCGACCGTCGGGTCTGCGGTGGTGGCGGGAGTGGTCTCGGTGTTCGTCATGTCGTCCTCCGTCTGGTGCAGGATCACTGTCTGCGTGGTCAACGCTACTCAGCACGGATCATTCCGCAAGCAAGCTGAGGCTCGGCTAAACCTCCAGAAACACGGGCGCCGCAGGGCTCGGATACACGGATGCCTCACCGCACCGACTAGCGTCGAGGGGTGCCATCCGCTGACCACGACCTCGGACCGCAGAACCTGGGCAGCCCCGCGCGCACCCGCCGGAGCGAGCGGGCCGATCGATCGCCCGAGCACGCCGAGCCGTCGCGGTTCCTGCCGCACGTGCAGGGTCTCCGCGCGATCGCCGTGCTGTTCGTGGTGCTCTACCACTTCTGGCCGGCGCGGCTGCCCGGCGGCTACGTCGGCGTCGACATCTTCTTCGTGATCTCCGGGTTCCTCATCACCGGGCACCTGATGCGCGAGCTCACCGCCACCGGCTCCGTGCGCCTCGCCCAGTTCTGGGCGAGGCGTGCACGACGCCTGCTGCCGGCATCCCTCCTCGTCCTCCTGTTCTGCGGGCTCGTCGTCGCGTCGCCCTACCTGATGCCGACGTCCGCACTGCCCAACGAGGTTCGCGAGATCATCTCGTCGACCTTCTACGTCGAGAACTGGACGCTGGCGCTCAACTCCGCCGACTACCTCAACCATTCGGGCAACCCGACGACGGTGCAGCACTACTGGTCGCTGTCGCTGGAAGAGCAGTTCTACGTGCTGTGGCCGCTGCTCATGCTTCTCGCGGCATGGATCGGCGTGAAGTTCTTCCGCGGTGCGACCCGCCGCAGCGTGCTCATCGTGCTCGGTGCCGTGAGCATCGCCTCGTTCGTCTTCTGCGTCCTGTTCACGCTGACCAACCCGGCGCCGGCCTACTTCGTGACGTTCGGACGCATGTGGCAGTTCGGGCTCGGCGCGATGGTCGCCCTCGTGCCCCTTCTGCGCGTGCGCAACGCGATCGTGAGCTTCGTGCTGGGCTGGGGCGGCATCGCCGTGCTGCTGTACGTGGCCTTCCGCTTCGACGCGCAGACGCCGTTCCCCGGGTACATGGCCGCGATCCCGTCGCTCGGCGCGGCGGCGGTCATCGCCGCCTCGGCGTCGGGCCGCTGGTGGTACCCGACACGCATCCTCTCGCTGCCGCCGTTCCGCTTCACCGGCGACATCTCGTACTCGCTGTACCTCTGGCACTGGCCGCTCATCGTCATCGCGCCGTCGGTCCCGTTCTGGGGGCTCACGATCTATCACCGCGTCGCGCTGCTGGTGATCTGCTTCGTGCTGGCCTGGCTCACCAAGCGCTTCGTCGAGGACCCCGTGCGGGCGTGGAAGGTGCTCACCTCGCGGCGCCCGCGCTTGACGCTGTGGTCGTCTCTCGTCGCCATGGTGCTGGTGGCGGGTGTGGCCGGAGGCGCGTGGGCGGCCAACGCTCCTGCGTACACCCAGGGAGTGCAGGCGCTGCAGCAGCTCCGCGCCGATCCGCCGCCGTGCTTCGGTGCCGCCTCCGTGCTCGACCCGGCGTGCGCGGGCGCGACGCCGGCCACCGGCATCCTGCCCGCCCCCGGCTTCGCGGGCGTCGATCGACCCACCGACGACCAGTGCTTCATCCAGCTCAACGACTCGCGGCCGGTGTCCTGCGACTTCGGGTCGACCGACCCGAACGCGAAGACGGTCGCCCTGATCGGCGACAGCCACGCCTACCAGCTGCTCCCCACATTCCAGCGGATCGCCGACGCGAACGGGTGGCATCTGAAGACCTGGTTCAAGGGCGCGTGCCCGTGGAGCACGACCGCCCTGTCCACCGACGGCGCGTTCGGGGCGGCATGCACCGACTGGCGCGCAGGCGTGACCGCCGCCCTGAAGGACGCGAACGTCGACGTGGTGTTCACCTCGGCCCTCGCCACGACGCCGTACTCGTCGGCGGGCTTCGGATCGGCTCACGACGCGGCCGTGGCCGGCTATCGCAGCGCCTGGCAGGAGGTGCTCGACCGCGGCATCCCTGTCGTGACGGTCGTCGACAACCCCGTCTGGGAGACCGACCCGAACAAGTGCCTCCGCACGCACGAGCAGTCCACGTGCGACGGGGCGCGTGCAGACGTGCTGGTCAAGAACGACCCGTTGCGGGATGCCGCGACCGGCGTGAGCGGCGTCACGCTGCTGGACTTCACCGACGTGTACTGCGACGCCAGCACCTGCTTCACCGTCGTCGGCGGAGCGAACCTCTACCGCGACCAGGATCATCTGACGGCGACCTTCGTCGACACGCTCGCCCCGCAGTACACCGCCGCACTGAAGGACGCGCTCGCGCGGAGCGGCCAATAGGGTCGGGGCATGACCAACGCCGAGGGCTCGTCCGTGCTGTCCGTCTCCGGGAAGACGCCCGCGATCCATCCGTCCGCGTTCGTGGCGACGGGGGCCCGGGTGATCGGAGACGTCCGCCTCGGCGAGGGGTCGAGTGTCTGGTACAACGCCGTGGTGCGCGGTGACAGCGACTCGATCACGCTGGGCGCCGGCAGCAATCTGCAGGACAACGTCGCCGTGCACGTCGATGACGGTCACCCCGTCGTCATCGGCGAGAACGTGTCCGTCGGGCACAACGCCGTCGTGCACGGCTGCACGATCGGCGACGGCTCGCTGATCGGGATGGGCTCGGTGGTGCTGTCGGGAGCGGTGATCGGTGCCGGATGCCTCGTGGCCGGGGGAGCGGTGGTGCTGGAGGGCACGATCGTGCCCGACGGCTCCCTCGCGGCCGGCGTGCCCGCCAAGGTGCGGCGTGCCCTCACCGACGAGGAGCGGGCTCGGCTGCTGCGCAACGCCGAGGTGTACCGCGCGCACTCCGCCACCCACGCCGAGGCGGTGCCCGCGGCAGCGGAGTGGTCCAGCATTCGGAGGGGCTGACGGGAATCGAACCCGCATCATTAGTTTGGAAGACTAAGGCTTTACCACTAAGCTACAGCCCCGAATTTCCGCGGCCAGGGGCCTGCGGCATCCCCGAGTGTACTGGGTGTGGACGCACGCGCCGAATCGGCTCGACGAGGTTCGGAGGTTCGCGCGTACTTCGGAGCGGGCGGGCGGTGCGAGTCCGAAGATCGCGTCATCCTCCGAAGATCGTGAGCGGGCCGTCCACGCGCCGGCGACACGGATGCCGTCGGCTAGACTTCACGGGGCCGTTTCGTGTCCGCGCGCGCGTGGATCCTACCCGGGGCGTAGCTCAGCTTGGTAGAGCGCCCGCTTTGGGAGCGGGAGGCCGCAGGTTCAAATCCTGTCGCCCCGACCATCGGCCCCATCGAACCCCAGACCTTCAGCCGCCGCGCTCGTGCGCGGAACACAGAGGAGAACGAACAGAATGGTGAACAGCACCGTCGAGAAGCTCACGCCCACCCGGGTGAAGCTGCACATCACGGTCACGCCCGAGGAGCTCAAGCCGAGCATCGCGCACGCGTACGAGCACATCGCGCAGGACGTGCAGATCCCCGGATTCCGCAAGGGCAAGGTTCCCGCGCCGATCATCGACCAGCGCATCGGCCGCACCGCGGTGATCGAGCACGCGGTCAGCGAAGGACTGGACACCTTCTTCCGCGCCGCCGTCGAAGAGCACAAGCTCCGCACGATCGGCCGTCCGAGCGCCGACGTCAAGGAATGGCCGAACGAGAAGGACTTCTCGGGCGACCTCGCCGTCGAGGTCGAGGTCGACGTGCGCCCCGAGTTCGAGCTGCCGGCGTTCGAGGGCCTCACCCTCACGGTCGACGCCGTGGCCGTCGACGAGGCCGCCATCGACGAGGAGCTCGACCGTCTGCGCTCGCGCTTCGGCACGCTCATCACGGTCGACCGCCCCGCGGCGACGGGTGACTTCGTCGAGCTCGACATGGTCGCCACCATCGACGGCGCCGAGATCGACCGCGCCGAGGGCGTCTCCTACGAGGTCGGCTCGGGCGAGCTGCTCGAGGGCATCGACGAGGCCATCGACTCGCTCACCGCGGGCGAGGACACCACGTTCCGCTCCACCCTGGTCGGCGGCGACCACGCCGGCGAGGAGGCCGAGGTCGCGGTGACGGTGACCGCCGTCAAGGAGCGCGAGCTGCCCGAGGCCGACGACGACTTCGCGCAGATGGCGAGCGAGTTCGACACGATCGCCGAGCTGCGCGAGAGCCTGAGCGAGCGCGTCGGCCAGCAGTCGGTGTTCACCCAGGGCTCCGCCGCGCGCGACAAGCTCATCGAGGAGCTGCTGGCCCAGGTCGAGATCCCCGTGCCGCCGCAGCTCATCGAGGACGAGGTGCACAACCACCTCGAGGGCGAGGGCCGTCTCGAGGACGACACCCACCGCGCCGAGGTCACCGAGGCCAGCGAGAAGCAGTTCCGCACGCAGATGCTGCTGGACGCCATCGCCGAGCAGAGCAACGTGCAGGTCTCGCAGGACGAGCTCACGCAGTACCTGATCCAGTCCGCCGCGCAGTACGGCATGGCGCCGCAGGAGTTCGTCGAGGCCATCCAGGCCAACAACCAGCTCCCCGCGCTCGTCGGCGAGGTCGCCCGCAACAAGGCGCTCGCGCTCGCGCTCGGCAAGACCACGGTCGTCGACACCGACGGCAAGCCCGTCGACCTCACCGGCTTCGTCGCCGTCGAGGACGAGCCGGCCGCCGAGGACGAGGTCGTGGAGGAGGCGCAGGAGATCGCCGATTCCGCGGCGGACGCCGACGCCGTGATCGAGGCCGAGGAGAAGCCGGTCAAGAAGGCGCGCAAGAGCACGAAGAAGGCGGCCGAGTAACTCGGACGCGACATCGCGGAGGGGACGGATGCTGCGGCATCCGTCCCCTCTCGCATCTCCCGCACCGCCGCACGCCCGAAGGAGACGCATGACCGAGACGTGGGACGCCCGCATCGCCGCAATCTGGGCGGACGACGCCCTCGACGACCAGGAGCGCATCGCCGCCATCGACGCGATCGCGGCGGAGCGCGGGGACGACGATCCGCGCGCTCTGTTCGAGCGCGCCGGCGCGCGGGACTCGGCCGGCCGGGAGGAGGATGCCGAGGCACTGTACCGCCGGGCCCTGGACGGTGGGCTCGACGGCGAGCACCGACCGCAGGCCGTGATCCAGCTGGCGAGCGCCCTCCGCAACCTCGGCAAGATCGACGAGGCGCTCGGGATGCTGCGCGGCGAGTACGAGCGCACGCCCCGGGATGCGTTCCACGATGCCGCCGCGGCCTTCTACGCCCTCGCGCTGAGCAGCGCCGGTCACGACCGCGAGGCGGTGTCGGTGGCCCTCACCGCGCTGGCCCCGCACCTTCCCCGATACACCCGGTCGGTGACCGGCTACGCACGTGAACTCACGGAGCGACGCCCCTGATCTGCCGAGGGCGAACACGGTCGGGTCGTTCGCGACGCGCCGGTAGATTCGATGCCACGACCACGAATTCAGGAGCACACATTGGCCGCTGAACCCCTAATCGCGACAAGCGTCTTCGACAGGCTGCTGCGGGACCGCATCATCTGGCTCGGGTCGGAGGTGCGCGACGAGAACGCCAACGAGATCTGCGCGAAGATCCTCCTCCTCGCCGCCGAGGACCCCGAGAAGGACATCTTCCTCTACGTCAACTCGCCCGGCGGCTCGATCACCGCAGGCATGGCGATCTACGACACGATGCAGTTCGTGCCCAACGACATCGTCACCGTGGGCATCGGCATGGCCGCCTCGATGGGCCAGCTGCTGCTCACCAGCGGCACGAAGGGCAAGCGCTACATCACGCCCAACGCCCGTGTGCTGCTGCACCAGCCGCACGGCGGCTTCGGCGGCACCTCGAGCGACATCCAGACGCAGGCGCAGCTCATCGTGTCGATGAAGAACCGGCTCGCCGAGATCACCGCCGCGCAGACCGGCAAGTCGGTCGAGCAGATCAACGAAGACGGTGACCGCGACCGCTGGTTCACCGCCGAGGAGGCCCTCGAGTACGGCTTCGTCGACCACATCCGCGCGCACCTCGGCGACGTCGTCGGCGGCGGCGGAACCGACCAGGACTGACCGGCACCCGAAGGCGAAAGACAGGAACGACACATGGAAACCCCCACCTTCGGCGCCACGCCCCAGGGCCTCGCGCGTCCCGGCATCCAGATGCCCGGGAGCCGCTACATCCTCCCGCAGTTCGAGGAGCGCACGGCCTACGGGTACAAGCGCCAGGACCCGTACAACAAGCTCTTCGAGGACCGCGTCATCTTCCTCGGTGTGCAGGTCGACGACGCGTCGGCCGACGACGTCATGGCCCAGCTGCTCGTGCTCGAGTCGCAGGACCCCGACCGCGACATCATCATGTACATCAACTCGCCCGGCGGCTCGTTCACGGCCATGACGGCGATCTACGACACGATGCAGTACATCTCTCCCCAGATCCAGACCGTGGTGCTCGGCCAGGCGGCCTCCGCCGCCGCCGTGCTGCTGGCGGCGGGCGCCCCCGGCAAGCGACTCGCATTGCCCAACGCCCGCATCCTCATCCACCAGCCCGCGATGGGCGAGGCCGGCCATGGGCAGGCCTCCGACATCGAGATCCAGGCGGCCGAGATCCTGCGCATGCGCACGTGGCTCGAGGAGACGCTGGCGAAGCACTCGAACCGGTCGGTCGAGCAGGTCAACCGCGACATCGATCGCGACAAGATCCTCTCCGGGGTCGAGGGCGTCGAGTACGGTCTCGTCGACCAGGTGCTCACGACCCGCAAGCGCGTACCGGCGGCGCTCACGAAGTAGGACCGCGTCCAAGAACGCCCCGTTCCGGTTGCCGGGACGGGGCGTTCGCCGTGGGCGGAGGGATGCCGGGGCCACCGCATCCACAATCCGGCGCGCAATCACGCTGGATGTCGACGCCAGCGGTTAGGCTCGAAGCACATCTTGGGGGATGGTCCCGCAACGAGGAGGAAGCCTGATGGCACGCATCGGTGAGAGTGCCGACCTGTTCAAGTGCTCCTTCTGCGGCAAGAGTCAGAAGCAGGTGCAGCAGCTGATCGCCGGTCCCGGCGTGTACATCTGCGACGAGTGCGTCGAGCTGTGCAACGAGATCATCGAAGAGCGCATGGCCGAGTCGACTTCGGGCGTGGTCTCCGATTTCGATCTCCCGAAGCCGCGCGAGATCTTCTCGTTCCTCGAGGAGTACGTCGTCGGACAGGAGGACGCCAAGCGCGCCCTCTCGGTCGCCGTCTACAACCACTACAAGCGCATCCGCGCGCACGGCACGCTCCAGACGGCCGAGCAGCGCGCCGATGAGGTCGAGATCGCCAAGAGCAACATCCTGCTCATCGGCCCGACCGGCTGCGGCAAGACGTATCTCGCGCAGACGCTCGCGAAGCGGCTCAACGTGCCGTTCGCCGTCGCCGACGCCACGGCGCTCACCGAGGCGGGCTACGTCGGCGAGGACGTGGAGAACATCCTCCTGAAGCTCATCCAGGCCGCCGACTTCGACACCAAGCGCGCCGAGACCGGCATCATCTACATCGACGAGGTCGACAAGATCGCCCGCAAGGCCGAGAACCCGTCGATCACCCGTGACGTGTCGGGCGAGGGGGTGCAGCAGGCGCTGCTGAAGATCCTCGAGGGCACGGTCGCGTCCGTGCCGCCGCAGGGCGGCCGCAAGCATCCGCATCAGGAGTTCATCCAGATCGACACGACCAACGTGCTGTTCATCGTGGCCGGGGCGTTCGCCGGGCTCGAAGACATCATCTCCAGTCGCGTGGGCAAGCACGGGATCGGCTTCGGCGCTCCGCTCCACGACAAGGGCGACGACCAGACCCTGTTCAGCGAAGTGCTCCCCGAAGACCTGCACAAGTTCGGCCTGATCCCCGAGTTCATCGGTCGCCTGCCCGTCGTGGCGTCGGTGGCACCGCTCGACCAGGCCGCGCTCATGGAGATCCTCACCGAGCCGCGGAACGCACTGGTCAAGCAGTATCAGCGCATGTTCGAGCTCGATGGCGTCGAGCTCGAGTTCGACGACGACGCGCTGCGCGCGATCGCCGACCTCGCCGTGCTGCGCAAGACCGGCGCCCGCGGACTCCGCGCCATCCTCGAAGACGTGCTCGGCCCGATCATGTTCGACATCCCGTCGGCCGAGGACGTCGCGAAGGTGGTCATCACCCGCCCCTCCGTCGAAGACGGGGCCGCGCCCACCATCATCCTGCGCGAGAAGCGCAAGAGCGCCTGAATCAGCTCAGCCGGTGAGACCCCGGCGGGCCAGCAGCGGTTCGATCGCGGCATCCCGCCCCCGGAAGTCGCGGTACGCCTCCAGCGGGTCCTTCGAGCCGCCCACTCCGAGCAGGCGGGTGCGGAAGCGGTCGCCGTTCGCGCGCGCGAGTCCGCCGTTCTCGCGGAACCACTCGACCGTGTCGGCGTCGAGCACCTCACTCCAGATGTAGGAGTAGTAGCCGGCGCTGTAGCCGCCCGAGAAGACGTGGGCGAAGTACGTCGACGAGTAGCGGGTCGGCACCGCGGGGTCGTCGAGTCCGATGTCGGCGAGGGCGGATGCCTCGAACGCGGCGACATCCTCGACCGTCGCCGCCCGCTCGGCGTCGAGGGAGTGCCAGGCCTGGTCCAGCCAGGCGGCGGCGAGGTACTCGCTCGTGGCGAACCCCTGGTTGAACGCCTCGGAGGCGTGCAGCTTCTCCACGACCTCGGCGGGCAGCGCCTCATCGGTGTCGACGTGGCGGGCGTAGGCGGCGAGCACCTCGGGCCAGTAGATCCACATCTCGTTGACCTGGCTGGGGAACTCCACGAAGTCGCGGAACACCGCGGTCCCGGCGAAGTGCGGGTAGGTGACCGTCGCGAAGAGTCCGTGCAGGGCGTGGCCGAACTCGTGGAAGAGCGTGGTCACCTCATCGAGGGTGAGCAGCGTCGGCTTGCCGGGCGCGGGCTTCGGCACGTTGAGGTTGTTGACCACCACCGGCGCGGTGCCGCGAAGCCGGGACTGCGCGACGATCGAGTTCATCCAGGCTCCGCCGCGCTTGGTGTCGCGTGTGTACAGGTCGAGCACGTACAGGCCGAGTGCGGATCCATCGGCGTTGCTCACCTCGAACACCCGCGCCTCGGGGTGGTAGGCGACGAGGTCGGTGCGCTCGGCGAACGTGATGCCGTAGAGGTCGGTGGCCGCACGGAAGACTCCGTCCCGCAGAACGCGCTCCGCTTCGAACCACGGCCGGAGGGCGGCACGGTCGAGGTCGTACCGGGCACCGCGCACCTTCTCGGTGTAGAACGCCCAGTCGTGGGCCTCGAGCGGGAAAGGCGCAGGCTCGGCGTCGATGATCGCCTGCAGGGAGATGCGCTCGCGTGCGGCGTTCGCAGCGGCCGGTGCCGCCAGGCGGCGCAGGAGGTCGTGCACCGCCTCCGGAGTGCCGGCCGTCTGGTCGGCGGTGACGTATCCGGAATGCGTGGCGTAGCCCAGCAGCGTCGCGCGCTCGGCGCGCAGGCGCACGATCTCGCGGAGCACGCCGGTGTTGTCGTGCGCGCCGCTCGAGCCCCGAGCGCGGGAGGCGGCCATGATCCGGCGGCGGCTGTCCCGGTCGGTGAGGGACGAGAGATACGGATGCCCGGTGTACAGCGTGAGCGTCACCACGTAGCCGTCGTCGAGGCCGCGGTCGCGCGCCGCCTGCGCCGCGGCGGAGAGCTCGCCGTCGGTGAGGCCGTCGAGCTGTGCCGGGTCGTCGAACACGACGGCGCGCTCGTTGGTGTCGGCGAGGAGGTTCTTCTCGAATCGGGTCGTCAGTGTCGACAGCCTCCGGTTCAGGTCGGTCAGGCGCGTCTTCGCGTCGTCGTCGAGGCCGGCGCCGGCGAGCGTCATCTCGCGGTGGAGCCGACGCACGAGGTACGCCTGCTCCGCGTCGAGCGCCAGCCCGTCGAGCTGATCGTGCAGAGTGGCGATCCGCCAGTACAGCGCGCCGTCGAGCTGGATGGCGTCGTGGTGGGCGGCCATGAGCGGCGCGAGAGTCTCGTCGATCGCCTGGATCTCGTCGGTGGCGTCGGCGGACGAGACGGTGTAGAACGCACGGGCGACGCGGTCGAGCAGTTCGCCGCTGCGCTCCAGCGGTTCGACGGTGTTCTCGAAGGTGGGCATCGACCGCACGCGGGTGATCGCCGAGACCTCGCGCAGGTGCTGCGCGAACGCCTCCTCGAAGGCGGGCAGGTAGTGCTCGGGGCGGATCTGCGCGTACGGCGGCAGCGCGTAGGGGAGCGGGCTCGCGGTCAGTAAGGGGTTCGAGGCGGCATCCGTCATCTGCTCAGGCTAGACCGCGTGCTCGGATGATGTTGCAGAGAAACCATTGCAAAGTATGGCTTGCAAAGAGTACTACGCAAAGATATCCTTGCATCCATGACGGAGAAGCAGACGCAGGAGAAGACGCCGACACCCGCGGTGTCAGCCGAGCGGGTCCTCGACGCCGGCGCGCTGCGCGCACTGGCCCACCCCATCCGCGTGCAGATCTACGACATCCTGAGTCAGTACGGCGCCCAGACGGCGAGCTCCCTCGCCGAGAGGCTGGGGGAGTCGTCGGGGTCGACGAGCTATCACCTGCGCGCCCTGGCGAAGCACGATCTCATCCGCGAGGTCCGCGATCGCGGCACGGCGCGAGAGCGCTGGTGGGAGCGTCCGCGCGGGATGGTGTCGCTCGGCGATCCGGCGGTGATGCGCACGCCCTCCGGCCGTGCGGCGAGTCAGATCGTGCTGACCGAGACGCTCAACCGCCGACACCAACAGCTGATGGAGTTCGTCTCCCGTGGAGCCGAACACGCCGCGGGTGGTCCGTGGGAGGAGACGCCCATGATCAGCACCGCGACGGCGCGACTGACCGCGGGCCAGCTGGGCGAACTCGCCGCGGAGATCTCCGTGATCATCAGCGACTACGTCGAGCGCTACCGCGACCAGAACGGCGACGACGTCCGACCCGTCACGATCCGCGCCGACATCTTCCCCCTCCCGGACTGAGGAGCAGCCATGACCAGCCACACCGCACCGCTCATCTGGACGGATGCCGCGTCCCGCGGCACCCGGATCGAGCGGGCGCTGCTCGTCGTCGCCGACGGGCTCACCCGGATCGCCGCGCACAGCGCGCGGCGCCGGGCGGAGCGCGCCGAGGTCGGCGAGAGCTACGCCGACCTGCAGCGCGAGCGCATGCGGCTCGACGCGGTGCGACTGGGAGTCCATCGCCGCTGAGCGGGCGAGCGCGCCTCGGCTCAGGCGAACTCGTCGTCCACGTCGTGACGCACTACGACCGCGCCTCCCGCGTCGATCGTGACGATCACCCCCGTGTCCAGCTCGGCGACCGGTCGGCGCTCCAGCCACGTGAGCGTCCAGCGCGGCATCGGCGAGGCTCCGGCGAGAGACGCCTCCACCGCCGCGATCTGCGGATGCAGCTCCGCGGGAACCGCCGCCGGGGGCGTGGCCCCGGCGGTCCAGCGCGTCCCGAGCTGCATCAGCTCTCCTCCGGTGCGAGCACGATGTCGCTCACCGCGGTGTGGTCGCCCTCGACGAAGGTGATCTCCGCGATGCGGCCCACCGCGCGCAGGTCGCCTTCGGCGAGCCGCAACGCCGAGATGTGCGGCGACGTGATCGTCAGCGACGCGATGGGGGTCTTCTGCGAGACCTTCGCCTCGGTCTTGGCCCGTCGGATGCCCACCAGGGCCTCGCTCGCGGCCGCGAGCACGGGCGCATCCGCCGCGACGCCCCGGGGATCGGGCCACGCGGCGGTGTGCACCGATCCCTCCTCGAACCATGACCACGCCTCCTCCGTCGCGAACGACAGCACGGGGGCGAACAGGCGCAGAAGAGTCGACAGCGCCAGGCGCAGGGCGAGTGCCGCGGATGCCTGACCCACGTCGCTCTGGTCGTAGGCGCGCTCCTTCACCAGCTCGAGGTAGTCGTCGCAGAACGTCCAGAAGAACGACTCGGTGACCTCCAGCGCCCGGGCGTGGTCGTAGGTCTCGAACGCCTTCGTCGCGTCGCGCACGACCTCGTCCAGGGCGGCGAGCATCGAGGCATCCACTGCGTGCGTCACCTGGGCGCCCTCGGGGACCGGGAAGGACAGCACGAACTTCGCCGCGTTGAGCACCTTGATCGCGAGGCGGCGCCCGATCTTCACCTGGGTCGGGTTCTGCGGGTCGAAGGCGGCGTCGGCGCCGAGGCGGCTGGAGGCCGACCAGTACCGCACCGCGTCGGTGCCGTGCTGGTCGAGGATGTCGGCCGGCGTGACGACGTTGCCCTTCGACTTCGACATCTTCTTGCGGTCGGGATCGACGATGAAGCCCGAGATCGCGGCATCCGTCCACGGGGCCCGATCGTCTTCCAGTGCGCTGCGCAGCATCGTCGAGAACAGCCACGTGCGGATGATGTCCTGCCCCTGCGGGCGCAGGTCGAACGGGGCGACGAGGTTCCACAGCTCGGGGTCGCGCTCCCAGCCGCCGGCGAGCTGCGGGGTCAGCGACGATGTGGCCCAGGTGTCGAAGATGTCGCGCTCGCCCTCGAAGCCTCCGGCGACGCCGCGCTGGTCGGCGGAATAGCCGGGGGGCACGTCGATCGTCGGGTCGACGGGCAGGGCCGAGAGATCCGGCGTGAGCACGACGTCGAAGTCCCGCTCGCCGTTCTCGTCGAGCCCGTACCAGACCGGGATCGGCACGCCGAAGAAGCGCTGCCGCGAGACGAGCCAATCGCCGGTGAGTCCGTTCGTCCAGTTCTCGTAGCGGACGCGCATGAAGTCGGGGTGCCACGCCATGCCGGCGCCGAGGGCGATCAGCGTGTCGCGCAGCGCCTCGTCGCGCGCCCCGTTGCGCAGGTACCACTGGCGCGTCGAGACGATCTCGAGGGGGCGGTCGCCCTTCTCGAAGAACTTCACCGCGTGCGTGAACGGCTTCGGGTCGCCGATGAGCTCGCCGGAGGCGCGCAGCAGGTCGACGATCGCCTTCTTGGCGCTGAAGATCGTCTTGCCCGCCAGCTCCGCGTACGCGGCGATCGCGGCATCCGTCACCAGCACGTCGGGAGCGTCCGCGAGGATGCGCCCGTCCTTGCCGACGATCGTGCGGTTGGGCAGGTCGAGCTCGCGCCACCACACGATGTCGGTCACATCGCCGAACGTGCAGATCATGGCGATGCCCGAGCCCTTGTCGACCTGGGCGAGCGGGTGGGCGAGGACCGGCACCTCCACGTCGAAGATCGGGGTGCGCACCGTCGTGCCGAACAGCGGCTGATAGCGCTCGTCGTCCGGGTGGGCCACCAGCGCCACGCACGCGGCGAGCAGCTCGGGCCGCGTCGTCTCGATGTGCACGTCGCCCGAGCCGTCGGTCTTGTGGAAGGCGAGGCGGTGGTACGCGGCCGGCTGATCGCGGTCCTCGAGCTCGGCCTGCGCGATCGCCGACCGGAAGTCGACGTCCCACAGGGTGGGGGCCAGGGCCTGATAGGCCTCGCCACGGTCGAGGTTGCGCAGGAACGCGAGCTGGCTGGTGCGGATCGTGTCGTCCGAGATGGTGCGGTAGGTCTGCGTCCAGTCCACCGAGAGACCGAGCTGGCGGAAGAGCGCCTCGAACTGCTTCTCGTCCTCGAGCGTGAGGCTCTCGCACAGCTCGATGAAGTTGCGGCGGCTGATCGGCTGCTGGTCGGCGGCCTTGCTCGACTTGTTGTCGCCACCCTGGAACGGCGGCGTGAAGTCGGGGTCGTACAGGAGCGAGGGGTCGCACCGCACGCCGTAGTAGTTCTGGACGCGGCGCTCGGTGGGCAGGCCGTTGTCGTCCCAGCCCATCGGATAGAACACCGTCTTGCCGCGCATCCGCTCGAAGCGGGTCTTCACGTCGGTGTGCGTGTACGAGAACACGTGCCCGATGTGCAGGCTGCCCGACGCGGTCGGCGGAGGAGTGTCGACCGAGAAGACGCCGGAACGTCCGGATGCCGCGGCACGGGCGCGATCGAACAGGTACGTGCCCTGCGCGGCCCAGGCCGCATCCCACTTCTGCTCGAGACCCTCGAGGGCGGGCTTGTCGGGAATGTGCGCGTCGGCCATGGGGTGGTCTCCTGCATATGTGCGGCACCGTGTGTGCGTGCCTGAGTGTGGGTCGCCCCGAGTCTACCGGCGGTCGGACGGGGTCGCCTCGCGGCCGGGAGCGTCGGGCGGCGGTGCACGCCGGGCGGCTGCGCGCCGGGCAGCTGTGCGCGCGTCAGGCGGTCCGGGAGTTGTCGCGGAGCCACAGCGCCGCGCTCGTGCGGTCGGCGACGCCGATCTGCCGGAACGCGCTGCCGAGGTGCGCCTTCACGGTGCGTTCGGTGATGCCCAGCGTGCGGGCGATCTGCTTGTTCGCCATGCCCTCCGCGACCAGTTCGAGCACCTCCCGCTCGCGCGGGCTGAGCGGGTCGGCCGGTGCCACGACCTGGGTGAGGAGCACGCGGGCGACCCGCGCATCGAGGGGCACGTCTCCGCGAGCGGCGGCGCGGACGGCTTCGCGGAGGACGTCGGGCTCGGCATCCTTCAGCTGGTAGCCCACCGCGCCCGCCTCGAGCGCGCGACGCACCTGGGCGCGGTCGGAGAACGACGTCAGGACCACCACGGCGGCCTCGGGCAGTGCCGCGCGGACGCGCTTGGTGGCCTCGATGCCGTCGACCTCGGGCATGGACAGGTCCATGAGCACGACGTCCGGTCGATGGGCGAGGGCCTCCTCGACCGCCGCCGCGCCGTCGGCAGCCTGGCCCACCACCTCGATGTCTCCGGCGGCGCCCAGCATGCCGGCCAGCCCCGCCCGCACCATGACGTGGTCGTCGACGACCAGCACCCGGATCATTCGTCTCCCTCTCCGGCGTGCGGAATCCGCAGGCGCCAGGCCGTGCCGGCACCGGGGGCGCTCGACACGTCGAGGCGGGCACCGGCCTCGATCGCGAGTTCGGCGATGATGCGCGTCCCGAAATGCCCCGCCTGCGGGGTCGCGAGCGTCGCCGGATCGATCCCGATCCCGTCGTCGCAGACCTCGAGCACCACCGCGTCGCCGTGTCCGGTCAGTCGGACCTCCGCGGTCGCGGCGCCCGCGTGCGCCGCGACGTTGCGAAGACACTCCTGCGCCACGCGGTAGATCAGCCGCTCGCTCCGCTCGGACAGCGGTGGGAGCTCGGACGAGACGTCCACGCGGGTGTGCAGTCCGCGGCCGTTCACGCTGGCGGCGAGGTCGGTGAGAGCCTGAGAGATGCCCGCGCCGGCGAGGCTGCTCGGGTAGATGTCGATGAGGAGCGACCTCAGGGCGCGCACGTTGCCGCGGAGGGAGGATGCCAGCGCGCGCGCTTCGTCGGACAGGGCGGGCTCGCCCCGGTCGAGAGCACGATCGGCGACGTTCTCGGCGGCGAAGGCGGTGCCGACCAGCTCTTGGACCGGACCGTCGTGGAGCGTCGCGGCGATGCGACCGCGTTCCTGTTCGGAGGCGTCGACGGCGTGCTGCAGGAGGTTCAGGCGGTCGCGCTCGTCGCGGCGCACCCGCGAGAGCAGGCGCCACACGATGGGCGCGGTGAGGGCGACCAGGAGCAGGAGGCTGCTGACGGTGACCCCGGCGAATCCGCGCCAGAGCTCGTCGGATCGCGCGGCGACCGGCTCGTACGGCGAGTACATCTCGAACAGCAGCTGCCGGCCGTCCGGGGTCCACACCGGCCGGTAGACCTCCAGGAGTCGGCCACCGGTCTCGAAGCGGTTCTCGGAGCTGGAGAGGTCGGAGATCTCCGCGCGGGTCTGCGGATTGGCGAGCGCCTGACGCTGCGCATCGCCCAGGGGGAAGGTCTGACCGATGAGTCCGCGTTCGTCGGCATACAGCACGGTGCCCTCCGGCGACCAGATCTTCACCCGCACGACGTTGGGGCCCAGCATCCGCTCGCGCACGATCGCGTCGAGCGCGGTCACGGCGGCGGGATCGCCGTCGGCGAGTGCGTTCGTGACAGAGGGCTGGATGAGCGCCTCGGCGAACACGTCCGCGATGTTCGCCGCGTCGTTGACCGCCTCGCGCTCGGCGAGCAGCTGGGAGGCGAAGGCGCCGAGCACCCCGACGAGCACCAGGACGGCGAGCAGGCCGAGCCCGAGGCGCAGCACGACGCGGCGCGGTCGCAGCGCCGCCGTGGCGACGTCCTTCCGCTGCTGCTGCGTACCGTCGGCGATGACGGTCCAGGGTGCGCCGCCGACCCCCGCCGATGCGGACGCATCGATGGGGGTCAGAGGTTCGGTGTCAGCGCTCACTCAGCCGTGGCTCCCGCTGTGACCGGAGCCGCCCGTGTCGTCGCTGCCGTGCCCGCCGCTGCTGCCGGACCCGCTGTTCGACGATCCGCTCCCCGAGCCGCTGTTGGACGAGCCGCTGTTCGACGAACCACCGGAACCGTTCACCGCACGGTCGTCGCCGGGCTCGGTGCGCTGGTCGCGCGGGGTCTGTCCGCCGTGGTCGTCGACCGATGCCGACGGGCTGGGCGCGGGGACCGGCGCGGTGGTGCCGGCGCCTCCCGATCCGTTCACCGCACGGTCGTCGCCGGGCTCGGTGCGCTGGTCGCGGGGGATCAGTCCGCCCTTGTCGTCGACGGATGCCGACGGCGAGGGGGTGGCCGAGGGGGTCGGGGTGAGCGGCAGCACCTGTCCGGACGCGGGGACGCGCACCGGGAGGTCCTGCGAGAAGGAGGCGTTGCCCCACAGTCCGAGCACGGCAGGCACCGCCGCCAGAACGACGGCACCGCCGATGAGAAGCTTCGTCTTCATGATGTCCTCCGTCGATTGTGACCGTTGACCGGTCATGTGGCCAGATCGCGAGGTTTCGCGGTCGATGTGTCCACTCTCGGCCCGGCCGGGACGGAGCCGCCATTGCACGATGGTCGTAGTACCTCGACGACGGTGCCCGGACGGTAGACTCGTCGGCATCGACATCGATCCGGCCATCACCGGGGAGTCTTCGGAAGAACGGCGCACGCGCGTCCAGTAGAACCGAACGGGGCAGGCCCGTCACAGCCGCAGTGAGAGGGATCCGCGCTCCGGCGTCGGATACGCGGGGTGGTACCGCGGTCCTCCCCACCGGGAGGGTCGTCCTCGCAGGAAGCACCGCGACCTGCTGGAGTGAACATGACCTACCCCCGCCCATCGACCGCCGGGGCGAGCTTCGGCGCCGCCGCCGTGACCTCGAGTCCCCGGTTCCCCGCGATCGAAGCCGAGGTGCTCGAGTACTGGGCCGCCGACGACACGTTCCGCGCGTCGATCGAGAACCGCGACGGCGCGCAGGAGTGGGTCTTCTACGACGGCCCCCCGTTCGCGAACGGGCTGCCGCACTACGGCCACCTCCTCACCGGCTACGCGAAGGACCTCTTCCCGCGCTTCCAGACGATGCGCGGCAAGCGCGTCGACCGCGTCTTCGGCTGGGACACGCACGGTCTCCCCGCGGAGCTCGAGGCCATGAAGCAGCTCGGCATCACCGAGAAGCACGAGATCGAGTCGATGGGGATCGACGTCTTCAACGCCAAGGCGCGCTCGTCGGTGCTCGCGTACACGCACGAGTGGCAGGACTACGTGACCCGACAGGCCCGCTGGGTCGACTTCGAGCGCGGGTACAAGACGCTCGACACGACCTACATGGAATCCGTCCTGTGGGCGTTCAAGACGCTGCACGACAACGGACTCGCGTACGAGGGCCACCGCGTGCTGCCGTACTGCTGGCGCGACCAGACGCCCCTGTCCAGCCACGAGCTGCGGATGGACGACGACGTCTACAAGATGCGCCAGGACCCTTCGGTGACGGTGACCTTCCCTCTGACCGGCGTCAAGGCCGAGACGCTCGGGCTCACCGGCGTGCGCGCGCTCGCGTGGACGACGACACCGTGGACCCTGCCGACGAACCTCGCGCTGGCCGTGGGTCCCGCCATCCGCTACGTCGTCGTCCCGGGCGGTCCCGCGGGCGCCGCAGACGTGCACCGCGGCGACGAGCGCGCCGAGGCCGAGTCGCACGAGTACCTCCTCGCCGAGGATCTCCTCGGCGGCTACGCCAAGGACCTCGGCTACACGTCCGCCGACGAAGCGTACGCGGCGATCAGTCGCACCGTCCTCGGCGCCGACCTCGTCGACGTGACGTACGACCGCCTGTTCGACTACTACGCCGACGCCGAGGCGTGGGGCACCGAGAAGGCGTGGCGCATCCTCGTCGACGACTACGTCAC